>CAVPXT010000006.1:0-329867 GCA_963709785.1 uncultured Actinomycetota bacterium | reverse complement strand
GCGCCTACGCTGGCCGGGTGACCGACTCACCGATCGGGGTGTTCGACTCCGGGTACGGCGGCCTGACCGTCATGCGCGCGATCCTCGACCAGCTGCCCCACGAGTCCGTCGCATACTTCGGCGACACGCTCCGGGCCCCGTACGGGCCGCGCCCCATCGCCGAGACCCGCGAGTTCGCGCTCCAGTGCCTCGACCGGCTCGTCGACCACGGGGTCAAGGTGCTCGTCATCGCGTGCAACACCGCGAGCGCCGCCGTGCTCCACGACGCCCGCGAGCGCTACGACGTACCGGTCGTCGAGGTGATCCGGCCCGCGGTCCGCCGTGCGGCCGCCGCCACCCGCTCCGGCCGGGTCGGGGTCATCAGCACCCGGGGCACGCACCAGTCCGGCGCCTACCTCGACGCCTTCGCCGCGGCGCCGCACCTCGACGTCACGTCCACGCCGTGCCCGCGCTTCGTCGAGTTCGTCGAGGCGGGGGTCACCGGAGGTGCCGAACTCGTGGGCGTCGCGCACGACTACCTCGACCCGCTGCGCGAGCGCGGGGTCGACACCGTGGTCCTCGGGTGCACGCACTACCCGCTGCTCACGGGCGTCATCTCCTACGTCATGGGCGATGACGTCACGCTCGTGTCGTCGGCGGAGGAGACGGCCAAGGACGTCTACCGGGTGCTCGCCGACGCCGACCTGCTGAGGCCCGACGACCTGCCCCCGCCGGACCACGGGTTCACGACCACCGGCGACCCGGAGGAGTTCCGGCGGCTCGCCGTCCGCTTCCTCGGCGTCGGGTCGTCGGTCGGGCCGGTCTTCACCTCGCCGCCGACCGTGGTGCGGGCGGGGATCGCATGAGGCTCACCGTCATCGGGTGCTCCGGCTCCTTCCCCGGGCCGGAGTCGCCCGCGTCCTGCTACCTCGTCGAGGCCGAGCACGAGGGCCGCACCTGGCGGATCCTGCTCGACCTCGGCAGCGGTGCGCTCGGGGCCCTCCAGCGCCACGTCGACCCGGCCCACCTCGACGCGGTCGTGCTGAGCCACCTCCACCCGGACCACTGCGCGGACCTCCTCGGGCTGTACGTCCTCCGGCGCTACCGACCCGACGGGCCGCTGCCGCAGCGGCTCCCGGTCCACGGGCCGGCTCCCACCGCGGAGCGGCTCGCCCTGATGTACCACGGCCTCGAGCCGGGCGGGATGGAGAGCGAGTTCGCCTTCTCGACGGTCGCCGACGCCGAGGCGTTCACCCTCGGGCCGTTCCGGGTCGTGCCGTACGCGGTGAACCACCCGGTCGAGGCCTACGGCTACCGGGTGGAGGCCGACGGGGTCGTCCTCGCGTTCACCGGTGACACCGACGACTGCCCGAACCTCGACCCGCTGCTCGCCGGTGCCGACCTGGCCCTGCTCGACTCGGCCTTCGTCGACGGGCGGGACGAGCCCCGCGACATCCACCTCTCGGGGTCGCGGGCCGCGACCGCTGCCGGGCGCGCCGGCGGGGTGCGACGGCTGGTGCTCACCCACGTCCCGGCGTGGAACGACCGCGAGGTGTGCCGCGCCCAGGCGGCCGCGGTGTGGCCGGGCACGGTCGAGGTGGCCGCCGCCGGTGACCGGTTCGAGGTCGGTGACGACGCCCCCGTCGACCCGCTCGACCGGGCCGCCGCGGCGCGGATGTGGGCCGACTACGTGGGCGCCGCACCGTCCCTGCCCGTGCTCTCGGAGCCCGTCGTCGAGTGGTTCGGCGACTCGCCGGGTCTCGCCGACGAGCTCATCGCGTTCGTGCTCTCGGGCACCAAGCGCGCCACGGCCGGGCTCGTCGCCGAGTACGTCGCCGAGGGCGAGGCGCTCCCGCGGGTCGGTGACCACTGGGTCGTGTGCGACGGCTCGGGTGCCCCTCGGGTGGTCCTGCGCACGACCGAGCTGCGGGTGGGCCCCGTCTCGAGCGTCGACGAGCGCTTCGCGTGGGACGAGGGCGAGTACGAGCGAACGCTGGAGTCCTGGCTGCGCAACCACCGCGCCTACTGGCGGCGCTCGTGCGAGCGCATCGGCATCGACTTCTCCGACGACCTCGAGGTCTGCTTCGAGCGGTTCCGGGTCGTCTGGCCACCGGAGCACGCGGACGCCTGAGCGACGTTCCTCCTCCGTGCGTGGGGTCCGCGCCCGGACGCCCGACGCGACGCAGATAGCCTCGGTCGCATGACGCGACACGACGGCCGATCCGCCGACCAGCTCCGGACCGTGCAGATGACCCGCAACTGGCTCGACCACGCCGAGGGGAGCGTGCTCGTCGAGTTCGGGCGCACCCGGGTGCTCTGCGCCGCCTCCTTCACCGAGGGGGTGCCCCGCTGGCTCAAGGGTCGCGGCACCGGGTGGGTCACCGCCGAGTACGAGATGCTCCCCCGCTCGACCAACACCCGCAGCGACCGGGAGTCCCGGCGCGGGAAGGTCGGGGGCCGCACCCACGAGATCAGCCGCCTCGTGGGTCGCAGCCTGCGGGCCGTCATCGACACCTCGGCCCTCGGCGAGAACACCATCGTGCTGGACTGCGACGTGCTCCAGGCCGACGGGGGCACGCGCACCGCGGCGATCACCGGTGCCTACGTGGCCCTCGCCGACGCCGTCGCCGACGCCAGGGCGCGAGGGCTCCTCGCCGCCGGTGCAGAGCCGCTCACCGGGTCGATCGCGGCGGTGAGCGTCGGCGTCGTCGCCGGTGACCCCGTCCTCGACCTCGACTACCCCGAGGACTCGACCGCCGAGACCGACATGAACGTCGTGATGACCGGCGACGGCCGGTTCGTCGAGGTGCAGGGGACCGCCGAGGGCGTTCCGTTCGACCGCGAGCTGCTCGGCCGCCTCCTCGACCTCGCCACCACCGGCTGCGCGGAGCTCACCGTGCGGCAGCAGGCGGCGCTCGACGCCCCCGCCCGGGAGCGGATGGGATGAGCGGCCGCCTCGTCCTCGCGACCCGCAACGAGCACAAGGTCCACGAGCTCCGCCAGATCCTCGCGGGCCTCGTCGACGAGCTCGGCCTCGACATCGTCGGGGCCGCCGACGTCGACGGCGCCCCCGAGGTCGCCGAGACCGAGGTGACCTTCCTCGGCAACGCCCGGCTCAAGGCCGTCGCGCTCGCCGAGGCCACCGGGCTCCCCGCCGTGGCCGACGACTCGGGCCTCGCGGTCGAGGTGCTCGGCGGTTCGCCGGGCGTGTTCTCGGCGCGGTGGTCCGGCTCGTCCGCCGGTGCCGGGGCGCCGCGGGCCGAGGTCGACCGTGCGAACCTCTCCCTCCTCCTCGAGCAGCTCGGGGACGTCCCCGACGCGCACCGGGCCGCCGCCTTCGTGTGTGCGGCCGTGGTGGCGATGCCGGACGGGCGGGTGGAGGGCGTCGAGGGGCGGGTCGAGGGGGCCCTGGCCCGCGCGCCTCGCGGCAGCAACGGTTTCGGCTACGACCCGGTGTTCCTGCCTGCCGGTCGACTCGCGCACCCTCGCCGAGTACACGGACGTCGAGAAGAACGCCATCTCCCACCGTGGCAACGCCTTCCGGGCGCTGGAGCCGCTCCTGCACCGGCTCCTCGCGGCGCAGCTACGCTGAACCCCGCGCGCGAGTGGCGGAACTGGCAGACGCGCCAGGTTTAGGTCCTGGTGCCTTCGGGTGTGCGGGTTCGAGTCCCGCCTCGCGCACGAGGGCCGGTCCGACCCGCGGCGCGGTCGGGGCAGGGAGCCGGCTCAGCCCGACGGGTGCTCGGTGCGCAAGGTCTCCCGCGGCGGAAGTCCGCGACGGAGGCGGTACGAGAGATGGCCCTCCACCGACCCGAGGTTGGCGCCCACCCGGGCCGCCCACGCGCGACGGGCGACCGGGCTGCGCACCGTGGCCGGGCGGGCCGACGCGACGGCTCTCGCCAACGCCCCGGCGCTCCACGAGAGGCTCATCCCGGTGATGCCCGGCTGGTCCCGGTAGCGGAGCCACAGCAGCACGGACGTCCGGGTGTACCCACGTTCCGCGGCGAAGGTCGCACGCGCCCCGTCGCGCGGGGAGTAGTAGATGACGCAGCCGTCCGCCACGCGGAGGGTCATGCCCGCCAGCTGCGCGCGCCACGAGAAGTCGACGTCCTCACAGCCGCGCCGGTAGCTGTTGTCGAACCCGCCGACGGCGAGGAAGTCGGTCCGCTGCATCGCGAGGCTCCCGGCGAGGACGCAGGGGAGGAAGTTCATGTAGCGGTACTCGACGTCGGAGTTCGCGAGCGCGATGGACCCGTCCGGTGGTGTCCACGCCGGGGTCTCGTCGGTGATGCGCATCACCGGGCCCGCCACGATGCTCCCGGGTCGCACGGCCGACGACATGGCGAGCACCCAGGTGGGCCCGACGAGGTCGTCGGCGTCGCAGAAGAGCACCGTCTCCGATGTCGTCGCCCGGACCCCGGCGTTGCGGGCGAAGCCGGCTCCCCGTCGCTCGCTGCAGTCGACCAGCCGGATGTCCAGCCGGTCGCCCCACTCCGCCACCAGGTCGCGGGTCCCGTCCGTCGAGCCGTTGTCGCAGACGAGCACCTCGAACGGCGGGGCGTCCTCCTGGCCCAGGAGGCACTCGAGCTGCCGCGGCAGCGTGGCGCGGGCGTTGAGCGCGGGGATGACGACCGCGACCCGCGATGCCGGCACGTCGCGCGTCACCGGCGTCCCCTCCGGCGCAGGGCACCCGGGATGTTCCGCAGCCGCACCCGGACGGTGCCCGGCGCCCGGCGCACCTTGTCCGACCAGAGGTCCCACCGCGCCAGCCGCTGGCCCTCCCGCTTCGTCGCCGGGTCGACCCGGCGCCCCGCGACCACCTCGACCATCGCTGCCTCGAGCCGCCGCGCGTACGTGAGGTGGTCGGTGACCGGTTCGGCGAGGAGCGACGCGAGCTTGGGGTTGTCCGGCGCGATCTCGACGTCGCAGCCGCAGGCGCGGGCCTCCTGGACGGCACGTTCGCCGCCCCCCTGCAGTCGGCACGGCACCAGGACGGACCGGGCGTCGTTGTACACGTCCGCGAGCTCGGCGTAGGTCACGAAGTCCCGCACCTCGATGCCACCGGCCCGCAGCGTCGCCACGACGGCAGGGTCGGCGGACGAGAGGTCGCCGAGCGCGAGGCGTCGACCGTCCTTGAGCAGGAGCCGCTCTGGCCGCTTGAAGCTCGCGAGGCGTCCCACCATGACCCAGTCCCAGGTCCGGTCCGGACGGCGCTGGTCCCGCATCACCCGCGTGTCGACCCCGAAGGCCTCGACCGCGAAGGGGTGCTCGGCGACGAAGGGTGCGTACCACGGGGTCTCGTGGAAGACGACGTCGAAGCGGAGTTGCTGGGGCGGGGGCGGGGATGGTGAGGACCCGGCGACGAGCAGCCCGACGGGGACCTCGGGGCGACCGAAGAGTGCGCGGTCCGCGGCGGCACAGGGCAGCCACCCCCAGTCGCTGCGCACGAGGACGAAGTCGGCGTCGGGGATCTGCGCCCGCCGGTCCTCGTGACCGGGGTTGTACGGGTGCACGTTCAGCCACCGGACGTCGTGGCGGGTCGCCACGTCCTCCATCGCCGCGCTGAAGCCGTCGTGGTCGATCCCGTACGAGGAGGAGCTCTGGGGCATCGCGTGGACGACGTTGATGATCACGGAGAGGAGGCGCTTCGCGCGTCGCGGACGGGGGCACGGGGCGTCACGAGATCCGCCCCAGCTCGACGAGGTGGGCGAAGGCGGGGTTCTGTCGGACGACCTCGTCGAAGGTCCCGCGGGCGGTGACCCGACCCTCCTCGAGGAACACGACCTGCTCGCAGTGCCGGATGGTCGAGAGCCGGTGTGCCACGACGACGGTGGTCACGAGGCCCCGCAGCCCGTCGATGGTCTCGGTGATCCGGCTCTCCGAGTCGTTGTCGAGTGAGGACGTCGCCTCGTCGAGGACGAGCAGCGACGGGTCGACGAAGAGCGCCCGGGCGATGCCGATCCGCTGGCGCTGCCCGCCGGACACCCGGCTCCCACGCTCACCGAGGCGAGTCTCGAGACCCTGGGGGAGGGAGGTGAGGAACTCGTCGAGGTGGGCCATGCCCAGGACGCGCCGGACCCGGTCGTCATCCTGCGGGCCGCTCCCGAGGGTGACGTTGAGGCGCAGCGTGTCATCGAGCAGGAAGACGTCCTGTGGCACCAGACCGATCGCGCGCTGCCACCCGGCCAGCTGGTCGGTGATCGGCCGACCGTCCACGGTCACGGACCCGCGGGTCGGCTCGTGCAGGCCGAGGATGACGTC
Organism: uncultured Actinomycetota bacterium; assembly: GCA_963709785.1. GTDB lineage: Bacteria > Actinomycetota > Actinomycetes > Actinomycetales > Dermatophilaceae > Phycicoccus. The sequence goes on along the minus strand of CAVPXT010000006.1, from coordinate 323,627 downwards.
GACGAGCGTGCTCTTGCCGGCGCCGCTGGAGCCCACCAGTGCGAGCGACCTCCCGGCCGGCACCTCGAGCGAGATGCCGCGCAGGACGTCGGTCTCCGTCCCCGGGTAGCGGTAGTGCAGGTCGTCGATGGACAGCACGCGCTCGAGGGGCAGACGCGAGACATCGCCCTGGGCCGCTGCGGACTCGGCGTCCTGCGCGCCGCGCAGGTCGTCGAGCAGGTCGTTGACGACCGACTCCATCTGGGGGAGACCGGAGCGGACGGCGTTGACCAGCGCGATCATCCGCACGACGGACGGGAGCAACCGGATCCCCGCGGCCGCGAAGATGGCGATCAGGGGCAGCGTCTGCCCGGGCTCCGACGTCAGGCTGACCAGTCCGGACACGAGCACGACCGCGACGACGAAGAGCACCTCGAAGACGTACTTCGGTGCCTCGCCGAGGAAGTCGACGGAGGCGCCGGCCCGCGCCGACGCGAAGCGAGCAGCCTCGAACTCCCGGACGAAGTGGGCCTGGGTCCGCCGGACCTTGATCTCCTTGACGCCTGCGAGGGCCTCGAGCATGGCGCGGTAGGCGTCGGTCCCCGACCGGAGCATGATCTCCCCGGCCCGCACGACGCGAGCTCGCGTCGCGCGGTTCACGACGAAGGCGGAGACGGCGAAGAACACGAACGCGGCGACCGTCGGCACCGGCATGGCGACGAGGAGGAAGGCGAGGACGGCCACCATCGTCGCCGCCTCGACGACCATCTGGATGATGGATCCGACGACCCGGCCGTAGACGCTCGCCGTGCCGTCGTACATCGTCCGGACGAGGTCGGCCGAGTTGCGACCCAGCACCTTCCAGTACGGGCCGTGCAGATATCCGACGAGCAGCCTCACGGACGTCGCGGCCTGTTGCTCCTGCATGAGGGCGATCACCCACCGGCGGAACGCGAGGCCCACCGCCGCCTTCGTGGCGTAGATGACGACGACGAGCGCGGCCACGAGGACGAGCACGGTGCGCGGCCCCTGACGGACCGGCAGCGCCGCCGCCCACTGCTCGAGGAGACGAGGCGCCGGGGCGCCGGTGAACTGCTGCATCAGCACCAGCAGGGCGCCCAGCCCGGCGAGCTCGAGGGCGGCGAGGACGAGCGAGCCGAGCAGGACGAGGACGAACCGACGTCGCACGGCCGGGGTGAAGAGGACCCCCGCACCCGGCGGGAGGTACCGGCGCACGGCACGCGAGACGAGACTGACGAGACCCATGACCCTCCAGTCGACTCCGTGGCGCGCGCTCCGTCCCACGGTAGTCGTTCGGCTGTGGAGTGGCACCCCGCTTCGGAGCAGTCGCGCGCGTCACTAGGGTGGGCGGATCCCCGAGGACGAGAGGTGGGCCCGTGGGTCGTGTGCGTGTCCTCGTCGCGGAGTTCGATCCCGGGACGGGGTGGGACCCGGTGACCGTCATGGCCAGGCTCCTCGCCCGATGCCTGGGCGCGAGTCTCGAGTCGGTCCCGAGCGGCCGCCTCTCGTCGAGGGCCTATCCGGTGGCGTCCCGTGTCCCGCGCAGGCGGGGCCCGTTGACGACCATCGTGGTCGCACCGCAGCCGGTCCACCTCTACGCGTTGCTCGACGGCGCCCACTGGTCGCCCGGGGACGGCCGCACCGCGGGATGGGTCATCGACTCGTTCCTGACCGAACGGATCCCGGCCGTGGCCCGGCGCGGGGGCCACCTCGACCACCTGTTCGTCGCGGACGGCGAGGTCGTCCAGGAGTGGGCCGGGGCGACCGGGGTGCCGACGTCCTGGCTGCCGTGGGGCTCGGACGTGCTGGGGCGGGGGAGTGGGGCGTCCGCCCGCCCCGTCGACGTCCAACGCATCGGGCGTCAGCCCCCGGGCTGGGACGACGACGCGGACGTGGCCGAGCGCCTCGGCCGCACCGGCCTCTCGTACGGACCACGGCCACCGTTCGTGGCCGACGTCGACGGCAACCAGTCGGCGGTCATGGCAGCCATGGCTGCGGCGAAGCTGACCCTCTCCTTCACCAACCGGGTGAGCCCGGCCGCCTACACCCACCCGACGCGGGAGTACCTCACCGGGCGGTGGGTGGATGCCGTCGCGTCCGGCGCGACCGTGGCCGGAGTGGCTCCCCGGTGCGCGGCCACGGAGCGCCTCCTCTGGGACGGGGCGACCCTGGACCTCGGAGGGACGGACCTGGCCGACGGGGTTCGTGCGTTGGCGGAGGGGGTTGGCTCGTGGACGCCCGCGCAGGCCCGCCGGAACCACCGGATGGCGCTGGAGCGGGTGGACTGGAGGTGGCGATTCGCGGAGCTGGTCGAGATGCTCCACCTCGAGGCCCCCGCGCTGGACGGCGAGCTGGACCTCCTCCGGGCAGCGGTCCTCGCGTGTCCTGACCGCTGAGGCCTCCGAGCCGCGTGCAGCGGCGGGTCGGGACACGGGTCGCGGTAGGTTGGCGGGGCGAAGCACCCCCGACGTCAGGAGACCAGCAGATGAGCGCGAGGCTCGAGGCCGGCGACGCCGCCCCCGACTTCACCCTCCCCGACGACACGGGGACGGACGTGACACTCAGCGACCTGCGCGGCCGCAAGGTCATCGTGTACTTCTACCCCGCGGCGATGACGCCGGGGTGCACGAAGCAGGCCTGCGACTTCAGCGAGTCCCTCGACTCGCTGACCGCCGACGGCTACACGGTGCTGGGCATCTCACCGGACGCCCCGGCGAAGCTGGCGCGCTTCCGCGAGAAGGAGGGCCTGACGATCACCCTCCTCTCGGACGCCGACCGGGCGGTGATGAAGTCCTGGGGCGCCTTCGGGGAGAAGAAGCTCTACGGCAAGACCGTCGAGGGCGTCATCCGCAGCACCGTCGTCGTCGACGAGGAGGGCACCGTGAGCCACGCCTGGTACAACGTCAAGGCCACCGGTCACGTCGCGAAGCTGCGGCGCGACCTCGGGCTCGGCGGGGAGGAGTCCCGATGAGCGGCACCCCGTCGGTCGCCGACCTCGAGGCGGAGGTCGTCGCGCGCCGCGAGCGGCTCGCCGCCACCGTCGACGAGCTCGTCACCAAGGCCACCCCGAAGGCGATCCTCCAGCGCCAGGCCGACGCCGCGAGGGCGCGCTTCGCCGACGTGGCGCAGACCCCCGAGGGCGAGCTGCGCGTCGAACGGATCGCGGCCGTCGTCGCGGTCGTGGCGGTCGTCGGCGGGTTCGTCGCGTACCGGGCGGTCCGCCGCCGCTGACCGAGCGCCCTACCGCCGGACGCGTCCGCGCCGCTCGGCCGCGAGCTCGGCGTCCTTCTGCACGCGGTACCGGCGCTGGTCGGGCACGCCGTGCCGGCGCCCGGCCCGGGCCGCGGCCTCGACGGCGAGCGCCACGACGCGGCCGCCCGCCCCGGTGGGGAGCACCCGCAGGAGCCCGTCGACCGTGGCCCCGGCGCGCCGGGCGGCGGCGTGCGTCGGCAGGGCCCGGGAGGCCACGGCGGTCGCCACCGACCACGGGCCGGGAGCGCCCGTCGCGGAGCCGGGGAGACGCGGGGCGTCCGGGTGCCGCGCCGCGAACAGCACCTCCGAGGCCCCGCTGACCCAGGCGCGGGCCACCCGGGTCCGGGCGTCGACGGGGGCCCCGCGGTGGGGCAGGACGAGCCCGGGGTCGACGACCATCCGCACACCGTGTCGGGCGAGGCGCAGGCCGAGCTCGGAGTCCTCCCGGTAGGAGAACGTCTCGTCGTAGCCCCCGACGGCGTCGAGCACCTCGCGCCGGACGGACGCGTGCGCCGCCCAGTGCCGCCAGCGCTCCGGTTCCGGCGCCGCGAGCACCGCGGCGACGGAGCGCTCGGACGCCGCGCGGCCGTAGGCCCGGGCGTACCGGCTGTCGGGGAGGACGTCGCGGGTCGGCCCGATGACGCCGACGAGACCCTCGCCCACGTGGTGCTCCAGGTGGCGCCGCACCATGTCCGGTGCCGGGGTCAGGTCGTCGTCGCACCGGATGACGATGCGCCCCCGGGCCGCGCGGATGCCGGCGTTGAGGGCGGCGGCGACGCCGGTCGAGGCGGGGCGGTGCACGACGACGAGGGGGAGGTGGCGGGGGGCGACGGCCAGCACGGCGTCGGTCGCGGTGTCCGGGCCGTCGACGACGACGACGACCTCCCACGGCTCGTCCACCCGCTGCGCGCCGAGGGCGTCGAGGAGCAGTGGGAGCCGGTGCGCGCCGCGGTGCGTCGGGACGACGACCGAGGCCGCCGGGTCTGCCGTGCGCTGCTCCATGCGACCTCCGGGAGGGTCCGGATACGGGTGAGGCTCCCCGTGTCCGGGGAGCCTCTGCTCGGTGAGCGGTGGTGCGCCATCAGGGACTCGAACCCCGAACCCGCTGATTAAGAGTCAGCTGCTCTGCCAATTGAGCTAATGGCGCGCGAGCGGAGACATTATCAGCCGGTCGGCCCGCTCGTGAAATCGACGTCAGGCCTCGTCGGTGGGGTGCTCGTCGTCGGTGCCGCGGCCGCCGCGGGCGATGAGGACGCCGCCCCCGGCGAGCAGTGCCAGGAGGGCCCCGATGGCGGCGGGCACCACCCAGCCCGGGGTCCCCGACGACGTCGGCTCGCCCGGGAGGTCGCTCGCCGTGGCGCTCGGCGTCACGGTCGGGGTGGCGGTCGGCGTGGCGGTCGGTGCGGCCGTGGCGCCGGCCGTCGGGGAGTCGGTCGGGCTGGGCGAGGCGCTGGCCGGGGCCTGCGTCGTCGTGAACGTCGTGGTGCCGGAGACGGGGTGCCCGTCGACGCTGACCACGCGGAACGTCACCCGGTGCTCGCCCGCGGCCAGGGCCGCCGTGAGGGGCTGGGTGACGACCCCGCCGTCGACGGTGGGGTCGCCGTCGGTCTCGTCGCCGCCCGGGCCCTCGACGCGCACCTGGAGGAACTGCGCGTTGATGTCCTCGCTGAAGGTCAGCGTCACCTTCTCGGCCGTCGGGACGCTCGCGCCGTCCTCGGGCGCGGTCCGCACCAGCTGGGCGTGCGCGGGGAGCGCGGCGGCGCTGCTCGCGAACACCGGCAGGGCCGAGGCGACGAGGGCGATGGTCACGAGGGCGACGAGGAGGATCGTGACGGCGGCGGCGAGCTTGCGCGGGAACATGACGTCCATGCTCTCAGAGACCGGATGCGACGGAGCCCCGGTCCGACCGGACCGGGGCTCCGTCCCTGGGGTGAGTGACGGGACTTGAACCCGCGGCCCTCGCGACCACAACGCGATGCTCTACCAGCTGAGCTACACCCACCACGGCGGGCGCAGGTCATCCTCGAACGGATGTCGTGCGCCCGCAGCGCGGACCATCCTACCTGCTACGACGAGGTGCTCTCGACCGCCCCGGTCCCGGTGGACCCGGAGCCGTTCTCGGGGGTGTCGTGGTCGACGACGTGCCGCGCGGCCAGCTGCTTGAGGTCCTCGCTCGGGCGTCCGGGGGGCGCCACGAACACCGCCTCCCGGTAGTACCTCAGCTCCGCGATGGACTCGCGGATGTCGGCGAGGGCCCGGTGGCCACCGCTCTTGGTGGGAGCGCTGAAGTAGGCGCGCGGGTACCAGCGCCGCGACAGCTCCTTGACCGAGGAGACGTCGATGATCCGGTAGTGGAGGTGCGACTCGAGCGCGGGCATGTCCCGGGCCAGGAACGCCCGGTCGGTGGCCACCGTGTTGCCCCCCAGCGGCGCCCTGCCGGGCTCGGGCACCCACTCCCGGACGTACTGCAGCACCCGGGCCTGGGCCTCCTCGAGCGTCGTCCCCGCGGCGAGCTCCTCGAGCAGCCCGGACGTCGTGTGCATGTCGCGGACGAAGTCGTTCATCTGCTCGAGCGCGGCGTCCGGCGGGCGGATGACGACGTCGACCCCCTCACCGAGGACGGTGAGCTCGAAGTCCGTGACGAGGGCCGCCACCTCGACGAGGGCGTCGGACTCGATCGAGAGGCCTGTCATCTCGCAGTCGATCCAGACGATGCGGTCGGTGTGCGCGCGGTCGTTGGGCGTGGACATGCGGGCCATGCTAGGGCGCCCGGCAGTGGGGCGGGCAGCGACCGTCGAGGTCCCGCTAGGGTTCGACCCATGAGCGGGGACCTCCGGACGCCGGCGGTCGGGACGGTGCGGAGCGACCCGACGACGCGGTCGGCGATCCGGTCGTGGGTCGTCGGTGGCGTGGCCGTCGTGGGGTTCCTCGTGGCCGCGCTCGTCGTGTCGGCCTACCTCGGCGCCACCTTCGGGGTGCAGACCGCCCTGCTCGCGCTGGCGGTCGCGGTCATCCCGCTCGCCATCGTCATCCCGACCTTCCTGTGGCTCGACCGGTTCGAGTCCGAGCCCACCCGGTACCTCGTCGCAGCCTTCCTCTGGGGTGCCCTCGTGGCGACCATGCTCGCCGCCGTGTTCAACACCGGGGCGATCGCCGTCCTCGAGACCGCCTCCGACCCCGACGCCGCGCTCGCGACCACGGCCGTGCTCGTGGCGCCCGTCGTCGAGGAGGCGCTCAAGGGGGTCCTCGTCCTCTTCGTCTGGTGGTTCCTGCGCCGCGAGTTCGACGGCGTCACCGACGGGATGGTCTACGCCGGCGTCTGCGCGGCCGGGTTCGCGTTCACGGAGAACATCCAGTACCTCGCCCAGGCGTACACCGAGGGTGGGGGAGAGGCCCTCACCGCGACCTTCGTCGCCCGGTGCCTGCTCTCGCCGTTCGCCCACCCCATGTTCACGATCCTCACGGGGATCGGGGTGGGGGTCGCGGCGACCAGCCGCACGTGGCTGCCGCGCCTCCTCGCGCCGGTCGTCGGCTACACGATCGCCGTCCTGGCGCACGCCCTCTGGAACCTCGCGGCGGTGTCCGGCGGCAGCGGCCTGCTCACCGTGTACGTCCTCGTCGAGGTGCCGGTCTTCCTCGCGTACGTCGTGTTCGTCGTGTGGGCCCGGCAGCGGGAGGGGCGGCTCATCGGCCAGTTCCTGCGCCCCTACGCCGATGCCGGATGGCTGACCCGCGGGGAGGTCTCGATGCTCTCCTCGATGGGCCGCCGCCGCGAGGCGCGCCTCTGGGCCCGGGCGAACGGGGGCAGCGTGGGGCTGTCGGCGATGCGGGCCTTCCAGGACACCGCGAGCGAGCTCGCCCTGCTGCGCCGCCGGATGCACCACGACGCCGCGGACACCCACGCGCTGGCCCAGGAGCGCGAGCTGCTCGGTGCCCTCACGGCGCGGCGCGGCGAGTTCGTCGGGATGCCGGGAGGCCGACCGTGACCGCCGCCCTCGACCTCGCCCACCGCATCGGGCCCGAGCTCGTCGCCCTCCGCCGGCGGCTGCACCGCGCTCCCGAGATCGGCCTGGACCTGCCGGACACCCAGGCTGCCGTGCTCGACGCGCTCGCCGGGCTCGACCTCGAGGTCACCACCGGGCGGGGTCTCGGTTCGGTCGTCGCGGTCCTGCGCGGGCGGGCACCCCACGACGGCCCGCGTCCGGTGGTCCTGCTGCGCGGGGACATGGACGCGCTGCCCGTCACCGAGGAGGTCGACGTCGACTACCGCTCCGAGCGGACCGGCGCGATGCACGCGTGCGGTCACGACCTGCACGTCGCCGGGCTCGTCGGCGCGGCCCGGGTGCTGCACGCCCTGCGCGACGAGCTCGTCGGAGACGTCGTCCTGATGTTCCAGCCCGGTGAGGAGGGGCCCGGAGGCGCCGAGCCGATGATCGCGCAGGGGCTGCTCGAGGCGGCCGGGCCGCGGGTGGACGCGGCGTACGCGGTCCACGTGTACTCGGCCGACCACCCCCTCGGCACCTGGTTCAGCCGCCCCGGTCCGCTGATGGCGGCCGCCGACGAGATGCACGTCGTCGTCCGGGGCCGCGGCGGGCACGGCTCCGCTCCGGAGCGGGCGCTGGACCCCGTACCCGTCGCCTGCGAGGTGGTCCTGGCCTTCCAGACCGCCGTGACCCGGCGGTTCAGCGTGTGGGATCCGGTGGTCGTCACCGTCGGCAGGATCGCCGCGGGGACCAAGGACAACATCATCCCGGACGAGGCGGTCATCGAGGCGACCCTGCGCACCTTCTCCGCCGAGCACCGGGCCCGGGCGCACGACGTGCTCACGCAGGTCGCGACGGGGGTCGCCGCCGCGCACGGCCTCACCGCGGAGGTCACCATCCGCAACGGGTACCCCGTGACCGTCAACGACGCGGACGAGTTCGCCTTCGCGCGGGACACCGTGGTGGACCTGTTCGGAGGCGACCGCTGGGCCGACATGGTCGACCCCGAGGCGGGCTCCGAGGACATGGCCTTCGTCCTCGAGGAGGTGCCGGGCGCCTACCTCAACATCTCGGCGTGCGCGTTCGCCGACCACACGCTCGCGGAGGACAACCACTCGCCGCGCGCCGCGTTCGACGACTCGGTCGTGCCGGACGTCGCCGCGGCCCTGGCCGAGCTCGCGCTGCGGCGCACCCGGACGCTCGCCGGCCGCTGACCGCTCCCGGCGGGTTTCTCGGGTCACCCGAGGAACCCGCGCCTCACCCGAGAAGCCTTCCCCCGCGAAGCGAGGGGTTCTCGGGGGAAGGGGCCGCCCGGGCTCCAGTGCGCACGCTCGCTCGCGCACGACTCCGTCGTCGCGCGATGGCGCCCCCGTCGGCGCTCTCACTCCGTTCGAGCGTCTGTTGCCCCTGCCGTGGGCTCCCTCGCGCACGACTCCGTCGTCGCGCGATGGCGCCCCCGGCAGGACTCGAACCTGCGACCTCGAGATTAGAAGGCTCTTGCTCTATCCGCTGAGCTACGGGGGCCGGGCGCCCGTGCGGGCGCCGGGGACAGTCTAGGAGGGGCCGGCGTGCCCGAGCGGTGCGGTGGCCAGCACCTCGTGGCGGGGCCGGTGCCCCCGCTCGCGCGGCAGGTGGGACCGGACCACGACGACATCCCGCGCCGTCCACGTGGGGCCCCGGTAGGTGTCGAGGACCCGCAGCCAGCGGGTGGCGTCCACGGGACGGGGAAAGCGGCCGAGGGTGACGTGCGGGACGAAGTCGCCGCCCTCGGGGGCTGCGCCGACGAGGCCGGAGGCCGTGCGGACGGCGGCCGCCAGGGGTGCGAGGGCCGCGCCACCCTCGACCCCGGCCCACAGCACGCGAGCCCGGGTGACGTCGGGGAAGCAGCCGCCGCCGGTGACCGCGAGGGGGAGCACCGGCCGTCCCCGCACCGCCTCCGCGACGGCATCGACGAGGGGCTCCAGGCACCGCTCGGGGGCGGCGCCCATGAACGCCAGGGTGAGGTGCCACTGCTCGGGGGAGGACCAGCGGGGGCCCTCGACGTCACGGCGGGGCTCGAGGAAGTCCTCGAGGTGGAGGGCCACCTCGGGTGGCGGGACGACCGCGACGAAGACCCTCATCGCGACATCATGTGCCCTGACCACGCGGAATGTCAGGCGGGACACGGTGTGGTCGTTACGCTTTGCCCGTGGGTGCGGACCGTGACGTGGAGGCCGTGGTCTCCGCCGTCGAGGTTCTGCGGGAGGAGGTCGTGCGAACGGCGCTGCCCCTCGACGTCCCCGGACGCCCCTGCGCCGAGACCGCTCGGCGCCAGCTGCTCGCCCAGCTCGACGACTACGTCCTGCCCCGGCTGCGGTCCCTCGACGCGCCGCTGCTCGCCGTCGTCGGCGGCTCGACCGGGGCCGGCAAGTCCACCCTGGTCAACTCGGTCGTCGGGGAGCAGGTCAGCCGGGCGGGCGTGCTGCGGCCGACGACGACCTCCCCGGTGCTCGTCCACCACCCCGACGACGCCGCGTGGTTCGAGGGCGACCGCATCCTCCCCGGCCTGGCCCGGGTGACCGGCGTCGACACCGGGGGCGACCAGCCGGGCACGGTACGGCTGGCGGCCTCGTCAACCCTCCCCGCCGGGCTGGCCCTGCTCGACGCCCCCGACATCGACTCCGTCGTCTCGGCGAACCGCGAGCTCGCCACCCAGCTGCTGTCCGCCGCCGACCTGTGGCTGTTCGTCACGACGGCCGCCCGGTACGCCGACGCCGTGCCGTGGGACCTGCTGCGCACCGCCGCCGACCGCGGGACCGCCGTCGCCATCGTCCTCGACCGTGTGGCGCCCGAGGCGGTGGACGAGATCCGACCCCACCTCGCCTCGATGCTGCGCGAGCAGGGCCTGCCGACCGCCCCGATCTTCACCGTCCCCGAGACACCCCTGGACGATGACGGCCGCCTTCCCCCCGAGGCCTTCACCAGGCTGCGGGCGTGGCTCGGGGCGCTCGCCGGGGACGTCCGGGCCCGCGACATCGTCGTCTCGCAGACCCTCCGCGGGGCGGTGGCCTCGCTCACCGGTCGCACCGAGGAGCTCGTCGTCGCGAGCCGTGAGCAGCAGGAGGCCCTGGACGCCCTCGTCGCCGCGGCCACCGAGGCCTTCGAGGCGGCGCACGACCGGGTCGCCGACGGCATGACCGACGGCACCCTGCTGCGGGGTGAGGTGCTCGCCCGCTGGCAGGAGTTCGTCGGCACCGGTGAGTTCTTCCGCCAGGTCGAGACGACCGTCGGGCGCTGGAGGGACCGGATCGCCGCCGCGCTCAAGGGGTCACCGGCCCCGGCGGAGGGGCTCGGCGAGGCCCTCCAGACCGGTGTGTCGGCCCTGCTCCTCGCCCACCTCGAGGCCGCCGGGTCCGACACCGCCCGCAGCTGGCGGCGGATGCCGGGAGGTCCGGCGGTGCTCGCCGACGTGCCGGGGGCGGCGGCCGGCCGCTCCGCCGAGACGACCGCCGCCGTCGAGCGGCTCGTGCGCGACTGGCAGGGCGAGGTGCTCGAGCTGGTCCGCACCGAGGGCCAGGGCCGCCGCACCAACGCGCGCATCGCGGCGTACGGCGTCAACGCGATCGGGCTCTTCCTCATGCTCGTGGCGTTCGCGCACACCGGTGGCCTGGTGGGCGCGGAGATCGGCATCGCCGGGGGCACCTCGGTGCTGGCCCAGCGCGTCCTCGAGGCCATCTTCGGCGACCAGGCCGTGCGCGACATGGCCGCCAAGGCTCGCGCCCGGCTGCTCGAGCTCGCCGACGCGCTCTACGCCCGTGAGCGCGCCCGCTACCTCGAGGCGGTCGCCGGGCACGCCGCCCCCGAGGACCAGGCCGGACGGCTCGAGACGGCCGCGGCCGGGCTGCGGGCGGTGGCGGTGTGAGCCCCCTCGTCATGGGCACCTCCCGCGGTGCCGTCGTCTCGCCCGAGCGCCTCGCGGCCGCGTCCGACGCCCTGGCGGCCGCCGTCGACGCCGGTGGAGACGAGCTGCCCGCCGCCGGCGCTGCTCGCGCCAGCCAGGTCGTCGCGAAGGTGGGGGATCGCACGGCGCTCGTCGGTGGGCACACCGTCGTGGCCCTCGCCGGGGCCACGGGCAGCGGCAAGTCCTCGCTCTTCAACGCCCTCGTCGGGTCCGACGTGGCCCGGGTGGGCGTGCGCCGGCCGACCACCTCGACCCCGACGGCGGCCGTCTGGGGGTCGGCGCCGCCCGGCGAGCTCCTCGACTGGCTCGGGGTCGGGTCGCGACACCTCGTCGACGGCGAGGGCCCCGGCGGGCAGCTCGGCAGCCTCGACGGGCTCGTCCTCCTCGACCTGCCGGACGTCGACTCCCGCGAGACCGGTCACCGGGTCGAGGCCGAGCGGGTGCTCGAGCTCGTCGACCTCTTCGTCTGGGTCACCGACCCGCAGAAGTACGCCGACGCCCGGCTGCACGACGACCACGTGGCCACCCTCGACGCGCACGAGGCGGTGACCATGGTCGTCCTCAACCAGGCCGACCGACTCACCGACGAGGACGTCGCGCGGTGCCGCACGGACCTCGGGCGCCTCATGGAGCGCGACGGCGTGCCGGGTGCGACCGTGCTCGCGGCGTCGGCGCGCACGGGGGCGGGGGTCGACGAGCTCCGCCAGCGGCTGGCCAACGCCGTCGCGAGCCGGACGATGGCGCGCGCCCGCCTCGCCGCGGACGTCCGCCAGGTGGCGAGCGACCTCGCCGGCCACGTCGCCCCCGCCGAGCCCACCGTCGACGCCGCGACCCGCACCGAGCTGCTCGACGCGCTGGCCCGCGCGGCCGGCGTCCCGACCGTCGTCGACGCCGTCGCCCGCGACTACCGGATGGAGGCGGCGACGCACACCGGCTGGCCGTTCACCCGGTGGGTCCACCGGCTCCGGTCGCGACCGCTGCGGCGGCTGCGCCTCGACGGTCGCGACGTCCGGGTCACCGAGTCCGACGTGCGGTCCGTCCTCGGACGCTCCTCCCTGCCGCCCCCCTCGCCCGCCGCCCGCGCCGCCGTCTCGCTCGCGACCCGTCGGCTCGCCGACCGTGCCGCCACCGACCTGCCGACGCCCTGGGCCGAGGCGGTCGAGCGCGCGGCGACCCCGCCCGGTCCCGACCTCGGCGACTCGCTCGACCAGGCCGTCGTCGGCACCTCGCTGCTCGCGAGGGCGCCGGGCTGGTGGCGCGTCGTCGGCGGGGTCCAGCTGACCCTCGCGGCCGCCGCGACGGCGGGCCTGGCGTGGCTCGCCGCGTACGTGGTCGCCGGCTGGCTCCAGCTCGACCGGCTGCTGCCCGAGGCGCCGACCGTCGGAGTCCTCCCGGTCCCGTTCCTGCTCCTCGCCGGCGGGCTCCTGCTCGGCCCGGTGCTCGCCGCCCTCGCCGCCTGGCTGGCCCGCATCGGGGCGCGCCGCCGCGGCGCGACGATGGATGCCCGGCTGCGGGAGTCGATCGCCGCGGTCGCCGACGACCACGTCATCGGGCCCGTCCACCGGGTCCTGGAGCGGCATGCCGCGACCCGCGAGGCGCTGCGCCACGCCGCCGGGGTCTGAGCCCGGGCGGTCGTCCACAGGCAGCCCACCGGGCACGCGTCGTCCACAACCCGGCCGTGGGCCGTTGTGCGCCGGCCCGACCGCTGACGAGGCTGGTCCCGGCGGTCCCCGAGCGGCGGGGGCCGGGGAGGAGCACGACATGTACGAGACCCTCGTGACGGTGCAGGGGCGCCTGGTCGCCGACCCCGTCGTGAAGCAGGGGCGCACCGGACCGTTCACGGTCTTCCGGGTGGCCCAGTCCGAGCGTCACCCCGACCGTGGCGAACCGGGTCGGTGGACCGACTCCGAGCCCAGCTTCTACGACGTCTCGGTCTTCCGGGGGCTGGGCGAGAACAGCGCCCGCTCGCTGCGCAAGGGCCACCCGGTCGTCGTGTACGGCAAGCAGCGCATCCGGCAGTTCCGGCGCGACGACGGCTCGTACGGGGCCAGGGTCGAGGTCGACGCCTACGCCCTCGGTCACGACCTGCGCTGGGGCGTGACGTCCTACACCCGCAACGGCGACCTGGCGCCGCCCCTGCCCGAGGTCCGCGCCGGCGCCGCGGGCTTCGGCGACCCCGAGCGCGACCCCTACGAGGTGGTGGGGTCGGCACCCGGTGTCGCGGGCGGGCCCGTCGGCGCGGGGGTGACCGACGGGTCGGGGGGTGCCGACTCGGGCCCGCTCGTCCGCCCGCCCGCGGAGGACGCCGCCTGAGGCCCGAGGGGGCGGGGCGCCGCGGATTCGGGCACGGGGTCCCGGCTCGTTACGCTGGGCCCCATGCCCGAGTTCATCTACGTGATGTCGCGCGCCCGCAAGGCGCACGGCGACAAGGTCATCCTCGACGAGGTCACCCTCTCGTTCCTGCCCGGCGCCAAGATCGGCGTCGTCGGCCCGAACGGCGCCGGCAAGTCGTCCGTGCTGAAGATCATGGCCGGCCTGGACCAGCCCTCGAACGGCGAGGCCCGACTCACCCCGGGCTACTCGGTCGGGATCCTCATGCAGGAGCCCGAGCTCAACGAGGAGAAGACGGTGCTCGGCAACGTCGAGGAGGGCGCCGGCGAGATCAAGGCCAAGCTCGACCGGTACAACGAGATCTCGGCGGAGATGGCCGAGCCGGACGCCGACTTCGAGGCGCTCATGGCCGAGATGGGACAGCTCCAGGAGGCCATCGACGCCTCCGACGCCTGGGACCTGGACTCCCAGCTCGAGCAGGCGATGGACGCCCTGCGCTGCCCGCCGCCGGACGCCGACGTCACCGTGCTCTCCGGCGGCGAGCGCCGCCGCGTCGCGCTCTGCAAGCTGCTGCTCCAGAAGCCCGACCTGCTGCTCCTCGACGAGCCCACGAACCACCTCGACGCCGAGTCGGTCCTCTGGCTCGAGCAGCACCTCGCGGCCTACCACGGCGCCGTCGTCGCGGTCACGCACGACCGGTACTTCATGGACAACGTCGCCGAGTGGATCCTCGAGCTCGACCGCGGACGCGCCTACCCCTACGAGGGCAACTACTCGACCTACCTCGAGAAGAAGCAGGCCCGCCTGCACGTGCAGGGCAAGAAGGACGCCAAGCTCTCCAAGCGCCTCGCCGAGGAGCTCGCCTGGGTCCGCAGCAACGCCAAGGCCAAGCAGACCAAGAGCAAGGCCCGGCTCGCGCGGTACGAGGAGATGGCGGCCGAGGCCGACCGCACCCGCAAGCTCGACTTCGACGAGATCCAGATCCCGCCGGGCCCGCGTCTCGGCAGCAAGGTCATCGAGGTCAAGAACCTCAGGAAGGGCTTCGGCGACCGCGTCCTCATCGAGGACCTCTCCTTCACCCTGCCGCGCAACGGCATCGTGGGCGTCATCGGCCCGAACGGTGTCGGCAAGACGACCCTCTTCAAGACGATCGTCGGTCTCGAGGAGGCCGACTCCGGCTCGGTCGACGTCGGCGAGACGGTCGAGATCTCCTACGTCGACCAGAGCCGGGGCGGGCTCGACCCGAACAAGAACCTCTGGGAGACGGTCTCCGGCGGCCACGACTACATCAACGTCGGGCACGTCGAGATCCCGAGCCGGGCCTACGTCAGCCAGTTCGGCTTCAAGGGCCCGGACCAGCAGAAGAAGGCCGGCGTCCTGTCCGGTGGCGAGCGCAACCGGCTCAACCTCGCGCTCACCCTCAAGGAGGGCGGCAACCTGCTCCTCCTCGACGAGCCGACCAACGACCTCGACGTCGAGACGCTGGGCTCGCTCGAGAACGCGCTCCTCGACTTCCCGGGCTGCGCCGTGGTCATCAGCCACGACCGGTGGTTCCTCGACCGCGTCGCGACGCACATCCTCGCCTACGAGGGCACGGACGAGAACCCCGCCGCGTGGTACTGGTTCGAGGGCAACTTCGAGTCCTACGAGGCGAACAAGGTCGAGCGCCTCGGCGAGGACGCGGCGCGTCCGCACCGGGTGACCTACCGCAAGCTCACCCGCGACTGACCGGGGCGAGCCGCACTAGGGTGGCCGCCGTGGAGACCGACGGACGCGACCCCGAGCCGCACCGCATCTCGGTGGTGGTCCCGGTCTACCAGGGGTCCCGCACCCTGGCGGACCTCGTCGCGGAGGTCGAGCCGCTCACCGGGGTGCGCACCACCCCGGCGGGCCGGCCCTTCGTCGTCGAGGAGCTCGTCCTCGTCGACGACTGCGGCCCGGACGAGTCGGGCCGCGTCATCCGGGACCTCGTCGCCGAGCACGAGTGGGTGCGCGCGGTCTGGCTGAGCCGCAACTTCGGCCAGCACGCCGCCACGCTCGCCGGCATCTCGGCCTCGGGCGGCGAGTGGGTCGTGACGATGGACGAGGACGGCCAGCACGACCCCGCGGACGTCGGGGTGCTCCTCGACACCGCGATGACCGAGCAGGCCGACGTCGTCTACGCCCGGCCGTCGAACACGCCCCCGCACGGGGCCGGCCGCAACCTCGCCTCCCGGTCCGCGAAGTGGCTCGTCACGAAGCTGGCCCGCGGGGCCAGCGCGAACGACTTCAACAGCTACCGCCTCGTCCTCGGTGAGGTGGCGCGGTCGGTCGCCGCGTACGCGGGGCCCGGCATCTACCTCGACGTCGCCATCTCGTGGGTGGCCCGGCGGGTCACGACCGCCCCGGTGCCGATGCGCACGGAGGGGGACCGCCCGTCGGGGTACGACACGCGCCGGCTGCTCTCGCACTTCTGGCGGCTCGTCCTCTCGAGCGGCACGACGCCGCTGCGGTGGGTGAGCTTCGTGGGAGCCGTCTCGATCGTCCTCGCGCCGCTCGTCGCCGTGGTGCTCGTCGTGGGGAAGGCGGCCCGGTGGTGGCAGGCGCCCGGCTGGACCTCCACGATGGTCCTCCTCATGGTGGCCACCGGCGCGATCCTCTTCGCCCTCGGCGTCATCGCCGAGTACGTCGGCATGGCCGTCGACATGGCGATGGGCAAGCCGCTCTACCTGCCCGTCCGGGACCGGCTCGACGGGCCCCTCGGACGAGACGACGCGTGACACCCTCAGGCGCACCGGCGCCGGTCGCCTGGGTCGTCGGAGCCGGTGGGCTCGTCGGACGGCACCTCGTGGCGGCGCTGCGCTCGGCCGGGTCCGAGGTGATGACCTCCCGGGTGCCGTGGGCCGACGAGGAGGCGACCCTCGCGACCCTCGCCGAGGACCTCGCCCGCTTCGCCCGGGCGCGGGCCGGTCGCCCGTGGCTCCTCGCGTGGTGCGCGGGGGCGGGGGTGGTCGGGACAGGCGCCGACGCGCTGGCCACCGAGCAACGGGTCTTCGAGCGCTTCAGCGCACTCCTCGGCGACGGGCTCGGGGCCGAGGAGGACGGCGTCGTCCTGCTGGCCTCCTCGGCCGGGGGTCTGTATGCCGGCTCGGCCGGGCCACCGTTCACCGAGGCGACCGAGCCGGTCCCCCTCGTCGCGTACGGACGGACCAAGCTGGCGATGGAGCACGCGCTGTCGGCGGCCGTCGCCGGTACCGGCGCCCGTGCCGTGCTGGGCCGGCTCGCCAACGTGTACGGCCCGGGCCAGACCCTCGGCAAGCCGCAGGGGCTGCTCTCCCAGCTCTGCCTCTCGGACGCCACCACCCGGCCGTTGCCGGTGTTCGTCTCCCTCGACACGATCCGCGACTACGTCTACGTCGTCGACCTGGCGCGGATGCTGCTGCGCTGCGTCGACCTCGCCCGCGTGGAGCCACCCGGCACGAGCGTCGTCAAGGTCCTCGCGTCGGGGCGCCCCGTCACCGTCGGCCACCTCGTCTCGGAGGCCCGTCGCGTCTTCCACCGCCCGTTGCGCACCGTCACGGTGCCGGCCCGCCCGGGGCAGGTCCTCGACCTGCGCCTCGGCTCCGTCCGCTGGCCCCAGGTCGACACCCTGGCGGCCACCCCGTTGGCCGCCGGGCTCGCCGCGACCGCCGCCGACGTGCGGGCGCGGGTCGTCTCCGGTGGGCCGCTGGACGCCTGACGCGGGGGTCAGCCCGTTCGGGTCGCCGCGAGGAAGACCGAGGACCCGAACGGCAGGTCCCGGCGCCTCAGGACGGCACGGTCGAGCGTGCAGAGGCCGCGGAGGGCGGCGTTGACCGGTGCCGGGACCGCGGGGAGCTCGACGATGTCGACCGCACCGTGGGCCCGGCGCCGGGTGAGCCGGCGCGCGGCACGCTCGGCGACGAACAGCGGGAAGACGGTCGTGAAGCCGTACGTCGCCCGGTCGACGCGGAAGCCGGCGCGCTCGACGGCGGCCACGGCACGCGCCCGGGTGTAGCGCCGGTGGTGTCCGTTCGCGACGTCGAAGTCCGTCCAGGCCCAGGTGTAGGCCGGCACCGACATGACGAACCGCCCACCGGGCCGCAGCACGCGACGGACCTCCGCGAGGGCCTCGCTCTCGGGCTCGCAGTGCTCGATGACGTCGAAGGCCGCGACCGCGTCGAAGACCTCGTCCGCGAAGGGGAGCGCGAGGGCGGAGCCGCAGACCCCGTCGGCCCCCAGCCCCCGAGGGTCGATGTCGAGGGACGCCGTCCGGCCGGTGGCCTCACGGAACCACGCCGCGCTCGGGCCGTCGGCGCTCCCCAGGTCGAGGGCCAGCCCGGCCCCCTCGACGCGGTCGCGGAGGGTCGCCTCGAGCAGGTCCGCCCGCGCCACGTACCACCAGTAGTCGGGGATGGCGATCGAGGCCGAGCCTCCGTGCCCGTTCGCGGTCGTCACCGCGTCAGGCTAGCGGCAGTGGAGGACGGCGCCGGTCCGCGGGGTGGTGCACGCCACCCGGACGGACCCGGTGGTGGTCATCTCGCAGGCCGGCGAGGCTCAGTGGTCCCGGGAACCGCTGGCGAGCCGGACGGCGAGGTCGCCGTAGGTCTGCTCGATCGCCTCGGGGGTCCGGCGCCCGCCGGGGACGTACCAGCGGGCGACGTCGATCGCCATCGACAGCAGGGCGAGTGCGGTGGCGGGGACGTCGTCGACGTCGAGCTCGCCGGTGGCGACGCCGTCGCGCAGCACGTCGGCGACGACGTTGTCGATGTCCTTGCGCAGGTCGATGACCTCGGCGCGGTGCTCGGGGGAGAGGTGGCGGAACTCGAACTGGACGATGCGGCCGAGCTGGTGGTGCTCGGCGTGCCAGCGGGAGAAGCCGCCGACGATCGCGCGCAGCGCCGCGGTGGGCGACGCGGCGTCGCGGGAGGCCTCGACGAGCAGGTCGCGCGCCCGGGCGTGGCCGCGTCGGCTGATCTCGAAGAGGAGGACCTCCTTGGACGCGAAGTGGACGTAGACACCGGCGGGGGAGAGCCCGGCACGGGAGGCGATGTCGCGGGTCGTCGTCGCGGGAAAGCCGTGCTCGGCGAACGCGTCGGCCGCGGCGAGCATGATCCGGACCGCGGTGTCCGACACGTCCGTGGCGCCCCCGGCCCGGCCGCCCTCGGGCGCCAGCGCGGCGAGGACGGCGGTCTCGGTCAGGGGCGGGGTGCTGGCCACGGTTGACAGCATGCCGTACACGAGCGACACTAAGCAAGCGCTTAGTCAATGATGGCGTGCCGACGCCGTCACCCCCCGTCGAGCCGAGGAGTCCCATGCCCCGCAACGTCTACGCCGCCGAGCACGAGGACTTCCGCGCCTCCGTCGCCGAGTTCGTGGAGCGCACGCTCAAGCCCCGCGCGGAGCAGATGCTCGAGGTCAAGTCCGTCGACCGCGACCTCTGGAAGGAGGCCGGCAAGCAGGGCCTCTTCGGCCTCGACATCCCCGAGGAGTTCGGGGGCATGGGTGCCGAGGACTACCGCTTCAACGCCGTGGCCGCCGAGGTCATCGCCGGGTTCAACTTCGCCGTCTCGTCGTGCTTCGGCATCCACTCGGACGTCTGCCCGCCCTACATCGTCGACCTCGGCACGCAGGAGCAGAAGGAGCGCTGGCTCCCCGGGATGGCCAACGGTGAGCTCATCGCCGCCATCGCGATGACCGAGCCCTCCGGCGGCTCCGACCTCGCCGCCCTGAGGACCACCGCGGTGCGTGACGGGGACGACTGGGTCCTCAACGGGTCCAAGACCTTCATCACCAACGGCTACCAGGCCGACCTCGTCATCGTCGCGGCGCGCACCGACCCGAGCAAGGGCGCCAAGGGCATCACCCTGCTCGTCGTCGAGGAGGGCATGGAGGGCTTCACCCGCGGCCGCAAGCTCGACAAGGTGGGCCAGGAGGAGGCCGACACCAGCGAGCTCTTCTTCGAGGACGTCCGCGTCCCCGACGCCAACCGGCTCGGTGAGGAGGGCATGGGCTTCATCGCGATGATGCAGCGCCTCCCGCAGGAGCGGGTCGGTGCCGCGGTCGCGAACACCGCGCACGCGTTCCAGATCTTCCGCGAGACGGTCGAGTACACCAAGGAGCGCAAGGCCTTCGGGCAGCCCGTGGGCTCGTTCCAGCACAACAAGTTCAAGATGGCCGAGCTGCTCACCAAGCTCGAGGTCACGCAGGCCTACGTCGACGACTGCGTCGCCGCGCACGCCGAGGGGAAGCTCACCCCGGTCGACGCCGCGAAGGCGAAGTGGTTCAGCGCCGAGGTCCAGAACGCCGTGCTCGACGAGTGCGTCCAGCTGCACGGGGGCTACGGCTTCATGAACGAGTACCGCGTGGCCCGCGCCTGGCGCGACGCCCGCGTCTCGAAGATCTGGGCCGGCTCGAACGAGATCATGAAAGAGCTCATCGGCCGCGACCTCGGCCTCTGATCACCGTGGTCCGACGTGGGTCGCACGACCTCCCGGGCTGGCTCCGGGTGGCGTTCGCCGCCCCCAACCGTCTCTACGACGCCGGCGTGGGGTGGGTGCTCGGCCACCGCTTCCTCCGGCTGACGCACACGGGCCGACGCAGCGGACGCGAGTTCCGCGTGGTGCTCGAGGTCGTGGCGTACGACGAGCGGTCCGGTGCGGCGACGGTCGTGTCGGGCTTCGGTCCGCGGGCCGACTGGTACCGCAACGTCACGGCCGGCGGGCCGGCCTGGGTCGACCTGGGCCGCGGCCCACGCGCCGCGGACCACGAGGTGCTGCCGGAGGACGAGGTGGTGACCCTGCTCGAGGCGTACGAGCGGCGCAACCGCCTCGCCACCCCGGTGCTGCGGCGCGCGTTGAGCCGACTGGTCGGCCGGCGCTACACCGGCAGCGACGAGGACCGGCGCCGGCTGGCCGATGACCTGCCGATGGTCCGGTTCACGCCGGGCCGAGGACCTCAGTCGAGCGGGCCGCCGGCGACGTAGATGACCTGGCCGCTGACGAAGCCGGCCTCCTCGGAGACGAGGAAGGCGATCGTCGCGGCGATGTCCTCCGGCTGGCCGACGCGCGCCACCGGGATCTGCTGCGCCGTGTGCTCGATGAAGTCCTCGAAGGAGACCTTGAGACGCTCGGCGGTCGCCCGGGTCATGTCGGTCTGGATGAAGCCCGGCGCCACGGCGTTCGCGGTGACCCCGAACCTGCCGAGCTCGATGGCGAGGGTCTTGGTGAACCCCTGGAGCCCGGCCTTGGCCGCCGAGTAGTTGGCCTGCCCCCGGTTGCCCTGCGCCGAGGACGACGACAGGTTGACGATCCGGCCGTGGCGCTGCTCGGTCATGTGCGCCTGGCAGGCCTTGGTCATGAGGAAGGCGCCCTTGAGGTGCACGCCCATGACGGCGTCCCAGTCCGCCTCGGTCATCCTGAAGATGAGGTTGTCGCGGATGATGCCCGCGTTGTTGACGAGGACGACCGGCGGCCCGAGCTCGGCGGCGACCCGCGCGACCCCGGTCTCGACCGCGGCGGCGTCCGTGACGTCGACCCCGACGCCGAGGGCGTGGCCACCCGCGTCGCGGATCCGGCCGGCGACCTCCTCGCAGGCGGCCTCGTCGAGGTCGAGCACGGCGACCGCGAACCCGTCGCGGGCGAGCCGCTCGGCCGTGGCCGCTCCGATGCCGCGGGCGGCTCCGGTGACGACGGCGACGCGCTGGTCGGGCATGGGGTCTCCTCGGGGTCGGGCCGGTGGTGTCCCGACAGTAGCCGAGGGCGGGTGGGCCGCCACGGGGGACCGGCACCTCGACGAGGGTTCGACGGTGCGGACGGCGGCGTCGGCGGGAGCAGGTAGGTTGGGACCCTCGCGCGGGCTGTGGTCCCGCGCCGTGCCGGCAACGTCGCTGGCCTGCGGTGACTCCTCACGGAAGGCAATCAGTGGAGATCTGGCCAGGGACGGCGTACCCCATGGGCGCCACCTACGACGGCAGTGGTGTCAACTTCGCCCTCTTCAGCGAGGTCGCGGAGCGGGTCGAGCTGTGCCTCGTCGACGACGACGGCGTCGAGACGCGCCTCGACCTCCCCGAGGTCGACGGCTTCGTCTGGCACGGGTACGTGCCGCAGATGCAGCCCGGGCAGCGCTACGGGTACCGGGTGCACGGCCCGTTCGACCCCGAGAACGGGCACCGCTGCGACCCGAGCAAGCTGCTCCTGGACCCGTACGCCAAGGCCGTCCAGGGCCAGGTGGCCAACGACCAGGCGCTCTTCTCGTACGAGTTCTCCGACCCCGAGCAGCGCAACACCGACGACAGCCTCGGGAAGACGATGCTCGGCGTCGTGACGAACCCGTACTTCGACTGGGGCCACGACCGCCCGCCGCGGCACGAGTACCACGAGAGCATCATCTACGAGGCCCACGTCAAGGGCCTGACGATGACCCACCCCGAGATCCCCGAGGAGATCCGCGGTACCTACGCGGCGATCGGGCACCCGGCGGTCATCGAGCACCTCACCGACCTCGGCATCACGGCCATCGAGCTCATGCCGGTGCACCAGTTCGTCCAGGACACCTCGCTGCAGTCCAAGGGCCTGTCGAACTACTGGGGCTACAACACGATCGGCTTCCTCGCCCCGCACAACGGGTACGCCCGGTCTGACCGCGGCGAGCAGGTCACCGAGTTCAAGGCGATGGTCAAGGCCCTCCACGAGGCGGACATCGAGGTGATCCTCGACGTCGTCTACAACCACACCGCCGAGGGCAACGAGATGGGCCCGACGATCTGCTTCCGGGGCATCGACAACGCGGCGTACTACCGCCTCGTCGACGACGCCAAGGAGCACTACTACGACACGACGGGCACGGGGAACAGCCTCCTCATGCGCAACCCGCACGTGCTCCAGCTCATCATGGACAGCCTGCGGTACTGGGTCACCGAGATGCACGTCGACGGCTTCCGCTTCGACCTCGCCGCCACCCTGGCCCGCCAGTTCCACGAGGTCGACAAGCTGTCGGCCTTCTTCGACCTCATCCAGCAGGACCCGGTGATCTCCCAGGTCAAGCTCATCGCCGAGCCCTGGGACATCGGCGAGGGCGGCTACCAGGTCGGCGGGTTCCCCCCGCTGTGGACGGAGTGGAACGGCAAGTACCGCGACACCGTCCGCGACTTCTGGCGGGGCGAGCCGGGCTCCCTCGGCGAGTTCGCGAGCCGCCTCACCGGCTCCAGCGACCTCTACGAGCACAGCGGCCGCAAGCCGATCGCCTCGATCAACTTCGTCACCGCGCACGACGGCTTCACCCTGCGCGACCTCGTGTCCTACAACGAGAAGCACAACGAGGCCAACGGCGAGGACGGCCGCGACGGTGAGGGCCACAACCGGTCCTGGAACTGCGGTGTCGAGGGTCCGACGGACGACCCGGAGGTCAACGCCCTCCGGCGCCGGCAGCAGCGCAACCTCCTCACCACCCTGCTGCTCAGCCAGGGCGTCCCGATGCTCGCGCACGGCGACGAGCTCGGCCGCACCCAGGACGGCAACAACAACGTCTACTGCCAGGACAACGAGACCGCCTGGATGGACTGGGACCTCTCCGAGGAGCAGCGCGACCTCGTCGAGTTCACCTCCTCGGTGGCCACCCTGCGCCGCAACCACCCCGTGTTCCGGCGCCGGCGGTTCTTCGCCGGCAGCGCCGACCACGGCGGACAGTCCGAGCGGGGCGACATCGCCTGGTTCCAGCCCGGCGGCGAGCCGATGGGGGAGCACGACTGGTCCGACGGCGAGGCCCGCACCATGCTCGTCTTCCTCAACGGCGAGGCCATCCCCGGCCCGGACACCCGGGGCCAGCGGGTCGTCGACGACAGCTTCCTCGTCCTGTTCAACGCCGACCGCGACCCGTGCGAGTTCGTGCTCCCCACCGACGAGTGGGGCGAGCGCTGGCGCGTCGAGGTCGACACGGCCGCGGACGCGGTCGAGGAGGAGTGGCACGAGGCCGGCTCGACGCTGGCGGTCGAGGGCCGCGCCGTCGTCGTCCTGCGCAACCCCCGGGAGACCCCGCCCCCGTCGGCGGGATCGGCCGGCGCGATGAGGCGCTGACCGCCGTGGCGGCACACCGACCCGACCCCTCCCGGGTGGTCCCGACGGCCACCTACCGCCTCCAGGTGCACGGCGGCTTCGGCTTCGACGACGCGGCGGCGCAGGTGCCGTACCTCGCCTCGCTCGGGGTCTCGCACCTGTACCTGTCGCCGGTGCTCCAGCCGGCGCCGGGGTCGACCCACGGCTACGACGTCCTCGACCACACCCGGATCAACGTCGAGGCCGGCGGGCGCGGCGCGTTCGAGCGGCTCGTGGAGGCCTGCCGTGCGGCCGGGCTCGGCATCGTCGTCGACGTCGTGCCCAACCACATGGCGGTGCCCCAGCCGGAGCACCTCAACGCGCCGTTCTGGTCGTTGCTGCGCGAGGGCACGCGCTCGCCGTACGCCGGCTGGTTCGACGTCGACTGGCTCGCCGAGGACGAACGGCTGCTCATGCCGGTGCTCGGCGACACCCTCGAGCAGGTCCTCGGCCGCGGCGAGCTCGTGCTCGCCGACGACGGCGGCGCCAGCGGCGCCGAGCACGTGCTGCGCTACTACGACCACGAGTTCCCCGTCGCGCCGGGCACCGAGGAGCTGCCCCTCGCCGAGCTCGTCGAGGCCCAGGCCTACCGGCTCTCGAGCTGGCGCGAGGCCGGGGAGGCACTCAACTACCGGCGCTTCTTCGACGTCACCTCCCTCGTGGCCGTCCGTGTCGAGGACCCCGTCGTCTTCACGGCGACGCACGCGCTGCTCCTCGCGCTGCACGGGCACGGCGAGGTCGACGGCTTCCGCATCGACCACCCGGACGGCCTCGCCGACCCCGGTGGCTACCTCGAGCGGCTCGCCGCGTCGACGGGGGACTCCTGGGTCGTCGTCGAGAAGATCCTCGAGGGGGAGGAGCGGCTGCCCGACGCCTGGCGCTGCTCCGGGACCACCGGCTACGACGCGCTGCTGCGGGTGCAGCAGGTGCTCACCCCGTCCGAGGACACCGGCACGCTCGACCGGCTCTGGGAGGGCGTCGCGCCCGGGCGGGCCGCCCTCGACGACGTCGTCACCGAGAGCAAGCGGCTCGTCGTCGACGACGTGCAGGCCGCCGAGGTCGACCGCCTGATGCGGCTGCTGCGCCGGGTCGTCCCCGATGCCGAGGCCGCCGGGCTGCGCCGGGCGCTGGAGGCGCTGCTCGTCTCGATGGACCGTTACCGCGCCTACCTCGTCCCGGGGCGTGGGGTCGACCCGGAGCAGGCGGCCGTCGTCGACGACGCCGCCGGGCGGGCCCGTGACCTGCTCGCGCCGAGCGACCTCGAGGCCCTCGACCTCGTCGTGCGGGTGGTCCTGGACCGGGAGGTCCCCGAGGCCGTGCTGGACGCCGGACGGGTCGCCGACGACTTCCGGGTCCGGTTCCAGC
This sequence comes from uncultured Actinomycetota bacterium, assembly GCA_963709785.1. Classification (GTDB taxonomy): domain Bacteria; phylum Actinomycetota; class Actinomycetes; order Actinomycetales; family Dermatophilaceae; genus Phycicoccus. Next base: position 298,668 of record CAVPXT010000006.1, on the reverse strand, counting down.
AGACCTGCGGTCCGGTCATGGCCAAGGGGATCGAGGACACCGCGTTCTACCGGTGGTTCCGCCTCGCCGGGGCCAACGAGGTCGGCGGGCACCCCGAGGTGCTCTCGATCGGCGCCGACGAGTTCCACACGTGGTGCGCCCGGCAGCAGGCCGAGTGGCCCACCTCGATGACGACGCTCACCACCCACGACACGAAGCGTTCCGAGGACACCCGGGCCAGGCTCATGGTCCTCGCCGAGGACGCGCCGGGGTGGGCTGCGTGGCTCGAGCAGGCCCGCGGGCTGGCCGACCAGTACCGCACCGAGCGCGTCGACGCCCCCACCGAGTACCTCGTCTGGCAGACCCTCGTCGGCACCTGGCCGATCTCCGGGGCACGGCTCGAGGAGTACCTCCTCAAGGCCGTCCGCGAGGCCAAGGTGCACACCGCGTGGGTCGACGGCGACACCGCGTACGAGGAGGAGGTCGTGGCGTTCGCCCGGGCCCTCGGCCGCGACCTCGCCGTCCACGAGCACCTCGACGCGTGGACCGTGCCCCACGAGGCGTCGGTCCGGGCGAACATCCTCGGGCAGAAGCTGGTCCAGCTGACCATGCCCGGCGTCCCCGACGTCTACCAGGGCTGCGAGGTGGGGATGCTCTCGCTCGTCGACCCCGACAACCGGCGGCCCGTCGACTGGGCCGACCGGGTCGAGCGGCTGGCCCGGGTCGACGACGACGAGCCGTGCTTCGACCTCGACGACGACAAGCTGCGGCTCACCGCCCTCGCCCTCCGGCTGCGGCGCGAGCACCCGGAGGCGTTCGTCGGCGAGGAGTCCACGTACGCCCCGGTGTCCGGCGGCACCGACCACGTGCTGGCCTTCGCCCGCGGTGACGACCGGGGGCCGCTCGCCGTGACCGTCGTGACCCTGGCGGCCGGGCGGCTCGAGGCCTCCGGAGGTTTCGGCGAGGCCGTCCTCGACGTCCCGGCCGGGTCGTGGCGGGACGTCCTCGCGGGGGCGGACCTCGAGGTCGGTCCCAGCGGGCTGCCGCTCGCCGACCTCCTCGCGGAGCGTCCCGTCGCGCTGCTCGTGCGGGCGGAGGCGCTGACGCCGACGACCCCGGAGGAGGCGGCATGAGCCCGCGCGTCATCGAGGTCTGGGCGCCGGGCGCCCAGCGCGTCGAGGTCGACTGGTCACCGGTCACCGGTCACGGACCGACGGATGTGCCGGGTCGCGTCCACCGGCAGGCCATGACGCCCGGCGACGACGGCTGGTGGCACTGGCAGCTGCCGGGCGGCGTCGAGGTCGTCGACTACGCGTTCGTCCTCGACGGTGACGAGCCCGCCCTCCCCGACCCCCGCAGCGCCTGGCAGCCGGGCACCGTCCACGGCCCGAGCCGCCTCGTCGACACCGCGGCCTTCCCCTGGACCGATGCCTCCTGGACCGGCCCCCGCGGCGGCGCCGGCACCCTGGGCGGGGTCTTCTACGAGCTGCACGTCGGCACCTTCACCCCCGAGGGCACCTTCGACGCGGCCGCCGGGCGCCTCGACCACCTCGTGGCCCTCGGCGTCGACGTCGTCGAGGTGATGCCGGTCGCCGCGTTCCCCACCGACCGGGGATGGGGGTACGACGGCGTCGGGCTGTACGCCGTCCAGGACTCGCTCGGCGGTCCTGCGGCGTTCGCCCGGTTCGTCGACGCCTGCCACGCCCGCGGGCTCGGGGTGTGCCTCGACGTCGTGCACAACCACCTCGGCGCGAGCGGCAACTACCTCTCCCGCTTCGGCCCCTACTTCACCGAGGCCCATGAGACGCCGTGGGGGCCCGCGGTCAACCTCGACGACGACGGCGCTCCCGCGGTGCGCCGGTTCCTCGTCGAGAACGCGCTGCGCTGGTTCCGCGACTTCCACGTCGACGCGCTCCGGCTCGACGCCGTCCACGAGCTGAAGGACGACTCGCCCCAGCACTACCTCGTCCAGCTCTCGAACGAGGTCGCCGCCCTGTCGACCGAGCTCGGGCGTCCCCTCGACCTCGTCGCCGAGTCCGACCTCAACGACCCGGCCATGGTCACGCCGGCGGCCGACGGCGGCTGGGGGATGACGGCCCAGTGGGACGACGACGTGCACCACGCCCTCCACGTCTCGCTCACGGGCGAGGCCCAGGGCTACTACGCCGACTTCGGCGGCAGCCAGGACGGCCCCGAGCGCGGGCCGCTGGCCGTCCTCGCGGCGGTGCTCACCCGCGGCTTCCTCCACGACGGGGGGTTCTCGAGCTTCCGCGGGAGCCACTGGGGCGCCCCGGTCGACCGCGAGCGGCTCGACGCCCGGCGGCTGCTGGGCTACCTCCAGACGCACGACCAGGTCGGCAACCGGGCCACCGGCGAGCGCATCTCGGCGCTGGTCCCGGACCCCGCACTCCAGGCCGCGGGGGCAGCCCTCTACCTGCTCGCCCCCACGACGCCGATGCTCTTCATGGGGGAGGAGTGGGCGGCCTCCACCCCGTGGCAGTTCTTCACGAGCTTCGCCGAGGACTGGCTCGCCGACGCTGTCCGCACGGGACGGCAGGCCGAGTTCGGCTCGCACGGGTGGGAAGCCGACGCCGTGCCCGACCCGCAGGACCCCGCCACCCGCGACCGCTCCGTCCTCGACTGGTCGGAGGTGGCACGCCCGGGCCACGCGCGGATGCTCCGCTGGTACACCGACCTCACGACGCTCCGCCGTCGGCTGCTGGGCGCCGGCCCGACGCGCTTCGCCGACGTCGACGTCACGTTCGACGAGGACGCCCGTTGGCTGGTGCTGCGGCACACGCCCTCCACCGGAACGCCGTTCGCGGTCGTCGCCACGCTCGGCGAGGAGGGCGGCCGGGCCCCCGTGGCCGGCGCCGGGGCGGTGCTCCTCGCCTGGGACCACGAGGCCACCGCGGTCGGCCAGGGCGTGGTGTCGCATCGTTGCCGATCCGTGTCCGTCGTGTCCGTGGACGGCGGCTGACCCGGCGCTAGGGTGCCCCGGGGGCGGACGGTCCGCCAGGAGGAGGACGGCGTCACGTGGGCGGTGCGCGACTGCTCCGCCGCCGGCTCGGCGCCCACCCCGTGGCCGTGGCCGCCATCGTCGTCTCGGTGCTCGCCTCCCTCGTCGTGGTCACCGCGCTGCAGCTGCTCTCCGCCTCGATCACCGACGCGGGGGTCCGCTCCGCCCTCGACGTGCCGGCCGCCGGCCGCTCGGTCCTCCTCTCGGCCTCGCTCCGGCCCGGTGACCTCGACCCCGTCGACGCCGCCGTCGGCACGGCGGTGGCGGGTCTGCCGTCGGCCACCGTCACCCGGGTCGGCACCGCCACGACCCGCTCGATGCCCGGGAGGGCGCCGACCGACCGCGCGCTGCTCGCCGACGTCGTGGGGGTCGACGCGGCTGCCGACCTGACCTCGGGGCGCTGGCCGACGCGCCCCGACGACGCGGCCGCCACCGGGCGTGGTCGGGTCGAGGTGGCCCTGCCGGAGTCCGCCGCCGAGGGCCTGGGGGTGGCGGTCGGCGACACGGTGGAGCTCGCGGACCTCGTCGACGCGCAGGCGCCCCGGGTCACCGTCGAGGTCGTCGGCCTGTTCCGGCCGCGGTCGGCGGGGGACGCCCTGTGGACGGACCTGCCGCTCGCGCTGTCAGGAGTCGCGGAGTCCGACTTCACGACCTACGGGCCCTTCGTCCTCGCCCCGGGGACCTTCGACGGCCCCCTCGTCGGGTCCTCCACCGTGACGTGGCGGGCCACACCCGACCTCGGCGGGGTCCACGTCGGTGACCTCGCGAGCCTGCGGACCGCGACCGAGGAAACCCTCGCGCAGCTCCGTCGCGTCACCGGGCTCCCCGTCGAGGCCGGCGAGCCCGACACGGCGACACCCGCAACGGTCCCGGTGAGCAACCCCCGCGTCGCGAGCGAGCTGCCCGCACTGCTCTCGGGAGCCGGTGGGGTGGGGGACCGCATCCGGGTCTCGCTGCTCACCCCGACGGTGCTCCTCGTGCTCCTCGGGACGGTCGCCCTCGTGGGGTCCGCGGCGCTGCTCGCGGGGCTCCGCGAGGGTGAGACCCGGCTGCTGCGCACGCGAGGTGCCTCCACCCCTCGCCTCGTCGCGCTCGCCCTCGGCGACGCCCTCGGTGTGGTCGCGCTCGGGGTTGCCGGGACCCTCGTCCTGGCGCCCCTCGTCGCACACCTGGTCTCGGGTGCCGGCGGCCCGGTCTGGTCCGCGGCGGCCCTGCGCGACCCCGTCCTGTGGCGGGCCGCAGCGCCCCTCGCGGGGCTGGCCCTCGTCGTGACGGTGGCCACGACGGTGTGGGTCGGGCGGGCCGACGGTGGCGGGCGGACCCGTGGGCGAGGGGTCCGGTGGGCCGCCGGGTCCGGCCTCGACCTCGTCCTCGTGGCGCTCGGTGCGCTCGCCGCCGTCCAGCTGCACCGGTACGACACGGTGGGGCAGGAGAGCGTCGACCCGCTGACCGCCGCCGCCCCGGCACTCGTCGTGGCCGGCCTGTCGGTCGTGTGCCTGCGCCTGCTCCCGCTGCTCGCCGGTCTGGTGTCCCGTCGCGCGGCGCGCCGGCCCGGCCTCGACGCCGCCTGGGGCGGGTGGCAGTTCGCGCGGCGGGCCTCCGCTCAGAGCGGGACCCTCCTCCTCGTGCTGCTCGCGGTGGCGATGGGCACGATCGCACTGGGTCACTCGGCGACGGTCGAACGCGCGGTCACCGACCAGACCGCCTTCGACACCGGCGCCCCGGTCCGGGTGGTCCGTGACGTCGCCGGGCCGGGCGCCGGCTCGACCGGGGCGCTCGTCGACGAGGCCTCGGGCGGAGCGAGGTTCGTGACCCCCGTGTGGCGCACCGAGATCGAGCTCGGCGGGGTCGACGGCGTCACCGTCCTCGGCGTGGATGCCGAGGCCGCGGGGCGTGTCGTGGACCCGCGCCCGGACACCCTCGGGGACCCGTGGCCGGAGACCACGGCCCGACTGGCCGGGGACCGCGACCTCGGGGGCGGCCTCGACCTGCCCGGCGACCCGACCCGGCTCTCCGTGACCGTCCGGGTCGACACCGGGTCGCCCCTCGGAGGTCGCGGGTTCGCCTCGACGGTCCGGGTCCGGGACGGTCGGGGGCTCATCAGCGCCATCCCCATCGGCAACGTCACCACCCGCGAGCGCACCGTCACGGTGGACCTGGCCGGCCGCGGGCTCGTCCCGCCGCTGTCCGTGGTCGGGGTGTCGGTCCCGCTCCCGGACTACGTGTACTTCTTCGTGCCCGAACCGACGTTCGCCCTCCACGTGTCGGCCGTGGCGGCCGACGGCGTGGCGGTGGCCGTCGGGGACGGCTTCACCGACGACTCCGACCGGCTCGGGCTGTGGTGGGGCAGCGCGCCGAGCCACGTGGAGTCCGTCCCCGCCGTCGTGACGCGAGAGGTCGCCGACGCCCTCCAGACCGGCGAGGGGCGCACGGTCACCCTGCCGCTCGGGGTGCGGGACCTCCCGGTCACGGTCGTGGGCGTCGTCGACTCGCTGCCCACGGCCGCGGCACCGGACCGGGGAGTCCTCCTGGACCTGCCGACCGTCGAGTCGGCCCCCGAGCGGGTCGGCGGCGGCAGCGACGTCCGCAGCCGTGCGGTGTTCGTCCCGCAGGAGTGGTGGGCCGACCCGGCCGACCCGGCGGCCGCGGCGGCCTCCCTCCGGGCGGAGGCACCGTACGGCACGAGCGTCCTCGTCGCCGACGAGCTGGTCGCCGAGCGGCTCGCGGACCCGGTGAACGCGGGGATGCGGTCCGCGATGCTCCTCGTGACGCTCGCCTCGGTCCTGCTCGCAGGGGTCGGCTTCGCGGCGAGCACGGCAGCGCTCGGCCGCACCCGGCGGCACGAGAACGCGGTGCTGCTCGCCCTCGGGATGCCGCCGACGCGGATCCGACGGGTCCTCGTCCTCGAACGGGTCCTCGTCGTCGCGGTGACCGTGCTCGTCGGGGTGGTCCTCGGTGTGGTGGCGGCCGTGACGGTCGTCCCGCTGCTCGTCGGCGGGGACGGCCACCGGCAGGTGCCACCCGTGCTCGTGCGGCTCCCGGTCGGCCTGCTCCTCGGGTACGCGGCGTCGGTGCTCGGGGTCCTCGTCGCCGTCGGGGCCCTCGTGGTGAGCAGCACGAGCCGGGACCTCGCCGGCGAGCTCCGTGAGGGGGAGGCGCCGTGACCGGCCGGCACGTCGCCCCGGAGGGCGGGCCGCCGAGGGCCGCCCGGCGAGCCCCGGGCCCCGCCGTGCTCGCCTGGCGTGGGCTGCTCGCGGGTCGCGCGCCCGCCGTCGTGCTCGCCGTGCTCGCGGCGATCACCGTGGCCTACCTCGTCGCGACGCCGCGGGTGGCGTCCCGGGCCGAGGACACCGCCATCGGCGACGCCTTCCGGGCGCAGCCGGCCCAGTCCCGCGAGATCTCGCTCCGCTCCGCGCCCGTCGTCGTGGGGGACCGGCCGGTGGTCGGGGGCGCGCCCCGCCCCGGCCCCACCGCACCCTTCGACGCCGTGGACGCGGTGGCCCGTGAGGTGATGGGTCCGGAGGTGCGCCCCCTCCTCGGCGCGGCCACGTGGGCCGCCCAGAGCGACCCGGTCGAGGTGACCCGGGCCGACGGCGGCACGGTCGCGACGCAGGGGGCCCTGGCGGTGGTCCGGGTCCAGAGCGGCCTCGCCGAACGGGTGACGTGGGTGACGGGCACGGCACCCGGGCCCTCGACGCGGGAGCGGACGGTGCCCTCGCTCGGAGGGCCGCACCGCACGGCCGTCGTCCCCGTCGCCCTCGCGGCGCCGACCGCGCGGGAGTGGGGGCTGGAGGTCGGTGACGAGCTCGTGCTCACGCCGGAGGCAGGCGACCTCACCCCGCTCGCAGTCGTGCTCAGCGGCACCTTCACCCCCGTCGACCCCGTGGACGGCTTCTGGCAGGTCGAGCCGAGGATGACCGGGATCGCGGCGATCCCCACGCCGCAGGGTGGCGTCATCCCGCAGGGTGCGCTCGTCGCGGCGGCCGGCTCCTACGGCGCCGTGACGGACGGCATGTGGCGTGCGCCGAGCGGGCGGCCGGAGTGGCCGGAGTCGCCCGTGCTGGGGGCCACCTGGCGGTACCCCTTCGACGGTGACCGACTCGTCGCCACCGACGCCGCCGCCCTGCGCCGCGTCCTCGTCCGCCTCGACACCGACGCACGGCTCGGCGAGGTCACCGGACGACCGCTCCAGGTCACCACGGGCATCGGTGGCATCCTCACCGGCTACGAGTCGTCGGTGCGGAGCACCCGGGTCGTCACCTCGTTCGCGACGGCCGGCCTCACCGCACTCGCCGTGCTGGTCCTCGCCCTGGCCGCCGTCGTCGCGGTCGCGCGGCGGCAGGCCGAGGTCCGTCTGGTGCGGGCCCGCGGCGGTTCGCTGGGGCAGGTCCTCGGCCACGTCGTCACCGGGACCGCCCTGCCGACCCTCCCCGTCGCAGCGCTGGCGGTGCTCGTGACCGTCGTCCTCCTGCCGGGCACGAGGGCGATGGGGACCTGGGTCGAGGTGGCCCTCGTGGTCCTCGTGCCGGTCGTGGCGTCCACCGTCGCGGTCGGGTGGCGCGTGCACTCGCTGGAGCGGGACGACTCCGTCGAGGAGACGGTGCGGGGGCGGCGGGTCGTGCGCGCCGCGCGGCGTCTCGTCGCCGAGCTCGCGGTCGTCGCCGTCGCGGGGCTCGCGGTGGCGACCGTCCGGTCCCGCGGTGGCGAGATCTCCGCCGGTCGCACCGACTGGTACGCGGCGCTGGCGCCCGTCCTCGTCGCGACCGTCGGGGGGCTCGTCGTCCTGCGGGCCCTTCCCCCGTCCGTCGGCGTCGCCGCGCGCTGGGCGGCGCGCCGCCGCGGCCTGGTCGGGTTCCTCGGGCTCGCGCGTGCCGCCCGCACCGGGGCCGCGGCGACCCTGCCCGTCCTCGCCGTCGTCGTGGGTGCGGCCGTCCTCGCCCTCCTCGCCTCGCTGTCCTGGACGATCGCCGACCAGCGTGAGGTCGCCGCGTACCGGTCCGTGGGGGCCGAGGTGCGTGTCGACGCCCTGCGCATCGACCCCGAGGACACCGAGGCGCTCGCCGCCCGCCCCGGTGTGCACGCCGTGGTGCCCGCCTACGTCGACGCCGGGGCCAACCTCGTGAGCGGCAACCGGGCCGTCCCCGTCGTCGTCATCGCCACCGACCCGCAGGCCCTGGCGCGGCTGCTCCGCGGCACACCCGTCGCGGTGCCGAGCCCGGGTGGCACGGGTGACGGCGCGCTCCCGGTGCTGCTCGGACCGGGAGCGCCGAGCGGGGAGGGGCTCGAGCTCGTCGTGCGCGGCGCGCGGGTCCCGCTGGCCGGCGCCGAGCACGCCCCCGGGCTGGTCCGGCTCGACTCGTCCCGGGAGTTCCCGGCCGTCGTCCTCCCCCTCGACCGTCTGCGGGCCCTGGTGCCCGCGGCCCAGCCCAACACCGCGTTCCTCGACGCGGACCCCGCCGCCGCCGAGGCGCTGCGGACGCTGCCCGACCCGTCGACCGCGACCCCGAGCGGGCGGGTGCTCGGCGTCGACACGGTCGCGGCCGCCGAGCACCGGGTGGCGGCCCGCTCGCTGCCGCGGCTCGTCGTGACGACCTACCTCGTCGGCGCGGTGCTCGCTGCGGCGCTGACCCTGCTCGCGGTCCTCCTGCTCCTCACCGCGACGCGGCCCGAGCGGGCCGCCCTCGTGATCCGGTTGCGGACCATGGGGCTGCCGCACGGCGGGGAGCGTGCGCTGGCCTGGACCGAGGTCCTCCCCGTCGTCGCGCTGTCGGCGCTCGCGGGCGCGGCGGTCGGCGCGCTGGCCCCCTCGCTCGTCGAGGCCGCCGTCGACCTGGCCCCGTTCACCGGCGGCGCCGGGCACGCGCCCCTCGCACCCGCACCCCTGGCCGCCGTCGGCGCCGGGGTGTTCGTCATCGTCCTCGGGGCCCTCGCCCTCGTCCTCGACGCCGCGGCCGCCCGCCGCGGGCGTCTCGCCGACCACCTGCGCAGAGGAGACACGGCATGACCACGACACCCACGACACCGGCGACCCGCCGCCGCCGGGGCCCGGAGGACGCCGGCGGCCCGGACATCCTCTGCGACAACCTGGTCCGCATCTACCGGGCCGAGGGCATCGAGGTCGTCGCGCTCCAGGGGCTCGACCTCGAGGTCGGCAGCGGCGAGCTCGTCGCCCTCGTCGGGGCGTCCGGCTCCGGCAAGTCGACCCTCCTCGGCATCCTCTCGGGGCTCGACCGCCCGAGCGCCGGGCTCGCGCGGGTGGCGGGGCACGATCTCGGCGCGATGGGGCGCCGGGAACGGCTCGAGTACCGGCGCCGGACGGTCGGGTTCCTCTTCCAGCAGGCGGCCGCGAACCTCCTGCCGTACCTGTCGGCGGCGGAGAACGTCGAGCTGCCGATGATGCTCGCCGGCCTCCGGGCGCGCGAACGCGCCGCGCGGGCCGCCGAGACCCTCGAGGTCCTCGGGATCGCGGACTGTGCCGACCGCCGTCCGGGGCAGCTGTCCGGCGGGCAGCAGCAGCGGGTGGCCCTCGGCGTCGCCGTCGCGAACCGGCCGCGGGTGCTGCTCGCCGACGAGCCGACCGGAGAGCTCGACACCCGCAGCAGCGAGGAGGTGTTCGACGCGATCCGCCGGGCGAACGGCGAGCTCGGCACGACCGTCCTCGTCGTCACCCACGATGCCCTCGTGAGCGAGCAGGTGGCCCGCACGGTCGGCATCCGCGACGGGCGGACCTCCACCGAGGTCGTCCGGCGGGACGCGGTCGGCGCGGACGGCGAGGTCGGCCGGGTCGCCGAGGAGTACGCGGTGCTCGACCGGGCCGGCCGGCTCCAGCTGCCGGCGGCGTTCACGACGACGCTGGCGATGCGGGACCGGGTGCGCCTCGGTCTCGAGCCCGACCACATCGGGGTGTGGCCGACCATCCCCGACGACACCGGCCACGACCCGGACGGCGACGGCGCGGGGGAGGGCCGATGAGCGGCGAGGTGCTGCGGGTGCACGAGGTGCACCGGACGTTCGGGGCCGGGGCGACGGCGGTCCACGCCCTCCGGGGCATCTCCCTCGAGGTGCGGCCGGGCGAGCTGCTCGCGGTCCGCGGTCGGTCGGGCTCGGGCAAGACGAGCCTGCTCAACGTCATCGGCGGCCTGGACCGCCCCGACTCCGGCACGGTGCACCTGGGCGACCGCGAGGTCACCGCGATGTCCGACACCGACCTGCTGGCGCTGCGGCGTGGTCCGGTGTCGTACGTGTTCCAGTCCTTCGGGCTCGTCCCCGTCCTCACCGCCCGGGAGAACGTGGGCGTCCCGCTGCGCCTGCGGTCGGTCGACCCCGCCGAACGCGAGGAGCGGGTGTCCGAGGCGCTCGAGCACGTCGGCCTCGGGGGCCACGGGGAGCACCGCCCGGACGAGCTGTCGGGCGGGCAGCAGCAGCGGGTGGGCCTGGCCCGGGCCCTGGTCGCGGACCCGGGGCTGCTGCTGGCCGACGAGCCGACCGGTCAGCTCGACTCCGAGACCGGGCGGGAGATCATGCAGCTCATCGCCCGGCTCGCGACGGAACGGGCGATGACCACCCTCGTGACGACGCACGACCCGGCGCTGCTCGCCGTGGCCGACCGGGTGCTCGAGATCGCCGACGGCCACCTCGTCGAGGGGTCCTGACCCTCGACGGGTCAGTCGGGGACGCGGACCATGCCCTCCTGGGCGACGGTCGCGACGAGGGTGCCGTCGGCGGCGAACATCCGGCCGATGCCGAGGCCGCGGCCGCCCTGCGCGGAGGGTGACTGCTGCGCGTAGAGGATCCACTCGTCGGCACGGGCCGGCCGGTGGAACCACATCGCGTGGTCGAGGCTGGCCATCTTGAGGCCGGGAGTGGTCCACGGCACGCCGTGCCGGCGCAGGATCGGCTCGAGGAGGCTGTAGTCCGACGCGTACGCGAGCACGGCGTCGTGGGTCAACGGGTCGTCCGGCAGCCGACCGACGGCGCGCATCCACACCCGTTGGTGGGCGACCTGCTCGGCCGGCGGCCCGGTGAAGAGGTTGCCCTCGACGTGCCGCAGCTCGATCGCGCGCTCGGAGATGTGTTGGGCCCGGGGGTCGTCGATGCCGCCGAAGACGTCCCTGAGCGACGGCACGGTCTCGGGGGCCGGGGCGTCCGGCGCGGGGTCCTGGTGGTCGAGGCCGTCGTCGGGCACCTGGAACGAGGCGCTCATCGAGAGGATCGGCTTCCCGTGCTGGATGGCGTGGACCCGCCGGGTGGAGAACGAGCGCCCGTCGCGCATCCGCTCGACGCTGAAGGTGATCGGCTGGGTGTCGTCGCCGGGGCGCATGAAGTAGGCGTGGATCGAGTGCAGCCGGCGCGGTTCGCCCTCGAGCCCGGCCACGGTGCGTCCCGAGGCGATGACCCCCTGGGCGAGCACCTGGCCCCCGAACACCCTTCCGTGGGGCTGCTTCTGGCTACTGCCGCGGAAGAGGGTGATGTCCTCTGCGAAGGTGTCGGGCAGCTCGACACCGGTGTCCGTGCGCAGCCCCCGGGGCTGGACGTTGACCTGGGCCGAGCCGAGCTCCTCGAGGTCGAGGGTCTGGAGGAGGTCGACGAGCGGTGAGGGCTGGTCGGTGGTCACAGCGGCCACCCTAGCGAGGCGCTCGAGGAGGGCAGTGCCGACCCGGATCCCTCAGGCGATGAGGGCCCCACCCGCCCGGGAGCGCCGCGACCGAGCGACGCGACCGGACCGGACCTGCTCCGCGGCGCGGGCGAGGCGCACGACGGCGTCGGCCATGGCCTCGCCCGGCAGCACGTGGGGGAGGCGGAGCCACCGGTCCAGCCCGCCGTCGACGGCGAACCGCGGCCCGGCGGCCAGGAGCAGCCCGTGGTCCTCGGCCGCCACCGCCAGCCGGGTCGACGGGAGGTCGGCGGGCAGCCGGCACCAGAGCGAGAGGCCGCCACGACCGAGCGTGAACGACACGTCGGGCAGGTGCTCCGCCAGGGCAGCGACGAGCGTCGAGCGGGCGGCACGCACATCGGCGCGTCGCCCGTCGGTGATGCCCGGGGCGGCACGCATCAGCTCGAGGAGGACGAGCTGCTCGAGGACGGGGGGCCCGAGGTTGCTCGAGGCGCGCGACTCGACGAGGTGGGCGACGCGTCCGCTGGGGGCGCGCAGCCAGCCGGTGCGCAGGCCACCCCAGTGGGACTTCGACGCACTCCCGACGGTGATGGCGCCCGGGGCATGCGCGGCGAAGGGGAGGGGCATCGACCCGCCCTCGAGGTCGATCTCGACGATGGTCTCGTCGATGACCGGGGTCGTGCCGGCTCGGCGCAGGGCGGCCGCGAGGCGCTCCCGGCCCTCGTCGGACAGCAGTGCGGCCGTGGGGTTCTGGAAGTCGGGGACGAGGACGGCGACCCCGGCGGCCGCTGACCGCACGGTGGCCACCGACTCCGCGACGTCCCAGCCCTCGGGGTCCACCGGGAGGGCGACGAGGCGGGCGCCGGCCCGGCGCAGGACGTCGAGGGTGTTGGGGTAGCCGGGGTTCTCGACGACGACCCGGTCGCCGTGGCCCACGAGCGCGCTCGTGACGAGGCTGATCCCGGCCAGCGCGCCGGAGGTGACGACGACGTCCTCGGGCCCCGTCGGCAGACCCCGGGCCGTGTACCGGCCGGCGATCGCCTCGCGAAGCTCGGGCACACCGAGGGCGAGGTAGCCCGCCCCGGTGAGGTAGCGGGGGAGGGCCGCCACCGCTCTCTCGTAGGCCTCCACGACGCCCACGGGTGCGCGGGTGGCCGCGCACGTGAGGTCGATGACGTCCTCGAGCGGCTCCGCCCCGAACAGGCTGGACGTGCCGCGATGCCGCGATCCCTCAGGCAGGGTCACCACCGAGCCGGAACCGCGGCGCGACACGAGGTACCCGCTCTCGCGCAGGAGGTCGTACGCCCGGCTGACGGTCGTCCGGCTCACCCCGAGGGCGGTGGTCAGCTCGCGCTCGCTCGGGAGTCGGCTGCCCAGCGGGACGCGCCCGTCGGCGACGGCCACCCGCAGGGCGTCGGCCACCGCCCGGTAGACCGGCCGACTGGCCGACACGTCACCGACGAGACGGGCCGTGCGCTGGGCTCCGACGACGGGCGCCGTGTCGCTCATGGGGGCCACTGTGCCACGATTGGCCCTCGAATTCCATGCCACTTCTCGGCGACGATGGAGCAATGTCCCCGCTCGCCCTCCTCCGCCGCGGCACCTCACGCCGGGTCGCGCTCGTGCCGATGACGCCCGTCCAGCAGCTGCGGGCCGGCCGCCTACCGCGACGCCTCCTCCAGCTCGTCGTCGGGCTGGTCATCTTCGGGGTGACCATGGGGCTGATGCTCCGGGCCGGACTCGGGCTGGAGCCGTGGGGCGTCCTCACCTACGGGCTGACGCTGCACCTGCCGCTGTCCTACGGGCAGATGGTCATCGCCAGCAGCTTCGTCGTGCTCCTGCTGTGGGTGCCGCTGCGCCAGTGGCCCGGGCTCGGCACGGTCCTCAATGCCGTCATCATCGGCCTGGCCACCGACTCCACCCTCGCCGTCGTGCCGCCGATCGAGGCCCTCGGGTGGCGCGTCGCGACCATGGTCGTCGCCGTCGTCGGCAACGGGATGGCCGGCGCCATGTACATCGGCAGCCAGCTCGGCCCGGGACCCCGCGACGGCCTGATGACCGGGCTGTCGCAGCGCACCGGACGCTCGATCCGGTTGGTGCGCACCGGTCTCGAGGTCACCGTCGTCACGCTCGGCTGGCTGCTCGGCGGCGTCGTGGGCGTGGGCACGGTCCTCTACGCGCTGCTCATCGGTCCGGTCGTCCAGCTCTTCCTCCCGCTCCTCACGGTGCGGCTGGACCCGCCGGCCCGGAGTGCTCACGAGCGCAGCGGTCAGGACGAGGAGGGCTCCCGTGCATCGGGTTCGGTCCGCCACGACCACACCGCGGCGGCGAACGCCGAGAGCAGCAGCAGCACCGAGAGGCCGAGCGCCCAGCGCAGCCCGGTGCCGGGGGAGTCGCTGCGGGACAGCGCGACCTGGTAGGTCGTCATGAGCGCTGCGGCACCGATGGCCGCGCCGATCCGCTGACCGGTCTGGAGGGCGCCGCCCGCGGCGCCGCCCATCCGGGTCGGGACCTCCGCGAGCGAGAGGGTGATGTTCGGTGACACGACGGCACCACCGCCGAGCCCGGCCACGAGCAGCGGGAGGGCGAGGAGCAGCCACCCCCTCGACCCGTCGTTCGCACCGGGGACGATCACCGCGAGGACGACGAGGCCGGTCATCATCACCGCGAGGGCGGCGACGGTCAGGGGGCGACCCACCCGGCTGACCAGCCGGCCGGCGACCGGGGAGGCCACCGCCGACCCCACGGCGAACGGGGTGAGCAGCAGACCGGCCCGCAGGGGCGAGTAGCCGAGCCCGTCCTGGAGGAACACGCTGAGCACGAGGAAGACGCCGGTGAACCCGGTGAAGTACAGGCTCCCGATGAGGATGCCGCTCGCGTACCCGGGCGTCGTACGCAGCAGCGAGAGGTCGAGCAGGGGTGCGCCACCGTCACGGACCACCCGGCGTTCGTGGCGCACGAAGGCGACGCCGAGGACCGGGACGAGCAGCAGCAGGAGGAGCGGCAGCAGGCTGCCGGACTCGAGGCTCACGATGGGGAACAGCAGCGCGAGCACCGTCCCTCCGAGCAGGGCCGCCCCCGGGAGGTCGAGCCGGGTGTCGGGAGGGCCGTCCGTCTCGACGCGGCCGGGGACGAGCCGGGCGATCGCCACGAGCAGGACCGCCCCGATCGGGACGTTGACGAGGAAGATCCAGCGCCAGCCGTTCTCCTCGCCGAAGACCGCGATGAGGACCCCGCCGAGGATCGGACCGATGGCGGAGGACACCGACACCGTGAACCCGAAGAGCCCGAAGGCGACGCCGCGTTCGGGGCCGCGGAACAGCGACTGGATGAGCCCCGTGCTCTGCGGGGTGAGCAGCCCGGCAGCCAGGCCCTGGACGAGCCGAGCCGTGACGAGCACCGCGACGTGCGGGGCCAGCCCGGCCGCGGCACTGGAGAGGACGAACCCGGAGAGGCCGATGAGCATCATCCGACGCCGGCCGTGGGCGTCGCCGAGACGGCCACCGCTCACGAGCATGAGGCCGAGGGCCAGGGCGTACCCGGAGACGACCCACTGGATCCCGCCGGCCGTGGTGTCGAGGCCGGTCCGCATCGAGGGGATCGCGACGTTGACGATCGTCACGTCGAGCAGCACCATGAAGCCGACCGTCAGGGTGACACCGAGGACGCGCCAGCGACGAGGGTCCGGACTGTCCTGCTCGGGCGCTGTGCGCTCCTCGGTCTCCTGGCTCACCGCTCCACGCTAGGTCCTCGAGGCGACGCCCACGGTCGTCGGGTGCGCCGCGGACCCAACCCTCGACGGCCCCGCTTGGTCACAACTTCGTCACACCACGGACAGTGGTGGGGCCAACCTCTGCGGCGTTCCCCGTCAGCGGTGCTACGTTCTGCCCACCACGACTGCGGCCACCCGGGCGCAGCCGCCAGTTCGAGCACGAGTTCGTACCCACGGAGGGCCGATGATCCGTATCACCCGCACCTGGCGCATCGGGGTGGCCGCCATGGCGGCCAGCCTCTCTCTCGCAGCATGCGGCAGTAGCGACGACACCAGCGGCAGCGGCGGCAGCAGCAGCGGCGGCGGCAGCGACTGCACCGAGCAGAACCTCGCCTTCCTCGGCGCCCTCACCGGCGACGCCGGCGCCCTCGGCGTCAACATGGTCAACGGCATCCAGCTCGCCGTCGACGAGTACAACAAGGACGCCACCTGCAAGGTCGGGCTCAAGAAGTTCGACTCGCAGGGCAGCCCCGACAAGGCCCCCGCCCTGGCCACCCAGATCGTCGGCGACAAGACCATCGTCGGTCTCGTCGGCCCCGGCTTCTCCGGCGAGTCCCTCGCCACCGGGAAGACCTTCTTCGAGTCGGGGATGCCCTCGATCTCCCCCTCGGCCACCAACGTCACGATCACCCAGCAGGGCTGGACGACGTGGCACCGGATCATCGGCAACGACAACGCGCAGGGCCAGGCCGACGCCAAGTACCTCACCGAGACCGTCGGTGCCAAGAAGGTCTACGTCATCGACGACGCGCAGGACTACTCCAAGGGCCTCGCGACGGTCGTCAAGGACACCCTCGGCGCCACGGCGGTGGGCTACGACGAGATCCAGGTCAAGCAGACCGACATGTCGGCCACGGTCACCAAGGTCACCGCCTCCGGCGCCGACGCGGTCTTCTACGGTGGCTACTACACCGAGGCCGGCCTGCTCGTGAAGCAGCTGCGCCAGGCGGGCTGGAAGGGCACCTTCATGTCCGGTGACGGCGCCGAGGACCCGGCGTTCGTCAAGGTTGCCGGTGCAGCCGGCGACGGCGCCGTCCTCTCCGCCCCGGCGGCCCCGGCCCCGGCCGACTTCGCCGGCAAGGTCAAGAGCGCCACCGGCAGCGAGGCGGGCCTGTACACGACCCAGGCCTACGACGCCGCCAACATCTTCCTCGCCGCGCTCAAGGCCGGGAAGACCGAGGCGAAGGACATCAACGACTTCATCAACGCCTACAGCGCTGACGGTGTGAGTGGTCCGATCTCCTTCGACGACAAGGGCGACATCAAGACCTCGACGATCTACGCGTACATGGTCAAGGACGGCGCGCTCGACACGGAGAACCCGACCGCCATCAAGTGACCGGGCTCGGACACCAGAACCGATGATGACCCGCGGCCGGGGGCGGCACCGCCCCCGGCCGCGGGCTCTGCCGTAGGAGTGCCGTGGACTTCTCGTTCCTCTTCAACAACATCGTCGAGCTGACCATCACCGGTCTGGCCATCGGCGCGGTCTACTCGCTGGTCGCCCTGGGCTACACGATGGTCTACGGCGTGCTCCAGCTCATCAACTTCGCGCACTCCGAGGTGTTCATGTACGGCACCTTCGCGGTGGCGTGGGTGTTCGTCTTCCTCCACGGCACGGTGCCCGTCACCCAGGGCCTCGGGTCGACGATCGGCCTGCTCGTCGTCGCACTGCTGGCCGCGATGGCGCTGTCCGCGGCGATCGCGCTCGTGATCGAGCGGGTCGCCTACCGTCCGCTGCTCAAGCGCGGGGCGCCTCGCCTCATGTCCCTCATCTCGGCGATCGGCGCGTCCTTCGCGCTCTCCGAGTTCATGGGTCTGCGCGACCGCGTCGCGGGGTGGTTCGGGCTGCGGGACAACCTCGACAACTACGTGTCACAGGCCCGCGACACCTACTCCAACCCGGTGACCATCCAGCCCGACACCGTGTTCCACGTCGGCTCCTACGGGGTCAAGAACGTCGACATCATGGTCATCGTCGCCGCCCTGCTCATGATGGTCGCGCTCGACCAGTTCGTCCGGCGCACGCGGTTCGGACGCGGAATGCGGGCGGTGGCCCAGGACCCCGAGTCGGCGGCCCTCATGGGCGTGAACGCCTCCCGCATCATCCGTGGGACGTTCGTCCTCGGCGGGATGATGGCGGGGGCCGCCGCCACGCTCTACATGGTGAAGATCGGCTCGACCCGACAGGACTCGGGCTTCATCCTGGGCGTCAAGGCCTTCACCGCGGCCGTCCTCGGCGGTATCGGCAACCTCCGCGGCGCCCTTGTCGGCGGGCTCATCCTCGGGGTCGCCGAGAACTACGGTGCCGGGGTCTTCGGCACCCAGTGGAAGGACGTCGTGTCCTTCGTGCTCCTCATCCTCATCCTCCTCGTCCGACCCTCCGGCCTGCTCGGTGAGTCGCTCGGAAAGGCGCGTGCGTGATGGGTGTCGTCCGGCGCTACCTCGACATCATCGCCGGGCGCTACGCCGCGCTGCCCCGGCCGACCCGGATCGCCCTCATCGTCCTGCTCGTCATCTTCTTCTACCTGCTCCCGCTGCTGCGGCCGCCGATCATCACGACCGAGCAGATCGACTTCGGCGGGGTGATGTTCGGCGTGGCCGCCACCGCACTGGTCGCCGTCGGCCTCAACATCGTCATCGGGTACGCGGGGCTGCTCGACCTCGGGTACATCGGCTTCTACCTCGTCGGCGCGTACACGACCGGCGTGCTCACGGTGTACCACTTCGCCTGGCCGTTCTTCCTCGTGCTGCCGATCGCCGTCGCGGTGACGATGCTCTTCGGCGTGCTGCTCGGCTGGCCGACCCTCCGAGTCCGCGGCGACTACCTGGCCATCGTCACCCTCGGCTTCGGAGAGATCATCCGGCTCTGCGCCACCAACCTCGGGTGGCTGGGCGCGGCGGCCGGCATCAAGGACATCCCGCACCCCCCGAACATCGGTCCCGCCCCGGAGCCGCCGTTCGGCCAGGGTGGCCTGTTCAGCATCCCCAGCCTCCAGTGGGACGGCATCGTCCCGTCGATCGACCAGGGGCGCGACACCCGGTTCCTGATCTTCGGAGCGCTGAGCGCGGTGCCGTACTACTGGCTCATCCTCAGCTTCCTCATCCTCATCCTCTTCGCCGACCGCCTGGTCAAGGACAGCCGGGTCGGCCGGGGCTGGGAGGCCACCCGCGAGGACGAGGACGCCGCCGAGCTCATGGGCGTGCCGACGTTCCGCTTCAAGCTCCTCGCGTTCGCCCTCGGGGCGGCGATCGGTGGCCTCTCGGGGTCGCTCTACGCGAGCAGCCAGGGCGGGTACATCAACCCGCAGAGCTTCCCGCTGCTGCTGTCGATCCTCTTCGTCGCAGCGGTGATCGTCGGTGGGGCCGGCAGCCGCTGGGGGGCCATCGTCGGCGGCACCCTCGTCGCGTACCTCCCGGAGCGCTTCCGCGAGTTCGCCGACTTCCGGCTGCTCGTCTTCGGGCTGGCCCTGATGATCCTGCCCGTCTACCGGCCCCAGGGACTCCTGCCGCCACGGCGCACCATCCGGGCCCGCGTCGCGGACCAGGAGATCGAGGAGCTCGAAGGGCGAGACGACGCCCGGAAGGAGGTGGTCTGAGATGAGTGAGCGCACCCGCGTCCTCGAGCTGGACGACATCACCCTCCGGTTCGGGGGGCTCACGGCGCTCGACTCGGTGTCGCTGCACATCGAGGAGGGCGAGATCCTCGGGATGATCGGCCCGAACGGCGCCGGCAAGACGACGGCGTTCAACGTCATCACGGGCGTCTACCAGCCGACCTCCGGTGAGGTCCGCTTCGAGGGCCAGCCCCTGGCCGGCCTGAAGAAGCACGCCATCACCAAGCGCGGCATCGCCCGCACCTTCCAGAACATCCGGCTCTTCAACTCGATGACGGCCCTGGAGAACGTGCTCGTCGGTGCCGACGCCAACCACTCCAGCGGGGTGCTCTCGGCCCTGTTCCGGACGGCCAAGTACCGCCGCGAGGAGGACGACGGACACGAGCGGGGCATGGAGCTGCTCGAGTTCATGGGTCTGACCTCCCGGGCCGACGAGCTCGCGGAGAACCTCTCCTACGGCGACCAGCGGCGCCTCGAGATCGCCCGCGCCATGGCCACGGGTCCGAAGCTGCTCTGTCTCGACGAGCCCGCGGCCGGCTTCAACCCGCAGGAGAAGGCGCAGCTCATGGAGCTGATCCGACGGGTCCGCGACCGCGGGTACACGGTCCTGCTCATCGAGCACGACATGCGTCTCGTGATGGGCGTGACCGACCGGATCGTCGTGCTCGAGTTCGGCAAGAAGATCGCCGAGGGCACCCCGGCCGAGATCCGCGACAACCCCGCGGTGATCGCCGCCTACCTGGGAGTTGATGAGGATGCTTCTTGAGGTCGAGGGCCTCTTCGTCAACTACGGACACATCGAGGCCATCCGCGACATCTCCTTCGGCGTCGAGGAGGGGCAGGTCGTCTCGCTCATCGGGGCCAACGGCGCCGGCAAGACGACGACGCTCAAGACGATCTCCGGGTTGCGCCCCGTGCGGGCCGGGCGGGTGCTCTTCGACGGTCAGGACATCACCAAGGTCCCGGCCTACGAGCGGGTCGCGCTGCGGCTGAGCCAGGCGCCCGAGGGACGTGGGGTGTTCGTCGGGATGTCGGTGCGCGAGAACCTCGACATGGGGGCCTACGTGCGCACCGACCGCAAGACCCCGGCCTACACCGAGGACCTCGAGCGCGTCTTCCACCTCTTCCCCCGCCTCGCCGAGCGTGAGAGGCAGGTGGCCGGCACGATGTCCGGCGGTGAGCAGCAGATGCTCGCCATCGGGCGGGCGCTGATGGCGCGGCCCAAGCTGCTGCTGCTCGACGAGCCCTCGATGGGTCTGGCGCCCAAGCTGATCCAGCAGATCTTCGCCATCATCAAGGAGATCAACGAGCAGGGCACGACCGTGCTCGTCGTCGAGCAGAACGCCGCCCAGGCGCTCAAGCTCGCCCACACCGCGCACATCCTCGAGACCGGCGAGATCGTCCGCTCGGGGACCGGTGCCGAGCTCGCCGGCGACGACTCGGTGAAGGCCGCCTACCTCGGCGGCGACCTCTAGGCCGACCGCCGACGTCTTCGGCGCCCGGCCCGGGAGGCCTCAGCCGTCGACGGCGAGGGCGAAGGGCAGGACGCCGGGTGCCCCCGCGAGCCGCAGCGCGCGGCCCGCGACGGTCAGCGTCCAGCGCGTCGAGACGACATCGTCGACCAGGAGCACCGGCCCGGGGCAGTCGGCGAGGGCGGCGCCGAGCTCGGGGCCGACGACGAGCCGCTCCCAGACCCCGGCCAGCCGGTAGGCGCTGTTGCCGCCCATCTCGCCGGTGGGTCCGCCGTGGGCGAGGTCGAGGGCGCCGAGGAAGCGCAGCCGGCCGAGCTCGGCCAGCCCCGCGGCGAGCGACCCGACGAGCTGGGGGTGGCTGCGCGACGGCATCGCCACGACACCGACGGGCCGTTCGCTCCATCCCCACTCGGCGAGGACGGGTACGCAGGCCCGGACGAGCTCGGGGGTCGCGGGCGCGTCCTCCCGAAGCACCTCGCGCAGCCGCTGGCCCCACCCGAGGTCGGACAGCCGGGCCAGGGCACGGCCGCGCTCGACGTTCTCGGCGGGCGGGATCTTCCCCTTGACGGGGACCCCGACGCGGTCCATGCCCGTGGGCCACTGCGCGCGGGGGTCGAGGTCGACGCCCACCCGGGTCAGCCGCTCGCGGGCGGCCCCGACGACGGTGTCCGGGATGTCGGTGGGGTACCAGGGGCCGGCGCACCCGTCGCAGCGGCCGCACGGGACGGCGGTGTCGTCGTCGAGGCACTCCTGGAGGAAGGCCATCCGGCACGCGTCGGTGGCCTCGTAGTCGACCATGAGCTGCTGCTCGTCGCGCCGGGCGGCGGCGACGCGCTCGTAGCGCTCGGCGTCGTACTCCCAGGGCACGCCGGTGCTGACCCAGCCGCCGGAGACGCGCTGGACCGCGCCGTCGACGTCGAGGACCTTCAGGAGCAGCTCGAGGCGGGTGCGTCGCACGTCGACGGCGGTCTCGAGGGCGGCCGTCGACAGGGCCCGGCCGGCCTCGGCGAGGGTCCGGAGCACGGCGGCGGCCTGGTCCTCGCGGGGCATCGACACCGACGCGAAGTAGCGCCAGATGTCCTTGTCCTCCGGGCCGGGGAGGAGCAGCACGTCGGCCCGGTCGGTGGCGCGGCCGGCACGGCCGACCTGCTGGTAGTACGCGACCGGGCTGCTCGGGGCGCCGAGGTGCACGACGAAGCCGAGGTCGGGCTTGTCGAAGCCCATGCCGAGGGCGGAGGTCGCGACGAGCGCCTTGACCTCGTTGTGCCGCAACGCCTCCTCGAGCCGCTCGCGGTCGGCCGGGTCGGTGCGGCCGGTGTACGAGGCGACGGCGTGACCGGCCTCCCTGAGGCTGGCCGCGACGTCCTCGGCGGCCGAGACGGTGAGGGCGTAGACGATGCCGGAGCCGGGCAGGTCGCCGAGGTGGGTCAGCAGCCAGCCGAGCCGCTGCTCGGGCGACATCGAGCGCAGCACGCCGAGCCGGAGCGAGTCGCGGGCCAGGCCGCCGCGCACGGTGAGCACCGGGCGCCCGCCGACCCCCAGCTGCTCCTCGACGTCGTGGACGACGCGGGCGTTGGCCGTGGCGGTCGTGGCGAGCACCGGCACGTCGTCGGGGAGGCCCTCGAGCAGGTCGCGGATGCGCCGGTAGTCGGGCCGGAAGTCGTGGCCCCAGTCGCTGACGCAGTGCGCCTCGTCGACGACGAGCAACCCGCAGCGCCGGGCGAGGTCCGGGAGCTGCTCGTCGCGGAACCGCGGGTTGTTCAGCCGCTCGGGGCTGACGAGGAGGACGTCGACGGCATCCTCCGCGAGGGCGGTGCGCACCTCGTCCCAGTCCTGGGCGTTCGCCGAGTTCATCGTCACGGCGCGGATGCCGGCCCGCCCGGCGGCGGCGATCTGGTCGCGCATCAGCGCGAGGAGCGGGCTGATGATGACGGTGGGGCCGGCGCCCTCGGCCCGGCGCAGCGCTGTGGAGACGAAGTAGACGGCCGACTTGCCCCACCCGGTGCGCTGCACCACGAGCACGCGCGAGCGCTCGGCGACCAGCGCGGAGACGGCCTCGAGCTGGCCGTCGCGGAAGTCGGCGTCGTCACGGCCGACGAGGCGGCGCAGGGCCACCAGGGCGCGGTCGGCCAGCTCGGGGGACGGGGGTGCGGGCACGTCGGTGGAGGTCGTCATGGTCCGCCCACCGTATGCCGACCGCCCGACACCGGGCCCACCGCTGTCCACAGGGGGCGGCCGACGGGGCGAAGCGGCCGGGGGCGGCGGTCAGCGCCAGCCGGGGGCGTCGACGCCGCCCGGCACGTCGGCGTCGGGGTCGTAGGGGGTGCGGGTGAACCGGAAGGAGGCGAGGTCGAGGTGTGAGACGGTGCCGTCGGGACGGCGGAGCACCCGCAGCGGCTCGCCGGCGTGGTACCCGTCGAGCCCGACCCAGACGTCGGCGCCGGCGTGGGCGAACCGCGACCCCCGCGCCTGGCCCGGCTCGCCGAGGACGAGGTGCTCGCCGACCACCGTCGCCGTCGTCGTCGACGCACCCCAGTGCCACGTCCCGACGAGCTCGAGCAGCGCCGGGTCCCCGGCCGCCGACCACGGCTCGACCGGGAGCGGCTCCTCGTCGGAGAGCACCGTGAGCAGCGCCTCGGAGAGCCCGCGCATCGCGCTCGAGGAGGTGGTGTTCGTCATCGTGACGACGCCGTCGCCGTCCTCCCGGCGGACCCGCAGGCCGGCGAGGAAGCCGGGCATGGAACCGCCGTGGCCCGCCGACCGGGTCCCGCCCTCGTTCCACACCTGCCAGCCGAGACCGTGGGCTCCGGTCCACGGCTGACCCGGGAGGTCGTCGACGTGGTGCGGCTCGCACATCTCGGCGAGGGTCTCGGACGACAGCAGGTCCGCCGTGTCGCCGGCGAGGAACCTCGCCCAGCGGGCGAGGTCGGGCACGGTCGTCCACAGCTGGCCCGCGGGGGCCATCGCGCCGCCGTCGTGCTCCGGCTCGCGGAGGAGGACGTCGGCGAAGGGGTGGACGGCGAGCCCGAGCGCCGCCCGGCCGGTCGGCCGGGTCGTCGTGCGCGTCATCCCGAGCGGCTCGAGCAGCTCGGTGCGCACGACGTCGAACCAGCCGGCGCCGTGCCGGACCTCGAGCAACCGCCCGAGCGCGCCGTAGCCGACGTTGGAGTAGTGGAAGCGGCGGCCCTCGCGGAAGCGCTGCCCCGCACCGGACCCGACGAGTGCGTCCCAGTCGCCACCGGGGGTGCGCTCCCACCACGGGCCGTCCGTCTCGGCCTGGGCCCCGGCGGAGTGGGTGAGCAGCTGTTCGATGCTGACGCGGCCCAGCGGTGAGCCCGGGACGTGCTCCTCGAACCGGTCGGTGAGGTCGAGCCGGCCGGCGTCGCGCAGCCGCATCACGCAGACGGCGACGAAGGTCTTGGTGATCGAGCCCATCCGGTACTGGGTGTCGGCGTCGGCCGGCTCGCCGGCGGCGCGACCGTCGAGGGTGCCTGCCGCGCCGTGCCAGACGAGCTGCCCGCCGCGCACCAGACCGGCGACGACCGAGGGCAGCCGCCCGTCCCGCTGGGCCCGGGCGAGGGCGTGGTCGAGCAGGCCGGCCGTGCGTTCGGAGATGCTCACCCGGCTCACCCTAGGACCGTGCGCCGAGTGGGGCTCGGCAGGGATGCCGTGCTCACCGCCATTGCTCGCTCCTCCCCACGATGCAACCAGACGAGCGGTCGGATGCGCCGCCCCCCGGAGCAACCGCGACCGGCGGTCCCGTGCGCCGCAGGGTGAAGCGACTGAGCCGCTCGCTGGACGCGCACCGGTGGGTGGTGCAGCAGGCCCGTCGGCGGGGTTGCTTCGTGGGGTGGTGCATCCAATAGCGCGGAGAGCGGACCCCTCGGGGGCTGTTGGCGCAGGGCCCCGGGGCCGCCTCCGTCGCCCGCCCGTCACCCGCACGTCGCCCGCCCACCCGCCGAGGCGCCGCGGCTGGGAGGATGGGCCGCATGGCCGACCCCTACGTCGTCGAGGTCCCGCTGCGCTGGTCCGACATGGACGCCTACGGACACGTGAACAACGTCCAGTACCTGCGACTGCTCGAGGACGCCCGCGTCATCGGGTTCCGCGAGTGGTTCCCCGACCGACCCACCCTCGTCGAGGAGGGCATCGTCGTCACGCGGCACGCCATCGAGTACCGCGCCCCGCTCACGTACCGACCCGATCCCGTCGAGGTGGACATGTGGGTCACCCGCGTCCACGGCGCCGGCTTCGACCTCGGCTACGTCGTCCGGGACCCCGCGGCCGTCGGGGAGGCCGTGTACGCCGTCGCCGAGACCGGGCTGGCGCTCTACGACTTCTCGACCGCCCGGCCGCGCCGCCTCGACCCCGAGGCGAGGGCGGGCATCGCCGAGCACGTGGGGGACCCGGTCACCTTCCGCTGGGGTGGCCGGTGAGCGAGCTGCTCCGGCTGGTCGACGCCGCCGCCCTCGCCGACCTCGGCCGCTTCGCCGCACGGGCCCGGGCCCTGGACGACCAGGGTGCGATGCGCCTGCAGGCCGCTGGCTCCGTCCTGGCCGCATGGGTCGGCGTGCTCCAGGGCAGCGGGATCCTCGCCGAGGGGACCGTGCTGGGCTTGCGGACCTTCGCACTCGCGGAGCCGGCGGAGTGCGACGCCGTCGTCCCGCTCGGGGCCGTCACCGACCGCACCTCCCGCCACGCCGGAACCGGCGAGCTGCCGCTGCCACCGACCCGCGCGCTCGCCGCCTGGTCCGCGGTGACCCCGCCCCGCTCCGGGTGGGAGCCGGCGGGCGAGCTCGCGGCCGACGACCTGGCCGTCGCCGCGCGCAGCGGCCTCGAGGAGGTGGCCGCCGCCGTCCGCGAACGCGGAGCAGCCGCCGGGTTCGTCCGCGACCGCGTCTGGGGCCGCGACGTGGGCACGGGCGCGGAGCTGGGTGTGGGTGTCGGGGCGGAGGTGCGAGCCGGTGGCGCGTTCGCCGCCTTCTCGCTGGGCTTCCTGGCCCCGGGGACCACCGTGCAGGTGCTGCGGTCGAACCGCTGGACCCGGCTCACCGCCGCCGGCGGTCACGTCCTGATGCGCTGACCCGCCGGGACGACCACCGCCGCGACGACGGCGAGGCCGAGGAAGATCGCCCCGAACAGCCGGTTGTCCTGCCCCGGGTCGTGGGCGGCGGCGAACGCCGCCGTGGCCCCGGCGATGCCGAGGACGCTGCCGAGGACGTCGGCGAGCTGCACCGAGGAGGACGCCTCGCCGTGCTGCTCGACGGGCGTCAGCTCGAGCGCGAGGATCGTCGTCGTCGTGATCCCGGCGCCCATCGCGAGACCGGCGAGCAGCAGCCCGGCGACGGCGAGCCAGGCGTGCAGGTCGAGCCAGGCGACGAGCGAGAGCCAGAGCAGCCCGGCGGTGAGGAGCAGCCCTCCGACCTCGACGAGCCGGTGGCGTGGGAGGTGGAGGACGTCGTGTCCCTGGTACCAGGCCCCGATCGCCCATCCCACCGCTCCGACGGCGAGCGTCAGGCCGGCGACCTGCAGGCTGGCCCCGCGCTGGCCGACGAGGAAGAGCGGGACGTAGGTGATGCCCGCGTAGAAGGCGGCGCAGAGCAGCGCCCGCGACAGGATGACGCTCGGTAGCCCGCGACCCATGGCCCAGGTGGCCCTCGGCAGCAGCACCGGCGCGACGACGGCGACCCCGATGAGGCCGACCACGGCCACGGCCGTCTTCGGGGACCACGTGAAGACCAGCTCGTGCGTGCCGTACTGCAGGGCCCCGGCGGCCACGGCGATGGCCAGGCCCGCCCAGGCGGTACGCACGTGCGTGTGGTGGTCCCGGCCCGAGACCACCTCCTGCAGGCGGGTGGTGTCGACCCGGCCCCTGGCGTGGCCGAGGACGGCCGCCGTGACGAGGACGGGAGCCACGACCCCCCAGAAGACCCACCGCCAGGAGAGGTTCTCGGTGAGCCAGGCGGACAGCGGCGGCCCCGCGAGGGACGGCACGACCCACGCCGCCGAGATGTACGTGAACAGCTTGGGCCGCATCCGCTCCGGGTACACGCGGCCGGCGACGACGTAGAGCATGACGACGAGCAGCCCGCCGCCGAGCCCCGTGAGCGCCCGGCCGACGAGGAACACGTCGAGCCGGTTCGAGGACCCGCAGGTGGCCGCCCCGGCGGCGAGCAGGGCCTGGCCGAGGAAGAGCCCGGGCAGCGGGCCGGACCGGTCGGTCCAGACGCCCGCGAGGACGATGCCGAGCAGCTGGGCGGTGAGCATCACCGAGAACGCGAAGCCGTAGGACCGGACGGCGTCCAGCTCGCGGGCGACGGTGGGCATCGCGGTCGAGACCGCCATCGACTCGAACGCGACGATGGTCACCAGCGCCAGCGCGGCGAGCGTGACCTCCACGTACGGGCGGGAGAGCGGCCCCGTGACGGTCTCCGTCCCCTCCGTGCGCATACTCGTCACGCTAGCCCTCCGACCCCGGCGTCAGGGGGTGTCCGCGCGAGGCGAGGACGTCGCGCAACACGTCGATCCGGTCGGCGACGAGGCCGTCGACGCCGAGGTCGAGGAGCCGGTGGTACTCCGCGGCGTCCTCGCGCGACCAGGAGTGGAACCACACGTGCACCTGCTTGCCGAGCGCGTGGGCGCGCGCGAGCAGCCCGGGTGTCACGAGCGTCAGCTGCCGTCCGGCGATGCGGTGCTCGGCGGGGATCTGCAGCACCGGTGCCGGTGTGTGCAGGAGCCGGGACACCAGGGCGGGGGAGTAGCGGAGCAGCCCGGTGCCCACCTGACCGGCGGCCGTGGCCACCCCCGGCCCGAGGCCGCGCCGCACGGCCCGGATGCGCCGCCCCGAGAACGAGCCGAGGCACACCCGGTCCAGTGCTCCGTGCCGGCGCACGACCTCGAGGGTCGGCTCGACCGCGGCGTCGGCCTTGACGTCGATGTTGACGCCGGTGCCGGGGAAGGCCTCGAGAACCTCGTCGAGCAGCGGCACGGGTTCGGTCCCGCCGACCCGGGCCTCCCGCACCCGCGACCAGGGGAGGTCGGCGATGAGCCCGGACCCGTCCGTCACCCGGTCCAGCGCGACGTCGTGGAAGGCGACGACGCGACCGTCGCTCGTCGCGTGGACGTCGGTCTCGAGGAACCGGTAGCCGAGGTCGACGGCCCGCCCGAAGGCGGCGAGGGTGTTCTCCAGCCCGACGTTCTCGGGCAGCTTGGCCCCACCCCGGTGGGCCAGTGCCAGCGGGGTGGGGCCCGACAGGTAGGCGAACTCGGAGGCGTGCACGTCAGCCCGCCGCGGGTCGCAGCCAGACGGTGGTGTCGGCCGGGAGCCTCCGGGCGTCGTCCAGGGGCTCGGAGGCGACGAGCAGCTCGCCGTCCGGGAGCTCCACCGGCGCATCGCCCGCGTTCGTCACGACCAGCACGTCGGTGGCTGCGTCGCCCGCGCGGTTGCGGTACGCGACGACGTCGCCCTCGCACCGGACGTCCCAGGCGAGCGAGCCCCGGCCGAGGCCGAGCTCACGGCGCAGGCGGAGCAGGGTGCGGTACAGCTCGAGGGTCGAGCCGGTCACGCCGTCCTGCTGGTCGACGGCGAGGTCGGCGTAGGCCTCCGGCTGCGGCAGCCACGGGTCGTCGCCGGGGCCGAAGCCCTGGCTGGGGGCGCCCTTGACCCACGGCATGGGGACGCGGCAGCCGTCGCGCCCGACGACCTCGCCCTTCGTGTGGTGCCACGTCGGGTCCTGGCGCACCTCGTGCGGCATCGTCGTGTGCTCGGGCAGCCCGAGCTCCTCGCCCTGGTAGACGTACGCCCCACCGGGCAGGCCGAGCATCAGGGCGGTCGCGGCCCGGGCCCGGCGCAGGCCGAGCGCGGCATCCGGCTGGGGGTCGTCGTCGGCGATGCCGTTGGGGCGGGGCAGGGCCTGGTCGAGGCCGAGCCGGGACGCGTGCCGGACGACGTCGTGGTTGGACAGGACCCACGTCGTGGGAGCCCCGACCGCGTCGTTGGACCGGAAGGACGCCTCGATGACGGCCGCCAGCGCCGGTGCGTCCCAGTGCGTGTCGAGGAAGTCGAAGTTGAACGCCTGGTGCATCTCGTCGGCGCGCACGTAGCGGGCGAGCCGGGTCGCGGGTGCGACCCACGCCTCGGCGCAGAGGATCCGGTCCGGTTCGCCGTAGCCGTCGAGGACCCGGCGCCACGACCGGTAGATCTCGTGGACGCCGTCCTGGTCCCACATCGGGGCGTTCCCGGTGGCGGAGTGGTCGAGGACCAGCGCGCCGTCGTGCCCCTCGAGCGCCTCGACGTCACGCCCCACACCCTGTGGGCCGGCGTCGGCGTCGACCTCGTCGTAGAGGCCCACCGGACCGTGCCAGTCGGGGAGCCCGTCCTTCTTGACGAGCCCGTGCGCGACGTCGACGCGGAACCCGTCGACGCCCCGGTCGCACCAGAACCGCAGCACCGACTCGAGCTCCTCGCGGACCTCGTGGTTCTGCCAGTTCAGGTCGGGCTGGGTGACGTCGAAGATGTGCAGGTACCACTGGCCCGGCGACCCGTCGGCCTCGGTGACGCGGGTCCAGCCCCGGCCGCCGAAGACGGAGGGCCAGTTGTTCGGCGGCTCGTCGCCGTGGGGTCCGCGGCCGTCCCGGAAGACGTACCGGTCGCGCTCCGGGCTGCCGGGAGCGGCCGCGAGCGCAGCCCGGAACCACGCGTGCTCGCTGCTCGTGTGGTTGGGCACGAGGTCGACCAGCACCTTGAGGCCGAGGTCGTGGGCCGTCGCGATCATCGTGTCGGCGTCCGCGAGGGTGCCGAACCGCGGGTCGATGTCGCGGTAGTCGGCGACGTCGTACCCGGCGTCGTGCATCGGCGAGACGTAGAACGGGCTGAGCCAGACGGCATCCACCCCGAGGTCGCGCAGGTACGGCAGCCGCGCGGTGATGCCGGGGAGGTCGCCGATGCCGTCGCCGTCGGCGTCCGCCCACGAGCGCGGGTAGATCTGGTAGATCACGGCGTCCCGCCACCACGGGGCGTCGGGGGAGTCGGCGGCGTGGACGGTCGTCCCGGGGGCGGTCAGGGCCTGCGTCGTCTCGGTCACCCGGCCCATGGTTCCCCATGACCGGCGGGCCGACGAAACCGGCCGGCGGGACGGCTCAGGGAGCGAGCGGGGGGACGTCCTCGCCGCTGTTGACGAGCATGTGCGCGGCCCGGAGGAAGTAGTCGCGCATCTGCTCGGCCTGGGGCTCGGGGATCTCGGCCGCCTCGACCGCCGCGAGCATGTGCCGCATCCACCGGTCGCGCATGTCGAGGGTCACCGGGAAGGTCGCGTGCCGCATCCGCAGGCGGGGGTGGCCGCGCTCCTGGCTGTAGGCGGTCGGCCCGCCGAAGTACTGCTCGAGGAACATCCGCAGCCGCCGCTCGGCGGGGGCGAGGTCGGCCTCGGGGTAGAGCGCGCGCAGCTCCGGGTCCTCGGCGACACCCTCGTAGAACGCGTGGACGAGCCGCGCGAACGTCGGGGCGCCGCCGACCTCCTCGTAGACGCTCACGGCCTGGCTCCCGGGCCGTACGGGGGCAGCGGCGGGCCCTGGATGTCGTTCGCGTCGAAGGCCGCCTTGATCCGCGCGCGCAGCTCGCGCTGCACCCCGAAGTTCTCG
Organism: uncultured Actinomycetota bacterium; assembly: GCA_963709785.1. Lineage (GTDB taxonomy): Bacteria > Actinomycetota > Actinomycetes > Actinomycetales > Dermatophilaceae > Phycicoccus. The sequence continues at coordinate 268,556 of CAVPXT010000006.1, read as the reverse complement.
CCGGCCAGGGTCTTCGCGAGCACCTTGACGGTGACGGTCTGGCCGGTGATCGAGTCGACGCCGAGCACGGTCGGCGGCTCGATGAGCAGCTTCTCCCAGTCGGGGTCGGCGCCGAAGGTCTCGCAGACCTCGCGGACGACGTCGAGCACGCGCGAGATGTCCTCGCGGTAGGACACCGGCATCTCGACCCAGGCCGCGCCGTACCCCTGGGAGCGGTTGCCGATCCGGACGATCTCGCCGTTGCGGACGTACCAGACGACGCCGTCGAAGTCGCGCAGCCGGGTGACCCGCAGGGTCACCTCCTCGACGGTGCCGATCGCCTCTCCGGTGTCGACGACGTCGCCGACGCCGTACTGGTCCTCGAAGATCATGAAGATCCCGGAGAGGAAGTCCTTGACGAGGCTCTGGGCGCCGAAGCCGATCGCGACACCGCCGACGCCCGCCGACGCCAGGAGCGGAGCGAGCTGGAGACCGGCCTGGGCCATCACCATGAGCACCGTGACCGCACCGACGACGAAGGTCGCGATGCTCCGCAGCAGCGAGCCCATGGTGTCGACCCGCTGCCGGTGCCGCTCGCCGGCGAGGCCGGTCGTCGTCGCGAGGACCCGGCCGGCGCCCCCGGCCTCGGCCATGCGGGCGGCGGTGCGCGAGGTCATCGTCGTGACCACCCGGCCGATGAGGCGGTGGAGGGCCCAGCGGGCGAGGACGCCGAGCACGATGATCACGATGATCCTGATGCCCTCGGTGAGCAGCCACTCCTGGGTGCGTTCGACGACGTCGGCGACGACCTGGGCGTCGAGGTCGGAGAGGAGGGGCAGCGAGGGCAGGGTGGGGAGGTCAGGCACGGGCATCACGCTCCTGGGCGGCGAGGGCGCGCACCACCGGGTCGCGGTTCTCGGCGACGAGGCGGCGCAGCGCGGCGGGGGCGTCGGGGTGCTCGTCGAGCCACGTCTGCGTCGCGTCGAGCAGGGCGGCGTCGGCGAGGGGGCGGGGGTAGAAGCCGAGGACGATGGACTCGACGAGGGCGTGCGAGCCCTTCTCCTCGACGGTGTCGAGCATCGCGTGGTAGCGCTCGACGTACGGGCGGAGCAGCGCGGCGGGGGTGCCGCCGCGGGTGAAGCCGAGGCCGGTGGCGTCGACGACCGCGTTCGGCTTGCCGGTCTCCTCGACGACCTCGCGCCACGCGCGCTCCTTGGCCTCCACCGTCGGGATGGCGGCCAGGGCCCGGGCGGCGCGCTCGCGGCCGGTGGCGGTGTCCTCGCGGGCCCGCTCCGCGAGGATCTCGTCCTCGGAGGCGGCGCCCGCGGCGGCTGCCGCGGTGAGGAGGGTCCAGCGCATCTCGAAGTCGACGTCGAGCCCCTCGAGCACCTCGGTGCCCTCGAGCAGGCCCCGGACGGTGGCGGGGTCGTCGCCGGCGGCGGTGAGCCCGGCCGCGGCGGTGACCAGCTGGAGCTGGGCGTCACTGCCCGGGGCGGCGGCCCGCGCGACCTCCCAGAGGCGGTCCCGGGTGCGCGCCCGGGTGGCGTCGCGGTGCTCCGGCGCGGTGTAGGACAGCACGGCGGTGCGCAGCTGGCCGAACAGGGTGCGCAGCAGGGTGGAGTCGCTCTCGTCCGGCAGGGTCGCGAGGACGAGGTCGACGAACGAGCGGGCGGCCATCTCGCCGTCACGCGTCATGTCCCACGCCGAGGCGAGGACGAGGGCGCGGGGGAGCGAGGAGGTGAAGCCGCGAGGGTGCGCCAGGGCGGTCGCGAGCGATCGCTCGTCGAGGCGGATCTTCGCGTAGGCCAGGTCGTCGTCGTTGACGAGGAGCAGGTCGGGCTGCTCGCGGCCGATGAGGGCGGGCACCTCGGTGCGCTCGCCGTCGACGTCCACCTCGAGCAGGTCGGTGCGGTGCAGGACCCCGTCGCGCACCTCGAACAGGCCGACCCCGAGGCGGTGTGGCCGGAGGGTCTCGAAGCCCTCCGCGAAGGTCTGCTCGATGACGGCGGAGGAGATGCGGCCGCGGTCGTCGACCTCGACGAGCGGGCGGAGGGTGTTGACCCCCGCCGTCTCCAGCCAGGCGCGCGACCACGACCGCAGGTCGCGTCCCGAGGTGGCCTCGAGCTCGACGAGCAGGTCCTCGAGGGTGGTGTTGCCCCAGGCGTGCTTGCGGAAGTAGGTGCGCAGGCCGTCACGGAAGGCGTCGCGGCCGACGTACGCGACGAGCTGCTTGAGCACGGAGGCGCCCTTGGCGTACGTGATGCCGTCGAAGTTGACCTCGACGTCCTGGAGGTCGCGGATCTCGGCGACGATCGGGTGCGTCGTCGAGAGCTGGTCCTGGTCGTAGGCCCAGTCCTTCTCGTACGTGCCGAAGGTCGTCCACGCGTCGGTCCACTCCGTGGCCTCGGCCTGGCAGGTCGTGGAGGCCCACTCGGCGAAGGACTCGTTGAGCCAGAGGTCGTTCCACCACTGCATCGTCACGAGGTCGCCGAACCACATGTGCGCCAGCTCGTGGAGGACGGTGAGGGCGCGCCGCTCGACGAGGGCGTCGGGCACCTTGGACCGGAAGACGTAGACCTCGCTGATGGTCACGCACCCGGCGTTCTCCATCGCCCCCATGTTGTACTCCGGCGAGAACAGCTGGTCGTACTTGGCGAACGGGTAGGCGCAGTCGAACTCCTCCTCGAAGAAGGCGAAGCCCTGCTTGGTCAGCGCGAAGAGGTTGTCGGCGTCGAGGTAGGGGGTCAGGCTCCTGCGGCAGAAGATGCCGAGCGGCACCTCGCCCGCGCGGGTCGTCACGGAGTCGCGGACGACGTCGTACGGCCCGGCGACGAGCGCGGTGATGTAGCTCGAGAGGCGCGGGGTCGGCTCGAAGGCCCAGGTGGCGGTGCCCTCGCCGGCCGGCACGGGCTCGGGGGTCGGGGAGTTCGACACGACCTCCCAGTGCGCGGGGGCGGTCACCGTGAAGGAGAAGGCGGCCTTGAGGTCCGGCTGCTCGAAGACCGGGTACATCCGGCGGCTGTCCGGCACCTCGAACTGCGTGTAGAGGTAGACCTCGTCGTCGACCGGGTCGACGAACCGGTGCAGGCCCTCGCCGGTGTTGGTGAACCGCCCGGTCGCCCGGACGACGACCTCGTTCTCGGCCGCCAGCCCGGTGAGCCGGATCCGGCTGTCGGCGAAGTGGCTCGCGGGGTCGAGGTCGGTGCCGTTGACGGTCAGCTGCTCGACGGAGGCGCCGACGAAGTCGAGGAAGGTCTCCGCGCCGGGGGTCGTGCACGAGAAGCGGATGGTGCTCGTCGTCGCGAAGGTGTCCTCGGCCGTCGTGACGTCGAGCACGACGTCATGGGTGTCGACGGTGACGAGCGCGGCGCGGGCGGCGGCCTCGTCGCGCGTGAGGTTCGTGCCGGGCACAGGGTCTCCTTGCGTGTCGTGCGGGGGTGGTGCTCGCGGTCCGGGCGCACCACCTCCATCCTGTCACGCTGACGCCACCGTGAATCCGCGGTGGGGTCGGTGGCAGGATGACCCGGTGAGCACCACGACGACCACCACCGCACCCGCCGGCAGCCCGGCAACTGCGCGCGCGACCGCCGAGTTCTGGTTCGACCCGCTGTGCCCCTGGGCCTGGATGACCTCCCGCTGGATGGGGGAGGTGGAGCAGGTCCGCGACGTCGACGTCACGTGGTCGGTCATGAGCCTGTCCGTGCTCAACGAGGGCCGCGACCTGCCCGAGGAGTACGCCGCCCTCATGGACGCGGGCTGGGGTCCCGTGCGGGTCGTCATCGCCGCGCGGCGCGAGCACGGCGACGAGGTCGTCAAACCGCTCTACGACGCGCTCGGCACCCGCATCCACCACGAGCAGCAGGACTACGACACCGCCGTCGCCGGGGCCCTCGAGGAGCTCGGGCTCCCCGCCGCGCTCGCCGACGCCGCGCGGTCCGACGCCCTCGACGACGAGCTGCGGGCGAGCCACCAGCGCGCCGTCGACCTCGTCGGCGACGACGTCGGCACCCCCGTCATCGCGGTCGACGGGGTCGCCTTCTTCGGCCCCGTCGTCACGCCCGCTCCGAAGGGTGAGGCCGCCGGGCTGCTCTGGGACGGCTGCGTCCTCGTGGCCCGCACCCCCGGCTTCTACGAGCTCAAGCGGTCCCGCACCCAGGGCCCGATCTTCGACACGGAGGACTGACATGGCCCGCGTCCACCTCGGCGGTGACCACGCCGCGTACGAGATGCTCCTCGACCTCGTCGCCGTCCTCGAGGCCGACGGCCACGACGTCACGAACCACGGGCCGCACGCCTTCGACGCCCTCGACGACTACCCGGTCTTCGTGCTGCGCGCCGCGGAGGCCGTCGCCGCCGACCCGGGGAGCTTCGGGGTGGTCCTCGGCGGCTCCGGCAACGGTGAGCAGATCGCCGCCAACAAGGTGGGGGGCATCCGGGCCGCCCTGTGCTGGTCCGAGGAGCTCGCGCTGCTCGCCCGCCAGCACAACGACGCCCGCGTCATCTCCGTCGGGGCGCGGATGACCGACCCGGAGGTCGCCCGCGCCATGGTCCGCACCTTCGTCACGACCCCGTTCAGCGAGGACGAGCGCCACATCCGCCGGATCCGCATGATCGAGGCGTACGAGGCCGACGGCGCCCTGCCCACCGCGCCCTGAGGTCCGCCTCCCGACGCCCGGTCGCCCGCACCCCGTCTGACCTGCCGGGATCTGTGGCGACACGTCGCGCGTTGGCACTACTGTGGCCGCGGCCCCGTCGACGTCGCAGGTGGTGATCATGGCTGGAGGTCCCGAGTGGTCCCGCGCGGACCGCACGGACCGTGACGGCACCCGGCGGCAGGTCTTCACCCACCGCTTCGCCGGGATCGACCAGGGCCGCTACCTCACCGTCCTCCTCGTCGTCGCCGTCGCGGTCATCGGCGTCGGTGCCGTCCTCTGGGCCGACGTGGTGCCGATCTCGCTGCTGTTCCCGCTGCTCGTGGTGTCCGGGCTCGTGCTCGAACCGCGCCGGCTCGCGGTCGTCCTCGGTGCGGCGGTGGCCGTGGTGGTCGCCTGGGCGCCGGACGCGCTCATCGCACCCGTCCGGGTCGCGGGCGTGATCGTCGCCTTCGGGCTGGTCATGTGGCAGTCGGTCGTCATCGCGCGGTCGCGGGCCCTGGTCGGGACGCGCGGTCTCGGCGGCGACCGCATGTTCGCCGAGCTGCGCGACCGGATCGTCCAGGGGGGCCGGGTGCCGCCCATGCCGCCCGGGTGGGTCGCGACCTCGAGCATCCTGTCGGCCCACGGTGACCGGTTCTCCGGCGACTTCGTCATCGTCCACCGCGGCCCGGAGCAGGACCGCCTCGAGGTGGCCCTCGTCGACGTCAGCGGCAAGGGGACCGGCGCCGGCACCCGGTCGCTCCTGCTGTCCGGGGCGCTCGGCGGCCTGCTCGGGTCCGTCCCGGCGGGGGACTTCCTCCGCGCCGCGAACGCCTACCTCGTGCGGCAGGGGTGGGAGGAGGGGTTCGCGACGGCCGTGCACGTCGACCTCGACCTCGTGACGGGGGAGTACTCGGTCGGGAACGCCGGCCACCCCGCGCCGGCGGTCTACACGTCGGGCCGGGCGCGGTGGACCCTCCTCGACGGTGGGCGGGGGCCGCTCCTCGGCATCGTCCCCGACGTCGAGTTCCCGCGGCTGGAGGGTCGGCTGGAGCGCGGTGACGCTCTCCTCGTGTACTCCGACGGGGTCGTCGAGGCCCGCGACCGCGACCTCACCGACGGGATCGACCGGATGCTCGGCGTCGCCGCGATGTCCGTCCTCAAGAACGGGGACGTCGCCCGCGAGGTGTGCGAGGCGGCCCGTTCGGGGGAGGATGACGACCGGGCCGCGCTCGCCGTCCGGCGGATCTGACGCCGACCGGGCCGCCCCGACGGACTGCACCCGACCCGAAAGGCCCGCCCGTGGCACCCCGCCCGGTCCTCGACCACGCGCCCCGCGAGGGGGTGCGCACCTTCACCCCCCGGTGGCGCAACAGCCCGCTCACGGACGAGCGGATGGAGACGCTGCTCCCGGCGCGGGCGCTGCCCGACGGGCCGCTCGTACCCGCCGAGGCGTTCGGGCGCACCGGCCCGGTCGTCCTGGAGATCGGCTCCGGGCACGGCGCGGCGGCCATCGCGTACGCGGAGGAGCACCCCGAGGCCGCTGTCGTGGCCGTCGACGTCCACGTGCCGGGCATCGCCCGGATGCTCGCCGCGGCGGACGCCGCCGGGGTGTCGAACCTCTGGGTCCACGCCGGCGACGCGCTGCCGCTGCTCACCGACCGGGTCGCTCCCGGCACCCTCGACGCGGTGCACCTGTTCTTCCCCGACCCGTGGCCGAAGCAGAAGCACGCCAAGCGGCGGTTCGTCCAGCAGCACAGCCTCAGCCTCATCGCCTCGCGACTGCGCCCGGGTGGGCAGCTGCTCGTCGCGACGGACATCGACTCCTACGCCGCGCACTGCCACCGGCAGCTGGAGGCGCACGGCGGCTACGACGTCGTCGACGGGGAGCGGCCGCCCTGGCGCCCCGACGACGGCTTCGAGGCCAAGGGGCTGCGCCACGGCCGGACCGTCCACGAGCTGCGCTGCACCCTCCGCTGACGCACGTGCAACGACCGGCGGTGGCGGCCGGACGGCGCCGGCTCCCGTCATCCCGTTTCACTGTCGGGGTAGCCGGACCCGCGGGGTGCGCCACCTCGTCCCTCGGTGCCGCACGCCCGCTCCCGTCATCCCGCTCCCGACGACGTGTGGCCCGGCTCCTTCGTCGCCGGGCCACACGTTCGTCGGGGTAGCCGGATTCGAACCGGCGGCCTTCCGCTCCCAAAGCGGACGCGCTACCAAGCTGCGCCATACCCCGCGGCACGCGGGACCCACCGGAAGGGGTGGGTGATTTCTGTTCCCGAGAGCGCGGGCCCTAGGCTAGCGCTGCCCTCGCGGTGCACGCCGACGAGGTGCGCGGGCGTAGCTCAATGGTAGAGCCCCAGTCTTCCAAACTGGCTACGCGGGTTCGATTCCCGTCGCCCGCTCCAGGGTCACCCCGGCGGCACGTGGGCCCCCACCCCGCAGCCTCCTGCCGGGTGCCATGCTGGGCCCCGTGAGCACACCGGGTGGGCGACGCGAGCGGTCGCGCAGGTACCGCTTCCGGCACCCGGCCCAGGTGGTCGTCGCCGCCTTCGGCTCCGCCGCCACCATCGGCACCGCCCTCCTGCTGCTGCCCGTCTGCCGCGCCGGGGCCGACGGCGCGAACCTCCTGACCGCCCTCTTCACCGCGACGAGCGCCGTGTGCGTCACCGGGCTCACGGTCGTCGACACCGAGACGTACTGGAGCACCACCGGGCAGGCCGTCATCCTCGCGCTGATCCAGGTCGGCGGCTTCGGGCTGATGACCCTCGCCTCCCTCCTCGCGCTGTTCGTGTCGCGACGCCTCGGCCTCCGGACCCGGCTCAACGCGGCGGCCGAGACCAAGAGCGTCGGCCTCGGCGACGTCCGGTCCGTCATCCGGGGGGTCTTCGCGATCACCGTCATCGTCGAGTCCCTCACCGCGCTCGTGCTCAGCGCGCGGCTCGTCGTCGAGGGCCAGCCCGTGGGCCGCGCCGTGTGGCTCGGGGGCTTCCACGCCGTGTCCGCGTTCAACAACGCCGGCTTCTCGCTGCACCACGACAGCCTGACCCGCTACCTCACCGACGGCTGGATCCTCGTCCCGATCAGCGTCGCGGTCATCGTCGGCGGCCTCGGGTTCCCCGTCATCCTCGAGCTGAGCAAGCGGGTGCGCCCGCGGCGCTGGAGCCTGCACACCAAGCTGACGCTGACGATGACCGCCCTGCTCCTCGTCGGCGGCACCGTCTTCGTGACGTTCAGCGAGTGGGACAACAACGCCACCATCGGCACCCTCGACCCCGCGCACAAGCTGCTCGCCGGGTTCTTCCACGCCGTCCAGCCCCGCACGGCGGGCTTCAACGCGTGGGACTACGCCGACGTCACCCAGGAGACCCTCCTCGGGACGATCCTGCTGATGTTCGTCGGCGGTGGCTCGGCGAGCACCGCGGGCGGCCTCAAGGTCACGACCTTCATCCTCCTGTTCTTCGTCATCGTCGCCGAGGTCCGCGGGGAGCCCCAGGTCAGTGCCTTCGACCGCCGCGTCGAGCCCCGGGTGATCCGGCAGGCGCTGACCGTGGCGCTGCTCGGCGTGGCCGCCGTCGTCGGGTCGACGATGCTGCTCACCGAGCTCACCGACTTCCCGATCCCCCAGGTGATGTTCGAGGCGACGTCGGCGTTCGCGACCGTCGGCCTCTCGACCGGCCTGACCCCCCACATGGGGACGGCGGGCCAGCTCGTCCTCGTCGTCCTGATGTTCGTCGGCCGACTCGGCCCGATCACCCTCGTGTCGGCGCTGGCGCTCCGGGAGCGCACGCGCCGGTACTCCCTCCCGGAAGGAGCGCCGATCATTGGCTAGGAACATCGCGGACGGAGGGGGCGTCGTCGTGCTCGGCCTCGGCCGGTTCGGCAAGTCGCTCGCCCTCGAGCTCGAGAAGGACGGTGTCGAGGTCCTCGGCATCGACAACGACGCCAAGCGGGTCCAGGACCTCGCCGGGCGGCTCACCCACGTCGTCCAGGCGGACACGACCGACGTCGAGGCGCTGCGCCAGCTCTCGGTGGGCGAGTTCCGCCGGGCGGTCATCGGGATCGGCAGCGACATCGAGGCCAGCGTCCTCACGGCGTTCGTGCTGCGGACCCTCGGGGTGCGGACGATCTGGGCCAAGGCGACGAGCGAGTCGCAGGGCAAGATCCTCGAGCAGGTGGGGGTCCACCACGTCGTGCGGCCGGAGTTCGACATGGGCCGCCGGGTGGCCCACCTCGTGCGGGGTCGGATGCTCGACTACATCGAGTTCGACGACGGGTACGCCATCGTCAAGACCACCCCGCCCGAGGGCATCGTCGGGCGGACCCTCGCCGAGTCCGGGGTGCGCTCGCGGTACGGCGTGACGATCGTCGGCATCAAGACCCGCGGCAAGGACTTCACCTACGCGGTGCCGGAGACCGTCGTCGAGGCCGGTGACGTCGTCATCGTCTCCGGTGACCGCACCAAGGTCGAGAAGTTCTCCAACGAGGAGTGAGCCGGGCCGTCCGGCGGCCGATTCGGTCCGCCCGGCGGTGGCCGCTAGCATGGGTCTTTGGCGTCGTCCCGGGCGCCGCGCCCCGTGCGCCCCCCCGGAGCGGCCGGCCCCACCGGCCCGACGACGCGAGACCATGAACCCGACACCCCAGGTGGAGTGCCCGAAGTGAAGAGTGCCGTCGAGACCCTCAGCCCGACCCGGGTCAAGCTGACCGTGGAGGTCCCGTTCGACGAGCTGAAGCCCATGCTCGACGACGCCTACCGCACCATCGGCTCGCAGATCCAGGTCCCCGGCTTCCGCAAGGGCAAGGTCCCCTCGCGGATCATCGACCAGCGCGTCGGCCGCGGCGTGGTCATCCAGGAGGCCGTCAACGAGGCGCTCCCCAAGTTCTTCGCCGAGGCCGCCGAGGCCGAGGACGTGCGCGCCATCGGCCAGCCCGAGGTCGACGTCACCGCCGTGCCGCTCGAGGACGGCCAGGACCTCGCGTTCACCGTCGAGACCGACGTCCGCCCGACCATCGAGCTCCCCGAGCTCGAGGGCATCGCCGTCACGGTCGACGACGTCGCCGTGTCCGACGAGGACGTCGAGGAGCGGATGACCGCCCTGCGCGAGCGCTTCGGCAGCCTCGTCGGCGTCGACCGCGCCGTCGAGGACGGCGACCACGTGTCGCTCGACCTCACCGCGGAGATCGGTGGCGAGGAGATCGACTCGGTCAGCAACGTCTCCTACGAGGTCGGCAGCAAGAACATGCTCGAGGGCATGGACGAGGCGCTCGTCGGGATGACCGCCGGCGAGACCAGGACCTTCACCGCGCCGCTCGCCGGCGGCGACCACGCCGGCGACGACGCCGAGTGCACCGTCACCGTCCAGTCCGTCAAGGTGCGCGAGCTCCCCGAGCTCGACGACGAGTTCGCCCAGCTCGCCTCGCAGTTCGACACCCTCGACGAGCTCCGCGCCGACGTCGTCTCGCAGGCCGAGCAGGCCAAGAAGTACGAGCAGGGCGTGCAGGCCCGCGACAAGGTCCTCGAGCACCTTCTCGAGACCATCGAGGTGCCCGTGCCCGACGGCATCGTCGAGGCCGAGGTCACCTCGCACCTCGAGGGCGAGAACCGCCTCGAGGACGACGAGCACCGCGCCGAGGTCGACGAGAGCACCCGCAAGGCGCTCAAGGCCCAGTTCCTCCTCGACGCCATCGCCGAGAAGCTCGAGGTCACCGTCGAGCAGCCCGAGCTCATCGAGTACCTCGTGATGAGCGCGCAGCAGTACGGCATGGACCCGAACCAGTTCGCGCAGGCCCTCGACCAGCAGGGCCAGGTGCCGGCGATGGTCCAGGAGGTCGCCCGCCGCAAGGCGCTCGCCGCCGTGCTCGAGGGCGCGACCGTCACCGACGCGAGCGGCAACGCGATCGACCTCGACGAGCTCGTCCCCGAGTCGCAGACCGTCGAGGAGGCCGCCGTCGAGGCCGCGCAGGCCGAGACCGAGGACGCCCCCGCCGAGGAGTCCGAGGACGCCGAGGCCGGCGCCACCGCCTGACCCTCCGCACGACACCGAGGCCGCGTCCCCGTCGGGGGCGCGGCCTCGCCCGTGTCCGGTGGGGTCAGCCGCCGGGTGGGGGAGCCGTGGTCGTGCCGACGCGCAGTGCCACCGGGAACGGCACGTCGTGCACCGGCTCGCCCTCGAGGGCGCGGCGCACCATGGCGCCCATCGCGCGGCCCTTGTCGACGCCCGGCTGCACCACGGTCGTCAGGGTCGCGTCGAGCCAGGGCACGTCGACCCCGTCGAAGCCGGTGACGGAGAGGTCCCGGGGCACGTGGAGCCCGAGGGCGGCCGCGGCCCGGACCACCCCGGCCGCGAGCAGGTCGGACTGGCAGACGACGGCGGTGGGGCGCCGGTCGGGCGGGGCGTCGAGCAGGAGGCGCCCGGCGGCCTCGCCCGCGCCGACGCTGAGGTCGGCGGCCTGGACGACGGGGGCCTGCTCGCCGGCGAGGTGGCGGAAGCCGTGGACCCGTCCCGCGGCATCGGGGTAGCCGGCGTCGGCGAGGTCGGCGTCGCCCACCCACCCGGTGGTGACGCGGGGGGAGAGCGGCATCGAGACGTGCGCGACGCGGGTGTGCCCGAGGTCGAGGACGTGCCGGGTGGTCAGCTCCATCGCGGCGGCCTCGTCGGTGAGGACGTGCACGACGCGGGGGTCGACCGGCGCACCGCTCCCGACCATGGTCACCCCCCGGGCCGCGAGGTGGTCGACGGCCGGGTTCTCGCGCAGGCCGCACAGCGGGAAGACGGCGGCGTCGACGGCCTGGGTCGCGAGCTGGTCCACCGCCCGCTGCGGGTCCTCGACAGGCTGGGCGACGAGGAGCATCGTGCGGCCCGCGGTGTCGAGCTCCTCGGCGAGGCCGTCGAGGACGGCGAGGGCGAAGGGGTCCCGGAAGGCGTAGCGCAGCGGGCCCTCGACGACGACGGCCACCGTGCCGATCGTGCCGCGGCGCAGCGACGCGGCGAGGGGGTCCGGGCCGGAGAAGCCGAGCGCGGTGGCGGCCCGACGCACCCGCTCGGCGGTGGCCTCCGCGACCGGGCCCTTGCCGCTGAACACGAGCGAGGCGGTGGACGTGGAGACCCCGGCCCGGTCGGCGACGTCGCGCAGCGTGGCCCGGCGGGGGTCGGCTTGACGGGTCGCAGGCACGGGACCGACAATATCGAATCGATTCGATCGAATCGATTCGACACCCGACGGGGCCACCCGTCCACCCCGAGAGAGCACCGTGACGACCCGCATGACCACCTCCGCCCCCGCGCTGCCCCGCGAGCGCGCCGCCACCGCCCGCACGGCGGTCTTCGTCGTCTTCGCCCTCGCGGGTGTCGTCTTCGCGTCGTGGGCCGCGCGGATCGCCGACACCAAGGCCGCGCTCGGCCTCAGCGCCGGCGAGCTGGGCGCCACGCTCCTGGCGGCCAGCGTCGGGTCGGTCGTCGGCCTCCCGCTCGCGGGGCGGGTCAGCGACCGGATCGGTGCGCACCGCACGGTGGCCCTGGGGATGGCGCTCTCGCTCGTCGGCATCGTCGCCACCGGGGTCGTCGTCGACGCACGGGGCCCGCGCTACCTCGTCATGGCCGGTCTGTTCCTCGTCGGGCTCGGTGTCGGCCTCTGGGACGTCGCGATGAACCTCGAGGGCGCCGGGGTCGAGCGCGCCCTGGACCGCTCCGTCATGCCGCACTTCCACGCGGCGTTCTCCGGTGGCACCGTGCTCTCAGCCCTCGTCGGCGCGGGGATGTCGTACGCGCGGGTCCCGCTCACCGTCCACTTCCTCGGCGCGGTCGTCGTCACGCTCCTCCTCGCCGCCTGGGCGCTGCCCCGGTTCCTGCCCCGCGCCGCGGTCGAGGTCGGCGAGGACGGTGCCCCGGTCCCTCGGGCCCGCCAGCGCTCGGCGTGGCTCGAACCGCGGACCCTCCTCATCGGTGTCGTCGTCCTCGCCGCCGCCTTCACCGAGGGCACCGCGAACGACTGGCTCGCCGTCGCGTTCGTCGAGGGCCACGAGCTGCCCGCCTGGGCCGGGGTGCTCGGCTTCGCCACGTTCCTGTCCTTCATGACCGTCGGGCGGCTCGTCGGCACCGGGCTGCTGGACCGGCTCGGGCGGGTGCCGGTGCTGCGGGTCAGCTTCGCCCTCGCCGTGGTCGGCGCCGTCCTCGTCGTCTTCGGCGGTGCGGTGCTGGCCTTCGTCGGTGCCGCCGTGTGGGGCGTCGGGGCCGCGCTCGGCTTCCCCGTCGGCATGAGCGCCTCGGCCGACGACCCCGAGCGGGCCGCCGCCCGGATGTCGGTCGTCGCGACGATCGGCTACGTCGCGTTCCTCGCCGGTCCGCCGCTGCTCGGCTTCCTCGGCGACCACGTCGGGGTGCTCCACGCCCTCCTCGTCGTCGGCGCGCTGGCCATCCTCGCGCTCTCCCTCGTCACCTCCGTGCGGGAGCCGTCCGGCGGGCCCGTCGGCGCCCGGCGCGGCACCGACCCGTCCGCCGGCAGCCCGGTGGGGTAGCCGGCAGGGCCCCGGCGCGCGCGCCCGCGGGTGTTGTGCTCACGGCGAACACGGGGCAGGTGGTGGAGTGCCGGGGGAGGGTCGGGCGTTAGGGTCAGTGACAGGAACGACCCCCACGACCGAGGAGAATCCCAGCGTGACCAGCAGCGAGACCGTCGCGTCGGGCGAGGGCCAGAAGTCCGGCCTCGACGACCACATCTACAACCGGCTCCTCAAGGAGCGCATCATCTTCCTCGGGTCCGACGTGCGCGACGACAACGCGAACGCGATCTGCGCGCAGATGCTCCTGCTCGCGGCCGAGGACCCCGAGAAGGACATCTGGCTCTACATCAACAGCCCCGGCGGGTCCGTGACGGCCGGCATGGCCGTCTTCGACACGATGCAGTGGGTCCCCAACGACGTCGCGACCGTCGCGATGGGCATGGCGGCCTCGATGGGGCAGTTCCTGCTCTCGGCGGGCACGCGCGGCAAGCGCTACGCCACGCCGCACGCGCGGGTCATGATGCACCAGCCCTCCGGTGGCATCGGCGGCACCGCCTCGGACATCAAGATCCAGGCCGAGCAGCTCATCCACATCAAGAAGCAGATGGCCGAGCTCATCGCCGAGCACACCGGACAGCCCCTGGACCAGATCGAGGCCGACTCCGACCGCGACCGCTGGTTCACCGCGGCCGAGGCCAAGGAGTACGGCTTCGTCGACCACGTCATCACCAAGGCCGACATGGCCGGTCGCCACGGCGACAACCCGGTGACGTCGGACTGACCCGGCCGAGACGACGCGAGAGAGAGACATGAACGCAGACATCACCGGCCGGCTGCACGTGCCCGGCCCGAGCAGCCGCTACATCATGCCCCAGTTCGAGGAGCGCACCTCGTACGGCATGAAGCGGATGGACCCCTACACCAAGCTCTTCGAGGACCGCATCATCTTCCTCGGGGTGCAGGTCGACGACGCCTCCGCCGACGACGTCATCGCCCAGCTCATCGTGCTGGAGTCCCAGGACCCCGACCGCGACATCCTGCTGTACATCAACAGCCCGGGTGGCTCGTTCACCGCGATGACGGCGATCTACGACACGATGCAGTACGTCCGCCCGGACATCCAGACCTACTGCATCGGGCAGGCCGCCTCCGCAGCAGCCGTCCTCCTCGGGGCCGGCGCCCCGGGCAAGCGGTTCGCCCTCCCGAACGCGCGGGTGCTCATCCACCAGCCCGCCATCGAGGGCACCGGCGGCATGGCCTCCGACCTCGAGATCCAGGCCAACGAGATCCTCCGCATGCGCGAGTGGCTCGAGGAGACGATCGCCTCGCACAGCAAGCGGTCGGTCGAGGAGGTCCGCAAGGACATCGAGCGCGACAAGATCCTCTCGGCCGCCGCGGCCAAGGAGTACGGCCTCATCGACGAGGTGCTCGCCTCGCGCAAGGCCTCCAACGCCTGACGGTCCGCCGCAGACGCACCGACGCCGCCCGGTCCCGACGTGGACCGGGCGGCGTCGTCGTGCGCCGCAGCGGGGCCCCGGCGGTGGTGCCCCGCCCCGGCGACCGTGCGCTGCCGGGGTGTCATGTCGCCGGTGCGCCGCGGCGCGGCCCCGGCGCGGCAGCCCGGCCGGTGCGGTGCAGCATCACGGTGGGACACCCGGCCCTGTGGAAAACCGTCGGGTGACCTCCGGGACTCCTGCGAGGCTGCCGGGATGCTGGGAAGCGCGCCGCCGCCACCGTTCGACCCGGGCCACCTGCGCCTCGGGTCGGACCTGCGGCGCATCGGCGTCGAGCCGACGAGGGACCGAGCCGGCTGGCACCAGGTCAGACACGGCGTCTGGGCGCCGCGGGCGGTGTGGGACGGGCTCGATCCCGGCCAGCGGCACGCCGCCCTCGTGCACGCCACCGTGCTGCGCTGCCGACCCGAGGCGCGACACGTCATCGCCGCCGAGTCCGCGGCTGCCGTCTGGGGTCTGCCGAGGGTCGAGCGCTGGCCCGACTCCGTCCGGGTCCTCGTGCACTCGCGGCGAGACGGCGGGTCCTCGCTGCTGCGGCCCTGCCTCGGCGCCGAGACCGCGCCCGTCCCCGTGAGCGGCCTCCTCGTCACCCCCGTCGCACGCACGGTCGTCGACCTGGCGCGCACCGGGTCGCTCGCCACGGCGGTGGCCGCCGCGGACCACGCCCTGAGGCATCGCCTCTGCACCCCCGTCGAGCTCGCCGCCGAGGTCACCGCCGTGAGGCCGCGGAGCCGTGGTCGATCGGCCGCCACCCTTGTCCGCGACCTCGCCGATCCGGCGAGCATGTCGGCGGGGGAGAGCCTGTCGCGGGTGCAGATGTTCCTGCTGAACCTCCCGCGGCCGCAGCTGCAGGTCGAGCAGGAGGACGACGCGGGGCTCATCGGCCTCACGGACTTCGGGTGGCCGGGCGTCGCGGGGGAGTTCGACGGGCGGGTCAAGTACCGGGTGCCTGAGGGAGCGGACCCGCAGTCCGCGGGGGAGGTCGTCTGGGCCGAGAAGCGCCGGGAGGACCGACTGCGCCGGCGGGTGCTCGTCGCCCGGTGGGTGTGGTCGGTCGCGATGGACCGCCCGGCCCTGGCCCGTGTCCTCGCGGAGGTCGGGGTCCGGCCCCAGCCGCGGTGCACGTGGTTCGACCTCGGGGCTCGCTCGGCCTGACGGGGAGGTCGTGGGGTGGGGCTGACCTGCTCCGGTCGGGCTGCGTCGCCGCGGATCCGGCGCCGTGCCCCGGTCGGTCTGCGCCGCCGAGGTGCGGTGGCACCGCCGCGGAGCGGTGGCACCCCGGCGGCGCGGTGGAGTTCCGGCGGCGCGGGGAGGCGCCGGCAAAGTGGAGCCGTGGGGGCGGTGCAGCATCGTGACGGCGGTGCGGGCCGGCACCTGCACGACGGGCTCTCCCGCGGCGGCGGAGGCATTGCGCTGACAGCGGACAGGCGCGACGCGCCGAGCGGGTGGGCGGTTCAATGGGTGTGACAGGACCACCCGCCGGGTAGCGTCGGGGGCGTTGTCGAGCCGAGTGGAGGACAGGTACGTGGCACGCGTCGGAGAGACCAGTGACCTGCTGAAGTGCTCCTTCTGTGGCAAGTCGCAGAAGCAGGTCAAGAAGCTCATCGCCGGACCCGGCGTGTACATCTGCGACGAGTGCATCGACCTCTGCAACGAGATCATCGAGGAGGAGCTCGCCGAGTCCGGTGACCTGGGCCTGGACGAGCTGCCCAAGCCCCGCGAGATCTTCGACTTCCTCGAGAACTACGTGGTCGGCCAGGACGTCGCGAAGAAGGCCCTCGCCGTCGCCGTCTACAACCACTACAAGCGCATCCAGGCCGGGGAGGCCGGCGCCTCGAAGAAGGACGTCGAGCACGTCGACATCTCGAAGTCGAACATCCTCCTCATCGGCCCCACCGGCTGCGGCAAGACCTACCTCGCGCAGACCCTGGCGAAGATGCTCAACGTCCCGTTCGCCATCGCGGACGCGACGGCGCTCACCGAGGCCGGCTACGTCGGCGAGGACGTCGAGAACATCCTCCTCAAGCTCATCCAGGCCGCCGACTACGACGTCAAGAAGGCCGAGACCGGGATCATCTACATCGACGAGGTCGACAAGATCGCCCGCAAGTCGGAGAACCCGAGCATCACCCGCGACGTCTCCGGCGAGGGCGTGCAGCAGGCGCTCCTGAAGATCCTCGAGGGCACGACCGCCTCGGTGCCGCCGCAGGGTGGGCGCAAGCACCCCCACCAGGAGTTCATCCAGATCGACACGACGAACGTGCTGTTCATCGTGGGCGGGGCCTTCGCCGGCCTCGAGAAGCTCATCGAGTCGCGCAACGGGAAGAAGGGGCTGGGCTTCGGCTCCGAGCTGCACACCCCGAAGGACCTCTCCGAGAGCATCCACGAGGTCATGCCCGAGGACCTCATGAAGTTCGGGCTCATCCCCGAGTTCATCGGCCGCCTGCCCGTCATCACGACCGTGTCGCCGCTCGACGTCGCCGCCCTGGTGCGCATCCTCACCGAGCCGCGCAACGCGCTCGTCAAGCAGTACCAGAAGATGTTCGAGATCGACGGTGTCACCCTCGAGTTCACCGACGACGCCATCGAGGCCGTCGCCGAGCAGGCCCTCAACCGGGGCACCGGTGCCCGTGGGCTGCGCGCGATCATGGAGGAGGTCCTCCTCAAGACGATGTTCGACGTGCCGAGCGACGACGAGATCGCCAAGGTCGTCGTGACCCGCGAGGTCGTCCTCGAGAACGTCAACCCGACCATCGTCCGGCACGACGCCGAGGGTGGCCGCAAGCGCGCACCGCGCAAGCGTTCCGCCTGACCCCGTCCCGCGGGACCCCTCCGTCCGACCCGCGGGGCCGACGCGCGGCCTCAGCCCCGGCGGGTCCGCTGCCGGACCAGGGCGGCCGTCGCGGCGACGAGGAGGAATGCCGCGGCGAGCACCCACGGCCCCCACGCCTGAGGGGTCGCGGTGCCGAGAGCCCCCACCCCCGCGGCGACGCCACCGAGCGTCGCGAGCAGGCCGGCCTGTCGCCCCCAGCGGCGCAGCGTGGCCCCGGGCAGAGCGGCCCCCGGCGGGAACGCCGCGAGCAGGGCGAGGACCAGGTGGGTGAGGAGCACCGCCGCGGCCGCCACGGCGGCGACGGCCCAGTCGGTCACCGACTCGGGGGCGGCCCGGGGGACGGTCACCGTGAGCACCTGGGCGAGCACGAGCGCGAGGGCACCCCAACCGCCCGGCCGGAGCAGACCCCAGACCGTGGCCCCCGCGAGCACCGGGAGGGCGTACGGGGTGAACCCGGGGATGGCCGCGGCGCCGAGGACCAGCAGCACGACGTCGAGACCGACGACGATGCCCGCCGCGGCCCGACGCCACCGGCGTGCGGGGGTCATCGCGTCACCCGGGGGACGCGGGCCCTGCGGCCGACGCCACGCAGCACGGCGTCGAGGGAGCCCTCACCCCGCCACGGCACGACCGGCACCCCCGCCGCGGCACAGTGCCGCGCCTCCCGCTCGCGCTGGAGCAGCCGCAGGCGCCACACGAGGGAGGCCAGCCGGTCGTCGTCGAGCCCGGTGGCCCCACGGACGTCCTCGGCCGAGGCCCGGACGCGGTGCAGGCCCTCGGGGAGGGTGTCGACGACGATGACGACGTGGCCGCTGCGCGCCAGCCGGACGGCCCGGGCGAGCGGCTCGGACGAGACGAGCGCCGAGAGGATGACGACCACGGCACCGGGAGGCACCGAGCGGCCGAGCTGGGCCCGCAGCGCGCGCTCCTCCCCGACCGTGCCGGCACTCGGCTCGGCCCGGCCGAGCGCGAGCAGGAGCCGCGTCAGCTGGTGGTGGCCGCCCACCGCGGGGACCTCGATCGGGGTGGAGCCACCGAGCACCGACAGCCCGACCCGGTCCCCGGTCGCGAGGTAGTGGGCGGCGACGGCGCCGGCCGCCTCGACCGTGGTGTCCAGGCTCGACGGGGTCCCGGTGTCCGGGTCGCGCCGGCCCACGTCGCGGATCGCGTCGACGACCACCCGCACCTCCGCGTCCTGGTCGGCATAGGTCGTCGTGACGTGGAGGGTGCCGGTGCGCAGCGAGACCGGCCAGTGGATGCGGCGCAGCCGGTCGCCGGGACGGAAGGCGCGGATGTCGGCGAGCTCGGTGCCGCCGCCGGGGCGGGTCGACCGGTGCTGGCCGACGAGTCCGACGGGGTGGGGCAGGGCGGCCCGCGAGGAGAAGTGCCCGGGCCGGGGCACCGACGTCACGACCTCCCGGCGCTGGTCCGGGTCGACCCACACGAAGCCGCCGAGGTCCCCGAACGCGGCCACCTGGGCGGGCCCGAGTCGGCGCACGCCCCACCGGCGCGACTCGACCCCGACGGCGAGCGGCACCCGGGGACGCCCGGCCGGGGGGTCCGCACCGTGTCCCACCGGCGCGGCCGGCACCTCGTCGGCCGCCGCGGCGACGTGGCCGTGGGCCGGAGAGGTGCGCGCCCAGTGGTCACCCGGGAGGTGGCCGACGACGTCCCGCAGCCCGTCGACCGCCTCGACGTCGAGGCGCCAGGTGAGGGACTCGCCCTCTCGGACCACGAGGGCGTCGACGCTGCTCGAGACACGTGGGGCGCGCCGGGGGACGGTGACGAGCGACCAGACCACCGCGGCGAGGAGCGGCACACCGACGACCGCGACGTCGCCGCGACCGAGCCCGGCGCCGAGCGCCAGCAGGACGAGCCCGAGCGCCGCGGCCCGGCCGAGGGCGCGGGTGGGGCGCCAGCCCCCGCTCACGCCGAGCGGACCGCGACGCGCGGGGCCGGCACGGTGCGCAGGACGTCGGCGACGACGGTGCGGGGCGTGACCTCGCCCATCCACAGCTCGGGCCGGACCACGACCCGGTGCTCGAGGACCGCGGGCGCCACCGCCTTGACGTCGTCCGGGGTGACGTAGTCGCGTCCGCGGACCACGGCGTACCCGCGCGCCACGAGCATCAGCCCGAGCGAGCCGCGGGGCGAGGCCCCCATGAGCGTGTGCTCGTGGTCGCGGGTGGCGCGGGCGAGGGCGACGCAGTACCGACCCACCTCGGCGGGGACCGTGACGTCCTCGAGGGCGTCCTGGAGCTCGAGGAGCTCGGCGGCGTCGACGACGCGTCGGGCCTCCTGGTCCTCCTGGCGCCGTGCGATCCGGCGCTCGAGGACCTGCCACTCGTCGTCCGCGCCGGGGTAGCCGAAGCTGACCCGGACGAGGAAGCGGTCGAGCTGGGCCTCGGGCAGGGGGTAGGTGCCCTCGTACTCGACGGGGTTCGCCGTGGCGAGGACGTGGAAGGGCCGGGGCAGCGGGAAGGTCTGGCCCTCGACGGTCACCTGGCGCTCCTGCATCGCCTCGAGCAGCGCGGCCTGGGTCTTCGGTGGGGTCCGGTTGATCTCGTCGGCCAGGAGCAGGCCGGTGAAGACGGGGCCGCGGCGGAACTCGAAGCTGCTCGTGCCCTGGTCGTAGACGAAGCTGCCGGTGAGGTCGGACGGCAGCAGGTCCGGGGTGAACTGGGCCCGGGTGAAGTCGAGCCCGAGGGCGCGGGCGAAGGTGCGTGCGGCGAGGGTCTTGCCGAGCCCCGGGTAGTCCTCCATGAGGACGTGGCCCCCGGCGAGGACGGCCGCGAGCACGACCTCGGTGGCGGCGCGCTTGCCGACGACGACGGTGTCGACCTCGTCGAGGACCGCGGTCGCGCGGCGGTGGGCGGTGGGGAGGTCGGTCACGGGGTCTCCTTGGACGCGGACAGGGACTCGAGGTCGGCCACGACGGCCTCGACCTCGTCGAGTGGGAGGGGCCGTGGGGGCCCCGACAGGTAGCGCGCGAGCGCGCCGGTGCCGGCGGTGCCGCCGGCGGGGTCGATGGGGCCACCGGGGTGGTCCTCGGCGATCGCACGGACGAGCGCCTGGAGGCGCTCGGGGGCCGTGGTGTCCCCGGACGACGGGTCGAGCAGCAGCCGGAGGGTCGCGATGCCCGGCTCGGGCGGGACCTCGGCGGCGCGTCCGGGGAGCCAGTCCCAGTCGACGCCGTCGGGGCGCTGGAGGGGGACGGCCGCGGCCAGCACGGTGACGACGACGGCGGCCGTCCCGAGCGCGGCGAGGGCGACCGGACCCCGGACCACGGTGAGGACGACGACGAGGAGCAGGCCGGCACCGAGGGCGGCGGCGGCACGGGGGGAGGGGCGCCGGTCAGCCACGGCCCGCCCCCGTGGCAGCGGACCGGCCGGTGTCCCGGGCGGCGACGAGGTGCCGGTCGAGGACACGCAGGGCGGCCTCGGCGCGGTCGCGGTCGGCCTCGCTCAGCGGGTGGTGCGACCAGCTCGCCTCGCGGTACAGCGCCGCCAGCTCGAGCAGGGTGCCCTCCTCGAGGGTGAACCGGCGCAGGGCGCTCACGGTGGTCTCGGTGGACGTCCGCGAGGCGGGCAGGGGCACACCCGCCGCCCGGAGGGTCTCCTCGAGCCGTGTCCACACGGCGACGATGCCCTCGGCGGGCGTCCCGCCGGCGAGGGTGACCAGACGGCCCTCGGCGTCCGTGGCCAGGGCGTCGGCGACGCGGTCGGTGGTCGGGCCGGTGCTGTCGTCGGCCTCGACGGCACGCCGTTCGCGCAGCTCGCGCAGGACCGCCCGGACGAGGACGACCAGCAGGGCCAGCACGGCTCCGGCGACGAGCGCGACGGCCAGCCACCCGATGACGACCGACAGCGCGCTGGCACCGTCGCGGGACCCGCCGAAGGCCGCCGCGTCGATCTCGGAGCGGGGGGCGAGGTCCACCGGGGGGTCGCCGTGCGTCGTGATGGTGCGGGTCGGCGTGGCGACGAGGATGGGCCGCGGAGGCCGGGGCACCGCGGCGGCCCAGACGACCGTGAGCGTCGCGGCGACGGCCGCCACGACCACGACGGCGGCCCCGGTGGTGCGGCCTCGCACCGCTCTCGCGATCCCCACGGGACACACCCAACCACATGGTGGTGGCGTGTCGGCGCGCGGACGGCGACGATGTGGGGGTGGCGACCACCTTCCGGCTCCGTGCCGGGGACACCGGCCCGGTCCAGCAGTCCCCGGTGACCTGCGGTTCCGCCTGCCTCACGGTCGCCCGGATGCTCGTCGATCCCGTCTTCGCGTCGTGGGTGCGCACCGGGGAGCCCCATCCCCCGGGGTCGCCGGAGGGGGACACCCAGGCCGAACGCTTCGCCGCGTACGAGCGGGTCGTCATG
Source organism: uncultured Actinomycetota bacterium (assembly GCA_963709785.1). Classification (GTDB taxonomy): domain Bacteria; phylum Actinomycetota; class Actinomycetes; order Actinomycetales; family Dermatophilaceae; genus Phycicoccus. The sequence goes on along the minus strand of CAVPXT010000006.1, from coordinate 246,723 downwards.
CGACGGACCAACGGGCTGTTCGCCGGACGCCACCGGCTCAACGCGCCCTGGCCGCGCGCCCTCGGGACCCCGCCGTGGGGCGCCCGCCGCGAGCTCGAGTACGGCGCCTCACGGGTGGGCACGCGCTACCTCCTCGACACGCTCCGGGGCGAGGACGAGTACGGGCTCGTCGAGGGCTTCGACACCCTCGTCGACGTCGTCGCCGAGGGGGAGCCGGCCCTGCTCTACATCGGGAACGCCCTGCTGCCCCGCCACGTCGTGCTCGTGCTGCCGGGCGACGGCGACCGCATGCTCGACGTCTACGACCCCGCCACCGGGCGGGTCGACCACCTGCGCCGCGACACCGTGGTCCAGCACCGGATCGGGCTCTCCGGCTGGGATGTGCCGTGGGTGGCGGTGCGCCCCAACGGGCTCCGACGCGTCGAGCAGCGTCAGCCGGTCCCACGGCTCGGGACCGCCCCGGCCTGACGCCCTCGGGCGCCCGGGACGTCAGGCCGTGGGCTTGGCCACCGGGACGAGCTCGACGTCGCGCGCCGAGACCTCGTCGCCGGTGGCGTACTCGAGCGTGCCGGTGAGCTTGCCGGCGGCGCGCAGGTCCGCCTCGGCCGACCGCACGTGCTCGAGCGCGGCCTCCGGACCGACGAGCGTCATCGTCGGCACCTCGGCCCGCATCCCGACCTTCGCCTCCGACTTCGCCTTGCGCACCACCGCGAGGGCGGCACCGACGCTCGCGAGCACCTCCGGGTCGCCACCGGCGGGCACCTCGTCGACCGTCGGCCACGAGGCGCGGTGCACCGACCCCTCGTGGGTCCAGGACCAGACCTCCTCGGTGACGTACGGGAGGACGGGCGCGAGCAGGCGCAGCACGACGTCGAGGGCCAGCCGCAGGGTCGCGCGTGCGGACGCCGCGCCGGCCTCGCCGCGGGAGCCGTAGGCACGGTCCTTGACGAGCTCGAGGTAGTCGTCGCAGAAGGTCCAGAAGAACGTCTCGGTCACCTCGAGGCTGCGGGTGTAGTCCCAGGACTCGAAGCCCGCGGTGGCCTTCTCGACGACCTCGCGCAGCGCCGCGAGCACCGACAGGTCGAGGGGGTCGGTGACCTGCGCGGCGAGCTCGCCGTCCAGGGCGGCGACCGGGCCCGCCGCGTCCTCACCGTGGGCCCGTGACCGTCCCGAACGAGAGCGCGAACTTGCTCGCGTTGAGGACCTTGATCGCGAGCCGGCGGCCGACCTTCATCTGGCCGACGTCGTACGCCGCGTCGGTACCGAGCCTGCCGCTGGCCGCCCAGTAGCGGACGGCGTCGGCGCTGTGCTCCTTGACGACGTCCTCGGGGGTCACCACGTTGCCCTTGGACTTGCTCATCTTCTTGCGGTCCGGGTCGAGGATCCACCCGGAGATGGCGGCGTTCGTCCACGGCACCGTGCCGTGCTCGTAGAACGCCCGCACGACCGTGGCGAACAGCCAGGTGCGGATGATGTCGTGCGCCTGCGGGCGGACGTCCATCGGGAAGACCTTCGCGAAGAGCGGATCCGGCTCACCCGAGCCGTCGCCGCGCCAGTTGCCGGCGATCTGCGGGGAGAGCGAGGAGGTGGCCCAGGTGTCGAGGACGTCGGGGTCCCCGACGAAGCCGCCGGGCACACCGCGCTGGTCCTCGGTGTACCCCGCGGGCGGGTTGGCCGCGGGGTCGACGGGCAGCTCGGACTCGGCCGGCAGGATCGGGTGGTCGTGGTCGGGCTCGCCGTCGGCGTCGAGCGGGTACCAGACGGGGATCGGGACCCCGAAGAACCGCTGACGGGACACGAGCCAGTCACCGTTGAGCCCCTCGACCCAGTTGGCGTAGCGGTTGCGCATGAAGGACGGGTGGAAGTCGATGGCCGTGCCCTGGGCCACGAGCTTCTCGTTGAGGTCGCGCTCGCGTCCGCCGTTGCGGATGTACCACTGGCGGCTCGTGACGATCTCGAGCGGCTTCTCGCCCCGCTCGTAGAAGTTGGCCTTGCGCTGGGTGGGCGTCGGCTCGCCGTCGAGGTCGCCGGACTCGCGCAGGGCACCGACCACGGCCTCGCGGGCCGAGAACGAGGTCCTGCCGGCGAGCTGCTCGGCGTACAGCGCCGCGCCCGGGGCGGACTCGAGCCACGCGGGCGTCTCGGACTGGAAGCGGCCGGTGCGGGTGACGACCGACCGGGTGGGCAGGCGCAGCTCGCGCCACCACAGGACGTCGGTGAGGTCACCGAAGGTGCAGCACATCGCGATGCCCGCGCCCTTGTCCATCTCCGCCATCGGGTGCGCCACGACCGGCACCTCGACGTCGAACAGCGGCGTGCGCACCGTGGAGCCGAAGAGCGGCTGGTAGCGCTCGTCGTCCGGGTGCGCGATGAGCGCGACGCAGCTCGGGATGAGCTCGGGCCGCGTGGTCTCGATGTGCACCGGGCCGTCGGCGCCGTGGAACGCCACCCGGTGGTAGGCGCCGGGGTAGTCGCGGGCCTCGAGCTCGGCCTGGGCGACGGCGGTCTGGAACGTGACGTCCCACAGGCCCGGGGCCTGCGCCTGGTAGGCCTCGCCGCGCCGGACGTTGCGGAGGAAGGCCTGCTGCGAGGTGGCCCGCGAGTGGTCGTCGATCGTCCGGTAGCCGATCGACCAGTCGAGGCTGAACCCGAGACGGCGGAAGAGGGACTCGAAGGCCTCCTCGTCCTTGACGGTCAGCTCGTCGCACAGCTCGATGAAGTTCTGGCGCGACACCGGCATCTCGTCGGCGGCCTTCGTGCTCCTGGCGTCGCCGCGGAACGGCGGGGTGAAGTCGGGGTCGTGGTGCAGCGTGGCGTCGCCGCGGACGCCGTAGTAGTTCTGCACCCGCTTCTCGGTCGGCAGGCCGTTGTCGTCCCAGCCGATCGGGTAGAAGACGTTGAAGCCGGCCATCCGCTTGTACCGCGCCATGCAGTCGGTGTGCGTGTAGCTGAAGACGTGCCCCATGTGCAGCGACCCGCTCGCCGTGGGTGGCGGGGTGTCGATCGAGAAGACGTCCTCGCGCGGCCCCGCGAGGGCGGCCTCGCGGTCGAAGGCGTAGGTGCCGCGCTCGCTCCATACCGCGTTCCACGTGTCCTCCAGGCCGTCGAGGGACGGCCGGTCCGGGATGGCGGAGGCGGTGGTGGGGGAGGCGGGCTCGGTCATGGCGGACATTCTCACAGACGGGACGGACCCGTCTCACCCGGGTTCAGCGCGAGCGGCGGCGCCGGGCGAGCCGGAGCAGGGCCAGCCCGAGCAGGGCGCTCGTGCCGCCGACGGTGACCCACAGGACCTGCCGGCGGTCGGCGGCGCGCGGGTCGGCGACCTCGGGCAGGGCGAGCCGGGTCGACGGGGCGGCCTCCGTGGGGCGGGGGGAGGCACCCGGCAGCAGCGGCCCGGCCAGCGCGTCGTCGAGGACGGCCGTGAGGGCCTCGACCGGCTGCACGACGCCCCAGCCGACGGCGTCGTCGCGCTGGTCGCGGCGGTCGCGCGCGGCGGTGGCCTCGAGCCGGTGCGCCCACAGGTCGGGGCCCTCGGACGGGAACCGCTCGGCCACGAGGGCCGCCGCCGCGCTGACGTAGGCCGTGGCGTAGCTCGTCGACCCCGCGTCGTCGCCGAGGTAGCAGTCGCCCCACGCCCCGAAGGTCGTGAGCACCTGGACCCCGGGTGCCGCGACGTCGACGTGCTCGCCGTGGACCGACCCCTCGGCCACGACGTCGTCGGCGTCGGTGGCCGCGACCCCGAGCACGCCCGGGTACGCCGCGGGGTAGCGCGGGGCCCGGACCGGCGCGTCGGTCGTCGTCGTGCCGGCCGATGCCACCACGAGCGCCCCCCGTGCGTGCGCGTGCTCGACGGCGGCGCGCAGGGCGGGGTCGTCGCGGCCCGTGCTCAGCGAGACGTTGACGACGCGCGCGCCCCGGTCGGCCGCCCAGCGGATGCCCTCGGCGAGGACCCCCGAGTCGGTGTCGGGCCCCTCGTCCGGCCCACGCTCGTCGGCGACCACCTTGACCGGGAGGATGCGTGCCGCCGGCGCCAGGCCCTCGACGCCGGAGCGCGGTGCCAGGCTGCGCGCGGCGATGATGCCGGCCACGGCCGTGCCGTGGAGGCGGCCGTCCGTGCGCGGCGACCCGCCGACGAAGGTGCGCCCGTCGAGGACGGCCCCGTCGGGCAGGTGGGCGTTGCGGGCGACCCCGCTGTCGACGACCGCGACGGTGACGCCGCGCCCGGTCGCGAGCGGTCGGGCCCGCGCGGCGCCGAGCCGGATCAGCCCGGCCGGGGTGTCGGTGACGTACTGGGTGCGTCCCTCCTCGCACGGCTCGCCCGCGGCCGGCAGGGCGGCCGCGGCCGGGGCGCCCGCACCGAGGGCGACGGCGAGGACGGGGGCCGCGAGGACGGCCAGCCGACGGGCCCGGGTCATGAGGACCCGGAGACCACGGTCCTCGCGGCCTCGGTCCCGAGCGAGGGGCCGGACCGGAAGAGCTCGGTCCACGCGACGGGGACCGGGGTGACGTCGTCGGGGCGGTAGCCGAGCCGGGCGAGCACCTCGGTGTCGGCGCCGTCGACGGCGTAGGCGGTGGCCGTCTGGTCGACGGCGAGCACCGGCCCCTTGCCGAGCACCTGCCCCGACACCGCGCGCACGAGCGCCCCGGAGCCGGTGTCGACGGTCGTCCGGCCGCGCTCGCCCTCGGGCGGGTCCTCGGTGACGGTGCCGAGGGACACCTCCGGCGGTGTGCCGGGGGCGGCGGTGAGCGTCACGCACGGGGTGGTCTCGAGCACGGTCGGGAGGGCGTCGGGCCAGTCGGCCGGGGAGGTGCGGGGCTGCTCGACCTGGAGCCGGGCGATCTGGGCCGCCTGCACCGGCACGTCCTGGGTCGTGGCGCCGGAGCCGAGGCGGTACATCGCGAGGGCGACGTCCGGCAGGGGCTCGAGGGTGCCGCGGGGCGTCACGAGGTAGTGCCGGCCGTCGGTCTCGAGCCGGAGCACGGACCCCACGGTGGCCCCGGGTGGCAGGCCCGGCAGCGGCTTGCCGAGGTCGTCGACGGTGAGCGGGGCCAGGGCCGAGCCCTCGGGGAGGAGGTTGGTCCAGGCGGCGGGGGCGGCGACGGCGGGGCGGCCGTCGAGCCGGAGCGCCACCGAGACGGCCGAGAGGTTGCGTGTGGCCACCGGGTAGCGCATCCCGTTGCCGACGACGAAGACCTGCTCGCCGGTGCGGACGAGCACCGCGGCGCCGGGGGTCGGCGTCGCCCTGCGGTCCGGGCCGACCGCGCTCGAGACCTGCTGGCCCGCGCCGAGGCACGAGACCCAGCCGCTGCCGACGAGGCGGTCGCGGGGGGAGAGGGAGTCGGGTGCGCCGAGGATGCCGAGCGTCGGGCCGCGCCGGATCTCCTCGAGCTCCTGGTCGGGCACGGCGATGACCTTGAACTGGTCGGCGGGGATGAGCAGCCGGGCGCTCGTGGTGTTGACGACCGGGTGGAGGACCCCCTCGACGGACACGTAGCGCGCCCCGCTGTCCTCGGCGATGACGAGCCGGTCGTTCTTCCAGTCGTCCGGCAGGGAGGAGCGCAGCCACCCGAAGGCCAAGCTCCCCAGGACGAGCACGACGGTGAGCGCGAGGCCGCCGACGACGGCGCGCAGCGGGCGGTCCGGCTCGACCTCGCGGCCGCCGGGGGCACCGCTGACGAAGGCCGTGGTCAGGCGGCGCCGGCTGAACGACTGTGCCTCGACGAGGTCCTTCTTCGTCGCCACGTCAGAGGATCCCGACCGTCGCGGCCGCGAGGGGGAGCAGCGCCACGAGCGCGACGCCGTCGAGGGTGTCGGCGACCCGCCCGAGCCGCACGCGCGTCCGGGGCGCCAGCACGGCGAGGGTGACGACGACCGCGCCCGTCGTGCCGAGGACGACGGCGAGCGCGGGACGCCACGTGGGCTGGGCGAGCGCCGCGACGACGGCGGCGACGGCGAGCGCCAGGACGCCGGTGGACATCGCCAGGACGACGGTGGTGCGCGTGCGGCTGTGGCGGGTCCGGAGCAGGGTGGCGGCGCTGCCCGCGACGACGAGGAGGGTGCCGGCGAGACCGGACGCGGCGAGCTGGGGGACGGCGAGCAGCGCCGAGCCGCCGCTCGCGAGCGCGATGGCGACCATCGAGTCGTGGCCGCGACCCACCTGGTCGCGGACCCGGTCGCGGTCGACCTCCGGGGCGTCGGCCTCGATCTCCCCCTCGGTGCGCGGGGCGTGCGTCGAGAGCCGGCTCGAGGTGAGCCCCACCCACGGCAGCACGTTGCCGACGACGACCGCGAGGACGAAGACGACCGCGCAGGAGGTGGTCATCGCCACGGAACCGACCCCCGAGGCCAGGCCGGTGCCCGTCGCGACGACCCCCACCACGGCGGCCGCCGAGAGGACGAGCCGGTACCGCGCCAGCACGACGGCGGCGAGCAGCCCGAGGACCGCCACGGCGGCCCCGACCCACACGAGGCCCCGGCCCCACAGGGGGTCCGCGGGGACGAGGGCGCTGCCCGCGGTCGCCGCGTACGCGAGGGCGGTCAGCCCGAGGGCGAGGGAGCCGCCGGCCTGGTCGCGGGCGTGGAGGACCCCGGCCGCACCCACGAGCAGGAGCGCCACGGCGAGGGAGACCGCGGCGACGAGCGCGCCGGTGTCGCGGGCCGTGAAGAGCGCCCACGCGGCGCAGAGGAAGAAGACCGTGGACGCCCCCACGGCGGTGGCGGCGCTGTGCCGGGCGGTCCACGGCGCGAACTGGGTCTCGACGACGTCCGCGACGGCCTCGACGACGTCGTCGTAGACGCGGTCGGTGCTCGGGTCGACGACCTCGAGGGCGAGCACCGTGCCGTCGGTGATGCCCTGGGCGGCGAACGAGCGGTCCGGGTCGACGAGCATGCCCCCGCCGGCGACGAGGCGGAACCCGTGCGAGGCCTGCGCGGCGTCGAGCACCCCGAGCTCGCGCGCCAGCTCGGGGACGATCTCGACGACGGGGATGCCCCCCGGCACACCGAGGTCCGCCCGGCGGGTCCCGGACGACACCGAGACACGCACGAGCGACGCGGCGGCACTGCTCTGGCTCACGGTTCCTCGTCTCCCCTCCGTGCGGACACCCCCACGGCGCGGGTCCCGACGGCCCCCGAGCATAGACGGGCGACCTCCGGGGAGTTCTCCCCATCGACCCGGTCCGCGTGGCACCGTAGTGTCCCGGACAGGACGAGGGGACATCGGGACCCGGTCCGTGGGACACCAGCCCTCCAGGGGGTCAGTGCAATCGACCGCGACGAGGGACGTCGCACGAGGAAGGACAGGTCATGGGTGACAAGTTCAGGGCAGGCGCAGGCGTCGTCCAGGCGAGCGCCGAGATCGTCAGTCGTGCCCGGGGGGACCTCCGCAAGGACGTCAACAACCTCCGGACCCAGATGGAGGCCGTGAAGGCCCACTGGGAGGGTCAGGGCGCCCAGAGCTTCCAGCAGGTCAGCGAGGCCTGGAAGATCCAGACGCAGGACATCGTCGACGTGCTCGACACCTTCGAGGCCAACCTCACCGGGACGCAGCGTCAGTACGACGCCGACGACCAGGCGGCCGCCTCGAGCCTCAGCAAGTACAGCAGCATGCTCGGCAACGGCTGAGTGGGAAGGGGACACGATCATGGGTGACGGAATCAAGGTCGGCGGCGCCGGTATCGACGCGCTCGTCGGGGACATGCAGAAGGGCCTCGGCGCCATCGAGTCGCGGCTCGCCGACATGAAGAGCGACCTCAGCAAGTACGTCGAGCAGTGGGACGGTTCGGCCCGCGCGGCCTACGCCCAGGCGCAGACCGACTGGGACAAGCAGATCGAGGAGTGCCGGATGCTCCTCCAGGACGTCCGCCAGGCGGTCATCCAGTCCAAGGAGGACTACGTCGCCGGGGAGCAGCGCAACACGAACATGTGGGGCTGACGGCCGCACAGCCCACGCGCCGTGCCGGCGTCCGGACCCCCGGGCGCCGGCACGCGTGACGTGACAGGGGGCGCGGGCCCGGCCCGCGACGAGGACGACAGGAGAGCACGGTGGCGATTCCGGAGGACGACAGGATCGTCTACCCGCCGATCCTCACGACGCTCGGCAGGGACCACGAGCAGAACTGGCGCGACGCGACGCACACCGAGCTCAAGCGCGTCCGCGAGTCCCTCGCGTCCCGGTCCACCTTCGGGGACATCCCGGCGGCGCAGAGCTTCGCCGCGGTGTACGCCGCGGCGCAGGTCACCTACGAGGCGACGCTGCGCGGCATCCAGGACGACCTCGTCGCCGCGGGCGAGGCGCTCGCCCGCGCGGGGGAGCAGATGCGAGCCCGCGACGAGAACGCCGGCGACTCCTTCCAGGGACTCATGAGCCGGTGGAGCAGCGAGGACGGCTTCAGCAGCACGCAGCGGCACGACGAGGCGATGACCGACCAGCAGGTCCGGGAGGGCGCAGCCGAGAAGGTGCGTCTGGAGTCCAGCTCGGGCACACCGGAGCCGGGCACCGACCCGACCGTCGACCCGACGCCCGGACCCGTCGTCGCCGACACCGGGATGGACGTGGATGGCTGACCGGGCCCGGGGGCGGGCGCTCGCCGTGGCCGCTGCCCTCGTCGTCGGCGGTCTCGCCGCCGTGCCTTCCGCGGCCTCCGCCGTGCCGCGGCCCGCGGTCGCCGCGGTTGCCGCGCTCCCCGGCGAGTGGTGGTGGGAGGCCATGGGTGTCGACGAGCTCCAGGCGAAGGGCAGGGGGGCGGGCATCACCGTGGCCGTCATCGACACCCCCATCGACCCGACCGTCCCCGAGCTCGCCGGCAAGGTCGCGTCGAGCACCACCGAGTGCCTGGACCCCACCCGCCTCACCGACCCCCGACCGCGCTCCTCGACCGGTACCGGGCCGGAGGCCGACCACGCGACGAGCATGGCCGCCCTCATCGCCGGCACGGGGAAGGGCACCGGCCCCGGCGGCCGGGGGATCCGTGGCATCGCCCCCGACGCCACGATCCGTCACTACGGCGTGCTCTACCGGCTCGGCCCGGACGAGAAGGGGTGCGGGCTGGACTTCCCCGACTCCAACGACTTCGCGCGGGCCGTCGGGCAGGCCATCGCCACCGCCGCCGAGGACGGCGCCGACGTCATCAACCTCAGCCTCGTCAGCGGGTACAGCCCGCTCATCACCGACGGACTGCTCGCGGCCTACCGGGAGGGCGCGATCGTCGTGGCGGGCACCGGCAACACGACGGACGGCGTGGAGTTCCCGGGGATCGGCAACGGCGTCGTCCTCGTCAACCCGGTCGGGAAGGACGGCACGGTCACCGACTTCGCCGTCGCGAGCTCGCCGTACCTCGGGCTCGCGGCGCCGGGCGAGGACGTCATGGCGGGGGTCTACGACGAGTCCGGCTGGCACAGCACCCGCACCGGCTCGGGGGCGTCGATCGCCACGGCCCTCGTGAGTGGTGGCATCGCCGACGTGTGGTCCGCGTACCCCGACGCGACCGCCGGGCAGGTGCTCCAGGCCGTCCGGCAGAACGTCGGCCTCCGCCCGAAGCCGACGGGCACGGGCTGGGAGACGTCGTTCCGCCGGTCCGGCACCGACATCCCGCAGGTGCGCGCGCGGAACACGAGCTACGGCTGGGGGATCTTCGACCCTGCGGACGCCGTACTCGTCGACCCGACGACGCTGCCGAGGACCAGCCCGTTCGTGCGCTCGGAGGAGGAGGACCCCGGCGCCGAGCCCACGGCCTCGGCGATCGCCGTCGCCACCGACACGGTCGCGTCCCCGACCCCGGGCGACGGTGCGACCCCGAGCCGGACCCCGCAGCCCACGGCGGTGGCGGCTCCTCCCGCGGGCGAGTCCTCCGCGCTGCCCGTGCTCCTCGGCGTGGCCGCCCTGGTCCTCCTCGCCGGCGGCGCGGGTGCATGGGTCGTGGCCGCGCGACGGCGGCCCCCGCCACCCCCGACCACCGACACCACGTCCGAGACCGAGACCACGAGCCAGGGCGCCGCCGGCGCCGAGGGGAGGAGCCGCTGATGGGACTCGCCGACGACGCCCCGTACGTCCCGCCGCTGCCGGAGGACGCCGGGCCCCACGAGCGCACGCTCCACGACATCTACGGCTTCGCCACGGTCCTCGTCCAGCTCACCGCCGACGACTGGGGCAAGACCTCCGACGCGGTCGGTCAGCTCTCCGCCGAGGTCAAGCGGGTGGTCACCCACCTGAAGTACGCCGCCGAGCCGTGGGAGGGGCCGGCGGCCGACAGCGCCTACGCGTCGCTGCGGGCCCTCAGCACCTCGCTCGACAACCGGGCGCTCGAGCTCGCCGAGATCCAGAAGGGTCTCGAGGCCGCGGCGACCGCCGCCGACACCGCCCGGCAGGAGTACGCGAGCCGGGTCCGCTCCATCTCGACGTACGTCGACCCGGCGTCCTACGAGCGGACCCCGGCCCGCCCGATGGGTGGTGCCGTCCCGGACGGCACGGTCTTCGACCAGAGGGCGTTCGACGCCGCGGTCGGTGCGAAGCGGGACCAGCGCGAGGCGGAGGCCGAGCAGGTGCTCGCCGGCTTCGACGCCAGCATGGGCAGGGCGGCCCGGCAGATGCCCGTCGACGCCCCCGAGGACTCGGTGAAGATCGACCCCGGCGCCGGCGGGGGGACTCCCGGTGGCGGCTCCACCCCCGGTGGGGCGCCTCCCTCCGGGGGTGGGTACACGCCCCCCTCGGGGACCGGGAGCTGGTCCCCGACGCCCTACGACCCGCCGTCGGACGTCGGCACCGTCGTCACGCACACGCCGCACCCGACCGGGACCGGGTCGGGTGACCCCACGGGTGGTGGGACGGACCAGGGGCCGACCGGCGTCGGCCTCGACGGCGGGACCACCGGCACGACCGTTCCCACCGGGCCCGGCAGCAGCGACTGGGCCGGGACGAGCCCCGGCGGCGCCACCACGGGCGGGTCCACGGGGCTCGGTGGTGGAGCCGGTGCGGTTGGCGGCGGCATGGTGGCCGGTGGAGCGGGGCTGCTCGGACGCGGCATCCTCGGCCGGGCCGGCGTGGGCGGCGCGTCCGGTGGGGGTGCCGCCGGTCGGGCCCCGCTCGTCACGGGCGGGACGACCGGTGCGGCCGGACGGACGGGTGCGTCGGGCGCCGGCCGGGGTGCCGCGGGCGCCAGTGGCCGACCGGTCCTCGCCGCGGGGGGACAGGGCGCCGCAGCCAGGGGCGGGCGTGGCGCAGGCGGTGCCGGTGGTGTCCGGGGCGCCAGGACCTCCGGGCGCTACGGCGTGCCGAAGCTCGGCGAGGGCTCCGGCGGCGGACGCGGGGTCGTGGCCGCGGGGTCCGGCTCCGGCGCCAGGGGGCGGCGCGCCGCCCGGGACGACGCACCGGACGTCGACTCCCTCACCCACGAGGACGAGGAGACCTGGTTCGAGGGGGAGGACGACGCCACGCCACCGGTGTGGGGGTGACCCCACGCCGCGGGGTCCGGCCCCGGCGCCCGCCTCAGCCCGAGGTGAGGCGTCGCAGGGCCTCCACCGCGCCCGCTGCGAGCAGTCCGAGCGGCAGCACGGTGACGACCGCCAGCGACTCGAGGCGGTCGGCGTTCCGCGAGAGCCGCGTCGAGGCCCAGCCGCCGGCGATGGCCACGGCCGCGACGACACCCACCGTGCCGAGCGCCACGGCCGCCCCGGCGAGCGGCCACCGCCAACCCCCGTCCCAGTCGACGACGGCGACCGACGCGCTGGCGGTGAGGGAGGCCGCGGCCCCGAGCATCGCGAAGCGCGCGAGCCGGTCGCGCACGTGCCGGGACTGGTAGCCCAGGGCCACGGCCCCCGCCCCGAGCGCGACCCAGCGCGACCACGGAGCGAGCGTGGAGAGGGGAGCGGTGAGGGCCAGCACCCACCCGGCGCCCGAGGCGAGCAGCGCGAGGTAGGCCGTCCCGACGGAGACCACGGACCGGGCCTGGTCGACCTGCGCGCGGACGTCGCGCCCGGTGACCCGGCGGCGTCGCGCCGCATGGCGCTCGCGCACCGACCAGACCGTGGTCGAGAGACGGTCGGTGTCGAGCAGCTGGGTCGGGTCGACGTCGAGGCTCGCGCTGGGCAGCGTCCGCACGAGCACCGGGGCCAGTCCGACGACGACGGCCGCCGCGGCCGCGAACGGCCGGCCGGTGAGGACCGTCGCGGCGAGGACGACGGTGAGCCCGCCGAGGCAGGCCGAGGCCGCGCGCTCGGCCCGGTCGGCGGCCGAGCCGTCGGAGGACGCGAGGGCCAGGACGAGCGCCCCCAACGTGCTGCCGACGAGCACGGAGACGGCGACCCGCGCCGGCGAGGGGTCGAGGGGCGCGAGCAGTCCGGCGGTGACGGCCAGGGCGGGCGCGCCGACGAGCCGGACGACGTCCGCGCCGTCACGGTGCCGGGGCGTGAGCACCACCGCGGCCACCGCGGCCGCGAGGAGGAGGGCCGCCCCGGCCCACCGCACGGGGGGAGCCCCGAGCAGCCCCGGCGTGCTGCCGGCCGGCACCGCGAGGGCGAGGACGCCGGCGACGAGGGTGAGCAGCGCCGTCCCGACGACCAGGGCCCGGGCGAGGTCGGGTGCCGCGCCGCGACCCCGGCGCCGCGGCGCCCGGCGGCGACGCCGGTCCCCGTGGAGCGAGGCGCGGCTCACCGTCGCGTCCGCGTCCACCTCGTCGCGGCGACGGGTGGCGTCGTCGACGAGCGAGACCCGGGGCTGCTCGGCGGGAGCGGGTGCCCGCGACCCCCCGGCCCACGACGGGGCGGAGGCACGGGCTCCCGGTGCCGCGGAGGAGCGGTCGAGGCTCACGACCTCCCGGTGCAGGCGGTGGGTCGTCGTGCGGACCACCGTGAGGACCGAGCCGGCAGGCAGGTCCTCCCCGATGCGGTCCTGGGGGCCGTAGACGTGGCCGGCGGCCGTCGCGACCGAGCTGGGGGCCGATCCGGAGGAGATGCCGAGCACGGCGAGGACCTCGGTGACGCGGGTCCCCACGGGCACGACGAGGTCGTAGCTGCGCTCGTCGGCCACGAGGGTGAGCTGCTGCGTCGGCGCGGCCATCGCCCCTCCCTCGTCCCGGTGGTCGCGAGGTGCGACCGGTCCCCGCGGAGAACAGTATCCACGGGTACCGTGGCCCCGACCGGATGCAGGACAGGGGAGGGGACGGGATGACGGTGGCCGCGCGCGGCGGCGCCCGCGAGAAGGCACCCGAGGTGCCGTCGGGCCGGATCGTCCTCCAGCCGCCCCCGGAGATCACCCCGTCCGAGGGCGCGAGCGGCCTCCTCATGCAGGCCGTCCCGATGCTGGGGTCGCTCGGGTCCATCGGCTTCGTCGCCCTGTCCCAGACCGGGCCCCGGGCCTGGTTCACCGCGGGCATGTTCCTCGTCGCGAGCGTCGGCTTCGTCCTGGCGAGCGGCCTGCGCCAGCGCCAGCAGCACTCCGCCGGGGTGCTCGCCGCCCGCCGCGAGTACCTCGCCTACCTCGCGGAGGTCCGCGGGACGATCCGGGACGCCGCAGCCCGGCAGCGCGAGGCCGCCCTGTGGGACTTCCCGGACCCCGGGGCGCTGCCCGCCATCGCCGCCGAGGGCAGCCGGGTCTGGGAGCGGGCGGTCGCCGACACCGACTTCCTCCAGGTGCGGATGGGCACCACCTCGCAGCCGCTCTGCCTCGAGCTCGAGCCCCCCGAGACGGCACCGCTGGCCCAGCTCGACCCCGTCGCCGCGTCGGCGCTGCACCGGCTGCTGTCCACGCACCGGGTGCAGCCCGGCCTGCCGGCCTCGGCCGCGCTGCGTGCCTGGCCGCGCATCGAGGTCACCGGTGACGCCGACCCGGCACGCTCGCTGGCCCGCTCCGTCGTCCTCCAGGCCGCGTTGCAGCACGCGCCCGAGGACCTCGTCGTCGCCGCACTGGTCTCGCGCGAGGCCCGCGCCGAGTGGGAGTGGCTCAAGTGGCTCCCACACGCCTTGAGCCCCCGCGAGCAGGACGCGGTCGGCCCGGTGCGGCTCGTCGGCGAGTCGGTCCACGACCTGCTCCCGCTGCTGCCCCAGGAGATCGTCGAGCGGCCCCGGTTCGGGCCCTCCGACCGGGCCTCGCTGCCGCACGTCCTGCTCGTCGTCGACGGCGGGCACGTCCCGCCGGGCAACCCGGTGGTCACGACCGACGGCGTCCTCGGCGTCACCGTCCTCGACCTGCCCGAGCAGTGGGGCGAGCTCGACTCGCCGACGACGCTGCGCCTCGCCGTGGGCCCCCGCGCCCAGACCGGTGCCCGGGCGGGAACCGCCCCGCTCGAGGTCATCAGCCTCGCCCGCGGCGTCGCCCACGGGGTCGCCGACCAGGTCTCGACGACGCGCGCCGAGGCCGCCGCCCGCCGCCTCGCCCCGCGCTACACCGCCGACGAGCCGGAGGCCCGGGACGCGCTGACCGCCTCCACCGAGCTCGTCGACCTGCTCGGCACGGGCGACGTCCGTGACCTCGACGTCGAGACCGCCTGGCGTCCCCGGCTGCAGCGGGACCGGCTGCGCGTCCCGATCGGCGTCGACGAGCGCGGCCTGCCCGTCGCCCTCGACATCAAGGAGTCCGCGCAGCAGGGCATGGGGCCGCACGGGCTCGTCATCGGGGCCACGGGGTCCGGCAAGTCCGAGCTGCTGCGGACCCTCGTCCTCGCCCTGTCGATGACCCACTCGCCGGAGGCGCTCAACTTCGTCCTCGTCGACTTCAAGGGCGGTGCGACGTTCGCGGGGATGGCCGGCCTGCCGCACGTCTCGGCCGTCATCACGAACCTCGGTCAGGAGCTCAGCCTCGTCGAGCGCATGCAGGACGCGCTGCAGGGCGAGATGACCCGGCGCCAGGAGCTGCTCCGCTCGGCGGGCAACTTCGCGAACGTCACGGACTACGAGCGGGCGCGGGCGGGCGGCGCCGACCTGGAGCCGCTCCCGGCGCTGCTCATCGTCGCCGACGAGTTCTCCGAGCTGCTCTCCGCCAAGCCCGAGTTCGCCGACCTGTTCGTCGCGATCGGCCGGCTCGGGCGGTCGCTCTCGATGCACCTGCTGCTCTCCTCGCAGCGGCTGGAGGAGGGTCGGCTGCGGGGTCTGGAGTCGCACCTCTCGTACCGGATCGGCCTGCGGACCTTCTCCGCCGGCGAGTCGCGCACCGTCATCGGCGTCCCCGACGCCTACGAGCTCCCGCCGGTGCCCGGCCTGGGCTACCTCAAGCCGGACCAGACCTCGCTGACGAAGTTCAAGGCCGCCTACGTCTCGGGTCCGCCGAAGGGACGTCGCCGCCGTCCTGCCACCGGCAGCGGCGCCGGGGCGTCCTCGGAGATCCTCCCGTTCACCCTCGCCCCCGTGACCGCCGGCCGTCGGGGCTCCACCGGGCCGGTCGAGGAGCACGCGCCGGAGCCGGTCGACGAGCGCGCCGTCTTCGACATCGCCGTCGCCCGGATGACGGGACGGGGTCGCCCTGCGCACCAGGTGTGGCTGCCGCCCCTCGACGTCCCGAACTCGATGGACGAGCTGCTCGGCGACCTCGCGGCGGACCCCGACCTCGGCCTGGTCAGCCGGTCCTGGCGCGAGCGCGGCGACTACGTCCTGCCCGTCGGCATCGTCGACCGCCCCCTCGAGCAGCGCCGCGAGCTCATGGTCCTGCGGCTCGGGGGCGCCGCCGGGCACGTGGCCGTGGTCGGTGGGCCGCGCTCCGGCCGTTCGACGTTCGCACGCACCCTGGTCGCCGCCATCGCGCTGACCACCACCCCGCGCGAGAGCCAGGTGTACGTGCTCGACTTCGGTGGCGGCACCTTCACGCCGCTGGCCGACCTCGCCCACGTCGCGGGGGTCGCGAACCGCAGCGAGCCCGAGGTGGTCCGCCGGCTCGTCGCCGAGATCCGCGGCATCGTCGACGCCCGCGAGGCGTACTTCCGCTCGAACGGCATCGACTCGATCGAGACCTACCGGCGGCGCCGGGCCGAGGGTCGCGTCGACGACGGCTACGGCGACGTCTTCCTCGTCGTCGACGGCTGGCCGACCGTGCGCGCCGAGTTCGACGAGCTCGAGCCGATGATCACCGAGCTCGCCGGCCGCGGTCTCACCTTCGGGGTGCACGTCGTCATCACGACCTCGCGCTGGATGGACTTCCGCAACCAGATCCGCGACGTGCTCGGCACCCGCGTCGAGCTGCGCCTCGGCGACCCCACCGACTCCGAGGTCGACCGCAAGGTCGCCGCGAACGTGCCGAAGGGGCGTCCGGGCCGGGGCCTGACGATGACCAGGCACCACTTCCTCGGCGGCGTGCCGCGGATCGACGGCCGCGGCGACGTCGACGACCTCGGCGACGGGGTCGAGGACCTCGTGGCCCGCGTCAACGCGGCGTGGACCGGCCCGCGCGGCCCGAAGCTGCGGCTGCTGCCCGAGCGGGTCACCCTCGACGCGGTCCGCGAGCTCGCAGGGCCGCAGGACCGCCGCCTCCTGCTCGGGGTCGACGAGGCCGACCTCGCCCCGATCGGCCTCGACCTCGCCGAGGAGCCGCACGCCTACCTCCTCGGCGACGGCGACAGCGGCAAGACCGGCTTCCTGCGCACCGTCGCCCACGAGGTCGCCCGGCTGCACACGCCCGACGAGGCGAAGCTCTTCGTCGTCGACTACCGGCGCGGCCTCCTCGGTGAGCTCCCCGAGGGGCACCTCGGCGAGTACCTCACGACCGAGGAGCAGACCGTCGCGGCGGTCGAGGGGATCACGCAGTTCCTCCGCACCCGACTGCCCGGCCCCGACGTCACCCCCGAGCAGCTGCGGGCCCGCTCGTGGTGGTCCGGCGCGGAGGTCTGGTTCCTCGTCGACGACTACGACCTCGTCGTCACCTCGTCCGGCTCGCCGTTGCGCCCGCTCGTCCCGCTGCTGGCCCAGGCCGGGGACGTCGGGCTCCACCTCGTCGTCACCCGGCGCAGCGGCGGCGCGTCGCGGGCGCTCTTCGAGCCGGTGCTGCAGAGCCTTCGAGACCTCGGCGCCCCGGGCATCCTGCTGTCCGGCAACCCGGACGAGGGGATGCTCATCGGCCGGGTCAAGGCCTCGCCGCAGCCCCCCGGGCGCGCCCGCATCGTCTCGCGCAGCCTCGGCGACCAGGTCTTCCAGACCGCCTGGCACCCGCCGCTGCACGACTGAGCGGGTCGCACCCGGGCCCGCGGTGGGGGCCGGGGCGTCCCGGGCTCGCCTAGGGTGTGCTCATGGAGCCCGTGTACCGCCCCGTCATCGCCGCGGCCAAGACGCTGTTCTTCCTCCAGGGTGGCCGGATCACCATCACCGGGGCGGAGAACGTCCCCCGCGAGGGGGGTGCGGTCATGGCGATCAACCACACGTCGTACTTCGACTTCATGTACGCCGGGCTGCCGGCCTGGCCGCACCGCCGGTACGTCCGGTTCATGGCCAAGAAGTCGATCTTCCAGCACCGGGTCTCCGGTCCGCTGATGCGGGGGATGAGCCACATCCCGGTCGACCGGGCCAGCGGCGGGCAGGCGTTCAAGGACGCCATCAGCGCGCTGAAGTCCGGCGAGATCGTCGGCGTCTTCCCGGAGGCGACGATGTCGCGCTCGTTCGAGCTCAAGGAGTTCAAGCCGGGGACCGTGAAGATGGCGCAGGTGGCGGGGGTTCCCGTGCTCCCGACGACGATCTGGGGTGGGCACCGGGTGTGGACCAAGGACCTCCCCAAGCAGCTGGGCTTCCAGCGGATCCCGGTGTCCATCACCGTCGGTGAGCCGATCGTCGTCGAGCGCCGTGAGGACGTCACGGCCGCGACCGAGCGCATCAAGGCCGTGATGCAGGCCCAGCTCGACGCCCAGCAGGCGGCCTACCCGCGGCTCACCGGTGAGGACCTCCGGTGGGTGCCGGCGCGGCTCGGCGGGATGGCGCCCACACCCGAGGCGGCGCACGAGCACGACGAGGCCGACATGCGGCGCACCCGGGACAAGTTCACCGGCTGACCCGACTTCTCATGCCGGCGTCCGCGCGACACCCCGTCTCGACGGCGGTTCGCGCGGACGCCGGCATGAGAAGTCGGGGTCAGACGGGGTGGCCGAGGTGGGCCAGCGCCTGCCGCAGGAGCACCCCGTGGCCGCGGTCCATCTCGGCCTGGATGCCGGGGTCCAGGGCCTGCGCCGGGGTGAGCCAGGTGAGGTCGAGGGCGTCGTTCTGGGGAGCGCAGTCCCCGGCGACGGGGACGACGAACGCGAGCGAGACCGCGTGCTGGCGGGGGTCGTGGAACGGGGTGACCCCGGGGGTCGGGAAGTACTCGGCGACGGTGAACGGCTGCGGCGCGACCGGGACGCGCGGGAGGGCGACCGGCCCGAGGTCCTTCTCGATGTGCCGGAGCAGGGCGTCGCGGACCCGCTCGTGGTGCAGGACCCGGCCGGACACCAGCTCGCGGCAGACGAGGCCGTCGGCGTCGAGCCGGAGCAGCACGCCGAGCGCGGTGACCTCGCCACGGTCGTCGACCCGGACCGGCACGGCGTCGACGTAGAGGATCGGCAGCTTCTCGCGCGCGGCGTCGAGCTCCTCCCGGCTCAGCCAGGCGGGGTCGTGGTCCAGCTCGAGGTGGCTCATGGGGGCGATTGTGCCAAGGGCTCCGCCGGAGGTCGCGCCGGGCTCCCCGCTCCGTCGGCCTCGGAGTCCTCGAACACCACCGGGGAGGTGAACGCGGCGCGTCGGGCCGCCCGGCGCAGCGCCCCGAGCACCGGACGCGCGGTGACCGCCACGAGGAGGGCGTTGGTCAGGGCGCGCCCGAGGTCCCAGCCGAGGCTCGTGGCGAGGCTGAAGACGACGAAGCGGTGGAGGTTCTCGGTCAGCGGGGCGCCGGGGACGAAGGACAGCGCGCCGTCCTGCCCGGTCGTGAAGGGCCAGAACGAGAGGTTGAGCAGCATCCCGTACGCGAGCCCGGCCACCGCGCCGTAGGCGGCGAGCAGCGCGACCTCCCGACGTCCCCGGGCACGCGGCAGCAGTCCGGCGCCCCAGCCGACCCAGGCCGCGCCGAGCATCTGGAACGGCAGCCACGGGCCGACGCCGCCGGTGATGAGAGCCGAGCCGAAGAGGGTGACCGCCCCCTGGACGAACCCGAACCCCGGCCCGAACACGCGCCCGCCGAGCACGAGGAGGAAGAAGACGGTCTCCAGCCCGGCCGTCCCGGCGCCGAGGGGGCGCAGCGCCGCGCCGACGGCCGAGAGCACGCCGAGCATCGCGACGGCCTTGACGTCGAGCCCGCCCTCGGAGATCTCGGCGAGGACGACGGCAAGGAGCAGCGGCAGCACGAGGGCGAAGACGAGCGGCGCGTCGGCGGAGTGGGCGAGCCCGGACTCCGGGGACACGAGCAGCGGCCACCCGAAGGCGACCAGCCCCGCGACGCTGACCAGCCCGACGGCCACCATCGAGCGCGGCCGCAGGGTGATGGCGGACACGCGGTCCGAGACCCGTCCCGAGGCCCGTCCCGGGGCGTTCACGGCGCGCCGTCCTCGAGGGCGGCCCGGACGTCGGCGACGGTGAGCCACGGGCCGGGGGCGAGCACCTTGGCGACCTGGGGCGCGAAGGCGGGGGAGGAGACGACGACGTCCGCGGTCGGGCCGTCCGCGACGACCTCGCCGGCGGCCATGACGACGACCCGGTCCGCGCTCTCGGCGACGAACTCGACGTCGTGGGTCGCGACGGCGACGGCTCGTCCTCGGGCGGCGAGGTCGCGCAGCGTGGCGGCGAGCACCGCCTTGGCCGTGGGGTCCAGGCCCCGGGTCGGCTCGTCGAGCAGGAGCACGGCCGGGTCCGCGGTCAGCTGCACGGCGAGGACGAGGGCGAGCTTCTGGCCCTCGGACAGGTCCCGCGGGTGCCGGTCGGCCGGGACGCCGGGGGCGAGCCCCTCGAGGAGCGCGGCGCAGGTGCCCGGATCGGCATCGCTCTCGTGGTCGGCCTGGGCGCACTCGGCACCGACGGTGTCGAGGTAGAGGAGGTCGGTCGCGGTCTGCGGCACCAGGCCCACCCGGGCGCGCCTCCGGGCCGGCGTCAGGGAGGACGGGTCGACCGGCTCGCCCTCGGCCCCGCCGACCTCGACCTGCCCGGCTGCCAGGGTCCCGCTGCCCTGGAGCACCCAGAGCAGGGAGGACTTGCCGGACCCGTTGCGCCCCATCAGCGCGGTGACCTCGCCGGCGCGCAGCGACAGGTCGACCCCGGCGACGGCGACGACGTCCCCCGGGTGGCGCACGACCACGCCCGACGCGCGCAGCACCGGGCCTCCCTCGCCGTCCACGAACCGACGAATGTGACGGTTCGTGTCCGCCGTGGAGCCGGTGACCGTGGCCTGCAGCCGGGCACGCAGCCCGCCCCCGGCACGCCGGGCGTCGCGCACGGACAGCGGCAGCGGCGCCCACCCCGCCCAGCGCCCGAGCTCGACGACGGGCGGCGCGATGTCGCTCGTCTCCATCACCGCGGCCGGCAACCCCGCCGTCACCGTCCCCTCCGGCGCCACGTGGACGACCCGGTCGGCGTAGTGCAGCACGCGCTCCACGCGGTGCTCGGCCACGACGACCGTGACGGCGAGGTCGTGCACGAGCCGGGTGATCGTCGCGAGCACCTCCTCGGCACCGGTGGGGTCCAGGGCCGAGGTCGGCTCGTCGAGGAGGATGACCCTCGGGTGGGCCGTGAGCACCGACCCGATGGCGACCCGCTGCTGCTGCCCGCCGGACAGCTCGCGCAGGGCGGCCCCGCGCAGCTCGGGGATGCCGAGGACGTCGAGGGTCTCCTCGACCCGCTTGCGCATCGTCGCCGCCGGGAGCCCCAGCTGCTCCATCCCGTAGGCGAGCTCCTCCTCGACGGTGTCGGTGACGAACCCGGCGAGGGGGTCCTGGCCGACGACGCCCACGAGGTCCGCGAGGTCGCGGGGACGGTGCTCGCGGGTGTCGCGCCCGTGGACCAGGACGCGCCCACGCAGCGTCCCACCCGTGAAGTGGGGCACCCGCCCGCACATCGCGCCGAGGAGCGTCGACTTGCCCGACCCGGTGCGCCCGACGACGAGGACCAGCTCGCCCTCCTCGACGGAGAGGTCGACGTGGCGCAGGATCGGCCGGTCCGACCCGTCGGGGGTGACGGACACCGACTCGAGGACGATCGCGTGCTCAGCCACGGGGGATCACCTCCCGGGCACCCCGGACGGCCACCCGGGGCGCCGGGCGCGGCGGCTCGGGGGTGAGGAACGCCGGGAGCGCCGCGACGAGCAGGGCGGCCACCGCGAGCAGCGGCAGCGCGGGCACCGCGAGGGGCGAGACCGGCATCGCGAGGGCGTCCGGCGAGGTGCGGGTGAGCACCGTGAACACGGTCGCGGGGACGAGGCCGCACGCGACGGTGACCCACTCGGCGAGCAGCCAGGGGTCGGGGCGGTAGGTCGAGGTGCGGACGTGCCGCCCGCCGAGCCAGAGCCCCACGGCCGAGAGGACCAGGCCGGCGACGAGCGCCGGTGTCCCCATGAGCGCCGGTGTCGTGGAATCGAGCACGCCGTACAGGCCGACCGCGCACGCGAGCAGGCCGGTGAGCGTCAGGGCGCCGGTGAGCCGGCGCTGCGCGCGCGGTGCCGTGCCCGTGCGCCCGTACCCGCGCGAGTCCATGGCGGCGGCGAGCAGGAGGGACCGCTCGAGGGTGTCCTCGAGGACCGGGAGGGCGATCGCCGGCACCGCGCGGAGACCGCGGCGCGCGTCGCCCCGGAGGTGGCGGGCCCGGCGCACCCGCTGCACGGACTCCGCGAGCTGGGGTGCGACGGAGATCGACACGACGACGGCCGCCCCGACCTCGTGGAGGGCGTTGGGCAGCGTGCGCAGCAGTCGCTTGGGGTTCGCGAGGGCGTTGGCGGCCCCGATGCAGGCGATGATCACCGCGAGCCGGAGGCCGAGCACGGCGGCGGCGAGCAGCCCCTCGAGGTAGACGTCGCCGCCGAGCTGGATGCCGGCTGCCCACGACGGCAGCGTCACCTCGGGGAGGGGGAGGACGCGCACGGACCCGAACTTCAGCCCGACGAGGACGTGGAGGACGACGCGCACGACGATGATCGCGAGGCCGAGCCACAGGTACAGCCGGAACGCCCGGGCCCACGGCGAGGAGCCGCGCCGGGCGGCGACGACGAGCGCGGCCACGGCGAGCGCCAGGAGGAGCAGCAGCGGGTTGTTCGTCGTGCTCACGGCCACGGCGAGCCCGAGCGCCCACCCCCACCACGCCGCCGGGTGGACGGCGCGGGGGAGGGGACGGGTCACGCGGGCATCATCCCAGCGGCTCAGCTGCGGCGTCGCCGGGTCGCGTACACGGCCCCGCCGGAGACGAGGACGACGAGGCCCAGGCCGGTGGCGAGCGTCCCCGCCCCCGGGCCGCCGCCCGGGGTCGTCGCGCTCGTCGGGGACGCGGCGAGCGTCTGCCCACCGGCCGAGGCCGAGGGGGTGGAGCTCGGCGACCCGGTGGTGGACGCGCTCGGCGGTGCGCTGGCCGACGCCGAGGGAGTGGCGGACGTCGACGGGGTCGATGCGCCCGATGACCCGGGGGTGGCGGCCGTGCCGGACCCCGTGGTGGTGCCGCTCGTCGGGCGGGATGTCGGCGGCTTCGTGGTCGGCTTCGGCGTCGTCGGTTTGGGCGTCGTGGGCTTCGTGGTCGGCTTCGGCTGCGAGGTCGCGGTCGGCGCCGGGGGTGCGGTGCGGGGCTGCTGCCCGGACCCGAAGCGGAACCCGATGACGCTCCCGGATGCCGGTGTGTAGGAAGCGACCCCGGAGGAGCTGTAGGTCCAGGACCCACCGCGCGGGGCGTGGAAGAACCCCCAGTACGCACTCGACGGAGGCATCCGGTTGCAGGGATCCGAGGCCGGGGCGCCGTCGATCCGGCACACCACCGACCCCGGGAACTGCTGGGGGCTGTCGACCGACGCGACGGACTTCAGGGTGGCCATCGCCGACCCACCCCCGGGCGCACAGCGGGTGCTCACCGAGGAGCCCGTGTCGATGACGACCGTGACGCCCGAGGTGCCCGAGCACGCGGCGGCGCTCGCGGGGGCCGCCGCCGCGACGAGCCCCGCACCGGCGAGACCCGCCGCGGCGAGGGCCGCGGACAGTCGGGTGGGAAGGCGCGCCATCAGGCGTGTGCTCCCCGGCGGCGCGACACGAGCACGGCCGCGGCGCCGAGCACGAGCAGGGCCAGGCCGACGAGGACCGGGAGCAGGGGCGAGGCGCCGGTCTGCGCCAGCGCTCCCGAGGCGCACGGCCGCGACGGTCGCGGACGGGGCGGACGCCCACGGCACCCGGACGGCACCGCCGGGTCGATCGTCGGCCCGGTGGTGGCGTCGGCGTGGACGTCGGCTGGCGCGCAGGCAGAGGCCCGTGGCGACCGGGCCGGTGACGTCGGGCGCCGCGACGTCGAGCAGGGTGCATCCGCCAGCCCGAGCGCGGCCTGGGGCGTCGCCCGCAGGTCCGAGTCCCCGGGCGTCGCCGTCGACCGCGTCGGCCGCGGAGAAGGCGATCGCCACCCCGCAGCGCCGGAGCCGCCGAGCAGCCGTACTGCAGCGTCGCGAGGAACGCGACGGCCGCGTCGGCCTCGGTGGTCACGGCCGCCGGCGATGAATGCCTGGGCCGCGACCCCGGTGGTGTTCGCGTTCGCTGCGTCGTCGGAGCTCTCGATCGCCGCCGGCCGGACCCTGGAGGCCGGCGAGGAAGTCGAGGGCGCCCGAGCGCCGTGGGGCCGCGGTGCGGAAGCGCCGCGGCCCAGCCAGCGAGCGAGCGCCTGCACGGCAAGCGCCTGGGCGGCGAACGCGGTGGCGTCGGGGTCGCTGACGCACCCGGCGCCTGTGAGGTCCGCGCGGAACCCGCCGTCGGCGCACTGCTGGTCCAGGAGGTAGCTGCGACGGACGGCGGCTCAGGGGCTGCCCCGGCCCGGTGCGAGCGCGATGATCGCGAGGGCCTGGCCGATGGTGTTCGAGTAGTCGCCGGACCCGGTGTCGCTGAAGCGGCCGGTCGGAGGTCTCGAGGCCGACGCAGCATCGCGACGAGGTCGGCGCCACCGACGGCGTGGGGGTCCGCCGCCGAGCGCGACGATGCCGATGACGGCCTTGGCCGTCGGGCCGACGTAGGTGTCGCCGCCAGTCCGGTCCCGGTGTAGCCGCCGAGTGGTCGACGCGAGGTAGGCGAGGGAGGCCGTGCCTGCGTCGGCTGGCCCGTGCCGGTGGCGGCGAGCGCGAGCATCCCGTCGATCGTGATGCCGTGGTCCGCGGTAGTTCCGCCGTGGTCGAAGGGTCGCCGTTCGCGTCGGGGTACGACGAAGTAGTCCGCCGCTACCCCGGGCCAGGGTGCGGGCGACGAAGTCCGCGGCGGCGAGGGTCTCGGGCTCACCCGGTCCGGGCAGAGCGGCGGGCGTCGGCGGCCGCCAGGCGGCGCGGTGGTGGGGGCGGGGCGTCACGCTGGGCGACCCGGACGGGGTCGGCGAGCCCGTGGGCGTCGGCGCTGGCGTCGGTGGCGCGGTCGGGGTCGGTGACGCCGTGACGGGGTCGGTGACGCCGAGGCGGTCGGTGTCGGTGACGCCGACGACGTCGCGGTGGGCGTGGGGGTCGTGTCGGCCAGCGCGGCCGACGGGGCGCCGACGACCACGAGGGACGTCAGCAGGGCACCGAGTGCGCGAGCACCCGGGCGGAGCGTGGTGGGGGACATGGGGCCTTCCTGAGCGGTTCGAGACGACTGCCCGAACCACCGGAGCCCCGGTCACTCGGGCTCCGCCCCGCGTTCCTCGACGGGTGAATGGAGCCGCTCGCGCCTGTTGGGCATTCCGACTCGTCGCCCTCGCGGGCGACCTACGGCTGCGGGACAGTGCCGGACTTGGACCGGCTTCCCCCAGACAGGTGCGTGTGGGTGCCGCCCTCTCGGACGACGTCCGCGATGCTACCCGCTCGGGAACTCGGTCGGAACCACCCGACCCGCCCCGCTAGACTCCACGGCACAGGCGCTCGAGCCGTCATCAGCGGTGAGCCTCCGGAAGAACGGGACCCACGGTCCTCACTAGAACCGGACGTCGGGGTCACGTCACGACCTGGTGCAAGAGCGGTCGCCCTCGGGCGGCAAGCGAGGTGGTACCGCGGTGGTGCCCGGTCACGAGCCGGAGCCGTCGTCCTCGGCGAGAGACGTCGACGACCCGCAGGAGCAGCACCGAGATGACCTACCCGAAGGTGTCCACGACCGGCGACCACACCGGCGCCGCGTTCGGCGTGCCGGCGAGCCCCCGCCTCCCCGAGGTCGAGGAGGCGGTCCTCGCCCACTGGGCGTCCGACGACACGTTCCGCGCGTCCATCGAGAACCGCGATGCGGGGGAGCGCGGCGAGAACGAGTTCGTCTTCTACGACGGTCCGCCCTTCGCCAACGGCCTGCCGCACTACGGCCACCTGCTGACCGGGTACGTCAAGGACGTCGTCCCGCGCTACCAGACGATGCGCGGCAAGCGCGTCGACCGCCGCTTCGGCTGGGACACCCACGGCCTGCCGGCGGAGCTCGAGGCGATGCGTCTCAACGGGATCAAGACGACCGACGAGATCCTCGAGCTCGGCATCGAGAAGTTCAACGCGGCCTGCCGCGACTCCGTGATGAAGTACACGGGCGAGTGGCGCGAGTACGTCACCCGCCAGGCGCGCTGGGTCGACTTCGACAACGACTACCGCACGATGAACGCCGACTACATGGAGTCGGTCATGTGGGCCTTCAAGAGCCTCTTCGACAAGGGCTACGTGTACGAGGGCTTCCGCGTCCTCCCCTACTGCTGGAACGACGAGACACCGCTGTCGAACCACGAGCTGCGGATGGACGACGAGGTGTACCAGAACCGTCAGGACCCCTCGGTCACCGTCGGGTACCTCCTCGACGACACCGGCACCGACCCGGTGCTCGACGGCGCCCACCTCCTCGTGTGGACGACGACGCCGTGGACGCTGCCGAGCAACCTCGCGGCGATGGTCGGCTCGGAGATCGACTACGTGGTCGTCGAGGCGCCCGTGCCGGGCACCGAGCGCACCGCCCGCTACGTCCTCGCGGAGGCCCGGCTCCAGGCGTACGCCCGCGAGCTCGCCGACCCCGAGGGCGAGCTCCGCGTCCTCGGCCGGTACGCGGGCGCCGACCTCGTCGGCCGCACGTACACCCCGCCGTTCTCGTACTACGCCGGCCACGCCAACGCCTTCCGCATCGTCGCCGCTGACGACGCCGTCACCACCACCGACGGAACCGGCGTCGTCCACACCGCCGGCGCCTTCGGTGAGGTCGACAAGGAGGTCACCGACCGCGAGGGCATCGAGGCGGTGATGCCGGTCGGCAAGGACGGCCGGTTCACCGCGCCCGTCGACGACTACGAGGGCGTCCAGGTCTTCGACGCGAACGCGCTGGTCATCGACCACCTGCGGGCGGCGACCCGCGGCGAGGGGCCCACCGGCTCGGTCTCGCCCGGCACGGTCCTGCTGCGCCGCGAGTCCTACGACCACAGCTACCCGCACTGCTGGCGCTGCCGCGAGCCCCTCATCTACAAGGGCGTCGAGTCCTGGTTCGTCGAGGTCACCGCCTTCAAGGACCGGATGAGCGAGCTGAACGACCAGATCACCTGGGTGCCCGAGCACGTCAAGGACGGCCAGTTCGGCAAGTGGCTCGAGAATGCCCGCGACTGGTCGATCACCCGGAACCGGTTCTGGGGCAGCCCGGTCCCTGTCTGGAAGTCGGACGACCCGGCCCACCCCCGGCTCGACGTCTACGGGTCGTTCGCCGAGATGGAGCGCGACTTCGGCGACCTCCCGCGCGACCGTGACGGCAACCCCGACCTGCACCGGCCGTTCGTCGACGAGCTGACCCGGCCCAACCCGGACGACCCCACGGGGCGGTCCACGATGCGCCGCGTCGAGGACGTCCTCGACGTGTGGTTCGACTCCGGCTCGATGTCGTACGCGCAGGTGCACTACCCGTTCGAGAACGCGGACTGGTTCGCCGGCACCGAGACCGAGGAC
Organism: uncultured Actinomycetota bacterium; assembly: GCA_963709785.1. GTDB lineage: Bacteria > Actinomycetota > Actinomycetes > Actinomycetales > Dermatophilaceae > Phycicoccus. Next base: position 219,727 of record CAVPXT010000006.1, on the reverse strand, counting down.
GCGCACTTCCCGGCCGACTTCATCGTCGAGTACATCGGCCAGACCCGGGGCTGGTTCTACACGCTGCACGTCCTCGCCACCGCGATCTTCGACCGGCCGGCGTTCTCGTCGTGCATCAGCCACGGGATCGTCCTCGGCAACGACGGCCAGAAGATGAGCAAGTCGCTGCGCAACTACCCGGACGTCCGCGAGGTCTTCGACCGCGACGGCGCCGACGCGATGCGCTGGTTCCTCATGGCCAGCCCCATCCTGCGCGGCGGCAACCTCGTCGTCACCGAGGAGGGCATCCGCGAGGGCGTGCGGCAGGTCATCCTCCCGCTCTGGAACTGCTGGTACTTCTTCTCGCTGTACGCCAACGCGGCCAATGGCGGAGCCGGCCACGAGGCCCGCTGGTCGACCGCGTCGCAGGACCCGCTCGACCGCTACCTGCTCGCCAAGCTGCGCGACACCGTCGAGACGGTCACCGCCCAGATGGATGCCTACGACGTGCCCGGTGCGTGCGAGTCGATCCGGCAGTCCGTCGACGTGATGACCAACTGGTTCATCCGGCGCTCGCGGGAGCGGTTCTGGGACACCGGGTCCGGTGACTCCACCGTGGCCGAGGGTGCCTTCGACACGCTCTACACGGCGCTGGAGGTGCTCACCCGCATCGCGGCCCCGCTGCTGCCCCTGGTCAGCGAGGAGGTGTGGCGCGGCCTCACCGGTGGTCGCTCCGTGCACCTCGCCGACTGGCCGGCCGTCGAGGACCTCCCGGCCGACGACGCCCTCGTCGCGGCGATGGACCAGGTGCGGGCGGTGTGCTCGACCGGCTCCTCGCTGCGCAAGGCCGAGGGGCTGCGCGTGCGCCTCCCGCTGCGGGACCTCACCGTGGTGACGGCCGACCCGGCCGGCGTCGAGCCGTTCGCCGGCATCATCCGCGACGAGCTGAACGTCAAGGGCGTCACCGTCCTCGACGTCGCGGAGGCCCACGGCTCGGACTTCGGCATCAGCCGGCGCCTCGTCGTCAACGCCCGGGCCGCCGGTCCGCGGCTCGGCCGCGACGTGCAGACCGCGATCAAGGGCTCGAAGACCGGCGACTGGTCGGTCGCGGACGACGGCACCGTCACCTCGGGCGGGCTCGCCCTCGCCGAGGGTGAGTACACCCTCGAGACCGTCGTCGACGGCTCCGGCGGAGGCTCGCTCGCGACGGCGATGCTGCCCGGCGGCGGGTTCGTCGTCCTCGACACCGAGGTGACCCCCGAGCTCGAGCGCGAGGGCCTGGCCCGCGACCTCGTGCGCGCGGTGCAGCAGGCCCGCAAGGACGCCGACCTCGACGTCTCCGACCGGATCCTCCTCGAGGTCTCCGGCGACGACGAGGTCACGGCGGCGGTCGAGGCGCACCGCGCCCTCGTGGCCGGCGAGACCCTCGCGGAGGACGTCACCGCGCTCATGACGCCGGACGGTGAGCGCGTCACCGTCGTCACGGTGGGCGACGGCCGGAAGGCGCACGTCCGGGTCACCCGGCGGTGAGCGGCGACCCCTTCCGGTCGGCGGGCCGGGAGGAGTAGCGTCCGCTCGGACGACGGGAGCGGCCGATGGAACCGGTCGAGGGCGCACGGTCGTTCCGGGCGACGGGCGAGGCGTACGACGCCTTCATGGGGAGGTACTCCCGCGCACTGGCCCCGGCCTTCGCCGCTGCTGCGGGGGTCGCCTCCGGCCAGCGCGCGCTCGACGTCGGCTGCGGCCCGGGGGCCCTCACCGAGGTGCTCGTGGCCCGGCTGGGCGCCGACGCCGTCACCGCGGTCGACCCGTCGCCACCGTTCGTCGCCGCGTGCGGTGCCCGGTGCCCCGGTGTCGACGTCCGCAGCGGCCGGGCCGAGGAGCTGCCCGTCGGGGACGCCGCGTTCGACGTCGCCCTCGCCCAGCTCGTCCTGCACTTCGCGAGCGACGCGTCCGCCGCCGCCTCGGAGATGCGCCGCGTCGTCCGGCCCGGGGGCGTCGTGGCCGCCTGCGTCTGGGACTTCAGCGAGGGCATGCAGATGCTGCGCCTCTACTGGGACGCCGCGCTGGTCGTCGACCCCGACGCCCCCGACGAGGCGCGCACGCTCCGGTTCGGCAGGCAGGGGGAGATCCCCGAGCTCTTCGAGGCCGTGGGGCTCGAGGACGTCCGCGAGTCCACCCTCGTCGTCGAGTCGACCTACCGCGACGCGGACGAGCTCTGGGCCGGGTTCCTCTTCGGCATCGGGCCGGCGGGGTCGCACCTGCTCTCGCTGCCCGAGGACCGGCGCGCCGCGGTGCGCCGCGAGCTGCTCCAGCGCCTCGGCGACCCCACGGGTCCGGTGACGCTCGGCGCGACCGCGCGGTGCGCCGTCGGCCTCAACCCCGCCTGATTGCGCCCGGCGGCGCCGTCAGGGCGCGGGACGGCCGCGGGGGACGTGCCGCCGCAGCCACGAGAGCGTGCCCGGCGGCATGCCCTTGAGCTTCGGCACCTCCGCGACCGGCGCGACGAGCAGGGCCGTGCCGTCGGGCAGGGACCACTTGAGCTCGTGGTAGACCCGCGACAGGCTCTCCCCGCTCGTGATGACGCTCAGGTCGTCGGTGAGGACGCGGACCTCCTCCCAGGGGCCGGGGAGGTCGGCCGGGGGCCGGCTCCCGGTCCACGCCAGGTACACGGTCATCGCGCCTCCTCGTCGGATCCCGGGCGCTGAGCCTACGGCCGGCTCGGCTCCCGGGCGCCGGGGATGGACAATGGGGCACGTGAGCCCTGCCCCCGATGCCGCCCAGCGCGAGGCCGCGCACAACCTCGAGGTCCTCAAGCGGGTGCGCGAGGTCGAGGAGTCGATCCTCGCCCGCGCCCCGGAGCACGACCTCGAGCCCTCTCTCGACCGCATCGGGGCGGTCATGCAGCTCATGGGCGACCCCCAGCGCACCTTCCCGGTCATCCACGTGACGGGGACCAACGGCAAGACGAGCACCGCCCGGATCATCGAGTCCGTGCTGCGCGAGATGGGCCTGAAGACCGGCCGGTTCACGAGCCCGCACCTGCACTCGATGCTCGAGCGGATCGCCGTGGGCGGGGCCCCGGTCGACGCCGAGCGCTTCCTCGCGGCCTACGACGACGTCATCCCGTTCGTCGAGCTCGTCGACGGACGGAGCCAGGGTGACGGCGGCCCCCGGATGACCTACTTCGAGGTGCTCGTCGCGGTCGCCTACGCGGCGTTCGCCGACCTGCCGGTCGACGTCGCGGTCGTCGAGGTCGGGATGGGCGGCTCCTGGGACGCCACCAACGTCGTCGACGCCCCCGTCTCGGTCGTCACGCCCATCGACGTCGACCACCGCCACTTCCTCGGCGACACCCCCGAGGAGATCGCGGGGGAGAAGGCCGGGATCATCAAGGCCGACGCGATCACCCTCTCGGCCGTGCAGCCCGACCGCGACGCCGCCGAGGTCCTCATCGAGCGCGCCACCGAGGTGGGGGCGCGGATCAAGTTCGAGAGCAACGACTTCGGCGTCACCGCCCACGACGTGGCCCTCGGCGGGCAGCAGATCTCCCTGCGCGGTCTGGCCTCCGAGTACCCCGACCTGTTCCTGCCGCTGCACGGCACCCACCAGGCCCAGAACGCGGCCGTCGCCGTCGCGGCCGTCGAGGCGTTCGTGGGTGGCGGCGAGCAGCCGCTCGACCTCGACGTGCTGCGTGCCGGTCTCGCGGCCGTCGAGTCGCCCGGGCGCCTCGAGGTGGTCCGCCGCAGCCCCACCGTCGTCGTCGACGCGGCGCACAACCCGGCCGGTGCCCGCGCCCTCCGTGACGCGCTGAACGACGCGTTCACCTTCGTCAAGCTCGTCGGGGTGGTCGCGGTCATGAAGGACAAGGACGCCACCGAGATCCTCGAGATCCTCGAGCCCGCGCTCGACGAGGTCGTCATCACCCGTAACTCCTCGCCGCGCTCGATGTCCGCCCGCGAGCTCGGCGAGATCGCGAAGGACCTCTTCGGCGAGCACCGCGTCACGGTCGTCCGCGAGCTGCCGGAGGCCCTCGACACCGCCGCCGGACTCGCCGACGAGGGTGGGGTCGGTGGGGGCGTCCTCGCGACGGGCTCGGTCGTCACCGCCGCCGACGTGCGGATGCTGCTCGGCACCACCGACGTCTGACCTCGGTCAGAGCCACCCGGCGTCCCGGGCGATCCGGACGGCGTCCGCGCGGTTGCGTGCGGAGGTCTTCCCGATCGCCGCGCTGAGGTGGTTGCGGACCGTCCCCTCGGTGAGGTGGAGGGTGTCGGCCAGCTGGGCGATGGTCGCGCCCGTCGCCGCGCTGCGCAGCACCTCGCTCTCCCGGGCCGTCAGCGGGGAGCGCCCGAGCGCGAGCGAGTCCGCGGCGAGCACGGGGTCGACGACGCGCAGCCCCGCGTGGGCCCTCCGCACGGCGTCGGCCAGGGCGTGGGCGGGGGTGTCCTTGACGACGAACCCCGACGCCCCGGCCTCCATGGCCCGGCGGAGGTAGCCGGGCCGTCCGAACGTCGTCACGACGAGGACGCGGACCCCGGGGAAGCGTGCACGGACGCGCGCGGTCGCCTCGATGCCGCCGCCGCCGGGCATCTCGACATCCATGAGGACGACGTCGGGGAGGGTGTCGGCGACGAGCCGCAGGACCTGCTCGCCGTCCGCGGCCTGCCCGACGACCTCGAGGTCCGGCTCGAGGTCGAGCAGGGCGGCCAGCGCCCCCCGGACGAGGGCCTGGTCGTCGGCGAGGACGATCCGGATGCTCACGCCCCACCCCCGGCGCGGGTGGGCCAGACCACGAGCTCGAACCCGCGCGGCTCGAGCCGGTGGGCGGTGATCGTGGCGCCCGCCGCACTCGCCCGCTCGGCCAACCCCCGCAGGCCGTGGCCGGCCGCGCGCCCGGCCGGCCCGGGCAGCTCCACCTGGCCGTCGTCGCAGAGCCGGAGCCCGGAGCCGTCGATGGTCACCGTGCACGTCCGCGCTCCGCTGTGCCGGATGACGTTCGTCACGCCTTCGCGCACCGTCCACGCGTACAGCTCGCGCAGGGACGGCTCGACGCCGTCGACGCGGCGCGGGAGGTCGGCCCGGATGCCCGCGGACGCCAGGGCGGCCCGCGCCCGGGCGATCTCGGCGGAGAGGGAGATCTCGCGGAAGCCCTCGACGGCCCCCCGGACGTCGGCGAGCGCCTCGCGGGCCAGGGACTCGACGGCCTCGGCCTCGGCCCGGGCCCTGGCGGGGTCGAGGTCCACGAGCCGGGCCGCGAGCTCGGCCTTGACCCGGATCACGGTGAGCGAGTGCCCGAGGATGTCGTGGAGGTCGCGGGCGACGCGGTTGCGCTCCTCCTCGACGGCCAGCCGGGCGTTCTCGCGGCGGGCCTCGACGAGGTCCCGGGAGCGCCGGACGGCGAGCATGATGCCCGACACGGCGATGACGGCCAGCACGGTGGCGAACCCGAGGCTGTCGTCGCGCTTCCACGTCGGGAGCTGGTGCGCCAGGACCTCGTAGAGCACGACGATGCCGGCGGTGAGGGCGTAGGGCACCCACCGCCGGAACGTCCACAGGCCCGAGACCGCGAGGAAGACCCAGGTGGCCGTGCCGCCCTGGCCGAGGGTGACGGTGGCGAGCGCCACGAGCGCCACGAGCCCCACGTACCGCGCCGGGACCGACCACGGCACGTCGAGCGGTCCCTGGTCCTCCATCCAGGCGAGACGCAGGCCCCGAGAGCGCACGAAGTGCCAGACGTACAGCACCGCGAAGGCGGTGACCGCGGCCAGACCGACGGCTCCCTCGAGCGTGCCGCGCGCCGTCCAGCCGGCCGTGAAGGCCGGCGCGAGGTAGACGAGCCAGATCAGGCTCAGGAGGCGCTGGTAGGGGAGCGGGTCACGCGGGGTCGGGGGGACGAGGTCGTCCTCGGCCCTGCGCGCCCACGGCCAGCTCGCCACGTCCACAGGGTGTCAGACGCGTGCGGTGTCGCGACGGAAGCGCCACACGGCGCCCGCGACGAACACCAGGCCCCAGGCGACGAGGTCGAGCACCCAGGCGACCTCGAACGCGTCGTGTGCCCCGGACGTGGTGAGCGTCAGGGGCCAGTGGGCCATCTGGCTCAGGCCGTAGATCGGGGTGAGCTGCGCGATCCTCCCGTAGAGCGAGTCGGTGGGCAGGGGCCCGGAGAACAGCCCACCGAAGATCGCCAGGATGGCCAGGAGGGGGCCGAGGAACTGCATCGCGTTCTCGCTCGGGAGGAGGTAGCCCATGAAGAGCCCGAAGGCGGCGAAGACGAGCGAGCCGAGGACGATGATGAGGCCCATCTGCCACCACGGCGCCGCGACGGAGATGTGCGCGACCCCGCTCACCGCGCCGACCCCGAAGGTGACGGCGGTCGCGCAGACACCGAGGAGGGCGGCGACGAGCATCTTGACGACGACGTGCGCGAGCGGGTGCATCGGGGTGAGCCGCAGCTGGCGGGTCCAGCCGGCCGCCCGTTCGACGGAGACCGCTGCTCCCGCGGAGGTCGTCGCCATCACGGCGCCGTACACGGCCATGCTCGCCATGACGTACGCACCGACGTTGGCGACGGCGCCCGTGCCGAGGACGTCGTCCGAGCCGGTGACCTGGCTGCCGATGAAGACGAGCATCACCGCGGGGAAGACGAACGTGAAGATCATCGTGCGTCGGTTGCGGAGCAGCCGGCGCAGCTCGATGCGCAGGACGGTCGGGCTGGGGAGGCGCCGCGGCGCCGCGGCGCCGTTCCGGGTGGTGAGGCGCGCGTCGAGCGGGTGCGAGGGCGTGGTCATCGGGGTCTCCATCGGGTCGGCCGGTGTCAGGTGCTTGTGGGCTCGGTGGCGGTGAGGGCGACGAACGCGTCCTCGAGGCTGCGGCCAGCGACCTCGAGGTCACGGGCGGGGGTGCAGGTCAGGAGGTGGCGCGCGACGTCGTCGCTCGAGGTCGTCACGAGCGCCACCCGGTCTCCCCGCACCTCGACGTCGGTGACGCCCGGGAGCGCGCGGAGCGCCGGCAGGTCGGGGTCGGCCAGCGTGGCGCGCACCACCCGTCCCGACGTCATGGCCCCGAGCTCGGCGGGGGTCCCGTCGGCGACCACCCGGCCCTCGCGGACGACGACGACGCGGTCGGCGTAGGTCTCGGCCTCCTCGAGGTAGTGCGTGGCGAAGACGACGGTGCGGCCCAGCGCGGCATCGGCGCGGATGGCGGCCCAGAACGCCCTGCGGGCGCCGACGTCCATGCCTGCCGTGGGCTCGTCGAGGATGAGCAGCTCGGGGTCGGGGACGAGGGCCATCGCGAACCGCGTGCGCTGCTGCTCGCCGCCCGAGCACGCCCGGATCCGCCGGCCCGCCAGGTCGGTGAGCCCCGCGACCTCCAGGGCCTCGTCGACCGGTCGCGCCGAGGGGAACAGCGCCGCGGTGTACTCGACGGACTCCCGGACCGTCATGTCCTTGAGCAGACCCCCGCTCTGGAGGACCGCCGAGACCAGGCCGCGCTCCACGGACTCGCGGGGGTGGCGCTCGAAGGTGGACACCTCGCCCTCGGTCGGGCTGGACAGGCCGAGGACCATGTCGATGGTCGTCGTCTTCCCGGCGCCGTTGGGGCCGAGGACGGCGACCACCTCGCCCCGGCCGACGCTGAGGTCGATGCCGCGGACGGCCTCGACCGTGCCGAAGCGCTTCGTGACGTTGCGCAGGGTGATGGCGTCCATGGCCGCGAGCCTGCCGCCCCGGCCGGCCCGGCACCTCGTCCACCGGTCACGAGTCGGGGGTGACGGATGTCAGGGGCTCGCGTGGGTCAGTCGAGGTCCTCGCCCGCGAGCGCGCGGGCGGCGAGGCGCTCCTCGCCGGCGAGGCGCCAGACCTGCCGTGCGGCCGTCGCGTTGAGGAGCACGATGCCGACCCCCACGGCGATGTCGGGCCAGCCCGACGCGGTCCACGCCGTGACCCCGGCCGTCGCGACGACCGCCAGGTTGACCGCCACGTCGTTCCGGGCCGAGAGCCAGGCCGCCCGGCTCATCGAGCCCGCGTGGTGCCGGACCCGGACGAGGAGGAGCGCGCACCCGGCGTTGACCGCCGCGGCGCCCAGCGCCGTCAGCGCCAGCGCCGTGGCGTCGGGCGGGACGGGGTCGCCGGCCTTGACGACCGCCTGCCACGCGGCGGCGAGCCCCGGGACGAGGATGACGCCGGCCATGACCCGCCCCGCCACGGCCTGCCGGGCCAGGGGCCAGCCGAGGGCCACGACGATGAGGGCGTTGACGGCGGCGTCCTCGAGGAAGTCGACGGAGTCCGCGAGCAGGGCCACCGAGCCGATGGCCAGCGCGACGACCACCTCGACCGCGAAGCCCGCGAGGTTGAGGGCGACGACGAGGCGCACGGCGCGGCGGAGCGCGGCTGTCCCGGTGGTCCCGGTGGTCCCCCGCGAGTCGGCCGGGGGCACGCCGTCGGCGGTCACGCCCCGAGCGTAGGACCGGGCGAGGTACGGCGGGAGGCCCGGGCCGCGGCGAGCGCGGCGACGAGGAACGCGACACCGTAGGTCATCCGCGCGGCCGGTGGCAGGAGGAACTGGGGGAGCAGGCCCGCGGTGAGGACGGCGAGCGCCCAGGCGGCGGCTGCGCCCGGGCGTCCCGCGCGGCCCCAGGCCACGGCGAGGGCGACGAGGCCGGCGCCGAGTGCGAGGAGGCCCAGCGCGAAGAGCGAGAGGGCCACCGGCTGCATCCGGACCTGCTCCACGAGTGGGCTCGCGCCGCCCGGGAAGGCCCGGCCGACCGCGTGCAGCCCGTACATCTCGGCGCCGTAGTAGGGGAGGGCGAGGGCGGCGCCGACCGCGGTCGCCGCAGCGGCGACGGAGGCGGTCCGTGACGGCGCGTGCCGTGACCACGCCGAGGCCAGCCACGCGAGGCTCGCGAGGGCCGCGGCGCCACAGAGGTGGGCGAGCAGCCAGCGCGGGGACGCGAACGCGGCGGCCGCCTCGGCCGGGGTGCCGGTGTCGCCGTACGGGCGCAGCAGGAGGTAGGTGGCCATGAGCACGCCGGAGGCGAGCGCGGGGGCGGCGACGGGGCGGTGGACGCGGGGCACGGAGGTCTCCTCAGAAGAGAGAGCAATGCTCTCGAAGTGGGTCGGTGGCACCGTAGCGGAGCAGCAGCGGACGTGTCAAGAGCAGTGCTCTCGTTTCGTCGTCCGCGGGTGGCGGGCGAGGCGGTGGCCGGTCGCGTCCTACGCTGGAGGCATGAGCCCCCTCGTCAAGCTCGTGCTGCTCCTGGCCGTCATCGCGGCGGTCTGGTACGTCGTGCGTGCCGTCCGGGAGAACGGCGTGCCCTCGCTGCAGTCCCACGTGCGCTTCACCCCGGTCGACGAGCTGCCCGAGGACGCGCGCCAGGCGATCGACGTCCAGCTCGCCAAGGACCAGCTCATCCCGGCGATCAAGCTCTACCGCGAGGCGACGGGGGCAGGGCTCAAGGAGTCCAAGACGGCTGTCGAGACGTACCGGTGGAAGCAGGGCGGGGCGCCCCGGTGAGGATGCCGCCGCTCTACGGCCGCCAGGGGAAGTTCACCTTCCGGCTGCTCGCGATCGCGCTCTTCGGGCAGGCGATCGTCCTGTCCTTCTTCGCGCTCGTGGCCCGGGCCCTGGCCCTGGCCGACGGCCGTCCGGACGACGGCTCGCGGCTGCTCTGGGTCGGGCTCGGGCTCGCCCTGCTCGCCCTCGTCGGCGCGGGGCTGATGCGCGGACCGGCCGGGATCAGCCTCGGCTGGCTCGTCCAGGTGCTCACCTGGGCCAGTGCCGCGCTCGTCCCGGCGATGTTCGGGGTGGCGGTCGTCTTCACCGCGCTCTGGTTGCTGCTGCTCGTCCAGGGGCTCAGGGTCGACGACCTCGTCGCCCGGCGGGAGGCGGAGGTGGGCGCCGGGACCGCCCCGGCCGCCGACTAGGGTGGGCACCGTGACCACCGAACGCTCGCTCGTCCTCGTCAAGCCCGACGGCCACGCCCGCGGCCTCACCGGGGAGGTGCTCCGCCGGATCGAGGCCAAGGGGTACCGCCTCGTGGCCCTCAAGGTGGCCACCGCCGACACCGACATGCTCCACCGGCACTACGCCGAGCACGAGGGCAAGCCCTTCTTCGAGCCCCTCGTCGAGTTCATGTCCTCCGGCCCGGTCACCGCGGCCGTCATCGAGGGGGAGCGCTGCATCGAGGGCTTCCGCTCCCTCGCCGGCGCCACCGACCCCACCGCCGCCGCGCCCGGGTCCATCCGCGGCGACCTCGGCCGCGACTGGGGCGAGAAGGTCCAGAAGAACATCGTCCACGGCTCGGACTCCCCGGAGTCGGCCGCGCGCGAGATCGGCATCTGGTTCCCCGAGCTCTGAGCCGACCGGCGCGGCACCCCGACGGGGCCTCGCCCCCGACCTAGCCTGCTCCCCATGAGCGGGTGGCAGGCGGGCTGGGTCCGGGGCAGGGACCTCGCGATCGACCTCGGCACCGCCAACACCGTCGTCTACGAACGCGGCCGGGGCGTCGTCCTCGACGAGCCGTCCGTCGTTGCCGTGCGGACCGGCACCAGCGAGCTCGTCGCCGCGGGCCAGCGGGCCAAGGACATGCTCGGGCGCACCCCGGAGACGGTCACCGCGGTCCGTCCGCTGCGCGACGGCGTGATCTCCGACGCCGACGTCACCGAGCGGATGATCCGCTGGTTCGTCGACCGGGTCGCCCCCTCCCGCCTGGTCCGCCCGCGCGTCGTCGTGTGCGTCCCGAGTGACATCACGAGCGTCGAGCGGCGGGCCCTCGAGGACGCCACGCTCCGCTCCGGCGCCCGCCGCGTCTACGTCATCGAGGAGACGATGGCCGCAGCCATCGGCGCCGGGCTGCCCGTCGAGGAGACCCGCGCCTCGATGGTCGTCGACGTCGGCGGGGGCACCACGGACGTCGGCGTCATCAGCCTCGGCGGGCTCGTCACGTCCCGCACGGTGCGGATCGGCGGCGACGAGATCGACGAGGCGATCGTCGCCCACGTCAAGGCCGAGTACGCCCTGCTGCTCGGTGAGTCGAGCGCGGAGCAGCTCAAGCTGGGCGCGGGGTCGGCCTTCCCGCTCGTCGAGGAGGTCTCGGAGCGGGTGCGTGGGCGCGACCTCGTCACCGGTCTCCCGAAGACCGTCTCGATCGGCTCGGCCGAGGTCCGTCGGGCCATCGAGACCCCGGTGGCCCAGATCGTCGACCTCGTCCGCAGCGTGCTCGACGTCTGCCCGCCGGAGCTCGCCGGCGACGTCGTCGACCGCGGGATCGCGCTCACCGGGGGAGGAGCGCTGCTCCGCGGCCTCGACGAGCGGCTCTCCCACGAGCTCGGGGTTCCCGTGCACACCGCGGAGGACCCGCTGCGGGCCGTCGCCCGCGGTGCCGGCCGGTGCGTCGAGGAGTTCAGCACCCTCGAGCGCGTCCTCGTCGACACCCGGCGGCCGTGAAGGGGTCGGTCGGAGCACGCCGGGCGGCCCTCGCGGCCGGGGTCCTCACGGCGCTCGTCCTCGTCCTCGACCTCTCCGGTGCCGTGGACCTCGCCCCCGTGCGCGGGGTCGCGGCGGCGGGGCTGGGCCCGCTGGAACGAGCCGTCGGGCCCCGGGACGATGCCGCGTCCGCGCTGCGCGCGGAGAACACCCGGCTGCGGGCAGGCCTGGCCGACGCCGACCGCCGGCTGGCGGGTGCCGCCGACGCGAGCGCCCTGCTGGCCGACCCGGCCGTCGACGGGCTTCCCCTCGTCCTCGCCCGGGTCGTCGCCGTCGGGGCGCCCGGCCCGGCCGGCCCCGAGCGGGTCACCCTCGACGTCGGCTCCCGGGACGGCGTCGAGGTGGACCGCACCGTCGTCGCCGCCGGGGGGCTCGTCGGCCGGGTGGTCAGCGTGGCCCCCTGGACCTCGGACGTCCTGCTCGTCGGGGGCCCGGACCTCGCCGTCGGGGTGCGCGTCGGGGCGGACGGCGTGCTCGGTGAGGCGGCGGGCACCGCGGCCGACGGTGCGCCGCCCCCTGCGCCCGGCCGGCTCGCCCTGACCCTCGTCGAGCGCGGCACGATGGCGACCGGCGACGTGGTGACCACCCTCGGCAGCGCCGGGGGCAGGCCCTTCGTCGCCGGGATCCGGGTCGGGACCGTCACCGAGGTCTCACCGTCGGCCGGCCGGCTGGCCGCCACCGGGGTCCTCTCCCCGGCCGTCGACACGACGACCCTCGACGTCGTCGCCGTCGTCGTCGGCCCCGCGCGCCGCGATCCCCGGCCCACCGCGACGGGCGGTGGGTGATGGGCGCGTTCGGCCTCGCCGCGCGGGGTGCGGCGCTCGTGGCGGCGGTCGTGCTCGCCGTGACGCTCGGGGCCCGGCACGTCGCGCCGGTGCCCGACCTCGTCGTCGTGCTCGTCGTCGCCTGGGCGCTGTGGCGCGGGCCGGCCGCGGGGGCGGTCGCCGGGCTGGCGGGTGGCTGGGTGGTCGACCTCGTGCCACCCGGGGCCGAGGTGCTCGGCGTGCACGCGCTGACCTACGCGGCCGCGGGGCTGCTCGCGGGCCGGTTCCGGGTCGAGGGGCCGGTGGCCGCACCCCGGGTCGCGGTCGTCGCCCTCGGTGCCTCGCTCGTCGTCGTGGGTGCCGGTGTCCTGCAGGCCCTCGCGGGGCGGGCGCCGGTCGACCCGGTCGACGCCGGGCTCCGCTGCCTGCTCACCGCCACCGTCGCCGCGCTCGTCGTGCCGTTCGTCGTCGGTGCCGAGCGCCTCGTGCTCCGGCGGCGGTTCGGGTGAGGGGTACGGGGACGCACCACGGGCGGGTTCTCGCCCTGGTCGCGGCGGTCGTCGTGCTCTTCGCCGGGCTCGTCGGGCGCCTCGGGCAGGTGCAGCTCGCCGGCGCCGACGGCTTCACGGCGGAGGCGACCTCGCTCGACACCCGCACCCTCGTCGTGCCGGCGCTCCGGGGCCGGATCCTCGACCGCACCGGCCGGCCGCTCGCCGAGAACCGCACGGCCACCGTCGTGACCCTGGAGCGGCGCGCCATCGCGACGAGCCCGGACCACGCGGAGGCCGAGGTGCGGGCCGCCGCCGAGGTCCTCGGCCTGCCCGCCGCGGAGCTGCTCGGGCGCACCTGGCTCTGCGGTGAGGACGGTGCGCCCCGTGCGCCCGCGTGCTGGAGCGGGTCGCCCCAGGTGCCCGTCCCGCTCGCCGAGGACGTCGACCCGCGGCGGGCCCTCACCCTCGTCGAGCAGCCCGAGCGCTTCCCGGGGATGGCGGTCTCGTCACGGCCCGTCCGCGTCTACCCGCGTCCGGGCGGCGTCTCTGCGGCTCACGTCATCGGGTACCTCGGCCCGGCCACCGGCGCCGAGGTCGAGGCCGACGGGGCGCTCGTCGCCGACGACCTCGTGGGCCGCGCCGGGCTCGAGAAGCAGTACGACGCGGTGCTCCGGGGGACCCCGGGCCGGACCGTCGTCGCCGTCGACGCGCGGGGCCTCGTCACGGGGGTGGTCTCCCGGACCGAGCCCGTTCCCGGCCGCGACCTCGTCACCTCGCTCGACGTCACCGTCCAGGCGTCCGCCGAGAAGGCGCTCGCGCGGGTCATGGCCGCGGCCCGGAAGCGGGCGGAGAAGTGGCCCGCTGACTCGGGAGGCATCGTCGTGATGGACGCGCGCACCGGCGCGGTCGCGGCCGTGGCCAGCGCCCCCACGTACGACCCGAACGTCTGGACCGGCGGCATCTCGGCCGCCGACTACGCGGCCCTGACGGCGGACGGTGCGGGCGACCCCCTCCTGTCGCGCGCCACCGGGGTGGGCCTGCCTCCCGGCAGCACGATCAAGCCGTCGTCCGTGGCGGCGGCGGTACGTGCCGGTGACTCCCTCGACGGGCGGTACGGGTGCCCGGCGCGGTACACCATCGGTGACCGCGTGTTCCGCAACCACGAGAGCCGCGACCAGGGCGAGATCAGCCTCGCCCGGGCCATCGAGGTCTCGTGCGACACCGTCTTCTACGACGTCGCCTACCGGGCGTGGCGGGCCCAGGGTGGCCTGGACGCCGGCGTCGACACCGTCGACCCGTTCGTCGAGGCGGCACGGGGCTTCGGTCTGGGGAGCCCGACCGGGGTCGACCTCCCGGACGAGACGGGGGGCCGCATCCCCGACCGGGCCTGGCGGCAGGCCACGTGGGAGGCCACCAGGGACGACCTCTGTGCCCGGGCCGCGAGTGGGTACCCCGAGGTCTCCGACCCGGAGCGGCGCACCTTCCTCACCCAGGTGGCGCGGGAGAACTGCGCGTCGGGGTGGCAGCTGCGGGCGGGGGACGCCGCGAACTTCTCCATCGGTCAGGGCGACGTGCTGGCCACCCCCGTCCAGATGGCCGTGATGTACGCCGCGATCGCCAACGGGGGCACGGTCCTCACCCCGCGCGTCGGGTCCTCGACCGTCGACCCGGTCTCCGGTGAACGCACCGCCGTGGCCGCGGGGCCCCGGCGCGCCGCCCCGGTCACGCCCGCCGTCGACGCCTACCTCCGCGCGGCGCTGCGAGGGGTGATCACCCGCGGGACGGTGGCCGGCGGGTTCAGGGACCAACCCGCGGACTGGCCGGTGGCCGGCAAGACCGGCACCGCGGAGGCCGTCGGGAAGCGCGACACCTCGTGGTTCGTCTCGTACGCGCCCGCCGACGACCCGCGGTGGGTGGTCTCGGTCGTCGTCTCCCAGGGAGGCTTCGGCGGGACCTCCGCCGCACCGGCCGCCCACGACGTCCTGCTGACCCTGCGGGGGCTGGGCTGACGCGGCGCCGCGTGGAGTGCGGGGGAGGACGGGGGGAGTCCCCCATCGACCTCCGGATAGGCTGACGGCATGGCTGACTTCGATCTCGTGGTGCTCGGTGCTGGTCCCGGTGGGTACGTCGCGGCGATCCGCGCGTCCCAGCTCGGCAAGAAGGTCGCGGTCGTCGAGAAGAAGTACTGGGGCGGGGTCTGCCTCAACGTCGGCTGCATCCCCTCCAAGGCGCTCATCAAGAACGCCGAGCTCGCGCACACGCTCCAGCACGAGAAGGAGCTCTTCGGCATCGAGGGTGACGCGACGATGAAGTACGGCGTCACCCACGCGCGCTCGCGCAAGGTGTCGGCGGGCATCGTCAAGGGCGTCCACTTCCTCATGAAGAAGAACAAGATCGAGGAGATCGACGGCTGGGGCACCCTCACCGGCCCGAGCTCGATGGACGTCGCGCTCAACGACGGCGAGAGCCGCTCGCTGACCTTCGACAAGCTGATCATCGCCTCCGGTGCCGTCACCCGGATGCTGCCCGGCGTCGAGGTGTCGGAGAACGTCGTCACCTACGAGGAGCAGATCCTCGACGAGAACCTCCCCGGCTCGATCATCATCGCGGGCTCGGGAGCCATCGGCGTCGAGTTCGCCTACGTCATGAAGAACTTCGGCGTCGACGTGACGATCGTGGAGTTCCTCGACCGGATGGTCCCGACCGAGGACGAGGAGGTCTCCAAGGAGCTCCTCAAGCACTACAAGAAGCTCGGCGTCACGGTGATGCTCGGCACCAAGGTCGAGGCCGTCGAGGACACCGGGTCGGGCGTCAAGGTCACGGTCTCCCCGGCGAACGGCGGCGACCAGCAGGTGCTCGAGGCCGACAAGCTGCTCTCCGCGATCGGGTTCGCCCCGCGCACGGAGGGCTTCGGCCTCGAGAGCACCGGTGTCCAGCTCACCGAGCGCGGCGCCGTGGCGATCGACGAGTACTGCCGTACGAACGTCGAGAACGTCTACGCGATCGGCGACTGCACCGCCAAGCTGATGCTCGCGCACGTCGCCGAGGCCCAGGGCGTCGTCGCCGCCGAGCACATGTTCGGGGCCGACACGATGCCGGTCGAGTACGACTTCGTCCCGCGGGCCACCTACTGCCACCCGCAGATCGGCTCGTTCGGGTACACCGAGGCGCAGGCCAAGGAGAAGGGCTACGACGTCAAGACGGCGAAGTTCCCGTTCAGCGCCAACGGCAAGGCGATGGGCCTCGGCGACTCCGTCGGCTTCGTCAAGGTCGTCGCGGACGCGGAGCACAACGAGATCATCGGCGCCCACATGATCGGCCCCGACGTCACCGAGCTGCTCCCCGTGCTGACCCTGGCCCAGAAGTGGGACCTCACCGCGGACGAGGTGTCGCGCAACGTGTTCGCACACCCGACGCTGTCCGAGGCGGTCAAGGAGGCCGTCGAGGGCATCGCCGGCCACATGATCAACCTCTGAGCCGGCGGTCCGCTCACCGAACGCGTCGAGTGGGGCTGAGCGGGCCGCGGCTCTGGTCAGTGGCCCGGCCCGTCGCTAGCCTCTCTGCAGCACTGGTGCCCCGAGAGGACGGCGACATGGACAGGAACGGTGACCTGAGGCGCAACCCGGACACCGGCCAGCGGGAGATCTACTACGACCCGCCAGGACGGTGGGAGGTGCTGGACGTGGCCACGCACCCCGACAACCTCCCCGTCCCCGAGGCCGTGCTCGGTCAGGACGCCGGGGACGCAGAGCCGTGACCGCTCCGGCCCCGTCGGGGTCGTGGAGCCTGTCCGCCACGGTCGAGCCGTCCTCGGGCGCGACTGCTGCCACCCCGCCGGACGACCCGACCCTGCCGACGCCGCGGGAGTGGGCGGCCGGAGCGGAGGCAGTGCGGTCGGCCGTGAAGTGGATGACCACCGCCCTCGCCGGGGTCGGAGCCCTGCTCTTCGCCAAGGGCTTCGTGACCACCCCGCAGATCAGCTGGCAGGAGCATCCGGTCCAGCTGGGCGTGGCATTCATCGCCGGGGTCGGTGGCCTGGTCGGTGTGGGGCTGCTCATCGCCATGGCGATGGACGTCCTGAGACCCCAGATGTACGAGATGAGCAGTCTTCCCGCCGACTTCGTGGCCGAGGTCGAGGAGGCCGGAGCAGGTCTGGCACTGCCCGACGACTGTCCGACCGTGCGTGACCTCCGGGGGCGTCTCGTCGCGGCCCGGCGCGCCGCCTTCATCGTCGGGGAGGAGATCGTCGATGCCAAGGCCGTCCTCGCACAGCCGTCGCCTCCGCCCACGGCGCAGGCCCACCTCGACCAGCTGGAGGAGGAGCGCCGGATCCTCCTGCACAACCTCGCCGTCTATGGTGCGGCCCGGGCCGATCTGCTCAACCGTGCCGAGTACTTCACGCTGTCCCGCGGCCTGTCGTCGCGACGGACCGGGCAGATGATCGGTGCCGGGGTGCTGGCCGCCGCGGGCGGGATCGGGTTCCTCCTCGCGCTCTCGACCGCCGAGTCGACCGCGTCCCCGGCGACCCCGGTCATCGGCGAGATGGTGCGGGTGGACTCCGAGGCGGGGACGCAGCTGTGGTCACTGCTCGGCCTCGAGGCGTGCCAGACGTCCGGAGACAGTCCGCGGGTGGCCGTCGTCGTGGGCGACGGTGATGGCTCGGTGGGTTCGCCGTACACGGTGACCACGCTGCCGTCGGGCACCTGCCGGGCGCAGACCTTCACGGTGACCGACGCCGCCGCCCTCGTGACCAAGCCCAAGGCCCTGAAGATCACCTACGACCCCTCGGAGTGACCCGCCCGCGCGGGCATGGCGCCTCGCGACAGAATGGCCGCATGACCCCCGAGGAGTTCCGCGTCGCCGGCCACGCCCTCATCGACTGGATCGCCGACCACCGGGCGCGCGTCCCGGACCTCCCGGTCGCGGCGCAGGTCCGGCCCGGCGAGGTGCGGGACGCGCTGCCCGCCCACGCACCGGACGCCCCGGAGCCCTTCGCCGACGTGCTCGCCGACCTCGACCGGGTCGTCGTGCCGGGCGTGACCCAGACCCAGCACCCCGGCTTCTACGGCTGGTTCCCCAGCAACGCGAGCCTCGCCTCCGTCCTCGGCGACATCGCCTCCGGCGGGGTCGGCGCCCTCGGCATCACGTGGCAGTCGGCGCCGGCGCTCACCGAGGTCGAGCAGGTCGTCACCGACTGGCTGCGTGACCTCTGCGGGCTCTCGCCGGAGTGGAAGGGCGCGATCCAGGACACGGCCTCCACGGCCTGCCTCGTCGCGATGCTCGCCGCCCGGGAGCGGGCCAGCGACGGGTCCGAGCACCGCGGTGGCCTGCAGTCCCTCGACGCGCCGCTCGTCGCCTACACCTCGCCGCACGCGCACTCCTCCGTCCCGAAGGCCGCCCTCCTCGCCGGCTACGGCGCCGACAACCTCCGGTACGTGGAGGTCGACCCGGTCACCTACGCCATGGACCCCGCGGCGCTGCGGGCCGCCATGGCCGAGGACGCCGCCGCCGGGCGCGTCCCCGCAGTGGTCGTCGCGGCGGTCGGCACGACGGGCACGACCGCGATGGACCCCGTGCGCGCGATCGTCGAGGTCGCCCGGGAGTTCGGTGCGTGGGTGCACGTCGACGCCGCGATGGCCGGCTCGGCGATGCTCCTGCCCGAGATGCGCCACCTCTTCGACGGTGCCGACGACGCGGACTCGATCTCGTGGAACCCCCACAAGTGGATGGGGACCATCCTCGACACCTCGCTGCTCTACGTGCGCGACGTCGACCACCTCGTGTCGGTGATGTCGACGACCCCGAGCTACCTGCGGGCGAGCACCGACTCCGAGGTGGTGCAGTACAAGGACTGGGGGATCCCGCTGGGGCGTCGGTTCCGGGCCCTCAAGCTGTGGTTCCACCTGCGGCTCGACGGGGTCGACGCCATCCGCGACCGGCTGCGCCGAGACCTCGCCAACGCGCAGTGGCTCGCCGACCGGGTGGCGACCGAGCCGGGGTGGCGCGTGCTCGCACCCGTCCAGCTGCAGACGGTGTGCCTCGTCCACGAGCCGGAGGGCCTCACCGGGGACGCCCTCGACGCGCACACCCTCGCGTGGGTCGAGGCCGCGAACGCCACCGGCCGGGCCTTCCTCGGTGCGAGCCAGCTCGACGGCCGCTGGATGGTCCGGGTCTCGATCGGTGCCGAGGCGACCGAGCGGCACCACGTCGAGGAGCTCTGGGCGCTGCTCCGCGAGTCGGCCGCGGCCGTCGGCGGCTGACACGGGCGCGCACGGCGAGGGTCGGCCGTTCGGGTCCGATCGGCCCCGGGCCCACGACAGCGCCGGACCCCCGCCCATAGCCTCGTGGGCATGGTGACGACGGTGTCTCGACGGATCCGGACGTCCTCGGCCCTGCTCACGGTGGCCGGGGTGGTGCTCACGGGCTGCTCCTCGGGTGGTGCGGCCGGCATCCTCGCCACGTACGACGCGGACGGCGGGATGGACGCCCTGCTCATCGGCACCGTGTCGATCTCGCAGGAGTGCGTCACGGTGCGCACGGCCGACCAGGTCACCACCCCGGCGTTCGACGGGGGCGCCCAGGTCCGTGGCGCGGTGCTGGTCTTCCGCGGCGCGGAGTACCCGGACGGCGCGAAGATCGAGCTCCCGGGCGGTGAGGCGTCCGACGCGACCGGTGTCAGCATCCCCGGCGGCTGCCCGAGCGACCACATCTTCCTCGTCGCCCCGGACTGACACCGGTGGCGACGCGGCCCCTCGGCCGTCCGGACGGGATTTCTCCCGAGTTGCGGCGGATCCGGGGGGGCCGGTGCCACACTCGGCTCGAGCGCAGGGAGGATCTGACATGGCCGAAGTGAGACAGCGGCGCAGCCACGCCATCGCGGGGCTCGCCCTCGGCGTGGCCGCGGGACTCGTGACCGCCGCCACCTTCTTCCCGGTCTTCTCGGTGACCGGCTCGAAGGTCTCGCCCCCGCAGTGGGACGCCCTCGGCATCACCGTCACCGGGTCGGTGGCCCAGTTCGCGGTGAGCTTCCGCGTCTTCCTCATCCTCAACGCCGCCTGGATCGCCCTCATGGGGCTCGCCCTGCTGCTGACCCGGATCCGGTACGTCGGTGCGGTCTGGCGGGTCGCGGCGCTGGTCAGCCTGGTCGCCACCGCGATCCTGTCGCTCTTCCTCTGGCGCTTCATCGCCGACCCGGCGGCCGCCGCCGGGGACCCCACCTGGTTCCGACGCATCGCCCCGGACGTGGCCTCGGCCCTGACCGACGCCACCCTCGACCCCGGACTCGGGCTCTACCTGCTCCTCGGCGGGTCCGTGTTCGGTCTGCTGGCCGCCTTCATCCCCGCGTTCCGCACCGAGAAGACGGTGCGCACGGACGACGCGAAGAAGGGTCTCGCCCCGGGGTGGTACCCCGAGCCCAACAGCCGCGCCCGGACCCGCTACTGGGACGGCGAGAAGTGGACCGTCGGCGCCTCCTGAGCCCACCCGACGGGCACGTCAGGCGGCGAGCGGACCCGGGAGCGGGTCGGAGTGCACCACCGTCAGCCCCGAGACCGCGCGGGTGAGCACCACGTAGAGGCGGCGCAGGCCGGTCCGCTCGTCGGGCTCGGCGGCGGCGATCGCAGCCGGCTCGACGACGACGACGCGGTCGAACTCGAGGCCCTTGGCGATGCTCGCGGGCACGAGCTCGACCTGGCGGTCCTCGTCGTCGCCGTGCTCGGCGTCGAGGCGCCCGTGGGGGACGCCGGCCCGGGTGAGGGCACCGCTCAGGGCGTCGACGAACGCGTCGGGTGCGATGACGCCCACCGACCCGGGTTCCGTCACGGCCTCCCGGACGGCGTCGACGACCGCGGCAGAGCGACGGGCGGGGTCGGCGGCGACGACGTCGAGGCGGCCGGGGTTCTCGCGCACCGACCGCGGCGCACCGAGCCCGGGAGCCATCGCCGGCAGCAGCCGGGCCGCGAAGTCGATGACGAGCCCGGGGACGCGGAAGCCGCGGTCGAGGACGACGAGCTCGTGCCGCGGCCGCCCGAGGTGGCCCATCGCGGCCTCCCACGAGGCCGTCGCCCACGGCGTCGTGCCCTGGGCGATGTCACCGAGCACGGTGAGGCTGCCCGTCGAGGCGCGGCGGCCGACCGCCCGCAGCTGCATGGGGGAGAGGTCCTGGGCCTCGTCGAGGACGACGTGCCCGATGCTCGGCGTGCGGTCGAGGAGGTCGGTCAGCTCGTCGAGGAGGGCCATGTCGGCGGAGGTCCACCGGCTCGCCGCCTTGGTGCGGGCGGGCGCCTCCCACAGGAGCAGCCGCTGCTCGTCCCCGGTGAGGATGCCGTCCGCCGCGGCGGCGAGTGCGTCGGCGTCGGAGAGGAGGCCGAAGAGGACGCCCGCCGGGTCCAGGGCCGGCCAGAGCGCCTTCGCGTAGGCCCTGACCGGCGCCGACCTCGCGATGGTGTCCTGGACGCGGTCGCCGGGGAAGTCCCCCGACTGCTCGATCCGCAGCATCACGAGGTGTGCCAGGCGCTGGGGGAGCAGGTCGCGCGCGGCCGAGTACCGGACCCCGCGCTCGACGAGGGCGTCCACCTCGTCCTGCACGTCGTAGGCCGGGACGCGCCACTTGCGCGAGCCGCGCGGGACGAGCATCGCCTCCTCGGCCCGGCCCACCCGGCTCCAGACCGCGCGCCGCAGCACCTCGGCCATCCGCGCGTCCCCCTTGAGGACGGCGACCTCGGTGGGGTCCGCGGCGCGGATGCGTCCGTGGTCGAGGAGGGTGTCGATCGTCGCGTGCCGCACGCGCACCTCGCCGAGTGAGGGCAGGACGGCCCCGATGTGGTCGAGGAACGCGCGGTTCGGCCCCACGACGAGGACGCCGGTGCGCTCCAGCTGGCTGCGGAACGAGTAGAGCAGCCACGCCGCGCGGTGCAGGCCCGACGGCGGTCTTCCCGGTGCCGGGGGCGCCCTGGACGCAGATGCTCGTCGCGAGGTCGGAGCGGACGATCTCGTCCTGCTCGGGCTGGATCGTCGACACGATGTCGCGCATCGGCCCGGAGCGCGGCCGCTCGATCTCGGCGGCGAGGATGGCGCTGTGGTCCGCCGCCTCACCGGTGGTGAGCCGCTCGTCCTCGTAGGCGGTGAGGCGCCCGCGGTCGACGCCGAACCGCCGCCGCAGCTCGACGCCCATCGGCTCGGTGGGGGAGGCCCGGTAGAACGCCGTCGAGATGGGGGCCCGCCAGTCGACGACGACCGGGTCGCCCCGGGTGTCGCTGACGTGCCGCCGGCCGACGTGGAAGGTCTCGTCCCCGTGCTCGGTGCGGCAGTCGATGCGCCCGAAGAAGAGCGTCGTCCGCGGGTCGTCCTGGAGGGAGGCGACCCGGCGGGCGAGGACGAGGTCGAGGTAGGCGGCGTTGAAGGCGTCCGCGGCGGTGGAGGCATCGAGGTTCTCGGTGGCCTCGCGCATGCGGCGCAGCTCGTCGCGTGCGTGCTCGAGGTGGGCCTGCTCCCGCGCGAGGACGGCGTCGGGCGCGGGGGTGGTCGGGTCGGCGGTCGGCGTGGGCACGGCGGAACCGCCTCCTGCTTCTGGGTGGGGTCGCATACTGGCGAACCGACGATGGTACACCCGTGGGCAGCCGCCGCGGGCGTCGGGCGGGCGCCTGTCGGTGGGGAGCGGCACACTGCGGGGATGGACCGCTCGCACGCCCCCGTCCAGGTCGTCATCGACTGCCTCGACCCCGCCGGTCTCGTCGGGTTCTGGGCCGCCGCCCTCGCACCCCGCGGGTACGCGGTGCCGGCGCCACCGGGCGGCTTCGCCGACTGGCAGGCCTTCCTCGCCGCGCAGGGTGTTCCCGAGGAGCGGTGGAACGACGCCTCGGCGCTCGAGGCCGAGGGGCAGCCGCGCATCTTCCTCCAGCGGGTCCCGGAGCCGAAGTCCGGCAAGAACCGGGTGCACCTCGACCTCCTGGCCGGGGGCGGTCCCGGCGTGCCGATGGAGACCCAGCGCGCCCACGTCGCCGAGGAGGTGGCCCGGCTCGTGGCACTCGGTGCCACCCGCGGGGAGGAGCACACCGACCTCGGGGTGCACTGGGTGACCATGAGCGACCCCGAGGGCAACGAGTTCTGCGTATGAGCCGAGGGCCGGTCGGCCGAGGTCTGGCGCGTCGCGTCCCGCTGGGGAAACATGGCACCTCCGACGAGGGAGGAGCCGATGTGCGGGAGCTGGGGGAGCCGACGGCGGACGCGCGCGCGTGGGTGGCGAACACGCTGGCCCTCGTCGCGGACTCCGGGATCGACCTGAACGACCCCGAGGCGCTGGGGCGGGCCTTCGACGCCGAGGCGGCGCGGTGGTTCGCGACCCCCGAGGGGGAACGGGCGGACCCGAACGCGCTGGTCAACGCCTTCGGCCTCGCGGTGGGCGAGCACCTGCGGCGCTCCTGCGACCTGCGCTGGGTCGTCGCGACCGGCGAGGAGGGCGCCGAGATCGCGCTGCACCGTGAGCCGCACGACGTCCGGCTGTTCCCGGCGGCGATGCTGGCCCGCCGGTGGTTCGACGGCACCCAGGGGGAGGTCCAGGCGCTCGTCGCCGCCGTCAAGGAGTCGCTCGCGACCCTGCCGCGCGGGAGCTGAGCCACGACGGCTCGGGGCGCCGGCCGTGACCCTTTCGTGACATACCTCGCACCGTTGCGACGCCCCCGGGGCGGCCCACGGGGCGTCCTCCATCGGACTGACCTGCGAGAACGCGTGTTCCCGGTCCTCCTCAGGGAGCGTTGAGGCAGGTCCTCCCGACTTGCCGCACCCCCGCGGCCCCGGCAGCGTCGAGAGGATGGAGAACGTCCCTCGGCGGCCCACCCTGCCCGCGCTGACCGGCCTGCGCGCCGTGGCGGCCGTCTGGGTCGTGCTGTTCCACTACCGCGAGGAGCTCCTCGCCCTCGAGCCGGCGCTGGCGCCCTTCGACACCTTCATGCGGGCCGGGTACCTCGGCGTCGACCTCTTCTTCGCGCTGAGCGGCTTCGTGCTCGCCTACACCTACGCCGACCGGATGCGGACCCTCCGGCGACGCGACGCCGCGCACTTCGTCCGGAACCGCTTCGCGCGGGTGTGGCCGGTGCACGTCCTCGCGCTGCACCTCGACCTCGGCATCGCGGCGATGCTCGGCACCCTCGGGACCGGGGCGGAGGGCATCCGGCGCACGGGTGACGCCTACGTCGAGAACCTCGCGATGGTGCACTACTGGGTCAACGACCGGCCGAGCTTCAACTCCCCGGCGTGGTCGATCAGCGCGGAGTGGTTCGCCTACCTCGTCGCGCCCGTGCTCTTCGTCCTCCTCGCCCGGCTGCGGCGGGCGAGCACCGCGCTGCTCCTCGCGGGCCTCTCCTACGGCGTGATGCTCGCCATCTTCGCGACGATGGCCCTGCCCAACGGCAACCTCGAGCACATGTTCTGGGTCCGGATCGGCGGCGAGTTCGTCGGCGGGGCCCTGCTCTGCCTCGCGTGGGTGCGCGGTGGGGCCCGGCTCGGGCGGTGGGTCCCCGTGCTGCCGGCGACCCTCGTCGTCCTGGCGCTCGTGCCCACGGCATCGCACGGCCGCTACTGGGTGGCCCCCGCCCTCGGCCTGGGCGTCGCCGCCCTGGCCGCGTCCTCGGGCGGGCTCGTGCGGGTCCTGTCGTGGCCGGGGCTCGTCGCGGCGGGCGAGGCCTCGTACGCGCTCTACATGGTGCACTGGCTGTTCGAGTGGCCGGTCGAGCGAGCGACCGCGCTGGCCGCCGGGAACGCCTGGCTGTCCTCGCTCGTGCTCGTGGCGTTCGTCGGCACGCTCGCGGCCGCGGCGTGGCTCGTCATGAGCCGGGTGGAGCGGCCCGCGCGCCGGTGGCTGACGCAGGGCCGCACTCCGCGGCCCGTGGAGCCGGGCGCCACGGCGGCCGGGCACCCGGTGCCCGCGCGCTCCGGGCCGACCGTCGCCCTGCTGCGCTGAGCGGGCGGGCCCGGGCTGGCATCCTGAGGGCCTTCGTGTGGCACCGCCACGACGACACCGACGAGCTGTTCCTCGTCATCAGCGGGGAGCTGACGATCCAGCTGCGCGACCGCGACGTCGTGCTCGCGCCCGGGCAGGACATCTGACGGGACGCGGCTCAGGCGGTCTCCCCGTCCGGGCCGGGGATCGGCTCCTGGAACGACCAGTAGTGCCCCTCGAGGTCACGGGCGCTGTACTCGCGGAAGCCGTACGGCTGGTCGACCGGGGGGTAGTCGACCTCTGCACCGGCCGCGACGACCCTCGCGTGGTGGGCGTCGACGTCGTCCACCTGCACCGCGAGCGACGCCGTGACGAGGCCGCCGGTGCCGAGGGGCGACGCCATCCGCGCCGCCTCGTGCTCGCCGTGGAGCCACAGCACGCCGTCCCCGACGTAGAGCTCGCCGTGGTGGGCGCGGTCGCCGTCGAACGTCAACGGTCCCGGGGCGAGCCCGAACACCTCGACGAGCCACGCGTGGGCGGCCGCGACGTCCCGGTAGACGAGCAGCGTGATCCGCCGGGTGAGGCCGGGCTCCTCGGTGGTGAGCCCCGCGAGGAGGTCGAGCAGGGCGTCGTCGCCGGGGCGGTCGCCACCGAGCAGCCGGTCCTCGACGGCGCGTACCCGCTCGCGCTGGCGGGCCAGCTCCGCCAGGCGGTCGTCGAGCTCGGCGAGGTGGCGCCCCGTGAGCGCCGTGAGGTCGGCGGCGTCCGGGTCGAGGTCGGCCACCGGTGTGCCCAGCTCGCGCAGCAGGCGGATCCGGGAGAGCCGGTCGAGGTCCTCGCTGACGTAGCGGCGCCGGTCCCCGGCATCGCGTGCCGGTGTGAGCAGGCCGAGCTCCTCGTAGTAGCGCAGGGTCCGCTCGGTGAGGCCGGTGCGCCGGGCGATGTCGCCGATCCCGAAGTCCATGCCGGGAACGGTAGGACCTCACGTGGGGTGAGGAGCAAGCACGAGGTGCGCCGTGACACCCGGACGTCCCGGGGCTACCGTCGTGGGGTGGGCCTCGCCGACGAGCTGTCGTACGCGTTCCCGCGGCCCAACGCCCTCCACCGCTCGGTGCGGTCCGTGGCCGCGAGCCGCCCCGGCGCGTGGCTCCTCGCCCGCACCGCGCCGGCCATGGACCGGGCGACGTCCGGGCTGACGCGGGGGCGGACCACCCTCTCGGGTGCCCTCAGCGCGCTGCCGACGCTGGTCGTGACGACCACGGGGCGTCGCAGCGGGCAGGCTCGTGAGGCGCAGCTCGTCGGCATCCCCGCCGGTGACGGGATCGCCGTCGTCGGGACGAACTTCGGGCAGGCGCACACCCCGGCGTGGGTGCTCAACCTCGAGGCCGACCCCCGCGCGACCGCCGCCTACCGGGGCCGCACGGTCGAGGTCGTCGCCCGGGAGGCGGTGGACGCCGAGCGGCTCGAGGTCCTTGCCCGTGCCGCGGAGGTCTACCTCGGCTACCCGAGGTACCTGCGGCGCATCTCCGGGCGGCGGGTGCGCGTCATCGTGCTCGAGCGGGCACCGGCCGCCGCGTCCTGACGCGCCGCCGGCGCCTCAGGGCGTGCGGTCCTCCTCCCGGAGGCGCGGCTCGGTACGTCGCTCGGGGTGGATGCCGCGCTTGTCGCGGTAGAACTCGCGGATCGTGTCCATGTCGGCGACGACGTCCGTGGTGGCCGTGATCGTCGGCCCGAAGCCGGCGGTGCGGCTGGGTCCGTCGATGAACGCGAGCGCGATCGGCAGCCTCGCGGAGCGGGCGATCCGCCAGAACCCGGACTTCCAGTACTCGCCCTTGGTGCGAGTGCCCTCGGCGGCGAGGATGAGGAGGAACGGCTCTCCGCTGCGTGCCTCACGCACGAGCGCCCGGACCACCTGACCGGGGTTGTCGCGGTCGAGGGGGATGCCGCCGAGCCGCGGGAGGAGCCAGCCGAGCGGGCCGCGGAAGAGCTCCTGCTTGATGAGGACCCGGGGCGAGACGTCGCCACGCCACATGATGAGCAGCATCATCACGAAGTCCCAGTTCGAGGTGTGCGGGGCGCCGACGAGGATGCCGGAGCGTGGCACCTCGCCGACCGCCGTCCACCGGGCGAGGCGCAGCGCCGTCTTCGCGACGACGACCCTCACGACGTGAGCTCGGCGACGGCGGCGTCCAGGCGACGCGAGCGGGTCTCGGCCTTGCGGGCGGTGAGCAGGGCCTCGGCGACCTGTCGCTGCCGGCTGTGGGGGAGCCGCTCCCAGGCCGCTGCGGCGGACGGGTGCGCGGCGAGGGCGGCCGCGAGGTCCTCGGGCACCTCGACGGTGCGCGCTGCGGTGTCGAGCTCGACGGTGAGCGTGCAGGTGTCACCGGCCGCGATCCCGGCCGCGTCGCGCACCGCGGCGCTCGCCCCGAGGAGGAAGCGCCCGCCCATCGACGCGATGCTCGTGCGCCACGTGTACCCGTTGACCGTCGCGGAGACCTTCGGGCGGCGTCCGCCCCCGAGCCCGTCGACGAGCGGCTCCGGGATGACGAACCCGGTGGTGGTCCCACCGGTGGCCTGCAGCTCGGTCGTCAGCTCCATGCGTGCAGTCTGCACCCCGGCGAGCGATCGTGCCGTCGCCTCACGCCGGGTCGTGGCCGCGGATCGAGTCGCGGCCGCTCCGGTCCTGCCGGCGGCCCTCGTCGGTGGTCAGCAGGTGGTCGAGACGGTGGAGCGCGCCGGTGACGGCGGCGTCCACGCTGTCGGCGTCGTCGGTGACGGTGACCGCGGGCCGCCGCTCCGGCCTCGCCTCGACGAGGCACCGGATGTCGCCCGCCGTGGCCCGCCCCGCGCTCTGGTCGCTGAGGTGGACGTCGACGCGGGTGAGGCGGTCGCTGAACCGCGACAGCGCGCTCGCGACCTCCCGCTCGACGCGGCCCGTCAGCTCGTCGGTTCCGCGGATGTTGTGGTCCGTGTGGACGGTGATCTCCATGTCGGCCTCCGGCCCGGTGCCCGGTCACCACGGTGGGGACCGGACACCCTCATCCTACTCCGGGGGGTGGGTGCGCTCCCGGCGCCCACGGCTGTGCGGCAGCCGGTTTCAGAGGTGGGTGACGAAGTCGGCCACGACCTCGGCGAACCGCTCCGGCTGGTCCTCCTGCACGAAGTGCCCGGCGTCCTCGATGACGGTGTGCGAGCGGCCACGGGCCCCGGGGATCTTCGACTGCATCCACCGGTCGCCGCCGCGGGTGATGGGGTCGCCGTCGCTGAACGCGGTGAGGAACGGGACCTCGAGGGTGGCGAGCCGCGTCCAGGCGGCACGGTTGGCGGGTGCCGCCGGGTCGTCCGGGGTGTTCGGCACGAGGTCCGGGAAGACCCGGATGCCGGCGCAGTACTCCTCGGCCGGGAAGGGCGCGGAGTACGCGGCGTGCTCCGCCGCGGTGAGCGGCCGCCCGCAGCCGGCGTCGACCATCCGCCCGACGTCGAGGGCCGTCGCGGAGCGGACCATCAGCCGGAACTGCTGCCACGCCTCGGGCATGGGCCGGTCCCCGGTCGGCAGCCCGGTGTTGGACATGACGACGCCGGCGAACCGGTCGGGGTGCTCGGCGAGCAGGCGCATCCCGAGGAGCCCGCCCCAGTCCTGGCCGACGTAGTGGACGTCGCGCAGGTCGAGCGCGTCGAAGAGGCCGGCCCGGAGCCACTCGACGTGCGCGGCATAGGAGTAGGCGTCCCGGTCGACCGGCTTGTCCGACCGGCCGCAGCCGACGAGGTCCGGGACGACGACCCGCAGGCCGGCGTCGGTGAGCGGCCCCACCATCCGGCGGTAGAGGTAGCCCCACGTCGGCTCGCCGTGCACGAGGACGACGACCGGGCCGTCCGAGGGTCCGGCGGTGACGTAGGCCATCCGCAGCCCGGTGCCGGTGTCGACCTCGACCCACTCGGGCGCGTGGTCGAACCCCTCGACGACGTCGAAGCGTGCGGACGGGGTGCGTGCGATCTCCATCCGGCCAGTATCCCGTGGGCCGTCGGGGACGGCCTCCCTACCCGCCCGAGGGCTCCCGGATCTCCTGGCGGTCGACGTCGCCGTCGACGAAGTCCTCGGTGGCCCGCACGAGCAGCGGGTGCATGTCGGTCTCGCCCCGCCGCACCCGGGCGACGAGCTCGTGGCGCATCCGGGGCTCCCAGAACTTCCGGATGTGGGTCGCGATCTCCTCGGCGGCCTTGTCCGGGGGGAGCGCCTCGAAGTTGCGGACGAGGTCGTGGCCCATCCGCACGACCGGCGCCTCGTGCCCGCTCACCGGCGCCTCGCCATCGCCCCGGCCGGCACCCCGGCCGGTCGGGCCTGCGGCACGGCCCCCGCCTCGGCGCGCGACGCCTCCGTCACGACGGCCACCTGGACGGCGGTCACCTTGTACTCCGGGCAGTTCGTCGCCCAGTCGGAGTTCTCCGTCGTCACGACGTTGGCTCCGGTGACGGGGTGGTGGAAGGTCGTGTAGACGACGCCTGCCGGCATCCGCTCGGAGACGACGGCCGTGAGGCGCGTCGTGCCGACCCGGGACGACAGCTCGACGACGTCGCCGTCGGTGATGCCCCGCAGCTCGGCGTCGGAGGGGTGGATCTCGAGGACGTCCTCGGGGTGCCACGTCGAGTTCGGCGTCCGCCGCGTCTGCGCCCCGACGTTGTACTGGGACAGGATGCGCCCGGTGGTCAGCACGAGGGGGTAGCGGCGGTTGGCGCGCTCGGTGGTCGGCACGTAGACCGTGGGTGTCAGCTGCCCGAGACCCCGCACGAAGGAGCCGACGTGCATCGTCGGTGTGCCGTGCGGTGCGGAGTCGGTGACCGGCCACTGCATCGAGCCCTCGGCGTCGAGCCGGGCGAACGAGACCCCGGCGAACGTCGGTGTGGTGGCGGCGATCTCGTCCATGATCTCGGCCGGCGAGGTGTACGACATCGGATAGCCCATCGCGGTCGCGATCTCGCAGACGACCTGCCACTCGTCCTTGCCGACCTTGCTCGGCATGACCGGCCGGACGCGGTTGAGCCGCCGCTCGGCGTTCGTGAAGGTGCCGTCCTTCTCGAGGAACGACGCCCCCGGCAGGAAGACGTGGGCGAATCGCGCCGTCTCGTTGAGGAACAGGTCGTGCACGACGACCATCTTCATGGCCCGCAGGGCCGCCTCGACGTGCTGGGTGTTCGGGTCGGACTGCGCGATGTCCTCGCCCTGGACGTAGAGCCCGAGGAAGGAGCCGCCGATCGCCGAGTCGAACATGTTCGGGATGCGCAGGCCCGGCTCCGGCTGGATGGCGACCCCCCACAGGGACTCGTAGATCTCGCGCACCTCGGGCCGCGACACGTGCCGGTACCCCGGCAGCTCGTGGGGGAAGGAGCCCATGTCACACGAGCCCTGGACGTTGTTCTGGCCGCGCAGCGGGTTGACCCCGACGCCCTCGCGGCCGAGGTTGCCGGTGAGCATCGCGAGGTTGGCCATCCCCATGACCATCGTCGAGCCCTGGCTGTGCTCGGTGACACCGAGCCCGTAGTAGATGGCCGAGTTCGGCCCGGCCGCGTAGAGCCGCGCCGCCGCCCGCAGGTCGGCCGCCGGGATGCCGGTCTCGCGCTCGGTGGCCTCGGGGGAGTGCTCGGGGCGGGCGATGAACTCCAGGTACCCCTCGGCGCCCTCCGTGCGCGACGCGACGAACTCGGCGTCGTGCAGGCCCTCGGTGACGATGACGTGGGCCATCGCGTTGACGAACGCGACGTTCGTGCCGGGCCGGACCGGCAGGTGGAAGGACGCCTCGACGTGGGGGCTGCGGACGAGGTCGATGCGGCGGGGATCGGCGACGATGATCCGGGCGCCCTCGCGCAACCGGCGCTTCATCCGCGAGGCGAAGACCGGGTGGGCGTCGGTGGGGTTGGCGCCGATGAGGAGCATGACGTCGCACTCCTCGACGGACTTGAAGTCCTGGGTGCCCGCCGAGGTGCCGAACGCGTGGTTGAGCCCGTACCCCGTGGGGGAGTGGCAGACCCGCGCGCAGGTGTCGATGTTGTTGTTGCCGAACGAGGCCCGCACCATCTTCTGGACGACGTAGACCTCCTCGTTCGTGCAGCGCGAGGACGAGATGCCGCCGATCGAGCCGACGCCGTGCTCGGCCTGGATGGCCGTGAAGCCCTCGGCGACGCGGGCGATCGCCTCGTCCCACGACACGACCCGCCACTCGTCGTCGATGGAGTCGCGAACCATCGGCTCGAGCTGCCGGTCCTCGTGCGCGGCGTACCCGTAGGCGAACCGCCCCTTGACGCAGGAGTGACCCTCGTTGGCGCCGCCGTCCTTCCACGGGGTCATCCGCACGACGCGGGTGTCCTCGCCCTCGCCCTGCACCTCGGCCTTGAACGAGCAGCCGACCCCGCAGTAGGCGCAGGTGGTGAGGACCGAGCGGGTGGGCATCCCGAGCTCGACGATGCTGCGCTCGGTGAGGGCGTCGGTGGGGCAGGCCTGCACGCACGCGCCGCACGAGACGCACTCGGAGGACAGGAAGTCCGTGCCGCCCGGGGTGATGCGCGAGTCGAAGCCGCGGCCCTCGACCGTGAGCGCGAAGGTGCCCTGGGTCTCGGAGCAGGCACGCACGCAGCGGGAGCAGACGATGCACGCGGCCGGGTCGTAGTCGAAGTACGGGTTGCTGTGGTCGGTGGCGTCGTGGAGGTGGTTCGCCCCGTCGAGCCCGTAGCGGACCTCGGCCACCCCGGTCTCCCGCGCGAGGCGCTGCATCTCGCAGTTCCCCCGGGCACACCCGTCGCAGTCCGTCGGGTGGTCGGAGAGGTAGAGCTCCATGACCCCCCGGCGCAGGTCGCGCACCTGGTCGGTGCGGGTGCTGACGACCATCCCGTCCGCGCAGGGCGTGGTGCAGGAGGCGGGCGTGCCCTTGCCGCCCTCGATCTCGACGAGGCAGAGCCGGCAGGAGCCGAAGGCCGCGAGGGAGTCGGTGGCGCAGAGCTTCGGGATGGTGATGCCCGCCTCGGCCGCGGCGCGCATCACCGACGTGCCGGTCGGGACCGTCACCTCGCGCCCGTCGACCGTCACGGTGGCGGACCCGGCGGCCACCACGCGCGGGGTGCCGAAGTCGGTCTCCTCCAGCAGCGGGTTCTCGTCGATGGTCGTCATGGCCTGGCTCCTCCGTCGGTGCTCGTGGCTGACTCGGGGATGTCGTCGACGACGGCGCGCGCCTCGCCGGGCGGGAGGCCGAAGTCCTCGGGGAAGTGCTCGAGGGCGCTGCGCACGGGCATCGGGGTGAGGCCGCCCATCGCGCAGAGCGAGCCCTTGGTCATCGTCGCGCAGAGGTCCTCGAGGAGCACGAGGTTGGACTCCCGCTGGGTCCCCGCCCGGATCCGGTCGATGACCTCGACCCCCCTGGTGGACCCGACGCGGCAGGGGGTGCACTTGCCGCAGGACTCCTTGGCGCAGAACTCCATCGCGAACCGGGCCATCACCCCGGCGTCCATCGACTCGTCGAACACGACGATGCCGCCGTGCCCCACCATCGCGCCCGCCTCGGCGAACGCCTCGTAGTCCATCGGCAGGTCGAACGACCCCGGCGGCAGGTACGCGCCCAACGGGCCGCCGACCTGCACGGCCTTGACCGGGCGCTGCGACGCCGTGCCGCCCCCGAAGTCCTCGACGAGCTCGCGCAGGCTGATCCCGAAGTCCGCCTCGACGATGCCACCGCGCGCGACGTTGCCGGCGAGCTGGAAGACCTGGGTGCCGCGCGAGCGACCCGTGCCGAGTGCCGCGTAGGCCGCCCCACCGTCGGCGAGCACCATCGGTACCGCCGCCAGGGTGAGGACGTTGTTGACCACGGTCGGCTTCCCGAAGAGACCGGAGAGCGCGGGGATGGGCGGCTTGGCCCGCACCTCGCCCCGCTTGCCCTCGAGCGAGTCGAGCATCGAGGTCTCCTCGCCGCAGATGTAGGCCCCCGCGCCGACCCGGACGTCGAGGTCGAAGCGGTGGCCGCTGCCGAGCACCGACCCACCGAGCACGCCGTGGGCGTACGCGACGTCGATGGCCCGGCGCAGGGTGCGGATGGCGTGCGGGTACTCCGAGCGCACGTAGACGTAGCCCTCGGTCGCCCCGACGGCGACCGCCGCGATCGTCATCCCCTCGATGAGGGTGAACGGGTCTCCCTCGAGGAGCATGCGGTCGGCGAAGGTGCCGGAGTCGCCCTCGTCGGCGTTGCAGCAGACGAACTTGAGGTCGGACCCCGCCGTGCGGACGGTCTCCCACTTGATGCCCGCCGGGAAGCCGGCGCCACCGCGCCCGCGGAGCCCGGAGTCGGTGACCTCCTGCACCACGGCCTCACCGGAGAGGGTGAGCGCCCGCTCGAGGCCGGCGAACCCGCCGTGGGCCCGGTAGCCGGCGATGTCGGTGGGCTCGATGACGCCCACCCGCGCGAACGACACGCGGTGCTGCCGGGCGAGCCACGGGTGCTCGCCGACCACGCCCAGGGCCCGGTCGCCGCCGTCCAGGGCGCCGTCCAGCAGGGCCTGCGCCTCGGAGGGCTCGACGTTCGCGTAGCCCACCCGCCCGTCCGCGGTCTCGACCTCGACGAGCGGCTCGAGCCACAGCATCCCGCGCGACCCGTTGCGGCGGACGGTGGCGCCGGCGGCGGCCAGCGCCTCGGCGACGGCGTCGGCTCCCACCGACACGGCCGCGGCGTCGCAGGGCACCCACACCGTGGTGCTCATCGCCCCCACCCCTCGGTCAGGGTGTCGAGCCGTTCCGGCGTGAGCCGGCCGTGGAGGGTGCCGTCGAGCGTGCCCGACGGACCGAGGGCGCAGTTGCCGAGGCAGAAGACCTCGGCGACCTCGACCTCGGTGGACCCGGCCCAGCGGTCGCCGGCGGTCGCGTACGTGACCTCGGCGCCACGGGCCTGGCACGCCTCGGCGCGGCAGAGGCTGACCCGGTGGGCGGTCGGGGGAGTGCGGCGGAAGTCGTGGTAGAAGCTGACGACCCCCACGACGTCCGCGCGGCTGAGGTTGAGGACCTCGGCGATGACCGGGACGTCGTCGTCGTGCACGTACCCGTGCGACTCGAGCACCTCGTGGAGGATCGGCAGGAGCGGGCCCCGCACCCCCGAGAGCTCCTCGGCGATGGCACGCACCGACGCGGCGCGCTCCGCGTCGGCCGGTGCGGGGGCAGGAGCAGGGCTGGGGCCTCGCTGGCGCACGTCATCCACCTCTCTGTGGCTGTGACCTGCATCCGAGCGTACGTCGGGGCGGCCGCCGGAGACAGCCCGGACGCGGGTTCCGCACCCCACGCCGTCGGGGGGTGCGGAACCGGTCCGGTGGTCGGCGGGTCAGAAGGACGACCGGGGGACACCCATCCCGGGGTCCACCTGCGCCGGCCCGGAGCTCGACGGCCGGATGTCGACGTCGAAGATGGACGTCGGCAGGTACACCGTCGAGCACGAGTTCGGGATGTCGACCACGCCCGAGAGCCGACCCTCGATGGGCGCGGCGCCGAGGATCATGTAGGCCTGCTCGGGCGACCAGCCGAACGTCGTGAGGTAGTCGATCGCGTGGAGGCAGGCCCGCTGGTAGGACAGGTGCGAGTCGAGGTACCTCTGCTCGCCGTCGAGGGTCACCGACGTGCCGGAGAACGCGAGCCACTCGCTGAACTGCGGGTCGGTCGTGCCGGGCATGAAGATGGCGTTCTCCGAGACGCCGTAGGTGTCCATGCCACCCTTGATGAGGTCGACCCGCAGGTCGATGAACCCGCCCATCTCGATGGCGCCGCAGAAGGTGATCTCGCCGTCGCCCTGCGAGAAGTGCAGGTCGCCCATCGACAGGTTGGCGCCGTCGACGAAGACCGGGTAGAAGACCCGCGACCCCTTCGTGAAGTTCTTGATGTCCTGGTTGCCACCGTTCTCGCGCGGCGGGGCCGTGCGGGCCGCCTCGGCCGCCACCCTCGCGTACTCGGAGTCGGGCAGCGTGCCGAGGATCGCCGAGTCGGGCTCCGGCGGCAGGGCCAGCGGCGGGACGCGGTTCGGGTCGGTGGCGATGAGCGCCGCCTCGCGGGCGTTCCAGCGGGCGAGCAGGTCGGCCGAGGGGGCGGTGCCCATGAGGCCGGGGTGGACGATGCCGACGAAGGAGACGCCGGGGACGTGGCGGGAGGTGGCGACCCCGCCGGTGAAGTCCCAGATCACCTTGTAGGCGTCGGGGAACTGGTCGGTGAGGAAGCCGCCGCCGTGCTCCTTGGCGAAGATGCCCGTGTACCCCCAGCCCTGGCCGGCGAGCGGGCCGCTGTCCTCCTGCGGGATCGGTCCCACGTCGAGGATGTCGACGACGAGCAGGTCACCGGGCTGGGCGCCCTCGACGGCGACCGGGCCGGAGAGGACGTGCACGGTGTTGAGCGGGGCGTTGAGGATGTCGTCGGCGGAGTCGTCGTTGACGATGGCGCCGTCGAACCACTCCCGGCAGTCCATCCGGAAGGTGTCGCCCGGCTTGACGTGCACGTTGGCCGGTACCTCGGGGTGCCACCGGTTGTGGCCGAGGTACTGCTGGTCGGTGAACTTCCGGGTCGAGTCGAGCGGGAAGATGAGCTCTGGCATGGCGGATTCTCCTGCGGGGACGGGGCGGCGGGGGCCGCCGGACGAGGATCAGGCGGTGGCGGGAGCCGTCGCCGGGGACAGGGAGCCGAGGCGGGATCTGGCGAGGAGGAACCCCCCCACGTTGAGGACGAGGACGATGAGGGCCCAGGCGGCGTTCGGGAGGGCGTCCCACCACCCGGTGAGGAGGAGGAAGGCCGGGACCGCGGCGGTGAACCACCCCTCGACCGCGGCGACCGCGCCGGTCCAGGCGGTCAGGCCCGCGCGGTCGCGTCCGAGCAGCTGGAAGAACAGCCACCAGAGGTAGGCCCACAGCAGCCAGATCACCGCGAACGCGTAGTCCTGGTACGTGACGACGTTGACCACGGCGTAGCCGACCGCAGCGACGGCGACGAAGAGGGAGAAGAAGCCCAGTCCGGTCCCCTCGAACCCCCAGATGGTGTTCATCGCGACGTAGAGGTACGTGAAGCCGAACAGGTAGAGCCCGGAGGCCCCGAAGATGATGTCGGTGTCTCCACCGGCGGTGAAGACCAGGTAGGTGGGTGTGATGACCTGGAGCAGCCCGACGAAGATGTTCAGGGGGACGGCACCATTGCCCCGGACCCAGCCGAGGAGCGCGCACCCGTTGATGAACAGGATCGCGCCGACGTACAGAAGTCCGACGTTTCCCATGGTTCTCCTTGCCCGAGATCGAGGCTGAGCCGGTCGGCACAGTCAGGGCGACGGCAACATCGCCGTCCGGGGGTCGGCCGACGGCCTCCTCGTGGCGGAACGGCGCCTGCCCTGCGGCGCCGAGACCACTGCCGGCTCGCTGGCGCTGGTCTCGGTGGCGGCGATGACCCGGCGGGAGCGGGAGTCACCGAACGCCAGCTGCGGGATGCTGAAGAGCCGTCTCGCGGGTCCGTCACACCGGGGGCAGGTGAGCGACGCAGGAGCCTGGCCGACGGGCAGCCGCACCGTGACGACGCCGTCGCGCTCGCAGCGGAACTCGTACGTCGCCATGGCCACCTCCGCTTCATGATCCCGTCTGGGATAGTCCCAAATGGGAATATTGGGAGCGTAGGGGCCCGCGAGCGATCTGTCCAGAGCCCCTCGGGTGGGTCAGTCGGAGAGGGACGACCCGGCGTCCGGCGGTTCGATCGCGCGGATCACGTCCTGCGCCCGTCGGAGCCTTCGCAACCCCTCGGCCGAGAGCCTCAGGGTGACGCGTCGACGATCCTCGGGGGCCGGCGTCCGGAACACGGCGCCCCGCTCCACGAGCGCATCCACGACGCGGGTGGCCGACGTCGCCGGGATGACCAGCGCCTCGATGACCTCCGCCATCGAGGCACCGGGCGCCGCCCGGATCGTCATGAGCACCCGCCAGCCGTCTACCGTAAGATCGAGGGGTCGCAAGGCACCCTCGAGCTGCGACTGCGCCTCGGCCGCCACACGCAGAACCGAGAGCAGATGCTCTTCGCGGTTCGACACGGTGTGGGAAGGACGCGGACTCACATGCCCAGTATGGCAATGCCTGCCCCCGGACCGGGCCGATCTCGCCCGAGCGCTTCGGACTACCGCGTCGCCCTCGTCCTGCCGCGCCAGGGCCCCGCCGGCATCTTCGGGCTCGAGTGCCTCGCCGCGGCGGAGCTGGCCGCTGCCGAGATCGATGCCGCCGGAGGTGTCGCCGGCCGCTCCGTCCGGTACGTCCACGTCGATGCCGGTGGCGACCCCGATGTCGTCGCGGGCCACATCGGCGCCCTCCTGGCCGCCGGCGAGATCGACGCGATCACCGGCTGGCACCTGTCGAACCTGCGGCAGTCCATCGCCCGGGTCGTGCAGGGTCGCGCGCCGTACGTCTACGCGGCGGCCTACGAAGGCGGTGAGAGCGGTGACGGCGTCCTGTGCAGCGGTGAGGTTCCGGGCGACCAGATCCTGGCCTCGTTGGACTGGCTGCGCACGGAGCTCCGGTTGCGTCGGTGGTACCTGGTCGGCAACGACTACGTCTGGCCGCGCGAGACGGCGGCGCGCACCATCGAGGGGCTGACGGGTCTCGACATCGAGGTGCTCAGGTGCCGATTCGTGCCGCTGGGCACCGAGAGCCCCACCGTGTGGGGCTCCGTCCTGGAGGAGATCGTCCACACCGGGGCCGAAGGCGTCATCACCCTCCTCGTCGGCTCCGACGCCGTGCGGTTCAACCGGGCCTTCGCCGAGGCCGACATGGAGAGCACCATCGTCCGGTTCAGCCCCTTCATCGACGAGACCGTCGTCCTCGCCACCGGGGCACAGGCCACGAAGAACCTCTTCGTGTCGGCCGGCTGGTTCTCGTCGCTGCGCACGGCGTCGGCGGTGGAGTTCGCGCGAAAGTTCAGCGGCGCCTGGGACCTCGTCTGCGGAGCCGAGCCCCTGGGTACCTCCGTGGCTCCGTCTCCGGGCACGATGGCCGAGACGACCTACTCCGGGGTGCACCTGCTGGCCGGCATCGCGGGGCGGAGCATCCCCACGGTCCACGACGCTCGGCGGGCCTTCTCCTCGTGGGCCTGGGACTCGCCACACGGGACTGTCGAGCTCCGGGCGGGAGAGGCTCGGCATCCGGTGCACCTCGCCGTCGCTGACGGCGTCGACCTCGATGTCGTCGCCCAGGTGAGCACCGGGAGCCGCTAGCGCAGGCGCTGCAGGCCAGGGCGCGTCAGAGGCTGACGGGATAGACGGTCGCCGGGACCTCCGGGCGGATCCGCTGCTCGACGAAGATGCCGTGCCAGAGCAGCACGACGAGCAGTGTCCAGATCTTCCGCGAGTAGTCGTGCGGGCCGGTGCGGTGGGCCTCGAGCAGGTGCAGCACCGCGTCGCGGTCGATGAGGTCGTCGGCCTGCGACGTGGTGACGATGTCGCGGGCCCACTCGTACATCTCGTCCTTGAGCCAGTGCCGGATCGGCACCGGGAAGCCGAGCTTCGGGCGGTCGAGGACGTGCGGCGGCACGATGTCGGCGAGCGCCCGGCGCAGCGCGTACTTCGTCGTGCCGTGGCTCAGCTTCTCGTCGACGGACAGCCCCGCGGCCGCCTCGAGCACCGCGCTGTCCAGGAACGGGACGCGCAGCTCGAGGCTGTTGGCCATGGTCATCTTGTCGGCCTTGACGAGGATGTCGCCCCGCAGCCAGGTGAACAGGTCGACGTACTGCATCCGGGTCGGGTCCGCGAGGTGGCGGGTCGCGGCGTAGTGCTCGCGCGTCACCTCGGTGTGGCTCACCCCGGGGTCGAACCGCCGGTAGAAGTCCATCTCGTCGGACCGGAAGATGCGGGCGTTGCCGTAGTACCGCTCCTCGATGCCGATGGCGCCCCGCCGCAGCAGGTCCTTGCCCCGGGTCCCCTCGGGGATGTGCGCCGAGATCCTTCCCAGCCCCCGGCGCAGGGGGCTGGGCACCTTCTCGAAGGCGGCGAGCGAGATCGGCTCGTGGTAGATCGTGTAGCCGCCGAACAGCTCGTCGGCGCCCTCGCCGGAGAGGACGACCTTGACGTGCTTGCGGGCCTCGCGGGCGATGAAGTAGAGGGGCACCAGGGCCGGGTCGGCCACCGGCTCGTCGAGGTACCAGACGACGAGGGGGAGCACCTGCATCATCTCCTCGGCGGAGACGACCTTGGTGATGTGCTCGGCCCCGATCGCCGCCGCCGACTCGGCCGCCACGTCGATCTCGGAGTACCCCTCGCGCTCGAAACCCGTCGTGAAGGTCAGCAGGTCGGGGTTGTGCCTCTTGGCGAGGGCCGCGATGGCCGTGGAGTCGATACCGCCCGAGAGGAACGCGCCGACCGTGACGTCGGCCCGCAGGTGCTTCGCGACCGAGTCCTCGAGCGCGGCGGCGATGCGGCGGTACGTGCTGTCGGGGGTGCCGGACGTGCGTGGTGCGAAGTCGGGGCGGAAGTAGCGCCGGTACCGCGGGGTCTCGCCGGGCCGCATCGTGAAGGTCGTGCCGGACTCCACCCGGCGGATGCCGGTGTGCAGGGTCGCCGGCTCGGGGACGTACTGGAGCGTGAGGTAGTGCTGGAGGGCTCGCTGGTCCACGGTGCCCGGGTCGTCGACGAGGTCGAGGAGCGACTTCATCTCGCTGGAGAAGTAGGTGCCCCGCTCGTCGGTCAGGGTGAAGAGCGGCTTGATGCCGAACG
The DNA here is from genome assembly GCA_963709785.1 of uncultured Actinomycetota bacterium. GTDB lineage: Bacteria > Actinomycetota > Actinomycetes > Actinomycetales > Dermatophilaceae > Phycicoccus. The sequence continues at coordinate 180,342 of CAVPXT010000006.1, read as the reverse complement.
GGTCGCGGGCGCCGAAGAGCACCCGCTCCTCGGAGTCCCACACGAGGAAGGCGAACATGCCGCGGAGCTCGCGGACGACGTCGGCGCCGAGGTGGTGGTAGCCCGCCACGATGGTCTCGCCGTCGCCCTCGGTCGTGAAGACGGCGCCGAACTCGCGGCTCAGCCGCTCCCGCAGCTCGACGAAGTTGTAGATCTCGCCGTTGAACACGAGGTGGTAGCGGTCGTCCCGCCAGGAGAGCGGCTGGTGGGAGTGCTCCAGGTCGATGATCGCGAGCCGCCGGAACCCGAGGACGACGTCGTCGTCCGCCCAGAGACCGCCGTCGTCGGGGCCCCGGTGGCGCATCAGTCCAGCGCGCGCTCGACGTCCTCGGTCCTCGTCGCCGCTGCGCCGTGGTCGGCGACGTACCCCAGGAGTCCGCACATGGCCCCCACCATCCTCCCGGTCACCTGAAGCCGGGCTGAGCGTCTCCGCGAGGGCGGCGACGGGCCGACGGACGCGCGCCCAGGCCGCCGATTAGGACCGCCCGAGACCCCGCTGGTAACCTTGCTGACTGCCGTCAGATCGGCCGCGGATCCAGAGTGCCCCGGTGAACCAGCCCGGGAGCGCCGCGCAGCAGAAACCAGGAACAGGAGTCGTCGCCCCATGCCGTTGAGCACCGACGTCAAGAAGAAGATCATGACCGAGTACGCCACGACCGAGGGCGACACCGGTTCCCCCGAGGTGCAGGTCGCACTGCTCACGCAGCGCATCCTCGACCTCACCGAGCACAGCCGTGAGCACAAGCACGACCACCACTCGCGTCGTGGACTGCTGCTCCTGGTCGGCCGTCGCCGCCGGCTGCTGCGCTACCTGGAGAGCATCGACGTCGAGCGCTACCGCTCGCTGATCAAGCGCCTCGGCCTGCGTCGTTGAGACTTCCGAGAGGGCGGTCCTCACATCCGTGTGAGGACCGCCCTTCTCGCATGAGCGGGCCCGTTCCGCTCAGGAGCGGGTCCCCCCGCTCGCGAAGAACCCACAACTGAACATCGGATACACACTCGGCGCCGCCACGGAGCGGCGCCGCATGAAGGACACGCCCGTGCACAACGACGATGCACGAGGTTGAGAGAAACACGAGAAAAGGAGGCCCCATGGAGGGTCCCGAGATCACCGCCACCGAAGCCGTCATCGACAACGGCAGCTTCGGTACCCGCACCGTCCGGTTCGAGACCGGACGCCTGGCCAAGCAGGCCGGAGGCGCAGTCGCCGCCTACCTGGACGAGGACACCATGCTCCTCTCCACCACCACCGCCGGGAAGCACCCGCGCGAGGGGTTCGACTTCTTCCCCCTGACCGTCGACGTCGAGGAGCGGATGTACGCCGCGGGCAAGATCCCCGGCTCGTTCTTCCGCCGCGAGGGCCGCCCGTCCACGGACGCGATCCTCACCTGCCGTCTCATCGACCGCCCGCTGCGCCCGACCTTCACGAAGGGTCTGCGCAACGAGGTCCAGGTCGTCATCTCGGTCCTGTCGCTCAACCCGGACCACCAGTACGACGTCCTCGCGATCAACGCCGCGAGCGCCTCCACCCAGATCTCCGGTCTGCCGTTCTCCGGCCCGATCGGTGCCGTCCGGGTCAGCCTCATCGACGGCCAGTGGGTCGCCTTCCCGAACTTCAGCGACATCGAGCGCTCGACCTTCGACATGGTCGTCGCCGGCCGTGTCGCCGGTGACGACGTCGCGATCATGATGGTCGAGGCCGAGGCCACCGACGCCACCTGGGACCTCGTGAAGACCCTGGGCAAGCAGGCGCCGACCGAGGAGGTCGTCGCCGAGGGCCTCGAGGCCTCGAAGGCCTTCATCAAGGTCCTCTGCGACGCCCAGGCCGAGCTCGCCGCCACCGCGGCCAAGCCGGTCCAGGAGTTCCCCGTGTTCCTCGACTACGAGGACGACGCCTACAGCGCCGTCGAGTCCGCCGTCTCCGGCGACCTCGCCGCGGCCCTGCAGATCGCGGGCAAGCAGGAGCGCGAGGAGCGCATCGACGAGATCAAGGAGTCGATGAAGTCCTCGCTCGCCGGGCAGTTCGAGGGTCGCGACAAGGAGCTCTCGGCCGCGTACCGCTCCGTGCAGAAGGCGCTCATCCGCCAGCGCATCCTCACGGACAAGGTCCGCATCGACGGCCGTGGCCTGGCCGACATCCGCGCGCTCTCGGCGGAGGTCGAGGTGCTCCCGCGGGTGCACGGCTCGGCGATCTTCGAGCGGGGCGAGACCCAGATCATGGGTGTCACGACGCTCAACATGCTCCGGATGGAGCAGATGCTCGACACGCTGTCGCCCGTGACGCGCAAGCGCTACATGCACAACTACAACTTCCCGCCCTACTCGACCGGTGAGACCGGCCGCGTGGGGTCGCCGAAGCGCCGCGAGATCGGTCACGGCGCGCTCGCCGAGCGGGCCCTCATGCCGGTCCTGCCGACGCGTGAGGAGTTCCCCTACGCGATCCGCCAGGTCTCCGAGGCGCTCGGCTCGAACGGGTCCACCTCGATGGGCTCGGTCTGCGCGTCCACCCTGTCGCTGCTCAACGCCGGTGTGCCGCTGCGCGCGCCGGTCGCCGGCATCGCGATGGGCCTGGTCTCCGCGGAGGTCGACGGGCAGACGCAGTACGCGGCGCTCACCGACATCCTCGGCGCCGAGGACGCCTTCGGCGACATGGACTTCAAGGTCGCCGGCACCCGCGAGTTCGTCACGGCCATCCAGCTCGACACCAAGCTCGACGGCATCCCCGCCGACGTGCTGGCCGGCGCGCTGACCCAGGCCCGTGACGCCCGCTTCCACATCCTCGACGTCATGAACGAGGCCATCGACGCCCCGGACGAGATGAGCCCCTACGCTCCTCGCGTCATCTCGGTGACGGTCCCGGTCGACAAGATCGGCGAGGTCATCGGCCCGAAGGGCAAGATGATCAACCAGATCCAGGACGAGACCGGCGCCCAGATCTCGATCGAGGACGACGGCACGATCTACATCGGTGCGACCGACGGCCCCTCGGCCGAGGCCGCCCGGGCCGCGATCAACGCCATCGCCAACCCGCAGATGCCGGAGATCGGCGAGCGCTTCCTCGGGACGGTCGTCAAGACGACCACCTTCGGCGCGTTCGTCTCCCTCCTGCCCGGCAAGGACGGCCTGCTGCACATCTCCGAGGTGCGCAAGCTCGTCGGTGGCAAGCGGATCGACGCGGTCGAGGACGTCCTCGCCGTCGGCCAGAAGATCCAGGTCGAGCTCAAGGAGATCGACCCGCGCGGCAAGCTGAGCCTCGCGGCCGTCGTCGCCGAGGGTGACGCCGGCTCCGACGCCCCGGCCGAGGCCCCGGCCCGCGGCCCCGGTCGCGGCGGACGACACGGACTCCGACGACGTCGACACCGACGCCGAGGGCGGGTCCGAGGACTCCGGCGAGGAGCAGGGCGAGCGTCGCCCCCGCACCCGTCGCCGGCGCGGCGGCCGTGGTCGCGGCGAGCGGTCCGAGGAGGGCGGCTCCTCCGAGGGCGGCTCGTCCGAGAGCTGACACCGCCGGGCGGCTCGCGTCGCCCGCACCACCGGAGCCCCGGTGCACCCACGAGGTGCGCCGGGGCTCCGGCGTGTCGGGCGGGGGCCGCGACACCTCGGTGTCGTTGGCACGTTCGTGCCACGCGCGCACCGAGGGCTGCACTACGGTGCAGGCACCAGCACGGCCGGGGGGCCGGCCGTCGTGAGAGCGGGGGAGACGCAGGGATGGACGACATCGTGGAGGACGCAGCCGTCGCGGCGGACGAGCCCGGAGTGACCGAGGGGGTCGAGCACCTCGTGCAGACCCCGGGCGGGCCGGTGGGCGCCGAGCGTCCGGACCCGGCCTGGCCGGAGCACGAGCGCCGGCCCGAGGGCGGCGCCGCCTGGGCCTGACCCCCGCCGGGCGCGCGAGAGGGCCCGCACCACGTCGTGGTGCGGGCCCGTCGGTCTCTGCGTCAGGCCGCGGTGCGCGTGCGCAACCGGTGCGGCGTGGTCCAGCGCATCTCCATGCGGGTCCGTCCGTCGGCGTCGGTCACCGGGACCCAGCGCACGGCGAGGCCGGTGCGCGTCGTGGTCGTGTCGACCTTCTTCATGGCAGGCCCCCTTTCGGTCGTTCACCTGCTGTTCACCTCCAGAGTACCCCAGACCACCGCTCAAGGTGAACAGGACATGAACACGGAGTGGCGCTGCGGGGTGCAGCAGGTGCCGGCCCGGTCGTCGCGGTCCTAGGCTGCGCGTGTGACGATCGGCGAAGGGGCGGCCCGGGAGGCTGCCCGCATCCGCGGTCGTGGTGCCCTGGCGGCGACCCTGCTCTGCGACGTCGTGTCACTGGGCGCCGCGGCGCTCGCCTCGGGGGGTCCGGCAGAGGTCGAGCCGCTGCTCTGGGCGGCGGCGGCCGTGGGTGCCGTCGCGGGTCTCGGCTGCGTCCTCGTGCTCACGGCCAACCGGCGGCTCGAGGCGGACCCCCGCGACGCCCGTCCGGTGGTCCGCCTCGGTGCCGTCTCCGCGGTGGTGGTGCTCGCGTGGGTGCTGGCCGTGGGGGCCGTGCTCGTCGTGACGGGCGACGCCGGGTGGGCGCTGGCCTCGGTCGGGCTCGTCACCCTCGTGCTGCCACCCGTCGTCCTCGCGATGGTCACCGCCCGGGGGCCGCACCCCGCCTGACTACAGTGGCGGGCATGAGTGCGACGAAGGTTGCCGTCATCGGGGCCGCCGGTCGGATGGGGGCCACCGTCTGCTCCACGGTCGAGGACGCGGACGACCTCGAGCTCGTCGGGCGCTACGACGCGGGCGACGACCTCGGTGACCTCGGTGGGGCCGAGGTCGTCGTCGAGTTCTCCGTCCCCGACGCCTCGCCCGCGAACGTGGCGCACTGCGTCGGGCACGGGGCGCACGTCGTCGTCGGCACCACCGGCTGGACGCCGGAGCGCCTGGCGGTGCTCCGGGAGCAGCTCGGTGAGGCGCCGGGCGTCGGGGTGCTCGTCGCGCCGAACTTCGCGGTCGGCGCGGTGCTCATGATGGCCTTCGCCCAGCAGGCGGCCCGGTTCTACGAGTCGGTCGAGGTGGTCGAGCTGCACCACCCCGACAAGGTCGACGCACCGTCCGGGACGGCGGCCCGGACCGCCGACCTCGTCGGCGCCGTGCGCGAGGAGGCCGGCCTCGGACCGGTGCCGGACGCGACGACCCACGACCCCGACGGGGCGCGGGGTGCGCGGGTGCACGGCGTGCCCGTCCACTCGGTGCGGCTGCGCGGCCTCGTCGCCCACCAGGAGGTGCTCCTCGGCGGCCCGGGCGAGCTGCTGACGATCCGCCACGACAGCTTCGACCGCGTCTCGTTCATGTCCGGGGTGCTCGCCGCGGTACGGCAGGTGGGCGACCACCCGGGCCTCACCGTGGGCCTCGAGCACTACCTCGGTCTCGGGTGAGCACCCTCGTCGGTCTCGACCTCTCCGGGCGACGAGTCGTCGTCGTGGGGGCCGGGGTCGTCGGCGTCCGGCGGATCCGCCGGTGCGTCGAGGAGGGTGCGCGGGTCCTCGTCGTCGACCCCGACCCCTCGGACGACGCCCGCCGGATGGCCTCGCACGGCGACGTGGAGCTCGTCGAGCGTGGCGTCGAGGAGGCCGACCTCGAGGGCGCGTGGCTCGTCGTGGCCGCCACGTCCGACCGTGCCCTCAACGCAAGGGTCGCCGGGTGGTGCGACGACCACCGGACCTGGTGTGTCAACGCATCGGACGGCGCATCCGGGTCGGCCCGGGTCGCCGCCACGAGCACGCACGGTGACCTGCGGATCGGGGTCGTCGGCACCGGCGCGCCCGACCCGCGGCGCGCGGCCGCGGTGCGCGACGCGCTCGGGGAGTACGTGGAGTCCGGGCAGGTCGACCTGCGTCGCCGCCGCCCGGGGGAGGGGCGCGTCGTCCTCGTCGGCAGCGGGCCCGGTGCGGCCGGGCTCGTCACCACCGCGGGCCGCGAGGCGCTCGCGACGGCCGACGTCGTCGTCACCGACCGGCTCGGGGCCACCTGGCTCCTGGAGCAGCTCCCGGACGACGTCGAGGTCGTCAACGTCGGCAAGAGCCCCACGAACCATCCGGTGCCGCAGGCCGAGATCAACCGGCTCCTCGTCGAGCACGCCCGGGCCGGGCGGACGGTGGTGCGCTTCAAGGGCGGCGACCCCTACGTCTTCGGCCGCGGCGGCGAGGAGGTCCACGCGTGCCGGGCCGCCGGCGTCGCCGTGGAGGTCGTCCCCGGCATCACCTCGGCGTTCTCGGTCCCCGCGCTCGCGGGCATCCCGGTGACCCAGCGGGGCGTCGCCACCGCGGTGCTCGTCACCTCCGGCCACGCGGGCGCCGACCCCGCGATGCTCGGAGCGCTCTCGACCGGTGCCACGGTCGTCCTGCTCATGGCCGTCTCCGCGCTCCCGAGCATCTGCGAGACGGCGCTCGCCGAGGGCGTGCCGGCGGACCTGCCGGTCGCGGTGGTCGAGAAGGGGTCGACGGCGCACGAGCGCGTCACCCACGCCACGGTCGGCACCGCGGCCGCGGTGACCGCCGCCGCGGGCGTGCGCCCGCCGGCCATCATCGTCATCGGGCGGGTGGCCGCGGCGGGCTTCCTCGACGACCCGGTCTGCGCCACCCCGGAGGCCGCCGACGGTGGGCGCTGACCGGCCCGCGCTCGTCGTCTGCGGCCACGGGACGCGGGACGCGACGGGACGCGCGGTGGTCTCCGCCGCCGTGCGCGCCGTGGCGGCGCGGCTGCCGGGCGTGACGGTGCACGAGGCGTACGTCGACGTGCACGGACCCCGCGTGGCCGAGGTCGTCGCGGCCCTCCCCGTCCGCGCGGGCGGTGTCTCGGGCGTCGTCGTGCCGCTGCTGCTCGCGGCGGGGTTCCACGTGCGGGTCGACCTCGCCGAGGCGGTCGGCGACCGTCCGGACGTCGTCGTCACCGGCGCACTCGGCCCCGACGACCTCCTCGTCGACGTCGTCCTCGACCGGCTCGCCGCCGTGGGCGCCCCCGGGGGCGCTGCGGTGGTGCTCGCGCCCGCGGGCTCGAGCGAGGACCGGGCGCAGGAGGACTCGCGAGACACCGCCCGGCGCCTGGGGGAGCGGCTGGGGACCCCCGTGCGCCTCGCCTACGCCGCCGGTCCTCGCCCACCGGTGGCGTGCGGGGTCACCGCGGCGCGGATCGAGGGCGCGGCGACCGTCGTCGTGGCCTCCTACCTCCTGGCGCCCGGGTTCTTCCAACGGCGGCTGGAGTCCTGCGGGGCCGACCTCGTCACCGGGCCCCTGCTGCCGGACGACCGCGTCGTCGACGTCGTGCTCGCCCGGTACGCCGCTGTCGCCGGCTGAGCTCAGCCCCAGCCGAGGGCCCGCAGCACCCCGGCGGTGAGTGCCGCCCCCGCGACGACGACGAGGAAGTCGGCGCGCAGGAGCAGCAGCCCGACCGCGACGGCCAACGCCGCGGCGCGGGCGTCGAGGACGAGCGACCCACTGTCGCCGACGACGGTCTGGACCGTCACGAGGGCGGCGAGCAGCGCCACGGGCAGCAGGGCGATCACCCGGGAGCGCCGCTCGCCCTCGACCCACGCCGCGGGCACGAGGTAGCCGGCGAGCTTGAGCGCGTAGGCGGCGGCGCAGGCCAGCAGCACGGTGGTCCAGGTGCTCACGGCACCGGGTCCGCTCCGGGGAGCTCGCCCGTGCGCGAGGTCGGGGGCGCCTCGTGTCGCCCGCCGCGGCGCATCCCCACCGCGACCGCGGCGAGGGCCGCGAGGATGACGGGCACACCGGGCGGCAGGACGGGACTGGTCAGGAGCGCCACGAACGCGGCGAGCACCGCCGTCGCGGCGGCGTCACCGCTGCGCAGACGTGGCCAGAGCAGCGCGGCGAAGGCGGCGGCCGCGGCGGCGTCGAGGCCGTAGGTGCGGGGGTCGCCGATGGCGTTGCCGACGAGCGCTCCCGCGAGGGTCATGACGTTCCACCCGAGGAACACGGCGATCCCGGTGAGCCAGAACCCGAGACGCTGCGCCGGGGGCTCCGGCTGGCCGAGGCCGACCGCGGTGGACTCGTCGATGGTGACCTGCGCGGCGGCGAGCCGGCGCAGCCCGGACACCCCGAGGAAGCGGGAGGTCTGGAGGGCGTAGAGGCCGTTGCGCACGCCGAGCAGCGTGGACGTGGCGACGGCCGCGGCCCCGCCTCCTCCCGCGCCGAGCACACCGACGACCGCGAACTGCGAGCCGCCGCTGAAGAGCAGCAGCGAGAGGGCCTGGGTCTGGAGGACGTCGAGACCGGAGGCGACCGAGAGTGCCCCGAACGAGATGCCGTAGGCCCCCGTCGCGGCGCCGACCGAGAGCGCCTGGCGCCGGACCTCGCGCCGCCGGTCGGGCGACAGCGAGACCTCGGCGCTCATCCCTGTGCCGGGTCGACGATCCCGGTGGTGACGCGCACCTCGCGCAGGGTCCGCCCGTCGGGGGAGACCACGCGGTCGCGGAAGGCGCCGTCGGGGCCGAAGCCGGAGGCGGTGAGGAACTCCCGCGTGGCCTCGTCGTCGGCGCGCAGCCACGCGGTGACCGCCTCGGCACCCGCCTCGCGCAGGATGTCGACCGAGGCGTTGAGCAGGCGTGAGCCGTGCCCCTGCCGGCGGGCGTCCGGGTGGACGACGAGGAGGGTGACCTCCGCCCACGCGGGCTCGGCATCGGGGTCCTGGGCCGGGCCGACCGCGATGGCGCCGACGACCTGGGGGCCGGCGCAGGCGACGAGCAGCCGGTGCACGCCCTCCGGCGGGCTGGTCAGGCTGGCCCGCCAGGCCCGGCCGAAGGCGTCCGGCTCGAACTGCGCGAGCACGTCGTCCGGGACGTGCCCGGAGTAGGCCTCGCGGAAGACGGTGGCCTGGACGATCCCCACGGCGGGGGCGTCGTTGGGTCCGGCCCGGCGGACGCTCGCGTCCGCGGCGGGGCCGGTCTCGTGCCCGTGGTCGTGCCCGTGGTCGCTCATCAGGTCCCCCGGAAGGACGGGTCGCGGCGGCCGGCGAACGCGGCCCGGCCCTCGAGGAGGTCCTCGCTGGACCAGGCACGCGCGAAGGCGGCCTCGTAGCGCGCCACCTCGGGGCCGTTGTCGTGGTGGGTGTCGAAGCCGACCTTCGACCCGGCCTGGGTCAGCGGGGCCAGCCGCGCTGCCTGCGCCGCGAGCCGCCGGGCGTCCTCCAGCCCCCCGAGCTGCTGGGCGAAGCCGAGGCGGCGGGCGTCGTCGGCGTCGAGCACGGCGGCGGTGAGCACCATGTGCCGCGCCGCGCCCTCGCCCCAGCACCGGGCGAGCCGGTCGAGGGTCCAGTGGTCGACCATGAGCCCGAGCTTCGCGACGGGGACGGCGAACCGCGCGGAGTCGGCGACCACCCGCACGTCACAGGCGAGGGCGAGCTGCATCCCCAGCCCCATGCAGGCCCCCTCGACCGCGGCGACGGTGACGACGGGGACGGCGGCGAGGTGCTCGAGGACCTCGGCCAGGCGCTGCGTGAAGGAGACGTCCTCGAGCTCGGTGAGGTCGGCGCCGGCACAGAAGTGGCCCGCGGCCCCGGTGAGCACCAGGGCCCGCGCCCCGGAGCCGACGGCGTCGGAGACGGCCGCGTGCAGGGCCTCCAGGGTCTCGAGGTCGAGGGCGTTGCGGCGCTCCGGCCGGTCGATCGTCAGGAGGGCGACCTGGTCGGTGGTCGAGGTGTGGACGGGCACGGGTCCGACCCTACCGACCGGCTCCCGCGACACCACGGGCGCGGGCACCTACGCTGCCCCCATGACCCTGCCGCTCACCGTCGTGCCGATCCCGGGCCCCGGAGCCGAGGACGTCCTGGTCGGGCGGGACGGACGGGTCTGGACGGGCACGGCCGACGGGGGGATCCACGTCCACGACCCGGCCGACGGGTCGGTCACGACGGTGGCCGTCACCGGCGGCCGGCCGCTCGGCCTCGAGTGGCTGCCCGACGGCCGCCTCCTCGTCTGTGATGCCCACCGGGGGCTGTTGGCGCTCGACCCCGGCGACGGAGAGGTCGAGACCCTCGTCACCGAGGTCGACGGCGAGCACCTCCTCTTCACGAACAACGCCGCCGTCCAGGCCGACGGCACGATCTGGTTCACCGACTCCAGCCGGCGCTGGCAGATCGAGGACTGGAAGAACGACCTCGTCGAGCACACGTGCACCGGGCGGCTGCTGCGCCGCGGCCCGGACGGTGCCGTCTCGACCGTCCTCGACGGGCTGTGCTTCGCGAACGGGGTCGCGCTGCTGCCGGACGAGGCCGGCGTGCTCGTCGCCGAGACGGGGACCTGCCGCATCCGTCGGGTGGCGCTCGACGGCACCACGGCCGGGGCGGCCACGACGTGGGTCGAGGGCCTCCCCGGCCACCCCGACAACATCGCGCTGGGCTCCGACGGCCTCGTCTGGGTCACCGTCGCCTCGCCCACCGACCCCGTGCTCTCGGTCCTCCAGCGCAGCCCCCGGCAGGTCCGGGCCGTGGTCCGCCGGCTGCCGGACCGGCTCAAGCCGGCCCCCCGTCGCACCGCCCGGGTGCTCGCCCTCGACGCCGGCGGCGCGGTGGTCCACGACCTCGACTTCGACGCCTCGGGCTGGCACGTCGCCACCGGGGTGCGCGAGCAGGACGGGCGGGTGTGGCTCGGGAGCCTCGTCGAGCCGGCGATCGCCGTGGGCGACGTGCGCTGACCCTCAGCGGCGGTCGTGGGTGACCCAGGCGAAGCCGTCCCGCTGCTCGCGCGAGGTCTCGCGCCACACGCCGGGGTCGATCGCGGGGAACTGCACGTCGCCGTCGGGCTCGAGGTCGACCTCGGTGACGAGGAGCCGGTGCGCGTAGGGCATCGCCTCCTCGTAGACCTGACCACCGCCGACGACGAAGACCTCGTCGGCGGGCCCGGCGATCGCGAGTGCCTCGACGAGGGAGTGCACCGTCTCGACGTCCGGGTGGCTCCAGTCCGCCTGGCGGGTGATGACGATGGTGCGGCGGCCGGGGAGCACCCGCCCGATGGAGTCGAAGGTCTTGCGCCCCATGACCATCGGGTGGCCCATCGTCGTCCGCTTGAAGAACGCGAAGTCCTCGGGCAGGTGCCACGGCATCGCGTTGCCCGAGCCGATGACCCCGTTGCGGCCGACGGCGACGATGAGGGAGACCCGGGTCATACCGCGATGGGGGCCTTGATCGACGGGTGCGCCTCGTAGCCGACGAGCTCGAAGTCCTCGAGGTCGTAGGCGTCGATCGAGTCGCGCGGGGTGATGCGCATCGTCGGCAGCGGGAAGGGCTCACGGGTGAGCTGCAGCGCGGCCTGCTCGAGGTGGTTGGAGTACAGGTGGGCGTCCCCGAGGGTGTGCACGAACTCCCCGGCGCGCAGCCCGGTCTGCTGGGCGACCATCATCGTCAGCAGGGCGTAGGACGCGATGTTGAAGGGCACACCGAGGAAGACGTCGGCGCTGCGCTGGTAGAGCTGGCAGTCCAGGTGGGCCGGGCCACCGTCGGCGGCGGGGCGGACGTAGAACTGGAACATCGTGTGGCACGGCGGGAGCGCCATGTCGTCGACGTCGGCGACGTTCCACGCCGAGACGATGTGCCGCCGGCTGTCCGGGGTGGTGCGGATCGACTCCACGACCTTGGCGATCTGGTCGACGGTGCGGCCGTCGGGCGTCGGCCACGAGCGCCACTGGTGCCCGTAGACCGGCCCGAGGTCGCCGTTCTCGTCGGCCCACTCGTCCCAGATCGAGATACGGCGTTCCTGGAGCCAGCGGACGTTGGTGTCGCCGCGCAGGAACCACAGCAGCTCGCCGATGATCGAGCGCAGGTGCAGCTTCTTCGTCGTGAGGGCCGGGAACCCCTCGGCGAGGTCGAAGCGCATCTGGTACCCGAAGACGCTCCGGGTCCCGGTGCCCGTGCGGTCGGACTTCTCGACCCCGGTCGTCATCACGTGGTCGAGCAGCTGGAGGTACTGGCGCACGTCGCGAGACTACTCGGATGCTCGCCGGCGCCCCGCGGGCGGGAAGGCGGTGGGTGTCGGGCCGGGGAGCCGCGGGGCACCTCGGAGCCCGGCGCGCACTACGCTGGAACCCATGACGAGCTCACCCTTCGGCCGCGTCCTCACCGCGATGGTGACCCCGATGTCCCCGGGCGGAGCGGTCGACGAGGTGGGGGTCGACGCCCTCGTCGAGCACCTCCTGGCCACCGGGCACGACGGGCTCGTCGTCAACGGCACGACGGGGGAGGCCTCGACCCTCACCGACGACGAGAGCATCGAGATGGTGCGGCGGGTCGCCGAACGCGTGGCCGGTCGTGCGAAGGTCGTCGCCGGCGTCGGGTCGAACGACACCGCCCACTCCATCGAGATGGCCGGGCGCGCCGCGGAGGCCGGCGCCGACGGCCTCCTCCTCGTGTCGCCCTACTACAACAAGCCGACCCAGCCGGGTCTCGTGGCGCACTGCCGCGCCGTCGCGGACGTCACCGACCTCCCCGTCATGCTCTACGACATCCCGGGACGCACCGGCATCCCGTTCGCCCACGAGACCCTCGTCGCCCTCGCGGAGCACCCGCACATCGTCGCCGTCAAGGACGCCAAGGGCGACCTCGCCGCCTCGACCCGGGTGATGGCCGAGACCGACCTGCTGTGGTTCAGCGGGGAGGACGCCCTGACCCTGCCGCTGCTCGCGATCGGGGCCGTCGGCACCGTCTCCGTGGTGGGCCACGTCGCCGGCGCGCACTACCGGGCCATGGTCGAGGCCGTCGACCGCGGCGACCTCGCGCAGGCCCGACGCATCCACACCGCCCTCGTGCCCGTCGTCGACGCGGTGATGGGGCCCTCCCAGGGCGCCATCATGGCCAAGGCCGCCCTCGTCGAGCTCGGCGTCATCGACCACGCCACGGTGCGCCTGCCCCTCGTCGAGTCGCCGCCCGAGCACCTCGAGCTGCTCCGGCCGGCCCTGGCCGCCCTCGCGGCACCGACGCACGCATGAGCCACCCGCACCCCGACCTCGACACTCCCGCCCCGCTCGTCCCGGGTGGCGTCCGGGTCACCCCGCTCGGTGGGCTCGGCGAGGTCGGACGCAACATGACCGTCCTCGAACACGACGGCCAGCTGCTCGTCATCGACTGTGGCGTGCTCTTCCCCGACGACCACCACCCCGGGATCGACCTCATCCTCCCGGACTTCAGCTCCATCGAGGACCGGCTCGACCGGGTCCAGGCCATCGTCCTCACCCACGGCCACGAGGACCACATCGGCGCGGTGCCCTACCTCCTGCGCCTGCGGCCGGACATCCCGGTCGTCGGCTCCCGGCTGACCCTCGCGCTCATCGAGGCCAAGCTCAAGGAGCACCGCATCACGCCGTTCACCCTCGGGGTCACCGAGGGCGGCCGCGAGCGGCTCGGGGTCTTCGACTGCGAGTTCGTCGCGGTGAACCACTCGATCCCGGACGCCCTCGCGGTCTTCGTGCGCACCCCGGGCGGGACGATCCTGCACACGGGCGACTTCAAGATGGACCAGCTGCCCCTCGACGGGCGGATCACCGACCTGCGCGCGTTCGCCCGGCTCGGGGAGGAGGGGGTCGACCTCTTCCTCACCGACAGCACGAACGCCGAGGTGCCGGGGTTCACGACGCCCGAGCGCGAGATCGCCCCGGCCATCGACACGGTCTTCCGGCACGCCCGGCGGCGGATCATCGTCGCGTGCTTCTCCTCCCACGTGCACCGGGTCCAGCAGGTGCTCGACGCCGCGGACACGGCGGGGCGCAAGGTCGCGATGATCGGCCGCTCGATGGTGCGGAACATGGGGATCGCCGCGGACCTCGGGTACCTCCGCGTCCCCGACGGTGTGCTCGTCGACCTCAAGCGGCTGGGCGAGCTGCCCGAGGACCAGGTCGTCCTCGTGTGCACGGGGTCGCAGGGTGAGCCGATGGCCGCGCTGTCCCGGATGGCCAACCGCGACCACCGGATCGAGGTGGGGGAGGGCGACACCGTGCTGCTCGCCTCCTCCCTCATCCCCGGCAACGAGAACGCCGTCTACCGGGTCATCAACGGGTTGATGCGGCTCGGTGCCGACGTCGTGCACAAGGGCAACGCGAAGGTCCACGTCTCGGGGCACGCCAGCGCCGGCGAGCTCATCTACTGCTACAACATCGTGCGTCCGCGCAACGTCATGCCGGTCCACGGGGAGTGGCGCCACCTCGTCGCGAACGCGGACCTCGCCGCGTTGACCGGGGTGCCCCGGCGCAACATCGCGGTCGTCGAGGACGGCGTCGTGGTCGACCTCGTCGACGGGCGGGTGTCGGTCGCGGGCTCGGTCGAGTGCGGCTACGTCTACGTCGACGGCTCCTCCGTGGGTGACGCCGACGAGACCCTGCTCAAGGACCGGCGGATCCTGCGTGACGAGGGCTTCATCTCGGTCGTCGTCGTCGTGGACTCGATGACGGGCAAGGTGCTCGCCGGCCCGGAGATCACCGCACGCGGGTTCGTCGAGGACGATGTCGTGTTCGACGAGATCCGCCCGCGCATCGAGCAGGCCCTCGACGAGGCCACCGCGCAGGGGGTCACCGACTCCCACCAGCTCCAGCAGGTCGTGCGGCGCACCATCGGCCCGTGGGTCGGTCGCAAGATCAAGCGCCGGCCGATGATCATCCCGACGGTCATCGAGGCCTGAGCGTCCCCGTCGCCCACGCCGTGCGGACGCACACCGTCCGAGGGGTGGACTCCAGCGGCCGGCCCGTCCCCTCCGAGGTCGTTGAACGTTCAACGGATTCCACGGGTCTTCCTCGTGCTCGGAATTGACGGATCCGGCCTTCACAAGGTCTGCGCCTACGGATTCCGTTGTCCCATCCGGGCGCGGGCGGCATCGTCCGTTCGGCCGGTCTTCCCCACGACATGCGCGATCACCCCACCCCGAAGGTAAAGGCACAGTAAAGTTCTGGTTAGTACCACGTCAAGGAATGCTCCACAGATCGAACGGCTGACCCTCTAGCGAAGCGGGTAAAGAGTTCGTAAAGTGATCACCAGCACGGGGTCAATTTCCCGTACACCGGGTCGTGGCCCCACGTACCTCCGGCGGTCGTCTCGTCCAGTTCTCGCGGTTCTCCCGGCTCGTGCCGGGGGCCGGGCGGCGTGGCCACACCGGAGTCGTCCCCGCTCCTTCCACGGGGACGACCGTGCGGCGCCCCGCTCGATGACAGGGGTCGAGCGGGACGCCGCACGCTGCTGTCCGGGGCCAACAGGCGAAACCCGCCGGAGTTCCGCGTGTGACACGTGAGTCGGGTGTGACTCTCGCGTAGCCTGCGACCATGGCGACACGCACGTCCTCGACGTCCCGCGCCCGGAGCGGGAGCACCCGCCCCGCCAACCGCGCGGGCACGGCCCGGTCCCGCACGACCAAGCGCGGCGCCCGGTCCGGGGGCCTCCCGCTGCCGCTGCGCGCCGCCCAGACGACGTGGATGGGCCTGGCCCACGCCACCGGCGCCGTCGCGCGCAAGGTCGGCGACACCGGTCGCGACCTCGAGCCGGAGCACCGCCGCGACGGGGTGGGCCTGCTCCTCGTCGCCCTCGCCGTCGTCGTCGCCGCCCGCGAGTGGTGGGACATGCCCGGGGCCGTCGGCACCATCGTCCACGCCGTCGTCGCCGGCACCTTCGGCAAGGTCGGCTACGCCGTCCCCCTCGTCCTCCTCGCCTTCGGGATCCGGGTGCTGCGAGCTCCCAGCGACGAGGCGGCCACCTCACGGATGGCGGTCGGCACCACCGCGCTCGCCTTCGCCGCCTGCGGACTCGTCCACGTCGCCGACGGCGTCCCGACCCCGCCCGAGGGCGCCGAGGGCATGCGCGCCGCCGGCGGCATCATCGGCTTCCTCGCCTCCAGCCCCCTCCAGGCGGCGGTCTCCGTCTACGGCACCGTCCCGCTGCTGCTGCTCCTCGGCCTCTTCGGCCTCCTCGTCCTCACGGCCACGCCCCTGCACCAGGTGCCGCAGCGCAGCCGGGAGGTGTTCGCCCGCCTCACCGGCCACGAGCCGCCCGCGGCCGAGCCGGAGCCCGAGCAGGCCACGCCCCGACGACGCTCCCGGGCCAAGGCCGCCGACGAGGAGGGCCCCCTCGTCGGCGACGAGCCGTTCGAGCAGGCCGCCGTCGTCGACCCGCGCACCGGGCGCCGCCTGCGCCCCGGCCAGAAGCGACCCGCCCCCTCCGCCACCCCGACGCCCGCCCCGGCGGGCGCGGACGCCACCGCACCCGCCGGACCCGCGGCGCGCGGGCCGGTACCGGAGCGGATGCCGCTCGACGCACCCCCCACCTCGCAGCTCCCGCAGCGCGTCGAGCAGCTCTCCCTCGCCGGCGACGTCACGTACACGCTCCCGGAGTCCTCGCTCCTCGAGCCCGGGAGCCCGCACAAGGCCCGCAGCGCCGCCAACGACCGCGTCGTGGAGTCGCTGACCACGGTCCTCGACCAGTTCGAGATCGACGCCCAGGTCACCGGCTTCACCCGCGGCCCCACCGTCACCCGCTACGAGGTCGAGCTGGGCCCCGGCATCAAGGTCGAGCGGGTCACGGCACTCTCGAAGAACATCGCCTACGCCGTCGCCAGCGCCGACGTGCGCATCCTCAGCCCGATCCCCGGGAAGTCGGCGATCGGCATCGAGATCCCGAACACCGACCGCGAGAAGGTCAGCCTCGGCGACGTCCTGCGCAGTCAGGTCGCCCGCGGCACGGAGCACCCGATGGTCATGGGGGTCGGCAAGGACGTCGAGGGCGGCTACGTCATCGCGAACCTCGCGAAGATGCCCCACCTCCTCGTGGCCGGTGCCACGGGCGCGGGCAAGTCGAGCTTCGTGAACTCGATGATCACCTCGATCCTCATGCGGGCGACGCCGGACGAGGTCCGGCTCGTCCTCGTCGACCCCAAGCGGGTCGAGCTGACCGCCTACGAGGGCATCCCGCACCTCATCACCCCGATCATCACGAACCCCAAGAAGGCCGCCGAGGCGCTCCAGTGGGTCGTGCGCGAGATGGACACCCGCTACGACGACCTCGCCGCGTACGGGTTCAAGCACCTCGACGAGTTCAACAAGGCGGTGCGCGCGGGCAAGGTCAAGCCGCTCCCCGGCTCCGAGCGGGTCATCACCCCGTACCCGTACCTCCTCGTCGTCGTCGACGAGCTCGCCGACCTCATGATGGTCGCCCCGCGCGACGTCGAGGAGTCGATCGTCCGCATCACCCAGCTCGCGCGCGCCGCGGGCATCCACCTCGTCCTCGCGACCCAGCGGCCCTCCGTCGACGTCGTCACCGGCCTCATCAAGGCCAACGTGCCGTCCCGGATGGCGTTCGCCACCTCCTCGCTGTCCGACAGCCGCGTCGTGCTCGACCAGCCCGGCGCCGAGAAGCTCATCGGCCAGGGGGACGCCCTGTTCCTCCCGATGGGCGCGAGCAAGCCGATGCGCGTCCAGGGTGCGTGGGTCACCGAGTCCGAGATCCACGCCGTCGTCTCCCACGTCACCGAGCAGCTGAAGCCCAGCTACCGCGAGGACGTCACCGTCGTCGCGCCGAAGAAGCAGGTCGACGACGACATCGGTGACGACCTCGACCTGCTGCTCCAGGCCACCGAGCTCGTCGTGACGACCCAGTTCGGCTCCACCTCGATGCTCCAGCGCAAGCTGCGCGTCGGCTTCGCCAAGGCCGGGCGGCTCATGGACCTCCTCGAGTCCCGCGGCGTCGTCGGCCCGTCCGAGGGCTCCAAGGCGCGCGACGTGCTCGTCAAGCCCGACGACCTGCCGACGACCCTCGCGCTGATGCGCGGTGACGACGTGCCGGAGCCCGACCCACCGTTCGACGGCGGGCCGCTGGACGGCGACGCCCACACCCTCGCGCAGGGGGCGCCGGTCGCCGACGGGGCGCGGGAGGACACCGCCGAGGTGCCGGTGGCGCGCTACGGCGGCGACGCCGTCGCCGACGACCTCGACCGCTACCCCGTGGCCGTCGACTACGCCGACGGGGACGACGGCTCCGGCGAGGACGCCTGGGAGCTCACGGGCCGCTGAGGCCTCGCGCCGCCAGGGGGAGGGGTGACGCGGCCCCCTGGCGCACGTCGTCGTCGCCCGGGACGGCTACCGTGTCGGGATGACGTCCACGTGGGAGGACCTGCGCGAAGAGCCGTCGACCTGGATGCGCTGGCGCGCCACCCTGCGCAAACAGCCCTCGGCGTTCCTCCTCATCGTGCAGATCCTCGTGATCCTGCTCCTGCCGTTCCTCCAGGAGACCGACTGGGGGCGCGCGGTGATCTCGCTGCTCAGCCTCAGTGCGGTGGTCACGGCGATCTTCACGGTGCGCAGCACCCCCGCCCTCACCTGGCTGTCGGCGACCCTCGCCCTTCCCGCTGCGGTCTTCGAGCTGTGGAGCCTCGTCGACGACTCCGGCCCGGTCATCGTGCTGGCGCACACGGCGCTGGCCGTCTTCTACTTCTACACGGCGTACGCGCTCATCGCGTACATGTTCGAGGACTCCTGGGTCACCAAGGACGAGCTGTTCGCGGTCGGGGCGTGCTTCACGGTGCTGCTCTTCGCCTTCGCGTACCTCTACCTGGCCATCCAGGAGGTCTGGCCGCTCTCGTTCACCTCCTTCGACGGCCCCGGCAAGCGCAGCTTCCTCGAGCTCCTGTACTTCTCCGGCGCCAACCTCACGAGCGTCGGCCTCTCCGACATCGGGCCGATCAAGCCCCAGGCGCGGGCGATCGTCACCGTCGAGCAGCTCGGCGGGGTGCTCTACGTCGCGATGGTCATCTCGCGGCTCGTGGCGCTCACGGTGATGCGCGCCCGGCAGCAGTGACGCCGGTGCGGCCGGCGCCTGCTCAGGCGGTGACGCCGTCGAGGTCCTCGATGCGGGCCAGCCCCGGCCCGCGCTCGGCGGAGATCGCGACAGCGCGCTCCTCGGCCTCCCCGAGCAGTCGCAGGGCGTTCCCGCTCGTCAGGGCCGCGAGGTCGGCGTCGCTCCAGCCGCGGCCCGCGAGGGCGGTCAGCAGGCGCGGGTAGCCGGTGACGTCCTCGAGCCCCACCGGCTGGACGTCGACGCCGTCGTAGTCCCCGCCGAGCCCGATGTGCTCGATGCCCGCGACCTCGCGGACGTGCTCGCAGTGCGCGACGACGTCCTCGATGGTCGCCGGCGGGGCCGGGTGGGTGCGGCGGCGTGCGGCGGTGAACGCCGTGTAGGCCGTGAAGTCCGAGGACGAGATGCCCTCGGCAGCCGCGGCGTCGGCGGCCTCGAGGTCCCAGTCGCGCACGGCGGGGGAGACGAACTTCGGCACGAAGGTCACCATGCAGACCCCTCCGTTGGCGGGGAGGCGCTCCAGGACGTCGTCGGGCACGTTGCGGGGGTGGTCGCACACGGCGCGGGCGGAGGAGTGCGAGAAGACGACGGGCGCCTCGGCGACGTCGAGGGCGTCGCGCATCGTGTCGGCGGAGACGTGCGAGAGGTCGACGAGCATGCCGAGCCGGTTCATCTCCCGGACCACCTCGCGGCCGAAGGCCGAGAGCCCCCCGAGGACCGGGGTGTCGGTCGCGGAGTCCGCCCACGGCACGTTGTCGTTGTGGGTCAGGGTCAGGTAGCGCACCCCGAGCGCGAAGAGCATGCGGAGCACCCCGAGCGAGGAGTCGATGCTGTGCCCGCCCTCGGCGCCCATGAGGGAGGCCACCCGGCCGGTCGCGAGCGCCTGCTCGACCTCGGCACGGGTGCGGGCCAGGGCCAGGTCGTCCGGGAAGCGGGCGACCATCTCGTGGACCGCGTCGACCTGCTCGAGGGTGGCCGTGACCGCCGCGTCGCCCTGCAGCTCGGCGGGGACGAAGACGGACCAGAACTGGGCCCCCACCCCGCCGGCGCGCAGCCGCGGGAGGTCGGTGTGGGTGGGCAGACCGCCGGCCGCGAGGTCGAGGCGCTCCCAGTCGTAGCCGGCGCGCTCGCGGGCCTCCCAGGGGAGGTCGTTGTGCCCGTCGAGGACGGGATGGCGCGCGAGGAGCGTGCGGATGCGGCCCCCGGTGTCGTCGAGCATGCGCGCGACCCTACCGGGGGTGGCGAGGGGCGTCGCGACACGCAACTAGAGTGACGACATGACCTCCAGTGCGGCCCGCGGCAGCGTCGCGCTCGTGACCCTCGGCTGCACCCGCAACGAGGTCGACTCCGAGGAGCTCGCGGGGCGTCTCGCGGCCGACGGGTGGACCCTCGTCGACGACGCGGCCGATGCCGACGTCGCCCTGGTCAACACCTGTGGCTTCGTCGAGCAGGCGAAGAAGGACTCCATCGACACCCTGCTCGAGGCGGCCGACCTCAAGGAGACCGGCCGCACCCGCGCCGTGGTGGCCGTCGGCTGCCTCGCCGAGCGGTACGGCCAGACCCTCGCCGACGAGCTGCCCGACGCCGACGCCGTCCTGGGGTTCGACACCTACGCCGACATGTCCTCGCACCTGCGCTCCATCCTCGACGGCGGCCGCCCGGCGTCGCACCTGCCGACCGACCGTCGCCGGCTGCTGCCCCTCTCGCCGGTCGAGCGTCCCGCCGCCTCGGGCGAGGTGGCGCTGCCCGGCCACGACGCCGGGGTCGTCCGCAGCCGCCTCGGCACCGCCCCGTGGGCGCCGCTGAAGATCGCGAGCGGGTGCGACCGCCGCTGTGCCTTCTGCGCCATCCCGATGTTCCGCGGCTCCTTCGTCTCCCGGCGCCCCACCGACGTCATCGCCGAGGCGCGGTGGCTCGCGGGCCAGGGCGTCAGCGAGCTCTTCCTCGTCAGCGAGAACTCCACGTCCTACGGCAAGGACCTCGGCGACATCGGCCTCCTCGAGAAGCTGCTCCCGGAGCTCACCGCCGTCGAGGGCGTCGAGCGGGTCCGGGTCTCCTACCTCCAGCCCGCCGAGGTCCGGCCCGGGCTGCTCGAGACCCTCGCCACCACCCCCGGGGTCTCCCCGTGGTACGACCTGTCGTTCCAGCACGCCTCCACACCGCTGCTGCGCCGGATGCGTCGCTTCGGTGGCACCGAGGCCTTCCTCGGGCTCCTCGAGGGCGTGCGCGCCCGGCAGCCGCGTGCGGGGGCCCGGAGCAACGTCATCGTGGGCTTCCCCGGCGAGACCGAGGCAGACGTCGAGGAGCTCGAGCGGTTCCTCACCGCTGCCCGGCTCGACGTCGTCGGCGTCTTCGGGTACTCCGACGAGGACGGCACCGAGGGGGAGGGGCTCGACGGCCACCTCCCCGAGCAGGTCATCGCCGAGCGGGTCGAGCGGGTCTCGGCCCTCGTCGAGGAGCTCACCGCGCAGCGCGCGCTCGAGCGGGTCGGTGAGCCCGTCACGGTCCTCGTCGAGGAGCACGACGAGGACGACCCGGGCGTGGTCGTCGGCCGCGCCGACCACCAGGGCCCCGACGTCGACGGCGTCTGCCACGTGCGGGTCGGCGCCGACGCGGTGCTGCCCCCGGTGGGGGCGTACGTCGAGGGTGTCGTCGTGGGCGCCGAGGGGGTCGACCTCCTCGTGGAGCCCCGATGAGCGAGCCCACGCCCCGGCCACAGCGTCCCGTGCGACCCGGCCCGCTCGCGGACGGCCGGATGAGCGACCCCTACCGGCTCGGCATCGACCCCGCGAGCCCGGTGGTCCCGGAGACCGGGCCGAGTGCGTGGAACATCGCGAACTACCTCACCGTGCTGCGCCTGGCCCTCGTGCCCGTCTTCGGGTGGCTGCTGCTGACCCGGGGCGGCGAGGTGCCCTCGTTCCGGTGGGTCGCCTTCGGGGTCTTCGCCGTCGCGATGGTCACCGACCGCATCGACGGCGACCTCGCCCGCAGCCGCGGTCTCGTGACGAACTTCGGCAAGGTCATCGACCCGATCGCCGACAAGGCCCTCGTGACGATGGCGCTCGTCGGGCTCTCGAGCATCGGCGAGGTGATGTGGTGGGTCACCGCCGTCGTCCTCGTCCGCGAGTGGGGTGTCACCGCGATCCGGTTCTGGGTGATCCGGCACGGCGTGATGGCCGCGAACCGGGGCGGCAAGGTCAAGACCCTGCTCCAGACGTTCGGGATCGGGTTCTTCCTCTGGCCGAGGTGGACCCTCCCGGCGCCGGCCTTCTGGGACGGCCTCGCGTGGACCCTCCTCGGTGCGGCGGTCCTCGTCACGGTCGTCACCGGCGTCGACTACGTCATCCAGGCCCTGCGGCTGCGGCAGACGAGCGAGCGGGCGGCACGCAAGCGCGCCGCCCGGGCCGCTCGGCGGGCGGACCGGAAGTCGTCGTGACCGAGGTCGCGCCGGGTGCCGCCGAGGTCGTGGCGGCGCTGGCCGCCGCCGGCCTGAGCGTCGGTACCGCCGAATCGCTGACCGGCGGGCTGGTGTGCGCCGCGCTCACCGACGTGCCGGGAGCATCGGCGGTCGTGCGGGGCGGGGTGGTGGCCTACGCGACCGACGTCAAGGCGAGCGTCCTCGGCGTCGATGCCGCGCTGCTGGCCCGGGTGGGCGCCGTCCACGCCGACGTCGCCGCGCAGCTGGCCGAGGGGGCGCGGCGGGTCCTCGGCGTCGACCTCGGCGTCGCGACGACGGGTGTGGCCGGCCCGGACCCGGCCGACGGGCAACCGGTCGGCACCGTCTTCATCGGGGTCAGTGGGCCCGCCGGAACAGTCGTCGAGCAGCACGCGTTGACCGGTGACCGAGCCACCGTGCGGCGCGACACCGTGACCGCCGCCCTCGTGCTCCTCGCCCGGACTGCGCGAAACCTCCGCGCCGACGGGCAGGTGCCGGGGTACGGTGGTTCCACGACGACGGACGAGTCGAGGTCCCGAGAGGAGGCGCCGTGATCCTGTTGCGTCATGAGCTGGGCGAGGTGCTGCGCGAGGTGCGCACCGGCCAGGGCCGGACGCTGCGCGACGTCGCCGCGTCCTCCGCGGTCTCCCTCGGCTACCTCAGCGAGATCGAGCGCGGCACCAAGGAGGCATCCTCCGAGCTGCTCGCGTCGGTGTGCGACGGCCTCGGGATGAACCTGTCCGACCTGCTCGGCCTCGTCCGCGACCGCGTCGAGCACGTCGAGACGCTCACGGCCCCGGTGACGCTGCCGGTTCCCTCGTCGCTCGCCCAGGTCTCCGCCTCCGCGGCCTGACTCCTGCCGGGCCGGGGGCGGCCCGCTGCCTTCGTGGTGCCCGGGTCATCTCGGCGTGCACCGGCCATCTCGCGGTGCCGGGCCGCCATCGCACCCCGGCAGCGCGAGGTCGGGGTGGCGGCGCAGGGTCAGGGACGACTGCGGCGAGAGGCGCCGCGTGGGCGGGGGGTGCTGCCGAGCGGGCGCTGCGGACGCCCGTCGTCGGTCGGCGCGAGCCCGCCCTGGCAGGTCGGGCAGGCGAAGATCGTGCGGTCCCGCGGGGCGACCCCGGCCATCGCCACGCGCACGGTGTCACCGCAGCGCCGGCAGGGACGCCCGGACCGGGCGTGGACGTAGGCCTCCTCCCCGGAGCGCTGCACCCCGGTGCTCGCCTGCCACCCGGTGCGCTCGGCGGCGGTCATGAGGCGGTGCAGCCGGGTGAGCAGCCGGTCGAGGTGGTCCGGGTCGGCCGACCGCGCCGGCGCCCACGGGTGCATCCGCTCGAGGAACAGCAGCTCGCTGGCCCAGAAGGTGCCGACGCCGGCGAGGGCACGCTGGTCGAGGAGCGCCTCGACGAGGCTCGCGGGGTGGGCGAGCAGGGCGTCGCGGGCCCGGTCGGGGTCCCAGTCCGGGCCGAGGACGTCCGGGCCGAGGTGCCCCACGAGGTCTCCCTCGCGCGTGGTGGGCACGAGGTCGAGCATCCCGAGGCGCAGCCCGAGGCCCGACCACTCCCCGGTGAGGACGGCGGCCCGCAGGTCCTCGCGGCGCAGCGCGCGGTCGGTCCGCGCGCCCGGGTGCTCGACCCGCCACTGCCCCTCCATCCGCAGGTGGGTGTGCAGCGTGCTGCCGGTGTCGAAGCGCTGGAGGACGTGCTTGCCGCGGGCGACCACCTCGAGCGTCGTCGCACCCCGGAGGTCGACGTCGGGCACGGACGGCCAGCGGAGCTCAGCGTGCGTCACGACCCGGCCGGCCAGTGCCCGGTGCAGGCGGCCCGCGGTCCGGTGGACGGTGTCACCCTCGGGCACCGGCTCCGCCTCCCTCGGCCGCCTCGATGGACGGGAGCTCCGCGAGGCACTCCCGGGCCCACTCCAGCTGGGCCCTCGCCATGTGCTCGCCGAAGGAGAGCGTCATCGTGCGGTACCGCTGCTCGGGGCCGGGGTCCTCGGGGAGCCCGGCGCGGATGGTGCCGTACTCCGCCAGGGCCGCGGCGGCCCCGGCCTCGGCCTCCGCGAGCAGCTGCCCGGCCGCGCCGGCCGGGAGGTGGCGGCCGAAGAAGAGCCGGAGCAGGAGGCCGTTGCGGGCCCGGACGGGAGCGTGCGGTTCGGCGAGCAGCGCGCGGAGGCGGTCGGCCCCGCCGGCGGTGAGCTCGAAGACCGACCCCGACGTGCGGCCCGCGGACCGCCGCCGGACCGCTCCCGCCTCCTCGAGCGTCCCGAGGGCCGGGTAGATCTGGCCGAAGCTCTCGTGCCAGAAGTGCCCGATGCTCCCGGCGATGGCGGCGCGCACCTCGTACCCGCTCATCGGCCCGGTCGAGAGGGCACCGAGGACGGCGAGCTCGGTCTGGGAACGTCTGGCCATCCACCCATCCTATCTGCTAGAAACATATCTGTGAGATATGACCGATGGTCCGACGAGCCCGCCCTCCTCGCCCTCCTGGCGGGGATCGCCGCCTTCCAGGTCGCTGCCGCGGCCGGTGCGCCGGTCGGTGCGCTCGCCTGGGGCGGTGCCCACGAGGGGGCGCTCCCCACCGAGCTCCGGACGGCATCCGCCGTGTCCGCGGTGGTCTGGGGGGCCGCCGCGGTGGCCGTCGCCGCCGGGTACCCGCGGGCCGCGACCGGCCGCCGGCGCCTGCTCCGGGGGGTGGCCGTCCTGTCCGGTGCCGGCGTGCTCGTCAACCTCGCGTCGCCGAGCCTGCCCGAGCGGATGGTGTGGGTGCCGGTGAGCGCCGCCGTCGCGGCGCTCGCGTGGCGCGCCGCGCGTCGGGGCCGGGCCGCAGCCGTCACCGGCGCATCCGCAGCCCACGCGGGGTGAGGTGGAAGCCGGCGGCCTCGAGGGCGCCGACGACCGGGTGGTCGGACCCGAGCAGCTGACCGCCGTCGGCCTTCTCGACGGTGATCCGCCCGAGGTGACCGCGGCGCACGGCGTCGGCGAGGGCGCCGGCCCCCACCGCGAGCAGGTCGGCGCCGTCGGTGTAGGTGAGCAGGGTCTTGCCGCCACGCTCGACGTAGAGCGCGAGCACGCCGTCGACGAGCACCACGACCGCACCGGCCTTGCGGCCCGGCTGGTGCCGCCGCCGCTTGTCGTCGACCTGCTGGGACGGGTCGAGCACCCGCTCCGGCCACGAGAGCGCGGCCCCGTAGGGGTTGGCGGGGTCGCTGGCCGCCAGCACCACCGGGACGGGGGTGGCCCGGCGCTCGCCCCCCGTGCCCGCCCGCAGCCGGTCGACGGCACCGGACGTGCCGAACTGGGAGGCGCCGAGCCCCTCGACGAAGTACCCACGGCGCACCCGGCCGCTCTCCTCGGCCGTGCCGAGCACGCGGTACACGCCGGCGAAGCCACCGGGCACCTCCTCGGCGGCGACCGCACCGCGGGTGACGATGCCGTACCGGTCGAGCAGGAGCTCGGCGGTGGCCAGGGCACGCAGCGTCGGGTCGACCTCCGCGGGCGGGAGCAGCGACCAGCGCCCGGTGACCCGGAGCGGACCGCTGCGGGAGGGCAGGGAGGGGCGTGACGGGGCCGACCCCAGGGCGCCGAGCGGGCCGCGCCGGCCGCCGTACCGCGTGCGTCGCGGCCCGGGGGTCGAGCGCTTGTGCGTGGTGCGCCCGCCCGCGAGCAGGGCCCGCACCGGCGCGAAGGTGTCACCGGTGACCCGGCCGGCCCAGGCGAGGTCCCAGAGCGTCTCGGCGAGCGCCTCGTCGTCGGTGCTGGCGACCTGGTCGGACAGGCTCCGGAAGAAGTGCGCGCCCCCACCGGCCAGCGCGTCGAGGAGGGCGAGGCCGTCCTCGCCGGGGACGCGGTCGGGGTGCGGCCCCGGGAGGGTCAGGTGGGCGGAGTCGGCCAGGTGCAGCGAGACCCACCCGTCGTCGCCGGGGAGCGAGCCGTGGCCGCACCAGAGGACCTCGCCGCTCGCCATCAGCTCGTCGAGGAGGGCGGGGGAGTAGTCGACGACCCGGGCCGGCAGGACGAGTGACTCGACGGCGCTCGCCGGGAGGACGGCCCCGCTCAGCTGCTCGACGGCGCGCACGACGCCGTCCCGACCCCGGAGCCGCCCGCCGACGCCCTGCCACTCGCCGACGAACCGGCTGAAGGCCTCGGGCGTGACCGGCTCGACCTCGGCGCGCAACGCCGCGAGGGAGCGGCGGCGCAGCATCCGGAGCACCTCGGCGTCGCAGAACTCGGTGGACCCGCCGCCCGTGGGCAGCAGCTCACCCTCGACGACCCGGCCCGTGGAGACCAGCCGGGCGAGCGCCGTGGCGGCGACGGCGACGCCGATGCCGTACGCCCGCGCGACCTCGGCGGTGTGGAAGGGCACGTGGGTGCGCGCGTACCGCGCGACGAGGTCGCCGAGCGGGTCGTCGACGGGCTCGAGGAAGGTCTGCGGCACGCCGGGAGGCAGCGACGCCCCGAGCGCGTCCCGGAGGCGGGAGGCGTCCTCGATGGCCGCCCACCGCTCCTCGCCGGCGACGCGCACGGGGATGACCTGCCGCGCCGACGCGAGCGTGGTGAGCCACTGCTCGACGTCGGCGCCGGCGACGCCCTCGCGGCAGCGCTGGAGCAGCGCCTCGGCGGAGAGCGGGCCGAGCACCCGCAGCAGGTCGAGGACGTCGTCGGCGTCGCGCGCCGCGCGCTCCGGCGTGAGCCGCTGCAGCTCGGCCTCGGTGCGGGCGACCTGCTCGGCGTCGAGGAGGTCGCGCAGGGCGAGGCCCTCCGACCCGCCGAGGAGCTCGGCCAGCAGGGAGGGGTCGAGGGCCAGCGCCGCGGCACGGCGCTCGGCGAGCGGGCTGTCCCCCTCGTAGAGGAACTGGGCGACGTACCCGAAGAGCAGCGACTTCGCGAAGGGCGACGGCGTGCTCGACTCGACGTCGACGACGGTGACCGTGCGCCCCGCGACCTCGCGCATGAGCTCGACGAGGCCGGGCACGTCGAAGACGTCCTGGACGCACTCGCGGACCGCCTCGAGGACGATCGGGAAGGTCGGGTAGCGGCTCGCGACCTCGAGCAGCTGCGAGGCCCGCTGGCGCTGCTGCCACAGCGGCTGCCGGCGCCCGGGCTGGCGCCGGGGCAGCAGCAGGGCCCGGGCCGCGCACTCGCGGAACCGGCTCGCGAAGAGCGCCGAGCCGCCGATCTCCTCGGTGACGAGAGCACGGATCTCGTCGGGGTCGATCGTCACGAGGTCGAGCAGCTCGCGGCCCACGCTGCGCCGGTCGATGCCCTCGACGTCGTCCCACTCGAGGTCGGGCAGGCGCAGGACGATGCCGTCGTCGCCGTGCATGGCCTGGACGTCGACCCCGAACCGGTCGCGCAACCGGGCCGAGAGCGCGAGCGCCCACGGGGCGTGGACCTGCGCGCCGAAGGGGGAGTGGACCGCGATCCGCCAGTCACCGAGCTCGTCGCGGAACCGCTCGACGACGATGGTGCGGTCGTCGGGGACGTGGCCGGTGGCCTCGCGCTGCTCGCGCAGGTACGTGAGGAGGTTGTCGGCCGCCCACGCGTCGAGCCCGGCCGCCATGACGCGCTCGCGGGCGGCCGCGGGGGCGAGCGCCTCGACCTCGCGGACGAACGCCCCGACGGCCCGGCCGAGCTCGGCGGGGCGGCCGAGGCTGTCGCCCTTCCAGAACGGCAGGCGGCCCGGGAGCCCGGGGGCAGGCGTGACGAGGACGCGGTCGTGGGTGATGTCCTCGATCCGCCACGTGCTGGTGCCGAGGGTGAAGAGGTCGCCGACGCGCGACTCGTAGACCATCTCCTCGTCGAGCTCGCCGACCCGCCGCCCGGGCCCCTCACCGGTGGCGAGGAACACCGCGTACAGGCCGCGGTCCGGGATGGTGCCCCCGGACGTGACGGCCAACCGCTGGGCACCGCGTCGGCCGGTGAGGGTGTCGGAGAGGCGGTCCCAGGTGATGCGGGCCCGCAGCTCGGCGAAGTCCTCGCTGGGGTACTTCCCGGCGAGCATGTCGAGGACCGACTCCAGGACCGGCCGGCTCAGCGCCGAGTAGGGCGCGGCGCGGCGGACGAGGGCGAGCACGTCGTCGACGGTCCACTCGTCCAGGGCGCACATCGCGACGACCTGCTGGGCGAGCACGTCGAGCGGGTTGGTCGGGACGTGGAGGGCCTCGATCTGGCCGGCCAGCATCCGCTCGACCACGACGGCGGTCTGCACGAGGTCGCCCCGGAACTTCGGGAAGAGCACCCCGCGGGAGACCGCCCCCACCTGGTGGCCCGCGCGGCCGACGCGCTGCAGTCCCGAGGCCACCGACGGTGGCGACTCGACCTGGACGACGAGGTCGACGGCCCCCATGTCGATGCCGAGCTC
The DNA here is from genome assembly GCA_963709785.1 of uncultured Actinomycetota bacterium. Classification (GTDB taxonomy): domain Bacteria; phylum Actinomycetota; class Actinomycetes; order Actinomycetales; family Dermatophilaceae; genus Phycicoccus. The sequence goes on along the minus strand of CAVPXT010000006.1, from coordinate 151,710 downwards.
GAGGCTGCTCGTGGCGACGACGGCCGGGAGCCGCCCGGACTTCAGCTCCTCCTCGATGGTGGCCCGCTGCTCCTTGCTCACCGAGCCGTGGTGCGCGCGGGCGAGGACCGCGGGCGCGCCCGAGGACTGCCCGGACTGCGCCATCACCTGGGCCGGGGTGCGCCGCACCGTGGCCGGGCGGGGGGCCGCACCCTCGGCGCCCACCGTGGCCGCGCCCTCCGCGGCCTCGACGCGCTCCTCCCAGATCTCGTTGAGCCGGGTGGTGAGGCGCTCGGCGAGGCGTCGGCTGTTGGAGAAGACGAGGGTGGAGGTGTGGTCGGCGACGAGGTCGACGATGCGCTCCTCGACGTGCGGCCAGATGCTCGCCCGCTGCTCCTGGCCGGATGCCGCGCCGGCGAGGTCGCCGGTGGGCTGGCCGAGCTCGGCCATGTCGGGCACCGGGACGACGACCTTGAGGTCCCACTCCTTCGTGGACGGCGGCTGCACGACCTCGACCGGCCGGCCACCCGCGAGGTACCGCGCGACCTCCTCGACCGGGCGGACGGTGGCGGACAGGCCGATCCGCTGCGCCGGACGCTCGAGCAGGGCATCGAGGCGTTCGAGGCTCAGCGCGAGGTGCGCCCCGCGCTTGGTGCCGGCCAGGGCGTGGACCTCGTCGAGGATGACGGTCTCGACGCCGGTGAGGGCCTCGCGGGCGGCGGAGGTGAGCAGGAGGAAGAGCGACTCGGGCGTGGTGATGAGGACGTCGCTCGGGGTGCGGGCGAACGCGCGCCGCTCGTCGGTCGGGGTGTCGCCGGACCGGACCGCGACCGTGATGTCGGGCTCGGTGAGGCCGAGGCGGGCGGCCGCGTGCCGGATGCCGACGAGCGGGCTGCGCAGGTTGCGCTCGACGTCGACGGCGAGGGCCTTCATCGGGCTGACGTAGAGGACGCGGCACCGCTTGAGCCGCTCCTCGGGGACCGGTTCGGCGGCGAGCCGGTCGAGGGCCCAGAGGAACGCCGAGAGGGTCTTGCCGGACCCGGTCGGTGCGACGACGAGGGCGTGGTGCCCGCTGGAGACGGCCTCCCAGGCCCCCTCCTGAGCCGCGGTGGGCGCGCTGAAGCTGCCCCGGAACCACGCGGACGTGGCCGGGGAGAACCGGTCGAGGACATCACCATCCATGCTGGTCACAGCCTCTCACCCCGCACCGACACGCCGACCGGTGACGACCCCTGGGGTGCGCCGGTCACATCGGCCCCCTGCGAACCGTCACCGTGGTGGCAGGGTTCGTCGGACGAGGAGGTGTGGGGTGGAGGAGACGGAACGGTTCGAGGCCGAACGGCCGCGGCTGCAGCGGATCGCGACCGGGGTGCTCGGTGACCCGACGGAGGCCGAGGACGTCGTCCAGCAGGCGTGGCTGCGCCTGCACGCCACCGACGCGACGATCGAGAACCTCCCCGGCTGGTTGACGACGGTGGTGACGCGGCTGTGCCTGGACCGCCTCCGGGCCCGCACCCCCGTCCCGGCCGAACGGACGGAGGACGCGTCGGCCCCGGGGGTGACCTCGCGCCCCGCGGTTGATCCCGCGGACCGGGTCGCCCTCGCCGACACCGTCGGGGTGGCCCTCCAGGTGGTGCTCGACCGGCTGACCCCGGGGGAGCGGGTCGCCTTCGTCCTCCACGACACCTTCGGGTTCGAGTTCGCCACCGTCGCCGCGATCCTGGACGCCTCCCCGGCCGCGGCCCGCAAGCTCGCCTCGCGTGCCCGGCTCAAGGTCCGGGCCGGAGCCGCCGAGGACGGTGACGCGGAGGGGACGCCGGCCGACTGGCAGGTCGTGGACGCCTTCCTCGCGGCAGCCCGCGGCGGGGACCTCGCCCGCCTCCTGCGCCTGCTGGCCCCGGACGTCGTGGTGACCGCCGACGCGGCGGCGGTCGCCACCGGGACGCCGGAACGGCTCGACGGACGGCAGGCGGTGGCGAGCATGTTCTCCGGAGCGGCACGCGCCGCCCTGTCGGTGTTCGTCGGCGAGCGGCCGGGCGCCGCCTGGTTCCACCGGGGAGCGCCCCGGGTGCTGTTCGACATCACCGTCGAGGACGGGGTCGTCACGGCCATCGTCTTCCGCGCCGACCCGGACGTCCTCGCCCGCATCGTCCGGCGCACCGACGGCCGGCCCGTCTGACGTACCGCCACCACCGAGACCGACCCACGAAGGAGACACGATGAAGACCATGACCTGCCGCCAGCTCGGCGGCCCCTGCGGCCTCGAGCTGCGGGGCGAGAGGGCCGACGACGTGATCAAGGCCCAGGACAGGCACCTCGAGGAGGCCGTGGCCGGGGGTGACGCCTCGCACCAGCGGGCCCACGACGACATGAAGGGGCGCTGGCGGAACCCCCTCAAGGGGATGGGGTGGTACCGCGACACGAAGAAGGCCTTCGCCGCCCTGCCCGAGGACGCTCCGCGCGGCTGAGGGCTGGTGGCGCGTCAGGCGGGGCGGGCCGGCTGCTGCTGGGTGATGCAGTGGATGCCTCCGCCGCGGGCGAACAGCGGCCGCGCGTCGACCCCCACCACCTGCCGGCCGGCGAACGCCCGGCCGAGGATGCCGAGCGACTCGGCGTCCTGCGCGTCGTCGTAGGTGCAGGCCACGACACCCCCGTTGACGACGAGGTGGTTGATGTAGGACCAGTCCACCCAGCCCGTGCCGTCCTCGAGGGTGCGCGGGGCGGGCACGCGGACCACCTCGAGCGGCTCGCCGCGGGCGTCCCGCGCCGAGGACAGCACGCCCTCGAGCTCGGTGCACACCGCGTGGTCCGGGTGCGCGGGGTCGCCCTGCCAGTGGAGCAGCACGGTGCCGGGCGCCGCGAAGGTCGCGACGATGTCGACGTGCCCCCGGGTGCCGAACTCGTCGTAGTCACGGGTCAGCCCGCGCGGCAGCCAGAGACAGGAGGTGACCCCGAGGGTCCGCGCCATCTCCGCCTCGACGTCCGCGCGGCCCAGCCCCGGGTTGCGCCCCGGGTCGAGCTGCACCGTCTCGGTGAGCAGCACCGTGCCCGCTCCGTCGACGTGGATCCCGCCCCCCTCGTTGACGAGGTCGCTCCCGATGCGCTCGGCGCCCGCCCGCCCGGCGACGAACTCCCCGACGCGGGCGTCGTGCTCCCACGAGGCCCACCCCTGGGCGCCCCAGCCGTTGAAGACCCAGTCGACGGCCCCGAGGGCGCCGTCCCCACCGAGCACGAACGTCGGCCCGATGTCGCGCATCCACGCGTCGTCGAGCGGCGCCTCCAGCACCTCCACCCGGTGCCGCTCGTGGCGTCCCTCACCGAGCCAGCGGCGGGCGACGTCGACGGCGCCGGGGTCGACGACGACCGTGACCGGCTCGAACCGCGAGACCGCCAGGGCCACCTCGGCCCACGTCGCCCGCGCCTCGTCCGCGTCGTCCTCGGTGTCGCCGAGGGTGTAGCCGGAGGAGGGCCACGCCATCCAGGTGCGTTCGTGCGGCGCCCACTCGGGAGGCATCCGCCAGGAGCCGGCCACGGCTCAGCCCTCCCGGCGGTGCTCGGGCCGCACCGGCGCGGCGAGCGCGGCGTAGGAGTCCGGTCGCCGGGTGGCCAGGAACGGGAAGAGGTCGAGCCAGTCCTCTCGCTGGGCGAGGTCGAGGTCGGCGACGAGCGCGGCCGCCTCGTCGCGGGGTGCCCGGACGAGGACCCGCCCGTAGGGGTCGGCGACGAACGACGACCCGTAGAACGTGATGAGGCCCTCGGTGCCGTACCGGTTGGGTGCCACGACGAACAGCCCGCTGGCGATGGCGTGCCCCACGATCGTGTGCTCCCACAGCGGCTGGGTGTCGAAGCCCGGGTGGTCGGGCTCGGACCCGATCGCGGTCGGGTACGCCAGCACCTGCGCGCCGCCGAGGCTGTAGGCGCGGGCGACCTCGGGGAACCACTCGTCCCAGCAGGTCGGGAGACCGACGCGCATCCCGAGGGCGGGGACGTCGTGGACGGGGTAGGCGTCCTCGGGCGGCCCGGCCCGGAAGTACCGGTCCTCGTGGTAGCCCGCGGTGACCGGGATGTGGGTCTTGCGGGTGCGCCCGACGAGCGTGCCGTCGGGCGCGACGAGGACCGCCGTGTTGTACCCGAGCCCGTCGTCGGACCCGTCGGGCCCCGGCGAGCGCTCGAACAGGCTCGCGTGCACGTGGACGCCCGTGTCGGCGGCGGCCGCGCGCGCGAAGGCCATCGTCGGGCCGTCCTGGAGCGACTCGGCGGTGGCGTCGGGCCGCCCGGACGGCAGCGTGTCCGCCGGGTAGCGCGACAGCGTCAGCTCGGGGAGGAAGACGACCCGGGCGCCGGCACCCGCCGCGGTCCGGATGCCGTCGAGGAGCGTCGCGCGCAGGCGCTCGCCGTCCTCGTCCCAGGCGTGCTGGACCAGCCCGACCCGGACCGGCGGCCCGGTGGGCTCGTGGACCCGGGCGGGCGATGCCGGGACCCCGTCGGCGGTGATGAGGCGCATGTCGCCCAGTATGCCGCCGTGCACCGGGGCTGCGGCGGCCCCGGCGGCGGCGTCGGGGGCGGCGGAGCCTACGATCGGCGCGTGCGTCACTCGAGGTTCTGGCAGCTCATGGCCGAGGAGTTCGGCGACGCCTATGCCTCCAGCCTCGCCCGCGGCCAGCACCTCACGACGCTCGGGGGCCTGACCGCCCAGCAGGCGCTCGACGGCGGCGAGGCCCCGCGCGAGGTCTGGGCCGCGGTGTGCGAGCAGATGAGCGTCCCGGTGGAGCGGCGCCACGGCCGGGAGATCCCGCCCCGCGCCTGACCGCGGCCCCGGCCCTGCGGCCGCCACCGCGCGGTGGGCTACCGTCGCCTCGTGCGCGCCCCCTCCGTGCGGCCCCGTCCGGCCGGCCGATGAGCACCGTCGCCGTGGTCGGTGGGGGCCCCGCGGGGCTGATGGCCGCCGAGGTCCTGGCCCGCACCGGGGTCGACGTGACGGTCTACGAGCGGATGCCCTCGCCCGGCCGCAAGCTCCGGCTGGCGGGCCACGGCGGGCTGAACCTCACGCACTCCGAGGAGCGCGACCGCTTCGTCACGCGCTACGGCCCCTCTGCCGCCCGGATCGCCCCGATGCTCGAGGTCTTCGGCCCGCAGGACCTGCGCGACTGGGCCGCCGGGCTGGGCGAGCCGACGTTCGTCGGGTCGAGCGGGCGCGTCTTCCCGCGGGCGTTCCGGGCCACGCCGCTGGTCCGGGCGTGGCTGGCGCGGCTGTCCGAGCTCGGGGTGCGCCTCGAGCGTCGGCACCGGTGGGTCGGGTGGACCGGCGACGGCTCCGGGCTCACCCTGGTCGACGCCGCGGGACAGGTGGAGGAGGTGTTCGCCCCGGCCGTCGTCTTCGCCCTCGGCGGGGCGTCGTGGCCGGGGCTCGGGGCGGACGGCACCTGGGTCGACCTGTTCTCGGAGCGCGGGGTGGTGGTCATGCCGCTGCGGGCCGCCAACGTCGGGGTGCGTGTGGCGTGGACGGACGGGTTCGTCGAGCGGTTCGCCGGCGTCCCGCTCAAGCACGTGCGGCTCGGCGTCCGGGGAGGCTCGGCGGAGGTGGCGCGCGGCGACGCGATGCTCACCCGGACGGGTCTCGAGGGCGGCCCCGTGTACGCGGTCGGTGCCGCGATCCGGGAGGCGCTCGACGCCTCGGGGAGGTGCGTCCTCGAGGTCGACCTCCGGCCCGACCACACCGTCGGCCAGCTCACCGAGCGGTTGCGCCGTCGACGCCCGAAGGACTCGGCCTCGTCCTGGCTGCGGCGGTCGGTCGGGCTGGCCCCGGCCGCGGTCGCGGTGCTGCGCGAGTCCCACGGCGGCGGGCTCCCCTCGGACCCCGCGGAGCTGGCCGCCTCGCTCAAGGCCGTCCCGGTGGTGGTGACCGGGACGATGCCCGTCGACCGCGCGATCTCGACGGCCGGCGGCATCGCGTGGACGGAGGTCGACGACTCCCTCATGCTGCGCCGGCTCCCCGGCACCTTCGTCGCCGGCGAGATGCTCGACTGGGAGGCCCCCACGGGGGGCTACCTCCTGCAGGCCTCCTTCAGCACCGGGGTGGTCGCCGCGCGGGGCGCTGCGGAGTGGCTGGCAGCCGGCTCCGCTGCCGGAGGACCCCGCCCCGCCTGAGGTGCGGCGGGCTCAGCCGACCTCGACGAGCAGGTGGAGCGGGCGGCGGCCGGGGAACGCGAGGTCGCCGGCGGCGTCGGTCAGCGCGAAGTGCACGAGGCAGGCCCGCTCACGGCGCGGCGTCACGACCTCCACCGACACCTCCGAGGACTCGCCGGGGAGCGTCGTCGGGACGGGGACCTCCGGGATCGTCTGGCAGGTGTCCCCGTCCTGGGGGAGCTCGAGGCGGCGCAGCGAGTAGCCCGTCCAGGGCACGGTCCCGGTGTTGCGCAGCCGCCAGGTCTTGGTGCGCACGACCCCCGTCGGCACGCGGGCGCAGTCCTGGAGTGTCACGTCCGCCACGAGGGTGGCGACGTCACCGGGATGCCGCGGGCTGGGGGTGGGCGACGAGGGCGCGAGGGATGCCGTCGAGCACGGCGTGCCCTCGACCGGGAGGGCGGCGGATGCGGCGCCCGGTGGTGTCGCGGGGCTCGCGGGCGGCAGCACGCGCGCGGAGACGGCCATGCCGACGGTCAGCGCGACGACGGCGGCGCCGATGGCCACCACGAGGACGCGTCGGAGCGCCGGCGGGAGGTGGCGGGTCGACGGCGCCCGTGTGTCCCGTCCGGGGCTCGGCGACGGGACCGCCGCCGGCGGTGCCACGACCAGCGCCTCCGGCGGCACCTCCGGACGCCGCGGAGCGCCGCCGCACGTGTGGCGGCGGGCCCGGGTCCACCGCTCGCGGAAGTCCTCGGGGTCGCCTCCACAGGCCCGGACGTACTCGGTCGTGGTCTCCCAGCTGGGCAGCCGGTGCCCCTGCGAGGCCTCGTGCAGGGTGGTGTGGGAGATCGCGTGCGAGCGCCCCGCCATCACCCGGAACGACGGCCGCCCCGCCGCCTCCCGCAGGGCGGCGAGGTCCCGGGCGAACCCCTCGATCGCCCGCGCCCTCGCCGACCGTCGCGCCGCCACGTCGCTCCCTCCCGACCGGCCCGTTCCCCCCGGGCCGCTACCGCTCGCACGCTACCCCTCCGCGGCTGGTCGCGCGCTGGGGAGGACTCCCCGGTCGGGCTCGCGAGAGGGCCGCCCGTCGCACCAGGTGCGACGGGCGGCCCTGAGGCGCAGCCTGTTCCGTGCTCGACGAGGACCCGTCGGGTCAGCCGTCACGGAGTGGGGCAGCGGTCAGTGGTTGGCCTTGAACCACGGCTGTGCCCACCCGAGGTAGGGCTTGTTCCACGTGTTCTTGATCTCGGCGATCGTCGTCCTGGTGTACGACCCGTTCCCGTGGATGTCGTTCGAGATGAACTGGCCGCCACCGATCGAGATCATCACGTGGCCCGAGCCGCCACCGAAGAACGCGAGGGCGCCTGCGGGGACGTTGGTCGAGCCGGAGTGCTTGAACTTCGAGGGGATCTGCGTCCAGTGCACGTAGGCCGTCGTCGAGCCGCTGTGCGGGAACCCGTAGGCGAGGCCGACGAGGTGGTCGCAGAGGTTGTAGTACCCGCTCTGGTACCCCGAGTGGACGTGGTTCTTCGCCCAGGTGACCGCCTGCGCGCAGCTGCGCGGGTCGCCCGTGCCGGCGGTGGAGCAGCTGGCACCTCCGAGGCCGATCTTGTGCGACGCGTTGTTGTTCTTCATCGTCGCGTTGAGGTTCTTCTTCGCGCCGGGTGCGAAGTCCTGGTAGTGGTTGGACCCGTCGTAGTTGCTGTTGTAGTAGACCCTCACGGTCTTGCCGGTGCGGTTCCACACGGACGCGGCGTCGTTCTTGATGCAGAGTCCCTTGCCGTTGCCGGCGCCCTTGTAGTCGTAGCAGCTGGGCTGGGTGGTGCCGTAGTCGCCGACGGAGCCCGTGAAGTCGGAGATCGACCCGGTGTTGCCGCTGTTGTAGTAGTAGCAGAACTCGCCGGACTGGCACTTGCCGTCACGCGAGGCCGCTTGGGCGGGTGCGGTGGTCATGAACATCGGTGCTGCGACGGCGGCCACGGTGGCCGCGGTCGCGAGCAGCTTCTTCCTGGTCTTCACGGGTTCTCCTCGGGGGTCTGTCCTGGATGTCGTTCGGTGTGCTCCGGGTGCTCAGTGCAGGCGCTGGTACTCCTCCCAGGTGTGGATGGGGACCTGCGGCCCGTCGTCGGGTGCGTGGTCCGCGAGCCCGTCGAGGCCGAGGTAGTAGTCGCCGACCTGGTGCTGGGCGGCTGACGAGAGGTCGGTGTCGCTGATCGCGACGGCGTGGATGTGCCACGGCCAGTCCCCCTGGCTCGGGCTGCGCACCCAGGCGGCGAACCCGACCTTGCGCAGCACCTTCGCGACGTGTCGTCGCGTCGTGGACGTCATCCCGGTCACGGTGACGTCGACGACCCCGCCGCCGTCGTGGGTGCCGGCCGACGTCGGGTCACCCCCGGGGTTGTACGAGCCCTGGTCGAGGGCCAGGTGCCGGCCGAGCCGGCGCTCGGCCTCGCGCAGCATGTCGCGGGTCCGGGTGTCGACGACCGTCCCGGGGCTCCGGTCGACCTTCCCGCCGGGACCGATGGCCCGGGTGACGGTGTACCGCCCGGAGCCGAGCGCGGTGAGGGACGTCCGGCCCGGGAGGCCGTTGGCGGCCAGCCCGGAGTAGCCGAGCGACCGCTGCCAGGCCGCGTACGCCTCGACGGTCTTGGTGCCGAAGTACCCGTCGACCCAGCGGGACTCCAGGAGTCCCTCCGCGTCGAGGGCCTGCTCGACGGCGAGGACGCTGGCGTGGGCTCCCGGTGTCTGGGTGTCGTCGGCACGGCGCGGGTCGATCTGCGCGGCCTTGACCGTCGCCTCCATGTCGACGGCGGCGAGCACCGTCGTGGCGGACGGACGGGTGGGGGCCGCGGCGGACGCGGGGACGGCCGCGGCGACGAGCGTCGCGGTGAGGGCGGCCAGGACGACCACCGTGGTTCTCGGGACCTGCACGTCTGTCTCCTCGTCGTCGGGGATGGCTGCGCCCACCGTGCTCCGGCGGCCGGGCCGTCCGACACGGCCCGACCGTCCGCCCGCGGCCCGAGGCCGTCCGTCAGGCTCCTGACCTGCGCGGACGCCGCGTGTTGTCAGATCGCCGTCCGGGGCGGAAACACAGGTGCCGACGTCACCCCGGTCGGCTAGCGTCGTCCTCCGTGAGTGACGACGTGCTGCTGCACGCCCGGGGGCTGACCAAGAGGTTCGGTGACTTCGTCGCCGTCGACGGCATCGACGTCGAGGTCCGTCGGGGCGAGGCCTTCGGCTTCCTCGGCCCCAACGGGGCGGGGAAGTCCTCGACGATGAAGATGGTCGGCTGCGTCTCCCCGGTCTCCGGTGGCGAGCTGCGGATCCTCGGGATGGACCCCGCCACCGACGGCCCGGCGATCCGCGCCCGGCTCGGGGTGTGCCCGCAGCAGGACATGCTCGACGAGGACCTCTCGGTCGAGGAGAACCTCTGGGTGTACGGGCGGTTCTTCGGGCTGTCGCGCCGCGAGGTGCGGGCCCGCACCGACGAGCTGCTCGACTTCGCCCAGCTCACCGAGCGTCGCCGCGACCGGGTCGAGCCGCTCTCCGGAGGGATGAAGCGCCGGCTCACCATCGCCCGCGCGCTCGTCAACAACCCCGAGGTGCTGCTCCTCGACGAGCCGACGACCGGGCTCGACCCCCAGGCGCGGCACGTCCTGTGGGACCGTCTCTACCGGCTCAAGCGCGACGGCGTCACACTCATCATCACGACCCACTACATGGACGAGGCCGAGCAGCTGTGCGACCGGCTCGTCGTCATGGACCACGGCCGGATCGTCGCGGAGGGCAGCCCGCGACAGCTCATCGACGCGCACTCCACCCGTGAGGTCGTCGAGCTGCGCTTCGCGGTCGACGAGCAGGAGCGGCACGTCGAGGTGGTCCGCACGGTGGCCGACCGCGTCGAGGAGCTCCCCGACCGGTTGCTCGTCTACACCGCCGACGGCGACGACGCCCTGGCCGCCCTCCACGCTCGGGGCGTGCAGCCCCTCTCGGCGCTGGTGCGCCGCTCGACGCTCGAGGACGTCTTCCTCCACCTCACCGGCCGGACCCTCGTCGACTGATGTCCGCCGCCCCGCTCGCCGCCGCCGAGACCGTCGCCGCCGACCCCAGCGGGCGGTTGACGGCCGGTCCCCGCCGCCCTCTGGGTCGCGCGGAGCGGGTCGCCGCCGCCATGGGGCACCACCTGCGCGTGTACCGACGCACCTGGCGCGGGTCGATCATCAGCCGCTTCCTCTCACCGCTGTTCTTCCTCGCGGCGATGGGGCTGGGGCTCGGCTCGCTCGTCGACGCGAGCAGCGGGGGAGTGGGGCAGCAGTCCTACCTGCAGTTCGTCGTCCCCGGCATCGTCGCCTACCAGGCGGCCCTGCTCGGGTTCGGGGACGCCACCTACCCCGTGCTCGGCTACATCAAGTGGAACCGGATGTACGCGGCCACGCTGTCCACGCCGCTCGGCGTCACCGACGTCCTCCTCGGGCACCTCACCGTCCTCGCCGCCAACCTCGTCGTCGCGACGACCGTGTTCGTCGGCGTCGCGGCGGTCTTCGGGTCCTTCGCGTCGTGGTGGGTGCTGCTCGCGGTGCCCGTCGGGCTGCTCACCGGCCTGGCCTTCGCCGTCCCCACCTTCGCGGTCAGCGCCACGATCGAGACCGACAACGTCTTCGGGATCCTCTACCGGTTCGTGCTCACGCCCGTGCTGCTGTTCTCGGGGACGTTCTTCCCGCTCGACCAGATGCCCGCCTGGCTGCAGCCGGTCGCGTGGGTGACCCCGCTGTGGCACGGCGTCGTCCTGACCCGGGCCGCGGCGGCCGGGGTCTGGCCCGGCTGGGTCGGGCTGGTGCACCTCGCGGTCGTGCTCGCGTTCATCGGGGTCGGCTGGGTGCTCGCCCACCGGGCGTTCCGGCGGAGGCTGCTCTCGTGACCACGGCCCCACCGGTGCGGGCGCGCCGTGCACCCCGCGTCCTGCCGTTCCCCGTCGGGGCGGGGATGGCGCGCTTCGTCGTCGCCCGCAACGCCACCGCGTTCCGGCGGGCCTGGCTGCTCCTGCTGAGCGGCTTCGTCGAGCCGGTGTTCTACCTCTTCTCCCTCGGAGTCGGCCTCGGCGCCCTCATCGGGCGGGTCACCACCGACGGCGGTTCGGTCGTCGAGTACGCGGCGTTCGTCGCCCCCGGGCTGCTCGCGGCGTCGGCGATGAACGGGGCCATCTTCGACGCCACCTTCAACGTCTTCTTCAAGCTCAGGTACCAGCACCTCTACGACGCGATGCTCGCGACCCCGATCGGCCCGCGGGACATCGCCGTCGGCGAGATCACCTGGTCGCTGCTGCGCGGCGGCCTCTACTCGGCGATGTTCCTCGTCGTCGCGCTCGTCGCGGGGCTCGTCGAGTCGTGGTGGGCCCTGCTCGCCGTGCCCGCTGCCGTCCTCATCGGTCTCGCGTTCGGCGCGATCGGGATGTTCACGACGACGTACATGCGCTCGTGGCAGGACTTCGACTACGTGACCCTGGCGATCCAGCCGATGTTCCTCTTCTCCGCCACGTTCTTCCCGCTCTCGACGTACCCGGACGCCCTCGAGTGGCTCGTCCGCCTCACCCCGCTGTACCACGGGGTCGCGCTCGAACGCGGGCTCCTGCTCGGAGAGGTCGGCTGGGGCCTGCTCTGGCACGTCGGCTACCTCCTCGCGCTCGGGGCGCTCGGCGTCGTCGGCACCTCGAAGCGCATCGCGACCCTGCTGCTCACCTGAGCGACGCGTTCACGACGACGGCCGGTCCGGGTCCACGGGTCGGGCGCGGAAGGCGGCGACGGCGGTGGGGAGGGTCGGGAAGACCATGTCGGGCCCCACCCGGTCCAGCAGGCCGCTGGCCTCCAGGTCGTGCCGCAGGTCCTGCTTGACCCGCGCGAGCCCGAACACGATGCCGCGCGCCGCGAGGTCCGCGGCGAGCCGCTCCATCGCCTCCAGGCTCGTGAGGTCCACCTCGACGTTGGCCTCGGCGTTGACGACGAACCACTCCACGGGCGCCGGCGCGCCGTCGACCGCGAGCAGGGCGCGGTGCCGGAAGTCCTCGGCGTTGGCGAAGAACAGGGGGGAGTCGTAGCGGAAGACGACGAGCCCGGGCACCTGCTCGGCCTCCGGGTAGTCGTCGACGTCGTGCATCCCCGCGAGTCCCGGCACGAAGGCGAGGACGGCGTCGTGCGGGCGGGCGACTCGGCGGAGCAGGTCACCCAGGCTGAGCGCGACGGCCACGAGGATGCCGTTCAGGGCCCCGAGGGCGAAGACGCCGACGGTCGTGGCTCCGAGCAGGACGAGCTCGCTGCGCCGGAAGCGGGCGACGGAGCGGATCCCCTCGACGTCGACGAGCCGGGTCGCCGCGTAGACGACGAGGGCACCGAGCGCGGCCTTCGGGAACGCGGCGATGACCGGGGCCAGCGCGACGACGGCGACGGCGACGGTGGCGAGCGTGGCGAGGGAGTGCAGCTGGGTGCGGCTGCCGGCCGCCGCCCCGATCGCGGTGCGGCTGCCGCTGCTGCTCGACGGGAAGCCGGAGAGGAGCCCTCCGAGGACGTTCGCGCCGCCGAGCGCCAGGAACTCCTGGTTGGTGTCGATGTGCTCGTGGCGCCGCGCCGCGAACGCCCGCGCGGTGAGGACGTTGTCGGAGTAGGCGACGACCGCGATGCCGAGGGCGGGGCCGAGCATGCGGGCGACGTCGCCGAGGCCCGTGCGGGGCAGGGTGAGGTCGGGGACGACGTCGGGCAGCGGGCCGACCGTCACGACCCCCTGCTCGGTCAGGCCCAGCGCCGCGACGACGGCGGCCCCGGCGAGCACGGCGACGAGGGGCCCCGGGACCCGCGGGACGAACCGGGCCAGGACGAAGAGCAGGACGAGGAGCGCCGCGGTCAGCGTCGCGGTGGGCCAGTGGACGTCTCCGGCGTTGCCGACGGCGCTCCACAGCTGGGCGGGCAGGGAGTCGCCCTCGACGGGGATGCCGGTGAGCGCGTCGACCTGGCTGACCACCATGAGCACGGCGACGCCGGCCATGTACCCGATGAGGACCGGCCGTGACAGCAGGTCCGCCAGGAAGCCCAGGCCGACCACCCAGCCGACCACGCACAACAGGCCCGAGACCACCGCGAGCGCCGCGGCGAACGCCGCGCGGTCGGAGGCGGTCGAGACGCCGAGCGCCGCAAGGGCCGTCGCCGTCATCAGGGCGGTCGTGGACTCGGGCCCGACCGAGAGCTGGCGGGAGGTCCCGAGCACCGCGTACGCCAGCGTCGGGCCGACGACGGCGAGGAGCCCCGCGGCCGGGGGGAGGCCGGCGATCTGCGCGTAGGCCATGACCTGGGGGACGAGGTAGGCGGCGACGGTGACGCCGGCGAGGAGGTCGCCGCGCAGCCAGGCCCGCCGGTAGTGGCGCAGGACCACCAGGCCCGGCAGCAGGGTCGCCGGACTGACCGACCCGCGCTGCGAGAGCGGACGGTGCCGCCCGGGGACGTACGCCACCGTCGGATTCGACCACACCGCCCGGCGTGTCGTCACGGCTTCCTCGATGTCGAACACGTGTTCGTCTACAGTCGTCCACAGGTGGTGGCTCCGGCGGCATCCGTCCACAGGCCCACGGCGACCCGTGACCGTTGTCGGTACCCCCACCTAGCGTCTGACCAGACCTCGCGCCGAGACCGACAGCGGGAGCTGGTCGCCGGTGGACGCGATCGATGACGACACGAAGGAACAGGTGTGACATGGCTGGACCCAACGGATCCCGCGGCGCTGTCCTGACCCCGCCCGCGGTGAACACCAAGGGCAACGGGGGCGGAGAGCGTGACAAGGCCATCGCCTCGGTGATGGCCCAGATCGAGAAGCAGCACGGCAAGGGTGCGGTCATGCGCCTCGGTGACGACGTCCGTCCGCCGATCGCCGTCATCCCGACCGGTTCGATCGCCCTCGACGTCGCCCTCGGCATCGGCGGCCTGCCCCGCGGCCGCGTCGTCGAGATCTACGGTCCGGAGTCCTCGGGCAAGACGACCGTCGCGCTCCACGCGGTGGCCAACGCCCAGAAGGCCGGGGGCATCGCGGCGTTCATCGACGCCGAGCACGCCCTCGACCCCGACTACGCGAAGAAGCTCGGCGTCGACACCGACGCGCTCCTGGTCTCCCAGCCCGACACGGGGGAGCAGGCGCTCGAGATCGCCGACATGCTCATCCGGTCCGGCGCGCTCGACATCATCGTCATCGACTCCGTCGCGGCGCTCGTGCCCCGCGCCGAGATCGAGGGCGAGATGGGCGACAGCCACGTCGGCCTCCAGGCCCGTCTCATGTCGCAGGCGCTGCGGAAGATCACCGGTGCCCTCAACACGACCGGCACGACGGCGATCTTCATCAACCAGCTCCGCGAGAAGATCGGCGTCATGTTCGGCTCCCCGGAGACGACCACCGGTGGCAAGGCGCTGAAGTTCTACGCCTCGGTGCGCCTCGACGTGCGGCGGATCGAGACCCTCAAGGACGGCACCGACGCGGTCGGCAACCGCACCCGGTGCAAGGTCGTCAAGAACAAGGTCTCCCCGCCGTTCAAGCAGGCCGAGTTCGACATCCTCTACGGGCAGGGCATCTCCCGCGAGGGCGGCCTCATCGACATGGGGGTCGACCACGGCTTCGTCCGCAAGGCCGGGGCCTGGTACACGATGGACGGCGACCAGCTCGGGCAGGGCAAGGAGAACGCCCGGCAGTTCCTCAAGGACAACCCCGAGCTGACCGACGAGCTCGAGAAGAAGATCAAGGACAAGCTCGGGATCGGGGTGCCCGTCGCGGACGCGACGACCCCGGACGTCCCGGTCGACTTCTGAGGTAGCCCCGATGGCGTTCGCCGACGGCACGGCCCCGCCGCCCGACTGGGCGGCGGGGCTGGCCGCGGTGCTCGCAGACGAGCCGCAGCCGCCGGCGAACGAGCCCGCCGCCGCCACCGTCGCCGGCGAGCCCGGCGACGACCGCGGGCGTGGACGCGGTTCCAGGGGGCGGCGCCGCCCGGTACCCGCCGACCCGGAGGCGGACCCCCGCACCCGTGGCGAGGAGCCGGACCCGCACGACTGGGCCCGGCAGATCGTCCTGCGCCAGCTGACGGCCGCGCCGCGCAGCCGCTCCCAGCTCGAGCAGGCACTGCGGCGCAAGGACTGCCCCGACGACGTCGCCACTGCGGTCCTGGACCGGATGGAGGAGGTCGGGCTCGTCGACGACGAGGCCTACGCCGGGATGCTCGTCCGGTCCCAGCAGGCCGGGCGTGGCCTGGCCCGGCGGGCGCTGCGCCAGGAGCTGCGGAAGAAGGGGGTCGACGACGAGACCGCGGCCGCCGCGCTCGCCGAGGTCGACGGCCATGCCGAGGAGGCCCGGGCCCGCGAGCTGGTCGCGAAGAAGATGCGGTCGATGCACGGCCTCGAGCCCCACGTCCAGACCCGGCGGCTCGCCGGGATGCTCGCCCGCAAGGGGTACGACGCCGAGGTGTCGATGCGCGTGGTGCGCGAGGCGGTCCGTGAGGCCCCGGAGCACCACCGCGACTGAGGGATTTCGGGGCCCCCCAAGAAGCCTGTCACGGAACCTCATCCGGCCCGCATCAGTCACTAGGGTCGGTGTCGCGACAGGGGCCGTCCTTGTCAGAAGGAGGTTGGCATGGTTGTCCTCGGCATCATCCTCGCCCTCATCGGCTGGCTCGCCAGCATCCCGATCCTCTTGACGCTCGGGGTGATCCTCATCGTCGTCGGACTGGTCCTCAACCTCGTCCCGATCGGTGGCACCACCCGGCGCTGGTACTAGCCGGCGCCGCGACTCGTCCTGGCCGCCCGGCACGCCCTTCGGGGCCTGCCGGGCGGTCAGAGCGAGTGCAACGGCCGGCGACCCGGGGGCAGGGCGTCCGTCCGGACGATCTCCTTGCCGTAGGGGAACAGGGAGACCGGCAGCAGCTTGAGGTTGGCCACGGCCAGCGGGATCCCGACGATGGTCAGCGCCTGGGCGACGGCCGTCGTGACGTGGCCGAGCGCGAGCCACCAGCCGGCGACGACGATCCACACGACGTTGAGGACGACCGAGCCGGTCCCGGCGCCCGGCTTCTCGACCACTGCCCGCCCGAACGGCCAGAGCGCGTACCGAGCCATCCGCAGCGCCGCGACACCGAGCGGGAAGGTCACGACGAGCACGCAGAGGAGCAGGCCGGCGGCGGCGTACCCGAGGGCGAGCCAGAAGCCACCGAAGACGAACCAGATGACATTGAGCAGCGTGCGCATCGGACCTCCCGGATCTGCGTGTGCCCCAGCCTGTCACGTGGTCCGCTCGACCGGCCACGGGGGTGCCCCGGAAACACGCCCGAGACCTGCAGGTGATGACATGGTCATCGATTCCGCCTAGGTTCGAAGGCGTGAGCGAGTCGACGAGCACCGAAGCGCCGGGGAGCCTCTTCGAGGGGTACACCCTCGGCGGCGGCGCGTGGGACGAGATGCTCGAGGCGGCCGACGAGCCTCGCACCCCGTACAAGCCGGTCTTCCACACCCTGCGCTCGATGCGCGGTGCGACGCTCAAGGAGCGCGCCGACATCCTCGCGAGGTCCTACCTCGACCAGGGCGTCACGTTCGACTATGCGGGCGAGGAACGGCCCTTCCCGCTCGACGCCGTCCCGCGGGTGATCTCGGCCCACGAGTGGCAGACCATCGAGTCCGGCGTCTCGCAGCGGGTCACCGCCCTCGAGGCGTTCCTCGACGACATCTACTCCCGCGAAGGGGAGATCCCGCGGGCCGTCCACGAGGGCATCGTCCCCTGGCGGCTCATCGCCAGCTCGAACCACTACCACCGCGCGGTCATGGGCATCCGACCCGCCAACGGGGTCCGCGTCCACGTCGCCGGGGTCGACCTCGTCCGCGACGAGCAGGGCACCTTCCGCGTCCTCGAGGACAACGTCCGGGTGCCGTCGGGCGTCAGCTACGTCATCGCCAACCGGCGTGCCATGGCCAACGTCTTCCCCGAGGCGTTCGCGACGATGCGCATCCGGCCGGTCCACGACTACCCCCGCATGCTGCTCAACGCGCTGCGCGCCGCCGCCCCGGACGGCGCGAGCGACCCCACCGTCGTCGTCCTCACCCCGGGCGTCTTCAACAGCGCGTACTTCGAGCACGCGCTGCTCGCCCGGATGATGGGCGTCGAGCTCGTGGAGGGCCGTGACCTCGTCTGCGTCGGCGGGCAGGTGCGCATGCGCACGACCACCGGGGACCGCCCGGTCGACGTCATCTACCGGCGGGTCGACGACGACTTCATCGACCCGGTCCACTTCCGCGGCGACTCCGTCCTCGGCATCGCCGGCCTCACCTCGGCGATGCGCGCCGGGCGGGTCACCGTCGCCAACGCCATCGGCAACGGTGTCGCGGACGACAAGCTGATCTACAGCTACCTCCCCGAGCTGACCCGCTTCTACCTCGACGAGGACCCCATCCTCCCCAACGTCGACACCTTCCGCTGCGCCGAGGAGGAGTCGCTGCGCCACGTGCTCGACCACCTCGACGAGATGGTCGTCAAGCCCGTCGACGGCTCGGGGGGCAAGGGCCTGGTCGTCGGGCCGAAGGCCGACGGAGCCACCCTCGACGCCCTGCGCCACGCCCTCGAGGCCGACCCGCGCGGCTGGATCGCGCAGCCCGTCGTCCAGCTCTCGACCGTGCCGACCTTCATCGACGGCTCGCTGGCCCCGCGGCACGTCGACCTGCGGCCGTTCGCGGTCAACGACGGCGAGCGGGTCCGGGTGCTCCCGGGGGGACTCACCCGCGTCGCCCTCCCGGAGGGCGAGCTCGTCGTGAACTCGAGCCAGGGCGGCGGGTCCAAGGACACCTGGGTGCTCTCGGACCGTCGAGCCAGCGTCCCGGCCGTCTCGGCACCTCACGACAACCGGGAGGTCGTCGTCATGAGCGCCCCCACCGCCTCGCTCGAGGACAGCATGCGCGCCCAGCAGCAGCAACAACAGCAGGAGCAGCGGCTGCTCGAGGCCGCCTCTGCGGCAACGGAGGACGGTGACGTCACGTGCTGAGCCGGATCGCGGAGTCCCTGTTCTGGATCGGCCGATACACCGAGCGTGCCGACGGCACCGCCCGCATCATCGACGTGCTCCGCCTGCAGATCCTCGAGGACCCCTCGGGGGACGAGTCCGCGGCCGCGCACACGGTGCTCTCGGTGATCATGGGCCTGGAGCACGACGGCGAGACCACCTTCGACGACGTCGGCGCCTCGCTCGTCTTCGACCGGTCCAACCCGAGCTCGATCACGGGCGCGTGGTTCGCCGCCCGCGAGAACGCCCGCCGCGCCCGGGAGGTCCTCTCCACCGAGCTGTGGGAGGGCATCAACACGACGTGGCACCGGTGGAACGGGTTCGGTCGCGGGATGGTCACCGAGCGGCACCTGTCGTGGGTGCGCGAGCGGGCCGCGCTCGTCTCGGGGATCGCGGACTCGACGATGTCGCACGACGAGGCCTGGGACTTCCTCGTTCTCGGTCGCAGCCTCGAGCGCGCCGACATGACTGCCCGCCTGGTCGCCACGGGCGGCTACCCCGGGGGTGGCGCTCCGTGGTCGGTGGTCCTGTCGAGCTGCGGTGCGCAACAGGCATTCATGCGCAGCCAGCGCGGACTGCTCACCGACGACCACGCCGCGGCGTTCCTCGTCCTCGACCGGGAGTTTCCCCGCTCGGTCATCTTCTCCCTCACCGAGGCCGAGCGCCGTCTCGAGGCGCTCTCGCCGCCGCACACCGAACGGATCGGGGTCTCGGACGAGGCGCGACGCCAGCTCGGCCGGATCCGCACGTCCCTCGAGTACCGGGCGACCACCGACGTCATCGCCGACCTCCCCGCGCAGATGCGGCGGGTGCAGTCCGCGGTCACCACGGCCTCGGGGGCCATCGCCGGCCGGTACTTCCAGTCCGGGCCGGTCACGACGTGGACGCGGGACGTGGTCTGAGTGCGCCGCTACCGCATCGTCCACACGACCGCCCTGGCCTACGACGGGCCGGTCCGCGCCGCGCACAACGAGCTGCGGATGACGCCCCCCAACGAGCCGGGGCAGACCACGCTCGAGAACCGCATCAGGATCCGTCCGATGACGTGGAGCCACGTCTACCGCGACCACTGGGGCACCCACGTCATGGCGATGGAGAGCCTCGCGCCGCACGAGCGGCTCGACATCGAGGCGATCTCCACCGTCGAGCGCGTCGACGTCGAGCCGCCGGGTGCGACGTGCGACTGGGACGCCGTCCGCGACCCCGCCGTCCAGGACCGCCTCTACGAGTGGCTCATGGTCTCGGACCGCACCCGTCCCGGGGAGGGGGTCGGCCGCCTCGTCGAGGAGGTGCGGTCCCTGCCGTCGCCGCGGGCCGCGGC
Organism: uncultured Actinomycetota bacterium; assembly: GCA_963709785.1. Classification (GTDB taxonomy): domain Bacteria; phylum Actinomycetota; class Actinomycetes; order Actinomycetales; family Dermatophilaceae; genus Phycicoccus. The sequence goes on along the minus strand of CAVPXT010000006.1, from coordinate 132,223 downwards.
CGACGAGGTGTGCCGTCGGGTCCGGGAGGCGATGGAGTACCGCCCCGGCGCCACCGGGGTGCACAGCCGCGGCGAGGAGGCGTGGTCCGAGCAGGCGGGGGTGTGCCAGGACTTCGCCCACATCACCATCGGGGCGCTGCGGGCCCTCGGCGTCCCGGCCCGGTACGTCTCCGGCTACCTCGTGCCGAGCCGAGAGCTGGCCGTCGGGGAGACCGCGTCCGGTGAGAGCCACGCCTGGGTCGAGTTCTGGGACGACGCCTGGGTCGCGGCCGACCCCACGAACGGCACGCCGGTCGGCGTCGAGCACATCGTCGTGGCCCGGGGGCGTGACTACGACGACGTGCCGCCGTTCAAGGGCATCTACTCCGGCAAGGCCGTGGCGGCGCTGGAGGTCGTCGTCTCCATCACGCGCCTGGCCTGACCGCGGCGGCGTGGTGCTCGTCGCGGGCGACGTGCCGGCGTGCGTGCGCGATGGCCTCGGGCGTGGTGTCGAAGACGTGGTGGAGCGCCACGAGGTCGCGGTACAGGCCGGTCGCGTCGAGCCGTGGCACGAACCGCTGCGGCACTCCGGAGAGCAGGACGGTCACGCCGCGCGAACGCAGTGAGCGGATCGTGTCGGCGAGGACCGCGGCCGCGGTGGCGTCGAGCGTCGTGACGTGGGCCAGCCGCAGGATGACGACCCGCACGTCACTCACCTCGGTCAGCTCGAGCAGCGCCGCGTGGACGCCACCGAAGAAGAGCGGACCCTCGAGCCGGTAGGCGACGACGTGCTCGTGGAGGAGGTCGACCTCCTCCTCACCGTGGTCGGGGCCGTCCTCCCGCCCCGGGTGGTGCGGTCCGGGTGAGTGCAGGTCCTCCTCGTGCAGCACCGTCGTGCGCGCGAGCTGGCGCAGCGCGAGCCCCCCGGCCGCGACGATCCCGAGGACGACGGCGGTCGCGAGGTCGAGGGCGACCGTGGCGAGGAAGGTCAGGGCCAGCACGAACGCGTCACTGCGGGAGGCCCGCACGAGGGCTCGCAGGTTCGACACCTCGACCATGCGCAGGGCCGTCGCGATGAGGACGCCGGACAGCGCGGCCAGGGGGATCCAGGACACGACGTCGGCGAGTGCCAGGACCACGACGAGCAGGACGACGGAGTGGACCACCGCCGCGAGGCGGGAGCGCGCCCCGGAGCGCACGTTGACCGCGGTCCGCGCGATGGCGGCCGTCGCGGGGATGCCACCGAGCAGCGGCGCCGCGAGGTTGGCCAGGCCCTGGCCGAACAGCTCGCGGTCCGGGTCGTGTCGCGACGACACGCTCATGGCGTCGGCGACCGTGGCCGAGAGCAGGCTCTCGAGGGCGGCGAGGGCCGCGACGGCGACGGCAGGGACGGCGAGCCCACGGAGCTCCTCCCACGTCACGGTGGGCAGGGTGGGCGTGAAGAGCCGGTCGGGGAGGGCGCCGATCGTCGCCATCTCGAGGTGCGTCCAGCGCACGACGACGGTGGCGACGACGACCGCGATGAGGGCGACGGGGACGACCGGGCGCACCCGGGCGACGAGGATGATCGCGGCCCCGACGCCGAGGCTCACGGCGACCGGCGCGAGCTGCGGGCGGGTGACCCACTCGCCGACGGCCGTCAGGGCAGAGGCGACCACGTGCTCGTGGCGGGCCGTCAGTCCCAGGGCGGACGGCACCTGCTGGAGGGCGATGAGGGCCGCGATGCCGAGGGTGAACCCCTCGATGACGGGGAGCGGGATGAGGCGGACCGCGCGGCCCGCGCCGGCCAGTCCCATGCCGACGAGGAGGACGCCGGCCATCAGCCCGACGACGAGCACGCCGTCGGCGCCGTGCGCGGCCACGATCGGCACGAGGACGACCGTCATCGCCCCTGTCGGGCCGGAGACCTGCACGTGGCTGCCCCCGAACACGGCGGCGACCACCCCGGCGACGACGGCCGTGACGAGCCCGGCCGTCGCGCCGAGGCCGGACGCGATACCGAAGGCGAGGGCCAGGGGGAGGGCCACGACCCCGACGGTGACGCCGGCGACGAGGTCGCGCCGGGGGGTGCGGACCATGGCCCGCAGGTCCCGGCTGCGGGGCCGGACCGCGTCGAACCGCTCGCGCACCTGGCTCATGAGGGTGTCAGGTCGTCGACGAGGCCACCCTGGTCGGCGGTCTTGGTCTGCAGGATGGCCCGGGCGCTCGCGAGCAGCGCGTGGACCTCCGGGAGCGCGAGGGAGTAGATCACCGCACCCCCCTCGCGCCGCTGCGTCACGAGTCCGGCCAGCCGGAGCACCGCGAGCTGGTGGGACAGGCTCGGCGCCTCGACGTCGATCGCGGCGAGCAGCTCGTGCACGGGGCGGTCGTGCTCGGCGAGCAGCTCGAGGACGCGGATGCGCGCGGGATGGCCGAGGGTGCGGAAGAACTCGGCCTTGGCCTGGTAGAGCGGGACGGGCACGGTGACGGCTCCTTGCAGAGTTGCAGAACTCTGCAAGTATGCACCCGCGACGTCCCGGGCGGTTGCCGACCCGGAACCACCCCGGCTTACCCTTGGCGGTGCCATGACTGCTGCCAAGACCTACGACGTGCGCACCCACGGGTGCCAGATGAACGTGCACGACTCCGAGCGCCTCGCCGGGCTCCTCGAGACCGCCGGGTACGTCGACCTCGCGAGCGTCCCCGCGGGCGACCGCCCCGAGGTGGCCGACGTCGTGGTCTTCAACACCTGCGCGGTCCGGGAGAACGCCGACAACAAGCTCTACGGAAACCTCGGGCAGCTCCGTCCCGCGAAGCAGCGCAACCCCGACCTCCAGATCGCCGTCGGTGGCTGCATGGCGCAGAAGGACCGCGAGACCATCGTGCAGAAGGCGCCCTGGGTCGACGTCGTCTTCGGCACCCACAACATCGGCAGCCTCCCCGCCCTGCTCGACCGCGCCCGGCACAACCAGCGCGCCCAGGTCGAGATCCTCGAGTCGCTCGAGACCTTCCCCTCGACCCTGCCCACCCGCCGCGACTCCGCCTTCGCCGGCTGGGTCTCGATCTCCGTGGGCTGCAACAACACCTGCACGTTCTGCATCGTCCCGAGCCTGCGCGGCAAGGAGCAGGACCGGCGCCCCGGCGAGATCCTCGCGGAGATCGAGGCGCTCGTCGCCCAGGGCGTCGTCGAGGTCACCCTCCTCGGGCAGAACGTCAACACCTACGGCGTCGAGTTCGGCGACCGGTTCGCCTTCGGCAAGCTGCTCCGGGCGTGCGGCGAGATCGAGGGGCTCGAGCGGGTGCGCTTCACGAGCCCGCACCCGGCCGCGTTCACCGACGACGTCATCGAGGCCATGGCGCAGACACCGAACGTCATGCCCAGCCTGCACATGCCGTTGCAGTCCGGCTCCGACCGTGTCCTCAAGGCGATGCGGCGCAGCTACCGGAGCACGCGGTTCCTCGGGATCATCGACCGGGTCCGTGAGGCGATGCCGGACGCCGCGATCACCACCGACCTCATCGTCGGCTTCCCCGGGGAGACCGAGGAGGACTTCGCCGAGACGCTCCGCGTCGTCGAGGCGTCCCGGTTCTCGAGCGCCTTCACCTTCCAGTACTCGATCCGCCCCGGCACCCCGGCGGCCACGATGGAGCACCAGGTGCCCAAGGCAGTCGTCCAGGAGCGGTTCGACCGGCTCATCGCCCTCCAGGAGGAGGTCTCGTGGGCGGGGAACCGGGAGCTCGAGGGCCGTGAGGTCGAGGTGCTCGTGTCACCGGGGGAGGGCCGCAAGGACGGCGAGACCTCGCGGATGTCCGGCCGGGCCCGCGACAACCGTCTCGTGCACTTCGCCGTCCCCCACGGGGCGGAGCGCCCGCGCCCCGGGGACGCCGTCACGGTGGCCGTCACCTACGGTGCGCCGCACCACCTCGTCGCCGACAGCGGCGTGCAGGGGGGTGCCTACGCGGTCCGACGGACGCGGGGCGGTGACGCGTGGGAGTCCCTCCAGGACGCTCCCGTTCCCGGCAAGCCGGCGGTGTCCCTCGGCATGCCCGCGGTCGGGCGCCCCACGACGACCGCCGCGACCCCCGCCTGCTCGGTCTGAGCCTCAGACGAGGAGGACGACCAGGCCGCCGACGAGGGCGCAGGTGGCAACGACCGCGCCGACGACACCGGCGGTCCGCAGGGTGAGGCGACGTCGTTCCTCGAGCTCCGCGGTCTGCGCCACCGTCGTCTTCACGGCGTCGTAGAGCGGGGTCGGGTCGAACGGGTCGATGTCGAGCTTCGGGAGGCCCGAGTGCCAGTGCGACACGAGACTGTCCTTTCCGACGGCGGGGAGAGGACACGACCATAGGGAGCCTTCGGAGGCAGGGGACCGGATCGGCGGCTCGCGACACGAGTTCTGGCCGAAGGCATTTGCCTTCGTGGCCGAACGGACGAGGCCCCCGACCGGTGTCCGGTCGAGGGCCTCGCGGCTTCGGGTCAGCTCACGGCTCGCCGATCGCCTGGTCGGCCTTGGCCTGGGCCTGGTCGACCTGGTCGGCGTACTTCCCACCCGTCATCGAGTCGGCGGCGTCGCCGCCCCGCTCGATGGCCTGGTCGCTGAGCGACTCGACCTGGTCGGGGTGCTTGTCGGTCAGCTCGGTGAGCTTCTCCTTGGCACTGTCGAGAAATCCCATGCGGTGACCTCCTTCCGTTCGGCGTCAGTGGGCGTGCTCCCGGGGGAGCACCTCCAGTGGACACCCGATCCGGGCGGCACGCCAGCCCTTTCCCACCGTCTGGCGGCCCGGCGGTGTCTGGAAGAATCCCCGACCATGAGCATCCGCCCCGTCGTCATCACCGGAGAGCCCGTGCTCCACCGCCGCGCCGAGCCCGTCGAGGTCATCGACGACGCCGTCCGCGAGCTCGTCGCCGACATGTACGAGACGATGGACGCCGCCCGCGGGGTCGGGCTGGCCGCCCCGCAGATCGGGGTCGGGCTGCGCATCTTCACCTGGCAGCTCGCGAACGACGACGGCATCCCGCCGCGTGGCGTCGTCATCAACCCCTACCTCGTCGCCGCGAAGCCGGTGGCCGGCGACCCCGACCCGCACGAGGAGTCGGAGGGGTGCCTGTCGGTCCCGGGCGAGGCCTTTCCGCTGCGCCGGGGTGACCAGGCGGTGCTCACCGGGCAGGACATCGCCGGCCGGGACCTGCGGTACGAGGCCACCGGCTGGTTCGCCCGGATGCTCCAGCACGAGTACGACCACCTCAACGGCTTCCTCTACGTCGACCGGCTCCAGGGCAAGCACGCCCGCAAGGCCAGGAAGGCGGTCAAGGCCAACGGGTGGGGGACCCCCGGCCTGTCGTGGATGCCGGGGGAGGACCGCGACCCGTTCGGCCACGACGACGAGACCCCGGACGACGAGCGCTCCGACTGAGCCCGTCGATGGAGCCACGGCAGGAGCGGGCGTCGCGCGGTCGCGGCGCCGTCGTCGCCGTCGTCGGGCCGACGGCCACCGGCAAGTCCGACCTCGCGGTGGCGCTCGCGCAGCGGCTCGGCGGTGAGGTCGTCGGTGCCGACGCCTCCCAGCTCTACCGGGGTATGGACATCGGGACGGCCAAGCTCACGCCGCAGGAGCGCGGGGGAGTCCCGCACCACCAGCTCGACGTCCTCGACGTCACCGAGGAGGCCAGCCTCGCCGCCTACCAGCGGCACGCCCGGCTCGACGTCGAGGGTGTCCTCGACCGGGGGCGGGTGCCCCTCGTCGTCGGCGGGTCGGGGCTCTACGTCCGGGCGGTCCTGGACCGGCTCGACATCCCGCCCACCGACGCCGCCGTCCGCCGCCGGCTCCAGGAGTGGGCCGAGGCCGACGGCACCGCGGCCGTGTTCGCCGAGCTGGCCAGGGTCGACCCCACCGCCGCAGCGGCCATCGAGCCGAACAACACCCGCCGCATCGTGCGCGCCCTCGAGGTGGTCGAGCTCACCGGGCGACCGTTCAGCGCGACGATGCCGACGCGGGAGCACCTGCGTCCGACGGTGGTCCTCGGCCTGCGCCTCGACCGCCCGGCCCTCGACGCGCGGATCGAGCGGCGCACCCGGGCGATGTTCGACGCCGGGCTCGTCGAGGAGACCCGGGCCCTGCTCGACCGTGGGCTGCGGGACGGTCGCACCGCGAGCCGGGCCGTGGGCTATGCCCAGGCGCTCGCCGTCATCGACGGCACGATGACGGTCGAGGACGCCGTGGCCGACACCGCGCTGCGGACCCGACGGCTCGTCCGCCGGCAGGAGTCGTGGTTCGGTGCCGACCCGCGCGTCCAGTGGGTCGACGCGCTCGACCCCGGCCTCCTCGGCGAGGTCGCACGCCGCGTCGGCTAGATGAGGCCGTCCCGCACCCCGCGTGCCGCCGCCGCGCCCCGAGTGGGCTCCTCGAGCCGGGTGAGGATGTTCGACACGTGCCGGTGGACGGTGTGCTCGCTCACGACGAGGTCCGCCGCGATCTGCGCGTTGCTGCGTCCGGCCGCGACGAGCCGGAGCACCTCGACCTCGCGGGGCGTGAGCGGTGAGCCCGAGGCGTCCGGTGCCACCCCCGCGAGCAGGGCTCGGGCGGAGGCCAGCCGCTCCGGCGCGTCGAGGGTCTCGAGCACCGCCACCGCGGAGCGCAGCTCGTCCGCGGCCACCGTCGGTTCGTCGGCGACCAGCAGCCGCGCCAGCTCGACACGGGCGTCGGCCTCGTCGACGGACAGGCCCGAGCGGTGGAAGCACCGCGCCGCGGTCCGCCACTGCGCCGCTGCCCCTGCCGCCCCTGCGACGAGGGCGTTCGCGACGGCGGCGGCGCCCCGCACCCCCTCGTTCCCGGAGTCGGCCGCGATCGACCGCAGCTCCTCCGCGGCGGCCGCGGCGGCCTCCGGGTGCCCGGCGGCCACGGCGCAGCGGACCACGGGGAGCAGCACCGTGGACCGCACGAGCCGGTCCGCGGTCGGCACGTCCTCGAGGACCGGGGCGGCCAGCGCCCACGCGGCCGCGGCGTCCCCGCGCGCCAGTCGCACGAGGGCCCGGCCGACCATCGCCTGGGGCGCGTACCCGGCCTGGACGTAGAGCTCCTCGGCCTCGGCCAAGCGGTCCTGGCGCCGCCGGAGGTGGCCGAGCTGGACCACGGCGTCGACCCGGGTGGCCCGCTGCGACCCGCGCATGCGGTCCAGCGCCGCGACGAGCTCCCGCTCGGCCTCGATCCACTGGCCGGTCGCGAGGCGGATGGACGCGTACTGGATCCGGCACGCCGTGAAGAGCGGGGCGAGGTCGCGTTCCGCGCAGAGCCCGTCCACCTTCGCGCACCACTCGAGGGCCCGGGGGAGGTCCTGGGCCCGCTGGCAGGCCGCGACGAGCCAGCAGCACAGCTTGCCGACCCACATCACGTCGGTGACGTCCCCGGCCAGCGCCCCCGCGACCGCCGTGTCGAGTCGCTCCATCCCGGTCTCGACGCGACCCTGGGTGACGTCGACGAGCCCGAGCAGGCCCAGACCGACGAGCCCGAGCTCCGCGTGCCCCACGGAGCGGCCGACCTCGACGGCCTCCGTGGCGGACGCGAGGGCGACCTCCGGACGGTGGGTCACCTGGAGGGCGAGCTCGGCCTCGCGGACCGCGAGCCACCCGTGCTCCGGCAGCCCTGCCCCCTCCGCGTCGAGGAGGGCGCGGGCCCGGCCCAGCCACCCCAGCGCCACCGACGTGCCCTGCCCGAAGAGGGCCGCGTCGTACCCGAGGGCGGTGGCGGCGGCCGCCGCCTCGCGCGGCCGACCGGCCTCGCGGTGCAGCCGGTAGGCCGACTCGCGCGCCCCGACGCAGGCCGGTCCGTCGTCGAGCCACCACGTGGCCTCGGCGATGCCCTCCCACGCGCTCGCCCCCTCGGTCTCGACGAGGGCGGCGAACAGGTCGCGGGCGCGGGCCCAGTCCCCGGCCGCGAGGGCGTCGCGACCCGCGGAGACCGAGGCGCGGGTGCTCGGGCCGGACGGGGACGGGCTCATCCCACGATGGTGGCCCGTCCCCGCCCCCGGCACTAGACCTGCACCCCCGCGGCGAGCGCCTTGACGTCGGCGGTCGTCAGGGTGTTGCCGGCGATGCCCCAGTCGCCGGAGCGCACCTCCTCGACGACGCACCACGTCACCGGACGCATCGCCTCGCCCTCGATGCGCACCAGCGCGTCGGTGAGCTCGCGGACGATCTGGCCCTTCTGGTCGGGGGTGAAGACGTCCTCGATGACCTTGACCTGGATGAACGGCATGGTGACTCCTCTGGTTCGTCCCCGCCCGGTGCGGGGGCCTGTCGTCAACCCTGCTGCTGGCCGGTGCTCGCCCACATCGCCGAGCCGGGCCATCCTCGCGGCCCGACCGGGATGGCCCGTTCGGGCCACGCCCCGTGCGCGTGGTCCCCGCCACGGCTGGGATGATGGGGCGCATGGCTGACCGGCTCGCGTTCACGAAGGGGCACGGGACCGAGAACGACTTCGTCCTCGTGCCCGACCTCGACGGTGCCCTCGGGCTGTCCGCGGCCCGCGCCGCGCGGCTCGCCGACCGGCGGGCCGGCATCGGCGGCGACGGCGTGATCCGCGTCGTCGCGACCGAGCACGCCGAGGAGCCGGCGGTGCGCACGCAGGCGGAGCAGGCGCGCTGGTTCATGGACTACCGCAACGCCGATGGGTCGGCGGCCGAGATGTGCGGCAACGGAACTCGTGTGTTCGCCGAGTACCTGCGCCGTGAGGGGCTCGAGACCGCCGACGAGTTCGTCATCGCCACCCGGGCCGGGGCCAAGGTCGTCCGTGCGGAGGACGGCGGCTGGTCGGTGGCGCTCGGGCCGTGGCGGCTGGCGGACCCCTCCACCGCGGAGCGCGACGGCTTCGACGCCCTCGTGCACGTCGGCGACGGCGACCCCTACTCGGCCCTGTCGGTCGACCTCGGCAACCCCCACACCGTCGTCGCGCTCCCCGAGGAGGTCGACCTCGACGTCCTCGACCTGGCCCGGGCGCCCGTCGTCCGCCCCGAGCCGGCGCACGGCACGAACGTCGAGCTCGTCCGGCCGATGGGCCCGGGCCACGTCGCGATGCGGGTCCACGAGCGGGGGGTCGGTGAGACCCGTTCCTGCGGGACCGGCGCCTGTGCGGCCGCCATCGCCACGAGCTTCTGGGCGGGGTCGCTCGACACCGGCTCCACGTGGGTCGTCGACGTCCCCGGCGGCCGGCTCACCGTGCGGCTGCTCGCCGACCACGGGGTCGAGCTCGCCGGGCCCGCCGTGCTCGTCGCCGACGGCAGCGTGGCCCTCGACGGCCTGCCCGACTGACCCGACTCCGCCGGCGCCCATCGGCCGCCCCCCGGGCGCTCGTCGTCCGGCGCGACACGGTGCGCCCGCGGGTCTACCGTGCCGGGATGGGGACCGTTCGCAGCGCAGCCACCGTCCACACCCACCGCACCGCGCGCCGGCGCGTGGCCACCGGGGTCGCCCTCGGCGTCGTCGCGGCACTGACCGCCGCCGCACCGAGCGCCTCGGCCCGCGACGACCACGGCAGGCCCGGGCACGGCGGCCCGCCCCCCGTGGGCCACGACCTCCCGAAGGTCCCGGTGATGACGGGGTCCGGTGGGGCGGTCGCGAGTGTCGACCCGGTCGCGAGCCAGGTCGGCATCGACGTCCTGCGGGCCGGCGGGAACGCCGCGGACGCGGCCGTCGCCGCGGCGGCCGCGCTCGGCGTCACCGAGCCCTTCTCGACGGGCATCGGGGGAGGCGGGTTCTTCGTCCACTACGACGCCCGCTCCCGCCGGGTGGACACGATCGACGGGCGTGAGGCGGCACCCGCCACCTACGACGAGACGGCGTTCCTCGACGACACCGGTACCCCACTCCCGTTCAGCAAAGCGGTCAACTCCGGTCTGTCCGTGGGGGTCCCGGGCAACCCCGCCACGTGGCAGCGCGCGGTGCAGCGATGGGGCACCCGGCGGCTCGGGGACCTCCTCAAGCCCGCCGAGCGTCTCGCGCGCAACGGCTTCGTCGTCGACCAGACCTTCCACGACCAGACGGCCGCCAACGCCGACCGGTTCGCGATGTTCCCCGAGACCGCCCGGGTCTTCCTCCCCGGCGGCGAGGCCCCGGCGGTCGGCTCGGTCTTCCGCAACCCCGACATGGCGGGTGCCTACCGCGAGATCCGCACCCACGGCGTCGAGAGCCTGTACCGCGGCCGGCTCGGCCGCGACGTCGTCGCCGAGGTCCGGGAGCCGAGCACCGCGCCCGGCGTCACCGTCCCCGCCGGCGAGCTGACCGCCCGTGACCTCTCCCGGTACCGGGCGCTCGACAAGGCCCCGGTGCACTCGACCTACCGCGGCCTCGACGTCTACGGGATGCCCGTGCCGAGCAGCGGTGGCATCACCGTGGCCGAGATCCTCAACCTCGTCGAGGCCTACGGCGCCCGGACCGGCACGCCCACCTCCGGCGTCGACGACGTCCAGTACCTCCACCGCTTCTCCGAGGCGTCCTCGACCGCGTTCGCCGACCGCAACCGCTACATCGGCGACGTGCCGGGCGTCCCGGTGGGCGAGCTCGTCTCCCAGGGCTTCGCCGACGAGCGCAGCTGCCTCTTCTCGGCGACCGCCGCGATGGCCCGCCCGGTGCCGTTCGGCAGCCCGGACGGCGACTACGCCGACTGCGCGGGCGGCACGCCCTCCGGGGTCCTCCCTCACGAGGGGATGTCGACGACGCACCTGTCGGTCGTGGACCGCTGGGGCAACGCCGTCTCCTACACCTCGACGATCGAGCAGACCGGCGGGTCCGGGATCACCGTGCCGGGCTGGGGCTTCATCCTCAACAACGAGCTGACCGACTTCGACTTCGCGCCGCTGACCCCCGGTGTGCCGGACCCGAACCTCCCCGGGCCGAGCAAGCGCCCGCGCTCCTCGATGGCGCCGACGATCGTCCTCGACCACGGGCGGCTCGACCTCGTCGCCGGCAGCCCGGGCGGGTCGACGATCATCACGACCGTCGCCCAGATCCTGCTCGGCCACTACGAGCGCGGGCTGGCCGTCGGGGACGCCGTCGCGGCACCGCGGCTGTCGAGCCGCAACGGCTCCAGTGAGTCGGCCGAGCCGGAGATCGCCACGGGGGACGTGGGTGCCGGGCTCGCCGCGCTCGGCCACCGGTTGTCGCAGACCGCCGAGATCGGTGCCGCGACGGCGATCCAGTCCCTCGGCCACGGCCGGTACACGGCGGCCGCCGAACCCACGCGTCGCGGTGGCGGGTCCGCGATGGTCGTCCGCCCCGACCGCGGTCGGGGGCACGGCCGCTGACGTTCAGCCCGGGTGGCGGACCTCGAGGACCCGGAAGCCCCTGACGGAGGTCAGCCGGCTGCACGACAGCCCGAGCTCGGCGGCGACCCAGCGCTGGAGGCTGTCCGAGCCGAGGTTCTTCTGGACGACGAGGTACGCGACCCCGTCGGGGGCCAGCCGGGGCAGCCAGGTGGCGAGCAGGTCGTGCAGGGCCGCCTTGCCGACCCGGATCGGCGGGTTGGACCAGATGACGTCGAACCGCACGTCGTCCGGCACCCCTCCCGCGGTGACCGCGTGCACCCGCTCCAGCCCGAGGGTCGCCGCGTTGCGTCGGCACAGGTCGAGTGCCCGCTCGTTGACGTCCACCGCGTAGACGGTCGCCGCGGGGGAGTGCAGCCCGAGCGTCAGGGCGATGGGACCCCAGCCGCACCCGAGGTCGAGGAAGGTCCCGTCGGCAGGTGGGCGCGGCGCCTCCGCGAGCAGGACGCCCGTGCCCGTGTCGACGGACCCGGGGGAGAAGACGCCCCCGGCCACCTCGACCTCGACCGTGCGCCCGGCCAGGCGCACGCGCAGCGGCCGCCGGTCGGCAGCGCTCGCCGGCTCGGCGGTGAAGTAGTGCTCCTGCTCGCTCATCGGGACGGAAGGCTAGCGGGGCCGGTCCCTCCCGTCGGTCCGCCGAGCCCGGCCCGCCGGAAGAAACCGGTCGCCGCCCGTCGTTGGACTCTGCGACCCTAGGGAGAACATGACTGGACGACAGACCCTCACCGGGCAGGCCGACGCGCTCGCCGACCTGCCCCTCGACGACAGCGGCTTCGTGCTCGAGGACGCCCCGCTCGTCGAGGACCGCACCGACTACGACGGCGACCAGTACGACCGCGAGGAGCGGGCCGCGCTGCGCCGGGTCTCCGGGCTCTCCACCGAGCTCGAGGACGTCACCGAGGTCGAGTACCGCCAGCTACGGCTCGAGCGGGTCGTCCTCGCCGCGGTCTGGTGCGAGGGGACCCTCCTCGACGCCGAGAACTCCATGCACGAGCTCGCCGCCCTCGCCGAGACCGCCGGCTCCGAGGTGCTCGCCGGCGTGATGCAGCGCCGGTCCAACCCGGACCCGGCCACCTACCTCGGGAAGGGCAAGGCCGCCGAGCTGCGCGACATCGTCATCGCCGAGGGCGCCGACACCGTCATCTGCGACACCGAGCTGGCCCCCAGCCAGCGGCGCGCGCTCGAGGACGTCGTCAAGGTCAAGGTCATCGACCGCACCGCCCTGATCCTCGACATCTTCGCCCAGCACGCGAAGAGCCGGGAGGGCAAGGCCCAGGTCGAGCTGGCCCAGCTCCAGTACCTCCTGCCGCGCCTGCGTGGCTGGGGTGACTCGATGTCGCGGCAGGCCGGCGGCCAGGCCGCCGGCGGCCAGGGCATGGGCTCGCGCGGACCGGGTGAGACCAAGATCGAGCTCGACCGGCGCCGCATCAACACCCGGATGGCCAAGCTGCGCCGCGAGATCAAGGGCATGAAGACGGTCCGCGACACCAAGCGTGGTGGCCGCACGGCGCACCAGGTCCCGAGCGTCGCGATCGCCGGGTACACGAACGCGGGCAAGTCGAGCCTGCTCAACCGGCTCACCGGTGCGGGCGTGCTCGTCGAGAACCAGCTCTTCGCCACCCTCGACCCCACGGTGCGCCGCGCCGAGACCCCGGACGGCCGGCTCTACACGCTGGCCGACACCGTCGGGTTCGTCCGGCAGCTGCCGCACCAGCTCGTCGAGGCGTTCCGGTCCACCCTCGAGGAGGTCGCGGACGCCGACCTGCTGCTCCACGTCGTCGACGGCTCGCACGCCGACCCCGAGGGCCAGATCTCCGCGGTGCGTTCCGTCCTCGCCGACGTCGACGCCACCGACGTCAAGGAGGTCATCGTCGTCAACAAGGCGGACATCGCCGACCCGGAGGTGCTCGACCGGCTGCGACGGCACGAGAAGCACGTCGTCGTCGTGTCGGCCCGCACCGGCGCCGGCCTCGACGAGCTGCGGGCGCTCGTCGCCGACGAGCTGCCGCAGCCGGACGTCGACGTCGAGGTGCTCGTCCCCTACGGGCGCGGCGACCTCGTGAGCCGCGTCCACGAGACCGGGGAGGTGCTCGCGAGCGAGCACGTCGCCGAGGGGACCCGGCTCACCGCACGGGTCGGTGCCGAGCTCGCCGAGGACCTCTCCGCGTACGCGGTCTGACCACCGCGGCCCGGGCGTCGGTGGCGGCTCCTAGTCTCGGCCTCGTGAGCGCACCACTGACCACCCGCCGGACCCGCCTGCGCCGCCTCACCGAGGCCGACCGCCCGCTCTGGGTGCGGCTGCACACCGACCCGGCCCAGTACCCGCACGCGCCGTGGGCACGGTCCGACGACGCGGGGGCGGAGCGGATGTTCGCCCGGGCGCTCGCGCACTGGGACGAGCACGGCTTCGGCTACGGCGTGGTCGAGGAGGTCGGCACCGGCGAGGCGGTGGGCGTCGCCGGTGCGATCCACGGGGGCTCCGGGGGGCACCTCAACCTCTACTACCGCCTCGACGTGAGCCGGCACGGCAGCGGGCTCGGCCCCGAGCTGGCCCGTGCCGTCGCCGCCGACGTCGTCGAGCACGGCCCGGCGCTGCCGCTCACCGCGACGGCCCGACCCGGCCACCTCGCGTCCATCCGCACCGCGGAGCGGGCCGGGCTGACCCTCGCCGGTGCGGCCGAGGAGGGCGCGGTCCTCCCGGGGGTCCCCGAGGGTGCCGTCGAGCGGGCCCGGGCCGCGGACCCACCCGATCTCGCGGCCTCGGTGGTCCTGGTCTCCCCGCGGGTCGAGGTGTGGCGCGCTCCCCTCGACGGCGCCACCCGGGAGCGGGTCCTGGACCTGTGGTGCGCCGTCAACGACGACGGGGGAGCGGTCGGCTTCCTCCCCGGCGCCGCGCGCGCGGACGTCGCCGCCGCGCTCGCCCTCCACGAGGAGCAGCTCGGGGCGGGGGAGGCCACCGCCGTGCTGTTGCGCGCTCCGGACGACGCCGTCCTCGCCCTCGGCCTGTGGGTGCGTGCCACCGGCTCCCTCTTCGCCCACACGCGCACCGCCTACCGGGTGATGACCGACCCGGCCCGGCGCGGTCGCAACCTCGGGCGCCTGCTCCTCGCCGCGATGCACCGCACCGCACGCGAGGAGGGCGTCGAGGTGGCCCGGCTCGAGGTGCGCAGCGGGCTCGGGCTCGTCGGGTTCTACGAGCGGTCGGGCTACGCCGAGGTGGGACGGGTACCGGGCTCCATCCGGGTGGCCGCGGGCGACGACCGCGACACCGTCGTCATGGCCCGGCGGCTCGACGAGCGGCCGATGGTTTCCGACGGCCGGCCCTGACCGGCCTCAGCTGAGCCCGACGATGTTCCCGTCCTCGTCGACGTCGATCCGCTCGCTCGCGGGCACCTTCGGCAACCCCGGCATGGTCATGATGTCGCCGGTCACCATGACCACGAAGCCGGCGCCGGCGGCGAGCCGCACCTCGCGCACGCTCACCGTGTGGCCCTCGGGCGCACCGCGCAGCGTCGGGTCGGTCGAGAACGAGCTCTGCGTCTTGGCCATGCAGACCGGGAGGTGGCCGTAGCCCTCGGCCTCGATGGCCGCGAGCCGCCGGGCCGCCTTCGGCTCGAAGGTGACCCCCGTCGCCCCGTAGACCCGCGTCGCGACCGCGTCGGCCTTCTCCGCGAGGGTCAGGTCGTCGGGGTAGACCAGCTGCATCTCGCCGGTGGAGCCCTCGATCGCCTCGAGGACACCGCGGGCGAGGTCGGTCGCACCGGCGCCGCCGTCCGCGTAGTGCGTGGCCTCGTACGCCGAGAAGCCCTCGTCGGCGACGAGCCGCAGCACCTCGGAGACCTCGGCATCGGTGTCGCCCGGGAAGCGGTTGAGCGCGACGACCGCCGGCAGGCCGAAGACGTCGCGGACGTTGCGCAGGTGCCGCCGGAGGTTGGCCATCCCGGCCGTGACGGCCTCGACGGACTCCGCGCTGAGGTCGGCCACGGCCACGCCGCCGTGGTACTTCAGCGCCCGGACGGTGGCGACGACGACGACGGCGGAGGGGCGCAGCCCGGAGGTGCGGCACTTGATGTCGACGAACTTCTCGGCCCCGAGGTCGGCCCCGAAGCCGGCCTCGGTGACGACGTAGTCGGCCAGCTTGAGGGCGGTGCGGGTGGCCATCACCGAGTTGCACCCGTGCGCGATGTTCGCGAAGGGGCCGCCGTGGATCATCGCGGGCGTGTGCTCGAGGGTCTGGACGAGGTTGGGGGCCAGCGCATCCCGGAGGATGACCGTCATCGCACCGTGGACCTTGAGGTCGCGGGCGCGCACCGGCTGCTTGTCGCGGGTGTACCCCACGACGATGCTCCCGAGCCGCTCGCGCAGGTCCGAGATCGAGGTGGCGAGGCAGAGGATCGCCATCACCTCGGAGGCGACGACGATGTCGAAGCCGTCCTCGCGGGGTACGCCGTTCGTCACCCCGCCGAGCCCGACGACCACGTCCCGCAGCGCGCGGTCGTTGAGGTCGACGACGCGCTTCCAGGTGATGGTGCGGGGGTCGATGCCGAGCGCGTTGCCGTGGTGGAGGTGGTTGTCGAGGACCGCCGAGAGCAGGTTGTTGGCCGCCGCGATGGCCGCGAAGTCGCCGGTGAAGTTGAGGTTGATGTCGGCCATCGGCACGACCTGGGCGTAGCCGCCGCCGGCGGCACCGCCCTTGATGCCGAAGACCGGACCCATCGACGGCTCGCGCAGCGCCACGATCGCGTTCTCGCCGAGCGAGGAGAGGGCGTCGGCGAGACCGACGGAGGTCGTCGTCTTGCCCTCGCCCGCCGGCGTGGGGGAGATGGCGGTCACGAGCACGAGCCGTCCCTCGGGGCGGTCGGCGAGGCTGCGGACGAACTCCAGGGTGAGCTTGGCCTTGGTGTGGCCGTAGGGGATGAGGGCGTCCGGCTCGATGCCCAGGCGCTCGCGGGCGAGGTCGACGACGGGCGTGATCTCGGCGGCCTCGGCGATCTCGAGGTCGGGCGGGACGGGCCGGGGCTGCGCACTCGTGGTCACACCGGCCATCGTGGCACTCCGGCGCGCGCAGGGACAAGAGATCGCGGTGCGTGGCGCGCAACACCGGGCGCGATACGCAACACCGGTGCCGGCCGAGTGGCCCTGGGGACGGGCGCGGCGTGGCCGTGCGGCACCGCCTAGGCTGCACGGGTGCCTTCACTCGACGACCTGCTCCACGCCGCGGTGACGGGGGTCGGCGGCACCGAACGCCCCGGTCAGGTCGAGATGGCGCACGCCGTGGCCGACGCCGTCGACAGCGGTGAGCACCTGCTCGTCCAGGCCGGGACGGGCACCGGCAAGTCCCTCGCGTACCTCGTCCCCGCGGTGCAGCACGCCGTCGACACCGGGCGCACCGCCATCGTCGCCACGGCGACCCTCGCCCTCCAGGCCCAGATCGTCGACCGGGACATGCCCCGCCTCGCGGAGGCCCTCGAGCCGGTCCTCGGTCGCCGGCCCACGTACGCGCTCGTCAAGGGACGCCGCAACTACGTGTGCCTCCACAAGCTCGAGGGCGGCTTCCCCGACGACGACGCCGACACCCTCATGTCGGTCGGTGAGGTCGACCGCGCCGCGTCCCGGCTCGGGCAGGAGGTCGTCCGGCTCCGCGAGTGGGCCGAGGCCACCGAGTCCGGCGACCGCGACGAGCTCGTGCCCGGCGTCTCCGAGCGCGCGTGGCGGCAGGTGTCGGTCAGCGCGGAGGAGTGCCTCGGCTCCCGGTGCCCGATGGTCGCCGAGTGCTTCGTCGAGCGCTCGCGCGAGGCCGCCCGCGACGTCGACGTCGTCGTCACCAACCACTCGTTCATGGCGATCGACGCCTTCGAGGGGCGGCAGATGCTCCCGGAGCACGACGTGCTCGTCGTCGACGAGGGCCACGAGCTCGTCGACCGCGTCACCTCGACGATCACCGACGAGCTGACTCCCGGGACGGTGCGTGCCGCGTCCAAGCGCGCCGGGCGGCAGGCGGACGCCGCCGAGGCGCTCGACGACGCCGCGACGCTGCTCGAGTCCGTCCTCGAGCCGATGCCCGAGGGCCGGCTCACCGGAGTCCCCGACGCGCTCGCGGTGGCGCTCGGCCGCATCCGCGACGTCGCCCGCGCCGCGCAGACCGAGCTGAAGCCCCAGCAGGGGGAGGAGGCCGACGCCGCGCGCCAGGTCGCGCGGGCGGCCGTCGAGGACCTCTTCGACACCGCGGCCCGGATGCTCGAGGAGCGTGAGCTCGACGTCGTGTGGCTCGCCAAGGACCCGCGTCGCGGACCGGTGCTGCGGGTGGCGCCGATGAGCGTCGCGATGCTCGTGCGCGACAAGGTGTTCGACGAGCGCACGGTCGTCATCACCTCCGCCACCCTCGAGCTCGGAGGTTCCTTCGACGCGGTCGCGGGGACGATCGGGCTCCGCGGCGAGGGGGCGCCGCCCTGGCGGGGGCTCGACGTCGGCAGCCCGTTCGACTACCCGAAGCAGGGCATCGCCTACGTTGCCAAGCACCTGCCGCCACCGGGCCGTGACGGCACGGCGCCGCAGACGCTCGACGAGATCGAGGCGCTGGTGCGCGCCGCCGGGGGCCGCACCCTCGGGCTGTTCTCCTCGATGCGGGCCGCGCGGGAGGCCACCGAGGAGATGCGGACCCGCTTGGAGGACACCGACATCGTCGTCCTCTGCCAGGGCGAGGACCAGATCGCCACGCTCGTGCGCGAGTTCGCCAAGGACCCCCGCACCTGCCTGTTCGGGACGCTCTCGCTGTGGCAGGGCGTCGACGTGCCCGGGTCGTCGTGCCAGCTCGTCCTCATCGACCGCATCCCGTTCCCCCGGCCCGACGACCCGCTGGCGTCGGCCCGCTCGCAGGCCATCGCCCGGATGGGCGGCAACGGCTTCATGGCGGTCTCGGCCACCCACGCCGCGCTGCGGCTCGCGCAGGGCGCCGGCCGGCTCATCCGTCGCGGCGACGACCGCGGCGTCGTGGCGTTCCTCGACTCCCGGATGATGAGCGCGCGCTACGCCGGGTTCCTCCAGCGCTCGCTGCCACCGTTCTGGCCGACCGCGGACCGGGCGATGGTCCTCGCGGCGCTGGCTCGGCTCGACGAGACCGCGGCGCCACCGCTCCCGGTCGCCGAACCGGCGCTGCGCGGGCTCACCGGGGCCGTCGCCGGGACCTCGATGGCCGCGGTGGCCCCCGTGGCCCCCCTCGCCGAGGCCGAGCGGCCGGTGGCCGAGGCGCCCCCGCCGCCGGAGTCCTCCCGCACGGCCGTCACCCAGGGGCACGCCTGGACGACCCAGGAGGACGAGGAGCTGCGCGACGGCGCCGAGCTCGGGCTCTCCCTCGAGGAGCTCGCGGAGTCGATGGAGCTGGCGCCGGAGGTCCTCGAGGCGCGGCTGGCCGGGCTGGGCCTCGAGGCCGGTCGCGGGCCCACGCTCACCTTCGACTGAGCCGCGCGTCGCGGGTCGACGGGTCAGGCCGCGGCGGCGTGCTCGAGGCGGCGCAGCCAGGCGTCCGTCGCGCGGGGGTCGGTGAACCGGGCCACCGGCGGGCCGTCGGGGGCGGCGCACATCCGCTCGATCTGCTCGTGCTTGCGGTGGAAGGACCGGACGTGCCACGCGATGATCGAGTCGCGGGAGAGCGCCTGGCGCCACGACTCGGTGTTGCCCCCGCAGACCTCCTCACGGGTGCGCAGGCGGTGCGCCGTGCGGCCCAGCAGGCGTCCCAGGCTCACCCGCCGGGGGTAGTCCAGGGCGACGACGAGGTCGGTGCGCGGCAGGACGACGTCGCGCGTCGCCGACCACACGGAGTCCAGGACCCACGCGGGGCCGTCGACGTGGCCGCGGACCGCCGCGACCTGGGCGTCCGCGTCGAGCTGGACCCACCCCGGGCGCCACATGAGGTCGTCGACCGCGACGTACGGCATCCCACCGGCGACGGCCAGCCGGACCGCCAGCGACGACTTGCCCGACCCCGTGACGCCGAGGATGACGATGCGCCGGTGCCGGGAGAGGTCCTGGGGAGGGGCGATGAGCACCGGACGATGCTAGGAGACCGGCCGGCGCCCTCGCGCCGACGGGTGCGGGCGACGTCGGGGCCTCGTGGCAGAGTGACAGCCATGACCGAGGACGTCGTCGCCGTCGCGCACCGCGTGCCGCCGTACGTCCTGGTCTCCGGCCCGGAGAGCCTCCTCGCGGAGCGAGCCCTGGCGCAGATCCTCGACGAGCTGCGGGTCGCGCAACCGGACCTCGAGGTGATCCGGGTGTACGCGGCGGCCTACGAGCCCGGTGAGCTCGTGATGCACAGCAGCCCCTCGCTCTTCGGCGGTGCGAAGTGCCTCGTCGTCCACGACCTCGACGAGGCGGGGGAGGACCTCCAGGCCGACCTGCTCGCGACGATCACCGACACCCCGGAGCCCGAGCTCACGCTCGTCGTCCTCCACAAGAGCGGGCAGCGGGGGAAGCGGGTCCTCGACGCGCTGCGCGGGAGCGGCGCCCGCGTGCTCGACGCCCCCGCCGTCAAGACCGACCGCGACAAGACGGAGTTCGCGGCGCACGAGTTCCGCCGGGCCCGTCGCAAGGCCACCGCGGAGGCGGTGCACGCCCTCGTCGAGGCGGTCGGGAAGGACGTTCGCGAGCTCGCGGCCGCCTGCCAGCAGCTCGTCGACGACACGACGGGTGTCATCGACGAGCAGGTCGTGCTCACGTACCACGGGGGCAAGGTCGAGGCGACGGGCTTCCGGGTCGCCGACGCGGCGCTCGCCGGTGACGCCGGGGAGGCCCTGCGACTGCTGCGTCACGCCATCGCGGTCGGCGTCGACCCCGTGCCGATCGTCGCCGTCCTCGCGCAGCAGGTGCGCCAGCTCATCAAGGTCGGGTCGGCCGGGCGGGGACGCTCCGCGGACATCGCGCGGGACGTCGGGATGGCCCCGTGGCAGGTCGACCGGGCCCGCCGGGCGCTCTCGGGCTGGACCGCCGAGGGACTCGCCACCTGCCTCCAGGCGCTCGCCGCCGCGGATGCCGAGGTCAAGGGCGGCGGCCGCGACCCGGTGTACGCGGTCGAGCGGGTGGTCCTCACCATCACCGGCCAGCACTCGCGGAACCGCGACGACTGACCGGCCGGGTGCCCGGCGACCGCCGGCGACCGTTTTGGCGCGTCACCGCGCCGCTGGTACCTTTGTCGACTGCGTGCGCGTGTGGTCGCGGGCGCACGAGAACCATCCAGCGCGAGTCAACCACGGGTGCCCCACGCCCGGTCCCGACTCGCGACTGCCGCCCTCTACGGCAACCCGATCCCGACCGAAGGCACGAACACAGTGGCGAACATCAAGTCCCAGCTCAAGCGCATCAAGACCAACCGGCGCGCCACCGAGCGCAACCGCGCGGTGAAGTCCGAGTACAAGACGGCGATCCGCCGGTTCCGCGAGGCTGCGGCCACCGGTGACGCCGACGAGGCGAAGAAGGCCCTCCAGGCTGCCTCGACCCGGCTCGACAAGGCCGTGAGCAAGGGCGTCATCCACAAGAACCAGGCCGCGAACAAGAAGTCCGCGATGGCCAAGAAGGCCGCTCAGCTCTGAGCCGAGCCGCCTCCGCACGAGGGCCCGTCACCGACTCGGTGACGGGCCCTCGTGCGTCCGGGGGCCGTGCGGCTCAGCCCGCAGCGCGTACGGCGGCGGCCACCTCGTCGAAGCGGTCCCTGGCGAGCACGGCCCCCTCGCGGCGCACGGCGTCGGGGTCGACCCGGATGACCCGGTTGACCCGCACCTCGCTCGGGCGGCCGCGGGAGTCCCAGGCCCCGGACCCGATGTCGACCCAGAGACGGCCGGCGCGGCGTTCCTGCTCCTCGTCGCGGTCGTGGTCCTGGCTGGTCAGCTGGAGCGCGAGCAGCCACGGGTCGTCCCGGCCGACGAGGAGCACGGGGCGGTCCTTGCCCTGGCGGTGGTCCTCCTCGTAGGGGACCCACGTCCACACGACCTCCCCGGGGTCGGGGCGCCCGTCGGGGTGCGGTGCATAGACCAGGTCGAGGGGGCCCGTGTAGTCACCGGGGTAGTCCGCGCCGGAGCCAGGGGTCGCTCCGCCCGAGCCGCGTGTCGGGGTCGCGCGCCTGGCGGCGCGGGCGACCTCCCGCACGGCAGTGTCGACGAGGGGCCGGAGGATCCGTTGCCACCGCATGGGGCGACCCTACTGAGCCGCGGGTGCCTGTCGACACGCCCAGCCGTTCGAGTGGAGTGCCGTGGTCAGCGGCCAGATCATCTTCCGTGTCGACGACTGTCGACGGACCCACGAGCTGCTCAGTGGACGGGGCGCCCAGTTCCTGGCCCCACCCGTGGATCGTGGGGGTGAGGTCCGGGCGTTCTTCCGGGACCCGGACGGTCACCTCTTCGAGATCTCGCAGCTGACCTGACCGGCGCGCGCCGGAGGGTGGCCGCGACTCGACCGGGTGGGGTCGGAGGAGCCCTCGCTGGGCGGTGGGACGCGGGGTGGGTGTCAGGCGGCGGGGACGGTGCGGGCGGCCCGCCAGGGGTCGGGGTCGTCGCCGTTGTCCGGTGGGGGTGTTGGTGGGGGCGATTCCTCGAGGGCTCGCTCGTAGGAGCCGTTGGTGAGGTCCCAGACGACATACCGGCCGTGGTCGTCGGGGGTGGTGCGGATGGTGGCGGTGAGCCGTCGGCGGTGGACGGTGGCGTGGTGGCGTGCGCAGAGCAGCGCGGCGTTCGAGATGTCGGTGGGGCCGCCGTCGGCCCAGTGCCGGACGTGGTGGGCCTCGGCCCAGGCGGCCGGGGCGGTGCAGCCGGGCCAGGTGCAGGCGCGGTCGCGGAGCCAGAGGTGGCGGCGTTGGGCGCGGGTGAACAGCCGGGCGACCCGCCCCACGGTGAGGGGTTCGCTCCGGGTGCCGAGGACGTGCGGGACGAGCGCGGCGTCACACGACAGCCGGCGGACGGACTCGGGCGCCAGCAGGGTGCCGGTGGCGACCGAGCCGAGGACCTCCCCGGCACCCGTGGACGCCGTGAGGTCGGCCAGCGGGATGGTGACGTGCAGGGTGGCTGCCGACGCGGTGTCGGTCGCAGCGCTCGAGGCGCTGGAGGCACGGCACACCTGGGCCAACGCCTCGACGCGGCGCTGCCCGGCGGGGCGCAGGTCCTTCTCTCCCGTGTCCTCGGCGGGGGCGGGCGCGGACAGCGGCCCGATCGCGGCTTCGAGGATGGCGGCCTGTTCGGGGGTCATCCACAGCTGGTACTCGGTCAGGTCCGCGGACTCCACGTGCGGCATCGACAACCGCGCCGCCGCGGCCAGCCTGCCCTGGAGGTCGTCGAGGGCACCGTGGTGGCCGTGGTCGGCCAGCAGCCGTGGCCGCAACCGCCGCATCACGGAGGGACCCCACTCACGCGCGAGGTCGACCAGCGCGGTCGTGACGGTCGGCACTGCCTCCTCGCGCAGCAACGGCTCCACCCGGGCCACTTCCCGCAGCACCGACGTCGCCGTCGAGGCATCGAGCGACCCGGACGCCACGGTGGACCAGACGATCCCGACCGGTGACTCCGGGTGCGGCGCCACGACCCCCAGCCCGGACCGCGTGCCCGCGACGTCGACCGCGAGCCTCGCCACCGACGCCGCACCGCCCTGCCGCAGCGACGGCGCGTGCTCACGCACCCATCCGTGAGCCTCGCCACCGGCGCACTCACCCCGCCGCACCGCCTCCACGGCCACCGCGACCCGCACCGCGGACGCCCCCGCCGCGACCTCGTCGGCCAACCCCATCAGCTCGCCGAGCTCCGGACCCGACGCGGTCGCCAGCACCTCACCGAACCCGGTCAGGGCCTCCCGCGCGGCCTCGAGGCGAGAGCGTCGCTCCGCGAGTGTGAGGGTCCCCCTGGCCATGCCCCATCGTATCGAACATGCGTACGACAGACAAGGGATCGGTCCGACCAATCAGCGCGAGTTCTCCGATAGGAGAACGAGATCCGCCGAACGTCGTCAGCCGTCGAGTGCCCATCCGCGACGCGCCGCGAGCAGCCGCAGGGTGGTGTCGGAGTAGAAGAGCGCGTGCGCCCGGAGCGCGGGGGTGCAGCCCGGCGGCGGTGGTTCGTCGACGTCCTCGAGCATGAACCCGACCATGAACGCGAGGAAGGCGTCGACGTCGTCGTCAGCGGCGCCGGAGAGCAGGGGAGAGGTCGCGAACCGCGCGACGTCGACCCCGTGGTGGTGCATGAGGGGCCACAGCGAGACGAGGTCGACCCAGGGCGCACCCACGACCGCCTGGTTCCAGTCGACGACCCGCATCCGGCCGGAGGGCTCGCGGACGAGGTTGTCGGGCCGGACGTCGAGGTGCACGAGCGCGTCGCCCCGGACGGCGTCGAGCACGCCGGCCGCGAGCCCGGCCAGCTCGGAGGCCGCGTCCTCGTCGGGGACCACGTGCCCGGCGGGCCAGGCCCGGCCGCCGGAGGCCAGCCCCTCCAGGGTCGGGACGGCGTCGACCTCGCCCACCAGGTCGTCGGCGGCGGTCCCGAGCCCGAGCGCGGCGACCACCTCCGCCGGTGCCGACGCGATCTCCAGGCACGCGGCGTGGGCGGCATCCGCGTCCTCCACGGTCCACGGACCTCCGGGCTGGGTGCCCGGGATCGCCTCGAGGGCGAGGATGCGCCAGAGGCCGCCGGCCTCGACGTCGACGCTGCCGACGAGCCGGGAGGCGCACCCGAGCCCCCGCAGGACGGGCAGGAGGGAGGCCTCGCGGGCCAGCGCCCGCTGGATGTGGGGCGTCGTGGGCCCGGCGGCCTTGGCGAACACGCGACGACCGTCATCGAGCTCGAGCAGCCCGGCGAAGGCGCCGCCGAAGCCGGACCCGACCGGGGGCGCGGCCACCCGGACGCGCGACCCCGCGACGGCCCCGACCGCGACCCGGACCGCGTGGGGGAGGCTCTCGAAACGCGGCCGGCGGCTCGTCGTGAGGTAGTCGACCTCGGGCACGGTGCTCGTCATCGGGCCACGGTGCCACGGACAGCCGCACCGGGCAGCCCGGTTTCCGCCGGGCGAGCCGGGCGTTCGGGGACGCGCGCCCGACGTGGGAGACTGGGGGGAGTGTCCTGACCGCCCCGATCCCCGAGGAACTCCCCACCCGTGTCACCTCGCGCCAGCACCGTGCTGCAGCCGCACGCGACGCCGCCGGAGGCGATCCGCAACTTCTGCATCATCGCCCACATCGACCACGGCAAGTCCACGCTCGCCGACCGGATGCTCCAGATCACCGGTGTCGTCGACGACCGGGCGATGCGCGCGCAGTACCTCGACCGGATGGACATCGAGCGCGAGCGCGGCATCACGATCAAGAGCCAGGCCGTCCGCATGCCGTGGGAGGTCGACGGCGCGAGCCACGTCCTCAACATGATCGACACCCCGGGCCACGTCGACTTCACCTACGAGGTCTCCCGCAGCCTCGCCGCGTGCGAGGGCGCCGTGCTCCTCGTCGACGCCGCGCAGGGCATCGAGGCCCAGACCCTCGCGAACCTCTACCTCGCGATGGAGAACGACCTCACGATCATCCCGGTGCTCAACAAGATCGACCTCCCGGCGGCGCAGCCCGACAAGTACGCCGAGGAGCTCGCGGGCCTCATCGGCTGCGAGCCCGAGGACTGCTTCCGCGTGTCCGGCAAGACCGGCGTGGGCGTCGAGCCGCTCCTGGACTCGATCGTCGCCCAGGTCCCGTCGCCCACCGGCGACGCCGACGCCCCGGCGCGCGCGATGATCTTCGACTCCGTCTACGACACCTACCGCGGCGTCGTCACCTACGTGCGCGTCATCGACGGCAACCTCAACCCGCGCGAGCGCATCGTGATGATGTCGACCAAGGCGCACCACGAGCTGCTCGAGATCGGCGTCATCAGCCCGGAACCGATGCCCAGCAAGGGTCTCGGCGTCGGTGAGGTCGGCTACCTCATCACCGGCGTCAAGGACGTGCGCCAGTCCAAGGTCGGCGACACGGTCACGAACGCGGCCAAGCCCGCCACGGACGCGCTCGGCGGCTACCGCGACCCCAAGCCGATGGTGTTCTCGGGGCTGTTCCCGCTCGACGGCTCCGACTACCCCGACCTGCGCGAGGCCCTCGACAAGCTCAAGCTCAACGACGCCGCGCTCGTCTACGAGCCCGAGACCTCGGTGGCCCTCGGGTTCGGCTTCCGCTGCGGCTTCCTCGGCCTGCTGCACCTCGAGATCGTCCGCGAGCGTCTCGAGCGCGAGTTCGACCTCGAGCTGATCTCCACCCAGCCGAACGTCGTCTACGACGTGACGATGGACGACGGCACCGAGATCCTCGTGACGAACCCGAGCGAGTTCCCCGGCGGCAAGGTCGCCGAGGTCCGCGAGCCCAAGGTGCGCACGACGATCCTCGCGCCGAGCGAGTTCATCGGCGCGATCATGGAGCTCTGCCAGGGCAAGCGCGGCACGCTGCTCGGGATGGACTACCTGTCCGAGGACCGCGTCGAGATGCGCTACACGCTGCCGCTCGCCGAGGTCGTCTTCGACTTCTTCGACCAGCTGAAGTCGCGCACCCGCGGGTACGCCTCGCTCGACTACGAACCCGACGGTGACCAGGCCGCCGACCTCGTGAAGGTCGACATCCTGCTCCAGGGCGAGACGGTCGACGCGTTCTCGGCGATCGTCCACAAGGACAAGGCCTACGGGTACGGCGTGATGATGGCCGGCAAGCTCAAGGAGCTCATCCCGCGCCAGCAGTTCGAGGTGCCGATCCAGGCCGCCGTCGGCGCCCGGGTCATCGCGCGCGAGAACATCCGCGCCATCCGCAAGGACGTCCTGGCCAAGTGCTACGGCGGTGACATCAGCCGCAAGCGCAAGCTGCTCGAGAAGCAGAAGGCCGGCAAGAAGCGGATGAAGAACATCGGCTCGGTCGAGGTGCCGCCGGAGGCCTTCATCGCCGCGCTCACCTCCGACGGAGCCGGCGCGCAGGCCACGAAGAAGTGACCGCGGCCCACGCCGAGCTCGTGCCGCCGGGCGGAACCGGCGCCCGCGAGCCCGGGGTGCGCAGCCGCCGCATCCTCATCCCCGCCTCGGCGCTGCTCTGGGGGACCCAGTTCGCGTTCCTCAACCCGGCGATCGGCATCATCCTCGTCTCGCTCTACGGGGCGTCGGCGGCCGAGGTCGGTCTGGCGCTCACCGCCTACAACGTCAGCGGGTTCGTCTCGACCCTCGTCGTGCCCACCCACGCGGACCGGCGTGGCGACTACCTCCGGCCGCTGCTGTGGTGCGGCGGGTTCACCATCGCGCTGGTCACGGCGCTGGCCCTCTCGACCACCCTGCCGCTCGCGGTGCTCGCGCTCGTCGCCCTCGGCGGGCCGGCGGGTGTCGCCATCGGGCTGATCTTCGCCTACCAGCGGCACACCGGCGACAGCCCGGCGCAGATCATGCGCACGCGGGCGGTGTTCTCCCTCGCCTGGGTCGGGGGCCCCCCGCTGGCGGCCTTCCTCATCGGGTTCCTCGGCAACCGTTCCGTGCTGTGGGCGGTCGCGGGGATGGGTGTCGTCGGGCTCGGGCTCACCCGGCTGCTCATGGCCTCCCACGCCCGCTCGCGCCACGCCTCCGCGCCGGCCCCGACGGGGGACCGGATGGGTGTCGCGCTGCGCCGCCCGGAGGTCCTCGTCCTCCTCGGGACGTTCGTCGCCCTCGGGGCAGCGCTCAACGCCTCGGTCGCCGTCCTGCCGCTCTTCGTGACGGAGGGTCTGGGGCTCGACATCGTCTGGAGCGGGGTGGCGCTCGGCACCTGCGCCGCCCTGGAGATCCCGATCCTCCTGGGGCTCGGCCGCCTCACCGTGCGCTTCGGCTCGCGCCGGCTCGTCGCGGTCGGCAGCGTCGCGGGCTTCGCCTACTACGTGCTCATGCTCACGCTGGCCGGGCCGGTCGTCCTGGTCGCCGGGCAGCTGCTCAACGCCGTGTTCATCGCGACGATGACGGGGGTCGGGCTGACGATCTTCCAGGACGTCGTCGGTCGTCCCGGCCTGGCGTCCGCGCTCTTCATGAACACGAGCCGCGTCGGGGCCATCGTCGCCGGCCCGGTCATCGCCTTCGGCGGCGTCACGACCCTGGGGTACGGCGGCGTCTACGTCGTCTGCGCGACGCTCGTGGCGGTCGGGGCCTCGGTCCTCGTCGGCTCGCGGCTCAGTGCCCGACGCCGGGCCCGGCTCACCTCCGCCTGAGGGCATCACACCGGGACGGTCGACTCCTCCACGGGCTCCCCGGTGTGCGGGCCGTCCCGCCACCGGTCCGGGGTGTCGGCCAGGGTGAGCATCGAGCGCAGGTCCGCCGGCCAGATGGTGTCGCCGGTCGCCTCGAGGGCGTCGAGGTCCCACCAGCGGATGTCCGCGACGGTCAGCTGCTCCTCCTCGGTGTGGCCGGAGACGTCGACCTCGAAGGCGGGGACCCTCACCCGGTAGAACACCTCCGACTGCTCGACGACCTTGTCGCTCCAGCCGTGGACGACGGTGCGGGTGAGCAGGGGTCCGTCGAGGTCGGCCTCCGTGACGCGCAGCCCGGTCTCCTCGAGGAGCTCGCGAACCGCGGCCGCCGCATCGCTCTCGCCCGGGTCGACCCCGCCGCCGGGGGTGTTCCACCAGTGCGTCACGGGGTCGAGACCGAGGTCGGAGTCCTGGATGAGGAGGATCCGGCCCTGCTCGTCGAGGAGCAGGACCCGGACCGCCCGCCGGGTGAGGTGCGGGCGCTCTCGTGGTGCGGGCCGGACGAAGCCGGGCTGGCCCGGGAGGGGATGGGAAGGCATCCGCCCACGCTAGCGACACCCGACCTACCAGCCGGTAACCTCGGTGTCATGACGGACACCGCCGCCCTGTACGACCGCCTGGCCGCCCTCCCGGCCGGCCGCCGCGTCTTCTCGGTCCTCTTCGCCCGCAAGGCGCCGTACTTCCGCACGGTGCGACCCCGGGTCCGCGACGTCCGCCCGCACCACGCCGAGCTCGTCGTCCCGAAGCGGAAGGCGGTCGAGAACCACCTCGGCACCGTCCACGCCATCGCGGTGTGCAACGGGCTGGAGGCCGCCATGGGGCTGCTCGCCGAGGCGACGACGCCGCGGACGCACCGCTGGATCCCGAAGGGGATGCAGGTGTCCTACCTCGCGAAGTCGACGACCGACCTGCTGTGCGTCGCCGAGACCACCCCCGCGGACTGGGAGGTCGGGGCGGCGGGGGACGTGCCCGTGGCGGTGCGGGCGGTGCGCACCGACGGCACCGTGGTGGTGGAGGGTGTCATCACGATCTACGTCAGCGCGCGGCCCGCACGCTGATCGCGACCCCGGCCGCGCTCAGGGACGGGTGAGCCGGGCCCGGAGGCGTTCGACGTCGTCGGTGGCCCAGCCCTGCTCGCGCAGCCAGCCGCCCGCGCCGCCCCACCCGTCCGCGACGGCGGTGAGGATGGCGCCGATCGACTCGGCCCGGGGGACCTGGTCGTCGACGGTCTGGGTGGACAGGGCCGGGGCGTACGTCTCCCGCGCCGCGAGGCGCGCGATGATCGCCTCGATGCGTTCCGCCGTCATGACGTAGTCGGCGACGATCTCGTCGTGCGGCACCCCGGCGGCGTCGAGCGCCATCGCGACGACGGTTCCGGTGCGGTCCTTGCCGGCGGCGCAGTGGACGACGGCGGCGCCGCGGGCACCGGACACCACGTGCAGCGCGGCCGAGACCGAGTCCGGTCGCTTCGCGAGGTAGCCGAGGTAGTGCTCGGCCCAGAAGCGCGCGTCGCGAGGGCGGTCCGCGTCCTCCCGGTCCGCGGCGAGGGCCTGGGCCGCGGCCCGGTCGGGGGAGTCGGCGGGGCGCTCGACGAAGAGCGAGTGGTGGTGGTGGGTCAGCGCCTCGACCCGTCGCAGCGGCCCCGGCCCCTCGAGGTGCACCTCGCGCTCGGCCCGCAGGTCGATGATGTCGGTGACCCCGAGCCCGGTGACGAGGCGGTCGATGTCGGCCTCGGAGAGGTCCTGGAGGTTGTCGGACCGGATGAGGCGCCGGGTCACGGTGGTGCGGCCGTCGCGGGTCGGCAGGCCCCCCACGTCACGCATGTTGACGAGTCCGTCGAGGTGGATCCAGCGGTCGCTCACTCCACCGATCCTAGGTCGCACGGGTGACGGGCCGGGGGCGGGGGAGCGGGCGCGCCGTGACGCGGGAGAATGGGCGGTATGCCCCGACTGCCCGACGGCGAGCCCGCCCCCACGACCGGTGAGCTGCCCGGCGAGGCGCTCGCCCGGCTCGGTGACGGGGCGTTCGGCATCTACCTCCACGTGCCGTTCTGCTCGGTCCGGTGCGGCTACTGCGACTTCAACACCTACACGCTGCCCGAGCTGGGGCCGGGGGCGTCGACGGCGGACTTCGCCGAGACCGCCCTCGCCGAGCTCGACCTCGCGGCGCGGGTGCTCGGCGAGGCGGCACCGGTGGTCGACACGGTCTTCGTCGGCGGGGGCACACCCACGCTGTTGCCGCCGGCGGACCTCGTGCGGCTCGTCGACGGTGTCCGCGAGCGCTTCGGCCTGGCCGACGGTGCGGAGGTCACGACGGAGGCCAACCCCGACTCGGTGACGGCGGAGGACCTCGCGGTCCTCGCCGGCGGTGGGTTCACCCGCGTGAGCATCGGGATGCAGAGCGCGGTGCCGCACGTCCTGGAGACCCTCGACCGCACCCACGACCCGGCGCGGGTCGGGGTGGCCGTCGCCGCGGCCCGGGACGCGGGGCTCGCCACGAGCCTGGACCTCATCTACGGCACGCCGGGTGAGTCCCTCGAGGACTGGCGCCGGAGCCTCGAGACCGCGCTGGAGCACGAGCCGGACCACGTGTCGGCGTACGCCCTCGTCGTCGAGGAGGGGACCCGGATGGCCGCGCAGGTGCGCCGGGGCGAGCTGCCGATGCCCGACGGCGACGACGAGGCGGACAAGTACGAGCTGGCCGACGCGCTGCTCGCCGCGGCCGGCTACGCCTGGTACGAGGTGAGCAACTGGGCACGGACGGAGGCCGACCGCTGCCGCCACAACGAGGGCTACTGGCGCGGCGACGCGTGGTGGGGCGTGGGACCGGGCGCCCACGGCCACGTCGGCGGCGTCCGCTGGTGGAACGTCAAGCACCCCCGCCCGTACGCCGCGCGGCTGGCGGCGGGGGAGTCGCCGGCGGCGGGCCGGGAGCTGCTCACCGGCGTCCAGCGCCACGACGAGGAGGTCCTCCTCGGGGTGCGGCTCCGCGAGGGGCTGCCGGTCGAGCGGCTCGACGCCGCGGGGCGCGAGGCGGTGGCCGGGCTCGTCGCCGACGGGCTCCTCGACGGCCCGGCGGCGGTGCGCGAGCGCCGGGCCGTGCTCACCCTGCGCGGCCGGCTCCTCGCCGACACGGTCGTGCGCCGGCTGCTCGGCCCCTGAGGGCCCGCAGCCGGCGCACGACCGCTCAGCGGGTCAGCGGACGAACTTGGGGACCAGCGGCGGGTCCCACCACTCGCCGTTGTTCGCCTTGATCGCGCCGATGATGTGCATCACCAGGGCCCAGATCCCGACCAGGAAGATCGTGACGAAGCCGATGAGGACGAACATCAGCAGGAACGAGATGACGACGCCGATGCCTGTCGTGATCTGGATGTTCAGCGAGTTCGCCGCGTGGGCCCGGACGAAGGGGCCACGGTCCTTGTAGAGGACGTAGATGATCAGGCTGCCGACGAAGCCGAGCACACCGGACGTGACCACCATCGCGACCGCTCCGATGACGTGGCTCAGCATCCCCCAGGTCTTCTCCTCCTGCGGAGACAGCGGGGCCGCGGTGGCGCCCGTCTGTGCGCCGGGAGGCCCGTACTGCGGCGGCCCGTACTGCTGGGGCTGGCCGGCGGCACCGGGCGGGGGCGGCGGCACGGCACCGGCCGGCGGCGCGTCGGCGGGCGGAGGCGGGGCCGCGGCGGCCTCGGGGGCCTCGGTGGCGCTGACGGGCTCGGCCGGCTCCGCGGGGGGCGGCGGCGGGGGTGGCGGGACGACCTCGGTCCGGTCGTCGTGGGGGTTCTCGTCGTGCGGGGTGTTCTCGCTCATGTGTCCTCCTCGTGGGTCTGTACCCATCACACACCCCGACGGCCCTGCGGTCCATGAGGTTCCGGGGCGGGTCGGGGTCCCGTTCGGGGTCCGGTCAGGGCCGACCCCTACCGCCGGAGGTGCCGCAGCGACACACTGGGGTGATGAACCTCGTGGACCGGGTGCGCGCAGCCCTCCCCCCGGCGGAGGAACGGCGGATGTTCGGGGGGGTCGGGTTCATGGTCGACGGCGCCCTCGCCTGCTCGGTCAGCCCCCGCGGGCTGCTCGTGCGCACCGGCGCCGAGGCCTTCGCCGGGTTCTCGAGCCGGCCGGGCGTGCAGCCGATGGTCATGGGTGGTCGGACGAGCCGTGCCTGGGTGCACGTCGACCCGGCGGTCCTCGGCGACGACGCCGCACTCCGCGAGTGGGTCGAGGTCGGCGTCTGCGCGGCCCGCGACGTGGGTGCCTCCTAGGCCGGAGGGGCCTCACCCGGCGCGGTGACGAAGTCGATGAGCTCCTCGACCCGGCCGAGCAGCTCGGGCTCGAGGTCGGTCCAGGAGCCGACCGCGCCGAGGATGCGCCGCCAGGCCAGCGCGAGGTCGGTCTGCGTGTCGTGCGGCCAGCCGAGGTGCGCACAGATGCCGTGCTTCCACGACGTACCGCGCGGGATGACCGGCCAGGAGTCCATGCCGAGCCGGTCGGGCTTCACGGACTGCCACACGTCGACGTAGGGGTGACCGACGACGAGGACGTGCTCGGCCCACGGCCGCAGCGACCGGGCCGCGTCGACGACCCGCGTCTCCTTCGTGCCCGGCACGAGGTGGTCGACGAGGACGCCCATCCGCCGCCCGGGCCCCGGGTCGAAGTCGCGGATCGCCCCGGCGAGGTCGTCGACGCCGTCGAGCATCTCGACGACCACGCCCTCGACCCGGAGGTCGTCACCCCAGACCTTCTCGACGAGCTCGGCGTCGTGCTTGCCCTCGACGAAGATCCGGGACCGGCTCGCCACCCGGGCGCGGCCGCGGGCGACGGCCCGGGACCCGCTCGCGGTGCGCGCCGTGGTCGCCCGTGCCGCCGCGAGCCGGGCGGCGTCCGCGGCGCGGGGCGGGGTGAGGGTGACGGGGGAGCCGTCGACGAGGAAGCCGGGTCCGAGGCGGAAGCCCTTGACCCTCCCGCGTCGGTCCTCGAGGTGCACGACGTGGATGCCGCCGGCCTTCTCGACCCGCACGACCGCGCCGCACCAGCCGGTCTCGACGTCCTCGACGACCGTGCCGGGCTCTGCGGCCAGCTCGACCGAGCGGCCCCGCGGGGGCCGCCGCCAGTCACCCGAGAGCACGTCGCCGCCGTACCTGTCCGTCACGGCCGCGAGGTTAGCCCGGGGCGAGCGCCACGCCGCGGACCGCCGCGCGGCGGCGTCCGCCGGCTTTCGCGTCGAGCGGCACGAGCACGTAGGATTGGCACTCACGCGGCGAGAGTGCCAAGAGCCCCGCCGCCAGCCCCGACCGACGAGCGATCCCGGAGGTGGACCCATGAGCGAGGACCGGCGCCTGCGTGTCCTGCGGGCCATCGTGCAGGACTACGTCGAGACCTCCGAGCCCGTGGGGTCCAAGGCCCTGCTCGACCGCCACCGGCTCGGGGTCTCCGCCGCGACCGTGCGCAACGACATGGCCGCGCTCGAGGAGGAAGGGCTCATCGCGGCCCCGCACACGAGCGCGGGCCGGGTGCCCACCGATGCCGGGTACCGCGTCTTCGTCGACCGGCTCTCCCAGGTCAAGCCGATGAGCACCGCCGAGCAGCGGGCCATCGGCCACCTCCTCGAGGGGGCCGTCGACCTCGACGACGTCGTCGACCGCACGGTGCGCCTCCTCGCCTCGCTGACCCGCCAGGTCGCCGTGGTCCAGTACCCCTCGCTGTCGCGCTCCTCGGTGCGGCACGTCGAGCTCGTCCCGATCGGCGGGCCCCGGCTGCTCGTCGTCCTCATCACGACGACCGGCCGGGTCGAGCAACGCGTCATCGACGCGGGGACCGACCTGCTCACCGACGACGGCGAGGCGATCCTGCACACGCTGCGCACCGAGCTCAACGCGGCGACGTCGGGCCGCACCCTGGCCGACGCCTCCGCCGAGCTCGCGTCGGTCCACGAGCGGCTCGACCCCGCCCTGCGCGACGTCGTCCGCTCCGTCGTCACCGCCCTCGAGGAGTCCCTCGTCGAGGAGCGCGAGGAGCGCGTCGTCCTCGCCGGGACGGCCAACCTCGCCCGCGCCGGCGCCGACTTCACCGCGAGCATCGGCCCGGTCCTGGAGGCGCTCGAGGAGCACGTCGTCCTGCTGCGCCTCCTCGGCACCGTCGCCGAGCAGGGCGGCAGCCTCGCCGTCCGGATCGGGCACGAGAACCCGTACGCCGGGCTCCAGTCGACCTCGATGGTGACGACCGGCTACGGCGCCGGCTCCGACCTCGTCGCCGGCCTCGGCGTGGTCGGCCCGACCCGCATGGACTACCCCTCGACGATGGCCGCCGTGCGCGCCGTCGCCACCTACGTCTCCCGGATCCTCGCCGACTGACGCGAGCGTCCCGCCCCACCGACCACCCGCCTCGGAGGAACCCCCACCCGTGAACGACTACTACGCCGACCTCGGTGTCGCCCGCGACGCCACCGCCGAGGACATCAAGCGCGCCTACCGGCGCTCGGCCCGCCGCCTCCACCCGGACGTCAACCCCGGCCCGGAGGCCGAGGAGCAGTTCAAGAAGGTCTCGCAGGCCTACGACGTCCTCTCGGACCCCGAGAAGCGGCGGTCCTACGACATGGGCGCCGACCCGTACTCGGGGGGCGCCGCCGGGTTCGGCCAGGGCTTCTCGTTCAGCGACATCATGGACGCCTTCTTCGGCGGCTCCGCGGCCGGCGGGGCGGCCGGGCCGCGCTCGCGCACCACCCGCGGCCAGGACGCCCTCGTCCGGCTCGACCTCGACCTCGGCGACGCCGTCTTCGGGGCCGACAAGGAGCTGACGATCGACACCGCGGTCGGCTGCGGCACCTGCCACGGCGAGGGGATGCAGCCGGGCACCTCGACCCGGACCTGCGACGTCTGCGAGGGGCGCGGCGAGATCCGCCAGGTCCAGCGCAGCTTCCTCGGCCAGGTGATGACCACCCGCCCGTGCATGACCTGCCAGGGCTTCGGACAGATCATCACCGACCCCTGCTACGAGTGCAGCGGCGACGGCCGGGTCCGCACCCGCCGCACGCTGACGCTCAAGGTCCCCGCGGGGGTCGACACCGGCACCCGCATCCAGCTCGCGGGGGAGGGCGAGGTCGGCCACGGCGCGGGCCCGGCCGGTGACCTCTACGTCGAGGTGGCCGTCCGCAAGCACCCGGTCTTCCAGCGCACCGGCGACGACCTCCACGCGACCATCGAGGTCCCGATGACGGCCGCGGCCCTCGGCGCCACGCTCGGGATGGACACCTTCGACGGGAGGCAGGACCTCGACATCCGGCGGGGGACGCAGTCCGGCGACACCATCACCCTCCGCGGGCTCGGGGTCACCCACCTGCGCGGCGGCGGCCGCGGCGACGTCGTCGTCCACACCATCGTCCAGACGCCCTCCAAGCTCGACCACGAGCAGGAGGAGCTGCTGCGCAAGCTCGCGGCGCTGCGTGGTGAGGAGCGCCCCGAGGGCCGGGTCGCGAACCCCACCGAGGGCACGATCTTCGGCAAGCTCCGCGACGCCTTCAAGGCCCGCTGACGAGCGGCCGCGATGACGCTCCCGGTCTTCCTCGTCGAGGCGGGCACCCTCTCCGGGTGCGCGCCGGGGGCCCTGGTCCACCTCGACGGCCCGGAGGGGCGGCACGCCGTCTCGGTGCGGCGGACCCGGGTCGGTGAACGGGTCGTGCTCGCCGACGGCGCCGGGCGGTCCGTCGAGGGCGAGGTCGCCGACGTCGGCCGCGACACCCTCGACCTGCGGGTCGAGGACGTCCGCGACGAGCCGGAACCCGACCCCCGCCTCGTCCTCGTCCAGGCCCTCGCCAAGGGGGACCGCGACGACCAGGCCGTCGAGGCCGCCACCGAGTGCGGCGTCGACGAGGTCGTCCCGTGGCAGGCGGCGCGCAGCATCGTCCAGTGGCGCGGCGAGCGCGGGGAGAAGGCCCGGCGGAAGTGGGACGCCGTGCTCGTCTCGGCGACCAAGCAGTCTCGTCGCACCCGGCGCCCCGTGCTCGGCCCCACCTCGTCGACCGCGGACCTCGTCGCGCGGGTCCGGGGGTCGGCGCTCACCCTCGTCCTCCACGAGGACGCCACCGAGCCGCTCGCCGCGGTCACGCTCCCCGACCACGGCGACGTCGTGCTCGTCGTGGGCCCGGAGGGCGGCATCACCCCGGAGGAGGTCGCCGCCCTGGAGGGTGCGGGCGCCCGGACGGTCCGGCTGGGCCGCACCGTGCTGCGCGCCTCGAGCGCCGGCCCGGCGGCCCTGGCCGTCCTCAGCGCGGCGTCGCGCTGGCGCTGAGGAGGAGGCCCGACGTCAGCGGACGGTGAACGACACCACGTCCTCGGCGTCGACCGCACCGTCGCGGGGGCTCAGCGAACGCACCCGGACGGTGTACGCGCCGCTGGGCAGGGTGCCGAGGTCGATCGCGTACTCGCCCCGGGCCGGCGCGCCCGCGGACGCGGTGGTGTAGCCGCTGTCGACCACGGTGCCGTCGCGCTCGAGCTGCCAGGTGAGCGCCGCCTCGAACACCGAGGCCTGCCCGCGGACGGTCACCGGGGAGCCGGCGGGGAGGCGCTCCCCGGGGGTGGGTGCGGTGACCCAGACGTTCGTGAGCACGGTGTACCACTCGTCGGTGGCCGGGCGGGTGACGACGCCGAGCGGGCTCCCGCCGGTCGTGACCGTCACGGGCACGTTCCCCCGCCCGAGGACGGCCTGGGCGGTCCACCCGACCTGGGCGAGCGCGAGGTCGTCGGCCGCGGTGCCGGTCCGGCGTGGTGCGGCGCTGACCTCGACGCTCACGCCGTCGGTGGTGACGGTCACCGCGCCGACCTCGACCCCCGCCCACGCGGAGGGGTCCACCCCCTCGACCGGGGCGGCCAGCGAGGCGTCGACGGCGGCCCGGACCCGGGCGGCGTCGTCGTCCGCCGCGGTGAGGGGCTGCCAGCGCCGGGCCAGGCCGTAGCCGAGGCCCGGATCGCCGGGGACCTCGGGAACGACGACGTACACGGGCAGGACCGACTCGCTCGCGGGCGCGGTGCCGCTCGGGGACGGCGACGGCTCGGAGACGCTCGGGCTGCCGGTGGGGCTCGGGACGGGGGTGGGGGTGGTCGTGGCCGTCACGGCGGGGACGGTGGGGGCGGGGTCCTCGAGCGGGCCCCGGACCAGCCACACCCCGGCGACCACTGCGGCGACCGCCGCGGCCGCCGCACCCGCCGAGAGCCACCACCGCCGCCCGCTGGGGGCGCCGGCCGCCGCGAGGACGTCCTCGAGCCGGTCGGCGGGGTCGACGACGTCGGCGCGCTCGCGCAGTGCCGCGCGCAGCAGGTCCTCGGTCTCGGGCGTCCGGTCCATCACAGCTCCTGTCCGGCCCGCAGCGCGGCGAGCCCGCGGTGGGCGTGGGTCTTGACCGAGCCGGGGGAGATGCCGAGGGCGTCGGCGATCTCGTGCTCGGAGAGGTCGAGGTAGTAGCGCAGGACGAGCACCTCGCGCTGGCGCTGTGGGAGGCGGGCGAGGCGCGCGAGCACCTCCGCGCGCTCGGCGGCGCCGGCGGCCACCGTGTCGGCGCCGGGCGCGGTGGTGGCTGTCTCGGCCCGCAGCGCCGCAGCGTGCCGTTCGACGACGCCGCGGTGCCGCAGCGCCGAGCGTGCGCCGTTGACGACCGTCCGGCGCAGGTACGCCGGCGCGCTGGCCGGTGCGTCGAGCGCCGACCACCGGCGGTGCAGGGCCACGAAGGCGTCCTGGACGACCTCCTCGGCCTCCCCGAGGTCGTGGAGGAGCAGCCACGCCAGGCGGACGAGGCCGCGCGCGTGGGCGGCGTACAGCCCGCCGATCGCGTCGTCCGCCTCGCTGCGAGGGTCCACGGCTGTCATTGTCATGCCCCACTGACGCCCCGGACCCCGTTCCGGTTGACACGGGGTGTCGGCGGCGACGCCTATGGTCGTGCCATGGAGCTGGAGTTCTCCGGGGAGGTCGTCGAGTGGCGGGGCCCTTCCCCGCACCACTTCGTCGCGGTCCCCGAGCCGGAGGCGGAGCGCATCCGCGAGGTCGCCCGGCTCGCCACGTACGGCTGGGGCTGCATCCCGGTGTCCGGCCGGCTCGGCCGCAGCGACTTCACGACCTCGCTCTTCCCCAAGGACGGCGGCTACCTCGTCCCCCTCAAGGTGGCCGTGCGGCGCCGTGAGGGAGTCGGGCTCGGCGACACCGTGACCCTGAGCATCGCCCTCGACGTCTAGGGTCGGGGGATGAGCGAGACGAGCGAGGACTGCATCTTCTGCCGCATCGTCGCGGGCGGCATCCCGGCCGACGTCGTCGCCGAGAGCGAGCACTCGCTCGCGTTCCGCGACCTCGACCCGCAGGCGCCGACCCACGCGCTCGTCGTCCCCCGGCGCCACGTGGCGGACATCGGGTCGCTCGCGGACGCCTCGCCCGCCGAGCTCGCCGACGCCGTCGCCCTCGCCCGCCGGGTCGCGGCCGAGGAGGGGCTCGCGGGGTTCCGGCTCGTGGCGAACACGGGAGCCGCGGCCCAGCAGAGCGTCTTCCACGCCCACCTGCACGTCCTCGGCGGGCGCGAGCTCACCTGGCCACCGGGCTGACCTGCCCGTTTCCCGCGTGACCGGTGTCGGTGAGGGCCCGTAGACTGGGGCCACGATGACTGATGCCTCCAGCGACGAGCCCGTCGTGCCCTCCGGCCCCGCCCGCGACCACCCGCACGTGCCCCAGCACACGGTGACGATCCCCGCCGACGTCCAGATGGTCTCCCTCCTCGGTCCGCGCGACGAGCTGCTGCGCACGATGGAGCGGCAGTTCCCCCAGGTGCAGCTGCACGTGCGGGGCAACGAGTTCCACATCGCCGGCCCGAGCGCCGAGGTCGCCCTCGTCGAGCGCCTCCTCGACGAGCTCCTCGACGTGCTCGACGGCGGCCAGCCGCTCAACCGCGACGCCGTCGAGCGCTCGATCCAGATGCTCCGCGCGCAGACCGTCGAGCGGCCCGCCGACGTCCTGACCATGAACATCGTGTCGAACCGCGGCCGCACCATCCGGCCCAAGACCCTCGGCCAGAAGCGCTACGTCGACGCCATCGACGAGAACACCGTCGTCTTCGGCATCGGCCCGGCGGGAACCGGCAAGACCTACCTCGCGATGGCGAAGGCGGTCGCGGCGCTGCAGGCCAAGCAGGTCAACCGCATCATCCTCACCCGGCCCGCGGTCGAGGCGGGCGAGCGCCTCGGCTTCCTCCCCGGCACGCTCAACGACAAGATCGACCCCTACCTCCGGCCGCTCTACGACGCGCTCCACGACATGGTCGACCCCGACTCCATCCCGCGGCTGCTCGCCGCCGGCACCATCGAGGTCGCGCCGCTGGCATTCATGAGGGGTCGCACCTTGAATTCGGCGTTCGTCATCCTCGACGAGGCGCAGAACACCTCGCAGGAGCAGATGAAGATGTTCCTCACCCGGCTCGGCTTCGGCTCCAAGATGGTCGTCACCGGCGACGTCACCCAGGTCGACCTCCCGGGGGGCACGCAGAGCGGCCTGCGGATCGTCCGCGACATCCTCGGCGACATCGACGACGTCCACTTCAGCGAGCTCACCGCCGTCGACGTCGTCCGGCACCGTCTGGTCGGCGACATCGTCGACGCCTACGGCCGGTGGGACGAGGGGCTGCAGCGCCGCCAGAACCGCGCCGCCCGCGACACCCGGCCCCGCGTCCCGCGGCGCGCCGAGCACGAGCGGCCCGGCTCGTGAGCATCGACGTCCTCAACGAGACCGAGGTGTCCGTCGACGAGCTCGAGCTCGTCGCGTGCGCCCGCTACGTCCTCGAGCAGATGCGCGTGCACCCGCAGGCCGACCTCTGCCTGCGCCTCGTCGACGAGCCGGCGATGGAGACCCTCCACGTGCAGTGGATGGACCTCCCCGGCCCCACCGACGTCATGAGCTTCCCGATGGACGAGCTGCGTCCGGGCCGCGACGGCGTCCCGCCCGAGGAGGGCGTCCTCGGCGACATCGTGCTGTGCCCGACCGTCGCGGCCGCCCAGGCCCGCACTGCCGGCCACGCGACCGAGGAGGAGCTGCTGCTCCTCACCACCCACGGGATCCTCCATCTCCTGGGGTTCGACCACGCCGAGCCGGACGAGGAGAAGGAGATGTTCGAGCTCCAGCGCCAGCTGCTGCTCACCTTCCTCGCCACCCGCGGCCGGCCGAGCACCTGAGCCGGAGGACGACATGACCCGGCTCGTCGTCGCGGCGGTGCTCGCGACCCTCGTGGCCTTCCTCATCTCGATGGCGGAGTCCGCCTTCCAGCGGATGTCGCGCGTGCGCGCCGAGGAGCTCGCCGACGAGGGGCGGCCCGGGTCGGCGGCGCTCGTGCGCGTCGTCGGTGACACCGCGGCCTACCTCTCGGTGCTCTCGTTCCTGCGGGTCATCGCCGAGTCGACGGCCGCGGTGATGGTCACCCTCGCGGCCGTCGACGTCGTCGACGGCACCTGGCAGCCGTTCCTCGTCGCGATCGGCGTCATGGCGCTCATCAGCTTCGCCATCGTCGGGGTCTCGCCCGGCACCCTCGGGCGGCAGCACAGCGCACAGGTCGCGCTCATCGCCGCTCCGGTGGCGATCTGGCTGCGCCGGGTCCTCGGCCCGTTCTCGCGCCTGCTCATCGCGCTGACCAACGCGGTGACCCCCGGAAAGGGCTTCCGGGACGGGCCGTTCGAGAGCGAGTCCGAGCTGCGCGACCTCGTCGACGTCGCGCGCGAGAACCGGCTCATCGAGGCGGGGGAGCGGGAGATGATCCACTCCGTCTTCGAGCTCGGGGACACCTACACCCGCGAGGTGATGGTGCCCCGCACGGACATGGTCTCGATCGACGACGACCGCGTGTGCCGGCAGGCGATGAAGCTCTTCATCCGCTCCGGGTTCTCACGCATCCCGGTGGTCGGGGAGAACGTCGACGACGTCGTGGGCGTCCTCTACCTCAAGGACGTCATCCGCCGGATGAACGCCGACCCCGCCGCCGCGACCCTGCCCGTGACGGAGCTGATGCGCCCGGTCCGCGTCGTCCCCGACAGCAAGCCGGTCGACGCGCTGATGCGCGAGATGCAGCTCGAGCAGGCCCACCTCGCCGTGGTCGTCGACGAGTACGGCGGCACGGCGGGCATCGTGACCATCGAGGACATCCTCGAGGAGATCGTCGGCGAGATCACCGACGAGTACGACCGGGAGGCCCCCGAGGTCGAGGAGCTGCCCGACGGCCGTACCCGCGTCTCGGCCACCATGCACGTCGACGACCTCGCCGAGCTGTTCGACGTCGACCTCGACGAGGACGAGGTCGACACGGTCGGTGGGCTCATCGGCAAGACCACGGGGATGGTCCCGATCGTCGGCGCCACCTGCGAGGTCGCCGGTCTGCGGCTCACCGCCGAACGCATGTCCGGCCGGCGCCACCGCGTCGCCACCGTCGTCGTCGAGCGGGTGGCCCCAGCGGTCCCCGCCGACCCCGAGATCGAGGAGCGTGTCGGATGACCGATGACCAGACCGGGGAGACCCCCGTGACGGAGGGCTACCTCGCCGGGTTCGCCTGCTTCGTCGGGCGGCCCAACGCCGGCAAGTCGACGCTGACCAACGCCCTCGTGGGCCACAAGGTCGCGATCACCTCGAGCAAGCCGCAGACGACGCGGCACACCATCCGGGGGATCGTCTCGACCGAGGCCAGCCAGCTCGTGCTCGTCGACACCCCGGGGCTGCACCGGCCGCGCACCCTCCTCGGGCAGCGGCTCAACGACCTCGTGAGGGAGACGCTCGTCGAGGTCGACGTCATCGGCTTCTGCCTGCCGGCCGACCAGCGGGTGGGCCCGGGCGACCAGTACATCGCCAAGGAGCTCACCGAGCTGCGCCGCGGCAAGCGCACCCCCGTCGTCGCGATCGCCACGAAGTCCGACACCGTCGACCGGCAGCGCCTCGCCGAGCACCTCATCGCGGTCGACCAGCTCGGCGACTGGGACGCGATCGTCCCGTGCTCGGCGACCCGCGGCGACCAGGTCGACGACGTCGCCAGGATCCTGTCGGGGTACCTGCCGCCCTCGGCCGGTCCGCTCTACCCGGACGGCCAGCTCACCGACGAGCCGGAGGCCGTCATGGTCGCCGAGCTGGTGCGGGAGGCCGCCCTCGAGGGGGTGCGTGACGAGCTGCCGCACAGCCTCGCGGTCGTCGTCGAGGAGATGGTGCTGCGCGAGGGGCGGCCCGACGACGACCCTCTCCTCGACGTCCGCGTCCACGTGTTCGTCGAGCGCGACAGCCAGAAGGCGATCGTCATCGGACGGGGTGGGTCGCGGCTGCGCGAGGTCGGCACCAACGCCCGGCGCGGCATCGAGGCGCTCCTCGGGCAGCGGGTCCACCTCGACCTCCACGTGAAGGTGGCCAAGGACTGGCAGCGCGACCCCAAGCAGCTCCAGCGCCTCGGCTTCTGAGGGCCTCGGGCGGCCGGCTCAGATCGTGCCGCCCCCGATGAGGGCGATGGCGTGGCCGCGGTTGCGGGCGCCGAGCCGGCGGGTGACCTCCGCGACCTGCGCCGACACCGTCCGCTCGGAGACCCCGAGTGTCCTGGCGATCTCGCGGTCGGTGGCGCCGTCGGTGAGGAGGAAGCCGATCTCGACCATCCGTGGGGTGAAGGGTGGGGTCTCGCCCGGACCGTGGGCGGCGACGCACTGCGCCCACACCGCCTCGACGCACGCGGCGGCCGCCGCGGTGACGTGCGGCGTGCTCGACGCGAAGACCTGGCCCTCGAGCTCGCTGCCGCGGGGGGCGCCCACGTAGACGACCCGGGAGTCGACGACGAGGAGCGGGCCGGGGACCGGGCCGACCCGCAGCGCGGGGTGGTGGCTCGAGAGCATGGGCAGGCGGTCGAGGCTGCGCGGGGACGTCGCGTAGCGGCCGTCGATCCCACGGCGGGCGGCGACCGTGGCGAGGTCGCGGGCCGCCCGCACCTCGCTCCACGTCGGGGTGTCGGTGAGGTGCCAGACGCTGTGTCGCACCGAGGACGCGAGCTCCGAGAGCCCCTCGCGCATCGACGCCTTGACCGGGCCGAGGGCCCGCACGCGGGGGTCGCCGGCGAGCACCAGAGCCGTGGATCCACCGGAAGAAGCCCAACGGCTCCGGCAGGTGGGCCGTGGCGCCGCCCGTGGGGGTCACCGTCCGGCTCCGACGAGGAGGGCGATGGCGTGCCCCCGGCTGCGGGCGCCGGCCCAGTCGATGACGGCCCGCACCTCTGCGGACACGGTGCGGCGGCTGATGCCGAGGGCCTCGGCGATCTCGGCGTCGCTCGCGCCGTCGGCGAGGAGCAGGGCCACCTCGAGCGTGCGTTCCGGGAGCGCCGGGCGGTCCAGCACCTCCTGCCACGGGACGGGCGGCCTCCCAGCAGGTGAGGTAGGTCTGCGTGGCGGCGGAGACGATGTCGGGGTCCTCGCTCGCGAAGGTGGCCCCCGCGAGGTGGGTGCCTGCAGGCCCCCCGAGGAACACGTGCGACCGGTCGGTGAGCAGCATCGGCCCCGGGACCCGGCCGACCCGCAGGTAGGGGACGAGGGTGGGGATGAGGGGGGTGGAGTCGGCCGCCTGGGGCGACAGGATGAGGCGGTACTCGACCGTGGCGCAGGCCGCCTCCCGGCCGACCTTCCGCCCCTCCCGCTGGTCCGCGAGGGAGGCCCGGTACTGCATGTTCCAGACGCTGTCCCGCGTGGCCGTGGCCCGGCGCCGGATGTGGGCACGCGCCGAGGGCGGCGCCCCGATGAGGGTGACCCGCGGGTCCTCGGACAGCATGAGGGCGGCGACCTCGTCCATGAAGTCGCCCGGCGACACGCGTGCGCCGTCGGCGCCCATCCCCACGGTGTCCCTCCCCTCCGTGACCACTTGCGAGTTCTCGCAATCCCGCTGGCACCCCGCAGGGTGCAGGCCCCAGAGTAGTAGGGCGACGGCCGCCGTCACCGGTGGGTCGTCGCGCCACGTCAGGACCTCCGGGGCGGAGAGCCGGCGTGGCCGGGAGCACCATTCCAGGGGTGGGGGTGCCCCGGCCACGCCACCTCCCGGCCCGGCCTCGGCGGTCCGGCCGGTGCTCGGATGCTGAGCCTGCAGGGCGTCCCCGCGCCGCCTCCCTAGACTGGTGCGCATGCGAGTCGGAGTCTTCGGAGCCACCGGTCAGGTCGGCAACGTCATGCGTGCCCTCCTCCACGAACGGAACTTCCCGGTCGAGGAGATCCGCTACTTCGCGTCCGCCCGGTCCGCCGGCACGACGCTGCCGTGGGACGGCCGTGAGGTCACCGTCGAGGACACCGCCACGGCGGACTTCTCCGGGCTCGACATCGCCCTGTTCTCCGCGGGTGGTTCGACCTCCACCGAATGGGCGCCCCGTGTCGCCGCGGCCGGGGCGGTCGTCGTCGACAACTCGAGCGCCTGGCGCAGGGACCCCGAGGTGCCGCTCGTCGTCTCCGAGGTCAACCCCGAGGACCTCGACGACATCCCCAAGGGGATCGTCGCGAACCCCAACTGCACGACGATGGCCGCG
Organism: uncultured Actinomycetota bacterium; assembly: GCA_963709785.1. Taxonomy (GTDB): domain Bacteria; phylum Actinomycetota; class Actinomycetes; order Actinomycetales; family Dermatophilaceae; genus Phycicoccus. The sequence goes on along the minus strand of CAVPXT010000006.1, from coordinate 88,174 downwards.
ATGCCGGTCCTCAAGCCGCTCCACGACCTCGCCGGGCTGGTGCGCCTCCACGTCTCGAGCTACCAGGCGGTGTCGGGCTCCGGTGGGAAGGGTCTCACCGAGCTCGACGACCAGCTCCGCGGCGGCTACGCGGCCGGGGACCCCAAGGCGTTCGCCCTCGACGGGTCGGCGATCGCCCTCCCCGAGCCGCAGGTCTACGCGGTGCCGGTGGGCTTCAACGTCGTGCCGCTCGCGGGCTCGATCGTCGACGACGGCAGCCTCGAGACCGACGAGGAGCAGAAGCTGCGCCACGAGTCCCGCAAGATCCTCCACGTCCCGGACCTCCGGGTCTCCGGCACCTGCGTGCGGGTCCCGGTCTTCACCGGCCACAGCCTCGCCATCAGCGCGGAGTTCGAGCGGGAGATCTCGCCGGAGGAGGCGGTGGCGGCGTTGGCCGAGGCCGCCGGGGTGGTCGTGACCAACGTGCCGAACCCGCTCCAGGCGACCGGTCGCGACGAGGTGTTCGTCGGACGGGTCCGCAGGGACCAGGCGGCTCCGGAGGGCCGGGGCCTCAACCTCTTCGTCGTCGGCGACAACCTCCGCAAGGGGGCCGCGCTCAACGCCGTGCAGGTGGCCGAGGAGCTCGCGAAGCGCCGCTGAGGCCTCCCGCCGACGGGCGTCGCGCCCTACAGTGGCGGGCATGGCGACCGAGGACGAGTTCCGCGCAGCGGTCGAGGCGGTCTCGGGGCTCACGACGGACCCGGGCAACGACACCAAGCTCCGCCTCTACGCGCTGTACAAGCAGGCCACCGAGGGCGACGTGCAGGGCAGTCGTCCCGGCTTCACCAACCTCGTGGGCCGGGCGAAGTACGACGCCTGGGCATCGGTGCGGGGCACGGACGCCGAGGCGTCCCGCGCCGAGTACGTCGCGATCGTCGACCGTCTGTCCTAGCGCACCCCGTCGCCGCGACGGGGCAGGTCCGTCACGAGGTGCTGCCACGTCGCCGAGACGCGCATCCCCACCTTCCGGTAGAGGTCGAGCGCACCCGTGCGGCTGTCGGTGGACAGCTCGCTGCGCACGGCACCGTGCTCGCGCGCGCCGCGGAACCCGTCGGCCAGCAGGGACTGGGCCAGGCCGCGCCCCCGGTGCCCGCGCGCGACGGCGACCTGGTCGACGAAGCCGCACCCCCGCTCGTCGACCACGGTGAAGCAGGCGCCGACCACCTCGCCGCCGATCTCGACGACCCGGAGGTTCCACGGCTCGAACCCCGGGCGCAGCACCACGCCGGGGGCCCACTCCTCGAACGGCTCCCGCTCCCGGGCCGCCCACTCCCCGAACGCGGTCTCGATGACGTCGTGCGCCGCCCGATGGTCCGCCTCGGTCTCGGCGGTGCGCAGTCGATATCCCTCCGGCAGCGGCCGGTCCGGCACCTCGGCCCCCGGGGGCAGCTCGAGCACCCACGACGTGTGCCCCTCCCGGCAGCCGCGCGCCTCGAGCAGCCGCTGCGCCGCCGAGCCGCGGGGGACGGTCTGCCCGACCGACGCGGCTCCTGCCGCGAGCGCCCGCGCCTCGACCCAGTCGGCGAGCCACGTGCCGACCCCGGTGCCGCGGTGGTGCGGGTGCACGGCGGCCTCGGCCCGACGCCCGCCCCGTGACACCTCGGCGGCACCCACGAGCCGGCCGTCCCGGAAGACGCCGACGGTGTCCGCGGTGAGGTCCATGCTGGGGCGGGACCAGTCCGCCTCGATGTCGGCCCGCTCGAGGGCGATGACACCGCTGTCCTCGACCTGGGCGGAGGCGTACACGTGGTACGCGGCGTCGAGGTCCTCGGTGGTCAGCGGCCGGGCTGAGCACCCTGCCGGCACGAATTTGCCGAGGGTCGTGATGAGGTCGGACACGGCACCACTGTGGCGCAGGCGAGGCCTGCCCCGCACCCGGATTCGACCCGGCCGCCCCCCGGTCCACAGGTGCCGCGGAGGTGCTCCCGCGAATTCTGCCCTCTTCCGCAAACGCGCTCGCAGGTCTAGTGTCCGGTCCCGGCAGGGGCGGCGCTCGGGCCGTCGGGACCTCTTGGAGGACGCATGAAGCGAGGAACGATCGCCGCGACGACGGCCGCTGCGCTCGCGCTGGTGGGAACGCCAGTGCTGGTGGGCACCGCGACGGCAGCACCGACGGCGGCGACGCAGGTCGCCGACAAGGTGGCGAAGAGCAAGTGGGGCAGCTACGTCGTCCTCATGAAGGGTGACCCGCTCGCGAAGGCGTTCGCGCCGGGCGACCTCGGGTCCTCGAAGGCCAGGGCGAAGAAGAAGGACCTCGAGACGGACCACTCCGCTGCGCTCAAGAAGGCCGGCGTGGCCCCGAGCAAGCAGACCAACGACTACACCGACGCGATCAACGGCTTCTCGGTCGTGGCGACCCACGACCAGGCCGAGAAGCTCGCGAGCAACCCCGACGTCCTCACCGTGCTGCCCGACGAGCTCCGCCAGAAGCAGTCCTACGACGGCAGCGGCGACGACCGCGGTCGCGACGACCGGCACGGCCACGACACCCACGGCAGCAAGGGCGCCATCAGCAGCGACAGGGGCGAGACGCTGCGGCAGTTCCTCGGCATCGACAGCAAGCGCTCCCACGGCAAGCCGACCGCCGGCCAGGGCGCCGGAGAGCTGCTCGGTGTCATCGACTCGGGCATCTGGCCCGAGCACCCCAGCTTCGCCGACGACGGCAGCTACCCGGCGATCGACCTCCCCGACCTTCCGGGCCACCCCGCCTGCGACTTCGGGAACACGGCCTCGAACCCCGAGGACGACGCGTGGACCTGCAACAACAAGCTCGTCGGCGCCCGTCAGATGCTCGAGACCTACCGCGCCGTGATCGGCGTCCTCCCGGGTGAGTTCGACTCCGCCCGCGACGAGGACGGGCACGGCACGCACACCGCCTCGACCGCCGCGGGTGACGCGAACGTCCGCGCGTGGATCTACGACGAGAGCCGCACCGTCGACTACACGACGGGCATCGCCCCGAAGGCGCAGATCGTCGCCTACAAGGCCCTCGGCTCCCTCGGCGGGTTCTCCTCGGACCTCGCGGCCGCGATCGACCAGGCCGTGGCCGACGGCGTCGACGTCATCAACTACTCCATCGGCGGCGGGCCCGGCCTCACCTCCGCGGACGCCCTCGCCTTCCTCTTCGCCAACGACGCCGGCGTGCACGTCGCGACCTCGGCCGGCAACGACGGCCCCGGTGCCTCGACGATCGGCGGCCCCGCCGACCTGCCCTGGGTCACGACGGTGGGGGCCAGCACCCAGCCGCGCTTCTACGCCGGGACGATCAAGCTCGGTGACGGTCGCAAGGTCACCGGCTCCTCGATCACCCTGCCGAGCAAGCGGAACCTCCCGCTCGTCGATGCCCGCACCATCGGCAACGAGCTCTGCCTCGGCCAGGACGCCCTCGGCGACGACGCCGCGTTCGCGCGGTTCCAGGCCGGGGCCAAGGGCAAGATGGTCATCTGCTGGCGCGGTGCCAGCGGACGCTCGGAGAAGAGCCGCCACGTCCTCGAGGCCGGCGGCAAGGCGATGATCCTCAGCAACCAGACGGACGTCGACAACTACTTCACCGACAACTTCCTGGTGCCGACCGTCATGGTCGACGACTCGCAGGGCGAGCTCCTCGCCGCGTACGCCGGCAAGCGCCGCGCGACGGCCAGCATCGTCGACACGGCCGCGATCAAGACCTTCCGGCCCGCGCCGTCGATGGCGTTGTTCTCCTCGCGGGGACCGAACCCCTCGGCACCGTCGGTCATCAAGCCCGACATCACCGCCCCGGGCGTCCAGGTGCTCGCGGGTGCCTCGCCGAAGGCGGCCGACCCGGACTTCGCGCAGGGCCAGCTGTTCCAGGCGATCGCCGGGACCTCGATGTCGAGCCCGGTCATGGCCGGCATGTTCCTGTTGCTCGACGAGCAGCACCCGGACTGGTCGCCCGCCGCCGTCAAGTCGGCCGTCATGACGACGGCCTACCAGGACGTCCGCGACAACGACCGGACCACCAAGGCGCAGCCGTTCGACTTCGGTGCCGGGCACGTGTCAGCGCCGGCGAAGGCGGCCAGGCCCGGACTCGTCTACGACGCCGGCTTCCTGGACTTCCTCGGCTTCTACTGCGGCTCCGACGTCCGGAACGACATCTTCGCGAACCCCGATGCCACCTGCGGGAACCTCGAGGCCTCGGGCGTCCCGACGACGATCGAGAACCTCAACTACCCGACGATCGGTGTCTCGAGCCTCGCGGGCTCGGTGACCGTCAAGCGCACGGTCACCAACGTCACCGGCCGCACGGCCTACTTCCGGGCCTCGGTGGAGAACCCGCCGGGCATGAAGGTCACGGTGTCCCCGCGGACGCTGCGTCTCGCTGCCGACGAGAGCGCCTCGTTCGAGGTGACGATCACGAACGTCTCGGCCCCCGTCAACACCGACTGGGCGTTCGGCGCGATCACGTGGTCCGGCTCCGGCACCACGGTGCGCAGCAACCTCGCGGCCTACCCGACGCCGTTCGCGGCCCCGAGCAAGGTCTCCGGCAGCGGCGCCTCCGGCTCGGTCTCCGTGCCGGTCCAGGTCGGCTACACGGGCACCTACGTGCCCGTGGCGGGCGGCCTCGCGGCGAACGAGCCGCTCACCGGCGACGTCAGCCAGGACCCCGACCAGACGTTCGCGGGCTGCCAGGACCAGCCGGGCACCACGGCGGTGCCGATGACGGTCGCTCCCGACACGTCCTACCTCCGGGTGGCGTACGCGTTGAGCACGGACGACGACATCGACCTGTACCTGTGCCACGGCGGCGCCGTCGTCGCGCAGAGCACGGCGGGCGGGACGAACGAGCTCATCGAGCTCACCCAGCCCGACGCCGGTGACTACACGCTCTACGTGCACGGCTGGCAGGTCGTCACCTCGCCGCTGTCGTTCAGCGTCGACCGGTGGCAGGTGGTGCGCGGTGTCGGCGGGCTGACGGTCGACCCGACCAGCGCGAGCGTCACCGCCGGCGACGTCGTCGACGTCACGGCCGCGTGGACCGGCGCCCCCGCGGGTGTCTCCTACGGGGTCGTCGAGCACACGAAGGACGGGGCCACGGCCGGTCAGACCATCGTCGAGGTGGCCAACTGACCTCGCCCCGTTGAGCGCAGGAGCGCCCACCGGCTCGTCGTGAGCCGGTGGGCGCTCCCGTGCCGGATCCGGCCACGCACCGCGGGCCGTCCCGCATCGTGGCCCTCGCTCCCTCGGGGGTTGGCGCCGGGGGCACCGCGTGGCATGCTCGACCCGTGCGAATCTCGCGCCTCCTCCTTCGCTGCCGCGGCGGGGCCTGAACACTGGCCGCCCCTCGTCGCGGAGTCGCTGCTGCACCCGGCCGGACCACCGCAGACGAGCCGAAGGCGTGACGAGCAGATGATCCACCCCCAGCAGCCCTCCGGGATGCCGACCGCGAAGTACGTGCCGTTCCAGGACCAGATCGAGGTCCACCTCCCGGACCGCACCTGGCCCGACCGCGCGATGACCACGGCGCCGCGCTGGTGCGCGGTCGACCTGCGGGACGGCAACCAGGCCCTCATCGACCCGATGGACGCCGAGCGCAAGATGCGGATGTTCAAGCTCCTCGTGCGGATGGGCTACAAGGAGATCGAGGTCGGCTTCCCGAGCGCCAGCCAGACCGACTTCGACTTCTGCCGCGAGCTCATCGAGGGCGGGCACATCCCCGACGACGTGACGATCCAGGTCCTCACCCAGAGCCGCGACCACCTCATCGAGCGCACCTTCGACGCCATCCGCGGCAGCAAGCAGGCGATCGTCCACTTCTACAACTCGACCTCGGTGCTCCAGCGCCGGGTGGTCTTCGGGATGAGCCAGGACGGCATCGTCGACATCGCCCTCCAGGCGGCGCGGCTCTGCCGCAAGCTCGAGGAGACCGTCCCCGACACCGACGTCTACTACGAGTACTCGCCGGAGTCCTACACGGGCACCGAGCTCGAGTTCGCGGTGCGGATCTGCAACGAGGTCATCGACGTCATCGACCCGACGCCGGACCACAAGATGATCATCAACCTGCCGGCGACGGTCGAGATGGCCACGCCCAACGTCTACGCGGACTCCATCGAGTGGATGGTGCGCCACCTCGAGCGGCGCGAGTCGGTCGTGGTCTCGCTGCACCCGCACAACGACCGCGGCGAGGGCGTGGCGGCCGCCGAGCTCGGGTACCTCGCCGGGGCGGACCGGATCGAGGGCTGCCTCTTCGGCAACGGTGAGCGCACCGGCAACGTCTGCCTCGTCACGCTCGGGATGAACCTGTTCAGCCAGGGGATCGACCCGCAGATCGACTTCTCCGACATGGCCGAGATCCGGCGCACCGTCGAGCACTGCAACCAGCTGCCCGTGCACGAGCGGCACCCGTGGGGCGGCGACCTCGTCTACACCGCCTTCTCCGGCTCCCACCAGGACGCCATCAAGAAGGGCTTCGAGGACATGGAGCGGCGGGCCAAGGGCGCCGGCACGAGCATCGACGACCTCGACTGGGGCGTGCCGTACCTGCCGATCGACCCGCACGACATCGGGCGGTCCTACGAGGCGGTCGTCCGGGTCAACAGCCAGTCCGGCAAGGGCGGGGTGTCCTACCTCCTCAAGGCCGAGCACGGACTCGACCTGCCGCGTCGGCTCCAGGTGGAGTTCAGCGGCGTGGTCCAGGCACGCACCGACACCGAGGGCGGGGAGCTCACCGGGGCACAGATCTGGGAGATGTTCGCCGACGAGTACCTGCACGCCGACGACGCCGACCACCGGTGGGCGCGCTTCTCGCCGGTGCGCTCGACGATCACCGGCTCCGACGAGGGCATGGACCACATCGACTCGGTGATCAGGGTCGACGGGGTCGAGACCGAGATCCACGGTCGCGGCAACGGGCCCATCGACGCCTTCACCTCGGCGCTGGCCACCCTCGACGTCGACGTGCGCGTCCTCGACTACCACGAGCACGCCCTGTCGGCCGGTGGTGACGCCCGGGCCGCGGCGTACGTCGAGTGCGCCGTCGGCGACCGGGTGCTGTGGGGTGTCGGCCTGCACGAGTCGATCGTCAAGGCCTCGCTGCGCGCCATCCTCTCGGCGGTGAACCGGGCCGAGCGCGGCTCGCCGGTCGCGGAGTGACCCGGTGTCCCGCGCGGCACTCGCCTGCGGGCTCGCCACCGTCGACGTCGTCCAGGTGGTCGATGCACTCCCCGGCCCGGACGAGAAGGTCGTGGCCCGTTCGACGTCGGTGACGGCGGGTGGGCCGGCCTGCAACGCGGCGATGACGTGCGCCGTCCTCGGGGTGGCGACGCGGTTCGTGGGCGCCCTCGGGAGCGGCCCCCTGTCGGCGGTCGTGCTGCGGGACCTGGCCGCCCACGGGGTGGCGGTCACCGACGTGGCGCCCGCCGCCTTCGAGCCGTCGGTGTCGACGGTGCTCGTCACCGAGTCCACCGGGGAGCGGGCGGTGGTGTCCCGCAACGCCGTCGGTCTCGCCGACCACGAGCCGATGTCGGCATCGACCGTCGACGCGCTCCTTGACGGCGTCGGCGCCGTCCTCGTCGACGGCCACCACCTCGCGCTCGCGGTGGGGGTGGCGCGCGGGGCGCACCGTCGTGGTGTCCCCGTGCTCCTCGACGGTGGCTCGTGGAAGCCGGGGCTCGAGGCGTTGCTCGACGTCGTCGACGTGGCCGTGGTCTCCGCGGACTTCTCCACGGGGTCCGGGGCCGGGCTGGAGCACGTCCTCGAGCTCGGGCCGTCGTGGGTCGCCAGGACCGACGGCGGCGCCCCCGTGCGGTGGCTCTCGGACGAGGGGACGTCCGGCGAGGTCGCCGTCCCGGCGGCGGAGGTCGTCGACACCCTCGGGGCCGGTGACGTCCTCCACGGGGCCCTGCTCGCCGCGATGGCCCGGGCGGGCACCGACGACCTCCCGGCAGCCCTCACCGAGGCGGTGGCCGTGGCGGCCCGGTCGGTCGGGGCGGCCGGTGCGCTGGGCTGGGCGCGCGACGAGGGCTAGGTTCTCGGCATGGCCGTCACGGTGGACGAGTACCTCGCCGGGTTCGAGGGTGAGGTCCGCGCGCGCCTCGACACCATGCGGCAGGTGATCCGGACGACGGCGCCGGACGCCGTCGAGTCGATGGCCTACGGCATGCCCGCATACGCCCTCGACGGCAGGCCGCTGGTGTACTTCGCGGGGTACGCCAGGCACGTGGGCTTCTACGCCACCCCCAACGGGCACGAGGCCTTCGCGGAGGAGTTCTCCCGCTACCGGCAGGGCAGGGGGTCGGTGCAGCTCCCGCACACGGCACCGTTGCCCACCGACCTGGTCCGCCGCGTCGTGGAGTTCCGCGTCGGGTCGATCCGTGACTGACGAGACGGCCGGGCCGCAGAGCTGGCACGAGGGGGTCGTGGCCCGCTGGTGGGCGTACTTCCGCGAGGGTGGCCCCGAGGTCGACTACTTCCGCCGGTTCGTCGAGGAGGGACAGCCGGCACTCGACGTCGCCTGCGGGGCCGGCCGCCTGCTCGTCCCGTACGTCCGCGAGGGGCTGGACGTCGACGGGGTCGACGTCTCGGCCGACATGGTGGCCCTGTGCGCCGAGGCCGCGGTGGTCGTCGGTGCCTCACCCCACCTGGCGTGCCAGCCGATGCACGCCCTGGACCTCCCGCGTCGGTACCGCACTGTCTACGTGTGCGGCGGCCTCGGACTGGGTTCCACCCGGGCCCAGGACCAGGCGGCGCTGCGCCGGCTCCACGATCACCTCGAGCCCGGAGGGCGCCTGGTGCTCGACAACGAGGTGCCGTACTCGGACGCGACGGTCTGGTCCCGCTGGGCCGAGCGTCGCTCGGCCGCGCTCCCCGAGGCCGAGCGGGCCCCTGCCGAGCGCCGGCTCGGCCCGGACGGCTGCGAGTACGCCCTGACGGCACGGATGCTCGGCCTCGACCCGCTGCTGCAGCAGGAGTCCTGGGAGGTGCACGCCCTCCAGTGGCGCGATGGCGAGCTCGTCGCCGAGGAGCGGCGCCGGCTGACGTCGAACCAGTACTTCGCGGGCGAGCTCGTGCTCATGCTCGAGCGCGCCGGGTTCGCCGACGTCGAGGTGCTCGGGCAGTACACCGACCGGCCCGCGACCCCCGAGGACGACTTCCTCGTCTACGTGGCGACCCGGCGCTGAGCCGGCGCCGTGCGACCGGGGCGGTCAGCGGACGCCGCGCACCCGGAACTGGATGCTGATCCGCGGGCCGACGGGCTTGGCGGTCTTGGGGATGCAGTGGTCCCACGTGCGCTGGCACGACCCGCCCATGACGACGAGGTCGCCGTGGCCGCCCGGGACGCGGACCGATGCCCCACCGCCCCGGGGCCGCAGCACGAGGTCGCGGGGGGCGCCGACGGAGAGGATGGCGACCATCGTGTCGGTGTCGCGGCTGCGTCCGATCCGGTCGCCGTGCCACGCGACGGAGTCCTGCCCGTCGCGGTAGAGGCACAGCCCTGCGGTGACGAACGGCTCGCCGAGCTCGTCGCCGTAGTGCGCCGAGAGCGCGTCCCGGCACTCGTCGAGGGCGAGGTGGGGGAGCGGGTCCGCCTCGCCGTAGAAGCTGAGGAGCCGGGGGACGTCCACGATGGAGTCGTACATCTGGCGGCGCTCGGCGTACCACGGCACGTCGCGGCGCAGCGCCTCGTAGAGCTCGTCGGCGCCCCCCACCCACGCCGGTCGCTGGTCGACCCAGGCCCCGTCGCCGAGCACGGTGCGCCGGACCGTGTCGCCGAGCGCCCGGACCTCGATGTCGTCGGCGAGGTCGAGGAGGGACCCCTGGAGCACTGCCATGGCGGCAGCCTACGTCGCAATCGAACACGTGTCCAGCACCCGTCCTGTCGAAGGTGTGCGCGGCCCCCTTGCCCGACGCGGCCCGATGGCGTGGGGTGGCCCCATGGGTGCACATCCGCTGGACGGGGCCGTCGTGGCCGTCATCGGCGCCTCCGGCGCGCTCGGCTCGCTCCTCGCCCGCGGGGCGGCGGCGCGCGGTGCCCGGGTCGTCCTCGTCGGGCGCGACGCGGAGCGCCTGCGCGGCGTCCTCGGCGGCGCCGAGGTGGTCGTGGGCGACCTCGGGGACGCGACCCTGGGGGAGCGGGTGGTCGGGGCGGCGCTGGCCGCCCACGGCCGGCTCGACGGGGTGGTCAACGCCGCCGGCGTCGTCGCGTTCGGGGCGCTGGCCGACACCGACGACGCCGTCGTCGAGGAGCTCTTCCTGACCAACGTCGTCGGCCCGCTGTTCCTCGTGCGCCGGGTGCTGCCGGCGCTGATGGAGAGCCGCGGCTTCCTCGTCAACCTCAGCGCGGTCGTCGCGGAGCAGCCGATGGCCGGCATGGCGGCCTACTCGGCGTCCAAGGCCGCCCTCACCGCGGCCGACCGCGCCCTGACCCGCGAGCTGCGGCGCAGCGGCGTCGACGTCGTCGACGTCCGGCCCCCGCACACCGAGACCGGGCTCGTCGGCCGCGCGCTCGCCGGAGAGGCGCCCAGGCTGGCGGAGGGACTCGATCCGCAGGCCGTCGCCGACGCCGTCCTCGACGCCGTGGAGGCCGGGCGCGGAGAGCTCTCCGCCTCCGACTTCGGGTGAGCCCGCCGGCGCCCGTCGGTGCGGTGGCGTCGACGATTTCGGCTCCGGGCCGGGCACTCCCTACGCTGGGGCAGCCCACCCCGAGGAAGGAGTCGCGCCATGAGCGTGCAGGCCCCCTCCGCGGTCGTCATGATCCGGCCGCGGCACTTCACCCCCAACCCCGAGACCGCGGGTGACAACGCGTTCCAGACCGTGCCCCACCCCGAGCGCCCCCTCGACGAGGTCGCGGCCGCCGCGTACGACGAGGTGACGCGGGTCGCCGACCGGCTGGCGGAGGAGGGCGTCACCGTCCACCTGTTCGACGACGACGACCCGTCGCGCGCCGACAGCGTCTTCCCGAACAACTGGTTCTCCACCCACGCCGGCGGGCGCATCGCGGTGTACCCGATGTACGCACCGAGCCGCCGCACCGAGCGCCGGGCCGACATCGTCGAGATGCTCAAGACCCAGTACCGCGTCCAGGACGTCGTCGACTACTCGGGCCTCGAGCACGACGGGCAGTACCTCGAGGGCACCGGCGCGATGGTGCTCGACCACGTGATCCGCGTCGCCTACACGGTCCGCTCCAACCGGGCGGACCCCATCGTCCTCGAGCGGTTCTGCACGCAGTTCGGGTACGAGCCGATGGTCTTCGACGCGACCGAGGACGACGGCACGGCGATCTACCACACCAACGTCCTCATGTGCATCGGCACGTCGTTCGCCATGGTCGGCCTGGAGATGATCCGGGACCCGCGCCGGCGGGCGGAGGTCGCCGAGTCCCTCGCCGAGCCCGGCCGGGAGATCATCGAGCTGACCAGCCGGCAGATCCGGGACTTCGCCGGGAACGCCATCGAGCTCCGGGGCACCTCGGGGCGCATCCTCGCGCTCTCGACGCGGGCGGCCGCGAGCCTGACCCCCGAGCAGCGCGCCGTGATCGAGGAGTCGGCCCGGATCGTCCCGCTCGACGTCCCGACCATCGAGCACGCCGGCGGCTCGCTGCGGTGCATGGTGGCGGGCATCCACCTCACCCGTCGGCCGGTCGTCGCGCCCGTCGAGTCCGAGGAGGCGGTCCTCTCGGGATGAGCGCGGCGCCGGTCGACGTGGCCGCGCTGCGGGCGTGGCTCGTCGCGCACGCGGTCCCCGGGTGTCGACGCCGTGGTCACGGTCGGCCGACGGCGCCACCACCCACACCCGCCCCGTGCGCACCGTCGCGGGGGTGGCGACCCTCGAGGTGCTGTTGCCGACCACCGGTCCGCTGGCCCTCGACGCGACGGGCGCCGGCACCGCCGAGGCGCTCGAGGCGGGCCGGCGCTGGCTCGGTCTCGACCACGACCCGGCGCCCGGCGTGTGGGCACTCTCCGAGGACCCGGTGCTCGGCCCGCTGGTCCGGGCCCGGCCTCACGTGCGCCTGCCCGGTGCGCCCGACCCCTTCGAGGCGGCCGTGAACGTCGTCCTCGGCCAGCACGTCTCGCTCGCCGCGGGTCGGGTCTTCGCCGGACGCCTCGCGGCCGCGCACCCGGTGACCCCCGAGCACCTCGCGGCGGCCGACCCCCTACGGCTGCAGGCCGACGTGGGGCTGACCGGTGCCCGGGCACGGACCCTCGTGGCGCTCGCGGAGGCCGTGACCGGCGGGCTCGCGCTCGGCGCCACGAGCGACGTGGAGGAGCGGGCCCGCACCCGCACCGCGCTCCTCGCGCTGCCGGGCGTCGGTCCGTGGACGGCGGACCTCGTCGCGATGCGCTGCCTGCGGGACCCGGACGTCTTCCTCCCGGGCGACCTCGTCCTGCGCAAGGCGCTCGGCGGCGTCACGGCGCGCGAGGCCGAGCGGATCGCGCAGGCCTGGTGCCCGCACCGCTCGCTCGCGGTCGTCCACCTGTGGACGCACCACGCGCTCGACCCGCCGGCCTGAGAGGACCGGGTCAGACGAGGTCGGCCGCGACCAGGGCGTCGACGAGCGGCCGGGGGTCGGGCCGCTGGTCCGAGCCCTGCAGCACCACCGAGTCGGCGCCGGCCCGAAGGAGAGAGCCGACCCGCGCTGCCACCTCGTCGCGCAGCGCGCTCGCCGGCCGGTCGGGGTCGACCTCGGTGAAGAGGGCGAGGTGGGCACTGCCTCCGCGCCCCGAGGCAGCGCGTCCTTCGTCGACCAGCACCCTGGCCCGCCGGACGGCCTCGACGTCGGCCGAGCCGTCGAGGAGGACGCCGTCGGCGACCTCGCCCGCCAGGCGGAGGGTGCGGGGCCCGTGGGCCCCGAGGACCACCATCGGCCGCTGCGGCGGGGGCCAGCCCAGGGCCACGTCGTCGAGCCGAACGTACCGGCCGGCGACGTCGACCCGTTCGCCGTCGAGCAGGGCGCGGACCGCGTCGGTGTGCTCGCGCAGCAGCGTCATCGGCGAGGTCACCCCGGCGCCGACCTGCGCCATCCACTCGCCGACGCCGTGTCCGAGCCCGGCGACGAACCGGCCGGGGAAGAGCCGGGAGAGCGTGGCCACCTCCATCGCCACGACGGCTGGGTTGCGCAACGGCACCGGCAGCAGGCCGATCCCGACGTGGAGCCGCTCGGACCACGCGAGGGCCGCGGTGGCGCTGGTCAGCCCACCCTCCAGGAAGCAGTCCTCCCAGAGCCACAGCTCACCCACCCCGGCGGCGTCGGTGTGCTCGACGACGGCGTGCAGCTCCTCGGGAGGCTGTTGCGGGCGGAAGACGACACCGACGGACACGGCAGCTCCTCGAGGTGGATGGTCCTGACGAGCACCCTGTCACGGTCCCATCCCGGACGGCGGCGGGGGAGCGCCCGCTTGTCACTCCCAGCACCGACAATGGTCCGGTGCCCCTCTACCGCGACGAGGCGATCGTCCTGCGCACCCACAAGCTGGGTGAGGCCGACCGCATCGTCACCGTCCTCTCGCGCCGCCTCGGCAAGCTCCGGGTCGTCGGCAAGGGCGTGCGCCGCACCAAGTCCCGGTTCGGTGCCCGCCTCGAGCCGGGGATGCACATCGACGTCCAGTGCTACGAGGGGCGCACCCTCGACACCGTCACCCAGGTCGAGACCCTCGACCCGTGGGGTGAGGTCATCGCCCGCGACTACCGGGGCTGGACGGCGTCCACGGCCGTCCTCGAGACCTGCGACCGGCTCACCGAGGAGCGCGAGCCCGCCCTCCAGCAGTACCTGCTGCTCGCCGGGGCGCTCCGGTCGCTCGCCCACCGCGAGCACGACCCCAGCCTCGTCCTCGACGCCTACCTGCTGCGGGCCATGGCGATCGGCGGGTACGCCCCGAGCTTCCACGACTGCGCGAAGTGCGGCGCACCCGGCCCGCACCGGGCCTTCCACGTCGCCGCCGGGGGCGTCGTCTGTCCCGCGTGCCGGCCGCCCGGCTCGGCGGCGCCCGCCCCCGACACCCTCCGCCTCCTCGCCTCCCTCCTCGCCGGCGACTGGGTCCTCGCCGACGACTCCGACGAGCGGAACCGCCGCGAGGGCAGCGGCCTGACCGCCGCCTTCCTCCAGTGGCACCTCGAACGCGGCATCCGCAGCCTCCGTATGGTGGAACGGTGAGCGCGCCGACCCGCTACGAGCCCCCGTTCCCGCACCCGAGCGGCGCCCGGCCCCCCGTCGTCGACCCGCGCCGGCTGCCCGGCCACGTCGCGATCGTCATGGACGGCAACGGCCGCTGGGCGAACCAGCGCGGCCTGCCGCGCACGAAGGGCCACGAGGCGGGGGAGGCGGCCCTGCTCGACGTCGTCGCCGGCGCGATCGAGGTGGGCGTCACCCACCTCTCGGCCTACGCGTTCAGCACCGAGAACTGGAAGCGCAGCCCCGACGAGGTGCGCTTCCTCATGGGCTTCAACCGCGACGTCATCCGCCGCCGCCGCGACCAGCTCCACGCCTGGGGCGTGCGGATGCGGTGGGTCGGGCGGCGTCCGCGGCTGTGGGGGTCGGTCATCAAGGAGCTCGAGACGGCCCAGGAGCTGACCCGCCACAACACCGGGCTCACCCTCTACTTCTGCGTCAACTACGGCGGGCGCGCCGAGATCGGGGACGCCGTCGGGCGCATCGCCGCGGACGTCGCGGCCGGCCGGCTCACGGCGTCCCGCGTCGACGAGCGCACCGTCGCCCGCTACCTCCCGGAGCCGGACATGCCCGACGTCGACCTCTTCGTGCGCTCCTCCGGCGAGCAGCGGACGAGCAACTTCCTGCTGTGGCAGAGCGCCTACGCCGAGATGGTCTTCCAGGACCGGCTCTGGCCCGACTACGACCGCCGCGACCTCTGGGCGGCCGTCGAGTCCTACGTCGACCGGGAGCGCCGCTACGGCGGCGCCGTCGACACCCCGACCCCCCGGGGCTGAGCCCTCAGCGGGTCCGCGCGCACTCCGAGCACAGCCCGTCGACCTCGAGGGTGTGCCGGACCTCGGTGAAGCCGTGCTCGGCGGCGACGGCCTCGGCCCAGCGCTCGACGGCGTCCCCGGTCACCTCCACGGCGAGGCCGCAGGAGCGGCACACGACGTGGTGGTGGTGCTGCTCGGTCGCGCACGAGCGGTAGACGGCCTCCCCGTCGGCGGTGCGGATGACGTCGACCTCGCCGTCGGCCGCCATCGCCTGGAGGTTGCGGTAGACGGTGGCCAGCCCGACGCGGGTGCCGGACGCGGACAGCGAGGCGTGGATGTCCTGGGCCGAGCGGAACTCGTCGGCGCCCGCGAGCTCGTCGGCGAGGGCCGTGCGCTGGCGGGTGGGGCGGCGTTCGCCGCGCAGCTGATCGCTCATCGCGGAGCGACCTCCTCGTGGGGTCCGTGTTCGTCGTAGTGGCCCTCGTGGGCCGCATGGCGGTGACCGTCGTGCAGGTAGTCGACGTGGTCGTCGTGCTCGAGCGCCTCGTGGCCGCACTGCGGCCCGTGCTCGTGGTCGTGGGCCTCGGCCCGCGCGTGGGCGGCGCGCCGCCACCGGTCGCGCACCGTGCGTGCGGCACTGACGACGAGGAACGTGGAGATCGCCAGGAGCACGATGGTGCCCCCCGACGGCGTCTCGGCCTGGTAGGAGACGAGCACGCCCCCGATGCTGGAGACGACGCCGATCCCGACGGCCCACCACAGGCCCGACCGGAAGCTGCGGGCCAGCAGCTGGGCCGTGGCGTTCGGGATGATCATCAGCGCCGAGATGAGCAGCAGGCCGACGGCGCGCATCGAGACCACGACCGTGACGGCCGTGAGCACGGCGAGCAGCAGGTTGTAGCCGAGCACCGGCATGCCGGTGGCGCGGGCGTACTCCTCGTCGTTGGCCACGGCGAAGAACCGCTGCCGGAGCACGAGGGTGACGACGAGGACGACGGCGGCGAGCACGGCGAGGACCACGAGGTCGCCGCTGCTCGTGGTGAGGATGGCTCCGAAGAGGTAGGCCGTGAGGTTCGCGGGGGTCCCGGCCGTGGACCGTGCGATGAGGACGACGCCGAGGGCGATGCCGCCGTAGAACATCACCGCGAGGGCCACGTCGCCGCTCGTGCGGCCGGAGGCGCGGATCAGCTCGATGGCGACACCGGCGAAGACGGCGGCGACCAGGGCCGTGAACACGGGTGCCTGCCCCGTGAGGATGCCGACGGCCACCCCCGCGAGGGCGACGTGGCCCATCCCGTCGCCGATGAGCGACATCCGTCGCTGGACGAGGAAGACGCCGACGAGGGGTGCGGCGATCCCCGCGAGGAGGGCGGCGACCAGCGCCTGGCGCATGAAGTCGAGCGCGAGGATCTCACCCACGGGGTCCTCCCGGTCCACTGCGGTCGAGGGGGGCGCCGAGCACCGGCTCCGGTGGGGCGTCGTGGGTGGGGTCGTGGTGGTGGCTCGACCCGGGCGCGTGGGCGAGCGTGTGCGCGGTGTACGCCTCCGCGGTGCCGTCGAAGTCCACGCGGCCGGAGTCCATGCACACGACCCGGGTCACGACGTCGCGCAGGGCCTCGAGCTCGTGGGTCACGACGATCATCGAGGTCCCGTCCGCGGCGAGCCGCCGCAGGACCTCGGCGAGGGCCTCCTGGCTGGCCAGGTCGACGCCGGCCGTCGGCTCGTCCATGATCAGGACGTCGGGCTGGCCGGCCAGGGCCCGGGCGATGAGGACCCGCCGCTGCTGTCCCCCGGAGAGCCGGGCGACCTCCTCGTGGGCCCGGTCGCCCAGGCCGACGGCGGCGATGGACTGCCGGACCACCTCACGGTCGAGCCGGCTCTGGGGCCGCCACCAGGGGCGGTGCGGCAGCCGGCCGACCTCGACGACCTCGGTGATGGTGGCGCGCACGGCCGCCGTCAGGGTGTGGTGCTGCGGGACGTAGCCGACGCGGGTGAAGTCGTGGAACCGGTCGCGCGGGACGCCGAAGAGCCGGACGGCCCCGCTGCGCTGCTCGACGAGCCCGAGCACGCCGCGCACCAGGGTGGACTTGCCGCAGCCGTTGGGGCCGAGCAGGGCGAGCACCTCGCCACGGTGCACGGTGAGGTCGACGTCGTCGACGACGACGGTGTCGCCGTACCCGAAGGACGCCGACGAGAGCTCGATGAGTGGGGTCCCGACGCTGCTCACCGGCACTGCTGGCCCGTCTCGAGGGTCGCGAGGTTGCTGCGCATCACCTCAAGGTAGTCCGTGCCCCGTGAGGTGTCGGTGAGGCCGCCGATGGGGTCGAGCACCGCCGTCGTGGCACCGGTCTCGCGGGCCACCGTGTCCGCGAGGGCGGGGCTGGCCAGGGTCTCGGTGTAGATGGTCGTGATGCCCTTCTCCCGGACGAGCTCGGTGATCTTGCGCAGCGTCGCCGCGCTGGGCTCGACGTCGGGGTTCACGCCCGAGATGCCCTCCTGCTGGAGGCCGTACCGCTGGGCGAGGTAGGCGAAGGCGGTGTGCGAGGTCACGAGGTAGGTCTGGGTGCAGTCGGCCAGCCCGGTCGCGAACTCCTGGTCCAGCGCCGTGAGCTCCGCGACGAGCCGGTCGGCGCCGGCCGCGTAGGTGGCGGCGTTCGTCGGGTCGGCGGCCACGAGCCGGTCGCGGATGGCGAGCGCCACCGCCTCGAACCGCACCGGGTCGAGCCAGAAGTGCGGGTCCATCACGGCGTTGTCGACCGGGGCGCCGGGCGTCGCCTCCTCGCCGGTGGCGGCGATCGTGAGGTCGGCGGCGGGGGCCACGTCGAGGCCGGTCTTCGGCGCCGCGGCGCGGACGGCGTCGTCCACCGCCGGCTGGAAGCCCGAGGCGTAGACGACGAGCGCGGCCTCGCCCAGCCCGCCCACCTGCTTGGGGGTGAGCTCGAGGTCGTGCGGCTCCGCACCGGGAGGGGTGAGGCTCGCGACGTCGACGTGGTCGCCGCCGATCTGCTCGGTGGCCCACTGGAGGGGGTAGAACGAGGCCGTCACCTGGAGCCGACCATCACTGCCGGACCCTGACGAGTCCGTGGAGCCGCACGCGGCGAGCCCGAGCAGGGAGGTGGCGGCGAGGAGGCCCACGAGACGCTTCATGACAATGATTCTCAACTAGAATGAGAACCGTTGTCAACTTGGGTCAGCGGGGGAAGGCCTGGGTGACGAGGACGGCGACCATGATGCCGACGACGGCGAGGCGCATCAGCCGCTCGAGGAGGCTGAGCCGCGGCCACGCGAGGGCGAGGATCCACGCCAGGAGCAGCACGACCACCGCGATGAGGAGCCAGCCGGGGGGTGGGAGGAGCACCCCGGCGACCACGAGGGCGAGGACGACCAGGAACGGCACGAAGCGAGGTTGGCCGTTCAGCCACGTCACGGCGGGAAGGCTGGCACGCTCGAAGGACTCACGCAGGCTCGACACGGTGGACCAGCCTACGGGCGCCGGGAGGCCCGCCGCGACGCCCCCGGCGCACGCCCGCTCCCGGCCCTTATAGCCTTGCGTCCATGGCCAACCCCACCTCCGTCGTCGACACCGTCGTCTCCCTCTGCAAGCGCCGGGGTTTCGTCTTCCCGTGCGGTGAGATCTACGGCGGCACGCGCTCCGCCTGGGACTACGGTCCGCTGGGCGTCGAGCTCAAGGAGAACATCAAGCGGCAGTGGTGGAAGTCGATGGTCACCGGCCGCGAGGACGTCGTCGGCCTCGACTCCTCGATCATCCTGCCCCGCCAGACCTGGGTCGCCTCCGGTCACGTCGGCGAGTTCACGGACCCGCTCACCGAGTGCCAGTCCTGCCACAAGCGCTTCCGCGTCGACCACATGCAGGAGGCGCTCGCCGAGAAGGAGGCGAAGAAGGGCAAGGAGGTCGACCCCGACACCATCGCGCTCTCCGGCATCGCGTGCCCGAACTGCGGCACCCGCGGCCAGTGGACCGAGCCGCGCGAGTTCAACATGATGCTCAAGACCTACCTCGGGGTCATCGAGGACGAGTCGGGCCTGCACTACCTGCGCCCCGAGACCGCCCAGGGCATCTTCATCAACTTCCTCAACGTCATGCAGGCCTCGCGCCGCAAGCCGCCGTTCGGCATCGCCCAGACCGGCAAGAGCTTCCGCAACGAGATCACCCCCGGCAACTTCATCTTCCGCACCCGCGAGTTCGAGCAGATGGAGATGGAGTTCTTCGTCAAGCCGGGGGAGGACGAGCAGTGGCACCAGTACTGGCTCGACGAGCGCACCCGCTGGTACACCGACCTCGGGATCGACCCCGAGAACCTGCGGCACTACGAGCACCCGCAGGAGAAGCTCTCGCACTACAGCAAGCGCACCGTCGACATCGAGTACCGCTTCAACTTCGCCGGTAGCGAGTGGGGTGAGCTCGAGGGCATCGCGAACCGCACCGACTTCGACCTCTCGACCCACTCGACGCACTCCGGCACCGACCTCGTCTACTTCGACCAGACGAGCGGCTCGACGTACACCCCGTACGTCATCGAGCCGGCGGCGGGGCTCTCGCGCAGCCTCATGACCTTCCTCATCGACGCGTACACGGAGGACGAGGCCCCCAACACCAAGGGCGGGGTCGACAAGCGGGTCGTCCTGCGGCTCGACCCGCGCCTGGCCCCGGTCAAGGCCGCGGTCCTCCCGCTGTCGCGCAACGCCGACCTCTCGCCCAAGGCCAAGGACCTCGCGGCGACGCTGCGCCGGCACTGGAACATCGAGTTCGACGACGCCGGCGCCATCGGCCGCCGCTACCGCCGCCAGGACGAGATCGGCACCCCGTTCTGCATCACCGTGGACTTCGACACCCTCGAGGACCACGCCGTGACGATCCGGGAGCGGGACGCGATGACCCAGGAGCGGGTCGCCCTCGACCAGGTCGAGGGATACCTGGCCCAGCGCCTCATCGGCTGCTGAGGCCCGGGGCGGCGGCGACGCTCAGTCCTCGTCGCCCTCGCGGGACCAGAGCTCCTCGGCGTCGGCGACCCGACCGGCCCGGTCCAGGGCGCGCGCGAGCGCCGCGGCGACCTCGACCCGCTCGTCGGTCATCCCCGCGCGGCGCAGCTCGGTGATCGACCGGCGCAGTGGCACCTCGGCCTCGTCCAGCCGGTCGGCCTCGGCGAGGACGACGCCGGCCTCGGCGCGCAGGACGACGGCGAACTCGCCGCCCACGAGCGCCTCGGCGCGGGTCAGCCGGGCCAGCGCCTCGTCGGTGCGACCCGCCTCGGCGAGGACGTGCGCGCCCTCGCGCAGGACGTCCGGTTCGAGCACCTCGGCGTCGAAGGCCTCGTCACCCTGCCGTCCGGGTGGCAGGGTCGCCGCGAAGGCCTCGACGTCGGGCAGCACGGCGTCGAGCGCCGCGAGACCGGCGTCGACGTCGCCCGCGGCGGCGCGGACGGCGGCGCGCGAGCGCAACGCCTCGAGCAGGACCGGGAGGGTCCCGCTCCGCCGGGCCAGGGCGACGGCGGCGTCGAGGTCGGCCGCGGCCAGGTGGAGGTCCTGGGCGTCCCAGGCCGACGTCCCGGCCCGGTAGCGGGCGTGGGCGGCCTCCTCGATGCGCCCGGCCGCCTCGAACGACTCGGCGGCGGTGTCGAAGGCCTCGCGAGCCCGGTCCCAGGCCTGCAGTGCGAGGGCGGCGTTGCCGAGGGCCCACGTCGTCGGGCCGAGGAGCTCGGGGACCTGCTCGCGCAGCACGGGCACCGCCGCGGCGAGGAGCTCGACGGCGTCGACCGGGCGACCCTGCTCGACCCACGCGAGCCCGAGGTGGCGCTGGGCCACGGCGAGCGCCACGGGGTCGTGGAGCCGGACCGCGAGGGCGAGCGCGTCGGCGGCGCACGGTTCGAGGCGCTGCCACTCGGCCCGCTCGATGAGCAGGTCGCACCACGCGAAGAGCACCGCCATCCGGGAGCCGTCCGGGACTCCGCGGGCGGCCGACGCGCGGGCGTACAGCCGGTCCGCGTCGTCGAGGTCGCCGCAGGCCCGCGCGACGCGCGCCCGCAGGTCGAGGATCTGCACGCCGAGCACCGGGTGCTCGCCGGCGATCCCCTCGGCCTCGTCGAGCAGCGCGTGCCCCTGCGCCCGGTCGGACGCGAAGGCGGTCGGCGCGGCGTCGAGCAGGCAGAGCGCGCGGCGCACCGGCTGCCCGAGCGCCGCGTAGCCGTCACCGGCCTCACGGAGCAGCGCGACCGCGTCCTCCGGGCGGGTCGTCAGGGCGTACCACCGGCGGCCGGCCGCCGCGCTCTCGGACCAGCCCTCCCGGTCGAGGAGGTCGAGGGTCTCGAGCACGCGGTCGCGCGCCCGGGCGACCTCGGGGGCGGCTGCCCCGAAGGTCGTGACGGCCTCGCGCACGTCGAGGACCGCGAGGTCGCAGCGGGCGTGCGCCGTGCCCTCCGCGTCGCCCGCCCGCTCGGCGGCGGCCAACGCCTCGTCGAGCCGGATCCGCTCGCGGACCGGGTCGCGGAGCAGGTGCACCGAGGCGCGGTCGAGGAAGGCGGCAGCGGCCCAGTGCGCGGGCTCCGTGAGCAGGGCCAGGGCGTCCTCACGCGTCTCGAGCCACCCGTGGAGCAGCCGTTCGAGGGCGGGGTCGAGCTCGCGGCGCCAGCGTCGCGCCCGCGCGGCGATCTGGACGACCTCCTCGGCGCTCCCGGGCGGGGCGAGCCGCCCCGAACCCGCCGGCCGGCTCGGGAGGCGAGTGGGAGGCAGCGTCGGCTGGGCGGCGACGGCACGGTCGTCGAAGGCCGCGGCGAGCCGGGCGCGCTGGGTGCCGGGCGCGGCGGGGTCGTCGAGGGCGTCGGCGAGGGTCCGTGCGATCTCGTCGAGCTCGGACTCGGCCAGGGCGGCGTCGCGGTGGCCCACCCGCTCCGGCGCCATCCCCAGCCGGGCCGCGTGGCGCAGCACCCACGCCGCGGTGGCCGCGAACCACATCCGGTCGGTCGGCACCTGCAGCGTGTCGACGCGGTCCATGCGGGGCAGGAGCAGGTCGAGGGCACGGTCGGTGTTGCCGAGGCGCACCATCAGCCGCAGGCAGGCGGCCACCCCGCGGCCCTCACCGTCGGAGTCGGCGACGACCGGCCACGCCCGGCGGAAGGCCGCGACGGCGGCGTCGACATCGCCCCCGGCGAGCAGGGACTCGGCCTCGAGCGCGAGCCGTGACCCCTCACCCACCGGGGCGTCGGGGTCGGAGGGGCCCGGGGCTGGTTGGCTCATGCCCACGATGCAACCAGATCGGTGCGACGATGGCGCGAGGAGGTGGCGCGGATGTCGGGCGAGGAGGCCGGACGGCCGGCGGAGGCGGAGTTCCTGGACTTCGCCGAAGCCCGCGAGGGGCTCGCGGTGCGCGCCGCGACCCTGGTCTGTGCGGACCCGCGTCGTGCGGAGTCGGTCGTCCGGGAGGCGCTCACGACGGTCGCCGCCGGCTGGGTGACGGCGCGCGAGGAGGGACCGGAGGCCGCGCTGCGGGCGGAGCTGTACCGGCGGGCCCTCGACGGGCCCGAGGGCGCACCGGCGGGTGTCGTCGGCGCTGCCGCCCCGGACGCCGGGGTGGGCACCGTTCCCGGTGGGGTCGACCTGCTCGCCGAGCAGCGTCTCGAGACCCTCGCCGTGCTCCACCGGCTCGGGCCGCGGGACCGCGCACTCGCCGCACTCCGCTGGCTCGAGGAGCGGCCGGACCGCGAGACCGCCGCCCTCCTCGACCTCGACGCCGCCGGCCTGCGCGATGCCGTCGACGCCCTGCGCGAGAGCCTCGGCGTCGTGGTCCACGGGGACGCCGGCGTGGTCGTGGCCTCCGACGACGAGCTCCGTGAGCTCCTCGACCTCGTCACCGACGGCGTCCCCGAGCCGGCACTCGCCGCGGCGGCGTGGGACGCCGCGCGGGCGCGCCGGCGCACCGTGCGCCGCCGTGGGCTGCTCGGCGCGGGGGTCGCCCTCGCCGGAGGGGCGGTCGCGGTGGCCGTTCTGGGCGAGGAGGACCGCGCCCCCGGCCCGCGCCCCTCGCCCGTGCCGAGCGTCGCCGACGGCCGGCTGACGGGCGTCCAGGTCGCGGGGGCGACGGTGCTGCTCGCCCCCGACCCACGGGCCGAGCCCCTGCTGCCCCTCTACCCGGACGCGGCCGGCCTCGCCCTCCCGCAGCGTCTCGGGCCCGGCCCGGACCGGCCCCTGGAGATCCTCTCGCCCGCCGGGAGCACGGCGTCGGTGCGCGCCGCCTTCCTCGTGCGGATCGGGGAGGACCGGTACCAGCCGGCCCTCTTCCTCCCGCGCCAGACACCGCGCGCCCAGCTCGTCGCGATGGCCCCGCTCCGTGGGACGGTCGACGGCGTCGGCAACCGCGGCCTCGCGCTGGGGCCGCGGACGATCGACGGCGAGCGGCGCCGGCTCGTGTTCGCGCAGCCGGGGGCGGTCGTCGTCCTCGAGGTCCGCAGCGCCCGCACCCAGCGCTTCCCGGTCAAGGACGACGCCCTCCGGACCGCGGGCTGGGCGACCGACGGGCACACCGTCGTCGCGTCGAACGGCTCCGCCGCGTGGCTCGTCGACACCCGCACCGGCCGGGTGACCCGCGCGGGGAACCAGGTGAACGCCGGGTGGGCGGACATCACCGTCGCCGGTGGACGGGCGACCATCCGCTCGTACTCCGGTCGGGGCCGGCTCATCTCGCTGAAGTCGATGGAGGGGCCGGCGCTGGACGTCTACGGGGAGTCGGTCTCGAACACCGAGGGCTGGGCGTGCCGTGGCGCCTACTTCGGCGCCGTGGCCGCGACGAACGGGCGCATGCAGGGCCTCGTCGCCGCCCGGGGTGACCTGCGCCCGACGCCCCGGATCCTCGCCGCCCCGGCGAGCGGACCGCACACCACCTACCGGCCGCTGGCGTGGGGACCGCGCGACACCGTCCTCCTGGAGTCGTGGTCGACCGACGAGGGCGGCGCCCCGGTGCTGCGGGTCCTCGCCTGGGACGTCATCGCCGACCGGCTCTACCGGGTCGCCGCCGTGGACCCTCCGGGGTCCGGGGTCGACCAGGCCTTCACGGGCGTCTGGGCGCTCTGAGCGGTGCTCAGCCGGGCTCGGCGCCCGTTGCCACGGGCCGGTCGGGGTCCGCGACCCACTCGCTCCACGAGCCGATGTAGGGGATCGCGTCGATGCGGACCGTGTGCAGGGCCAGGGCCATCTGTGCCGCGGTGACCCCGCTGCCGCAGCTCGTGCCGACGGGCGTGTCACGGTGTACGCCGGCGGCGGCGGCACGCTCGCGGATGCGGGCGGGCGGCAGGAAGGTGCCGTCGTCGGCGAGCAGCTCGGTCATCGGCAGGTTGACCGAGCCGGGGACGTGCCCCGCGACCCGGTCGAACGGCTCCACCTCGCCGCGGTAGCGCTCGCCGGCGCGGACGTCGAGGAGGACTCCGGAGCGCGCCATCGTCGCCGCGGCCGCCACGTCGAGGACCGGGACCGAGCCCGGCCGCACCGTGAGGTCGCCGCGGACCGGTGTCGGCTCGTCGGTGGTCACGGCGTGGCCGGCCCGACGCCAGGCCGCGAGGCCGCCGTCGAGGACCCGGACCTGCGGGTGGCCGGCCCAGCGCAGCACCCACCAGGCCCTCGCGGCCGAGAGCGAGGTCTGCTGGTCGTAGACGACGACCTCGGTGTCGTCGGAGAGCCCGCAGGCGCGCAGGGCGTCCTCGAGCACGCGCGGGTCGGGCAGCGGATGGCGCCCGCCGGCGCCGGGTGGGCCGGCCAGGGCGGTGTCGAGGTCGAGGAACGGGGCGCCCGGCAGGTGCCCCTCCTCGTAGCGCTCGCGCCCCGGGGTGCCGACCAGCGCGTACTGGACGTCGACGACCCGGACCTCACCCCGCTGCAGGGCGGTCGCGAGCTCGTCGGCCGTGGTGAGGGCGCTCATCCGGCCATCCAACCACCGTCCCCGGCGGGTGCGGGAGGATGGGCGCGTGCCCCGTCGCGTCCGGCTCGTCCTCGTCCACGGCTCCCAGCTGAGCCACGCGATGTGGGCGCGGTACCCGGCGCTCCTCGGCCCCCACGTCGAGCTCGTGACGCCGGACCTGCCCGCCCACGGGACCCGCCGGGACGAGCCGTTCACGTGGGAGGGTGCGCTCGCCGTCATCGACGAGGCCGTCGACGGCGGTGACCCGGACGTGCCGGTCGTGCTCGCCGGGCACAGCCTCGGCGGCTACCTCGCCCTGGCGTGGGCGTCCGGCCGCCCGGACCGGCTCGCGGGGCTCGGCCTGCTCGGGGCGTCCGCCGTCCCCGCAGGACCGGGGGCGCTGCTCTACCGGGCCATCGCCCGGGTCGAGCACCGGCTCGGCGCCGACCGGATGTCGCGCGCGCTCGACCGCGAGCTCGACGCCCTCCTCCCGCCGGCGTTCGCGGCGCTGCTCAAGGAGGCCGGGTACGGGTTCGAGGGCATCGCCGCGGCCTGGGACGGGGTGATGGGCCGGTGCCGCCCCGAGATGCTCGCCGAGGTGACCGCCCCGGTCCTGCTCGTCAACGGGCAGCTCGACCAGCTGCGGGTCGACGTGCGCCGCTTCCGGCGCGCGGCCCGCTCGGCACCGTGGACGCGCGTCGTCACCGTGCCGCGCGGGCTGCACGTCCTCCCGCTGACCCACCCCGCCGAGACGGTGGCCGCGCTCTGGGAGCTCGTCCTGTGGGCCCGCACCGAGGAGCCGGTCAGCGCACGTCGAGCGCCCTGACCCGGCGGGCGCCGGCGGTGTTCCGGTACGAGGTGTCGACGAGCTCCTCGACCTCCGACCAGTCCGCGCCGTCGAGGTCGAGCCCCACCCAGCCGGAGGGCCCGAGGTAGGCCGGGACGAAGCACCTCGGGTCGGCGAGGAGTGCCTCGCGCTCGCCGGCGTCGGGGAGGACGAGCACGGCCTGCTCGTGCTGCACCCACGCACCGTCGACCTTCACCGAGCCGCCGTAGTAGGCGAAGACCTTCGTCGTGTGGAAGGCGGGGCGTCCGTGGCTGACCTTCTCGGCGGCGTCCGGCAGCGCGAGGGCGACCGCCCGGACCCGGTGGAGCACGGGGTCGTCGTCGCGGAACATCTGCGGGTGAGCCATCCGGTCACGGTATCCCCGGCCCACCGAACGGCTCGATTCACGGTCCGGCCCCCGTCCGCGCGATGATGGACGGCGCCATGACCCTCACCGCTCCCGCCGCCCCCGCCCCGGTGCTGCCGCCGCTGCGCATCGGGAAGCACGTCATCGAGTCCCCGGTCGTCCTCGCCCCGATGGCCGGGATCACCAACCGCGCCTTCCGCCGGCTCTGCCGGGAGTACGGCGCGGCCGGCCTCGCCGCCGGGGGAGCCTCCGGTGCGACGAGCCTGTACGTCGCCGAGATGGTGACCTCCCGGGCCCTCGTCGAGCGCACCCCGGAGACGATGCGGCTCATCTCGCACGACCCCGGCGAGCACCCACGCTCGGTGCAGCTCTACTCGGTCGACCCCGCGACGGCCGGGCTGGCCGCGCGGATGCTCGCGAGCGAGGACCGCGCCGACCACATCGACCTCAACTTCGGCTGCCCGGTGCCCAAGGTCACCCGCAAGGGAGGGGGAGCGGCGCTGCCGTGGAAGACCGACCTCTTCCGGGGGATCGTGCGCGCGGTGGTCCGGGAGGCCGCTCCGTACGACGTGCCGGTGACGGTCAAGATGCGGGTCGGGATCGACGCCGACCACGTGACCTACCTCGACGCCGGACGGATCGCGGAGGCCGAGGGGGTCGCCGCCGTGGCGCTGCACGGGCGGACCGCGGCCCAGGCCTACTCGGGCACCGCCGACTGGGAGGCCATCGCGCGTCTCAAGGAGGCCGTGACGAGCGTCCCGGTCCTCGGCAACGGGGACATCTGGTCCGCCGAGGACGCGCTCGAGATGGTCCGCCGCACGGGGTGCGACGGAGTCGTCGTCGGGCGCGGCTGCCTCGGGCGGCCCTGGCTGTTCACCGACCTCGCGGCGGCCTTCGCGGGGTCCGGCGCCCGCGTCCAGCCGGGTCTGCGCGAGGTGACCTCGGTGCTGCGTCGCCACGCCGAGTACCTCGTCGACTTCTACGACGGTGACGAGCTCCGGGCCTGCCGCGACATCCGCAAGCACATCGCCTGGTACCTCAAGGGCTTCCCGGCCGGCTCCACGGTGCGCAACCAGCTCGCCCTCGTCGACTCGCTGGCCGCCCTCGACGACCTCATCGCGACGATGGACCTCGACGCCCCGTGGCCGGGTGAGCCGGCGGAGGGCCAGCGCGGCCGGGCCGGCTCGCCGCGGGTGGTCGCCCTGCCCGAGAACTGGCTGCGCGGACGCGAGCTCGACGCCGCGCAGCAGGCCCAGGTCGCCCAGGCCGAGCTGAGCGTCTCCGGCGGCTGAGGCGGGCCGGGCGGCTGAGGCGGCGCTGCCGGCTCAGGAGGGGCGGTCCCCGTCCCGCGCGCCGTCGTCACGGCCGAAGAAGCCGATGGAGATCCAGGCGAGCGCCACGAGGACGCCGCCCAGGGCCGCGTAGCCCCGCGGGACGTCGTCGAAGACGGCGAAGCCGGCGCCGTAGAGCATGCTGAGGGCCAGCGCGGCGAAGGTCAGGGTTCTGCGGTTCATGCCGTCGAGTCTAGGAACGGGATCCCCGGTGGCGCGTCCACCGACCGGGGGACACCGAGCGCCCTGGGGGCTGGATGGTGTCGGTGGCGCCGGGCAGGATGGGCCCGTGACCAGACGGATCGGGACGCCCGGGGGCACCGCGGAGAAGCCGGCGCTGTTCTTCGCCGACGGTGCCGAGTTCGGGCGCTGGCTGGCGGCCCACCACGACACCGAGTCCGAGCTCTGGATGGGTCTGTGGAAGAAGGGCTCGGGCCGGGCCGGCATCACGTGGGCGGAGGCGGTGCGCGAGGCGCTCTGCTGGGGGTGGATCGACAGCCGCGCCGAACGCATCGACGAGGACGCGCGTCGTCAGCGCTGGACCCCCCGCAAGCCCGCGAGCAACTGGTCGGCGGTCAACATCGACGCCGTCGCCGAGCTCACGGCACAGGGCCGGATGCAGCCGAGCGGTCTCGCGGCCTTCGAGCGCCGCCGGGAGGACCGCTCCGGGGTCTACGCCTACGAGACCCGCGAGCTCGAGCTCGACCCCGCCTACGCCGACCGGCTCGCGGCCGACGCCGCCGCCACCGCCTTCTGGGAGGTGGCCACGCCGAGCTACCGCAAGATCGTCGTCAACTGGGTGATGACCGCCAAGCAGGAGAAGACGCGCGACTCCCGGATGGCCCAGCTCGTCGAGGACTCCGCCGCCGGCCGGCTCGTGAAGTTCCAGCGCTACGGCGACCCGCCCGCCTGGCTCGCGCGCGCAGCGGAGGCCGCCCGCACGGCTCCCGACTGATTGCGGATCACCCACCTCCCACACCCCGATCCGTGCCTCTCGGGGTGGGAAATTCGCAAGAAGTCAGGGCATAGGGTCGGGGGGTGACGTACGCCGCGCGGGACCGGGAGCGCTGGGTCGCCGAGGACCCCGCCCAGAAGCGGTCCGACCGTGACGACTTCGCGCGCGACCGGGCCCGGGTGCTGCACTCCTCGGCGCTGCGCCGCCTCTCCGCGAAGACCCAGGTCGTCGCACCGTCCTCGGACGACTTCGTCCGCAACCGCCTGACCCACTCCCTCGAGGTCGCCCAGATCGGCCGCGAGATCGGCGCCGCGCTCGGGTGCAGCGCCGACGTCGTCGACACCGCCTGCCTCGCGCACGACCTCGGGCACCCCCCGTTCGGGCACAACGGTGAGACCGCTCTCGACGCCGTCGCCGCCGACATCGGCGGCTTCGAGGGCAACGCCCAGACGCTCCGCCTGCTCACCCGGCTCGAGGCCAAGCGCATCCACGCCGACGGCCGCCCGGCCGGCCTCAACCTCACCCGGGCCAGCCTCGACGCCGCGACGAAGTACCCGTGGCGCCGGGGTGAGGGCCCGTACCCCACGACGAAGTTCGGTGTCTACGAGGACGACCGCGACGTCTTCGACTGGGTCCGCGAGGGCGCGCCCGCCGGGCGGCGGGCGTTCGAGGCCGAGGTGATGGACTGGGCCGACGACGTCGCCTACTCCGTCCACGACGTCGAGGACGCCATCGCCTCCGGCTGGCTCGACCCGCGGCGGCTGCGCGACGGCGCCGACGTCGAGGCCGTGCTCGAGGTGGCCGCCCGGGTCTACGAGCCGGACCTCGGGGCCGACGAGCTCGGGAGCGCCCTGGAGCGGGTCCTGGCCTCCGGGGTGGTGCCCGAGGAGCACGACGGGTCGCGCCGGTCGCTCGCCGCGCTCAAGGACATGACCTCCCGGCTCATCGGCCGGTTCGCCGTCTCGGTCGAGACCGCCACCCGGGCCGCGAACGGCGACGGACCCCTCGTCCGCCACGAGGCCTCGCTCGTCGTCCCGGCGCCGGCGCGGGCCGAGTGCACGGTGCTCAAGGCCGTCTCCGCGCACTACGTCATGCACGCCGCGGAACGGGTCGCCCTCTACGAGGAGCAGCGCCAGGTCGTCGCCGAGATCGTCGACGCGTACCGGGCCGACCCCTCCCGCCTCGACGCGGACCTGCGCGCGGACCTCGAGGCGGCACCGGACGACGGCGCGGCACTGCGGGTCGTCATCGACCAGGTCGCCTCGCTCACCGACGTCCGGGCCCTGGAGGTGCACCGCCGCTGGTGCCGCCGGCCCACGCGCTGAGGGAGCCACGACCTAGACTCACGACGTCGAGAGAGGGAGGTCCGGTGCCGGGTCGGATCAGGGCCGAGGACATCACGTCGGTCAAGGAGCGGTCGTCCATCGAGGACGTCGTCCGCGACCACGTGACCCTGCGCCCGGCCGGCGTCGGCTCGCTCAAGGGCCTGTGCCCCTTCCACGACGAGAAGACGCCGAGCTTCACGGTCCGCCCCGCCGTCGGCAGCTACCACTGCTTCGGCTGCGGCGAGGGCGGTGACGTCATCAGCTTCGTGCAGCAGGTCGAGCACCTCACCTTCACCGAGGCCGTCGAGCGGCTCGCCGCCAAGGTCGGCATGGAGCTGCGCTACGAGGAGGGCGGCGGTCCGCGCGAGGGCGGCGCCTCCCTCGGCAAGCGCTCCCGGCTCATCGAGGCGCACCGGGTCGCGGAGGAGTACTACACCGGCCTGCTGCTCGACCGTGCCCGCGCCGATGCCCGGACCGGCCGCGACTTCCTCCGCGAGCGGGGCTTCGACTCCGCCGCGGTCGAGCACTTCGGGGTCGGCTTCGCACCGGCCGACGGTGACGCGCTGACCCGGCACCTGCTCCAGCGCGGGTTCACCGACGACGAGGTGACCACCGCCGGTCTCTCCGGGCGCGGCGGCCGCGGCCTCTACGACCGCTTCCGCGGGCGGCTCGTCTGGCCGATCCGCGACACCACCGGCGACACCGTCGGCTTCGGCGCCCGGCGCCTCTTCGACGAGGACCGCATCGCCGCCAAGTACCTCAACACCTCCGAGACGCCGATCTACAAGAAGAGCAGCGTCCTCTACGGTCTCGACCTCGCGAAGAAGGCGATCTCCACGGACCGGCGGGCCGTCGTCGTCGAGGGCTACACCGACGTCATGGCGGCGCACCTGTCCGGCGTCGCCGGTGCGGTCGCCACCTGCGGCACCGCCTTCGGCGTCGACCACATCAAGATCCTGCGTCGCATCATGCGCGACGAGACCGACGGCCCACCCGCCCGGGTCGTCTTCACCTTCGACGGCGACGCCGCCGGGCAGAAGGCCGCGATGAAGGCGTTCGGCGAGGACCAGCGCTGGGCCGCGCAGTCGTTCGTCGCCGTGGCACCGGACGGGATGGACCCCTGCGACCTGCGGCTGGCCAGGGGCGATGCCGAGGTGCGGGCCCTCGTCGACGACGCCGTCCCGATGTTCGAGTTCGCGGTCCGCACGACCATCCGGCGCTTCGACCTCGAGAACGCCGAGGGGCGGGTGCAGGCCATGAAGGCGGTCGCCCCGATCATCGGCTCGATCCGCGACACGAGCCTGCGCCCCGAGTACACCCGCACCGTGTCGGGCTGGCTCGGGGTGGAGGTCGAGCAGGTCGCCGACGCCGTCCGCCGGGCGCCGAAGCTGCCGAGCCCCGACGAGCACGACCGCCGCCCGGCCGGCACCGACGAGGTGCCGGAGCCCGGCCCGGGGGAGGGCGGCCCGGCCCTGCCGCGCCCCGACCTGCGCGACCCGGTCGTGGCCGCCGAACGCCAGCTGCTCCAGGCCGTCATCCAGCACCCCGCGCAGTTCCCGGACACCGTCCTCGACACGCTCGCCCCGGAGGCCCTCACCGCCCCCGCCCACCGCGCCGTGCTCGACGGCATCCGCATCGCGGCCGGGGGAGGGGCGCGTTCGGGCTCCACCGCCGCCTGGGTGGCCGCCGTGGGCGACGCCGTGCCGGTCGCGGTCAAGGGCCTGGTCGCCGAGCTCTCCGTCGCCCCGCTGCCCGTCCGCTACGACAGCTCCACCGGCCTGCCGCCGAAGCGCTACCTCGACAGCCTCGTCGTCGGCATCCGCGACGCGCACCTGAGCCGCCGCATCGCCGACGCGATGGCGACCCTGCGGCGGGTCCAGAACGACCCCGATGCCGCGCAGGACGCCCTGCGCGAGCGCACCACCACCCTGCACGCCCTCGAGCTCGAGCGCGTGCGCCTGCGACAGGAGGCGTCCTCGTGAGGCTCAGCTGGACCGGACTGCGGCGCCCGGGCGTCCCCGACGACGTCGCGGCGGCGATCGCGCCGACCGACGGGGAGCGGCTGCTCGCCTGGGCCACCGACGGAGCCGGCACCACGGTCGTCGCCGGCCGGCACCGGCTGCACGTCGTCGGCCCCGGCACCGAGGGCGCCGCGACCCTGCGGGTGTCCCGGCCGTGGCACCTCGTCGACTCGGGCCGCTGGAGCGACGAGGGTGAGCTGCACGTCGTGTGGGTCGACGGCGAGCCCCCGGTGCGTCTCGTGCTCGCCGAGCCGGGGGTGCTCCCCGAGACGCTGCACGAGCGGGTGCAGGCCTCCGTCGTGCTCGCCGAGACCATCGACCTCGGGCGGCAGCGGACGGCCAAGGTCGTGGTCCGCCGCGACCTGGCGACAGGCGAGCTGCTCAGCCAGGCGGTGCTGGGCCGCGGCGTGCGCTCCACGGACCCCGGCGTGCGCGAGCAGGTCCGGGCCGGGCTCGCCCAGGTGCGCGAGCAGGTCGGGCTGGGCTGAGCCGCCGCGCCCCCGGGGGCCGATTTCTGCCGACGGCCACGGTGTTGCTATCGTGGCTCCGCTGCTGCGGCGATCCCGTGGCGGCCCTTCCCCTGTAGCTCAACTGGCAGAGCATTCGGCTGTTAACCGGAGGGTTGTTGGTTCGAGTCCAACCGGGGGAGCACTCTGAAAGGCCCCCGACCCTGCGGACACGCGGAGTCGGGGGCCTTTCTGCGTGTCGTGCATCGACCATGCAGGCCATGACGTCGCGCGGGTGCACGAGGGAGCGACGGCTGTCCTTCGCCGGTCACCCCGCGGGCGGCTGGGGTGTGCCGTCGGTCAGGACTCCCACCCGGTTGCGGCCTGAGCGCTTGGCCTCGTACAAGGCCTGGTCCGCTCTGACGTACAGACCCTGGAGATCCGCGGCGTCGGCGGGGACGTTGGCCAGGCCGACGCTCACCGAGACCCGGATCTCCTCACCGCCGTGGAGCACGAACGTGTGGGCCCTGACGTCCGCGACGATCTGCTCCGCGCGGTGCTGCAGGCTCGCCATCGAGCACCCGGGCAGCAGCACGGCCATCTCGTCGCCACCGAGGCGGCTCACGACATCGTCGCGGCGCGCGGACTGCACGAGGTACGCAGCCAGCTGAACCAGCACCTCGTCCCCTCCCGGGTGTCCGTAGCGGTCGTTGACCGACTTGAACTCGTCGACGTCCAGGAGGATCAGGGACGTTCCTTCATGGCTGTCCGCGCCGGAGATGGCCGATCGCGCGGCCTCGTCCAGCACCCGCCGGGTGGCCAGACCGGTCAGGGCGTCGACCGCAGCGAGGCGCTCGAGCCTCGCCACCAGCTCGTCCTGCCGCTCGCCGGACCGGATCAGGAGCGCGGCTGTCGTGATGAGTGCCGCCGAGACGTACCCGATGTCGGCGGCGGCTGCGGCGAGGGGCAGGGAGCCGAGGACCACGACCGCCTCGCCGATGACGGATGCCGCCGTCATCACGACCGCACCCGCGCGTCGCAGCTGTGAGGCGCCGTACAGCGTGGGAAAGAAGAAGAACACCTGCGCCGCGACGGAGACGTCGGACGTCAGGAGGTCGAGCACGACGATCGCCACGACAGCCAGCAGTGGACCCAGTGCCCACGCGACCAACGCCGGGATGTGACGGTGCCGGGAGGCATAGCACCCGAGGATGACCACCGCGACCGAGCCGAGGAACAGGACGGCCTCGATCGGCGTCGGGTCCCGTCCGCCCGGCTGCAGCGGCAGGAAGGCGATCGTCACCAGGACCGCAACCCCGGCGAGCATGACCATGCTCCACAGCGCCGAGGAACGACTGCGGGGCTGCATCCACAGGAGAAGCCGCACGGTCATGACCTCCTCGGCGACGTGGGAGCTGCGTGGCCTGCCCCTACCCCAGCGTAGCCTCGAGCCCTCCGCTGAGCGCGCCATCCAGTGAGTGACCCTTCCGATGGGCCAGCCGACCTCAGCCCTCCGCCGCACCGACCGGGAGCGGGGCCGCGGTCGCCGGCCGAGCGCTGCTTGCGCTTCATCCGCCCCTCGAGGTACCCGGCCACCTTGGTGAGCGAGTAGTTGATGACGATGAACATGATCGCGACGACGATGTAGGCGGGCACCGTGTTGGCGTAGGCGGACCCGAGCGTCTTCCCCGAGGTGAGCAGCTCGGGGTAGAGGATGATCGTGCCGAGCGCGGTGTCCTTGAGGACGACCACGAGCTGGCCGACGAGCGCCGGGAGCATCGCGCGCAGCGCCTGCGGCAGCTGGATGAGCCGCAGGGTCTGGCCGTCGGTGAGGCCGATCGACAGGCCCGCCTCGGACTGGCCCTTCGGCAGCGAGTGCACACCCGAGCGGACCAGCTCGGCGATGACCGACCCGTTGTAGAGGGTCAGGGCCAGGACGACCGCGGCCATCGGGGCGTACTGGTTCGGCAGCCACGACGCGGTGGCGAACCACCCGAAGAAGAAGAAGACCATCATGAGCAGCACCGGCACCGAGCGGAAGAACTCGACGACGACGCTGCTGGTCCAGCGCACCGACCGCAGGGGGGCGAGGCGGCCCATCCCGAAGAGGATCCCGAACGCCCCGGCGAGCACGACGGAGGCGGCGGCCGCCTTGGCCGTCTCCCAGAGCCCCGGGAGGAGGTAGGAGGTCCAGACACCGGAGTCGGTGACGAAGGGCTTCCACATGTAGCCCTCGAGCTGGCTGGCGGAGTCCAGCTTGCGGTAGACGACCCACAGGACGCCGAGGACGACGAGGGCGCCGATCCCGGTGAGGATGCGGTGCCGGAGCCGGGCCTTGGGGCCCGGGACGTCGAAGAGGACGCTGTCGGCGCTCATCGCTTCACCGACAGACGCCGCGACAGGTTCGTCGTCGCGATCCCGATCGGGAGGGTGAGGATGACGAAGCCGAGGGCGAAGAGGAAGAAGGTCGGCAGGCTCGAGCCCTCGTTCTCGGTGATCTTGGCCAGCAGCCCCGCGGACTCGGCGGTGCCGAGGATGACGGCGGCGACCGTCGTGTTCTTGATGAGCGCGATGAGCGTCGAGCCGAGGGGTGCGATCGCACCGCGGAACGCCTGCGGCAGGAGCACCTCGCGCATCGACTGCGCGAAGGTCAGCCCGATGGAGCGGGACGCCTCGGCCTGCCCGGCGGGGATGGTGTTGACGCCGCTGCGGATCGCCTCGCAGACGAACGCCGCGTGGTAGACGGAGAGCATGATCACGGCCCACCAGTAGGAGTTGCGCGACGCCTCCTCGGAGATCTGGAGCCCGAGGATGTACGTGGCACCGAGGACGCTGAACGCCATGAGCAGCGTCAGGGGGGTGTTGCGGACGATGTTGACGTACGACGTGCCGATGAGCCGCAGGACGGCGACCGGTGACAGCCGGAAGACGGCCACGACCGTGCCGATGACCAGTGCGCCGACGGCGGAGAGCACCGACAGCTGGATGGTCACCCAGAAGGCACCCAGGATGTCGTAGTTGCTGAGGATGTCGCCCATCACCTCACCTTTCGGCCGGGGCGGTGGCCCTGCCCCGTGACGCCGCCCGGCCCGTGCGGGTGGGCGGCGTCACGCGGTGGGACCGTACGGTCAGGAGCAGGCGTCCGGGGTGGGCGGGTTGCCCGCACCGGGCTTGTAGCCGGCCTTCCCGAGGTTGTCGTCGACGGCCTTCTGCCAGGCGCCGTCGCCGATCATCTTGGTGATGGCGTCGGTGACCTTCTGGCACAGGGCGGTGTCGCCCTTCTTGAGGCCGACGCCGTAGCGCTCCTCGGAGAAGGTCTGGCCGACGACCTTGAGCTTGCCCTCGTACTGCGGCTGCGAGGCGTAGCCCGCGAGGATCGTGTCGTCCGTGGTCAGGGCGTCGACACCCTTGGAGACGAGCGCGGCGACGCACTCGGAGTAGGTGCCGAACTCCTGGAGGTTGACGCCGGGGACCTGGTCCTTGACCTTCTGCGCCGACGTCGAGCCGGTGACGGAGCACAGCTTCTTGCCGTCGAGGGTGTCGGGCCCGGTGATCGAGGTGTCGTCGGCACGGACGAGGAGGTCCTGACCGGCGATGAAGTACGGGCCGGCGAAGGAGACCTTCTCCTTGCGGGCGTCGGTGATCGAGTAGGTCGCGAAGATCAGCTGGACCTGACCGGTCGAGATGAGGTTCTCGCGCTGGGCGCTCGGGGCCTGGACCCACTCGATGTTGCCCTCGTCGTAGCCGAGCTCCTTGGCCACGTACTTCGCGACGTCGACGTCCATGCCGGTGTAGTCGTTGCCCTGCTTGAGGCCCAGGCCCGGCTGGTCGAACTTGATGCCGATCTTGATGCCGTCGCCGCTGCCGCCGCCGTCGCCGCTGGAGCCGCTGTCGCTGCCGCTGTCGGAGCCGCAGGCGCTCGCGGTGAGCGCGAGGACCGCCGCTGCTGCGACGAGTCCGATCCGGGTGCTCTTCATCGGTGTTCCTCCTGGTGTTGGTCGACTCGTGGTCGTCGGCTGGCCCGTTCGGCCCGCCGGGGGTCAGTGGGTCAGGATCTTCCCGAGGAAGTCCTTGGCGCGCTCGCTCTTGGGGTTGGTGAAGAACTCCTCCGGGGTGGCCTCCTCGACGACCTGTCCGTCGCTGAGGAAGACGACCCGGTTCGCGGCCTTGCGCGCGAAGCCCATCTCGTGGGTGACGACGATCATCGTCATCCCGCTCTTGGCGAGCTCGACCATGACGTCGAGGACCTCGTTGATCATCTCCGGGTCCAGGGCGGAGGTCGGCTCGTCGAAGAGCATGACCTTGGGGTCCATCGCGAGCGAGCGGGCGATGGCCACGCGCTGCTGCTGGCCGCCGGAGAGCTGGGCCGGGTACTTGTCGGCCTGGTGCGCGATGCCGACCCGGTCGAGGAGCTCGCGGGCCCGCTTCTCGGCGTCGGCCTTCTTCATCCCGCGGACCTTGATCGGCCCGAGCGTGACGTTCTCGAGGATCGTCTTGTGCGCGAAGAGGTTGAAGGACTGGAAGACCATCCCGACGTCGGCGCGCAGCGCGGCGAGCTCCTTGCCCTCCTCGGGCAGCTCCTTGCCGTCGATGGTGATCGAGCCCGACTCGAAGGTCTCGAGCCGGTTGATCGTGCGGCAGAGGGTCGACTTCCCGGACCCCGACGGACCGATGAGGATGACGACCTCCCCGGCCCCGACCGTGATGTTGATGTCCTTGAGCACGTGGAGGTCACCGAAGTGCTTGTTGACGTCCTTGAGGACGACGAGGGGCTCGCTCATGCTCATGAACCTAGTCATCAGGGGTGCTCACAGGGAAACGTCGGCCGGTGAATGGGTCCTGATCGTGACCGTTCCGAGACCTCCGGTACGGCGCCGACGAGGACGCTCAGGCCACCCAGACCTTGCGCAGACGGTGCGTGACGACCCACGTCGTGCGCTCCCCGGCGCGCAGCCGGACCGCTGTCCCGGGCCCCAGCTCGAGGCGCTCGCCGTCCTCGAAGGTCACCGTCCCCGCCCCCGAGAGGACGACGAAGACCTCGTCGACCTCGGTGTCGCGAGCGGTGCCCTCGCTCATCTCCCAGACCCCCACCTCCACCCCGCCGAGGGCCGCGAGGGAGGCCACTCCCGCCGTGGGCGTCCCGGAGAGGACGTCGCCGTCCGGGAGGGCCTCGTGGGCGAGGGCGAGGGTGGTGAGGTCGGGGGACAGCAGCCGGTCGGTCATCCGCCGATGGTGCCCGATCCGGCTGCGGCATGATGCGTGCCATGCCCGTCGACCCCGCTGCCGTGCGCGCCTCGCTGGCCGACGCCGTGCCCGACGTCTTCTGGACCGACCGCCCCGCCCTGCGCCCGCAGCCGCGGCCGGCGCTCACCGGCGCGGGCCACCGGGCCGACCTCGTCGTCGTCGGGGGCGGCTTCACCGGGCTGTGGGCGGCGATCCAGGCCAAGGAGGACGACCCGTCCGCGGACGTCGTGGTCCTCGAGCGCGGCCGGTTCGGGGTGGCGGCGTCGGGCCGCAACGGCGGGTTCGTCTCGCCCTCGCTGACCCACGGGCTCGGTCAGGGTGTCGCGTGCTGGCCGGGCGAGGTACCGGCCCTGGAGCGCCTGGGCGCCGAGAACCTCGCCGGCCTCGCCGAGGCGGTGGAGCGGTACGGCATCGACTGCGACCTCCACGTGCCCGGCGAGCTGACCCTGGCGCTCGACGAGCTCCAGGTCGGCACCGTCCGGGAGGCCCACGACCTGCACCGCGAGCACGGCGTGCCCGTCGAGCTCCTCGATGCCGCGGCCGCGCGCGCACGCGTCGACTCGCCCCGCTACCTCGGGGGGATGTTCGACCCGACCGTGGGCCTCGTCGACCCCGCCCGGCTCGTCTGGGGCCTCGCGGCCGCGGCCGAGCGGCTCGGTGTGCGCCTCCACGAGGACACCGCCGTGACGGGCTTCGACACCGACGGTGACGGCCTGCGCGTGGGCACCGAGTGGGGGAGCGTCCACGCACGCCGGGTCGTCGTCGGCACCGGGGCGTTCCGCGGTGTGCTCAAGCGCCTCGCCTGGTACACGCTGCCGGTCTACGACCACGTGCTCATGACCGAGCCGCTGACCCCGGCCCAGCTGGCCGCCGTGGGCTGGGAGGGCCGGGAGGGGCTGACCGACGCGGGCAACCAGTTCCACTACTACCGGCGCACGCTCGACGACCGGGTCCTCTTCGGCGGCTACGACGCGAACTACCACTTCCCGGGGCGGATCGACGCCCGGCTGGAGCAGTCGTCGTCGCACGAGCTGCTCGCCCGGCACTTCCTCGAGATCTTCCCCCAGCTCGAGGGCATCCGCTTCACCCACCGGTGGGCGGGGGTCATCGACACGACGTCCCGGTTCACCCCGGTCTTCGGCACGGCGTTCGGTGGGCGGCTGTCGTACGCCGTCGGCTACACCGGGCTCGGGGTGGCCTCGACCCGGTTCGGGGCGCGGGTCGCGCTCGACCTGGTCCACGGTCGTGACTCCGAGGTGACCCGCCTCGAGATGGTGCGCCGCAAGCCCCTGCCGTTCCCCCCGGAGCCCTTCCGCACGATCGGCGTCAAGGCGACCCGGGCGAGCCTGGCGGCCGAGGACCGCACCGGGCGCCGCAACCTCTGGCTGCGGGGGATGGACGCCGTCGGGATCGGCTTCGACAGCTGACGACGCCCGTCGTTGGCTACTCGACGACCAGGACGTCGCCGTCGACGCTGACGGAACCGCGCCGAAGCGGCCACGCCTTCGTGAGGGCGACCATCGCCGCGTCGAGGCCCGGAACCTTCGCGAAGACGCCCTGCGGCCCCCGTGTCATCCGTCCGGTGCTGACGTCGTATGTGGCGTGGTGCCACGGGCAGACGAGGCAGCCGTCTGCGTCGATGCTGCCGTCGGCCAGGTCGGCCCGCAGGTGGCGGCACCGCCGCCCGACGGCGAAGTACTCACCCGCGACGTTGCCGACGGCGTAGTCGCCGGAGCCGGTGACCGTGCCGGGAGGGACGTCCGCCCGTGGAATCCGTGACGCGCTCATGGCGTGCTCCTGACGCTGGAGGATCCTCGCCTCCATGGTCCCACGCCGCGGGTGCGGTGGCGAGGGGTCCGCACTCGCGTCTCGTCAGCCCGGGCCGGCGCTCGCCCGGGTGGGGAAGGGCTCGTGGGGTCAGGGGCGGGCGGAGAGCTTCTCGACCGTCGCCCGGAGGTCGGCGATCTGCGCCGAGAGGGCCTGGACGTCGCGTCGGGTGGCGGTCCGGGAGGTCTCCTCGATCTCCTGGACGCGGTCGATGAGCCAGCTCGCGAAGGTCGCGGTGATGACGCCGATGAGGGCGATGCCGGCGAGCATCAGGCCGACCGCGACGAACCGGCCCTGGCCGGTCACCGGGTACTGGTCGCCGTAGCCGACGGTGGTCACGGTCGTGGCCGCCCACCAGAGGGCGTCGCCGAAGCCCACGATGTTGGCGTCGGGGGAGCGTCGCTCGGCATCGAGGACGGCGAGGGCTGCGACGAACATCGTCATGACGGCGGCGCCCCCGACGTACACGGACACCCGACCCCGCAGCGAGCCCCCGGCCTTGCGGTTGAGGACCGCGAGGAGCGTGATGAGCCGCAGCAGCCGGAGCGGCCGGAGCAGGGGGAGGAGGACGACGGCGAGGTCGATGAGGTTCTGGCGCACGAAGGTCCGCCGGTGCTCGGCGAGGCGGAGCCGCACGGCGTAGTCGACGGCGAACATCGCCCAGGCGACCCAGGAGACGACCTCGGTGGTGGTCATCCAGGCGGCTGGCAGGGACGGGTCGAGGATGGGCCAGGCATAGGCGAGGAGGAAGGCGAGGGCGGCGATGGTCAGGGGCCACTCGCCGGCCTTCTCCCAGCGGTGGCGGCGGGTGTCGTCACTCATCCGGCCATGCTCTCAGGCGACACGGGGGACGCTCGCGAGGCGTGGGTCGGTGCCCGGCGGGAAGGGAACGCTCAGCGTGCGAGCCGGCGGCGAATCCGCTGCCAGAGGCTCCGGTGTGCCCGGACGGGGGTATGACCCCCGTGCGTGTGGGAGGCGACGCCATCGGCGATCAGGAACGCGCCGACGGCATCGGCAGTGGTGCCCGTGCCGACCATCCCGGGGGCGGCGGCCATGGTCGGGTTGTAGTGCCTGTCACAGAGCCGCTGGCCCCTCGGGCCGGTGGAGGTCGCCTCCGCGCGGCATCGTTCACACCTCATGCAATCGCCCTCCTGCGATGTGGAACCGGCGCTGATGACGACGCACCAGCACGACCGGTCCAGCGTGCCACTCGATCGGGCGGGACGCGCGCGGAGGAACCGGGCGCCGTCATGTCAGGTCCGCGACAGCGGCTTCGATCCGCCGGAGCCGGTCCTCGTACTGGGCCACCGCCTGCATCCGGACCCGGATGCGTTCGTGCTCGCGGCGGATCTCGTCGACCAGTCGCTGAGCCTCGGTCTCCTCGGCGGGCTCGGCGACGAAGCGCTCCCGACGCAGCCGCTCCTCGAACTCGCCCAGGAGCTCCTGGCACCGGCCGACCTGGATCGTCAGGTTGCCGTGCTCGCGCTCCCGGTGCTCGGACGCGAGCTCGACGACGCGGACCCGCCTGGTCAGCTCCGTCACGGTCGACCTCAGCCTCGCCACCGCCGCCTTGGTCTGGGCGGCCTGCGTGGCCTGCTGGTCCACGCGCTCCTTCAGGCGGCGCTGGCGGCCCCGGAGGTCGTCGGGGTCGACGACCTTCCGCCGCCACTGCCCGAACCGCCACCGAGCCCGCCGGTAGGCGCCGGTGGCGCCGGGCGGTGTCGCGCTGTCGGCTGCTGGACTGGTCACGTCGTCCTCCATCAGTGGTGTACTCGGAGACTGCCGTCGGCGATCCAGGACCTGAGCAGGGCCCCCTCGAGGTCGAGACGGTGCTGGGGGATCACGGGACTCCCTCCTCCGCTCTGGTAGCGCCAGGCCTCCTGCTGGGTCCCGTCGAGGAACGAGAACCCGGTCGCGACGTTGTCCGCGGTCGGGAAGAGCTCGTGGGCGAGGTAGCAGGCGAGCGTCCCGGTGGTGGGGATCAGCTTGCCGGGCTGGTGCTCGGGGTCGAGGAGGTTCTTCAGCTCGGCGACCACCGGGGCGTAGGGGATGGGGAGGGTGCCCAGGTCGGCGGGCCAGTAGCCGGGCTGCGGCATCAGGCTGGAGCGGACGCCGAACCCCGCCTGGGGGATGAGGTAGGCGCGTCGCTTGTAGTCACGGAACGTCCACGGCGTCACCGGGGCGTAGCGGGAGGTGATGAGGACGTTGCACCGGGTCCCGACGCACGGTGGCCCGCCCGGCTCGTCGAGTGCCAGGGAGTTGACCCTGATGACGAGGTCGCTGCTCTCGATGTCCTCCACACGCGCCGGGTCGGGGTGCACCGGGGCGTTGCCGACGACGGTGACCTTGCGGACCGGCTGGTGCTCGGCGTAGGACGACACGTAGTCGCGCAGGAGGTCCCACTTGGCTCGCTCGGTCGCGGCGAGGTCGAGGGCGGGCACGGCCACATCCTGCCAGCGGCGCGCGGGGCACTCCAGAGTGACGCGCGGGCCGCGCAGCCGTCGTGCCTCGACCGAACCGTCGAGTGAACAGAACGCGCCGTCTGGGGCACCTCGCAGACGGCGCGTCCTGTTCACTCGACTGGAGGGGCCCGGCGGCACGTCGTCGCGTGGAGCGCGCACTCGCTTCGACGGTCACGCTCCCGGGTCGGCCGGCGTCGTGAGGAAGAGAGCGACCGGGTGGGGTGCCGGTCGGTGAGCAGGAGGCGAGCGTCGAGCGTGGCCGCCGTCGTGCTCACCGCCGTGGCCGTCGATGTTCCCGACGAACGAGCGGTGGACGACTCGGGCCTGCGACCTCTTCGAGCGCGGCGTCACGACCGGAACGGGATCCGGCGTCGGGCTGCCGTGGCGGGTCAGACGGCTCCACGACCGCGCGGCGGCTGCGCCGAGGAGTCCTGTCGTAGGGTGGAGAAGGACCAGAGAAGTGTTCGCGATGCGCCGCAGGAGCCATGCCGATGCGACCGACACGACCGACCCCGACCCTCATGACGTCTGCCGTCCTGGGGGCCCTCGTTGCCCTGGTGCTCGGTGGCTGCGGGGAGGCCGCACTCGGAACCGTCTCCGACGGGACGGGTCTGACCGCCGACGCCGACCACGTGGTGCAGGTGACCTCCACGGACGAGTCGTGCGAGGTCCCCGCGTCCGTGTCCCGGGGGGCCATCGCGTTCGTGGTGACCAACGAGGGCTCCCGCAACGCGTCGTTCTCGGTGTACTCCAACGGTATCGACACCATCGGCCAGGTGCAGGACATCGCGCCGGGGCAGACCCGTACCCTCTTGCTCGACAGCATGATCCCCGGGCCGTACGTCGCTGCGTGCACGCCCGGCGGTGACGACGACATCCGGCACGACCTCGACGTCGTGGAGGCATCCGGCTGATCCCCGCGGACGTCAGTCGACGCCGTAGGGCTCCCTGTGGGTGCGCGGAGCGGGGATGTCCATGTGCCGGAGCGTGTCTGCCGAGATGACGTAGGCCTCCCCGCGCACCACGCCCTCGGCGACGGCACGCACCCACGGAGGGGGCATCGCGGGAAGTCCGCGGTCGGCGATGTGTCGTTCGAGGTCGCCGGCAGCATCGGCGACCGAGCGGTGCCGTGAGTCCTCGACCAGGGCGTCGATGATCTCCTGCAGGGCGTGCTCGCGACGCTCCTGGCCCGTCGGGTGTGGGTGGTCCTCGGTCATCGTCGGTCCTCCTCGTCTGCGTGTGCGGTGGTCACCATGGCTCGGCGGTCATGGTCGTCGCGGGTTCCTCGGCGGCGTCCGAGAACGCGGTCAGGCCTGCCACGAGGGCGCGGAGTCCGTCGGGCGGCATCCGGTCCAGGATCGCCGCGAGCGCGGCCCGACGGTGGTCCATCACCGAGTCGACGAGGTCGGCTCCGGCGTCGGTCAGCGTGAGGACCACCCGGCGCCGGTCGGTGGCGGAGGCCGCCCGGTCCATCAGCCCGGACTCGACGAGGCGGTCACAGAGCCGGGTCGCGCCGGAGGGGTGGATGTCC
This sequence comes from uncultured Actinomycetota bacterium, assembly GCA_963709785.1. Taxonomy (GTDB): domain Bacteria; phylum Actinomycetota; class Actinomycetes; order Actinomycetales; family Dermatophilaceae; genus Phycicoccus. The sequence continues at coordinate 45,016 of CAVPXT010000006.1, read as the reverse complement.
AGCGACGAGGCGATGGTGGTCGCGTCGACCTCCCGCCGGGTCGCGACGAGGACGAGCGCGCGCAGCTGAGGTGGGGTGACGACTGCGCCGGCATGGGCCACCGACGCCGCGACGACGGCCGAGAAGACGCGCGAGGCGCGCATGGCCACCGGGAGCTCGGGGTGGTCCTGATGTGGTCGGTCCGTCTCCGGTCCCACCGGCCACCTCCAATTACTTGACCAACAGCAACAGTTGCGATTATACAAGAGAGTGCTCGATCGACTGGGGAAGTGAGGTGTTTTCGATGACACGCGTCGTCGCCGTCACGGGGGCCAGTGGGGGGATCGGGCGGGCCACGGCCCGGGAGTTCGCGCGCAGGGGGGATGCGGTCGCGCTGATCGCGCGCGGCACGGCCGGGCTGGAGGCTGCTGCGGAGGAGGTCCGAGGGCTGGGGGGTCGGGCCCTGGTGGTGCCGACGGATGTGGCCGACGCGGAGGCGGTCGAGGCGGCGGTCGAGCGGGTCGAGGAGGAGCTGGGGCCGGTCGATGTCTGGGTGAACGTGGCGTTCACGTCGGTGTTCGCGCGGTTCGAGGACATCGCCCCGCAGGAGTTCCGCCGGGTCACCGAGGTCAGCTACCTGGGGTACGTGTACGCGACGATGGCCGTGCTGAGGCGGATGAAGGAGCGTGACCGGGGCACCATCGTGCAGGTCGGCTCGACCCTGGCGTACCGGGGGATCCCGCTGCAGAGCGCGTACTGCGGCGCCAAGCACGCCCTGCAGGGGTTCCACGAGTCGCTGCGCTGCGAGCTGCTCCACGACAAGAGCGGTGTCCGGGTGACGATGGTGCAGATGCCGGCGCTGAACACCCCGCAGTTCTCCTGGGTGCTCTCGCGGCTGCCGGAGCACGCGCAGCCGGTGCCGCCGATCTACCAGCCGGAGGTCGCCGCCCGGGCGGTGGTGTTCGCCGCGGACCACCCTCGCCGTCGGGAGTACTGGGTCGGGGCGAGCACGGTCGGGACCCTGCTGGCGAACGCCGTGGCGCCGGGCCTGCTGGACCGGTACCTCGCGCGGACCGGGTTCTCCTCCCAGCAGACCGGGCAGCAGAAGCCGGATGACCAGGTGGCCAACCTCTGGGAGCCCGCCGACGGCCCGGACGGCCACGACTACGGCGCCCACGGCGCGTTCGAGGACCGGGCCCACGCCCGCAGCCCGCAGCAGTGGGTGGCTCACCGGTACCCGCAGGTCGCCGCGGCGGCCGGGGCCGTCGGGGCGGCCGCCGTGGTCGGCGCGCTGGCCCTGGGGCGGCGCCGGTGAGCGCCCACGCCGGAGGGGTGCTGCCGCGCCTGGCCCGCGGGGACCGGGTGTGGAGCGTGATCGAGGCGGTCGGCTCCCGATGACCCGGGGCGAGGGCACGGCGCCGCCTGCGGACTACCCGCCGCAGGTGCTCCGTGACTACGCCTTCCTGGGTGACGGCCATCGCGGCGGGCTCATCGGTCCCCGTGGTGACGTCGGCTGGCTCTGCGCGCCCGGGTGGGACGGCCCTCCCGCCTTCTCGCGGCTCGTCGGGGGTGAGGGCGTGTACGCCGTGACCCCTGTCGAGCCCTTCGTCTGGGGTGGGTACTACGAGCCGGGCAGCCTCGTCTGGCGCAGCCGGTGGACGATGGCCGGCGCCCGCGTCGAGTGCCGCGAGGCCCTCGCATGCCCCTCCGACCCGCACCGGGTGGTCCTGCTCCGCCGCGTCGACGCGGTCGACGGTGCCAGCCGTGTCGAGGTCGTGCTGCAGGTCGCTGCGGGCTTCGACCGGCGCGCACTCGAGCTGCGGCGGGACGACGACGGCTGCTGGGTCCTCGACACCCCGCCCCGACGCGTGCGCTGGAGCGGTGGGGGCGAGGCACGTCTCGACCGTGACGGGCTGCTCCGGCTGAGCGTGGACCTCGCCCCGGGGGGCCGGCACGACCTGGTCCTCGAGATCAGCGACCGTGCCCTGCCGGCGCCCCCCGACGCCGAGCGGCTCTGGCAGGCCACGGAGGCGTACTGGGCCGACTCCGTCCCCGGCTTCGACTCCTCGGTGGCACCCCGTGACTCGCGGCACGCCTACGCGGTCCTGCGCGGCCTCACCACGCCGGGCGGCGGCATGGTCGCCGCCGCGACGCTCGGCATGCCCGAGCGCGCCGAGGCCGGGCGGAACTTCGACTACCGGTACGTGTGGCTGCGCGACCAGGCCTACGCGGGGCTGGCCGTCGGCGTCGACCACCCGGACCCGCTGCTCGACGAGGCGGTGGCCCTGAGCACCGCCCGGGTCCTGGAGCACGGGCCCGACCTCGCTCCCGCCTACCGCGCCGACGGCCGCCTCCCGCCGCGTGAGGAGCACATCGACCTCCCCGGCTACCCGGGAGGCCGCGTGGTGACCGGCAACTGGGTCCGCGGCCAGTTCCAGCTCGACCTCTGCGGAGAGCTGCTCCAGCTCTACGCCACGTCCGGTCGGCACGACCACCTCACCTCCGACGACGTCCGGGCCGTCGCACAGGTCGTGGACCTCGTCGACCATCGGTGGGACGAGCCGGACGCCGGGGTGTGGGAGCTCGACGACGCGTGGTGGACGCACTCGAGGCTGTCGTGCGTGGCCGGACTGCGCACAGTGGCCCGCGAGGTCCCCGCGTGCGACGCCGCGCGGGCGCTCGCCCTCGCCGACACGATCATGGCCGAGACGTCGCGCCGGGCCCTCGCCGAGGACGGCTCCTGGCGCCGGGCTCCCGGAATCGACGGCGTCGACGCCTCGCTCCTGCTGCCACCGGTGCGGGGAGCCCTGTCCCCGAACGATCCCCGGAGCCTCGCCACCCTGCACACCGTGTCCCGGGACCTGGTCCAGGACGGCTACGTCTACCGCTACCAGGCCGGCGACCGGCCGCTCGGTGATGCCGAGGGGGCGTTCCTCATGTGCGGGTTCGCCATGTCCCTGGCCCAGCTGGCCGTCGGCGACGAGGTCGAGGCGTTCCGCTGGTTCGAGCGACAGCGGGCCGCGTGCGGCCCGCCCGGCCTGCTCTCCGAGGAGTTCGACGTCCGCCAGCGCCAGCTCCGCGGGAACCTGCCACAGGGGTTCGTCCACGCCCTCCTGCTGGAGTGCTCGCAACGTCTGGCGGGCACGAGCCACGGGATGAGGGCCGCGTGAAGGAGGAGGAGCACACGTGAGCACGACCGTCGACGTCGACATCGCCACGTCGCTGGAGTCCGCCCTGCGAGGTCGGGTGCGCGGGGAGGTGCGCTTCGACGTCGGCAGCCGTGCCGCCTACGCGGTCGACTCCTCGAACTACCGACAGGTGCCCGCCGCGGTCGTGGTCCCGCGGAGCGTCGAGGACGCCGTCACAGCGGTCGCCGTGTGCGCGGAGTACGGCGTGCCGATCACCTCGCGCGGCGGGGGGACGAGCCTGGCGGGCCAGACGACCAACGCGGGGGTCGTGCTCGACTGGACCAAGTACTGCAACGCCGTGGTCTCCGTCGACGTCGAGGCCCGTCGGTGCGTCGTCGAGCCCGGCATCGCGCTCGACGACCTCAACCGGGCCCTCGCCGAGCACGGGCTCATGTACGGGCCGAAGCCGGCCACCCACCGCACCTGCACGATCGGCGGGATGATCGGCAACAACTCGTGCGGCTCGACTGCGCAGGCCTACGGCAAGACGGTCGACAACCTCACCCGGCTGGAGGTCCTCACCTACGACGGACTGCGCCTGTGGGTCGGCCCGACGAGCGACGAGGAGTACGCCGAGATCGTGGCGGGGGGCGGCCGCCGGGCCGAGATCTACCACGGGCTGCGCGACCTGCGCGACGACAACCTCTCGCTGATCCGGACCCGGTACCCGTCGATCCCGCGCCGGGTCTCCGGCTACAACCTGGACTCCCTCCTGCCCGAGAGCGGCTTCGACCTCGCCCGGGCCCTCGTCGGCTCCGAGGGCACGCTCGTCACCGTGCTGCACGCCGAGCTCACCCTCGTCGAGGTGCCGGCGGCCCGGGCCATGGTCGTCCTGGGCTACCCCGACGTCGCCAGCGCCGGAGCGGCGGTGCCGACGGTCCTCGCCCACGACCCGTGGCAGCTCGAGGGCCTGGACCAGGTCCTCATGCAGCTGGAGCAGGAGGCGCGCCTGGCCGGCAAGGCCATCGACGAGATGCCTTCGGGCAGTGGGTGGCTGATGATCCAGTTCGCCGGTGACAGCCAGGACGAGGCCGATGCCAAGGCGCGTGGGCTGCTCGCGGAGCTCGAGGGGCACGAGCACGCCCCGTCGCACCGGTTCATGGACGACCCGGCGAAGGAGGACGAGCTCATCGAGGTGCGCGAGGCCGGCCTCGGCGCCACGGCGCACCCGCTCGGCAAGCACGACAACTGGCCGGGCTGGGAGGACGCCGCCGTCCCCCCGGACCGCCTCGGGGAGTACCTGCGCGACTTCCGCTCCCTCCTCGACGAGTTCGGCTACCCCCAGGACGAGACCGCCCTCTACGGCCACTTCGGCCAGGGCTGCATCCACGTGCGGATCCCCTTCGAGCTGCGTACCGCCGACGGCCTCGCCCACTACCGCGCCTTCGCCGAGCGGGCCGCCGACCTCGTGGCGTCCTACGGCGGGTCGCTCTCCGGCGAGCACGGGGACGGCCAAGCACGGGCCGAGCTGCTGCCCCGCATGTTCGGTGACGAGGTCGTCACCCTCTTCGCCCGGGTCAAGGCGCTGTTCGACCCCACCGACCGGATGAACCCGGGCAAGGTCGTCGCCCCGCACCGGCTGGACCGCGACCTGCGGCTCGGGACCGACTACGCCCCCGACGAGCCGCGGACGCACTTCGGGTACCCCGACGACGAGGGGAGGTTCTCGAGAGCGGCCCTGCGGTGCGTCGGCATCGGCACCTGCCGGAGCTCGGTGAGCGAGAACCAGGTCATGTGTCCCTCGTACATGGTCACCCGGGAGGAGGAGCACTCGACCCGCGGCCGGGCCCGGCTGCTGTTCGAGATGCTGCGGGGAACCACGATCACCGACGGCTGGCGGTCCACGGAGGTCCGGGACGCGCTCGACCTCTGTCTCTCGTGCAAGGGCTGCAAGTCCGACTGCCCCGTGGGCGTCGACATGGCGACCTACAAGGCCGAGTTCCTCGCGCACCACTACGAGCACCGGCTCCGCCCGCGCGCGCACTACTCGATGGGCTGGCTCCCGGTGTGGGCGAGGGTCGCCGGCCTCGCACCTCGCGCGGTCAACGCGCTCACCCGTCGTCCCGCGGTCGCGGCCCTGCTCAAGCGCGCCGGCGGGATCGCCCCGGAACGGGACATCCCACGCTTCGACCCGCACCCGTTCGTGCGGTCCTGGACGAGCCGCCCGCCGGGGAGCCGGCCCAGCACACCCGCCACCCGTGGACCGGTGCTGCTCTGGCCGGACACCTTCACCAACGCCTTCCACCCCGACGTCGCGCGGTCCGCGGTGCGCGTCCTCGAGGACGCCGGCTTCGAGGTGCGCGTCCCGACCCGGCCGGTGTGCTGCGGGCTCACCTGGGTGTCCACCGGCCAGCTGGACGTCGCCACGAAGGTGCTGCGGCGCACCCTGGACGTCCTGCGCGAGGACCTGCGCGCCGGCATCCCGGTCGTCGGGCTCGAGCCGTCGTGCACGGCGGTCTTCCGGTCCGACGGCCCCGACCTCCTGCCCGGCGACGAGGACATGCGCCGGCTCTCGCGGCAGACCAGGACCCTCGCCGAGCTGCTCACCGAGAAGGCCCCCGACTGGACGCCGCCGCGGCTCGACGTCGACGCCGTCGTCCAGACCCACTGCCACCAGCACGCGGTCATGGGCACCGACCCCGACGACACCCTGATGCGCGCCGCCGGCATCGGGGCCGACCGGCTCGCGTCGGGCTGCTGCGGGCTCGCCGGCAACTTCGGCTTCGAGGACGGCCACTACGAGGTGTCCCGGGCCGCCGGTGAACGCGTCCTGCTGCCGGCCGTCCGCGCCGCCCCCGACGAGACAGTCGTCCTCGCCGACGGCTTCAGCTGCCGCACCCAGGTCGAGCAGTGCGACACCGGACGGCGCGCCGTCCACCTCGCGCAGCTGCTGGCCTCCGGGCTCGACGGCCCGACCAGAACCACCCGAGAGCAGAACCGGCCCTCCGGCCGCCGACCCGAGAAGGAGACACCATGAGCAGCCCCACCGTTGCCGACCACGTCCTCCAACGCCTCAGGGAGTGGGGTGTCGAGCAGGTCTTCGGGTTCGCCGGCGACGGCATCAACGGCCTGCTCGCCGCCTGGGAGCGAGCCGAGGACCACCCGAAGTTCATCCAGGCGCGGCACGAGGAGATGTCGGCCTTCGAGGCGTGCGGGTACGCCAAGCTCAGCGGCCGGGTCGGGGTCTGCACCGCCACCAGCGGGCCCGGCGCGATCCATCTCCTCAACGGGCTGTACGACGCCAAGCTCGACCACGTGCCCGTCGTCGCGATCGTCGGCCAGACCGCCCGGTCCGCGATGGGCGGCGCCTACCAGCAGGAGGTCGACCTGCTCTCCCTGTACAAGGACGTCGCCGGCGACTACGTCCAGATGGTGACGGTGCCCGAACAGCTGCCCAACGTCCTCGACCGGGCCATGCGGATCGCCGCCACGCGGCGGACGGTGACGGCCGTCATCATCCCGAGCGACGTCCAGGAGCTCGAGTACACCTCGCCGCCGCACGCCTTCAAGATGGTGCCCTCCAGCCTCGACCAGGCCTTCGCCGCCCCGGTCCCGGCGCAGGCGGACCTGCGCCGCGCCGCCGACGTCATCAACTCCGGGCGCCGGCTCGCCGTGCTCGTCGGCCAGGGGGCCCGGTCCGCCGTGACGGAGGTGCGCGAGCTCGCCGACCGGCGGGGCGCCGGCGTCGCCAAGGCGCTGCTCGGCAAGGACGTCCTCTCCGACGAGGAGCCGTGGGTCACCGGCGCCATCGGCCTGCTCGGAACCCGACCCTCGTACGACCTGATGATGGACTGCGACACCCTGCTCGTCATCGGCTCGAACTTCCCCTACACCCAGTTCCTCCCGCCCTTCGAGGACGGCGAGCCCGGCGTGCGGGCCGTCCAGATCGACGTCGACCCCACGATGGTGGGTCTGCGGTACCCCTTCGAGGTCAACCTCGTCGGCGACGCGGCGGCCACCCTGCAGGCGCTGCTCCCGATGCTGGACCAGCAGGAGGACCGCGAGTGGCGTGAGACCGTCGAGTCCTCGGTGAGCCGCTGGTGGGAGGTCATGGAGGCCCGTGGGCAGGTCAGCGCCGACCCGGTCAACCCGGAACAGGTCTTCTCCGTCCTGTCGCCGCTGCTGCCCGAGGACGTCATGATCTCGGCCGACTCCGGGTCCGGCACGAACTGGTACGCCCGGCACGTGAAGATGCGGGGCACCATGCGCGGCACCCTCTCCGGCACGCTGGCCACGATGGGGTGTGGTGTCCCCTACGCCATCGGGGCCAAGTTCGCGCACCCGGACCGCCCGGCCCTGGCGGCCGTCGGTGACGGGGCCATGCAGATGAACGGCCTGGCCGAGCTCATCACGATAGCCAAGTACTGGAAGGACTGGGCCGACCCCCGCCTCGTGGTCTGCGTCCTCGAGAACGAGGACCTCAACCAGGTCACCTGGGAGCTGCGGGCGATGGGCGGCTCGCCCCAGTTCCTGCCGTCCCAGCACCTGCCCTCGGTCGACTACGCGGCCTTCGCGCGCTCGCTGGGCCTGCACGGCATCCGGGTCGAGGACCCGGGCGAGGTGGAGGCCGCGTGGACGGAGGCGCTCGCCGAGCGGCGGCCGTGCGTCATCGTGTTCCGGACCGACCCGGCCGTGCCCCCGATCCCGCCGCACGCCACGTGGGAGCAGATCACCAACGCCGCCGAGTCCGTGGTCCGCGGCGACGCGGACCGGGTCGACGTGATCAAGGAGGGACTCAAGAGCAAGCTCGCCGAGGCGATCCCGGGCCACCCGCAGTGATGACCACCGCGGCGGGCGCACCGGTCGTCTCCGCGGTGGAGGCGACGGCCCTCACGATCCCCACCGACGAGCCCGAGGCGGACGGCACGATCGCGTGGGACGCGACGACCATCGTCGTCGTCCGGGTGCGGGCGGACGGGCTCGTGGGCACCGGCTGGACCTACGGGTCCGCGGCCGCCGCTGCCGTCGTCGAGCAGACCCTTGCACCGGTGGTGACGGGCAGCGACGCCCTGGCCACCGTCGGCACGTGGTCGGCGATGGTCCGCGCCCTGCGCAACATCGGACGCCCCGGAGTCGCCGGGATGGCACTGTCGGCCGTCGACTGCGCCCTCTGGGACCTCAAGGCACGGCTCCTGGGCGTCCCCCTCCACCGGCTGCTCGGTGCCGATCGCGACCGGGTGCCGCTCTACGGGTCCGGTGGGTTCACGACGTACACCCCCGACCGGCTTCAGACCCAGCTCCGAGGATGGGTCCAGGACGACGGGATGCACCGGGTCAAGATCAAGATCGGGGAGTCCTGGGGCTCCCGGGTGGAGCGCGACCTGGCCCGGGTGCGCCAGGCCAGGGACGTCGTCGGGCCCGACGTCGAGCTGTTCGTCGACGCCAACGGCGGCTACACCGTCGGGCAGGCCGTGCGCGTGGGCCGGTGCCTCGACGACCTCGACGTCCGCTGGTTCGAGGAACCCGTGTCCAGCGACGACCTCGCGGGGCTCCGGGCCGTGCGCCGCGCGGTCCGCGCCGACGTCACCGCGGGGGAGTACGGCTACAGCCTCGACGACCTCCGCCGGATGTGCGAGGCCGGCGCGGTCGACTGCCTCCAGGTCGACGTCACCCGGTGCGGCGGGATCACCGAGCTCCTCCGGGTGGCGGCGGTCGCGGCGGCCGCTCAGCTCGAGGTGTCCGGGCACTGCGCCCCCCACCAGCACGCGCCCGCCCTCGCCGCGGTCCCCAACCTGCGGCACCTCGAGTACTTCCACGACCACGTCCGCATCGAGCGTCTCCTCTTCGACGGGACCCAGCGACCGGCGGATGGACAGCTCCCGCTGTCGAGCTCAGCAGGCCACGGGCTGACCTTCCACCCCGAGGCGGCCGAGCACGCCCGGGGAACGCCAGCTCGTCTCCGGTGTGCGCGGCGACAGATTCGGGTAGAGGACCTGTGGCGTGGTAGATGTGCGACCGAAGGGCGGGTGTCAACCCATGGAAATCCGAGTATGTGACCCCGGTACCACCACCGAGAAGGCCGCCACCACGGCGGCCGTCCGGGGCGTACCTCCCCTCGTGGCCGCGGCTCCGCGGCGGAGCCGATACCGGCCCTGTCGCGGCGACCAGACCCGCGACGCACGAGCCGCAGTGGAAGGGGACGGGCATGGCCGGTACGTGGAAGTGCGTCGTGCTGGGGCACGACGTGTCGTTCGCCGCGCACGGACGGGCGATGGTGTGGGAGTGCCGACGGGGCTGCGGACTGGGCGGCTCGAAGCAGTACGAGACCAGCAGCGAGGCCGCCCGGTTCGCTGCGGCCTTCGACCGGCGCGACTCCGCCGACCTCGGCCGTCGGGCACCCCTGATCGGGCTGTTCCCACTGCGGCTGTGGCACCGGTTCCGGCGGCCTCGCAGGTGACCGACGGAGGTGGCCCCGATGGCTTCTGACGCCGAGATCGGCGAGATCACCACGAAGGTCCCGGCGCGGCTCGACCGGCTGCCGTGGTCGCGCTTCCACTGGCGGATCGTGATCGGGCTCGGGAGTGTCTGGATCCTCGACGGGCTCGAGGTCACCATGGTCGGCAGTGTCGCCGCCCGCCTGACCGAGAAGGGCAGCGGGATCGAGATCGACGCCGGTCAGATCGGGACCGCCGCCGCGATCTACATCGTGGGGGCGTGCCTGGGTGCCTTGTTCTTCGGGCAGCTCACTGACCGGTTCGGGCGCAAGAAGCTCTTCATGCTCACGCTGGGCGTCTACATCCTCGCGACCGTGTCCACCGCCTTCGCGTTCGCCCCCTGGTACTTCTACCTCGCCCGGTTCGTCACCGGTGCGGGCATCGGTGGCGAGTACGCCGCCATCAACTCCGCGATCGACGAGCTCATCCCCGCGCGTGTCCGGGGTCGTGTGGACCTGGCGATCAACGGCTCCTACTGGGTCGGGTCCGCTGCCGGGGCCGGGGCGGCCGTCCTCCTGCTCAACACCAGTCTGTTCGCTCAGGACCTCGGGTGGCGGTTGGCGTTCGGCATCGGCGCAGCACTCGGTCTGCTCGTTCTCCTCGTGCGCAGGAACGTTCCCGAGAGCCCTCGCTGGCTGTTCATCCACGGCCGCGAGGACGAGGCGGAGCGGATCGTGAACGACATCGAGGAGGACGTCGAGGACGAGACCGACGAGAGCCTCTCGGAACCGGATGAGTCGTTGACGGTGCGCCAGCGCGAGCACATCCCGTTCCGCGAGATCGCCAAGGTCGCCTTCACGATGTACCCGCGGCGCGCCGTCCTGGGGCTGGCCCTGTTCATCGGCCAGGCCTTCATCTACAACGGCGTCACCTTCAACCTCGGCACCCTCCTCAGTGGCTTCTACGGCATCGCCTCGGGGATGGTGCCCGTGTTCATCATCGTCTGGGCGCTGTCGAACTTCGTCGGCCCGCTCAGCCTGGGGCGCCTCTTCGACACCGTCGGACGCAAACCCATGATCGCGGGCACCTACATCGGCTCCGGCGTCACGGCGGTGGTCCTGGCCCTCGTGCTGGTCAACGACCTCGGCGGCGTCTGGTTGTTCATGGCCATCCTGGTCGTGTGCTTCTTCCTGGCCTCCTCGGGTGCCAGCGCCGCCTACCTGACGGTCAGCGAGATCTTCCCGATGGAGACTCGTGCCCTGGCCATTGCCTTCTTCTACGCGGTCGGCACCGCCGTCGGCGGTATCAGCGGCCCCCTGCTGTTCGGGAACCTCATCAACTCGGGGGACCGTGGTCTGGTGTCCGTCGCGTTCTACATCGGCGCCGGCGTGATGGTGCTGGGTGGGGTCGTGGAGATGTTCCTGGGCGTCAAGGCGGAGCAGTCCGATCTCGAGGACATCGCCAAGCCCCTGACGGCCGAGGACGCAGAGGACGGCGGTGGCGACGCCGAGGGGCAGGGCGAGGACGACGACCGGGAGACGGACGACGGCGACGATCGTGACCGGCCGCAGCCGGCCGAGGGCCGCCACGGGTCTGGGCCTGCAGCCGCCCGTCAGCGGCCGGCCGCCTCCCGCGCCGGTCGCGGCACGGGCACCCCTCGCCCCAGGCATCGACTCGGACCCGGCCGGGCCATGTACGCCCCGTGGATGAGTGCGTCCAGCCAGGGCACCCTGGACGACGTGCTCGACCGAGAGGTCGACACCATCTCGAAGGTCGTCGCCGAACGAGGCCCCCTCGACCGCAGGGCCCTCGCCGACGCCGCCCGAGCCCGGACCTGGGGCCCCGGCCGCTTCCCGGCAGCCCTGCGGCAGGCGGTTGCCCGTGAACGGGTGGTCAGGGTCTCGCGGGGACGCTACGGCCCGCCCGCAGACGTTCCCTCACGGTAGTCGGCACGTGCTTCCGAGTGGTCTCGTCGTGACGCGTTCCGGTGCGGGCCCGGCTGGGTAGAGTCGCCGTATGGCGCGCGTCGGCCAGGGCACCGGCCGCAGCGGAGTACGGGAGACTCTCCGCGGGTGGTCCGCGACCCTCCGTGCCGCCCTCCGTGGCCCCGGGCCCGAGCGGACGGACGCGCTGCTGCTCGTCAAGGCCGCAGTGGCGGCGGCCATCTCGTGGCAGGTCGTCGTCCAGCTGATGCACAGCCCGACGCCCTTCTATGCGCCGCTCGCGGCGTTGCTCGTGGTGGATCGGACGGTCGTCCGGTCGATCTGGCAGAGCATCGAGCGGGTGGTCGCGGTGGTGGTCGGGATGAGCACCGCCTGGCTGGTCGGGACCCTTCTCGGGTTGACCTTCTGGTCGGTGGTCCTCGTGCTGCTCGTCGCACTGCTCATCGGCCGCTGGGACCGGCTGGGCGAGCAGAGCATCCAGGTCCCGATCATGGCCCTGTTGTCCCTGCTGACCCTGCAGTGGGACAGCGTCGACTTCACCTACGTCACGCTCGTCGAGACCGCCATCGGCGGCGCGGTCGGCATCGTGGTCAACGCCGCCGTCCTGGCCCCGATGCACCTCACGGCGCCCCGCCGGGCCGTGAGCGAGCTGTCCGCCTGGGTGCGGGGCGTGCTCGAGGACGTTGCGGCGGGCCTGCGCGAGGGGTGGGACGCCGACCGGGCCCGCGACTGGAACGACCGGGCGACCCGCATCGGCGAGGCCCTGCCCGGGGTCCTCGACGCGATCGAGACGGGACGCGAGAGCACGCGGTTCAACCTGCGCCACCGGCTGCGGCCCGCCCGCATCGACTGGGAGGGCTACCGCTCGACCGTGGAAGCCGTCAGGCGGACCCAGTGGCCGATCGCCGGGATCACCCGGACCCTTGCGGACGCCGCCGACGATGCCCACCACGTGCCGGCTCTGTCCGCCGAGTGGCTCGTGGGCTACGCGGGAGCCCTGGAGCACCTCGCCACCGCCACCGCGCGGTTCGGCATCCACCGGGACGAGGACGAGCGCGAGCTCGACGAGCACCTGGACGCGGCGACGAGCACGCTCGACCGGCTCGCGGACGATGTCTGGGAACGCCCTCCCGATGATCCCGGTGCCTGGCCCGTGTACGGCATGCTCCTCATCGAGGCGCGCCGGCTCGTGGCGGAGGTGCGTGGTGACACCACGACCGCGTCCGTGCCGAGCGACAGCGGCCCCCTTCGACGCCCGATGGCCGACGCGGTACCCCCCGTGCGCCACGTCCAGGACCGGGCGAGTGCCACCCGCGAACGGCTGCGCCACGCGGTCGTTCCCACGCACCCGGACGTCCAACGCCTCGGACTCGCGGCGGAGCCCCCATGTGAGGAAGGGGCACGCGAGGACGAGCGAGGGACGGGCGCACCCGGACCCTGAACCGGTTCGGCGAACGGGTTCGTCGTCGCGCCTCTGGCGGCGTCGGGTCCGGTGCCGGCTCAGGGATGCCGGGATCGCAGCGAGATCGTGCCGGTCTCGGCCACCTCGGCGGCCACGTCCACGAGCTTGCGGTTCGAGTCCTGGCTCGCGACGCGCAGCACATCGAACGCCTGGGCCCGGGTCAGCGCGTGGTCGCGCATGAGGATTCCGACCGCCACGCCGATGTCGCGGTTGCTCTCCAGGGCGCGCTGGAGGTGGTGGGCCCGGTCGCGCTCGACGACGGAGGTGACGAGCACCGCTGCGTGCGTCGCCAGGACGAGTCCGATGGCGAGCGACTCCTCGCCGAAGGCATCCTCGGCGTCGCTGTACATGTTCAGGCAGGCAACGGCGTTGCTCCCCCCGAGCAGGTTGAGCCGGTGGGAGAGGACGCTGACGATGCCGGTCTCGCCCTTGGCGCGGGGTCCGAAGTCACCCCACCGGGGATCCTGCGACACGTCCCCGGTGACATAGACGGTGTCGTCGAGGACAGCGTCGACGCACGGGCCCGAGCCCACGTCGTACTGGATCGCGTCCGCGCGGTCGGCGACGGAGTCGGAGGCTGCCTCGGTGCGGAACGTGCCGGAGCGAAGTGTCGTCACGCTGGCCCAGCGGACCCCCGGCACCTGGTCCACGGCGGCGTCCACCAGTGCACTCAGCGTGTCCGTCCCGAGGCCGTCAGCACCCTGGGACAGCGTCGCCATGGCCTCGGCCAGCTGGACGAGCCGAGCAGACCCCAGACCGGGACCGTGGGGCACGGGGCCTGAGGGCCCCTTCGGCTCCTGCATCGTGGGTGGCCTCGGTCCTCTGGGCGAGAGCGCCTGAGAAGCGGCGTCACTCCATCCTCCCATGGTCCGTCCGGGTGCGTGACCACCGCGGACCGTGGCCGGCACCGGGAGTCCGGAACGACCCGGCAACGAACCTCCGATCGGCCGGCATCTGCCCGATACGTTGGAGGGATGGACATCACGGACATGATCCTGAGCGACCACCACGAGCAGCGCCGGATGTTCGCCATCCTCGATGAGGTCGACCCGTCCGACGCAGCCACGTTGGCCGCTGTCTGGAAGCGGTTGACGATCCTGTTGGAGGTTCACGCGGAGGCGGAGGAGAAGCTGTTCTACCCCCGACTGATGGACCTCGGTACCGGCGCCGGCAGCAAGGACAGCGCCGAGGAGGAGACCCGGGACGCGGTCCACGACCACAACCAGATCCGTGACGCGCTCGCCGAGGTCGACGGCAAGGAGGTCGGCAGCGAGGCGTGGCGGCAGGCGGTGGCCGGTGTGCGCGAGGCGAACAGCGACCACATGGGCGAGGAGGAGCGCGAGTCCCTCGCCGACTTCCGACGTCACGCGAGTCTGCAGCTACGTCACGACCTGGCGGTCCGGTTCGCGGCGTTCGAGGCCGAGCACGCCGGCGGCATTCGTGCCCACGATCTCGATGTCGACGACTACATCGAGAGGACCAGCGAGACCCGAAGCAGTCGTGGGTGACCGATGGTCGCGCCACCACTGGGCAGGCGCCGCTCGAACCTCTCACGGACCGGAGCACCTCCGGGCCCGGGGTTCGGACTGCCACCTGCCACGGCGGACCCGACGATGAGGAGATCCACATGAGCACCAGACGAGACGCGACGGCCGGCGTGGAGCGCCGGTGGGTCGGCACCGCGCTGCGGGACTTTCCGTGGGTGCACCTGGGCCTTGGCCTGTTCGGCAACGCACTGTTCGTCATCGGCAGCGTGATGTTCTTCTGGGAGAGCGTCAAGACGCTCGGGATCTGGCTGTTCGTCTTCGGCAGCCTCGGCATGCTTCTCGGCTCGGTGGGCGAGCTTCTCGTCCGAATCGAGAAGAGCCGTCACGGAGACGAGTAGCGACTACCCGCCCGGCCACCCGGGACTGGTGACGTGGGTGCGGAGGTGCACCGGGGGGAATGTCGGGCGGTGTGGTGGGTATGACCCGGGGACAACACCCGCAGGAAGGTGAGGGACCCATGGACCGGACGAGCCCACCGTGGCGCGTGGCGCTGCCCACGGGTGACACCGGTCCCGCGGGTGAGGCCCTGGTCGACGTGCTGGTGGCCCAGCACCTCGAGGTCCGGGCCCTGTTCCGGGCCGCCGCGAGGGCGGACGTCGAGCAGCGCGACGCCGCCTATGCGGCCTTGGTCCGCTACCTCGCGTTGCACGTGGCGGCAGAGTGGGTGGCCCTGACCCCGCCCGGGCGGGCCGGCCCGGTACCGCCGCCAGGCGCCCAGGTGGAGCGCCGTGACCTGACGATCGCCGTCCAGCGCATGGATGATCTGGGCACGGGATGCCCCACGTTCCGGGCGCAGCTCGCGGAGCTCGCCGCCGTGGCGGACCGGCATGTCCTCGCCAGTGAGACCGATCGGGTTCCGCGATTCGTCGCGACGCACGCGGATGAGGACCTGCAGCGCGCCGTCGACGCGCTGCAGGCCGCCGACGCGCTCGCTCGCGAGGGCGCCCCCGACCGTGTGGCCTGTGAGCCCGCATCGTTCGAGCAGCAGGTGAGGGCGGCCCGGACGGAGCTGGCCGCTCGGCTCCGAGGCCGCTGATCGGGGTCGTCCTGCGGATGCGTCCGCGTCGCCTCCCGCGGCGACCCTTCGCGGGCTCGGGGTGCACCGCGCGACCGACCTCGTCGGTGGGTACCAGGCCCTCCTCGCGCTGCGCGGCCACGGTGACGTCGGCAGCGGCTGACGCGCCGCGCGCGTCAGCGGACCTCGAGCACCGCCTCGCGTCGGGGCACGAGCTCACCGACGACCGGATGACCCGGGAGCTCGCCAGCGACGAGCAGGCCGCCGGAGGTCTGGGCGTCGGCGAGGAGGACGAGCTCGTCGTCATCCAGCGCGGAGGCCAGGTGGGGACGTACCCACTCGAGGTTGCGTCGGCTGCCACCGGGGACGAAGCCCGCTGCGAGGGACTCACGAGCGCCCCCGACGTACGGGACCGCGGCGGCGTCGACGACCGCGCTCACCCCCGACGCTCGGCACAGCTTGTACAGGTGCCCGAGCAGACCGAAGCCGGTGACGTCGGTCGCGCACACCGCTCCGGCGGCCAGCGCGGCCCGGGACGCGTCGCGGTTGAGGGTGGTCATCACCTCGACCGCCTCCGGGAAGACCTCGCCGGTGACCTTGTGCCGGTTGTTGAGCACGCCGAGCCCGAGCGGCTTGGTCAGGGTGAGCGGCACCCCGGCGAGGCCGGCGTCGTTCCGTAGGAGGCGCTCCGGGTCGGCGAGGCCGGTGACCGCGAGCCCGTACTTCGGCTCCACGTCGTCGATGCTGTGGCCGCCGGCGAGGTGGCAGCCGGCCGCCCGGGCGACGTCCGCGCCGCCGCGCAGGACGTCGGCGGCGACGTCGAAGGACACCCGGTCGCGCGGCCAGGCGAGGAGGTTGACCGCGACGAGCGGTTCCCCGCCCATGGCGTAGACGTCCGAGAGGGCGTTCGCCGCGGCGATCCGGCCCCAGTCGTAGGGGTCGTCGACGACCGGGGTGAAGAAGTCGGTGGTCAGGACCACCGCCCGGTCCCCGTCGAGCCGGACGACGGCGGCGTCGTCGCCGGACTCGACGCCGACGAGCAGGTCGGGTCCGGCCGCGGGGGTCAGCCCGCCGAGCACCCGCTCGAGCTCACCGGGCGGGACCTTGCACGCGCAGCCCCCTCCCGAGGCCAGCTGGGTGAGTCGCGGGGGAGCGAGCGGGGCGTCGGTGGCGGACGTCATCCGGCCATTGTGCGGGCCTCCTCGGCCGCACGGGCCCGGAGACGCTCGCGCTGTGGCTCGACGGTGTACTTCGGGTCGCGGGCCGAGGCCATGCCGGCCTCGAAGATGCCGAACCGGGTGAGGACCGAGGCCGCCACGCAGGCGGCGCCGGCGACGACCGAGACCGCTCGCGAGCGCCGGCCCGCGACCAGCGCCGCCGTGCCACCGACCGCCGTCAGCACCCGCGCGGCCTTCATGAGTCGCCCCGGCCGGCCCTGGCCGTAGGGCTCGCCGACCATCCCGAGGCGGCCCGTCAGCCGCTCGGAGGCGGCGAGCTCGACGAGCGCCCCGGCGGCGAGCATCCGTCGGGCCGGGCCGGCCTGCTCGGGCCCCACGAACATGCAGGCGAGGCCACCGGCCGCTGTCGCTCCTGACCCGGCGAAGACGAACGGCAGCTCGCGGTGGGCCTCGTGCCACGCCGGGACGGCCGTGTTCGACAGGAGGGCCGCCGTGTACGTCGCGAGGGGTGGGCCGAGCAGCGTGGCCCCCATGCCGGCGGCGCGGCCGAGGCGCGGTAGCCGGCCGGTCAGGTCGGAGGCCGCGGCGGCGGCCGACAGCCCGCTGAACGGGGCGAGGATCCACGAGCCCACCGACAGCGGAGAGGTCGGCTTGAACACCCTCAACATGTTGAGGAAGCGTTCGGGGCGGTGCAGGTCGTGGATGAGCGCGACCGTGCCGAGCCCCGCGCCGGCGCTCGCCGCCACGCGGGCGACCCGCTCGAGCTCGGGGCGCCCGGTGACCGCCGCACCCTCGGCGAGCACCGCCGAGGCCCCGGCCAGTCCGCCGAGGAAGAGGTAGAGAGGGACGTCCGGGGTCTTCCACGTCGGCGCCTTGATGATCGGCCGGCCGTAGTAGGAGTCCGGGCTCGCCTCCGGGACCATCCGCTGCTCCTTCACCGGCGCCTCCCGATGAAGGAGGCGACCCCGACCCCGACCAGGCCCAGGGCCGCGGCGCCGACGTGGCGCCACATCGACGGGAGGTCTCGCGTCGTGACGACCGGGTCGGGCGGCAGGCCGTAGACCTCCGGCTCGTCGAGGAGGAGGAAGAACGCGCCGTCCCCGCCAACGCCGTCGTCGGGGTCGGCGCCGTAGAGCCGTGCGCCGTCGACACCCTGCTCCTGCAGCTCGCCGAGCCGGCGGCCGGCCCGTTCGCGCAGCTCGTCGAGCTCGCCGTACTGGATCGACTCGGTCGGGCAGGCCTGGGCGCAGGCGGGCGTCATGCCCTCGCCGATCCGGTCGTAGCACAGGGTGCACTTGAACGCGCGGCCGTCGTCGGGCCGGATGTCGATGACCCCGTAGGGGCACGCCGGGACGCAGTACCCGCACCCGTTGCAGATGTCCTCCTGGACGACGACGGTGCCGAACTCGGTGCGGAACAGGGACCCGGTGGGGCAGACGTCGAGGCAGGCGGCGTGCGTGCAGTGCTTGCACACGTCCGACGACATCAGCCAGCGGACCCCGCCCTCGCCCGACTCGGTCTCCTGCCCGGGGCCGGCGGGCGGTTCGGCGCCTCCGGGCGGACCGATGCCGGGCATCCCGAGGTCGGTCCGCGAGGCCCGGCCGGTCGGCTGCTCGACGAACGCGACGTGCCGCCAGGTGCTCGCGCCGAGCGCCTCGGTGTTGTCGTACGACATGCCGCTGAGGGACAGCCCGTCCTCGGGGACGAGGTTCCACTCCTTGCACGCGACCTCACAGGCCTTGCAGCCGATGCAGACCGAGGTGTCGGTGAAG
Organism: uncultured Actinomycetota bacterium; assembly: GCA_963709785.1. Classification (GTDB taxonomy): domain Bacteria; phylum Actinomycetota; class Actinomycetes; order Actinomycetales; family Dermatophilaceae; genus Phycicoccus. Next base: position 26,558 of record CAVPXT010000006.1, on the reverse strand, counting down.
AACCCCATCCGCGGCGGGTGGTCCTCGTGGCCGGCGTCGCCGGCGACGTCGTGGAGCGGTCCGGACAGCGAGTTGCTCATGAGTCGTCCTCCTCCGCGGGGTGGGCGCCGGAGCGCCGACGGTACTCGTCGACGAACGCGACGAGGGCGGGGCCGCGTGGTCGGCGCCCGGGCCGGATGTCGCAGGTCCCGACCTTGTCCTGGATGTGCACGTTCGGGTCGAGCGCGACACCGACGAGGTCGTTGACCGAGTCGCCCGTGACCAGGCCGTTGGCGCCCCAGTGGTAGGGCAGGCCGACGTGCTCGACCCAGCGCTCGCCGAGTCGGAGTGAGCGCATCCGCGCCGTGACCATGACTCGCGCCTCGATGGCCGAGCGTGACGTGACGATCGTCGCCCAGCCGCCGTGCTCGAGGCCGCGCTCGCGCGCCAGCCGCGGCGAGACCTCGCAGAACATCTCCGGCTGGAGCTCGCTGAGGTAGGGCAGGGTGCGCGACATCCCCCCGGCGGTGTGGTGCTCGGTCAGCCGGTAGCTCGTGAACACGAAGGGGAAGACACGGCTCTCGGGGGGGTTGAGCGGGTTGGCCGGCTCCGCGACGTCCTCGAGGGCGGGGTTGTGCTGCGGCCGGTGGGCGGCGTTGCGCACGGGGGACTCGACCGGCTCGTAGAACGTCGGCAGCGGGCCGTCGGCCAGGCCGGTCGGGACGTACAGCCACGCCTTGCCGTCGGTCTGCATGATGAAGGGGTCGCGGCCGCCGAGGGCGTCGGGCCCGGTGGCCCCCTCCTCGGGCACGTGGTCCGGCGCACGGTCGACGACGAAGTCGGGCACGTCGTCGCCGGTCCACGAGCCCTGCTCGGCGTCCCACCAGACGTACTTCTTGCGCTCGCTCCACGGCTTGCCGTCGGGGTCGGCGGAGGCGCGGTTGTAGAGGATGCGCCGGTTGGCCGGCCAGACCCAGCCCCACTCCGGCGCGACGAGCGACTGCTCCCAGTGGGGCTTGCGCCGGGCGGCCTGGTTGGTCTCGTCGGCGTACACCCCGCAGTAGATCCAGCAGCCGCACGCGGTCGAGCCGTCCGTGGCCAGCTGGGTGTAGGACGAGAGGGCGTCGCCGGAGTCGTCCCAGCCGTTGATCTCGCGCAGCACCGCCTCGGCGTCCGGCTCGCCGAGCGGACCCTCGGTCGGGTAGTCCCAGGTGAGGTCGAGCAGCGGCCGGTCCATCTCGTCGGTCGACCCCGCCAGCTTGGCGCGGATGCGCTGGCCCAGCTCGTGGAAGAACTGCAGGTCGCTGCGGGCGTCGCCGGGGGGCTGGACGGCCTGGTGGCGCCACTGCAGCATCCGCTGGGTGTTGGTGAAGCTGCCCTTCTTCTCCACGTGCGAGGCGGCGGGCAGGAAGAAGACCTCGGTGCCGATGCCCTCGGTGGTCAGCTCGCCGGACTCGATCTCCGGGCCGTCCTTCCAGAAGGTCGCCGTCTCGATCATCGTCAGGTCGCGCACGACGAGCCACTCGAGGTTGGCCAGGCCGAGGCGCTGCATCTTGCCGTTGGCGGACCCGACCGCCGGGTTCTCGCCGACCACGAAGTAGCCCGGGCTGCGCCCCTCGATCTGGCTCACGACCGTGTCGTAGGTGCCGTGGTGGCCGGTGAGCCGGGGCAGGTAGTCGAACCGGAACTCGTTGTCCGCGGTGGCGGAGTCACCCCACCAGGCCTTGAGGAGGCTGACCGTGTAGGCGTCCATGTTGCCCCAGAACCCGGTCGAGCCGGCGTCCTCGGCGACGAACTCCTCGAGCGAGCGGTGCTGGGCCGCGTGCGGCATCGGGATGTACCCCGGGAGGATGTTGAACAGGGTCGGGATGTCGGTGGACCCCTGGATGCTCGCGTGCCCCCGCAGGGCGAGGATGCCGCCACCGGGCCGACCGATGTTGCCGAGCAGCGTCTGGAGGATGGACGCGGTGCGGATGGTCTGCACGCCGGTCGAGTGGTGCGTCCAGCCGACGGCGTAGCAGAACGCGCTCGTGCGCTCGCGCCCCGAGTTCTCGGTGAGCGCCCGGGCCACCCGCAGGAAGTCCTCCTCCGGCACGCCGCACACCTCGGCGACGAGCTGGGGTGTGTAGCGGGCGAAGTGCCGCTTGAGGATCTGGAAGACACAGCGGGGGTGCTGCAGCGTCTCGTCGCGGTCCGGCTTCGCCTGCACCGCTGGGCCGCCCGAGCCGGCCTCTTCGGAGCGCGCGGCCTCGTGCTCCTCCGGCTCCTCGGACGCGGCGGGCCCCCCGGGCTGCCCGGGGTCGCGCATCCCGGCGGCCGGTGACTGCGGGGCGTTCTCGTACTGCCAGCTCGTGGGGTCGTACTGGCCCTTGTCCGGGTCGTAGCCCGAGAACAGGCCATCGAGGTCCTCCGTGTCCCGGAAGTCCTCGCCGACGATGGCCGCAGCGTTCGTGTAGTGGACGACGTACTCGCGGAAGTCGAGGTCGTTCTCGAGCACGTGGTGCACGAGCCCGCCGAGGAAGGCGATGTCGGTGCCGGCCCGCAGCGGCACGTGCAGGTCGGCCACCGCCGAGGTGCGGGTGAACCGAGGGTCGACGTGGATGATCGTCGCGCCCTTGCGCTTGGCCTCCATCACCCACTGGAACCCGACGGGATGGCACTCGGCCATGTTCGAGCCCTGGATGACGATGCAGTCACTGTTGGACAGGTCCTGCTGGAAGGTGGTGGCCCCTCCCCGGCCGAAGCTCGTCCCCAGACCGGGAACGGTGGAGGAGTGTCAAATACGCGCTTGGTTCTCGATCTGCACCGCGCCCATCGCGGTGTAGAGCTTCTTCATGAGGTAGTTCTCCTCGTTGTCGAGGGTCGCACCTCCGAGGCTCGCGATGCCCATCGTGCGGCGGGTGCGGCGCCCCTGCCCGTCCTCCCACTCCCAGTACTTCCTCCGGGTGGCGACGACGCGGTCGGCGATCATGTCCATCGCCGTGTCCAGGTCGAGGTCCTCCCACTCGGTGCCGTGCGGGCGGCGGTAGCGGACCGTCGTGACCCGCTGGTCGGACGTGACGAGCTGCGTGCTGGCACTTCCCTTGGGGCACAGCCGCCCCCGCGAGATGGGGCTGGCGGGGTCGCCCTCGACCTGGGTGACCCGGCCGTCCTTCACGTACACCTTCTGGCCGCAGCCGACGGCGCAGAACGGGCAGACGGAGTCGACGACCGAGTCGGCCTCCGCCGTGCGGGGCGTGAGCGACCTCGTGGTGGGGGACTCGACCGCCGACCCGCGGCCGAGCCGGTCGCGGCCGCGCAGCTGACGGAGCACGGGCCACTGGAGCGGTGTCGGCACGGGCACGTCCTCTCGTCCTGCGGCGGGGGTCCTTCCAGCACCGTACCGGTACCCGACGGGCAGTTGGGCAAACGGGTCGGGCCCTTCGTGACCAGCCGGGATTCCGTCGGGCTAAGGTCGTTCGCGGAGGCGTTCCTCGTCTGGTGACGGGCGCGGTCTTCAACACCGACGTGACCGGGACACCCGGTCAGGCGGGTTCGATTCCCGTCCGCCTCCGCCACGCGTCGAGAGCATGAGGAGCACCGTGGACGACCCGCGACGAGCCGTGCCGCGGACCGACTCCGTGCTCGCCGAGCCGGTCGTGGCCGAAGCCGCGCGGCGGCTCGGCCGGCCGGCGGTCAAGGCCGTCGTCACCGAGGTTCTCCGGGCCTGCCGGGAGGGCGAGCTCGCCCCCGCCGACGTCCTCTCCGAGGTCGTCGACCGGATGCCGCGGGCGAGCACCTCGCTCCGGCCGGTCCTCAACGCCACCGGCGTCGTCGTCCACACCAACCTCGGACGCGCCCCCCTCTCGGAGGCTGCGGTCGACGCGCTGGCGCTCGCGGCGGGGACCACGGACGTCGAGCTCGACCTCGGCTCCGGACGGCGCGGGCCGCGGGGCCGCGCCGCGCTCGACGCGCTGCGCGTCGCCGTCCCCGATGCCGAGGACGTCCACGTCGTGAACAACGGCGCCGCGGCCGTGGCGCTCGCCGCCCGGGCCCTGGCCGCCGACCGCGAGGTGGTCGTCGCCCGCGGCGAGCTCGTCGAGATCGGCGACGGCTTCCGCATCCCAGAGCTCGTCGAGTCGGTCGGCGTCCGGCTGCGCGAGGTCGGCACCACCAACCGGGTGCGCCTCGAGGACTACGCCGCGGCGGTCGACGACCGCACCGCCTTCGTGCTCAAGGTGCACCCGAGCAACTTCCGGGTCGAGGGCTTCACCTCCTCCGTCGGGGTCGAGGAGCTCGCGACGCTCGGCCCGCCGGTCGTCGCCGACCTCGGGTCCGGGCTGCTCGCGCCGCACCCGCGACTGCCCGACGAGCCCGACGCCGCGAGCACGCTGCGCGCCGGTGCCTCGCTCGTGACGGCGTCCGGCGACAAGCTGCTCGGCGGGCCCCAGTGCGGGCTCCTGCTCGGCCGGGCGGGCGTCGTGCACGCGTTGCGCCGGCACCCGATGGCGCGGGCGGTGCGTGTCGACAAGCTGACCCTCGCGGCCCTCGAGGCGACCCTGACCGGCCCGCCCACGCCGGTGGCGGAGGCACTCTCGCGGCGGGTCGACGACCTCGACCAGTGGGCGCGCCGGCTCGCGGCGGAGCTCGGTGGTGACGTCAGCGTCGAGGCCACCGACGGACGGGTCGGCGGGGGAGGGGCGCCCGGTGTCCCGCTGCCCAGCGCCGCCGTGTCCCTCCCGGCCGCCCTCGCCGAACCGCTGCGCCTCGGTGTGCCGCCGGTCGTGGGCCGGGTCCGCGGCGGTCGGCTGCTGCTCGACCTGCTGACGGTGCCGGTGGCCGCCGAGGCGACGCTGCTCGAGGCGGTGCGGCGGGCGCGCTCGCACGGGGTGGTCTGAGTGCACGTCGTCGCGACCGCCGGCCACGTCGACCACGGCAAGTCGACCCTCGTGCGCGCCCTGACCGGGCAGGACCCCGACCGGCTGGCCGAGGAGACGGCCCGTGGCCTGTCGATCGAGCTCGGCTACTGCTGGACCGAGCTGCCCGGAGCCGGGGAGGTGGCGTTCGTCGACGTCCCGGGCCACGAGCGGTTCATCGGCACGACCCTCGCCGGGCTCGGGGCGCTGCGGGTCGCGATGCTCGTCGTCGCCGCCGACGACCCGTGGATGCCGCAGGCCGCGGAGCACCTCGCGGTCCTCGACGCGCTCGAGGTCCGCCACGGCCTGCTCGTCGTGACCCGCGCCGACCTCGCCGACCCGGCTCCGGCGCTCGCCCGGGCCCGCGCCGAGCTGGACGGCACCTCGCTGCGGGGCATCCCGGACGTGGTCGTCAGCGCACGGACGGGGGACGGGCTGGACCGGCTGCGCTCGACGCTCGACGAGGTGCTGGCGGCCCTCCCGTCACCGCGTGCCGACGCCGACGTCCGGCTGTGGGCCGACCGCTGCTTCACCGTGCACGGCACCGGACTCGTCGTCACCGGGAGCCTCGTCTCCGGGACGGTCCGTGCTGGTGACGCCCTGGAGGCGGACGGCCGGCCGCTGCGGGTGCGCTCGGTCGAGGCCCTCGGCCGGCCCCGCGCGGAGGTCTCGGCCCCGGCCCGCGTGGCCTTGGCCCTGGGCGGCGGTGCGCACCGGGTGCGGCGCGGGGCGCAGGTGGTCACGCCGGGGGCGTTCGTCGCGCCCGACGAGGTCGACGTGCGCGTGCGCCCCGTGGAGCGGATCCCCGAGCGGCCCCTGCTCCACGTGGGCAGTGACCAGGTCGAGGTCCGGGTCCGTCCCCTCGGCGCCGGCCTGCTCCGGCTGCGCCCGGTCCGCCCCCTGCCGCTGCGGGTCGGCGACCGGGCCGTGCTGCGTGACCCCGGCAGCCGCGCCCTGTGGGCGGTCGAGGTGCTCGACCCCGAACCCCCCGCGCTGCGCGGGCGCGGCGCGGCTCGGACCCGCGCGGTGGACCTGGCCGGCCACGACGGCACCGTCGCGAGCGAGGTGCTCCGGCGCGGCCTCGTCCGTCGGTCCCTGCTCCGTCGGATCGGGGTCGGCGGCGAACCGCCGCCCGGCGCCGTGGTCGCCGGCGACACGGTCCTCTCTGCGGGCCGGGCGACGCTCCTGCGGGAGGCGCTCCTGGAGGCGGTGCGCGCAGCCGGTCCCGAGGGCCTGGCCCCGGGGGCCGCGGCACGCGCGGTGGGCGTCGACGACGTCGCGGTCGTGGGTGCGCTCGCGACCCCGCCACTGCGCGTCCGCGCGGGGAGGGTCGGACTCGACGACGAGGACGTGGCGCGGCTCCCCGAGGCGGACCGGCGCGCCCTCGACCACCTGGCCGCCGACCTCGAGGACGACCCGTTCACCGCGCCGACGGCCGAGCGGCTGCGGGAGCTGGGGCTGACGGGTGGCCGGCTCGACGGGCTGGTCCGCTCCGGTCACCTCGAGCGGGCCGGCCGCGGTGTCGTGCTCCTGCCGGGCGCGACGGCGGAGGGCGTGCGGCGGCTGGCCGCGTTGGACCAGCCCTTCACCGTGAGTGAGGCCCGGGTGGCGCTGGGCACGAGCCGCCGCGTCGTGCTGCCGTTCCTGGCTCACCTCGACGCCAGGGGCGCGACGGTCCGGCTGCCCGACGACCGGCGGCGGACCCACCCGGGGATGAACGGCTCGACGCCGAGCGTACGGGCCTGACCGCTTCATCGGGTGGACGGCGGCTCTGCCGACGTGCGCCGTCACCGGCCAGAGCACGGATGTCGAGTCCCCGAGCGGCCATCGGTCACGCCGGGGCAGGCGCCTGTCGCGGCGCCGGGCGCCAACGGCCCAGCACGGCGAGCGCGAGGGCCACCTCGGCGAGGTCGCCGAACCAGTACATGAGCTGTGCTCCGGCCATCCGCTCCGGCGCGGGGACGTGGACGTCGACGAGGATTCCCGCGTAGAGGAGCTGCGCGAGCACGGAGTGGGCGGCCACCGCGACGGCGAGCACCAGGAGGCGCCGCGGTACCGAGGGCCGGGTCGGCACCGGGTCGGGCCCGGCGACGGTCCACGCGAAGAGGCACCCCGCGAGCAGGACGTGGACGTGCACGAGGACCCCGACGGCAGGGCTGCGCATCATCACGTCGAACAGCGGTGTGCAGTACAGGACCCAGAGCCCGCCGACGTCGAGGGTCAGCGCCACCCACGGCACGGTGAGCACACCGACCGGACGGCTGCGCAGCAGGTACGTCAGGGTGCGGGCCCGCCGGGCGGGCACCGCCCGCAGGGCGAGGGTGAGGGGTGCCCCGAGGACGAGGGCGACGGGCGCGAGCATCCCGACGAGCAGGTGCACGACCATGTGCCCGGGGAACCCACCGAGCGCCGCCCCGGCCCAGCCGGCCGGCACCACGAGGGCGCAGCCGGTGAGGAAGGACACGGACCGGCGCGCGTCCCAACCGCGTCCGGTCCGGCGGGCGGTGAGCACGAGCGCGAGGTAAGCCGCGGCCGCCGCCATGGCGAGGGCGGCGACCACGAGCGGTCCGGCGCCGAGCCCGGGGTGCTCGGACGTCACGCCAGCGACTCCGGCTCGATCTCGCGCTGCCCCCGGCCGCCCGTCCGCGCGAGCACCGTGCCCCCGACGAGGAGGACGGCACCCAGCGCCAGGAAGCCCAGGTCCCACCACAGCTGGTGGGGCCCGGAGCGCACGTGGTGGATGCCCAGTACATGGTGGTCGAGCACCCCCTCGACGACGTTGAAGAGACCCCAGCCCGCGAGCACCCACCCCCACAACACGCGGCGGGGGCCGACTCGGCCGCGAACCCGGGTGACCCTGGCGTGCAGCAGGGCGAGCCCCCCCAGCACGAACAGCCATGTCGCGGTGTGGAACAGCCCGTCCCACACGGTGTTCATCTGCAACCCCGGCACGCTGTCGACGGGGTAGGTGCGGATTCCCACGTTGTCGCTGGCGGTGCTGCTCAGCATGTGGTGCCACTGCAGCACCTGGTGCAGCAGGATGCCGTCGACGAAGCCGCCCAGGCCCACTCCGAGAAGCAGCCCTGGCGCCTGCAACGAGGTCTCGCCGTCCCGGGTGCGGGTGTGACCGCTCGGTCGGGTGGTCGTCATGTGGTGCTCCTTCCGGTCGTGGTGCCGGGCCGACTCCTACCCGATCGGGCGCCGGACATGCCCTCTCAGCCGAGCTCGCGCACGGCCCTCGCCTCGACGGCGTCGGTGCCGGCCGACCATCTGCTCGACGACGCCGCGAGCGAGAGCGCCCTGACCAACCTCGTCGTCAACCGGGCGCAGGAGCTCGGTCCCCGGGGTCCGCGTGAATGCCGTTGCACCGGGACCGATCTGGAACCCCCTCATCCCGGCCACCATGTCTGCCGAGGGTGCTGGGCGTGACCGGAGGGAAGCCCGTCTTCTGAGCGACGCGCTGGTCGTGACGTTTCGTGGGCTCCGAACGCCCCCGCCCCGTCCCGTCGTTGCTACGGTCGGGGGATCGCGGCACCCGGAGTGCTGCACATGGTCCGACAGTGCGCCATCTGCCCGTCTCAGGAGTAGGCGATGCTGCGCACGACGACCACCGACGACCCGTCCCACGAACTCGACGGCCACGACGCCGTCGAGTCCCTGTTCGAGCAGATCGAGACGGTGACCGACGACGACACCCGTGCCCGGCTGCGCCGTGAGGTGGTGCTGCGGACCCAGCGGGTCGCGGACGTCCTCGCGCACCGGTACGTGGGCCGAGGGCTCGACGTCCAGGACCTCGAGCAGGTGGCCCGGTGCGCGCTCGTCGTCGCCGTCGGCCGGTACCGGCCTGGCGTCGGCCGAGGCTTCCTCGCGTTTGCGGTCCCGACCATCACCGGCGAGCTGAAGCGCCACTTCCGGGACTGCGGCTGGACGGTGCGACCGCCGCGACGGCTGCAGGAGCTGCGCTCGGAGGTGGGGCGCACCGAGGACGAGCTGCGCGCGAGACTGCGCCGCGAACCCTGTCGCGCAGAGCTCGCCTCAGCCCTCGGGGTACCGGTCGAGGAGCTCGACGAGGCCCGGGGCTGTGGCTCCGGCTTCCGGCCCCTGTCGCTCGAGTCGCCCACTCCGGCGGGCGGTACCGTCGGGGACGGCCTTCCCGACAGCCGCGACGGCTACGAGCGGTGGATGACCAGCTGTGTCCTGCGTGACCTCGTCGCCGGCCTGCCGCAGCGGGACCGGCTCATCCTGTCGCTTCGGTTCGACGAGGGCCGCACCCAGACCGAGATCGGTGAGGTCATCGGCGTCTCCCAGATGCAGGTCTCCCGCCTGCTGGCGCGGATCGTCGGGCGGCTGCGTGAGGGGCTGGCCGGCGAGGCCGCCTGAGCGGCCCAGAGAGCAGGTCGGACCTCATGAAGCCCCTGATCCACCTGCAGACCCCGGACCACTTCACGATGCCGCGGAGGCTGAAGCGGATCGTCGACACCTTCGCCCTCTCAGGCGTGTACCGCTGGGAGACCGCCATGGCGGAAGCTCCTGTCGCAACCATCCCGCGGGTCGTCGTGTTCGTGCTGGCGCAGCGCTACGTCTTCGACGGCATCTCGGCGACGTCTGGCGGTGGGGCGTGACCCACCCGGTTGGTCCTCGTCGGGGCGGCGCACTGCCGCGTGTGCCACGGCTTCGTCGCCGTGCTCGAGCTGGAGATCCCCGCCGGCCCGGTCCTCCGGTCGCGGTTGAGCTGGCGCCAGCGGGACCGCACGTGCCTGTGCCCCACGACGAACCTTCCCCCGGTGGACCGGGTTCCTCGCGGGCATGGGCGACCGCCACGCCGACCTGCGAGGGGTCCGGGCCCGCACCGGCACGGCGAGCGGCGCCTTCACCGACCACCGCGAGCGGCCGGTGGAGCTGCGTCGTGCCGGAGGGTTCGGGGGCGCAGGGACGTTTGGGCCGGCCGGGACGGGTTAGCAGCCAAGGGCGGTGTCGTCGCGTTCAACAGCGCAGCGCGGCGGCATCGGCATGGTGGTCCCCACCCACGGGTGCGTCGGGCCCATATCGGGTACGGGGTGACCATGACGCCACGCAGACGCGACTTCGGACTCCTCGTCGTCGGCTCCGGACCCGCGGGGGTCCACGCCGCCGTCGCCTACCTCGAGGCCGGCGGTGACGGGCCGGTCGGCCTGGTGTCCGCCGACGTCGACGCGCCCTACCAGCGGCCCCCGCTCTCCAAGGACGTGCTCGCCGGTGCCGGGCCCCCGGAGCGGACGCCGATCCTCGAGGACGAGTCGGCCTTGGCCGGTGTCGAGGTCCGGCTGGCCACGCGGGTCACCGGACTGGACACCGAGCGGCGTGTGCTGGAGACCGAGGACGGCGAGGAGCTCGGCTACGCGCGGCTCGTGGTGGCGACCGGATCGACCCCCGCGCCGCTGCCCGGGGTGGATGACCGCGCGCCCGTGTTCCTGCTGCGCGACCTCGAGCAGGCCCGCGCCCTCGTCGCGGCGGCGGAGTCCGCGCACACGGCCGTCGTCGTCGGTTCGGGCTTCATCGGCTGCGAGGCGGCGGCCTCCCTCGCGACGCGCGGCGTCCGCACCACGCTCGTGACCCCCGAGCCGGCACCGCAGGCTGCCCGCCTCGGGGAGTGGGTCGGAGGTCGGGTCGCCGAGTGGCTGCGGGGGCTCGGCGTGCGGTTGCTCACCGGGGTCCAGGTGGAGGCCGTCGGGCCCGACGGCACGGTCGTCCTCGACGACGGGTCGTCGGTCGAGGCCGACCTCGTCCTCGCCGCGGTCGGTGTCTCCCAGGCCCGCCCGTTCCTCGAGGGCTCCGCGCTGCTCACGTCCGACGACGGGCACCTCGTGGTCGACGACACCCTCCGCACCAGCGACCCGCACGTCTGGGCCGCGGGCGACGTCGCCGAGGCCCGGCACGCCGTCGTGCAGCGCCCGATCCGCGTGGAGCACTGGGGGGACGCCGTGGCGATGGGCGAGCTCGCCGGCCACAACGCCGCCGGCCGAGGCGGAGACGGCCCCCGGCGCTGGTCGGACCCCCCGGGCTTCTGGAGCCAGGTGGGGGAGCGCACGCTCAAGTACTCGGCCTGGGGCGACGGCTACGCACAGGAGCGGGTCGTGGACCACGGGGGCGGAGGGTTCACCGTCTGGTACGCGGATGGTGCGGGCGAGCTCGTCGGAGTCCTCACCCACGACGCGGACGACGACTACGAGCGTGGGGCCGCCCTGCTCTCGCGGCGGGCCGGGCTGACCGAGGCAGTCGACGCGAGCGGGTCGGCGTGCATGACACGGCACCGTCGAGGGTAGGTGACCGCAGCCGGCACCGACGAAGAGGAGCAGCCATGACCACGACGAGACCGCCCGCCACAGCGGATTCCGAGGAGACCGGAGGGCGGGATGTCTGAGGCCCCCTCCGACGTCGGCCCCGACCCTGACCACGCCACGACCGGCCGACTCGTCGCGCGGATGAGCGCGGACCTGTCCGAGCTCGTCCGCTCCGAGATCTCTTTGGCCAAGGTCGAGCTCCGGCAGTCGGTCAGGCATGCCGGCTACGGCGCCGGGCTCTTCGGCGCCGGCGGCGTCCTGGCCCTCTACGGCCTCGGCGTCCTCGTCACCGCCGCCGTCCTCGCCCTCGCCCTGGTCCTCGACGCCTGGCTCGCGGCGTTGCTCGTCGCGGCAGTGCTGTTCATCCTCGCGGGGGGCGTCGCCCTGGTCGGCCGCTCGCAGGTCGCGCAGAGCGCACCGCCCGTGCAGCGGAGCGTCGAGAACGTCAAGGCCGACGCCGACGCGGTCCGCCATCCCGGCTCGACGGCAGCGCACGGAGCGGCCGAGACCCGGGAGGCCCGATGAGCACGCTCGGTCCGGAATCCGGCGTCGGCTCGGCGGACGCGGCCGACATCGAGGCCCACATCGAGGCCACGCGGACGGACCTCGCCGAGACCATCGACGCCCTCGGCGCCAGGCTGGACGTGCGGACGCGTGTGCAGGAGCGCCTGGCGCGGTTGCGCGACGAGGTCACGGATCTCGACGGGCGGCCCACGCCGAGAGCCGTCGCAGCCGGGGCCGGCCTCGTCGCCGTCGTCGCCACGGGTGCGGCACTCGTGGTGTGGCGGAGAAGCCGATGACGTCGGCGGAGGCGGTCGGCGGCGCCGTCGGGCTCGGCCCGACCGCGGTCACGGTGTCGCCCTCGGCCGCGGCACGTGTGGTTCCGCCCGCCGAGGGGTAGGGCGAGGCTGACGACGACGAAAGGAGCGGCCATGTCCGATCGCGCGAGGAGCGAGCTGGACCTCGGGGAGGGGACCGGTGTGCACGAGGAGCCCGACTCGCTCCACGTCATCGGCAACGCCACCACGGTCCTGCGGTGTGGCGGGATCACGGTGCTCACCGACCCCGTGTTCGTGCACCGGCACGAGGAGGTCGACATCGGCTATGGCATGTCCGCGACGTGCCTGCTCGACCCGGCGGTCGAGTTCGACGACCTGCCACCGTTCGACGTCGTGCTCCTCTCCCACCTCCACGGGGACCACTTCGACCAGGTGGCCCGGGACAGGCTGCCACGGAGCATGCCGGTCCTCACCACGCCCGAAGCGGCCGAGACGTTGCAGGAGTGGGGGTTCCACTCCGCCCGAGGACTGCAGACCTGGGAGACGGTGCGGGTGCGGCGGGGCGAGGACTGGCTCGACGTGACGGCTGTCCCCGCTCGTCACGGACCTCCCGGTGCGAGCCTCGTCCTGCCGGACGTCATGGGCAGCGTGCTCGAGTGGTCCGCGGCGGGGACGGGCCGCAGCCTCTACGTCACCGGTGACACCCTGGTCATCGACGAGCTCTCGCAGGTCCGGCAGCGGTGGCCGGAGCTCGACGTCGGGCTCTGGCACCTCGGCGGTACGAGGTTCCTCGGGGTGCTCGTGACGATGGACGCGGACCAGGGTGTGGAGCTCCTGCGCAGGGTCGCACCGCACCGGGTGGTGCCGGTGCACCACGAGGACTTCGACGTCTTCACCTCGTCCCTCGACCACTTCCTCGCCGCCGCCGACGAGGCCGGCCTGCGCGACCGGGTCGCCGTGGTGCCGCGCGGGGGGCACTTCCTCCTGGCGCCGGACCACGAGACCGTGGAGGAGTCCGAGATCCGCGGCCCCACGGAGCAGGCCGCGCAGGAGCACGCCGCCACGGTTCCGGGGGGCGACCTTCGCGGCCTGCACCAGCAGACCCAGCCCCTGGCACCGGACGGCACCCCCGTGCCCATCGACGTCGAGGGGCACGTCGGCCCGCCCACCGAAGACCAGCTCGGGTCCGGCCGGGGTCGACCCCCATCGGACTCCGGCTGACCGTCTCGCGCTCAGGGCCGCGGACCACCGTCCCGATCTCCAGACCCCGGCGTCGGACGTCCTGCTCGCACCGTGTCCACCGGCACGGTGGTGGGCGTCGGATGGTCCACCTGGAGGGTGGAGTGCTCGATGTCGTGGTCGTCGGCGAGCCGCTTCGCGATGGCCACGCGGCGTTCGTGGCAGTCGTGGTGGTCCGCGACGAGGAGGTGGGCGGACAGGGCGGGGAAGCCGGAGGTGACCTCCCAGACGTGCAGGTCGTGGACCTCGACCACGCCGTCGACGCCGCGCAGGTCCCGCTCGATCGCGGCGACGTCGGTGCCCCGAGGTGCTGCCTCGAGGAAGATCCTGCCCGAGTCCCGCAGCAGTCCCCATCCCGCCTTGGCCATCAGGGCGGCCACCACCAGGGCGGCGACGGCGTCCGCGCGGGCCCATCCGCTCAGGAGCACGACGAGCCCGGCGACGGCGGTGGCGACGAAGGCGAACAGGTCGTTGAGGATGTGCTGGAAGGCGCCCTCGACGTTGAGCGAGCTCCGGTCGGCCCGGGAGATGAGCCAGCTGGCGCCGAGGTTGACGACGATCCCGACCAGCGCGGTCACGAGGACGAGCCCACCGCTGACGTCGGGGGGGTCGATGAACCGCTGGACCGCTTCGTAGACGAACCACGCCGTGAGGCCCCACAGGGTGAGGCCGTTGAGCTGCGCGGACAGGATCTCCACCCGCTTCCAGCCGAAGGTGAGGTTGCCCCGCGCCGGGCGCGCGGCGACCCGCCGGGCCGCGAGGGCGAGGGCGATCGCCGCGGCATCGGTCAGCATGTGCCCCGCGTCCGAGATCAGCGCCAGCGACGAGGCGATCACCCCGACGACCACCTCCGCGGCCATGAAGACGAGGATCAGCACCAGGGCAGCGCCCAGGTACCGAGCGTCCTGACGGCCCTCGGTGGCCCCGCCCCCCGGGCCGTGGTGGTGTCCGGTCATGTCGCAACCTCTTCGTCTGGTTCGGTCGTTGAACAGCAATCGACGTCTTGGTCCGAGCCACCGGTCGGCGCACAGCACCCCTCGCCGCGCCAGGCCTCCCGCCCCTCGTTGACGGCGACCCCGGCGATGGCGAGCCCGACGACCGGGTCGGCCCACCACCATCCGAGGGTGGCGTTGAGGACCAGCCCGAGGAGCAGCACGCCGGAGAGGTAGGTGCACAGCAGGGTCTGCGTCGAGTCAGCCACCACGGCTCGGGAGCCCAGTGCTCGCCCGGTGCGTCGTTGCGCCCTCGAGAGCCAGGGCATCACCAGCAGGGACGCACCGGCCAGCACCATCCCCACGGTCGATGTCTCAGGGGTGTCGCCCGCAAGCAGGGACCGCACGGACTCGACGCCGACGTAGGCGGCGAGGGCGAAGAACGCCACCGCCATCGCACGCAACGCCCGCCGTTCCCGCTCCTGCGGGAGGTGGTGGGCGAACTGCCACAGGACGATCAGACCGCTGGAGACCTCGACCACGGAGTCCAGGCCGAAGCCCACGAGGGCGACGGACCCCGCGGCGACGCCCGCGGCGACGGCGACGACCGCCTCGATGACGTTGTAGCTGACGGTGGCTCCGGCCAAGAACCTGGCCCGCTGGCCGAGGCGCGCCCTCTCGGCCGCTGTGAGCGAAGCGGTGTCGAGTGACACGCTCACGAGGTCACCTCCCGGGCCGGGGCACCGTGCTGCGGGCACAGGACGACGGCGTCGCCGGTCAGGCCGAGGAGACGCTCGGCTGCCGAGAACAGGTCGAGCGTCGCCTCCCGGTGGGCCAGCGCGTACACCGACGCCCTCCCCTGCGCGCGTACCGTCACGATGCCGCAGTCCAGCAGGCACGCGAGGTGCTTGGAGACCGTCGACTGCGCCAGCCCGAGGTGCGCGGTCAGGTCCACCACCCGATGCTCGCCCTGAGCCAGATGCTGCACGATCGCGACCCGTGACCGGTCACCGAACCCGTGGAACAGGCACGCAGCCGCGCTCAGCGCAGCCACCTCGAGGGATGGCTGGATGACCGCTGCGGCCGCCACATCGTCGACATCGGACGCTTTCATCGCCATATGGCGATGCTAACGGGGGCGCGATCTCTCAGCAACCCGGGCGGTGACCTCACCGGCCGTCGAGCGGCCCGGGTGCCCCGAGGCGGCCGGGGTCATGGGTGGGCCGGCTCCGGGGCATGAGCCTCAGTCACCGATCCGGTGGTCTCAGTTCCGATCCGCGGACCGAAGTCCGCGGATCGCTTGCGACAACGCCGCTCTCGGCGGCCCCGGCCCGCTGAGACGACATGAGACTCAGTGAGGCGCTGAACTGCGCCGCCCAATATCACCACCGGGGGAGAGGGCAGCCCTTTGCTGCCCCACCGAAGGTTGCCTGACCTGCGTACTCGGTCGTGGGGCGTGTCGGGCTTGAACCGACGACCGACGGATTATGAGGCGGCTCGGGCCCTCTGGGAGGGGTCGGTCACGGCCCAATTCGTGCGTGGTTGGCTGCTGTTGGTGTGGTCGTGCATGGCCGGCATTGCGACCTGGTGTGCCACGAACGTGCCACAGAGCGCCGCGGCGGGCCTCGTAGCTCGACGGTCGCTAGGCGTTCGGGTTGGCCTCACGCTGGCGCAGCGCGATCTTGAGGACGACTCCGACGAGCAAGATAGCGACGCCTGGCACGAGCAGCAGGAACCCTGGTCCTGGCAGCGGGATGAGGATCAGTCCGAGCACCGCAAGGATGAGCCCGAGTCCAAGCAACACGTTCGCCACGAGAGGGAGAGTGTCACAGTCGCTGCCTCTCGGCAGGGGATTGGTGACGGCCGGGGAGAGCCACCGATCCGTAGCGGAGCAGGGGAGCCGGCCGGAGTGGTCGGGTCAAGGGTGGCCGTAGGTCATCGCGCAGCGACGCGTAGCGCCCTTGATGCGGCCCGGAGGCTGGCGGAGAGTGAAGCGAAGGGTCGGCGGCGGCTGGTGGGACATCATGGTTCCGTGCACAAGGTGTTCCAGCTGTCTCGCGCCAAGCGCGTGGCCTGTTCGGTCCCGCTCGTGTTCGTCGCGATCGGGCTGGCGGCGTCGGTGCTCGACACGAGCCTCCCCGTCGGTGTCAGGGCAGCCGGTCCGCTCGGCGCAGTGCTCGTGGTCCTCGTCGTGATTCGGACGTGGCTCGTGCGGGTTGTTGCGACCAGTGAGCACGTCGAGGTCGTGAACTTCCTGCGCTCCCGGCAGTACTCCTGGGGCGAGGTAGAGCGCTTCGTCTACGACGGTGGCCTGACGATGAGGCTCTGCTGCGGCAAGGAAGTGGGGGCATCCGCCTTCTCGTGGGTGCCCGGGGCTTTCCCGGTCATCGCGCGACGTCGCGCGCAGCGAGCGGCTGCCGAGCTCGAGTCTCTGCGCAGCACCAGGCAGGCTGCGATTCGGCGGAAGGCGCGCGGCGGCCGCTGAGTCCGGGAGGGGTCCGGGTGAGCGCTGACCTGGACCGGGCGTGACGATTGCTTGGTGGCGTGGGGTGCGACGGGGGTGCGCGGAGGGCGCGAAGCGCCCGGAGCGCGGGGGTCCCTGTCGCGGGGCCCCGCGCCTGCGCGCCGGAGGCGCGCCTTGAGCCAGTAGAGAAAGTTCTCACGAGCAAGATTCAAGGCTTCTGTCCTCCGTCGGGTGATGTGCGACAGGTATCCGTCAGCTGATGTGCGACAGGGGTCGTGTTCGGCACCTTGGGCGGTGACGTTCTCCGTGGGAGCGTCGCGACCTGAGGAGGCCGGGATTGGCTCTGGTTGTCTTGTCTGTTGTCGAGCAGCGGTTGGACGCGGTCCGGGAGGTGCTGGCCGGGGCGGACGTGATCGAGGTCGCGGCCCGGTACGGGGTGCATCGGTCGACGGTGCACCGGTGGGTGGGCCGGTACCTGGTGGGTCAGCTCGCGGGGTTGGCGGACCGGTCCCATCGCCCGAAGGGGTGCCCGCACCAGGTCCCGGCGGAGGTCGAGGCCGCGGTGGCCGAGATGCGCAGGAAGCATCCGCGGTGGGGCTCGCGCCGGATCCGGTTGGAGATGCTGCGCCGCCCGGTCGAGGGCGTGGCGGTGCCTTCGGAGCGCACGATCGACCGGGCCCTGATCCGGCAGGGGCTGCTGCGGTCACGGCCGCGGAAGAAGCCGCGGAGCGCGTACATCCGCTTCGAGCGGCCGGGGCCGATGCAGCTGTGGGGCATCGACATCGTCGGCGGGATCGAGCTGGTCGACACGGTCACCGGGGAGGTGCGTGAGGCGAAGCTGGTCACCGGGGTGGATGACCACTCGCGGTACTGCGTGATGGCGCAGGTGGTGGAGCGGGCCACGGGGCGGGCGGTGTGCCTGGCGTTCGCGCAAGCCTTGGCCCGGTTCGGGGTGCCGGAGGAGGTGATCACCGACAACGGCAAGCAGTTCACCGACCGGTTCGGCAAGGGCGGGGAGGTGCTGTTCGACAAGATCTGCCGCCGGAACGGGATCCGGCACCGGCTGACTGCGCCGTCCTCGCCGAACCAGAACGGCAAGGTCGAACGCTTCCACGGCACGTTCCGCCCCGACTTCCTCGACACCTGCGAGCCGTTCGAGTCCCTGGAGGCCGCGCAGGCCGCGGTCGATGCGTGGGTGGCCGGGTACAACACCGACCGGCCCCACCAAGCCCTGGACGTGAAGGTCCCGGTGACCCCGGCCGAGCGGTTCGCGCCCGTGCCCGGCGAGCAGCAGGCGCTGCTGCCGTTGTGGCTGCCGGCGACGCTGCACCCCGTCCCGTCCGAGAAGTCCACCGACGCTGAGCCTGTGCCGGCCGCGGCGCCGGCCCCGGTCCCGGGTGGGCCGGTCGAGCTGGAGCGGGTCGTCGGCGCCTCGGGCAACCTCGCCATCCGCGGGCAGCAGTTCTGGCTCGGACCCGCCCGCGCCGGGCAGCGGGTGCGGTTCTGGGTCGACTGCGACCTGGTCCACCTGATGATCGGCGGCACCCGCGTCAAGACCGTGCGCTCCCACCTGTCCGTGACCGACCTGGCCGCGCTGCTGGCCGAGGGCGCCGTCCCGGCCGGGCCCAGCCCCCTCCCCGCCACTGCCGGGGTCGCGGCCGGAGTCGTGGAGGTCGAGCGGGCCGTGGCCCGCAGCGGCACCGTCAGCCTCGGCGGGCACGTCATCCTCGCCGCGGAGATCCTCGCCGGCCGCCAGGTCGGGATCCGCCTCGAGGAGCACACCCTGATGTTCTTCGACCTCGACACCCGCGAGCTGCTGCGCACCCGACCCAACCCGATCCCGCGCGAGCAGTGGCTACGGCTGCGGGCCGTGCGCCCCGCGGGTCCGCCGCTGCGGCCCTCCCGCGAGCCGGTCACCGTCCAACGCCGCGCCTCCAACAGCGGCATCGTCATGGTCTGCGGCCAGAAGATCGCCCTCGGCCGCACCCACGCCCACCAGACCGTGACCATCCACGTCGCCGAGACCACCCTGGCCATCGAGGTCGACGACGAGACCCGCATCGTGGCCCGAACCACCACCACCGCCGTGCGTAACATCAAGGTCGACCGGCCACGGACGGTCCCCTCAGTTTCCTAGGCCACCTGTCGCACATCAGGTGACGGAGATCTGTCGCACGTCACCTGTCGGACCACAAGATTCAAGGCTTCCGAAAGTTCACTGTCATGCCGATGAGCGGGTGGGTCGGCGCGTCCGCCTAGCGCGTCGTCCAGCATCGCACCCGTGATTGAGGCATACGACTGCAAGCACTTCTCCATCGGTCTTCCGGAGGCTGACGAGGACCAGTCTCTGACCGCCCTGTTTCACCACGTGGCGAGCCACGTTGGCTCAGGCTGACCCGATCAGCAGATGACGTAGTCACCATCGGCGTCGATACGGAGTTGGGCGACGATTTCGAGTACGAGGCCGCTTCACCAATCCGTGTTCCGCACTCGACGAGGACACTCCCTTCGACCCTGACATCGCCGCGTTCAGTGACAATCGCATAGCACGAGCCCAGCTCGCGCCAGTGCCGTGCGCGCCGATGTCCCGTACGATTTCGGTCAGGCCGTCGAAGCGGACGTGCGTGGCGACGTACTCGCCGACGCACGACGCTGCGGGCGCTCGGCAGACTGATGTCTCGCGTCAGGATTGCTCCGCCAACGATGCCACAGGGCAGCCGGAGGTGTGCGCCGCGGTCGCTCCACACATCGACAGCGCCTGGGGTTCGCCGTCGCGAGGACTCGGCCGACCTGCACCGAGCCCCAGGTGGCGGACTGGCTGACGGCGCCGCGACGCGCACTCATCATGCCGCTGCCAGTGCGTTCCGGCAAGTGAGTCAGGCGACCTTGTCGGCGTATCGCTGGCGGGCGGCTTCGCCGCTGGTGCCCACGAACGCCCCGATCGCTGACCAGGACATTCCCGACGCGCGAGCAGTGCGGATCGCGTCGATGACGTGCTGCTCGGCGGCGGAGCGTTCGTGGACCGCCACGCGCAGGAGCGCCACGGCCTCGGCGTCCTGCTCGTCGCCGGGTGCCGGCTCGTAGTCCTCGAAGCGAGCGGCGAGCTCGTCGGCGTGCTTGAGGATCTCGTCAACAGTTCTAGGCATGTGGCATCACTGGAGGAATCTCTTCCGGGCGCGCATGGCGTGGATGACCACCACTGCCGTGTTGCCCTCGACGTAGCCGACTTCGAGGATGATGGCGGCCGCGTTCGGACCGAGCATCATCGTGAACCCGTCACCGAGGTCCCAGACCCGGATGGGGTTGCGGTAGGCGTGGAGGATGTCCTCCGCGCCAAGACCGTGCTTGAGGGCCGACGGTGCAATGATCGGATCCTCGAGCACCACTCCAAGGTAACTTGCGAACGACTCCGCAGGCAAGGAACCGTGTACTGGGCAGGCAGGTTCGGTCTCTACAGCCGCGGATGCTGTGCTCGTTGATCGAGGCGGAGCGACTCGGTCGTGGCTGATCTGGACTTCTCGTTGAACGAAGGCCTCGGGCCCAGTCACATTGGGTGGTGCACGCAGACGCACACCAGCACGGCGATGACATCGCTTGGAGTGGGTTCTCCAGCCCGGCCAAGGGCCCTCCACCAGGGCGACACTGAGCTGATCTGCGCCTGCTGCAACGCCTCCTGAGCGACCCCCAGGAGCTTCGAGGCGTTTGGCGATCTGGCCGCCCTGGAGCGGGTGTGCCGGGTGACGGGGTCGCACTAGTCACCCGGCACACCCTCCGAAAGGGGTGGCCACGGATGGCACTCCTCCCGGTCACGACACACGCTCCTTCGGGCTTCAGCGGGTTCGGCGAGGGTGCCCCACTCGACGTCCCGTCGTTGCACTGGGCTGCCGGGACGGGCCTGCTCTCTCGGTTCGCGGATGGGTCGATGGACGCCTTCGCCGACACCCTGGCCGCGGTGCACAACTGCGCCCGCCCGGTGCGGCTCGCGGGGTCCTCGACGACCATCGACGCCCGGACCGGCGAGGTGCTCTCGACATTCAGTTCGGCCGACGCCCCGTTGGGGGTGCTGTACCGGCCGTGCGGGAACCGTCGCGCCCACGTCTGCCCCGCGTGCTCACGCACTTACGCCCGCGACACCTTCGCGCTCATCAGGGCCGGGGTCGCTGGCGGCAAGACCGTGCCCGAGCAGGTCGCGGACAACCCGCTGCTGTTCGCCACGTTCACCGCCCCCTCGTTCGGGCTCGTGCACGGCCACCGCGGCGGGAGACCGTGTCGGCCGCGACGTCGCGATGACCGGATCCGCTGCCCGCACGGACGCCCACGGTGGTGTGCCGCCGTCCACGAAGCCGGGGACGCTCGTTCGGGTGCTCCGCTGTGCCTGGAATGCTACGACACCGCGTCCGCGGTCCTGTGGCAGTGGCACGCCCCCGAGCTGTGGCGACGGACGACCATCACCCTGCGCCGCGCCGTCGCCGGACACCTCGGGGTGACGGAGTCCGGCCTCGGCGAGTACGCCTCGATCCAGTACGCCAAGGTCGCGGAGTACCAGGACCGCGGCCTGGTCCACTTCCACGCCCTGATCCGCCTCGACGGTCCCGCCGCCGCGGGGATCGGTGCACCCGCGTCCGCCGCTCTCGACGGTCCGACTCTGGCGGCCCTGGTCCGCGACACCGCGCCGGACGTGACGGTCCTGGCTGAGCCGGTCGACGACCAGGACAGTCCGCGCGTCCTGGCCTGGGGCACACAGCTCGACGTCCGCGTGGTCACCGCAGGACACCGCGTTGACGACCCCACCGCCGCCCTCACTCCCGGACAGGTGGCCGGCTACCTGGCGAAGTACGCCACCAAGGACGTCTCCGGTCTGCACGGCGAGGGCCAACAGCACCCACACATCGCGGCCTTCCGTGCCGCCTGCGCCGCCCAGGCCGCCCGCGCCGCACGACACCACGACGAGGATCACGACTACCAGCGGATGAGCCGGTGGGTGCACATGCTCGGCTTCCGCGGGCACTTCGGCACCAAGTCCCGCCGCTACTCCGTCACCCTCGGAGCCCTGCGCCGAGCGCGGCTGCGCTGGCAGCGCATCACGGCCGAGTCGCGCTGCACTGGGGAACCGATCGACACGCGCGACCTCGAGCGCCGACTCCTTGCGGACGACGAGGACGAGACGACCGTCGTCATCGGCTCGTGGACCTACCTCGGCACCGGCTGGCGCGACGCGGCCGAGGAAGCCCTCGCCCTGGCCGCCGCCGCGCGCGCACGTGAGTACGACCAGTGGCGGGCAGAGCGAGGGCACGGACACCGAATGCGAGAGGGAACTCAGAGAGCGGAGTTGGAGCGATGAGAGCAGCACCTGGAGTGGTGCCCGAGGATGTGACACCACCGACGTGTGAGCGGTTGTGGACGGTCGACGACCTGTCGGCGTTTCTCGGTGTGCCCGTGGCGACGCTGTACCAGTGGCGGCACAAGGGGGAGGGCCCGCCGGCGATGCGGCTGGGGAAGCACCTGCGGTTCGATCCGGACCGGGTTCGGACCTGGGTGACGACGCAGGACGGCTGACGTGGCGAGCGTGGGCAGGGACCTCCGGAACGGGCGCTGGCTGGCAAGGTGGCGTGACCCGACCGGCCGGCAGCACAAGAAGTCCTTCCGCCGGAGGATCGACGCGCAGCGGTGGCTGGACCAGATGCTGGCGGAGATGCACCGCGGCCAGTACATCGACCCGGCGGCGTCGAAGCTGCGGGTGGCCTCGTTGGCTGAGTCCTGGGCATCCGGCTTGGGGCACCTGAAGCCGTCGACCCGGGAGCGGTATCGGTCGATCGTGCGCCGCCACATCGTGCCGACCTGGGGTGCCTGGCCGCTCGGTGCGGTGGCGCACTCGGACGTGGCGACGTGGCTGGCCGAGCTGTCGGCGTCGGGGCTGCGGCCGGGATCGGTCCGGCACATCCATCGGGTGCTGTCGCTGATCCTCGATGCGGCGGTGCAGGACGGGCGGATCGGCCGGAACCCGGCTACGGGGGTGCGGCTGCCGCGCCAGGTGCGGAGCGAGCCGAGGTTCCTCACCGCGGCCGAGGTGGCGCGGCTGGCCGAAGGTGCCGGTCCGAATCGGCTGACGATCCTCGTGCTGGCGTTCACAGGTCTGCGGTTCGGCGAGCTCGCGGCGCTGAAGGTCAAGCGGGTCGACGTCGAACGGCGCCGGCTCTGGGTGGCCGAGAGCGTGACCGAGGTCGGTGGGCACTCGGAGTGGTCGACGCCGAAGACGCACGAGGCGCGATCGGTCCCCGTGCCCCGCTCTCTCGTCGAGCCGCTCCAGGCGCTGTGCGCGGGCAAGGCCCCCGATGATCCGGTGTTCTCCGCGCCGGGCGGGGGAGTGCTCCGCTTGGGCAACTGGCGGCACCGGGTGTTCGACCCGGCGTGCGCGGCCGCAGGGCTGGTCGGTGTGACGCCGCACGACCTGCGGCACACGGCCGCGTCCCTGGCCATCGCGAGCGGGGCCAATGTCAAGGCGGTGCAGCGGATGCTGGGGCACGCCTCGGCCGCGATGACGCTCGACATCTACGCCGGGTTGTTCGGCGATGACCTCGACGGGGTCGCCGACGCGCTCGACGCCCTTGTGCCACGAACGTGCCACATCGGGCTCTTCGAGGGGTCGGCGTCATGACGAGCGTCCGAACGATCACCTCGCTGACCTGCGGCAACGTCTCGTGGGGCGTGTCGGGCTTGAACCGACGACCGACGGATTATGAGATCACGGAATCCACTGTCAGGCAGGCTCATACGGTCTCGTGACCTGCTGTTATGCAGTGCACTCTATGCTATGGATCCTCCAGACGGGATCAGCGACTGCACCACATTTGCACCGCTTGAGTCTCGGGTCGGCTGAAAATCTGGGTGTCACTTATCGGTGCAGCAGTGCCCCGCGCTGTTGGCGGCGGACTGACGTGCCGGAGGGTTCGGGGCGTCAACGTGTGGAGATCTGGTCCCAGTCCGCGCTCGCGAGCCACTGATCGATCGCCTGAGCGTCCAGAGGCCTCGCAGCGGCAATGTTGTTGGAGTACTCCGAGGTCCGGCGAGGTCGGTTTCGCCCGGCGTTGGTAGGCACAACTCCGCTGGAGGTCACTAGCACGCCGTGTCGAGCGCGAGAGAGCATGACAGAGAAGATGCGAGCCTCCTCATCGCGAGCGGTCGGTGTCTCGGCTCTGAAGTCCGGGATGCAGTCTTGTTCGAACCCGACGATCACGACCCAATCGAACTGCTGACCCTTGCCAACGTGACCACTAAGGATGTGGATCCCGGGCGCGATTAGCAAGGTAGTCTGGTTTCCGATTCGGATTCGAGATCGGATTTCGTCGACGTTGCTGCCATCGTTGAAGCGATCCAGCACCCAACTGATGGCGTCGGCCAGCGCTCGTTGGGAATCGTAGTCGTCGACTTTGTCGAGTTCCGCGAGGTCCCGGAGGTAGGCGAGGGCGTCGGGTGCTAAGCGGTATTCATGCTCGTCGATCCGACCCAGCATCACTCGAATTCGGCGCGCTGTGTCCGGGTCCAATACTCCGTCTCCCCAGCGGTGGACGGGGTGACCGCTTGTTTCGACGCCGGCGTCGACGAACCGCAGCCGGGGCTTCGTGCGTCCGATCACTCCGATGCGTTGGCTCGGGGCGTTCGCGAGGATGTGGTCGCAGAAGCTGGTGATACCCCGGGCTTCGCTGGTGACGTTAGGAAACGTGACGACGCCTGCGAGTCCGCCGTTTGGCCAACTGCCAGGGTCTGCGCAGGAGAGATCGGCGCCACCGGTAAGCGAATTCATGGTGTTGACCATCGCGAGAACGGCGGGTGAGGAACGGTGCGATTCATCGAACTCGATGATGTTGCTGTCGCATTCCTGTCGAATGCCTTCGTCGACCTGCGTAGGTGACGCCCCGGCGAAACCGAAGATGCCTTGAGCCAAGTCGCCAGCGTACGTAGTGCGCCCGTCGGCGATTCGGTTGATCACACGCAGTTGCTGCAGCGTCAGGTCTTGGTACTCGTCGACGATCACTGCACCGAAGTGAGTTGCATACAGGTCGGCGACCGCGTCGTTAGCCAGGATGATCTCGGCGTACCGGAGCATGTCGTCGTAGGTGGCGCGGTTTTGGTCAATGCGGAGGGCTTCGATGTCGACAGCAAGCCGGTTCCCCCACTCCGCAAGCGCGCCTGCCACCTCTTCGTCGGTGTTGGTTTCCTGCTTGGCGACTCGGAGCGCATGCTCGACGGCCTTGATGTCATCCCACCCCAGACCCATGCTGTGACACTGTTCTCGGACCCAATCGGTCTCGCAGATGTTGATCCGCGGGTCGACGTCAGCGACGGCTCCGTGGGCGCGGATAAGGCGAGCCGCCAGTCCATGAAAATTGCTGACGGTGACACGCTCGCGTTGCACCCCAAGCGGGACGTACCGGCCGAGGCGCTCCCGGATGTTGTCCTTGGCGCGATGGGTGAATGTGACAGCAAGTATGCGTTTCGGCGCGGGAACCGCCCCACTCTCCAGTAGCCCGGCGATACGGAGTGCGAGCGCTTCGGTCTTGCCGCACCCTGCTGGCGCGACGACGAGAAGGGAAAGGCTTTCGTGGTCTCGCACCGCCGCTTGAGCCGTGGTAGGAACGATCACGGGTTCCCGATCTCTTCCAAGAGGTCGTTGATGCTGGTGATCTCTGCGGCGGTGTCGTCGTTGAGGGCTTCTGAGATCGCCATCGCTGCGAAGACCTTCCGGTCCTTGTGCCTACAGAATTCGGCGATGTTCTCTACAGTCCGCTCGCCGCCGGGCCCAGTCCGTTCACAGTGCCTCAACTGACCCGAACTAAAAAGACCAGAGTCCTCGATCGCAGCCCACGCCTCCTCGGCACCGAGCGCGTCTACGTACTCGCCCTCGAGATCCGGGTCGGAGATGAAACAGGGGGTGCCTTCGAACTCTTCAAGGTCATCCGGGTCAACGCCGAGCTTCTTGGCGGTTCCACCGCGCGCGTCCTCGTCGATGAGCAACGCGAGCGGGATGTTGAAACCGGTTGGACCGAAGAGCGTGACGATCGCTGGCATTTCGCCTGCATCGTCGGTCTGAACGAGAGAGACGCCGAGACGATCCAGGTTCCGGCGGGTCAGATCGGCGACCTTCTCAACGATGATGCGGTCAGAGATGCCCTCGACCGCGATCACCTTGGTCGCGGTCAGCGGCTCAAGTTTGTCGCGCACCCACGCGCACTACGAGCTTCTGGTCGTCGGTGAGGAACCCGGCATTCGGCTGAACTAGCTCACCGCCAGGGCGGACCGAAACGATGCATTCGGGCGCGAATGCGCTCACGATGTCGGGCGAGTGGGTCGCCAGAAACTTCTGGTTCGGGCCCTCCTGCAAGAGCTTCGCAAGGCTGCGCTGACTCGTTGGGTGAAGATGGATCTCGGGCTCATCGACTGCCACCATGTTGTGGCCAGCAGAGACGAGGTCGTACATCGCAAGCGCGTAGAGGGCCCGCAGGCCGTCGGACTGCTCCGAGATGTGCTTGGGAGTGCCGTCCTTCACAACGTTGAGGCGGACGTCGGCAAGCACGTCACCTTCAGCCAGCGTGCCGGTCGTGAACGTCAGCTCGTTCTTGCTGACCTCGACCGGGAGTGCCTTGGACAGCTGGCCGGCCAAGGACTTGCGTAGCTTTCCGAGCGTCTTGGACTTGCCTAGTTGGGTCTCGATCTCGTCAAAGAGCTTCTTGAAGTCGTCCTTCTCGGAACCGAGGTCAACGAGCTGGAGGATGTCGTCCAGCGGGGTGCGGCGGCCGTCACGAAGGTCGCGGGTGGCCGCTGTGGCGCCGAGTAGGTTCCACCCGAGAGCCTCCACCTGCTGCACTGAAAGTTGGCGCTGGATACCTGATTTCGGTGCACGCCGGTCGATGCTTAGCGTCTTGTTCGTGTCGAAGGAAGCCTCGAGAGACACC
>CAVPXT010000005.1:0-272955 GCA_963709785.1 uncultured Actinomycetota bacterium | reverse complement strand
TCGCCTGGACCACGGCGAGCCGGTCGCTGAGCTCGGTGCTCGCGATGGCCATCGGGGTGCTGGTGGGGGCGTTGTGGGTCGGCGTGGCGCTGACCGCCGTCGTCTGGGTGGCCCAGGTGGCGGTCCGTGACCTGCCCACCGTGGGCATCGGTGGCCCGGGGCCGGTGCGCCGTCGCGACCTCGCCAACCTCTGGTGGCAGCTGGCGCCCCTCGGGGTGGTCGGGATGCTCGTCTCCCTCAACCAGACCGTGGTGCGGGTGGCGCTCGACGCCAGCGTCGGCCTCGCGGCCCTCGGGGTCTTCGCCTCGACGGCCTACGTCGTCCGCTCGGGGTCCATCGTGGCGCAGGCGATCGGTGGGGCCGCTGCGCCGCGGCTCCGAGCCGCTGGGAGCCAGCCCGAGGTGCGCCGACGCGTCGCGGGGCGGAGCGCGGCCCGGGGGGTGGGCATCGGCGTGCTCCTGTGGGTCGCCGTGTCGCCGTGGGACCCACGCTCCTCGGCTGGCTCTTCGGACCGGAGATCCAGCCGTCCCGCGCGGTTCTCGCCGCCGTCCTCGCCGCGGGTCCGCCGCTGTTCGCGAGCACGGCCCTCGCGACGTCCACCGTGTCGACGGGGGAGCACCGCGCCTACGCCACGGCGGTCGGCGCATCGCTCCTCGCGACCGCCGTGGCTGCGGTGGTCCTCGTCCCGCCCCTCGGGCTCGTCGGCGGTGGTCTCGCGTGGGCGGTCGGCGAGGGCCTCAAGGCAATGCTGCTCTGGCGCCTCGTGACCCGGGCCGCCCGCTAGCGCGGAACCCAGCCGGCCGCTGCCGTCGCAGCCTGCACCACCTGCCCGAGCACCCGCCACCCGGGAGTCAGCTCGTCCTGCCAGGCGGCGTCGACCGTCACCGAGCCGTCCCAGCCCGACCGGAGGACCCGGTTGCCCGCGATGGCGTGCCGACCGGGACTGCGGGTGCTGTCGAGCGGGACCCCGAGCTCGCGCAACGTGGCCTCGATCCGAGTCAGCGCGGCCTCCGGGTCCGCGGCGAACGTGTCGTAGTCGAGGGAGACGGCCTGTTCGGCGCCTGTGCCCTGCCGGCACGCGGACCGGTTCGCCGTGACCCAGCCGACCAGCGCCCGCGCGGCCCCCCGGGTGCCTCCGCCTGCCCGGGAGCCGTTCTCGAGGGCGAGGTTGCCTCCCCGTTGCCGGCTCCGGAGGACAGCCGGGAGTGTGCGGTGGAGGTGGACGAACAGCGCCAACCGGGTACGCGTCAGGTCCGCCAGCAGGACCGCCCGGCGCCGCCCCCGCAGTCTTCGACGAGTCGATGACGGTGGTCGTCCCGCCCTCGGCGAGGGCCGCGAAGGCGGCTGCCCAGGCCGATGCCCAGACCCGGGTGTCCCCGTCACGCCGTTCCGCGTCGTCGAGAAGCCTCGCCAGCTCACCGAGGGATCGGCCGGTCTCGGCGCGCACCCGGTCCAGCACCTGCGCCCACAAGGGCACCGGGTGAGGAGGAGGCCGCAGGAGCAGTCTCGTCCGTCGGCGGCCCACGAGAACAGGTTGCACAGCTCGCCACCGCCCAGTGCGCCCAGCCGGTCCGCGAGCAGGGCATCGAGGACGCTCGACCCGCTACGACCGTATCCACCCACATACACGAGGACGGGCTGCCCGGTCGGGGTGGTCACGGAATGATCCCGTCGTCGGCGGGGGCCGACCACTCTCCGAGAACCGTCCCGCACCCGGGCGGGTCGTGGGAAGATCCGTGAGGTGTCGGCCCAGGACCACCGGAGGATATCGCGGCGGCGCGCGTTCGCGGCCGTCGGCGGACTCGCCACCGCCGGGGGAGCGGTCGTGGCCGTGCGGGTGCTCCGCACTCCGGAGCGACCCCTGGGCCCCACGTCCTTCGGCCTCTCGGCCGAGGGTGCCCACTGGTCGCTGCTCCCGGTGGAGCTGGGCACGCGGCTCACCGTCTCGGGACTCGTCATCAGTGCGGCGCCGGAGCCGGACGTCGGCGAGGTGGTCGTGGTGACGGGGGAGTCCGACCCCAGGATCGACGGCGCGAGTGGCGGGGACCGGCTGACGGTGCGAGGTCGAGCGCCGTCTGTCGCCACGGGTCGGGGTGCGACCGTCGCGTACACGCTCGCCCTGGACGCACCGGTGGACCTCACGGTGCCCGCCGGTGAGGCGGTGACCCTCTCGTGGGGTGTGACCGTCGGCAGGTGGCGGGACGGGCGGATCATCGAGGATGCCCTGCTCGACGTGGAGACCGCACTCGAGCGGGCCGCCGCCACGTCGGCGGCCGGCGCCGTCGGGGTTCTCCGTTCACCCTCCGTGGTGGGCCGGTTGACGGCCGGGGTGGCGTCCCGTGCCTGAGGACGTCACGAAGTACGGAGCGGTCGGCGACGGTCTGCGGGACGACGGCCCGGCGCTGAGAGCTGCGGCGGATGCCGCCGCGCGCGGAGACGGGGTCGTCGAGGTTCCCCTCGGCCGGTACGCGATCGGCACGGACGGCGGGGGGTTCCTCTGCTGGGACCTCCCTGGTGGCCTCACGGTTCGGGGCAGCGGCACCCTGGCCTACCTCCCCGGTGCTCGCTCCTCCACCCGGCTCATCGGCATCGGGACGCGCGGCGTCCGGCTCGAGCGCCTGGCCCTCGACCTGGCGGACGCGCCCGAAGGCACGTCCTTCGGTGTCTCGGTGAGGGACGGGGCCGCGGGGATCTCCCTCGTCGACCTCGACGTCCGCGGCAATCCGTACCGGGGTGGGGTGCAGCTCCTCGGTGGTGAGGACATCGCCCTCCTCGGCTGCCGGATCACCGACGTGGCGCAGAACGGGGTGACGCTCTACGGAAAGGGGGTCGGCAAGGGCCCCCGGCGCGTGCGCATCTCGTCCTGCCACATCACGGCGGGGGTGCAGCCCGTGGACTGTGAACCCGTGGACGGTGCGACGTGCGAGGGGCTCGTCGTCGAGGACTGCTGCCTCGTCACGAGCGACAACTATGCGCTCACCCTGTCGGGCTCCCGGGCGGCTCGGGTCTCCTCGTGCACCCTCTACGGCGGCCTCTACCTCACGGCGGCCGAGGGCGCGTCCGTCGAGGGTTGCCTGATCGACGCCAGGGAGGCGACGTCACGGAACGCCGTCGAGGGGGCCGTCGGTTCACGGGGCTGTCGGATCGAGGGCAGTACCGTCCTGGCGGCACCCGGCCGGCTCGGCATCCGTGTGGCCACCTCGCGTGGACGCACATCGGGCGGGTGGACGGTGCGCGGGAACACCATCGTCGTCGACCGGGCGGACCCCGCTGCGGTCCTCCTCGACCACGTCGACGGCGTGCGGCTGGTCGACAACGACATCTCGGGCACCGCCACCGACGGCGCGGTCCGGGAGAGAGGGTCCTCCGGCGATGGCAACGTCATCTCCGGCAACCGGGTCACGGTGTCGGTCCCGTGACCTCCTCGCGCCCCTGCGGGAAGCGGCCGCCCGGTTCCCGGTCCCGTCGTGTTCCACCCCACGACCGGTCCCGAGAGGTCGGCGTATGACGGGGCGCCGTCGGGCCGAGGAGGCGGCCCGCCGCCTCTACGCGGAGCTCGTGCGGGGCCGCACCCGCGTGCGCGTCGTGCCACAGGGGACGGGGGACGCCACGACGCCGGCCCGGTTCCTCCTCTCGCCGTACCGGTCCGGGACGACGCTGCTCCGCTACTGCCTGGACTCCCACCCGCGTCTGGCGGTGCCCCCGGAGACAGACTTCCTCCTGCCCCTGTTGGCGGTGCTCGACGACGAGCCGAGCCTGACCGGACTTCGCGACCTCGGGTACGACGAGGAGGCCGCGGTCCGCAGCCTGGACGCCTTCGGCCGCTCGTTCCTGGACGACTACGCGGCCAGCAGGCACGCCGATGCCGGGTGGCTCGACAAGTCCCCGCGCTACGCAGAGCACCCCGACGTCATCGCGAACGCGTTCCCCGACGCGCGGCTCGTCATCATGCACCGGAACCCCCTCGACCAGATCCACTCCTTCATCAAGGCCGGAGCCGCGGAGCACCCCGGGCTCGCACAGGTGGCCGGGGAAGACCTGCTGGACCGCGTGGCGGTGTACTGGACGGAGGTCACCGAGGCGCTGGACGCGGTGGCCACGGCACACCGGGACCGTGCCGTCACCATCACCTACGAGCAACTGTGCGCGGACCCTCCCACGACCCTGCGGAGTGTCGTGGAGCACCTGGGTCTCGAGTGGGACCCCGCGGTGCTCGACCACGACCGCTACGAGCACGACAAGGGTCGGGAGGCGGGTCGTGTCGCCGGTACCCGTGGGTTCGTGGCCTCCGGCGGGGGGTGGCGCGCGTGGCCCGAGCACGATGTCGCGCGAGTCCGCGCCAGGGTCGCAGCGACGGCGCGGCGGCTGGGTTATGACGTCTGAGACCGGACGACGCCCCGGGGTGCCCACGGGCGCCCGGCACGGTGTCGGACCTGTCGGCGCCTTCGTCGAGCGCCCCGTCCTCGTCGCGTCCATGCTCCTCATGGCGGCGGTGCCGCTCGTCCCACGCCCCACGTCGGGAGGGGCCCTCGCGCTGGTGGCTCCCGTGGTCGGCGCGGTCTTCGCCTACCTGGCCGTCGTCGAGGTGCTCGCCACAGGACGCAGGGGTGGTCCGCGCCTCCCCGGGGCGCTCGCCGCCACCGCATCCCTCGCGACCGCCGCCTACGCCGTCCGTGTCCTCTGGTTGGGCGAGACGGAGGAGATCCAGTTCGTGATCTCCCGGGTCCTGCTCGTCTTCGTGGTGTGTTCCGTCACCGTGCTCGCAGCCGGTCACGGTGACGAGGAACTGCTCCGCGCCTTCGCCTACGGCGTCCTGGTGCTGGGAGCGCTCGTCGCGCTCGTCGGCGTCACGGGGATCCACCTGCTCGAAGCCCCGTCACCCGCGAGGACGCTCGGGATCCGGCTCCCGTGGTTCAAGACCGCAGGGGTGCCTCGCAGCTACGGCGAACAAGGGGTGATCGTCTCCCTCGCGCTGGCCTACCTCCTCGTGTACGGACGCCGGCTGCCTCCCGTGCTGCGCGTCGGGCTTCCCGCCGCCTGCGTGGTGATCGTCGCGATGGGTCAGTCGCGCAACGTCCTGCTCGCCGCGGTGACGGTCGTCCTGGCGTGGTTCCTGGTGATCCGGCCCGGGCACTGGTTGCTCGCCCGGATCACCCTCCTGGCGTGCGGCGTCGCCACCCTCGTCGTGGAACAGCTCCTCCCCCTCATCGCCGACACCTCGCTCGGAGCGGCGCTCATCGGCCAGGGAATCTTCCAGCGCAACGTGGAGGCGAGGTTCGGGCTCGTCGGGGGAGCCGTCCACCTCGTGCGTGACCAGCCCCTCCGTGCCCTCGTGGGCTGGCAGCACCAGGACTGGCGCCAGTTCAACCTCACCGACTACGACGTCGGGGTGCACAACCACATCGCGTCGTCGGTGCTCTTCCTCGGTGTCATCGCCGGCACCGCCACGCTCCTCGTGGTGTTCGTGCTCCCGCTGCACCGCCTGCTGGTCGTCCTCGGCTCGACTCCGGTCCCGGAGGTGAGGCGCCGGGCACAGGTGCTCGTGACCGCCGCGACCGGGATCCTGGTGAGCCTCAACTTCTACGAGGGCTTCTTCTCCCTGACAGTGGGGATCTTCGTGGGCCTCACGTGGGCGTTCCTCGTCGGAGTGGGAGACCGGGGGCGTCCAGGAACGCCGACCAGAGCCGCCACACGCGTCCTGGGGCGAACCGCTCCATGACCCGGTCGTGCGCGGCCCGCCCCATGGCGGAGCGGGCGACGTCGTCCCCGAGGAGGTGCCGGACGGTCCGGACGAACGCCGCCACGTCACCCTGCGGGACGATCCGGCCGGTCACGCCGTCGAGCACCGCATCCACCGTCCCGGTGGCCGAGTAGGCGACGGCCGGGACGCCGCAGGCGGCCGCTTCGAGGACGACGGTCGGCATCCCTTCTCGGACCGTGGGGAGGATGAGGAGGTCAGCGGCGGCATAGACCGGCACGACGTCAGGACAGCGCCCCAGCAGGCGGACGTTCGGGAGCGCCTGCAACGCCCGGATCACCGACTCGTCGTCGACTCCCACCGGCTCGGGGTGGCCTGCGACGAGGAAGGTGACGTCGTCCATCGCCTCGGCGCAGGCGAGGACGGTGGCGATCCCCTTGTCGTGGGTGAGGCGTCCGACGAAGGCGGCGACGCGCTCGTCGGCGAGCGCGAGCCCCGCCCTCGCGGCGACCCGCTCTCCCTGTCCCGCGGGCCGGAACCGTTCGCCGTCGATGCCGTTCGCCGACCCGTCACCGAGGACGGAGACCTTGGTGCGCGCGACGCCGAGCGCGACGAGCGCAGCCCGACCCGACGGGCTCACGGCGACGACGTCGGTCGACAACGCGCACAGCAGTCGTTCCACACCGACGAGGAGCCGCCGGCGCAGGCCCCGTGCACCTTCGAACCGCAGTCCGTGGCACAGGTACACGCGCCGCCGCACGCGCGCCAGGGTGCCGGTCAGGAGCAGCAGGAGACTCATCTTCGGGGTACCGGCGACGATGGTGTCGGGCCGGGTGCGCCGGATGACGGCTCCGACCTCGGCGAGGGCGCGGACGTCATGGACGAGGCTCGGACGTCGCGAGATGCTGACTCGGTGGAAGGTCGCCCCGTTGCGCCGCACCATGGCCGCGACGCGCCCATCCGGCGTGTCGGAGCACACCAGGTGCACCTCGAGGCCGTCGTCGACCAGGTGCCCGAGCTGTCCGTCGAGGAACGCGAGGGCGGTGTTCGGGGCGGTGACGCCGAACAGGGCCGAGCGCGCCCCGGGCCGTGTGCTCGTCATGCGGGGTGTCGGACCGCTCGCAGCCCGGGAACGGTGCCAGGGTCGCGGTACGCCGGGAAGTAGTCGACCGAGGGTCTCGGCCCGACCAGCCGGCGGTATCGGACGGGGTCGACGACGAGTCGGGTGAGCCGGGTCGTGTACCCGGTGTTGGACGCACGCCTCTTGAAGCCCGCCAGGGCGTCGTCCGCCGCGAGTCCGCCCCCGAGGTGGAGGACACCCCCGGCGGGGGTGAGGATGGTCATCGCGTGGTCGAGGAGGAGGTCGGTGGCCTGCAGTTCCCGCCCCTCGAGCGTCGATCCCGACAGGTGGTAGTGGACGCGCCTGCCCCACACCAGGAACAGTGCGGCGGCGAGCGTCCTGCCCTCGTGGCAGGCATGGAGCAGGCGCAACCCACCGGGAGGCAGGTCGAGCAGCCGACCGAAGTACTCGTCGCCCACCCGAAGACGCTCCCTGGCTCCGACGCGCGCCATGGTCTCGGCGTAGATGAGGCGGAACGGAGAGCCCGGGTCACGGATCGTGACCGGGTCGATCTCCTCCACGGTGAGGCCGCCCCGGAGGGCGCGGCGCACCGCGGTGCGGTGGGCGCAGCTCGTCGTGGCGACGACGGTGCTCGGGTCGTCGACGACGACGCCGTAGGTCGGGTGGTGGGTGACGGAGTCGACGGAGTCGAGCACCGCGCGGTGGCCGTCCAGGGGGTTGAGCCGAAGGAACTCCGCCACGCACCCCCGGTCGCGCAGGTCCCGGAGGAGGACCGACCGGAACCGTCGTTGGGTGGCGACCGAGGTTCCGGGACGGTGGGACAGGCCGCCGTAACCGTACGGCGAGACGATGTCGAAGAGGTCGGGCCGCCCCGGGACGGGCCGGCGCACGAAGGGGAAGCAGATTCTTGCGGTGCCGTCGACGGCGACCTCCCAGTGCCCGTCGTCGACAAGGGCAGCACTGAGGCCGTACGCGGGGTGGGCGTAGGCATCTGCGACCGGCAGGTCCGCACCCGCGGCCCGGGTCGGGTCGAGGAACTCGATGTTCACGGCGTCACCTCGCGGGGGGCGACGAGGTCGTCGACCTCGTGCGGGTTGCGGTCAGGGCTCACCGTCGGGCGAACCAGCGCCGCGGGTGTCGCGAGGAGCAGGCGGAGGTACCGCGCAGGGGACGGGTCCCGTGACCACGACGTGTCGAGCGCGAGCCGGCGGCTCCACGGGAGCGAGTTGCGCCCGGCCACCTGCGCGGCGCCCGTGAGGCCCGGCGGCACGTTGAACCGGGCGTGCGAGGCCCCGGACGGGATGGAGGCGAGCCGCTCCGGGAGGACGGGCCGCGGGCCCACGACGGACATCTCCCCCCGGAGCACGTTGAGCAGCTGCGGGAGCTCGTCGAGGCTCGTGCGCCGCAGCACCCGTCCCACGGGTGTGACGCGGCACCGCGTAGGCACGCCGTGCTCGTCCAGGTGGTCATCGGCGTCCGGGATCATCGTCCGCACCTTGAGCATGCGGAACACGTTGCCGCCCAACCCGACCCGATCCTGCACGAAGAAGACCGAGGGGCCCTGCGCGAGGCGCGCGACGAGCAACGTCATGGCGAGGACCGGGACCCACACGGGGCTGGACACACCGACGAGGAGGAGGTCCAGGGCGCGTCGTACAGCCCGGTGTGACGGTGTCGTGGTGGTGGAGGGCTGCACGGGTCACCCCGCCGCCGAGGGCTCGAGCGTCTGCGGCACCCGGCCCCACTCCACGGACCGGGATGTGGCGTCGACCTGGTCCAGGACCGCCGCGACCGCGGATCGGGGGTCCGCCACGATCTGTGGGTACTCGACGTGGACGGCGCTCGGGTGCTCGAGGAGTCCGGACTCCGAGAGCGTCCTCCCGAGCGACTCCACCTGGTGCTCGACCCGCTCGCCCACGGATGCGTAGCTCGCGCGAGCGTCGACCGGTGCCGGACCGAGCCACGCGTCCGGGGGCGTGCCGATCCGGACGCGGGTGCGGAGCAGGCTCGTGGCGACGTCGCGCGGCTCGCGGTGGACGATGACGAACCGTTGGCGGCTCAGACTCCGGGTCAGGTACTCGACGTGGAGGGGTGCCAGGAAGTTCTTGTAGACGACCGGTGCGTCGAAGGCGCTCGTGACTCCGTCGAAGACGTCCTGGGCCCGCGTGGGGTCCGTGGGTGGCCGGTCGGCCGTCATGGCGTTGCGCTCGTGGCCGAGGAGCGAACGCCAGAAGTACCCGAACTCATGGGGGTCCAGGGGTTCGGCGGTCCGTCCGGCGAGCGAGGTGAGCCCGATGCTCGGCCGTTGGCTGGCGAGCTGGCGTTGGAGTCGAGCACCCAGGGCCGGGGCGCGCCAGAACATCGCCATGACGTTGGAGGGGTATCCGACGACACCGGTCCGTGCGATGAGCTGGTGGAGGATCGTGGTGCCGGACCGGGGCAGCCCCACGATCTGGCAGCTCAGGAGATCGCGGCGGCCCGGCACGTCGTCCGCGAACTCGGTGGCGAGGACGGCGTTGAGCCTCGAGAGGAGCTGCTCGAACTCGTCGGAGCGTGACAGGTAGTCGGTCATCGCGGCGCTCCGAGCGCGTCGGCCAGGGCGCCACGCACACGGTGGAGGTCGTCGTCGTCGAGCTCGGAGCCGCTGGGCAGTGCGAGTGAGGTGCGGAAGAGGTGGTCGCTGGCTCCGGTGACCCGGGCCCGGGCGGTGCGGAACAGCGGTTGCCGGTGCATGGGCTTCCAGACGTGTCGTGCCTCGACGTCGGCGGCCCTGAGCTTCTCGATCACCTGCGTCGGTGTGACGCCGACGCGGAGGGGGTCGAGGGTGATGCAGGTGAGCCAGCAGTTGTCCGTGGCCCCGGCCGGGACGCAGGACCCCAGGACGTCCACGCCCGGGACGTCGGCGAGGGCGGTGGCGTACTGCTGTCGGATCTCCTGCCGCCGGGCGAGCATCCCGTCGAACCGCGACAGCTGGGCCAGGCCGAGGGCGGCGAGCACGTTGGACAAGCGGTAGTTGAAGCCCGTCTCGGTGTGCTCGTACCAAGGCGTCGCCTCCCGAGCCTGGGTGGACAGGTGCCGAGCTCGTTCCGTGAGCGCGGTGTCGTCGCTGACGAGCATGCCGCCCCCGGATGTCGTCAGGATCTTGTTTCCGTTGAAGGACAGGACCCCACAGCGGCCGAAGGCGCCGACCGCCCGACCGTCACGGGTGGAGCCCAGGCCCTCCGCCGCGTCCTCCACGAGGGGGATGCCGAGCTCTGCCAGGGCTGGTTCGATCGCGGCATAGTCGCAGGCGCGGCCGAAGAGGTCGACGGACATGACCGCCGCGACGTCCGTCCCGGCGTCGAGGAGCGAGCGCACCGTGTCGAGGAGCAGCTCGGGGTCGACGGTCCCGTCGCTCCGGAGCGAGTCGACGAACACCGGCTCGGCGCCCGTGTACGCCACCGCGTTTGCCGAGGCGACGAAGGTCATCGTGGGAAGGACGACGACGCGCCCGGGGCGCGCGCCGAGCTCGCTCAGCGCCACGTGGAGTGCCGCCGTCCCGGAGGAGAGCGCGACCGCGTCGGCGACTCCGAGACGTGCGGCCATGGCCTTCTCGAAGCGGTCGACCATCGGACCGACGGGTGCCACCCATCCGGACCTCAGGGCCTCGAGGACGTACTCCTCCTCGACCCCGGTGATGTGTGCCCGCGAGAGGTGGATCCAGTCACCCATGTCACACCGGCCCCGACGCAGGGGTGCGGAGGTCCGGTCGGACACGGGTGTGCTGACGCGGAGCAGCCTTCGACGCCGCGGCCTGCGTCGCGCCATCGAGCGGGCCGTGCGGCGACCGGTGACGTCGCGTACCGGCGCGTGGATGTACGGCCATATCGGCGGCTCGTTCCTGCCCATTCACGACCCCTGCAGGTCAGGCGGTACGAAAATAGCACTCGAGTTGCGAGATGGGCAGGGCTTTGGTAAAGCCGCCGAAGAGGGGCGGATCCCCGTGTCGACCCGCGGTTGCGCCTCCTCTGGCTATGATCCGAGCCTCGTCCGACCCGGAGGGCTGACACTCGTGGATCTCATGTCCTACCTGCGGATCCTGCGTCGGCGCTGGGTCACCGTCTTCGTCGTGGCCAGCCTCGGAGTCATCGTCGCCGCAGCCCTCACCGCCTCCACCGCACGGAGCTACGAGTCGAGCGTCGAGTTCTTCGTGTCGGCCTCGGGCACCAACGACGTGACAGACCTCGCCCGGGGTGGGACGTTCACCGAGAAGCGCGTGAAGTCGTACACGGAGGTGGTGCACACGCCGCTCCTGCTGCTCAAGGTGATCGACGAGGCCGGCCTGGACCTCACGCCGGCGGAGCTCGAGAAGCAGATCGCGGCCACTGCTCCCACGGACACCGTCATCCTCACCGTGACCGTCACCGACGGAGATCCCGAGCGCGCACAGCGGATCGCCGCGGCGATCAGCGTGACCCTGCCCCAGACGGTTGCCGACCTCGAGAAGCTCGCGGACGACGAGCCGAGCCCTGTCAAGCTCACGCTCATGGGCCCTGCCACCGAGGACGACACGCCGGTGGCGCCGCGCCCGGTCCGCAACCTCGTCCTCGGCCTGGTGGCCGGACTGCTGCTCGGCTTCCTCGGGGCCATGCTCAGGCACGCCCTCGACCGACGCGTCCGGACCCGCGAGGACGTCGAGGAGATCACGGACGGTGTCGTCCTCGGAGGCATCCCCTACGACGGGGACGCCGGCAAGCACCCCCTCATCGAGACCGACCGGGCCTCGGTCCGGGCAGAGGCATTCCGCTCGCTGCGCACCAACCTCCAGTTCATCGACGCGGCACGTCACCCCCGGGTCATGGTGGTCACCTCGTCGGTCGCCGGCGAGGGGAAGTCGACGACCGCCGCCAACCTCGCCCTCTCGATGGCGGAGGCCGGCAAACGCGTGTGCGTGATCGAGGCCGACCTGCGTCGGCCGAAGGTCCTCAGCTACCTCGGGCTCGAAGGGTCGGTGGGCCTCACCGACGTCCTCATCGACCGCGTCCTGCTCGAGGACGCGCTCCAGCCGTTCGGGTCGGGTTCCCTCGAGGTGCTCGGGGCTGGTGCCAGCCCGCCGAACCCCAGCGAGCTGCTCGGCTCGGAGGGGATGGTCGAGGTACTGCGGTTCCTCGTCTCCAGGTTCGACCACGTCATCGTCGACGGACCGCCCCTGCTGCCGGTCACGGACTCCGCCGTCCTCAGCCGCCTCGCGGACGGGGCCATCGTGGTGGTGGGTAGCGGCATCGTGTCCCGGGACCAGCTGGCGGCCGCGCTCCTGGCGCTGGCGACGGCCAACGCGCCACTGCTCGGGGTGGTCCTGAACCGAGTTCCCCGTGACTCCCGCGGTGCCCACTACGGCGACTACTACGACCATCGACCGGGACCGGCGCGCACGACGTCCCCCGGAGGAGGGGGTGACGGTGGCAGGTCCCCGCGCGCCGAGAGCTCGAGCCGCCTCGGCCGCCGCGAGCTGACCGGTCCGACCGTCCGCTCCGAGGTCCCGCCGCCGAGCCGGGACTGACGCCGGCTAGCCACGTCGGCTAGCGTCCCCGTCCGTGTTGCTCGCATCCGCCAACGTCAACGGCATCCGCGCCGCGGTCCGCCGCGGCGGGCTCGCGTGGCTCGCCGCCAGCGGGGCCGACGTCGTGACCCTCCAGGAGGTGCGCGCCGACCCGGACCAGCTGCGGGCGGCGCTGGCCGGGACGGTGTTCGAGGGCTGGCAGCTGGCCCACGCGCCGAGCGCGGCGAAGGGCCGCGCCGGTGTCGCGGTGCTGAGCCGTCACCCGGTCGCCGACGTCCGGGTCGACGTCGGCGGCGAGTTCGAGGGCCAGGGCCGCTGGGTCGAGGCGGAGCTCGACGCCGGCGGCACGCGGGTCACCGTCGCCTCCGCGTACGTGCACACCGGCGAGGCGGGGACGCCGCGCCAGGCCGAGAAGCAGCGCTTCCTCGGCGCCGTCGGGGACCGGGTCGCCGCCTGGGCGGCCGACGGCCGGCATGCCGTCCTCACCGGCGACCTCAACATCGCGCACACCGAGCACGACCTGAAGAACTGGAAGGGCAACCGCGGGAAGTCCGGCTTCCTCCCCGAGGAGCAGGCCCACCTGACGCGGTGGGCGGCCGACCACGGGCTCGTCGACGTGCACCGCTCGCTCCACGGACCCGGCCCCGGCCCGTACACGTGGTGGTCGTGGCGGGGGAAGGCCTACGACACCGACGCGGGGTGGCGGATCGACTACCAGCTCGCGACGGCGCCGCTCGCCGCCCGCGCCGTGCGCGCCGAGGTGGGGCGGGCCGCCACGTACGCCGAGCGCTGGAGCGACCACGCCCCGGTGCTCGTCGAGTACGCCCTCTGACCGCTGCCGTGCCCTAGGCGTCGCGGCCGGCCGGGCCGCCGGCGGTGACGACGAAGCAGCTCGGCTCGCGCCAGCCGCGGTCCGCGAACGCACCGCGCACGGCAGCCGCCGCACCGTCGGCCTGGTCGTGCGGCACGATGGCGATGCTCGAGCCGCCGAACCCGCCGCCCGTCATCCGGGCACCGAGCGCACCGGCGCCGACCGCGGCCTCGACGGAGACGTCGAGCTCCTCACAGCTGACCTCGTAGTCGTCGCGCAGCGAGGCGTGCGACGCGGCGAAGAGCCGGCCGACCTCCTCGAGGTCCCCTGCGCGCAGGGCCTCGACCGCCGCGCGCACCCGGGCGATCTCGGTCACCACGTGCCGCGTCCGCTGCCGGAGCTCGTCGCCGGAGAGCCGGCCGAGCGCGTCGTCGAGGTCCTCGGGCGCGACCTCGCGCAGCGAGCCGACCCCGAGCTCCGCGGCCGCGGCCTCGCAGGCCCTCCGCCGCTTCTCGTACTGGCCGTCGTTGAGTGCGTGCGAGGCGCGGGTGTCCGTGACGAGGAGGACGTGCCCGGTCGCGGCGAGGTCGAACGGGACGTGCTCGGTCGAGCCGTCGCGGCAGTCGAGGAGGAGCGCCGACCCCTCCCGGCAGAGCAGTGCCGCCGACTGGTCCATGCCGCCGGTCGCTGCCCCCGCCACCTCGTTCTCGGCCCGCACGCAGGCCGTCGCGAGCCGCGCCCGGGTCTCGTCGTCCGCGAGCAGGCCGAGGTCGAAGAGGTCGCTCGCCGCCGCGCCGACCGCGCACTCCAGCGCGGCGGAGCTCGAGAGCCCGGCGCCCACGGGCACGTCGCTGTCGACGGTGACGTCCATCCCGCGCACCGCGAACCCGTCCTCGCGCAGCGCCCAGAGCACCCCGGCGAGGTACGCCGTCCAGCCCTCGGGCGACCCGGGACCGACGTCGGCCAGCTCGACCTCGACGGTCTCGCCGGTCTGCACCGAGTGCAGGCGCAGCAGGTCGTCCTCGCGGCGCGAGCACGCGGCGCTCGTGCGCTGCCGCAGGGCGATCGGGAGGACGAGGCCCTCGTTGTAGTCGGTGTGCTCGCCGATGAGGTTGACCCGCCCGGGTGCCGACCAGACGCCGTCGGGGTCCGCGCCGAACACGTCGCGGTGGGTCGTCGCGGCAGTCGTCATGCGGATGAGTCTAGGGAGGGGCGGCAGGGCACAATGGTCGCCATGCCCGCCCCCTCCACCGCCGATGCCGCACGCCCCCGCATCCTCTCCGGGATGCAGCCGACCAGCGACTCGCTGCACCTCGGCAACTACCTCGGCGCACTGGTCAACTGGGTCGGCCTCCAGGAGGACTTCGACGCGTACTACTTCGTCGCCGACCTCCATGCCCTCACGGTGCCGACCGACCCGGAGGTGCTGCGTCGCCGCACCCGGGTCACCGCGGCGCAGTTCCTCGCCGGGGGTGTCGACCCGACGCGCTCGGCCGTGTTCTGCCAGAGCCACGTCAGCGCGCACGCCGAGCTGGGCTGGGTGATGAACTGCCTCACCGGCGACGGCGAGGCACGGCGCATGACGCAGTTCAAGGACAAGGTCGCCAAGGGCCAGAACGCCAACGTCGGGCTGCTGACCTACCCGATGCTCATGGCCGCCGACATCCTCATGTACGACGCCGCCTACGTCCCCGTCGGCGAGGACCAGCGCCAGCACCTCGAGATCACCCGCGACCTCGCCGAGCGCTTCAACACCCGCTTCGGCGAGACCCTCGTCGTGCCCGACCCCTACATCGTCAAGGGGTCGGCGAAGATCATGGACCTCCAGGAGCCGACGGCGAAGATGAGCAAGACCGGTTCCTCGCCGAAGGGCCTCATCGACCTCATGGACGACCCGGCCCGGATCGCGAAGAACATCCGGTCCGCCGTCACCGACACCGAGGCCGAGGTCCGCCACGACCCCGAGGGCAAGCCCGGCGTCAGCAACCTGCTCGTCATCCACTCGGTCCTGTCCGGCACCCCCGTCGACGACGTCGCCGCGTCCTTCGCGGGCCGCGGGTACGGCGACCTCAAGAAGGAGGTCGCCGAGGTCGTCCTCGGTGCCGTCGAGCCCTTCCAGGCCCGGATGCGCGACCTGCTCGAGGACCCGGCCGAGCTCGACCGGATCCTCGCCGACGGTGCCGAGCGTGCCGCCGAGGTCGCCCACGCGACGATGACCCGGGTGCGCGACGCCGTCGGCCTGCTCCCGGCCGCGCGCTGAGGGCCGCCGCCATGCCCGTCCACGGTGTCGCCGTCACCATCCCCGAGCCCTGGGGTGAGCGCCTGCAGCGGGCGCGCGAGCACGCGGGGGACCCGCTGGCGCCGGCCATCCCGCCGCACGTCACCCTGCTCCCGCCGACCCCCGTCCCGCCGGACCGCTTCGACGACTTCGTCGCCCACCTGGAGGCGGTGAGTGCCGCGACCGAGCCCTTCCAGATGGTCCTGTCCGGCACCGGGACCTTCCGCCCGGTCTCGCCGGTCGTGTTCGTCCAGGTCTCGCGCGGCATCGCGACCTGCGAGCGACTCGAGGCCGCGGTCCGTTCCGGACCCGTCGAGCGTCACCTGGAGTTCCCGTACCACCCGCACGTGACGATCGCCCACCACCTCGCGGACGAGGCGCTCGACCTCGCCTTCGAGGAGCTCGCCGACTTCCGCTGCAGCTTCACGGTGGCGAGCGTCGAGCTCTACCACCACGACGCCGACGGCGTG
The DNA here is from genome assembly GCA_963709785.1 of uncultured Actinomycetota bacterium. Lineage (GTDB taxonomy): Bacteria > Actinomycetota > Actinomycetes > Actinomycetales > Dermatophilaceae > Phycicoccus. The sequence goes on along the minus strand of CAVPXT010000005.1, from coordinate 257,078 downwards.
TGGCGCGTCGCGCGGTCGTTCCCGCTCGCGTCGCGCTGACCCGCGTCAGGCGACCCGGGCCGGGACCCCGCGCCGGCGGGTGACGGCCCGCTCGTAGTGGCCGACCAGCTCGTCGGTGACCGCGGCCCACGTCCTGCCCTCGACCGAGGCCCGCCCGGCCGCCCCCATCCGCTGGCGCGCACCGGGGTCCTCGACGAGTGCCCGGACGCGGTCCGCGAGGTCGTCCGGCCGGTCCGGGTCGAAGAGGAGGCCGGTGCGGCCGTCGTCGACGAGGTCGAGCGGTCCGCCCCGGGCCGGGGCCACGACCGGGAGGCCGCTGGCCGCCGCCTCCTGGAGGGTCTGGCCGAAGGTCTCGCGCGTCCCGGGGTGGACGAAGACGTCGAACGCGCCGTACGCGTCGGCGAGCGCCTCGCCGGACCGCGGACCGAGCAGGAGGGGTGGGCGGTTCGGCCGTCCGGGGACCGAGGCGACGGCCTCCGCGAGACGGGTGGCGGTGCGTTCCCGGGAGGGGCCGTCCCCGACGAGGAGCATCCGGACCCCGGGCACCCTGGCCACCGCGTCGAGCCGGCCGAGCTCCTTCTCGGGGGCGAGCCGGCCGACGTAGCCGACGACGACCTCACCGCCCGGTGCGAGCTCGCGCCGGACCGCCGAGGCCCGGTCGCGCCGTGAGGGGTGGAAGAGGGTCGAGTCGACGCCGCGACCCCAGCGGGCGGTGCGCTCCACGCCGTGGGCCGCGAGCTCGGCGAGGGTGGCGCCCGACGGCGCGAGCGTGAGGTCGGCGAGTCCGTGCACCCGCCGGATCCACCGCCAGGCCGCCTCGGCGGCGCCCGTCCCGAGCCGCCCGGGTCCGTGCTGGGCGAGGTAGCTCGGCATGTCGGTCTGGTAGACCGCGACCGCGGGGATGCCGAGGTGGTCTGCCTCGTGCAGGGCCCGCGCCCCGAGGACGAACGGGGAGGCGACGTGCAGGACGTCCGGCCGGACGGTCTCGAGCACCTGGCGCACGGCGGCGGTCGGCAGGCCGGTGGGGAAGGAGCGCACCGGGACCGACGGCACGGTGTGCACCGGGACGCTGCCGTGCCGCTCGGGCGCCGGCCGGGGTGCGAGGACGGAGACCTGGTGCCCGGCGGCGGACAGGCACTCGACCACCCGGCACACGCTGGTGGTCACGCCGTTGAGGGTCGGCAGGAAGGACTCGGTGACGACGACGACGCGCACGGGAGGAGCGTCCCGCCGTCGGGCGGCGGCGAGGCGACCTCCCGGCGGGTGCCGGATGACGAGCGGGTGACGGGATACCCTCGGCGCCATGCCTGACGTCGAGGGGTTCTGGGCCGTCGTGCCGGCGGGGGGCGCGGGGACGCGGCTCTGGCCGCTCAGCCGGGCGGACCACCCGAAGTTCCTCCTCGACCTCACCGGGAGCGGCCGCACACTGCTCCAGGCCACGGTCGACCGGCTGACCCCGCTCACGGCGGACCGGGTCGTCGTCGTCACGGGAGCGGCCCACGCGGCGGCGGTCCGTGACCAGCTCCCCGGCCTCGCCCCGGACCGGGTCCTCGCCGAGCCGGCCCCCCGCGACTCCATGGCGGCGATCGGGCTCGCGGCGGCCGTCGTCGAACGGCTCGACCCCGACGCGGTCATCGGCTCGTTCGCCGCCGACCACGTCATCCCCGACGTCGGGGCGTTCCACGCGGCGGTCCGCGAGGCCGTCGAGGTCGCGCGGGCGGGCCACCTCGTGACCCTGGGCGTCGAGCCGACCCATCCGGCGACCGGCTTCGGCTACATCCGGGCGGGGGAGCCGCTCCCGGGGTTCCCCACGGCCCGGCGTGCGGTCGAGTTCGTCGAGAAGCCGGATGCCGAGCGCGCCGAGGCCTATGTGGCCTCCGGTGAGTACCGTTGGAACGCAGGGATGTTCGTCGTCCGGGCCACGACTCTGCTCGACCTCCTCGCGCGGTGGCACCCCGAGCTGGCCTCCGGTCTGCGCGAGATCGCGGCCGACCCGTCCCGGCTCGACGCGGTGTGGCCGGGGCTCACGAAGATCGCCATCGACCACGCGGTGGCCGAGCCGGCCGCGGACGCCGGCCACGTGGTCGTCGTCCCCGCACCGTTCGCCTGGGACGACGTCGGCGACTTCGCGAGCCTGTCCTCGCTGCTGCCGGACGCGGCCGGGCCGGTCACCGTGCTCGGTGATGACGGTGACGTGACGGTCGTCGACGCCGAGGGCCTCGTCGTCGCCGCCGGCGGGCGTCGGGTGGCGGTCGTCGGGCTCGAGGACGTCGTCGTCGTCGACACCCCGGACGCCGTGCTCGTGACCACCCGCGCGCGGGCGCAGGACGTCAAGAAGGTGGTCGACGCCCTCAAGGACACGGGCCGGGCCGACCTCACCTGAGCGTTCAGGCGACGTCGCGCTGCCGGTAGGCCAGGGCCCCGACCGCGACGAGGGCCGCGGCCCCGAGGGTCATCGCCGCCGCACCCCCGGCGGCGAAGTCACCGCCCGGCAGCTGGCTGAGGTGGGCGAAGGGCGAGAGGTCGACGACCCAGCCCGGCAGCCGCATCGTCGGTCCGAGCTCCCCGAGGACGAAGCCGACGAGCAGCACCGCCCACGCGGCGGGCGCGAACCGTGGCCGCCAGCCGGCCAGCAGGGCCGCGACCCCGACGACGAGCCACACGGCGGGCAGGGTCGACAGGAAGGCGCCGAGGGTGGCGGCGAGGCTCGGCGCGACGGCGCTCGAGCGTGCACCGGCCACGCCGACCGTGAGCCCGATGACCGTCATGAAGAGGGTCGTCGCGACGACGCCCACGGCCACGTGCGCGAGGTACCAGCGGGCGCGGCTGGTCGGGGTCGACAGGACGGCCTCGGCGAGCCCGGTGCGCTCGGCGGCGGCGAGGCGCAGGACGAGGGCGACGCCCGCCGCGGCCACCGCGGCGGCGACGAACTTCGTCTCGGTCGCGAGGAAGATGTCCTCGACGGTGCCCGCCGACCCGCCGAGCTGTTCGAGGACGCGCTGCATCTGGGGGTTGTCGACGAGCGCGCCGACCGACCCGAGCAGCGAGCCGACGACGACGCCGCCGGCGACGAGGCCGACGACCCAGCCGATGACCGTCCCCGTCGCGAGGCGGGCGACGAGGCCGAGGGGGCTGGAGAGCAGGCCCCGGGCGCGGGTCCGGCCGACCCGGGTCGGCAGCACCCCGCCGCCGAGGTCGCGCCGCTCGAGGACGACGAGGGCGGCGCCGAGGCCGGCGACGAGGACGCCCGCGCCCAGCAGCACCAGCCAGGTGCGGTCGAGGCCGTAGGGCTCGACCCGGCCGGCCCAGCCGAGCGGTGAGAGCCAGCCGAGGGTGTGGACGGCGTCGGAGTCGGAGGCGTCCGCCGCGGCGCGCAGCACGTAGGCGACGCCGAGGAAGCCGAAGGCGATGCCCCCGGCACCGCGGGTCGTGGCGGCCAGCTGGACGGCGAGGGCGGTGACGCCGACCTGGGCGAGCCCCGCGGTGAGCCACGCGGCCCCGAACGCGACCGACCCGGCCGGGTCCATCCCGAGCCCCAGGAGGCCGGCGGCGGACAGCACGGCCGAGAGCACGACGGCCACGACGGCCACGACGACCCCGGCCGCCAGCGGTGCCCACCGCCCGACGACGCCGGACCCGACGAGCTCGAGGCGGCCCTCCTCCTCCTCGGTCCGGGTGTGGCGGCGGACGATCACCAGGGCGAGCACGGAGACGAGGACCGCGCCCATCATCACCGTCTTGAAGACGGCGAGGGCGTCGGCGCTCGCGGCGCTGATCGGCCCGTACATCGCGAGGACGGCGGGGTTCGCGACGATGTCGGCGAGGCCCTGGGCGGCGGAGGAGTCGTCGGGGTAGAGCGCGAGCGTCGCCTGCGCCGAGCCGACCGAGAGCAGCACGAGCCCGAGGACGCTCGCGGGGACGATGATGCGGTCGCGGCGCCACGCCAGGCGGAGCAGCTCGCGGGTGCCGGCGAGCCGGGTCATGCCGGGACCTCCTCCTCGTAGCGGGCGAGGAAGAGCTCCTCGAGCGTGGGCGGCTGGCTCGTCAGGGCCGTGACGCCGCGCGCCGCCAGCGCGGAGACGAGCTCGCCGAGGTGCTCGGGGTCGACGGTGCACCGGAGGGAGGACCCGTCGAGGGCGACGTCGTGGATGCCCGGCCACGCCTCCACCTCGTGGGCGGCCGGGGCCTCGCGCAGCTCGGCGTGGACGGTCGTGCGGGTCAGGTGCCGCAGCTCGGTGAGGCTGCCGGAGTCGACGACCCGACCGGCGCGCAGGATGCTCACGCGTTCGCAGGCGCGCTCGACCTCGCTGAGGATGTGGCTCGACAGCAGCACCGTGCGACCCTCCTCGCGCAGGGTGTGCAGCTCGTCCTGGAAGACCTGCTCCATGAGCGGGTCGAGCCCGGCGGTGGGCTCGTCGAGGACGAGGAGGGGGGTGTGGGAGGCGAGGGCCGCGACGAGGGCCACCTTCTGGCGGTTGCCCTTGCTGTAGGCCTTCCCCTTCTTCGTCTCGTCGAGCTCGAAGCGCTCGACGAGCCGGCGCCGCCGGGACTCGTCGACCCCGCCGCGGAGCCGGCCGAGCAGGTCGATGGTCTCGCCGCCGGAGAGCGTCGGCCAGAGCACGACGTCACCCGGCACGTAGGCGAGCGAGCGGTGCAGCAGGGTGCTCTCGCGCCAGGGGTCGCGGCCGAGCACGCTGGCCGTGCCACCGTCCGCGCGGAGCAGCCCGAGGAGGATGCGCAGCGTCGTCGACTTGCCGGACCCGTTGGGTCCGAGGAAGCCGTGCACCTCGCCCTCGCGCACGACGAGGTCGAGGCCGTCGAGGGCGAGGGTGCGCCCGAAGGACTTGCGGAGGCCGGAGACGGTGATGGCATCGGTCACGCCGTCCACGGTACATCTGTTTCAGAAGTTTGTGAATGTTGTAATGTGTCAGGCATGACGAGCGTCGACGAGCCCGCGCTGCCGCCGGTGGAGGTGGTCGAACGGCTCGGTGGGGCGCTCGCGGACCTCGGGATGCAGCTCCAGCCGTCTCGCGTCTTCGCCGCCCTCCTCGCGACCGAGGCCGGCCGGCTCACCTCGGCCCAGCTCGTCGAGGTGCTCCACGTCAGCCCGGCCGCGGTGTCGGGGGCGGTGCGCTCCCTCATGCAGGTCCGGATGGTCCGGCGTGAGCGCGAGCGAGGGTCCCGGCGTGACGTCTACGTCGTCCAGGACGACGCCTGGCACGACGTCCTCGTCCACAAGGAGCACGTCTACGCACCCCTCGTGGCGGCGCTGTCGGCGGCCCACGACGGCGTCGGCGCCTCGACCCGCGCGGGGGAGCGGCTCCAGCTGTCCGTCGAGTTCCTCGAGTTCGTCCAGCGCGAGATGGACGGCATGGCCGTGCGGTGGGAGGCGTACAAGGCGGACCGGGCCCGCCGGGCCGAGCGGACCGGGACGACGTGACCGCGCGTGCCCCGGGACGGGCCCCGGCTAGACTCGGCCCCCTCATGAACGACGATGCCCTCCTCGCCGCCCTCGGCGAGCGCATCACCTCGCTGTCACCCGAGCTCACCGACTTCCGGCGGGACCTCCACGCCCACCCCGAGCTGTCCCGCGAGGAGACGCGCACGACCGAGGCCGTCGCGCGACGCCTCGACGCGGCGGGGGTGGCCGTGCGGCGGCTGCCCGGGACCGGCCTGCTCGCCGACCTCGGCGCGGCCGAGCCGGTGTACCGCGTCGCCCTGCGCGCCGACATGGACGCGCTGCCGGTGCGCGAGCGGTCGGGGCTCGACTTCGCCTCACGCAACCCCGGGGTGTGCCACGCCTGCGGCCACGACGTGCACACCTCCGCGCTCGTCGGCGCCGTGCTCGCGCTCCGGTCGGTCGAGGACGCCCTCGCCCAGCGCGGCATCGCGGTGCGGGCGGTCTTCCAGGCGGCCGAGGAGGTCATGCCCGGCGGGGCCCTCGAGGCGATCGCGGCCGGGACGCTCGAGGGCGTCGACAGCATCTTCGCCGTGCACTGCGACCCCAGCATCGACGTCGGGCAGGTCGGCCTCCGCGAGGGAGCGCTGACCGCCGCCGCCGACCAGGTCGCCGTGACGCTCCACGGCCGCGGCGGCCACACCTCGCGCCCCCAGCTCACCGAGGACCTCGTCTTCGCGCTCGCCAAGGTCGTCACCGACGTGCCGGCCGTCCTCGGCCGGCGGCTCGACCCGCGCACCGGCGCCGCGCTGGTCTGGGGGAAGATCGAGGCCGGCCGGGTCGCGAACGTCATCCCCTCGACGGGGGAGTGCCGGGGCACGCTGCGGATGCTCGACGCCGAGTCGTGGCTGACCGTCGGGCCGCTGCTCGAGGAGATCGTCCACGGCGTCGTCCAGCCGTACGGGGTGCAGGCCAAGGTCGAGCGGCTCAAGGGGGTCCCGCCGGTCGTCAACACCGCCGACGGCATCTCGGCGCTGCGCCGGGCCGCGCTCGCCGGCCGGGTCGCTCCGGTCCCCACCGCGCAGTCCCTCGGCGGCGAGGACTTCGCGTGGTACCTCGACCACTGCACCGGCGCGATGGCGCGGCTCGGGACGCGCACGCCGGGTGGACCCACCTACGACCTGCACCAGGGCGACCTCGTCGTCGACGAGCGGGCCATCGCCCTCGGCGCGCGGCTGCTCGCGACCGCGGCCGTCGTCCGGGGCCTGGACGCCCGCCGTGCCGCCCCGTCGGACGACGCATGAGCACCCCCGAGGTCGACTGGGAGGCACTGCGCGTCGAGGCCGTGCGGATGACCGGCCTCGCGTACTGCCCCTACAGCGGGTTCCCCGTCGGGGTGGCCGGGCTCGTCGACGACGGGCGGGTGGTCTCGGGCTGCAACGTCGAGAACGCCGGCTACGGCGTCACGCTGTGCGCGGAGTGCGGGATGGTGTCGAGCCTCCACGCGACGGGCGGGGGCCGGCTCGTCGCGGTCTGGTGCGTCGACGGCCGTGGCGACACCCTCATGCCGTGCGGTCGGTGCCGGCAGCTGCTGTGGGAGAACGGGACCCCCGAGACGCTGCTCCAGACCCCCGAGGGCGTGCTGACGATGCGCGAGGTGCTGCCGCAGGCGTTCGGCCCCGAGGACCTCGAGACCCGCCGCCCCTGACCTCCCCGACTTTTCATGCCGGCGTCCGCGCGACACGCGGCGGCGGGGCGGCTGCCGGCATGAAAAGTCGGGGAAGCGGGGGCTGTCATGATGGCCCGATGAGCGAAGCCTTCGACGCCGTCGACGTCATCATCGCCAAGCGCGACCGCCACGAGCTGTCCGACGACCAGATCCGCTGGGTCGTCGACGCCTACACCCGGGGCGCCGTCGCCGAGGAGCAGATGAGCTCGCTCGCGATGGCGGTGCTGCTCAACGGGATGACCCGCCGCGAGATCGCCACGTGGACGGCGGCGATGATCGCCAGCGGCGAGCGGATGGACTTCTCGGCCCTGTCCCGCCCGACCGCCGACAAGCACTCGACCGGCGGCGTCGGCGACAAGATCACCCTCCCGCTCGCCCCGCTCGTCGCGGTCTTCGGCGTCGCGGTGCCGCAGCTGTCCGGGCGCGGGCTCGGCCACACCGGCGGCACGCTCGACAAGCTGGAGTCCATCGCCGGCTGGCGGGCGGGTCTCTCGAACGACGAGATGATGCACCAGCTCGAGGACGTCGGTGCCGTCATCTGCGCCGCCGGATCCGGCCTCGCCCCCGCCGACAAGAAGCTCTACGCCCTGCGCGACGTCACGGGCACCGTCGAGGCCATCCCGCTCATCGCATCCTCGATCATGAGCAAGAAGATCGCCGAGGGCACCGGCGCGCTCGTCCTCGACGTCAAGGTCGGCAGCGGCGCGTTCATGAAGACCCGCGAGGACGCCACCGAGCTGGCCCGCACGATGGTCGACCTCGGCACCGACGCGGGCGTCACGACCGTCGCCCTGCTCACCGACATGTCGACCCCGCTCGGGCTCACCGCCGGCAACGCCCTCGAGGTGCGCGAGTCCGTCGAGGTCCTCGCCGGTGGGGGCCCCGAGGACGTCGTCGAGCTGACCGTCCGGCTCGCCGAGGAGATGCTCGACGCCGCCGGGCGCGGGGGGCAGGACGTGCGTGCCGCCCTCACCGACGGCCGGGCGATGGACGCGTGGCGCCGGATGATCTCCGCCCAGGGCGGCGACCCCGACGCCCCCCTGCCCACGGCCCGGCACACCGAGGAGGTGCTCGCCCCGGCCGACGGTGTCATCACCACGATGGACGCCTACGCGGTCGGCGTCGCGGCGTGGCGGCTCGGTGCCGGACGGGCCCGCAAGGAGGACCCGGTCCAGGCCGGTGCCGGCGTCGAGCTGCACGTCAAGCCGGGCGCGACGGTGCGCGCGGGGGAGCAGATGATGACCCTCCACACCGACACCCCCGAACGGTTCGAGCGGGCGAAGGAGGCGCTCGAGGGCGCCGTGTTCGTCGCGCCCGACGGCTCGCGCCCGGCCCTCGGCCCCGTCGTCATCGACCGGATCGCGTGATGGCCGCCCCGACCGCGGAGGTCGTCCGCCGCGCACCCAAGGCCCTCCTCCACGACCACCTCGACGGCGGGCTGCGTCCCGCGACGATCGTCGAGCTCGCCGCCGCCTCCGGGTACGACGGGCTCCCGACGACCGATCCCGCTGCGCTCGGAACCTGGTTCCGCGACGCCGCGGACTCCGGCTCGCTCGAGCGCTACCTCGAGACGTTCTCCCACACCGTCGCGGTGATGCAGACCGAGGAGCAGCTGACGCGCGTGGCGCGTGAGTGCGCCCTCGACCTGGCCGCCGACGGCGTGGTCTACGCGGAGTCACGGTTCGCGCCCGAGCTGCACATCGAGGGTGGCCTGCCGCTCGAGCGCGTCGTCGAGGCGGTCCTCGCCGGGTTCCGCGCGGGCGAGGAGGAGGCGGCGGCCGCCGGCACCCCCATCCGGATGCGGGCGCTGCTCACGGCCATGCGGCACGCGGCCCGGTCGCGGGAGATCGCCGAGCTCGCCGTCACCTACCGTGACCGTGGTGTCGGCGGCTTCGACATCGCCGGGGCCGAGGCGGGCTTCCCGCCCACCCGGCACCTCGACGCCTTCGAGTACCTGCGCCGCGAGAACGCGCACTTCACGATCCACGCCGGCGAGGCCTTCGGGCTCCCGTCGATCTGGGAGGCGATCCAGTGGTGCGGCGCCGACCGGCTCGGCCACGGTGTGCGCATCGTCGACGACGTCGAGGTCGGGGCCGACGGCGTGGCCGTCCTGGGCCGCCTCGCCGCCTACGTCCGGGACCGCCGCATCCCCCTCGAGATGTGCCCGAGCTCGAACCTCCAGACCGGCGCGGCGTCCTCCGTCGCCGAGCACCCGATCACCCTCCTCAAGCGACTGCGGTTCCGGGTCACCGTCAACACCGACAACCGGCTCATGAGCGGCACGTCCATGTCGCGCGAGATGCAGCTGCTCGTCGACGAGGCGGGCTGGACCCTCGCGGACCTCCGCTGGGCGACGATCAACGCGATGAAGTCGGCGTTCCTGCCGTTCGACGAGCGGCTCGAGCTCATCGAGCACGTCGTCAAGCCCGGGTACGCCGCCCTCGGCGCCTGACCCGACCCCGCCAACCTGTCAGCCGAGGGGGTCGGCGCCGACGACCCGACGGCGCAGGGCCTCCTCGCGCGCGAGCCGCTCGGAGTCGCGGCGGCGGCGCTCGGCGACGACCGCGGCGAGCACGTACTCGGGGTGGAAGCCGGGCGGGGGAGCGGGAGCCACGTGCCGCAGCACCTCGGTGAGCAGCTCGCGCCCGAGGGGCTCGCGGGAGGCCGGGACGAGGGTGGCGGCCCGGGAGAGGAACTGGCGCACCGCGACCGTGAGCCCCGCGGGCAGCGCCCCGACGTCGGCCGCGGTGGCCCAGGCGGCGAGCGGTGGGGGCATCTGCGGCGGGGGAGCGAGCCGCATCCGGGACCGCTGGCTGATGACGTAGGTGCCGGCGGCCATGTCGCCGAGCCGCTTGCTGCGGGAGCTGACGACCGAGCCGATGAGGGCCGGGATGCCGACGAAGGGCGGCAGCCAGATCTCGACGAAGCCGACCAGTGCCCGGGTGATGGCGTGCCGCGCGGTGATCGGGCCACCGTCGTCCCGGACGACGCGCAGGCCGAGCGCGAGCTTGCCGAGGGTGCGTCCCCGGGTCAGCGTCTCGACGGTGGCGGGGAACGCCACGGTGACCGCGATGACCGCGACGAGCATGAACGCCGTGCCGACGGCGTCGCTGGCCTCGGCGACGAGGACCCCGACGCCCCAGACGACGCCGAGGAGCAGGACGAACGCGACGAGGAGGTCGATGAGCCCGCTCGCGGCCCGCACCATCGTGCCCGCGACCGGCAGCTCGACGGCCACGCCCTCGCCGGTGACGACGTCCTCCGACGCGTACGCGCGGTAGCCGACGCCCTGGCCCCCGGTGCTCTCCACCGCCACAGGCTAACCGGCGGTGCGGGGTGCACGCGTCGCCTACGCTGAGCCCGTGGACCTCGATGCGTACGTGGCCGCCCACCAGGCCCAGTGGAACCGGCTGGAGACCCTCGTGGGGCAGCGTCGGCACACCGGGGCCGAGGCCGACGAGCTGCTCGACCTCTACCAGCGGGTCTCCACGCACCTGTCGGTCGTGCGGTCCGCGAGCCCGGACCCCTCGGTCGTGGCGCACCTGTCCTCGCTCGTCGCGCGGGCCCGGCTCGCGACGGCGGGGCGGCGCACCGGCTCCTGGACGGCCCTGCTGACCTTCTTCACGAGCACCTTCCCGGCGGCGCTCTACCGGCTGCGCTGGTGGTGGGTCAGCACCGCGCTCGTCAACGTGGCCGTCGCCGTCGCGGTGGGGTGGTACGCGTACCTGCACCCACGGGTGTGGACCTCGATGATGACGCCGGCGCAGATCGAGTCGTTCGTCGGCACGGACTTCGAGCAGTACTACTCGGAGTACGCGCACCTCGACTTCACCGGGCTCGTCTGGACGAACAACGCGTGGGTGTCCGCGCAGGTCATCGCCCTCGGCATCCTCGGGCTCCCGGTGCTCTACATCCTCGCGAACAACGTCGTGAACGTCGGGGTCGCCGGTGCGCTCATGGCCTACCACGACCGCACCGGGCTGTTCTTCGGGCTGATCCTCCCGCACGGGCTGCTCGAGCTGACGGCGATCTTCGTCGCGGGCGCGGTCGGCCTGCGGATCTTCTGGTCGTGGATCAGCCCGGGGGCGTTGCCGCGCGGCCAGTCGCTGGCGCGGGAGGCGCGCACCGCCGTCGCCGTCGCGCTCGGCCTCGTCGCGGTGCTCTTCGTCAGCGGGGTCATCGAGGGCTTCGTGACGCCGTCGGGGCTGCCCACCTGGGCGCGGATCGGCATCGGGGTGGTCGCCGAGACCGCGTTCGTCCTCTACGTCTTCGTCGTCGGGCGTGCCGCGGCGGCCCGGGGCGCCACGGGCGACGTGGCGGCGCGCGACGCGGGCGACGTCGTGCCGGTCGCGGCCTGACCGTCCGGCGCCGCTTCCCCCGGACGGCTCAGAGCAGGCCCTCGCGCTTGAGCGCGAGGTAGTGGTCGGCGAGGCGCACGGGCAGGTCGTCGGGTGCGGCGTCGAGGACGTCGACCCCCATCCGGCCCAGCGCGGCCGCGGCGCCCTGCCGCAGGGCCCCGGTACGCTCGGCGGCCACGGCGCCCCAGACCTCCTCGGAGCCGTCGCGGGCGGTGCGCATCCGCTCCAGCCCGGGGTCGGCCACCGACGCCACGACGACGCGGTGGTGGGCGACGAGTGCGGGCAGCACGGGGATGAGCCCCTCCTCGATGGCGGCCGGCTCGAGCGGGGTGAGGAGCACGACCAGCGAGCGGTGCGTGGAGCGGGTGACCTCGGCAGCGAGCACGCCCCAGTCGGTCTCGACGACCTGGGGCTCGACCGGGGCGAGCGTGCTGATGACGTCGTGCAGCAGGGTCGCGCGGTCGGCGCCGGTGATGCGCGCGTGCACGCGGCGGTCCCCGGCGACGACCTGCACCCGGTCGCGGGCGTGGCCGGCGAGTGCGGTGAGCAGCAGCGCGGCGTCCATCGCGGCGTCGAGGCGGGGGGCGTCACCCACCCGGCCGGCGCTCGTGCGGCCGGTGTCGACGACGATGACGATCCGCCGGTGCTGTTCGGGCTGCCACGTGCGGACGACGAGGTGCTGGCGCCGGGCGGTGGCGCGCCAGTCGATGGAGCGCACGTCGTCACCGTCGACGTAGTCGCGCAGGCTGTCGAACTCGGTGCCCTGCCCGCGGGTGCGCACGGCGGCGCGACCGTCGAGCTCCCGGAGCACCGCGAGCCGGCTCGGCAGGTGCTTGCGTGACGGGAAGGCGTGCAGCACGCGCACCCGACCGGGTACCGCGACCGAGCGCTGCCGGGCGGCCAGCCCGAACGGGCCCGCCAGCCGGAGCGTGACGCGGTCGGCCTGGCGGTCGCCGCGACGGGTGGGCGTGAGCGTGGTGGTGACCCGGCGACGTTCCCCCGCCGGCACGGAGAGGGCCTGCCGCGCGGGGTGGGCGCCGGCGGACGGCGGCCACCCGTCGCGCACGATCCCCCGCGCCGTGCGACCCCCGGTGTTCTCGACGACGAGGGAGGTCGCCACGGACTCGCCGTGCCGCACCTGGAGCGCCTCGCCCTCCCGGACGAGCCGCATCCGGCTCGGGGATGCCGCGAGGAGCAGGTCGGCGCCGACGGCGACGAGCCACACGAGCAGCCACGCCCACACCGTCGACCCCGCCGGCCGCAGCACGACGGGGACGAGGCCGAGGAGGAGCAGCGCGGCGGCGCGCGTCGTCAGCGCCATCAGCGGGGGACGGGCACCGACGCGAGGACGCTGTGCAGCACCGCGGTGACCGACGTGCCCTCGAGCTCGGCCTCCGGGCGCAGCATGAGGCGGTGGGCGAGCGTCGCGACCGCGAGCGCCTTGACGTCGTCGGGGGTCACGTACCCCCGCCCGCTGAGCCAGGCCCAGGCCCGGCTCGTGGCCATGAGCGCGGTGGCGCCGCGGGGGGAGACCCCGAGGGCGAGGGACGGGGAGGTGCGGGTGGCCCGGGCGATGTCGACGACGTAGCCGATGACCTCGGGCGAGACCTCGACGGTGCGCACGGCGGCGGCGCCCGCCTCGACGTCGGCCGCGGTGGCCACCGGACGGATGCCCGCGGCGGCGAGGTCCCGGGGGTCGAAGCCGTCGGCGTGCCGGCGCAGCACGGACACCTCGTCGTCGCGTTCGGGGACCGGCAGCACGACCTTGAGGAGGAAGCGGTCGAGCTGGGCCTCGGGCAGCGGGTAGGTGCCCTCGTACTCGACGGGGTTCTGCGTCGCGGCCACGAGGAACGGCGAGGGCAGCGCGTGCGCCGTGCCGTCGACGGAGACCTGCCGCTCCTCCATCGCCTCGAGCAGCGCCGACTGGGTCTTCGGGGGCGTCCGGTTGATCTCGTCGGCGAGGAGCAGGTTGGTGAACACCGGTCCCGGACGGAACGAGAAGTCGCTCTCGCGGGCGTCGTAGACGAGGGAGCCGGTGAGGTCGCCCGGCATGAGGTCCGGAGTGAACTGCACGCGCTTGGTGCCGACGTCGAGGGTGGCCGCGAGGGAGCGCACGAGGAGGGTCTTCGCGACCCCGGGGACGCCCTCGAGGAGGATGTGCCCGCGGCAGAGCAGCGCGACGAGCATGCCGGCGACGGCGGCGTCCTGGCCGACGACGGCCTTGGCGACCTCCTCGCGGACCCGGACGAGCGCGGCCCGGGCCTCCGACGCCGGGGGAGCGGACGTGGTGGGGGTGTCTGTCATGACGTGCGGACCTTCTCCTCGAGGTGGGCGAGCTGCTGGGCGAGTGCGATGAGGGCGACGTCGTCGGCGGGGGTGGCTCCGCGCAGGAGCACGTCGACCTCCGCGAGGTCGACCCCGGACGCTGCGGCGACGGCGGGGACCAAGGTGTCGGGCGGGGCGCCGGCCGCGAGGCCGAGCCGGGTGGCGAGGCGTCCCGTGGTGGCCCGACGGAGGACGGCAGCGGCGCGGTGCCGGTCGGCGGCGGCGCGGTAGAGCTCCGCGCGGCTCTCGGTGGTCTCGGCGGCGCGGACGACGACGGGGAGGTCCTCCGGGACGAGCCGGCCGAGCCGCCGCCCCCGGGCGACCGCGAACGCGACGAAGGCCAGCCCGGCCAGCACCAGGCCCGGCCCGGTCCAGGCCGGCCACACGCTGTCGCCGGTCGTCGACGGGTTCGCCGTGACGTCCTCGTAGTCGGGGTGGTACCAGACCAGGCGCGGTGAGGCGCCGAGCAGCCGGAGCATGAGGGCGGCGTGGTCGGCGTCGGTGACGAAGCGGTTGGTCGCGGCGTCCGGGAAGCCGATGATGGTCACGGCGCTGTGCAGCTGTCCCGCCGGCAGGTCGAGCGCGGCGTAGGCCGTGGGCGCCGCGACGTCCGGGTCGCCGCCGGCGATCCCCGGGGTGGGCCAGCAGCCGCGGGCCCCGGCGGGCAGCGCGTCGCCGGTCGGCACGACCGCCCACGAGACGCGCTCCAGGCGCTCGCCGCCGTGGACCCAGGGCAGCGAGCAGTCGGCCGCGGCGGTGTCCTCCGTGGGGGGCTGCACGGTGACGCCGAGACCGAGGTCGCCGAGGAGGCCCGGCGCGCCGTCGAGGAAGACGACCCGGTCGGCGCCCCGCGTCCCGACGAGCATCCGCTTCGCGGCGGAGTCGGTGAGCAGGTCCGAGTTGCCGACGACGACCGTGGTGCCGGTGCCGTCACCCGCCGCGTCGACCGCGTCGGCGGCCGTGCTCACGACCTCGACGTCGATCCCCCGGTCGCGGAGCACCTCGACGAGGGCGCGGGTGCCGGACTGCCCGGTGCCGTCGGGGTGGAGGTACTCCTCGGGCGACGGCGTGCCGGCGGCGAGGGCGATGAGGAGCCCGCCGACGACGAGCGCGACCAGCCACGAGGCCGTGGCGCGGGTGCGCCGCACGACCTTCCCGCCGTCGACACCGCTGGGGGCGACGGACGTCGGCGCGGCCGTCATGCGTCGGCCCCGAGGGGGGCGCGCGCGGGTCGGGCGGCGGCGAGCCGCTCGTCGAGGGCGAGCACCGCCCGTGCCTGGTCCTCGGTCGCGGAGCGGTGCCCGTAGCGCACGGCGTCGAAGGAGTCGGCGGCAGCGAGCAACGCGGCCTGCTCGGCCGGGAACGGGGTGGTCAGCGCGAGGGAGACCTCGTGGGCGGTCCGCCCCGGGGCGTCGTCGAGGACGACCCGTTCGACGGCGGCGCGCGCCACGGTGCGCACCCCGTCGAGGACGGCGGAGTCCCAGTCGCCCCGGGCGACGGCGGCACGGGCCCGGTCGCGGAGCGTGGCCGCCGGGACGTCCGGGACGTCGAGGGGGCGGTCCGCGTCGCCGCCGGAGCGGCCCACCTCGTGGCGCAGGACCCGCCAGAGGACGAGGCCGAGCACGGCGAGGACGAGACCGACGGCGATCGGGACGACGACCGCCGGCAGCCCCCCGTCGGGCGTGGCAGCGAAGAGCCGGTCGATGAGCTCCCGGAGCCGGTCGACGAGGCTCGGCTGGGCGTGGTACCTCGGGTTCGAGAGCTCGTCCTGGAGCCATCGGCGGGCTTCCTCCGAGGAGGGGTCCAGGGGCGCGTCGAACGGCCTCACGGCGAGGTGATCGGCCACGGTGGCGGTGCGGCCCCCTGCGTGGCCTGGATGAGCCGCACGTCGAGGCCCTCGGTGCGGATGCGGGCGTCGACGTAGAGGAGCGCATCCACCCCGGCGCTGAACGGCGTCGTCAGCGCGCCGGTGAGCAGCCCGGCGATCCCGGTCGTGACCGTCTGCAGCACGAGGAAGTCCGAGCCCGCCCCGGACCCGTCAGCGGTGACGGTGAAGGTCGCGACGAAGAGCACGGCGGTGATCGGGAGTGTGATGACGTACGCAGCGACACCGACGATGATGCCCGTGAGCAGCCGGAGGCCGAGGATCCGCCAGAAGGCGCCCTTGAGGGGGCTGCCGACGAGCTGCCACGACCGGCGCAGCCCCGCGAACACCCCGATCCGGTCGAGGACGATCGCCGGGGTGGCGAAGGCCCACTTCGTGGAGAGCAGCGCGAGGGCGGCCACCGTCGCGAGGACCGAGACGATGACGAGCAGGATGACGAGGCCGACACCGCCGCCGCCGGCCCGGTCCGCGTAGATGCCGATGCCGACGGGGATGCCGACCGTGACGGCGAGGGTGAGCAGCAGCGCGAGGGACGTGACGACGACGGCTCCGACCATCGCGAGCACCCGGCCCCGGGTCGCTCGCCAGACCTCGCCCATCTTCACCTTCCGCCCCAGCACGGCCTGGCCGACCACCTGGGCGAGGAAGCCCGCGAGCAGGATGGCGGAGAGCGCCTGCCCGACCGAGGGGAGGTACATGCCGACGATCCCCAGGCCGAACCCGTCGGGCACCGTGTCGGAGGCGGCGCTCGACTCGTCGACGAGGCTCAGCCCGCTCTGCCCGGACAGCCACGCCCCGAGGGCTGTCGTCGGGAGGAGGAAGGCGAACGTCGTCAGGGCCGCCAGGCCGATGGTCGCGGCGGGGTTGCCGCGCACGGCCTTGAGGACGGCTCCGTACAGGTCACCGATCTGCAGCGGGCGCAGCGGGATGATGCCGGGCCGGAACTCGAACGCGCGGTACGGACCGGGTGGGGCGGGCGGTGGGACGTGGCCGCCGGGTGGCGGGGGTGGCTGGGAGGGCGGCTGGCCCGGGGGAGGACCCGACGGAGGTCCCTGAGGAGGGCCGGCGGGTCCGGAACCCGGTGCCACCCATGGCTGGTCGCTCATCCTCGTGCCCCCTCGGTCACCACGGCGCCACCCTAACCGAGGAGGTGGCGCTCCACGGCCGAGGCGCGGGAACCCACGGCTCCGAGGGCGGTCTGCCGGGCGACGATCCCGGGCTCGTCCCGCATCAGGCCCCACCCGCGGCGGACGAGCACCGGCGGGGCCTTGCGTCGCTCACGCAGGTCGCGCAGCAGGCGGCGGACGAACGTGACGGCGGGGCGGTGGTGCACGCACCAGGCGCTGTGGAGCATCCCCTCGGCGTCGAGGCGGGCCACGACCTCGGCGGCGAAGATGCCCTCCGCGAGGACGAGGTCGTCGCCGCGTGCGGTCACCTCGTGCGCGCCGACCGCCCGGCTGCGCGAGATGTCGTAGACGGGGAGCTCGGTGCGCCCGGTCTCGAGGAGCTCGCGGAGCGCGGCGAGGGCGCGGTCGGCGTCCCAGCTGTCGGGGTGGTCCCAGTCGATGATGCCGAGCTCGGCCTGGCGCGGCATCGAGGGGTCGTCCTCGTCGCGGTAGAAGTCGTCCAGCCGGAAGACCGGCCACCCGCGGGCTGCGTGGAGGCGCTCGGCGAGGCGGGACTTGCCGGACCCGCTCGGGCCCGCGAGGACGACGACCCGGCGCCGGTCGGCGGGTGGGGTGGCGTGGCCGGCGTGCTCGTCCGTCGCCCGCTCACCCACGGGGGAGGAGTCTAGGGGGGCCGGTTATCCGCTGGACGGGCGGCTGCGGCGTTGGGACGCTGGTCCGATGTCCTCCGCTGCGCTCGAACCTCCCTACGACCAGCTCCTCGCCACCGCGGAGCGGGTCGCTGCCGAGCGGCCCGAGGTCGACCCCGAGATGGCCCGCGAGGTGTTCCTCGAGGCGGCCACGTTGCTCCACGACGGGCTCGCGCTCGACGGCCTGGACGACCACGACGCCCGGGCCGTGGTCGCCGGGCTGTGCGTCGACCTGGTCTCCGAGGACCCCGGCGCCGCCGTCCGGGCCCGCCGGCAGGCCGTGCTCGACGCACCCGGGGAGTTCCACGACCCCGCCGGGGTGGCCGGTTCGCTGCGGGTCGCGGGAGTCGTCCTCCAGCTCTGAGCGTCACCGCGGGGCCGAACACCGGGTCGATGCACGAGTCCGGCGGTCAGCGACCCTTCGGGTGCCAGACCGTCTTGGTCTCGAGGAACGCCGTGAGCCGCGTGAGGTCCGGCGTCGGCTCGAAGTCCGGTTCGACCGCCTCGGCGCCCGACCCGCCCGGCCGCAGCACCCGCTTGAGGTTCTCGGCGGCGGCGAGCTCGAGCTCGCCCCACGCGACGTCCTCGGCATCCGCCGCACCGGTGAGGTCGATGGCGTTGACGTCGCGGTGCGAGGCCAGCCACGGCGCCACCTCGGCGGTGCGCCCGGTGACGACGTTGACCACGCCACCCGGCACGTCCGACGTCGCGAGGCACTCGGCGAGGTCGATGGCCGGCAGCGGCCGCGACTCCGACGCCAGCACGACGCACGTGTTGCCCGAGACGATGACCGGCGCCACGACCGAGACCAGCCCGAGCAGTGACGACGCCTGCGGCGCGAGCACCGCCACGACGCCGGTCGGCTCCGGCACGGAGATGTCGAAGAACGGTCCGGCGACGGGGTTGAGCCCGCCGAGGACCTGGGGGTACTTGTCCGGCCACCCCGCGTACCAGACCCACCGGTCGATGGCCGCGGAGACGACCGCGTCGGCCCGCGCCGCCGTGAGGCCCTCGGAGTCGCGCACGTCCTGCACGAGCTGCGCTCGCCGGCCCTCCATCACCTCGGCGACCCGGTACAGCACCTGGCCCCGGTTGTACGCGGTGGCGCCGGCCCAGCCGGGCTGCGCCTTGCGTGCGGCGACGACGGCGTCGCGGGCGTCCTTGCGCGAGCCCATGGCGGCGTTCGCGAGGAACCGCGGCGTCGCGCGGCGCCCGGTCGGGGCGGCCATCACCTCGTAGGAGCGGCCGCTCTCGGAGCGCGGGAACTTCCCACCGATGTAGAGCTTGTACGTCTTCCGGACGTCCACCCGCGCGCTCACTTCGCCGCCTCCGTCGTCACGTACGCCGAGAGCCCGTGGCGACCGCCCTCGCGGCCGTAGCCGGACTCCTTGTAGCCACCGAACGGCGAGGTCGGGTCGAACTTGTTGAAGGTGTTCGCCCAGACCACGCCGGCGCGCAGCTGGTCGGCCATCCAGAGGATCCGGCTGCCCTTCTCGGTCCAGATGCCCGCGGACAGGCCGTAGGGGGTGTTGTTCGCCTTCGCGACCGCCTCCCCGGGCGTGCGGAAGGTCAGTACCGAGACCACTGGCCCGAAGATCTCCTCCTGGGCGATCCGGTGGCTCTGCGAGACGCCGCTGAAGATGGTCGGGCGGAACCAGAAGCCGTGCTTCGGCAGCTCGCACCCGGAGTCCCAGCGCTCCGCGCCCTCCTTCTCGCCGACCGCCGTGAGCTCCTCGATGCGGCTGAGCTGCGCACGGCTGTTGATGGCGCCCACGTCGGTGTTCTTGTCCATCGGGTCGCCCACCCGCAGCGTGCCGAGCCGGCGCTTGAGGCGGCGGACGACCTCCTCGGCGACGTTCTCCTGCACGAGGATCCGGCTGCCCGCGCAGCACACGTGGCCCTGGTTGAAGAAGATGCCGTTGACGATGCCCTCGACGGCCTGGTCGACCGGGGCGTCGTCGAAGACGATGTTGGCGCCCTTGCCGCCGAGCTCGAGGGTCGCCTTCTTGCGGGTCCCCGCGATGGAGCGGGCGATCATCTTGCCGACGTTGGTCGACCCCGTGAACGCGAGCTTGTCGACGCCCGGGTGGTCGACGATGGCCTGCCCCGTGGCGCCCGCACCGGTGACGATGTTGACGACACCCGGGGGCAGCTCCGCCTGCTGGCAGACCTCGGCGAACAGCAGCGCGCTGAGCGGCGTCGTCTCGGCCGGCTTGAGCACCACCGTGTTGCCGCACGCGAGGGCCGGGGCGATCTTCCACGACAGCATGAGCAGCGGGAAGTTCCACGGGATGACCTGGCCGACGACGCCGAGCGGACGCGGGTCGTCGCCGAGCGAGGCGTAGCCCAGCTTGTCGGCCCAGCCCGCGTGGTAGAAGAAGTGCGCCGCAGCGAGCGGGACGTCGACGTCGCGGCTCTCCTTGATCGGCTTGCCGTTGTCGAGGGTCTCGAGGACCGCGAACTCGCGGGCCCGCTCCTGGAGGATGCGGGCGATCCGGTAGAGGTACTTGCCGCGGTCGGCACCGCTCATCCGGGACCAGACCCGGGTGTAGGCGGTGCGGGCCGCGCGCACGGCGGCGTCGACGTCGTCGGCCGTGGCCTCGGAGACCTCGGAGAGGACCTCCTCGGTGGCCGGGTTGACCGTCTTGAACGGGGTGCCGCCGGAGGCCTCGACGAACTCGCCGCCGATGAACAGCCCGTAGCTGCTCGCGATGTCGACGACGGCCCGTGACTCGGGTGCCGGCGCGTACTCGAAGGTGGGCATCGGTGTCCTTGCGTGGGGTGGCGTCGGGGTCAGTAGCCGCTGGGGGCGTCGTCGGCGACGTAGTCGGCACCCGAGTAGGCGCCCGTCGCCATCTTCTGGCGCTGGAGGATGAGGTCGTTGAGCAGGCTCGAGGCCCCGAAGCGGAACCAGTGGTTGTCGAGCCAGTCCTCGCCGGCGACCTCGCTCACGGTGACGAGGTACCGGATCGCGTCCTTGCTCGTCCGGATGCCGCCGGCCGGCTTGACGCCGACCTGCCGGTCGGTGAGCTCGCGCCAGTCGCGGACCGCCTCGAGCATGACGAGGGTGACCGGGAGCGTCGCGGCGGGGGAGATCTTGCCGGTGGAGGTCTTGATGAAGTCGCCGCCCGCGAGCATCGAGAGCCACGAGGCGCGGCGGACGTTGTCGTACGTGGCGAGCTCGCCGGTCTCCATGATCACCTTGAGGCGCGCGTCGCCGCAGGCCTCCTTGGTCTCGACGATCTCGCGGAAGACGGTGAGGTAGTCGCCGGAGAGGAACGCACCGCGGTCGATGACCATGTCGATCTCGTCGGCGCCGTTCTCGACGGCGTCGCGGGTGTCGGCGAGCTTGACGGCACGGCTCGCACGGCCGCTCGGGAACGCCGTGGCCACCGCCGCGACGTTGACGCCGCTGTCGCCGAGGGTCTCGCGGGCGATGCCGGCCATGTCGCCGTAGACGCAGACCGCGGCCGGGCTGGGCGTCGTCGGGTCGCTGGGGTCGGGGACGAGGGCGCGCGTGGCGAGGCCGCGGACCTTGCCGGGGGTGTCCGCGCCCTCGAGCGTGGTCAGGTCGATCATCGAGATGGCGAGGTCGATGGCCCACGCCTTGCTCGTCGTCTTGATCGAGCGGGTGGACAGGGCCGCGGCGCGGGCCTCGCAGCCGACCTGGTCGACGCCCGGGAGGCCGTGCAGCCATCCGGTGAGGGCGGAGTTGGTCAGCCGGGACACCCCGAGGATGTCGCGGGCGCGCGCCGTGGGGTCGACGTCGGTGGCGGTGCTCACCCCGGGAGTGTACGGGGCTCCCGGTCCTCGGGGTCCAGCCGCATCCACCCCGTCGAGAGGAGAGAACACGCCGTCGGCGCGGTCGTCCGCGCGGCGCGTCCTGTTCACTCGACGGGTGGGGCGGTCCGGATCACGCCCTCAGACGGCGGTGGCGGCCTCGAGGTCGGCCCGGATGGCCGCGAGCCGCTGCGCCGCGCGCTCGCGGGCCCCGCGCAGGTCCTCACCCTGCACCGGCTCGACCACCTCGAGGTAGACCTTGAGCTTCGGCTCGGTCCCGGACGGCCGCACGATGACCCGCGAGTCGTCGGCGAGGAACCAGCGCAGGCCCTCGGTGGGCGGGAGACCGCCGTCGCCGCGGGCGAGGTCGTCGACCCGAGCGACGCCGATGCCGGCGACCGAGCTCGGCGGCTCGGCGCGCAGCCGGTCCATCACCTGCCCGATGAGCGAGAGGTCCTCGACCCGGACCGAGAGCGCGTCCGTGGCGTGCACGCCGTGCTCGCGGGCGAGGTCGTCGAGGCGGTCGGCGAGGGTGCGGCCCTCGGCCTTGAGCGTGGCGGCGAGCTCGGCGACCAGCAGTGCCGCCGAGACGCCGTCCTTGTCGCGCACGTGGCGGGGGTCGACGCAGTAGCCCAGCGCCTCCTCGTAGCCGTAGCGCAGCCCCGGGACCCGCCCGATCCACTTGAACCCGGTGAGCGTCTCCTCGTGGCGCACCCCGACCGCGCGGCACATCGCGGCGAGCAGCCGGGACGACACGATGGAGTTCGCGAACACGGCGTCGGCGGAGTCGGCCGGCACCCCGCGTGCCAGCACGTGCGAGCCCAGCAGCGCGCCGACCTCGTCGCCGCGCAGCATCCGCCACCCGCCGGGGCCGGGCACCGCCACGGCGCACCGGTCGGCGTCCGGGTCGTTGGCGATCACGAGGTCGGGCGAGGTCTGTTCCGCGAGCTCGAGCGCCGCGTCCATCGCGCCGGGCTCCTCGGGGTTCGGGAACGACACGGTGGGGAACATCGGGTCGGGCTCGGCCTGGGACTCCACGGGGATCGGCTCGGGGTAGCCCGCGGCGAGGAAGGCCCGGCGCACCGTCTCCGACCCCACGCCGTGCAGGGCCGTGTGGACGACCGTGACGTCACGCGGGCTGCCCGGGTCGACGACGGTCACGACGTCGTCGAGGTAGGCCTGGAGGACGTCGTCGCCGAGGGTCTCCCACCCGTCGTCGGCGAGCGGGACCGAGGCCACCGACGGCACGGCCGCGATCCGCTCGGCGATGAGGCCGTCGACGGGCGGCACGATCTGCGAGCCGTCGCCGACGTAGACCTTGTAGCCGTTGTCCTGCGGGGGGTTGTGCGACGCGGTGACCATGACCCCGGCGTCCGCCCCGAGGTACCGGATGGCGTAGGCGAGCACCGGCGTCGGCAGCGGGTGGGGGAGGACGACGGCCCGGCCGCCCATCCCCGTGACGACCGCACACGTGTCGTGCGCGAAGACGTCGGAGTTGGTACGGGCGTCGTAGCCGACGACGACGAACGGCTCGGCGGTGAGTGTCTGCAGGTACGCGGTGAGGCCTGCGGCGGTGCGGATGACGACCGCGCGGTTCATCCGGTTCGGTCCGCCCCCGAGCTTCCCGCGCAGGCCGGCCGTGCCGAACGCGAGCAGGCCCGCCATCGCGTCGGCGAGCTCCTCGTGCGCGGCCTCGTCACCGCGCTCGGCGGCGTCGGCCAGGCCCACGAGCTCGGCGCGGGTTGCGGGGTCCGGGTCGTCGACGGCCCAGGCCCGGGCGGCGGCGAGGAGGTCGGTCGGGTCGGGGGTCGTGGGGCTCATCGCGACGGTCCTCAGATCCGGCCGACGACGTCCGCGAGGAGGCGCCCGCACCGCTCGGCCGCGGCCTGCCCGGCCTCGATGACCTCCTGGTGGCTGAGCGGCGTCGCGGAGATGCCGGCGGCCGCGTTCGTCACGAGCGAGACACCGAGGACCTCGAGCCCGGCGTGCCGGGCCGCGATCGCCTCGAGGGAGGTCGACATCCCGACGAGGTCACCGCCGAGCACCTTGGCCATCCGCACCTCGGCCGGGGTCTCGTAGTGCGGGCCGCGGAACTGCACGTAGACGCCCTCGTCGAGGGTCGGGTCGACCTCCTGGGCCAGGGCCCGCAGCCGCGGCGAGTAGAGGTCGGTGAGGTCGACGAAGGTCGCCCCCTCGAGCGGCGAGGTGGCGGTGAGGTTGATGTGGTCGGAGATGAGGACCGGGGTGCCCGGCGCCCACTCGGGCCGCAGCCCGCCGCAGCCGTTGGTGATGACGATCGTCGAGCAGCCGGCCGCGGCGGCGGTGCGCACGCCGTGCACGACCGCCCGCACCCCGCGTCCCTCGTAGTAGTGGGTCCGCGTGCCGTAGACCAGCGCGTGCCGGCCGGTGCCACCGATGGCGACCGAGCGCATCGTGCCGCTGTGTCCCTCGACGGCGGCCTTGGCGAACCCCGGCACGTCGGTGTTCTCGATGGTCGTCAGCGTCTCGCCGACGAGGTCACCCGCCTGGCCCCAGCCGGAGCCGAGCACGAGGGCGACGTCGTGGCGCTCCACCCCGGTGCGCTCGCGGATGACCGCAGCGGCGGCCTCGGCGACCGCGAACGGGTCGGTGGCGGGGTCGGAGAGGTCGTGGGCGGCGGCGGTGTCGGTCACCCGCGCAGCGTAGCGATCGCCGCTGCCGGGGGTCACCGCCCGCCGCAGGTTCTCAGTCGAGGTGCCGGACGCGGGGCCAGAGCCCGGCCCACGAGTCGGCCGGGTCCCGGCAGACGGCGACCGGCATGCCCTCCTCCTCGTTGTCGACGCCGACGCCGTTCGAGAGCCGGTCGTGGACCTCGCAGTGCGCGAACAGGGGAACGAGCTGCTCGTACTGGCCGCCCACGACGACCACCGTGCGGGTTCCCTCGTGCGGCGGGCCGAGCTCCCACAGGTGGTTGTGCCCGCTGACCGGACGGGGGAGCCCGAGCGCCGTGCCGAACCTCGCCACCGCGCCGGCCTCCCCGTAGTTCGACGTGAGGACCGCAGCCCCGGGGTCGCCGGTCGCCCGCCACACGGCGGCGACCTGCTCGACGTACCGGGGCCAGCCGACCTGGTCGCCGACGAGAGGACCGGCCTCGGTGACCGGGGTCGAGCCGACCACGGTGACGGGCAGCACCGGGACCGCCAGCACCGTCGCGACGACGGCGTCGAGGGTGAGCGCGCCGATGACCACCGGCCGGCGCCACCGGGTGGAGCGGGTCCACCGCGCCACCGGGACGCAGCCGGCCGCGAAGAGGACGTCGAGCACGGCCACCGGGTAGTGCGGCTGGGCGCCGGCCACGACCGTGAACGCGACGACCAGCGCCGCCGCGACGACGACCCAGCGGGCCTCGGGTCGCCGCCAGGCGTGGACCACCCCGGCCAGCCAGACGGGGACGAGGAGGGGGCCGATGGCCACGAGCAGGATCACCGGCACCTGCCCACGGACGTCGGCGGCGTTGTGCTCCGCGAGGGCGGCGCCCATCGCCAGCTGGGGCCACCCGGTGGTGACCTGGTAGGCGATGGTCGGCGCGGCGGTCACGACGGCCACGAGCGCCCCCGCCCAGGGCCAGCGTGTGCGCAGGGAGCGTCGGGGCCCGAACACCAGGACGCCGAGGACCAGCCCGGCGAGGACGACCGGGACGAGGAGGCGGTTGAGCGCCGCGACCCCCGACAGGGCGCCCACGGCCAGCCACCAGCGGGGGTCGCCGCGCAGGGCCCGGACCGCGACGAGAACCACTCCGACGGTCAGCGGGAGGTCGATCGTGGAGGTGAGCAGGAGGTGCCCCAGAGCGAGCGGCAGGACCGCGAACGCCCCGCCCCACGCGGCGAAGGCCACGGCCCGCCGGTCCCCGCCGAGCTCGCGGGCCAGGCGGGCGAGGAGGAGGACGGTCACGGCGCTCGCGACCGTCGCCGGGAGCCGCAGCGCCCACGGCTCGTCGACGAGCTCTGCCAGCGTGCGCGCCAGCCACGGGGTCAGCGGCGGCTGGTCGAGGTACCCCCAGTCCGGCGGCAGCATCCGGAAGTACAGCTCGTCGCGGTGGTACCCGTACCCGAGGCTGCCGAGCGTGAGGACGAGCGCCTGGGTCAGTGCCGCAGCGGCCGGTGCACCCGGACGCCACCGCGGCCGCTCCATGCCCGGGCCCCCGCGCGTCAGTCCGGGGTCACCGCGAGCGCGGCGTCGCCCCGGGGGCTCAGTACGACGCGGTCACCCGCGCGGTACCGCGTGACGTCGGTGTTCGGGACCTGCACCGTGATGACCTCGCCGGCCGTGGTGCGCGCGATGATCCGCCCGTGGCCACCGAGGAAGCTCGCGCTCTCGACCGTGGCAGAGCCCGGCCCGGCCTCACCCGTGCCGGCCGCCGTGACCTCCACGCCCTCGGGGCGGACGAGGACGAGGGCGTCGGGGCCGGTGGCCGACCCCGGCAGGACCGGGACGCTGCCGCCGAGCACGTGGGCACGGTCGTCCTCGATCCGAGCCCGCAGCCGGTTGGTCAGCCCGACGAAGTCGGCGACGAACGGCGAGACCGGGGCCGAGTAGAGCTCCGCCGGTGCGGCGAGCTGCTCGAGCCGGCCGGTCGACATCACCCCGACCCGGTCGGCGACGGCGAGCGCCTCCTCCTGGTCGTGGGTGACGAAGAGCGTCGTCGTCCCGACCTCGAGCTGGATGCGGCGGATCTCGTCGCGGAGCTGGCTGCGCACCTTGGCGTCGAGGGCCGAGAGCGGCTCGTCGAGGAGCAGCACCTGCGGCTCGATGGCCAGCGCCCGGGCCAGCGCCACCCGCTGCTGCTGCCCGCCGGACATCTGGTGGGCGTACTTCTCGGCGTGCTCCGAGAGCCCGACGAGGTCGAGCATCTCGCCGGCGCGGGCCCGGCGCGCCGCCTTGTCGCGGCCTCGCATCTCGAGGCCGAACTCGACGTTCTGGCGGGCGGTCATGTGCGGGAAGAGGCTGTACGCCTGGAAGACCATCCCCATGTCGCGCTTGTTCGTCGGGATGGACGTGACGTCGCGCCCGCCGACCGTGATCGTGCCGGAGTCGGGGTCCTCGAGCCCGGCGAGGCAGCGCAGCGCCGTCGTCTTGCCGCACCCCGAGGGTCCGAGCAGCGCGACGAACTCGCCCGGCTCGATGTGGAGGGTGAGCCCGTCGAGGGCGGCCACCCCGCCGTAGACGCGGCGCAGGTCCGTGAGCTCGACGGCGATGCCGTGCGCGGCGGCGGCCTCGGAGGTGGCGGTCATGAGGTGGTCTCCTTGCGGGAGCGGAGGAGGCGGCCGAGGCGGGAGGTCCCCGCGGGGCGGCTGCCGACGAAGGACATCGCGAAGAGGACGACGAAGCCGAAGACGAGGGCGGCGAGGCCGACCGCGACCGAGATCTTCGCGTCCGACTTGCCGAGCTCGTACATCGCGACCTGGAGGTTCTTCTTGCTGAACAGGCTGGCGATCGTGAACTCCCCGAGGACGAGGGCGACCGAGAGGAACGACGCCGAGAGGACGGCCGTGCGCAGGTTGGGCAGGATGACCCGCCACATCACGGTGGCCCAGCCCGCGCCGAGCGAGCGGGCCGCCTCCGCCAGGGTGCGGACGTCGATGGCGCGCAGGCCGGCGTCGAGCGACCGGTACGCGTACGGCAGCACGAGGATGACGTAGGCCAGCGACAGCCAGAGCGTCGAGGACCCGACGAGGTAGTAGACCCACGCGTAGATCGGGGTCAGGCCGACGACGAGCACGATCGCCGGCACCGTCAGCGGGAGCAGGCAGATGAACTCGACCGTGCGCGACAGACCGGGCAGGCGCAGCCGGACCCAGGTCATCGTCGGCACGAGGAGGACGAGCATCACGAGCGGCGTGATGACGGCGAGGCCGACCGAGGCGAGGAAGCCCTCCTTGAGGGCGGGGTACTCGAGGGAGACCGTCGAGACGTCGGCGAGCGTGCGCCAGGTCTCGATCGTCCGCCCCTCGCCGCCCGGCCCCTGCGTCGTGAAGTCGAGCATGCCGAGCAGGGGGAGGGCGAAGAAGGCGAGCAGCAGGCCCAGGGTCAGCCAGCGGAACACACGCTGCCGCCGCCGGAACCGGGTCCGGCCGCTCATCGGGTCATCCAGCGGCCGGCGCGCTTGTCGATCCACGCGTAGAGCACCATGACGAGCGCGACGACCACGACCATGGCCAGCGCCATCGCCTTGCCGAGGTTCTCCTGCCCGAGGATGACCTCGGACCGGAAGGTCGAGCCGATCTGGAGGGGCAGCAGCGGGTTGCCCTGCGAGACCAGGGCCGCCGCGGTCGAGTACGCCGAGAAGGCGTTCGTGAAGAGCAGCAACGTCGCCCCGACGAAGGACGGGAACAGCACCGGCCCCGCGACCCGGCGCCAGTACGTCCACGTCGTCCCGCCGAGGGTCTCGGTGGCCTCCCGCCACTGCGGCCGCAGCCCCTCGACCGCCGGGAGGAAGACGATGAGCATCAGCGGGATCTGGAAGTACAGGTAGACGAGCATGAGGCCCTTGTCCCACTGGTACAGCCAGAGCCCGGCGCCCGTGTCGACCCCGATCCCGCCGAGCATCGCCGTGAGCAGGCCGGTCGCCCCGAACGATGCGATGAACGCGAAGGCCAGTGCGACACCACCGAACTGGGCGAGGACGCCGCACAGGGACGTGAAGAACCGCTTCGTGGCGGAGCCCTCGCGGGTCGTGCTCACCGCGTACGCGAGGACGGCGCCGATGACGGCGCCGACGACCGAGGTGACGGCGGACAGCATGAGCGACTGGGTGAGCCCGCGGATGACGGCCGGCTGGGTCAGTCCCTCGACGTTGCTCAGCGTCAGCCGGTTGTCGCCGTCGAGGAAGGCCCCGACGACGACGACGAGCGTCGGGACGAGCAGGAAGACCGTGGTGTACGCGAAGAACGGCACCACCCCCGCGAGGGCGCCGGAGGGCCGGAACCCTCGTCGCGCCCTCGCGGGGTGGGATGCCGTCGCGTCAGCCAACGGCGTTGGCCCAGTTGTCGGCGAGGTAGGTCTTGCCGCTCTCGGCGTCGGCCTGGGTCGGGACCACCGGGGTGCCCTCGACGGGCGGGAGCGCTGCGGCGGCGGCCTCGTCGAGGGTGCCGGCGGTCTTCATCGCGTCGAAGCGCACCGGGCGGGCGCCACCCTTGAGCCACAGGTTCTGGCCCTCGTCGCTGTAGAGGAACTCCTCCCACAGGCGGGCGGCCGCCGGGTGCGGGGCGTCGGCGTTGATCGCCTGGTAGTAGTACCCGGCGACCACGGCCTCCTTGGGCACGAACACCTTCCACGTCGGGACCTTGGCGCTCAGCGAGGCGTTGAGGTAGTCCCAGTCGATGACGACGGGGGTCTGGCCCGACTCGACGGTCGCGGGGGTCGGGTCGACGGGCAGGAAGTTGCCCGCGGCCTTGAGCTTCTTGAAGAAGTCGACGCCCTTGGCGAGGTCACCGGCGCTGCCGCCCTCGGCGATCGAGACCATCTGCACGCCCGCGAACGCGGCGCCGGCCTCGGTCGGGTTGCCGTTGAGCGCGACCTTGCCCTTGTAGTCCGCGCCGAGCAGGTCCTGCACGCTCGTCGGGGCGGGGACCTTCGAGGAGTCGTAGCCGATGCTCATGTAGCCGCCGTAGTCGTTGACCCACGCGCCGTCGGCGTCCTTGAAGTCCGCGGGGACGTCGTCCCAGGTCGAGACCTTGTACTTCGCGTACATGTCGGTGTTGGCGAGCGCGACCGCTGCCCCGAGGTCGAAGACGTCCGGGGCGCCGGACTGGCCCTTGAGCCGCTTGGCGGTGGCGATCTCGTCGGCGCTGCTCGCGTCGGGCTGGTCGCTCGTCACGGTGATCTCGGGGTACTTGGCCTGGAAGGCCTTGATGACCTCGCCGTAGTTCGCCCAGTCCGGCGGGAGGGCGATGACGTTGAGCGCACCCTCGGCCTTGGCTGCCGTGACGAGGGCGTCCATCCCGCCGAGCTCCTCGGCCGAGGTGGCGGTGGCGGCCGAGGTGCCACCGCTCGTGCCGGTGTCTCCCGAGCCGCTGTCCGAGGGGGGCGAGCAGGCGGTGAGCGCGGCAGCGGTGAGGCCGGCCGCGGCGAGCGCGGTGGCGCGGCGGCCGAAGGGGCGGGACATGGGGACCTCCTGGACGAGGGGCGGCGGGTGCCGGGGGCCGTGACCGGTCCCACGTCGCACTGTAGGGACTTTCGCAGTGGTTCGGAACAGGACCTTTGCCACGTTCTCCCGGGGGTCACCCGTTCGACACCGGATGGTTGGATGGGAGCGTGAGTGCGCGGTCGAGCAGAGTCGTCATCCTCGGTGGGGGCCCGGGTGGCTACGAGGCCGCCCTCGTGGCCGCCCACGTCGGTGCCGAGGTCACCATCGTCGAGCGCAGCGGGATCGGGGGTGCCGCGGTCCTCACCGACTGCGTCCCGAGCAAGGCGCTCATCTCGACCGCCGACTACCTGAGCGACTTCGAGACCGCCTCCGACCTCGGCGTCCACCTCGAGGACCACGGGGGCGTGGAGGTCTCGGACGCCGTCGCCGACCTCGCCGAGGTCAACCGGCGGGTGCTCTCGCTGGCCGGCGCGCAGAGCGACGACATCCGGACCCGCCTCACCGAGGTCGGGGTCCGGGTCGTCGAGGGGGCCGGTGTGCTGACCTCGCCCACGACCGTGCGGGTCGACACCGCCGCGGGCTCGGAGGACCTCGCCGCCGACGTCGTCCTCGTCGCCACCGGCGCGGCCCCGCGCGTGATGGACACCGCCGTCCCCGACGGGGAGCGGATCCTCACCTGGCAGCAGATCTACGACCTCGAGGAGCTGCCCGAGCGGCTCGTCGTCGTCGGCTCCGGTGTCACCGGCGCCGAGCTGGCCCAGGCCTACCTCGGCCTCGGCTCGGAGGTCGTCCTCGTCTCCTCGCGCGAGCGCGTGCTGCCGGGGGAGGACCCCGACGCCGCCACCGTCATCGAGGACGTGTTCCGCAAGCGCGGGATGGAGGTGCTCGGCCGCTCGCGGATGGAGTCGGTCGAGCGCACCGCCGAGGGCGTGCTCGTCCGGCTCGTCGACGGCCGCGAGGTCACCGGCACCCATGCGCTGCTCGCCGTCGGGTCGGTCCCGCTGACCCGGGGCATCGGCCTCGAGGAGGTCGGGGTCGAGCTGCTGCCGTCCGGCCACATCGAGGTCGACAAGGTGTCGCGGACCTCGGTGCGGGGCGTCTACGCCGCGGGCGACTGCACCGGTGTGCTCCCGCTCGCGTCCGTCGCCGCCATGCAGGGCCGGATCGCGATGTCGCACGCGCTCGGTGACGCCGTCGCGCCGCTCAACCTCGGCGTCGTCTCGGCGAACATCTTCACCGACCCCGAGATCGCCACGGTCGGCATCACGCAGAAGGACGTCGACGAGGAGAAGGTCGACGCCGAGGTCCTCATGCTGCCGCTCTCGCGCAACCCTCGCGCGAAGATGCTCGGCATCACCGACGGCTTCGTGAAGCTGTTCGCGCAGAAGGGGTCCGGCGCGATCATCGGCGGAGTCATCGTCGCGCCCCGCGCCTCCGAGCTGATCTTCCCGGTGACCCTCGCCGTGCAGCACCGGCTCAACGTCGACCAGGTCGCCTCGACCTTCACGGTCTACCCGTCGCTGTCCGGCTCGGTCGCCGAGGCGGCGCGCCGGCTGCACCCCACCGACTGAGCGCGCGCTCGACGTCGGCCGGGTGAGTGGGTGGGGGTGGTCAGCCCTCGTCGGCGGCCGGGGCGTCCGCGATGTCGCAGATGACGGCGCCGTTGGTGACCGTGGCCCCCACCTCGGCCGAGAGGCCGGTGACGACCCCGGCCTTGTGGGCGGTGATCGGCTGCTCCATCTTCATCGCCTCGAGGACGACGACCTGGTCGCCCGCGGCGACCGTGTCTCCCTCGGAGACGCTGACCTTGACGATGGTGCCCTGCATCGGCGCCGTGAGGGAGTCGCCCGAGGCCGCGGCCCCGCCCGAGCTCCCACCGGACCGTCGCGGCGCCTTCTTCTTCGCGGCACCGGCTCCACTGCCACCGCCGAACGACAGCCCACCGGGGACGGAGACCTCGAGGCGCTTGCCGCCCACCTCGACGACGACGGTCTGCCGCTCGTCGGGCTCGGGTGAGTCGCCGGTCGGGCCCGAGTAGGCCTCGATGTCGTTGTCGAACTCGGTCTCGATCCACCGGGTGTGCACGGTGAACTTCTCGTCGGGGTCGGCCGGGGCGAACGCGGGGTCGGCGACGACCTTGCGGTGGAAGGGCACGACCGTGGGCATGCCCTCGACGACGAGCTCGTCGAGGGCGCGCCGGGCCCGCTCGAGGGCCTGCTGGCGCGTGCGGCCGGTGACGACGAGCTTGGCGATCATCGAGTCGAACGCGCCGGCGACGGTGTCGCCCTCGACGATGCCCGCGTCCCAGCGGACGCCGGGGCCCTGGGGGACGACCATCCGGCTCACGGTGCCGGGCGCCGGGAGGAAGCCGCGCCCGGCGTCCTCGCCGTTGATCCGGAACTCGATGGAGTGCGCGTGCGGCTCGGGGTCCGGGTAGTCGAGGGTCTCGCCGTTCGCGATGCGGAGCTGCTCGCGGACGAGGTCGATGCCGGTGACCTCCTCGGAGACCGGGTGCTCGACCTGGAGCCGGGTGTTGACCTCGAGGAAGGAGATGTGGCCGTCCGGGGCGACGAGGAACTCGCACGTGCCCGCCCCGACGTACCCGGCCCGGGTGAGGATGGCCTTCGACGCGCGGACCAGCTCGGTGTGCTGCTCCTCGGTGAGGAACGGCGCCGGGGCCT
The DNA here is from genome assembly GCA_963709785.1 of uncultured Actinomycetota bacterium. Lineage (GTDB taxonomy): Bacteria > Actinomycetota > Actinomycetes > Actinomycetales > Dermatophilaceae > Phycicoccus. The sequence goes on along the minus strand of CAVPXT010000005.1, from coordinate 224,981 downwards.
CCTCGACGAGCTTCTGGTTGCGCCGCTGGAGCGAGCAGTCGCGGGTGGAGACGACGACGACGTTGCCGTGCTGGTCGGCGAGGCACTGGGTCTCGACGTGCCGGGGGTGGTCGAGGAACCGCTCGACGAAGCACTCGCCGCGGCCGAACGCGGTGACGGCCTCGCGCACGGCGGAGTCGAAGAGCTCGGGGATCTCCTCCAGGGAGCGGGCGACCTTGAGGCCGCGCCCGCCGCCGCCGTACGCGGCCTTGATGGCGACGGGGAGGCCGTGCTCCTCGGCGAACGCGACGACCTCGTCCGGGCCGCTCACGGGGTCCTTGGTGCCCGGGACGAGCGGGGCGTCCGCGGCGAGCGCGATGTGCCGGGCCTTGACCTTGTCGCCGAGGGAGTCGATGGCCTCGGGGCCGGGACCGATCCAGGTGAGGCCGGCGTCCATGACCTTCTGCGCGAAGCCGGCGTTCTCCGCGAGGAAGCCGTAGCCCGGGTGCACCGCGTCGGCGCCGGCCGACGTCGCCACCTCGATGAGCTTGTCCTGGAGCAGGTAGGACTCGCCGGGGGTGGAGCCGCCGAGGGCGTACGCCTCGTCGGCGACCTTGACGTGGAGGGCGTCGCGGTCGGGGTCGGCGTAGACCGCCACGGACCCGACGCCCGCGTCGGCGCAGGCGCGGGCGATGCGGACGGCGATCTCGCCACGGTTCGCGATGAGGACCTTGCTGATCGGCATGGCTGGGACTCTAGCGGTCCACCGTCACGGGGGCCCGGGCCGCGGGCGAGGTCTCCCTCACACGCCGAGCGACTCGGCGAGGCGCCCGAGGAGCCGGGCCAGGGCGTCACGGTCGCGGGCCGGGAGGGCGCCCAGCAGGCGCGCCTCGTTCGCGGCGTGGGCGGTCATCGCGCGGTCGATGAGGTCGCGCCCCTGCGCGGTGAGGTGGACGGTCCGCGACCGACGGTCGGCCGCACTGGCCCGGCGCTCGACGAGCCCCCGCGCCTCGAGGCGGTCGAGTCGCTTGCTGACGGCCCCCGACGTGACCATCGTCCGGTCGCCGAGATCGCCGGGGGTGAGGGCGTAGGGCGGGCCGCTCCGGCGCAGCGTGGCCAGCACGTCGAACTCGCCCTCGCCGAGGCCGAACTCGGCATACACGGCGCTCAGCTCGGGGGTCAGGGCGGCGGCGATCCGGTGGATCCGGCCGATGACGAGGACGGGGGTGGTGTCGAGGTCGGGGCGCTCGGCGAGCCACTGCTCGTGGACGGTGCTCACGTGGTCCATGGCTGGACGGTACCTTCCATGGAAGGTAATATGCCTTCCATGGAAGATAAAAGAGGATCGATCGTGACGGTCCTGCTCACGGCCGTGGCGCCCGTCGTGTGGGGGTCGACCTACGCGGTGACCCAGCTCTGGCTGCCCCCGGGTCGCCCGATGTTCGCGGCGGCGATGCGGATCCTCCCGGCGGGTCTGCTCATGCTCCTGTGGCTGCGCCGGCTGCCCCGCGGCCGCTGGTGGGGACGGGCGTTCGTCCTCGGCACGCTCAACCACGCCCTCTTCTTCGGCCTCCTCTACGTCGCGGCCTACCGGCTGCCCAGCGGTCTCGCCTCGACCCTCACCGCGCTCTCGCCCCTCGTCGTCATGGGGGTCGCCCGGCTCGCGATCGGCGAGCGGCAGCCGTGGGTCACCGTGGCCGCTGCCGCGTCCGGCATCGGCGGCGTGGTCCTGCTCGTCTGGCAGAACGAGCAGGGCGGTGCCGTCGACCCGGTGGGGGTCGCGGCCTCGGTCGGGGCGGTGGCCTCCTCGGCCGTCGGCTTCGTGCTCGTCAAGAAGTGGACGGCGCCGGGCAGCGTCCTCGTCACCACCTCGTGGCAGCTCGTCGCCGGAGGGCTCGTCCTCGTCCCCGTGGCGCTCCTCGCCGAGGGGTCGCCCCCGGCCCTGGACCTGCCGGCCGCCCTCGCCCTGGCCTGGCTCGGGCTCGCGGGGTCGGTCGTCGGCTACGTCGTGTGGTTCCGGGGCCTCACCCGGATGGACGCCGGGGCCGTCGCCGTCATCGGGCTGGTCAACCCCGTCGTGGGCACCGTCCTCGGCGTCGTCCTCCTCGGCGAGCCCTTCGGGTGGGAGTACCTCGGTGCCATGGTCCTCGTCCTCGGCAGCGTGCTCCTGGCCCAGGCACCGGTCCGCCGCGCGCTGACGGGCCTGCTGCCGGTCCGCGACACGGTGAGTACGCGTGCTCATGCGCCACGGGGCGGTGTCGCGGGAGACTGGAGGTGCCCCGCCGGGGCCGCCTGCCCACCGAGGAGACCGCGATGACCGCGCCGCCCACCACCGCCTCGCACCCACCCGTCCCGGACCCGGGCCAGGGCCCCACGGCCGGCCGGCGGGCCGCGACCCCGCGCCAGCTCGCCTGGCTCGAGACCGAGCTCGCCGAGTGGCGTGCCGAGGGGCTCGTCGACGAGCGGGCGGCCGACGCCATCCGCGGGCGGTACGTGTCCCACCGACGGGTCACCCTCGCCCGCATCGTCCTCACCCTCGGCGCCGCCTTCGTCGGCATCGGCCTGCTCTGGACCGTCGCGGCGAACCTCGACGCGATGTCGCCCCTCGTCCGCTTCCTCGTCGTCGCCGCACTCTGGCTCGGGCTCGTCGCGGCCGCAGAGGCCCTCGCCGCGCGGCGGGAGCGGGCCGGCGACGTGGCCTCCCCGGTCGTCGGGGCGGTCCGCCTGCTCGCCGCGGCCGCGTTCGGGGCGGTCGTCTTCCAGGCGGCCCAGAGCCTCCAGGTCCCCGCCTACGAGCCGCTGCTCGTCGGCGTGTGGGCGCTCGGCTGCCTCGTCTACGCCTATGCCGTCGCGGGCCTCGCGCCCGTGGTCCTCGGCGTCGCGCTCGGCGCGTACTGGCTGGTCTGGCACGTGGTCGACGCGGCCTCCGACGTGCTGAGCGTGGGCGCCGCCGTCGGCGCGGCCGCGCTCGCCGCCGTGGCGGTCGGGGTGCTGCACGAGCGTGTCGGGGCCGTGATGCGGGACTGGCGTCCGCTCGGGGTGCCGTGGCGCGAGATCGGGGCGCTGCTCGCCCTCGGCGCGCTCTTCGGCGCAGCCCTCCCGTTCGCCGACGAGCGCGGTTCGGGGACCCCCCTGCTCTGGGTCGCCCTCGGTGTGGCCGTCGTCCTCGCGGCGGTGGCGGTCGCGACGGGGGAGCGGCTGGGCCGCCTCGAGGTCGGCCTCGCCGCCCTCGTGCTCGCGCTCGTCGTCGTCCTGGCGCTGTGGCGCCCCGCGGCGAACCCCACGACGGCCACCGACCTCGCACCGCTCGACTGGGTGCGGGCGTTCGTGGCGGTCGCCGCCTACCTGGGCGTCGCGAGCGGGTACGCGGTCCTCGGTGGGCTGCGCGACTCCGACCGGCTCACCTGGGCCGCGACCGCCGCGCTCGTGCTCTTCACGACGACCCAGGCGTTCGCGGTGTTCGCCCCGATCCTCTCCGGCGCGGTCCTCTTCCTCGCCGTGGGCGTCGTCCTCCTGGTCACCGGGGTGCTCGCCGACCGCGGGCGCCGACGGCTCCTCACCGAGCGGTCGGGAGTGGCGACATGAGCCCCCGCACGACGCGCGTCGCCGCGGCGGTGCTCGCCCAGCTCGTGCTCGTCGGCGTGGCCGTCTGGGCGCCGCTGTCGGCCCGGGTCACCGGCGAGGAGGTACGGCTGCGGGTGGAGCCGGTGGACCCGATCGACCCGTTCCGCGGTGCCTACGTCGACCTCGGCTACCCGGACCTGCCGGACGTCACCGGCGACGGCGGCCTCGTCGGCGGGTCCGGCGAGGACCGTGGCACGGCCTACGTCCCCCTGACCCGCCGGGGCGAGGTCTGGGTCGGCGGCCCCGTGCAACGCACCCGGCCCGACGACGGCACCTACCTGCGGTGCGACGACTCCGACTGGCGGCTGCGGTGCGGGATCGAGAGCCTCTTCCTGCCGCAGGCCGAGGCGGCCGCCGTCGGCGAGGCCGTCCGGGGCGGCACGGCGGTGGCCACCGTCCGCGTCGACGGGCAGGGCCACGCCGCCCTCATCGGCGTCGAGGCACCCGCCCGCTGACGTGGCAGCGGGGCCGCCGCGGCCCCTCACGGCTCACGACGGCCCCGCGGTCGGGGAGACCCGCTCAGCAGGTCGACTTGTAGGCGGCCTGGCCGCCCTCACCGGACATGTTCTCCTTGGTGATGATCGTGAAGCCGGTCTGGATCTGCTTCTCGACGGTGCCACCGTTCAGGGCGGCGTCCGCCTGCTCGACGCCGTCCATCCCGATCGTGCCGGGCTGCTGGGCCACGAGGGCCTGGACGGTGCCGTCCTCGAGGGCCTTGAGCTGGTTCGGACCGGCGTCGAAGCCGACGATGGTCACGTCCTTGGCGCCGGCCTGCCGGACACCGGTCGCCGAGCCCTCGGCGGAGAACAGGTTGGTCGCGAAGATCCCGATGATGTCGGGGTCCTTCTGGAGCGCCGCCGAGACGAGGTTGGCCGCGGTGGCGGGGTCGTTGTGGCTGTACTGGACGCCGAGGTAGTCGAACGTGCTGTCGGCCTTGGCCGCGTCCTCGAAGCCCTTGACCCGGGCGTCGACGGTGGAGACGCCGGGGTCGGTGGAGATGACGAGCACCTTCCCGCCGGCCGGCTTCGCCGCCTTGATGGCGTCGAACGCAGCCTTCCCGCCGCCGACGTTGTCGGAGCTGATCTGCGAGACGGCGAAGGACGGGTCGTTGACCGTCGTGTCGACGAGGACGACCTTGATGCCGGCGGCCGCCGCCTGCTGGAGCGGGGCCTGCATCGCCTGCACGTCGGTCGGCGCCACGAGCAGCGCGGCCGGCTTGGAGGCGGTGACGGCGTCGACGATCGGCTTCTGGAGGGTGGGGTCGAACTTCTGCGGACCCTGCGTGGTGACGGTGTAGCCGAGCTCCTTGGCCTTCGCCTCGATCCCGCACTGCATCGTGATGTAGAACTCGTCGCCGGCGACGCCCTGGACGAAGGCGATCGTCTTGTTGTCGCTGCCGCCGGAGGCGGCGTCGGTCGAGCTGTCCGCCGAGGGGGCCCCGGAGGAGCAGGCCGCGAGGGCGAGTGCGGCGCCGAGACCGGCTGCCGTGATCCTGATGGTGCTTCGCATGGGTCGTGCCTTTCTGGTGGGTGACTTCGTTGTCGGGTCGTGCTGCTCTGGGGTGCGCTAGCCGCGTCCTCGGACTGCCGAGGCGCGGCGGTGCTGGTCGACGTAGACGGCGGTGATGAGGATCGAGCCGACGGCGACGGTCTGCCAGTACGGCGAGACGCCGATGATGACGAACCCGGACTGGAGGACGGCCGGGATGAAGAGGCCGACCATCGAGCCGAACATCGAGCCCTGGCCACCGAAGATCGAGGTGCCGCCGATGACGACCGCGGCGATGACGTTGAGGTTCGTCAGCGACTGCCCGGCGATCGTCGTCGTGCCGTACTGGGCGAGGGAGAGGATCCCCGCGATGCCTGCGAGGAGGCCGGACAGCGCGTAGATCTGGATGAGCTTGGCGTCGACGTTGATCCCGACCCGGCGGGCCGAGGTCTCGTTCGAGCCGATGGCGTACGTGTAGCGGCCGAACCGGGTGCGGTGCAGCAGGATCCCGCCGATGACGACGATGACGAGCGCGATGATCGTGATCGCCGGGATACCGGCGAGCCGCCCGTAGCCGATGTTGTCCTGGAGGACGACGGGGGCCGAGCGGATGTCGAGCCCGCCGGTGAGGATCTGGGCCGCACCGAGGGCGACCGAGAGGGTGCCGAGGGTGACGATGAGTGGCGGCACCTTGGCCCGCGCGACGAGGAAGCCGTTGAGCGCTCCCCAGAAGACACCGACGAGCACGGAGAGCAGGAGCCCGACCGCGGCCGTGCCCCAGCCCCGGTCGCCCATCGACTCCATGAACTTCGCCGCCACGACGGAGGAGACGACCAGGACGGAGCCGACCGAGAGGTCGATGCCGGAGGTGATGATGACGAAGGTCATCCCGACCGCCAGCACGGCCCAGATGGAGACGTTCTGGGCGATGTTCGTCAGGTTGCCCGGCTTGAGGAAGGTGTCCGGGGCGAGGACGCCGAAGACGGCGACGATGACGACGAGGACGCCGAGGATCCACACCGACTGCATCGACGTGACGCGCTCGGCGAGGCTGTCGTGCGTGGCGCTGGTCTCGATCGTCGAGGCCTCCGCGGGGGTGTCGGTCTGCGTGCTCATGCCGCTCCCTCCTTCATCTCGAGCGCCCCGGTCATCGCGCCGACGAGCTCCTCGACGCTGGTGTCCGCCGCGCGGTACGTGGCGACCCGCTTGCCGAGCCGGAGGACCTGGACGCGGTCGGCGACCTCGAGGACGTGGGGCATCGAGTGCGAGATGAGGACGACGCCGAGCCCCTTGTCGCGCACCCGCTTGATGGTGTCGAGGACGTTGCGGGTCTGGACCACGCCGAGTGCCGCGGTGGGCTCGTCGAGGAAGAGGACCTTGTCGGCCCACGCGACGGCCCGGGCGATGGCGACGGACTGCTTCTGTCCACCGGACATCGAGCCCACCGGGGTGACGACGCTCCGGACCGCCGACCCCAGCTCGGTGAAGGCCTTCGCCGACCGCTGGCGCATCGCCGGGGTGTCCATGAAGCCGAGGTGGCCGAGCAGGCCCGGACGCATCACCTCCCGGCCGAGGAACATGTTCTGCGCCGCGTCGAGGTGGGGTGCGAGCGCGAGGTCCTGGTGGACGACCTCGATGCCGACCCGCGAGGCGTCCTGCGGTGTCGTGAAGTGGACCGGGCCGCCGTCGAAGCGGATCTCGCCCTCGTCGACGTCGAGGTTGCCGGTGAGGGCCTTGACGAGCGTGGACTTCCCGGCGCCGTTGTCGCCGATGAGGGCGACGACCTCACCGGCGTCGACGTCGAAGTCGGCTCCGTCGAGGGCCTGGACGCGCCCGAAGCGCCGACGCAGCCCGCTCGCCTCGAAGAGGGCGCTCATGCCCCGGCCTCCCGGTACGAACGGGCTCGGCCCTCGATGATCGAGGAGTACTCGTCGAGCCGTCGGCGGCCGGTGTCGGAGAGGAAGGCGACGCGTTCCGCGTGGTCCATCGCCACCGTCTCGCGCCACACCGACCGGCCGGCGATGAAGCCGCTGGCCCCGCCCTCGTCGCAGCTGACGCGCAGCACGTCCGCGAACTCGTCCGAGGAGACACCGGCGGACAGGACGGCCCACGGCGAGGAGATGCGCTCGGCGAGCCGGCGGCACGCCTCGGGGCTGCCGGGGTACTCGAGCTTGAGCAGGCTCGGCTCGAGCTGGTCGATGAGGACCGCGGCCTCGATGATCGCGTCGGCGCGGGCCTCGGGGGAGAGGGGCGCCTCGCCCGCGAGCGGGAAGATGAGGTTCTCGATGACCGAGGGCACCCCGACCGACGCGCAGTCGGCGACGAGGGTGCGCATCACCTCGACCGCCTCGGCGGTCGTGTCGCGGCCGTCGGCGCCCGGTGCGCGGTCGGCCCGCACCTGCACGAGGAACTTCATCGCGTGGGCACCGCTGTCCCGCACCCAGGCCGCGTCCTGTACCGGGTCGAGCGATACGACCGGCTCGCCGTCGTGGGTGCCCCGGCTCGCGGGCTCGGCGGCCAGGAGGATGCCGTAGGGGGAGCTGGTCTCGGCCGCCCGGGAGGCGGGGAGGCCGAAGGTCGGGTCGACGAGGAAGGCGGAGGCGCTCCCGGCGAGCGAGGCGATCATGTCGCGCTTGAGGGCGGTGATCTCCTCGTCGGTGGTGTCGGGGCGCTCGACCGCGGCGAGCATGCGCCGCAGGGTGCCGCGCTGGTCCATGGCGAGCACGGCGAAGGTCCCCGCCTCGGTGGCGATGGCGTCGAGTCCGACGGTGGTGGTGGTCATGCTGGTGCCTCCTGGGTGGGCGGGGTGGTGGTGGGGGTCGGGGTCCGGTGGCGGATGAACCACTCGGCGGGAGGTCGGCGGTCGGGGCCGGCGTCGGCGGCGTGCAGGGCGGCCCAGGCGGCGAACCGGGCGGCGCCCCACGTACCGGGCTGCTCGACGTCGGAGACCTCGACGACGGTGGCGAGGTCTCGGCGCGCGGCGACGACCGAGCGCATCCGGGTCCATCCGCCGGCGATGACGAGCCGCTCCACGGGGACGCCGGCCTCGCGCAGGGTGCCGAGCAGCTCGCGACCGCGGGCGGTGCCGCCGTCGAGCGCGGCACGCCACACGTGGGCGGGGGTGTGCACCTCCGACCCGAGGTGGATGCGCACCTCGTGGTCCTCCATCGCGTAGCCCGTGACGCGGACGTCGGCGGTCTCACCCGGCGCCAGCCGGAGGGTCGCGGTGTCGAGCTCGGCCCGCGCGGGGTCGGTCTCGGCGTCGAGCACCCGCTGCACCCGCTTGAGGACGAGCCCGGTGCGCGTGCCGCCGATGAAGCCGGTGGCCCCGCGGACCACGTGCGGGTAGACCGAGATGCCCCGGAGCGCGAGGTCGCGGACGGTGTCGGGTGACGGCACGTGGGAGGCGGAGGCGAGGTAGGCCTCGGCGGTGCCGAAGCTGTCGAGGGCGGACCCGGGGGCGCCGCACCCGGTCGCGGCCGCGGCGACCGCGTGGTCGTGCCCGGCGATCGTGAGGACGGCCCCCCGGACGGCGGCGACCGGGTGGTCGGCTCGGACGGTCCCGGCCGGGGCGCCCGCCGCGACGATCTCGGGCAGGAGGCCGGCGCCGACGCCGAGGTGGTCCAGGGCCGGCTGCCAGGCCCGGTTCGTGTGGACGTCGAGGAGGCCGGTGCGCCCGAGGAGCGAGAGCTCCGCGACGCGCCGCCCGCCGAGGCGGTGCACGACGAACTCGGGCACCGAGAGCCACTGGAGGCCGCGCAGGTCGAGCCCCTCGTCGCGCAGCCAGAGGAGCTTGAAGAAGGACGCGACGTGGCTGACCGGCAGCCCGGTGGCGCCGGGGAAGGAGTGGGCGAGGGCCGGGGGCAGCGCGGCGGCGTGCGCCCCGCCGCGAGGGTCGTACCAGGCGATGACGGGGGACTGCTCGCGCCCGTGCGCGTCGACGAGGACGCCGGCCTCCGCCATCGACGTGAAGCCGATCGAGCGCACCGTCGTCCCGGGCGCGAGGGCGCCGACGGCATCCGCGACGAGCCGCTCGACGGCCTCGACGACCGAGACCGGGCTGCGGTCGACCCGCCCCTCGCCGGTCTCGCGCCAGTCGGTGGCGAGATGGCGGTCGAGGACGCGCGTGCCGTCCTCGGCCACGGCGCTGACCTTGGTGACGGTCGTGCCGAGGTCGAACCCGAGGTCGACGATGGTCATCGGGCCTCCCTCGGGGCCAGCTCGCCCGAGCCGCGGGGGACGAGGAGGGTGGGGAGCACGGTGTCGAGGACCTCGGCACCGGGGTCCTGGATGCGACGGGCCAGGAGGTCGAACGCGGTGTCCGCCAACGCCGTCGGGCGCTGGTCGATGACGGTGGTCGGCGGGGTCATCAGCTCGGCGACGGGGTAGTCACCGAAGATCACGAGCGCGATGTCCTGGCGGTGGAGGCGCTGCTGCGCGCGCAGCACGCCGAGGCCCATCATCGGCGAGGCGGCGAAGATCGCCGTGGGGGCGTCGGCCGTCGCGAGCATGGCGAGCGCGTAGGGGTAGGCCTCGTCGGCGGACCAGGCCCGGGTCTCGACGAGCCGCGGGTCGACCTCCACGCCGGCCTCGGTCAGCGCCTTCTCGTAGCCGGCGTAGCGGTCGACGAGGGTCGTGAAGGCGGAGGTCTTGCCGAGGAAGCCGATCCGCCGGTGCCCGCGCGCCACGAGGTGGCGGACCGCGTCGGTGGCGCCCTGCTCGTCGGTGACCCGCACGACGTCCTTGTCGGTGACCCCGCACTTGCGGTCGATGACGACGACCGGCACGTCGTCGGGCAGGGCCTCGGCGACGCTGCGCTCGTCGCCGAAGGGGGCGATGACGAGCCCGGCGACGCCACGGCGCGCCAGGCGCTGGATCTGCATCCGCATGCGGGACTCGTCCATGCCGGTCGACGCGACGAGCACGTCCATCCCGACGTCCATGGCGCGGGCCTCGATGACGGCGACGACCTGCGCGAAGAACGGGTCGTCGATGGAGTCGACGAGGATGCCGACGGTGGGCAGCTTGCCGCCGCCGAGCCGCTGGGCCGCGGGGTCGGGGTGGTACTGGAGCAGCTCGATCGCCGCCCGGACACGCGCCACGGTCTCGGTGCGGACGTTCGGGGCCTCGTTGATGACGCGGGAGACGGTCTTGATCGAGAAGCCGGACTCGCGGGCGACGTCGTAGATCGTGGGGCGGCTCATGCGGGCACGCCCGGGGGGAGGGCGGCGAGCGCCGGTGCGACGAGGGCGGGGTCGAGCATCCCGCCGGTCTCGTGCTGCACGGCGGCGGCGGCGACGGCCATGCCGTGGCGGAGCGCCTCGAGGTCGGAGGCGCCGCCGAGGAGGGCGTGGGAGGTGCCGGCGAGGAAGGAGTCGCCGGCGCCGATGGGGTTGGCGACCGGGACCCGGGCCGCGCCGACCCACCAGGAGCCCGCAGCCGTCGTGAGGGCCGCTCCGTGCGACCCGCCGGTGACGACGGCCCGGCGGGCCCCCCGGGCGTGGAGGGCGCGCGAGGCCTCGACGCAGCGCTCGGGCAGGTCGTCGCCGGACTCCTCGACGTGCTCGTCGGTGCGGCCGTGCAGGAGCGCCTCGGCCTCGCCCACGTTGGGGCTCACGAGGTCGGGGCCGCTCGAGAGGGTGGCCGCGAGGACCGGCGGGGCGGCGTCGACGTACGCCTCGATCCCGTGCTCGTGGGCGGCGTCGACGACGTCCGCGTAGGTCGTCTCGGGGATACCGGGCGGAAGGGACCCCGAGCAGGCCACGGCGGGGGCGGTGGCGAGCTCGGTGCGGATCCGGGGCAGGAGCGAGGAGGGGTCCCAGTCCTCGGGCGCCGGGCCGCGTCCGTTGACGACGGTGACCCGTCCGTCGTCCTCGAGGAAGATCATCGCGATGCGGCCCTGGCCACGGTGTGGCACGGGGACGAAGTCGGTGCCCTCGGCGGCGAGGAGGCGCTCGAGGCGCGGGTCCTCGGAGGGGGAGAGGCCGAGCAGTCGCGGGGCGCCCCCGAGGACGCGGAGCGTGCGGCAGACGTTGACTCCCTTGCCGCCGGCGGTCGAGGCCGTCCGCGCCGAGCGGCTCACGGTGCCCGGCACGAGCGTGGTGAGCCACGTCGTCACGTCGGTGCACGTGTTGGGGGTCACGACCAGCATCGGTGGGGCCTCCTTGCCCAGGTGGACAGCGCTGTCATGAACGACCAGCTCTTGTCCGAAGTTCTTCGTTCCCGTAACGTATGGCTACATGACAGCGCTGTCAACACCCCGGGTCCCCGCTCCGTCCACGATCGGTCTGCACCGCCGGCTCTCCCGGCTCTGCGACGCCTCCGGCCACATCCGCACGATGGCCATCGACCACCCCGAGAACTACCTCAGGCTCTTCGACGCCGACCTCGACGCCGTCGCGTTCGAGGAGGTGGTCGAGTCCAAGCTCGACATGGTCCGCGTGCTCGCACAGCACGCCACGTCCGTGCTCGTCGACCCGGTGTGGAGCTTCGGGCAGGCGGTCGCCACCGGTGCCGTTCCCGGCGACGTCGGGGTCATCAGCGGTGTCGAGGACCTCTACTACGCGCCGGACAGCGTCGTCGGCTTCGACACCGAGCTCCGGCTCAAGCCCGGCTGGGGCCCCGCGGTCCTCGCGACGATGGGGATCGACGCGGCCAAGCTCGTCGTCTTCCACCGCGACGACCAGGACGAGGCGGTCCGGTCCCGGCAGCACGCGGTCGTCGCCGAGACCGCCGCGCAGTGCCGGGCGCTCCAGCTGCCGCTCGTCGTCGAGCCGCTGTGGTTCCCCGTCGGGGACGAGGACACCACGGACCCGGCCGTCCGGTCCGTGCGCCGGCGCAGCGTGCTGTCGTCCGCGCGGTCGTTCCGGCAGGCGGGCGCCGACATCATGAAGGTGGAGTTCCCCGTCCTCGACCTCACCGACCTCGACGCCGCCCACGAGGCGTGTGCCGAGCTCGACGCGGCGGTCGACGGTCCGTGGGTGCTGCTCTCCGCCGGTGTGACGTTCGAGGGCTTCCGCACCCAGCTCGACATCGCGGCCGACCACGGCTGCAGCGGCTTCATGGCCGGCCGGGCGATCTGGGGGGACGCCGTCGGGCGGATGGACGCCACGGCGCGCCGCGCCGGGGCCGACCTCGCCGCGCGGCGGCTCGACGAGCTCGCCGAGCTGCTCGAGGGCCGCGGTGCGCCGGCGTACACGCCGGTCGACCAGGCGGAGGTCGCGGCGCTCATCGGCCCGCAGTGGTACCGCGGCCTCGCGGGCTCCTCGGCGTGACCCGACCCGGGCGGGCACCGGGGCGGCTCCTGTGCATCGGGGGCGCCCCGGGGGCGGGGAAGACCACCGTGGGAGCACTGGTCGCAGCGTCCACGCGCACGGCGATGGTGGACCTCGACAGCGTCACCACCCCGCTCGTCGAGGCCTTCGCGGCCTCGCTGGGTGTCGAGCCCGACCTCGACGGTGCACGCTTCACCGGACTGCGCGATGCGCGGTATGCCTGTCTGACGGCGGTGCTCGCCGACTGCGTGGCGGCGGGTGCGGATGTCGTCGCCGTCGCACCGTTCACGCGGGAGGCGACCGACGGCCAGGTCTGGCGAGCGTGGGGGCTCGCCCTCGGAGCGTCCTCGGTCCTCACCTGCTGGCTCGAGGTGGATGCCGGGACCGCGGCCGCCCGCACGCGTGAGCGCGGGCTGGCCCGCGACGTCGCGAAGTCCGGCCCGAGCACCGTCCGGCCCCATGAGGTGGACCTCACCGGTGTCGACCTCGTCCTCGACGCCTCGGCGTCCAACACCCGGGACCTCGCGGAGCGCGTCGCGGAGCGCTGGGCGGGTCGGTGACCCTCCACCCGTCGCGGTGGCACCATGTCCGTCATGAGTGACGAGGCGGTCGACCGGGCCCGGCGCACCCTCGAGGAGGGGATCCGCACCGACTTCGGGCGGGCGATGTCGTACGGGGCCTACCTCGACCTCGACACCCTGCTCTCGGCCCAGCACCCCCGGAGCGAGCCCCCGCAGCACGACGAGCTGCTGTTCATCGTGCAGCACCAGGTCTCCGAGCTGTGGCTCAAGCTCCTGCTCCACGAGCTGCGTTCCGCCCGAGCGCTGCTGGCGATGGACGAGCTGGCCCCGGCGCTCAAGCGACTTGCCCGGGTCAAGCACGTGCAGCGCCAGCTCGTCGAGATGTGGGACGTCCTCGCCACCCTCACGCCGAGCGAGTACGCGCAGATCCGGCCCTTCCTCGCGACGAGCTCGGGGTTCCAGAGCGACCAGTACCGTGCCGTCGAGTTCCTCCTCGGCAACAAGAACGCCGACATGGTGCGCGTGTTCGAGCACGACGACCGGGCCCGGTCCGGGCTCGAGGCGCTGCTCCACGAGCCGACGCTCTACGACGAGTTCCTGCGGCTGCTGTCCCGGCGCGGCTACCCGGTCCCGGGCTCGGTGCTGGAGCGCGACGTCACCCAGCCCTACCGGGTGCAGCCCGACCTCGTCGACGTCTTCGCGGCCGTCTACGCCTCCCCGGACGAGCACTGGGGGGTCTACGAGACCTGCGAGGAGCTCGTCGACGTCGAGGACCTGTTCCAGCAGTGGCGCTTCCGCCACCTCCAGGTCGTGACGCGCACCATCGGGCACAAGGCCGGCACCGGCGGGTCGAGCGGTGTCGACTTCCTCCGTCGAGCCCTCGACCTCACGTTCTTCCCCGAGCTCTACGAGGTCCGCACCCGCGTCGGCTGACGCGGCCCGCTCACGCCACGGAGGGCCGCGGGTCCGGGAGGTCGTGGTCCGGTGCCAGGAGCATCGCCCGGGCATCGGCCAGGGGGACCGGGCGCGACCAGAGGTAGCCCTGACCTCGTCCGCAGCTGCGGGCCCGCAGCCACGCTGCCTGGTCCTCGGTCTCGACTCCCTCGGCGACCGTCGCGAGCCGGAGGTTGCGGCTCATGTCGAGGATCGCGAGCGTCACCGAGGCCGCGTGCTCCTCGGTCGTCACCCGCTCGATGAACGACTTGTCGACCTTGAGGATGTCCACCGGCAGCTGCGACAGGTAGGACAACGAGCTGTACCCCGTGCCGAAGTCGTCGATGGCGATCTGGACCCCGAGCTCGCGGATCCGGTCGAGCGTGCGGTGGGCCCCGTCGAAGTCGTCGAGGAGCGCGGACTCGGTCATCTCGAGCACGAGCCGCCGCGGGGGCATCCCCGTCTCGCGCAGGACCGTCGCGACCTCCTCGGCGAAGCCCGGGCGCGTCAGCTGCTGGGCGGAGACGTTGACGGCGACGGTCGGCGCCCGACCCACGTCGAGCGTCGTGCCCGCACGGCAGGCCTCACGCAGGACCCAGGAACCGAGCGGGACGACGAGGCCGGTCCGTTCGGCGAGCGGGATGAACTCGGAGGGCGCGAGGAGCCCGCGGTCGGGGTGCTCCCAGCGGACGAGGGCCTCGAAGCCGGACACCGCCCCGGTCTCGAGGTCGACGGTCGGCTGGAACAGCAGGAGCAGCTCGTCCTCGTCGATGGCCCGCGCCAGCTCGTGCTGCAGCGCACGCAGGTCGAGCGACGCCGCGTGGCGGGCGTCGTCGTAGCACGCGATGGTGTTCTTGCCGTCCTCCTTGGCCCAGTGCATCGCGACGTCGGCGTGTCGCAGCATGTCCTCGGTCGTCGTCTCGCCCGGGCGTGCCGTCGCGATCCCGATGCTCCCCCGGACGACCCACACGGTGTCCTCGACCTCGATGGGGGTCGACAAGGCCTCGAGGATGCGTTCCGCGAGGTCTCGGGCAGCCCCGCCGTCGGTGTGGTCGAGGAGGACGGCGAACTCGTCGCCACCGACCCGTGCCACGGTGTCCGACGGGCGCAGCGTGCCCCGGAGGCGGTCCGCGACGACGACGAGGAGCCGGTCGCCGACCGAGTGCCCCCGGGTGTCGTTGACGTTCTTGAAGTCGTCGAGGTCGAGGGAGAGGACGGTCGTGGGGGTGGCCTCCCCCCGTGGCTGCAGCGCGTGCGCCAGGCGGTCGGTGAAGAGGGCGCGGTTGGCGAGCGCGGTCAGCGGGTCGTGGAGGGCCTGGTGGCTCAGCTGCTCGGCCAGGGCGTGCTGGGCGGTGACGTCGTGCAGGGCGAGCACCCACGCACCCACGGCTTCCTCGTGGACGAGGTTGGTGAACGTGCCCTCGAGGACGAGACGGCGCCCGTCCGCGTGGGTGACGGGAGCGCCGACGGGGTGCGCCCCGGCGCGCCCGGAGTCCATGACCCGGGCGAGGGACTGCGCCGCGTCGCCGAGGAGGTGGGTCAGGGTGGCGCCGACGAAGGGTTCGGGGTCGCGCCCGAGGACGGAGCGGGTCGAGGGGCTCACGAAGGTCAGGGTGCCGTCGGGCTCGACGACGACGATGAGGTCGGCGCTGGTGCGGACGAGCTCGAGCAGCCGGCGCTCACCCCGGTCGAGGACCTGCTGCGCGGTGAACCGGCGCTCGAGGGTGCGGTGGCGGTCGACGGTCCGGCGGAACCACACGAACCAGCCCACGGAGGCGACGGCGAGGAGCGCGGCGTGCACGGCCGCCGCGGTCACCGCGAGCCGGGTCCGTGCGCGGTCGAGGTCTCTGCCGAGTGCGGCGGTCGCGTCGCGGACCGCCGCGAGGGCCCCGGGGTCGGCCGGGGTGGTGGTGAGGCGCGCGGCGGCCGCGAGGAGGGGGTCCACGCCGCCGTGGTCCTGCGCCCCGCTGCGGACCACCGCGTCGACCGCCGTGCGGATCGTCGCGACGTCACCGCCGGTGGCGGGAGCCGAGACGGCGCCGAGCGTCCCTCGGAGTGCGGCGGTCGCCTCGCGCTGGCGCTCCAGACCGTCGCCGAGGTGCCAGACCCCGGTCAGCAGTGCCATCTCGACCAGGACGACGAGGAGCGTGCCGACGACGGTGGCCGTCGTCCGCAGGCGGGTCGGGGAGGGGCTGGGCATGCGAGGGCTCTCGGGTCGACGGCGCGCAGTGGGGGACAGGGGTGGGCCCGCGCCCGAGCAGGCTAGGGCCGCCGCTGGAGGGCCCGTCGGCGCTCGGTGCGGGCGCAGGCCGTTCGGCCGATGGGAGACCTCGCCCGGGGACCGCCGGGACGACGCGGGCCCCGGCTAGGGTCGGCGCATGCCACCCCGCGTCATCCACACCGCGCAGGCCCTCGTCGACGCCGTGATGGAGGTGCCCGGCCTGCCGGCGCGAGGCGGCAACGTCATGGCCACGTCCTACCGCCGCTACGCGGGAGGCGCGGCGACCGTCCTGCTCGCGGCGGCACGCTCCGGCGCCCACGCCGTCCACGCGGGGGCCATCGGGACGGGGCCCAACGGGGAGCTCCTCCGGGCCGCACTGGCCGCGGACGGCGTCGAGGTCTCGGCGCCTCCCGTGGAGGATCTCGACACCGGGGTGTGCGTCGTCCTCGTCGAGCCCACGGCGGAGCGGAGCTTCGTGACGACCCAGGGCGCCGAGCGGTGCATCACCGCCGGCTCGCTCGCCACGAGCGCCCCGGTGGCCGGTGACCTCGTGTGCATCAGCGGCTACTCCCTCGTCGGGCGCACACGGGACCCCCTCGTCGAGTGGCTCACCACCCTCGCCGAGGGCGTGCTCGTGGTCCTCGATCCCGGGGCGGCGTTCGCCGAGGTCCCCGCCCGCATCCGCGACGCGGTGCTCGCACGCACGGCGGTCTGGACCGGCAACACCGACGAGTCGGAGGCGCTCGCCGGGGTCGACGGCGCCCGCGAGGCCGCCGAGGTGGTCTCCCGCATCCTCCGGCCCGATGCCGTGGCGATCGTCCGCGACGGGCCGCGCGGCTGCCTCGTCCGCGAGGCCGGGGACCAGGCCTTCCTGCCCGGGTACCCGCAGCGTCCGGTCGACACCAACGGCGCCGGGGACACCCACACCGGCGTGCTCCTCGCCGAGCGGGCCCGGGGCGCGTCGTGGCGCGAGGCGGCCGCCCGAGCCAACGCGGCCGGCGCGCTCAAGGTGACCCGGCGGGGCCCGGACAGCGCCCCCACG
This sequence comes from uncultured Actinomycetota bacterium, assembly GCA_963709785.1. Lineage (GTDB taxonomy): Bacteria > Actinomycetota > Actinomycetes > Actinomycetales > Dermatophilaceae > Phycicoccus. The sequence goes on along the minus strand of CAVPXT010000005.1, from coordinate 207,899 downwards.
CGCGCCGAGATCGACGACTTCCTCGCGAGCAGGGTGCCCTGAGCCCGCTCAACGCGCCCGGGAGAGGTCCTCGCGGCAGCGGCGCTCGAAGCCGTCGAGCTCGGAGAGGGCCGCCTCGATGTCGCGACGCCGCTGCTCGAGGTCGTCACGGCGCTCGTCGATCTGGGCGAGCACGTACTCGAGCTGGCTGCGGCGGCCGCGCGGCGCGTCGTAGAGGTCGATGATCGTGCGGATCTGCTCGAGCGGGAAGCCGAGCCGCTTGCCGCGCAGGATCAGCGAGAGCCGGGTGCGGTCGCGCCGGTGGTAGACACGGGTCGTGCCGCGCCGCTCGGGGGAGATGAGCCCGAGCTCCTCGTAGTGGCGCACCGTGCGGTGGGTGACCCCGAACTCGTCGGCGACCTCGGCGATCGACCACGTGGGCGACGCCTGGTCGGTGCGGGCGTCGCCGGTCGTCGTGCTCGGGCTTGTCACGAGGGCGAGTATTGCTTTACGTTGACGTCAACGTCAAGAACGATCTCACCCGGCCGGCCGCCGCGACCCGGCGCCGGCCACCCGAGCGCGAAGGGGCGCCGATGTACGAGCTGACCAAGGACCACGAGGAGTTCCGCGCCGTCGTGCGCGAGTTCGCGACCGAGGCGGTCGAGCCGCACGTCGCCCAGTGGGACCGCGACCACCACTTCCCCGCCGACCTCGTGCCGCGGATGGGTGAGCTCGGCCTCTTCGGGCTCGTCGTGCCGGAGGCCTTCGGGGGCTCCCTCGAGCACTCCGAGGGGGGTGCCTTCACCAGCCTCTGCATCGCCATCGAGGAGCTCGGCCGGGTCGACCAGTCGATCGGCATCACGCTCTCGGCCGGGGTCGGGCTCGGGATCAACCCGATCCTCACCTACGGCAGCGACGCCCAGAAGGAGCGCTTCCTCCCCGACCTCGTCGCCGGGCGCAGCCTCGCCGGGTTCGGGCTCACCGAGCCGGACGCCGGCTCCGACGCCGGGGCGACCCGCACCAAGGCCGTCCTCGACGAGGAGGCCGGCGAGTGGGTCGTCGACGGCTCGAAGGCGTTCATCACCAACTCCGGCACCGACATCACCTCCGTGGTCACCGTCACCGCCCGGACCGGCACCCTCGAGAACGGTCGCCCCGAGATCTCCGCGGTCATGGTCCCCTCCGGCACGCCGGGGTTCACCGTCGAGCCGGCCTACTCCAAGATGGGCTGGAACATCTCCGACACCCACGGCCTGTCGTTCGCCGGCTGCCGGGTCCCGGCCGAGAACCTGCTCGGCGAGCGGGGCCGCGGCTTCCACCAGTTCCTCAAGACCCTCGACGACGGGCGCATCGCGATCAGCGCGCTCGCGCTCGGCCTCATCACCCGGATGCGCGAGGAGGCCGCGGCGTACGCGAAGACCCGCACCGCGTTCGGCCGTCCGATCGGGGCCAACCAGGGCGTCGCGTTCCCGATCGCGGACCTCACGGTGATGGAGGAGGCCGCGCGCCTGCTCACCTACCGCGCCGCATGGCTCAAGGACGAGCACGAGGCGGGGCGCCGCAGCGTGGAGGACGTCAAGCAGGCGGCCGCCAAGGCCAAGCTGTACACGTCCGAGGCGGCGGTCACGGCAACCCGCATCGCGACGCAGGTCTTCGGCGGCAACGGCTTCATGGAGGAGTACCCCGTGGCCCGCTTCTACCGCGACGCGAAGATCCTCGAGATCGGCGAGGGCACCTCCGAGGTCCAGCGCATGGTCCTCGCGAAGGGCCTCGGCCTCCCGGCATGAGCGACACCGACCCGCGCGTCACCGACGTCCGCGCCCGGCTCGAGGCCGCGCACGCGGCCTCGGCGGCACCCACCGAGAAGGCCGCCGCGAAGCTCGAGAGCCAGCACAAGCTCTACGTCCGCGACCGGCTCGCCCTGCTCCTCGACGACGGGTCCTTCGTCGAGGACGGCCGCTACGCCAACGCCCTCGCCCCGGGGCTGCCCGCCGACGGTGTCGTCACCGGCCGCGGCACCGTCGACGACAGACCCGTCGTCGTCATCGCCAACGACCCCACGGTCAAGGCCGGGTCGTGGGGCGCGCGCACCGTCGAGAAGATCGTCCGGGCCACCGAGACCGCGCTGCGCGAGGAGCTGCCCGTCTTCTGGCTCGTCGACAGCGCGGGTGCCCGGATCACCGACCAGGTCGAGATGTTCCCGGGCCGTCGCGGTGCCGGGCACATCTTCCACAACCAGGTCGCCCTCTCGGGCAAGGTGCCCCAGGTCTGCTGCCTCTTCGGCCCCTCCGCCGCGGGCGGTGCGTACATCCCGAGCTTCTGCGACGTCGTCATCATGGTCGAGGGCAACGCGTCGATGTACCTCGGCAGCCCCCGGATGGCCGAGATGGTCGTCGGCGAGACGGTCTCGCTCGAGGAGATGGGCGGGGCGCGGATGCACTGCACCGTCTCCGGGGTCGGCGACCTCCTGGCGTCCGACGACACCGAGGCCATCGAGCTCGCGCGGCTCTACTTCTCCTACCTCCCCGACAGCTGGCACTCGCCCCTGCCGACGTACCACCCGGAGGAGCCGGCGCACCCGCTCACCCGCACGACCGTGCCGGAGCGCGAGAGCCAGCCGTTCGACGTCCACGACTTCATCGACGGCCTCGTCGACGACGACAGCTTCTTCGAGATCAAGCCGCTGTTCGCACCCGAGCTCGTCATCGGGTTCGGCCGGATGGCGGGGGAGAGCGTCGGCATCGTCGCGAACAACTCCGCGGTCAAGGGCGGCGTGCTGTTCACCGACTCCGCGGACAAGGCCGCCCGGTTCATCTGGCTGTGCGATGCCTTCAACATCCCGCTCGTGTACCTCGCCGACGTGCCCGGCTTCATGATCGGCTCCGAGGTCGAGCGCGGCGGCATCATCCGACACGGCGCGAAGATGGTCTCCGCCGTGTCGTCGGCCACGGTGCCCCAGTTCTGCGTCGTCGTCCGGAAGGCCTACGGCGCCGGCCTGTACGCGATGGGCGGCCCCGGTTTCGCACCCGACGCCACGATCGCCCTGCCGACCGCGCGGATCGCCGTGATGGGCCCCGAGGCCGCCGTCAACGCGGTCTACGCCAACAAGATCGCCGAGGTGGAGGCGTCCGAGGGCGCCGAGGCGCGCGACGCGTTCGTCGCGGCGCGCCGGGCCGAGTACCTCGAGGACGTCGACCTCGAACGGCTCGCCGCCGACCTCGTGGTCGACCACGTCGTCGAGGCCGACGAGCTGCGCTCCGAGCTGCTCCACCGCCTGCGCTACGCGGCCCGGCGGGAGCGGCACTTCTCGACGAAGCGGCACGGCGTCCCGCCGGTCTGACCGGACCCGTGGGTGCGGGTTCAGTCACCGGCGATGTCGCGCAGGGCCGCCAGGTGGGCCGTCCACGCCGAGCGACCGGCCCGGGTCAGCGACAGCCAGGTCCGCGGCCGCTTCCCGACGTAGCCCTTGCGCACCCTGACGTACCCGGCCTGCTCGAGGGTCGAGACCTGCTTGGACAGCACGGAGTCGGAGACCTCCACCTCGTCGCGGACCAGGGCGAACTCCGCCTCGTCGACCCCCGACAGGGTGGCGACGATGCTGAACCGGACGGGTGCGTGGATCACGTCGTCGAGGCGGTGCCGGGCGTGGCCCGGATGCACCGTGCCGTCGGTGCTCATTCGCCGTGGCCCCGGCGGATGCGCAGGGCGACCAGCACCATGGGCGCGGCGGCGACCACTCCGGCGAGGACGAGCAGCAGCACGCTCTCGCCCGCCCCGGTGCCGTGGAGCTCGCGCTGCGCCTCGCGGTAGTTGAAGGTCATCACGGCAGCCATGAACAGCACGACCGTGGCTCCGAGGCCGAGGTAGCTGGCCCGGCGCGCGTTCCGTGGCCAGCTGCGGGCGGCCCGGGTCTGCCAGCCGGCCAGGGCGACGAGCCCGAGGACGTAGGCGAGGAGCACCGGGGTCTGCCAGCTCGTGCCGTCGACGACCCGGTACAGGCTCAGGTAGGCGCCGATCGCCACACCGAAGCCCGCGGTGGCGAGGGCGTGGACGCGGCGGTCGCCGGCGCGGCGGTCGGTGGCCGCCTCCACCTGCGCCAGCCGCTCCCGGGCCTGCTGTGGCGTGATGTCGTTCATGGGGCTCCCCTCGTGTGCCGGTGTGGACAGGATTCGAGGCTAGACAACTACTTTCCAATATGTCAAGTAGTTGCTGGAGCGGCATCGGCGTCAGCCGGTGCGCAGGTCGTGCCAGCGCACCCCGAGCTCGATGACGAGCTCGCGCAGCAGGGGCAGGGAGACGCCGATGACGCTGCTCGGGTCGCCCTCGATGCCCGCGACGTACGGCCCGCCGATGCCGTCGAGCGTGAACGCACCCGCCACCCGCAGGGGCTCTCCGTTCGCGACGTACGCGTCGACCTCCTCGTCGGAGAGGTCGGCGAAGTGGACGGTCGTCGAGGCGGTGCCCCCGACCATCCCGGCGGTGCCACCCTCGTCCGCGGGCCGGAGGTCGAGGAGCCAGTGACCGGTGTGCAGCACGCCGGAGCGTCCCCGCATCCGGCGCCAGCGGGCCACGGCCTCCGCCGCGTCCGCGGGCTTGCCGTGGACCTCGCCGTCGAGCTCGAGCACCGAGTCGCAGCCGAGCAGCAGGTCGGCGTCGCCCTCCGCCACGGCGGACGCGACGTCCTCGGCCTTGGCCCGGGCCAGGAGCAGCGCGACGTCGGCGGCGCCGAGCGTCCCGTGCGCGGACTCGGCGGCGGCCACGGCGGCCTCCTCGTCGACGCCGGAGACCCGCACGACCGGCTCCACCCCGGCCGCGCGGAGCGTCGCGAGGCGGGCCGGTGAGGCGGAGGCGAGCAGCAGGGTGACGGGGCCCGGGCGCATGGGGGACAAGGTATCCCGGCGTGGACGTGGCGCACGTCTCGTCCGCCGGGCACCGGTCCACTACGCAGCGTAGTATCCAAGTGGCCCCGCAGCCGATGGGCCGTTGAGGAGGCACCTCGTGGCCGGACCAGAACGCGACCTCACCCCGCTCGCACCGCTCGGGCTCGGGCGGACCCGATCGGGGCCGGTCCGCCAGCAGCGGCCCGTCTACGTCGACCTGCTGCCGCCGTGCAACGCCGGCTGCCCGGCCGGGGAGAACATCCAGGCCTGGCTCGGGCTGATGAAGGACGGTCGTGAGGAGGAGGCCTGGCGCCGGCTGACGGCCGACAACCCGCTGCCCGCGGTGCACGGTCGCGTCTGCTACCACCCGTGCGAGACCGCCTGCAACCGGGCCGAGCTCGACGGGGCGGTCTCCATCCACGGCGTGGAGCGTCACCTCGGTGACCTCGCGATCGAGCGGGGCTGGGCCCTCGACCCGCCCCCCGAGCGGACCGGACGCCGCGTCCTCGTCGTGGGCTCCGGCCCGAGCGGGCTGTCGGCCGCGTACCACCTGGCCCGGCTCGGGCACGACGTCGTCGTCCGCGACCACGGCGCCGAGGCCGGCGGGATGATGCGCTACGGCATCCCCGCGTACCGGCTGCCGCGTGAGGTCCTGGACGCCGAGATCGACCGGATCCGGGCGCTCGGCGTGCGCTTCGAGCAGGGCCACCGCGTCGAGGACCTCGATGCCGAGCGGCGGGCCGGGGGCTTCGACGCGGTCTTCGTCGCGGTCGGTGCCCACCTCTCCACGCGGGTCGACATCCCCAACCAGGACGCCCGGCGCGTCCTCGACGCCGTCGGCTTCCTGCGCGGTGTCGCCTCGGGGGAGCAGGGCGCCCTCACCGGGCGGGTCGCGGTGTACGGCGGCGGCAACACGGCGTTCGACGCCGCGCGGGTCGCTCGCCGGCTCGGCGCCGACGACACCGTCATCGTCTACCGGCGCACGCGCGAGCAGATGCCCGCCCACGAGGAGGAGGCCGCCGACGCCGAGGAGGAGGGCATCCGGGTCAACTGGCTGCGCACCATCGCCTCGATGGGCGCGGACGACCTCACCGTGGAGGTCCAGGAGCTCGACGACACAGGGCGCCCGCACGGCACCGGTCGGTTCGAGACCCTCGCGGCCGACACGGTGATCCTCGCCCTCGGGCAGGAGAGCGACACCGGCTTCCTGCACACCGTCCCCGGGGTCGCCTTCGACGGGGACGTCGTCGTGGTGTCGCCGACGACCCTGATGACCGGTGCTCCCGGTGTCTTCGCCGGTGGCGACGCCGTGCCCAGCGAGCGCACCGTCACCGTCGGCGTGGGCCACGGGAAGCGGGCGGCCCGCAGCATCGACGCGTGGCTGCGGGGGCTGTCCTACGCCCCGGGCCCCAAGCACGACCGGGCCGACCTGGGCACGCTCAACCTCTGGTACGTCGGGCAGCACGAGCGCCGGCAGCAGCCCGAGCTCGACCCGGCGGCCCGGGTCCGCGACTTCGAGGAGGTCGTCGCCGGGCTCACCGCCGAGGCGGCCCGCTTCGAGGCCGGACGCTGCCTGTCCTGCGGCAACTGCTTCGAGTGCGACGGCTGCCTGGGCGCCTGCCCCGAGGGAGCGGTCATCAAGCTCGGACCGGGACTGCGGTACGAGTTCGACGACGAGAGCTGCACCGGGTGCGGCACCTGCTACCGGCAGTGCCCGGTGCACGCCATCGAGATGGTCCCGGAGGCCTGAGTGATGCGCGCGACGATCGACGGGAACGAGGCCGCGGCCACCACCGCCTACCGGCTCAACGAGCTCTGCGCGATCTACCCGATCACGCCCAGCTCCACGATGGCCGAGCTGGCCGACGAGTGGTCGAGCCACGGCCGCCCCAACGTGTGGGGGACCGTGCCCACGGTCATGGAGATGCAGAGCGAGGGTGGTGCCGCGGGCGCGATGCACGGTGCCCTGCAGGGCGGCGCCCTGGCGACGACCTTCACGGCGTCGCAGGGGCTGCTGCTCATGATCCCCAACATGTACAAGATCGCCGGCGAGCTCACCTCGACGGTCTTCCACGTCGCCGCTCGGTCACTGGCCGCCCAGGGGTTGTCCATCTTCGGTGACCACTCCGACGTGATGGCGGTGCGCCAGACCGGTTTCGCGCTGCTGTCCTCGGCGTCGGTGCAGGAGGCCCACGACCTCGCCCTCGTCGCGCAGGCGGCGACCCTGCGCACGCGGATCCCGTTCGTCCACTTCTTCGACGGCTTCCGGACCTCGCACGAGCTGAACACCATCGAGCTGGTCGACGACGACGTCCTGCGGGCGGTGGTCCCCGAGTCGCTGGTGCGCGAGCACCGGTTGCGCGGGATGAGCCCGGAGCGGCCCTCGGTCCGCGGGACCGCCCAGAACCCCGACGTGTACTTCCAGGCCCGCGAGACGGTCAACCCGTACCACGCGCGCGTGCCCCGCGTCGTCCAGGAGGTCATGGACGAGGTGGCCCGGCACACCGGACGGTCCTACCGGATCGTCGAGTACGTCGGCCACCCGGAGGCCGAGCGGGTCGTCGTCATCATGGGGTCCGGCGCCCAGACCGCGCGCGAGACCGTCGAGCACCTCGTCCGGCAGGGGGAGCGGGTCGGGGTCGTCCACGTCCGGCTCTACCGGCCCTTCCCGGCCGCCGAGCTCGTCGCGGCGCTGCCGGAGAGCGTCCGTACCGTGGCCGTCCTCGACCGCACCAAGGAGCCGGGCTCCGAGGGCGAGCCGCTCCACCTCGACGTCGTCGCCGCGCTCGCCGAGGCGGTCGACCGCGGCGAGCGCCGGTCCGCCCCCCGGATCATCGGCGGCCGCTACGGGCTCTCCTCGAAGGAGTTCACGCCCGGGATGGTCGCGGGCGTGTTCGCCGAGCTCGCGCATCCCGACCCGCGCCGCCGGATCACCGTCGGCATCACCGACGACGTCGGGGGCACGAGCATCGACTGGGACCCGGGCCTGGACATCGAGGAGGCCGACACCTTCCGGGCGGTGTTCTTCGGCCTCGGCTCCGACGGGACGGTCGGGGCGAACAAGAACACCATCAAGATCCTCGGGTCCGACGAGCACGTCCACGCCCAGGCCTACTTCGTCTACGACTCGAAGAAGTCCGGTGCGGTGACCGTCTCCCACCTGCGGTTCGGCCCGCACCCGATCCGCGCTCCGTACCTCGTCACCGGTGCCCGGTTCGTCGGCTGCCACCAGTTCTCCCTCCTCGAGAAGGTCGACGTCCTCGGGGTCGCCGACCGCGGCGCCACCCTCCTGCTCAACGCCCCGTACCCGGCGGACGCGGTGTGGGACGCACTCCCGGGGCCGGTCCAGCGCCAGGTCCTCGACAAGGGGCTGCGGGTCTTCTCCGTCGACGCCACGGCCGTCGCGCGGGAGGCCGGGCTCCCCGGCCGCACCAACACCGTCCTGCAGACGTGCTTCCTCGCCGTGTCCGGGGTGCTGCCCCGGGCCGAGGCCGTCGAGCGCGTCAAGGAGGCCATCCGCCACACCTACGGCCGACGCGGCCCGGAGGTGGTGCGCCGCAACGAGGCCGCCGTCGACGCGGCCCTCGCAGCGCTCCACGAGGTCGAGGTCCCTGCCGGCCCCACCACCGGGCGCCCGCTGCCGGCGACGGTCCCCGCCGACGCCCCGGAGTTCGTGCGTCACGTGACGGCCGAGATGATGGCCGGCCGGGGCGACGCGCTCCCCGTGAGTGCGATGCCGGTCGACGGCACCTACCCGAGCGGGACGACGGCCTACGAGAAGCGGCGGGTCTCCGACCTCGTCGCGCAGTGGGACCCCGACACCTGCATCCAGTGCGGCACGTGCAGCTTCGTGTGCCCGCACAGCGTCATCCGGTCCCGGTTCCACCCGGAGGGGAGTACCGACGACGCGCCCGACGGCTTCCCGTCCGCGCCGCTCGTCGCCGCCGGCATGCCCGGTTCGCGGTACACGCTCCAGGTGTACGTCGAGGACTGCACCGGCTGCGGGCTCTGCGTCGAGGCGTGCCCGGTGAGCCCACCCGGCCGGCCGGACCGCGCGGCGATCAACCTCGAACCGCTCGAGCCCGTGCTCGGGGCCGAGCGCCGGAACATCGCGTTCTTCGAGACCCTGCCCGTCAACGACCGCTCCCGCGTCGACTTCGGCACCGTGCGCGGCACCCAGTTCCTCGAGCCGCTCTTCGAGTTCTCCGGGGCCTGCGCCGGGTGCGGCGAGACCCCCTACCTCAAGCTGCTCACCCAGCTCTTCGGCGACCGGCTCACCGTGGCCAACGCCACCGGCTGCTCCTCGATCTACGGCGGCAACCTGCCGACCACCCCGTGGTCGTCCAACGCCGAGGGTCGCGGGCCCGCCTGGTCGAACTCGCTGTTCGAGGACAACGCCGAGTTCGGGCTCGGGCTCCGGCTCGCCGCCGACCTGCACACCCGGATGGCCCGCGAGCGGCTCACCCAGCTGCGCGACGAGGTCGGCCCCGAGCTGGCCGACGGCATCCTCGGGGCCGGGCAGGTGCGCGAGTGGGAGCTCGGGGCGCAGCGGGAACGGGTCGCCGAGCTGGGGCGCCGGCTCGCGGCGCTGGACGGCCCGCTCGTGGCCGACCTGCGGAGCGTCGCCGACCACCTCCTGCGCCGCACGGTGTGGATCGTCGGAGGGGACGGGTGGGCCTACGACATCGGCTCCGGAGGGCTCGACCACGTCCTCGCGAGCGGCCGCGACGTCAACGTCCTCGTCCTCGACACCGAGGTCTACTCGAACACCGGCGGGCAGGCCTCGAAGTCGACACCGATCGGGGCGGTCGCGAAGTTCGCCTCGGCGGGCAAGGCCACCCCCAAGAAGGACCTCGCCCTCCAGGCCATCGCCTACGGCAACGTGTACGTCGCCCGGGTGGCGATGGGTGCGGACCCGCACCAGACCCTCACCGCCTTCCGCGAGGCGGAGGCGTACGACGGGCCGTCGCTCATCATCGCGTACAGCCACTGCATCGCCCACGGCATCGAGATGAGCACGGGGATGACCCAGCAGCACCTGGCGGTCGCGTCCGGCCACTGGCCGCTCGTGCGCTACGACCCCGCGGTCCGGGCCATCGGCGGCAACCCCTTCGAGCTCGACTCGCTGCGGCCGCACGTGCCGCTGGGCGACTACCTCTACAACGAGCTGCGCTACCGGATGGTCCGCAACGCCGACCCGGAGGAGGCCGAGCGCCTGCTCGGCCTCGCCCAGGAGGCCGTGGACCAGCGGTGGGCCACCTACGAGGAGATGGCGACCCGCGGAGCCGACCGCTTCGCAACCGACGGACGGAGAACCCCATGACGGACCTGACGACCACCTACCTCGGGCTGCGGCTGCGCAACCCGCTCGTCGCGAGCTCGTCCTCGGCCACGCAGAGCGTCGACCGCGTCCGAGCGCTCGCCGACGCGGGCATCGGCGCGGTCGTCCTGCCCTCGCTGTTCGAGGAGCAGGTCACCCGTGAGCAGCTCCACGACCTCGCGGTGTCCGATGCGACCGAGGACTCCCACGGCGAGGCCTCCTCGTACTTCCCGTCCTCCCCGGCCGCCGAACCCGGTGGTGCGACCCGCCACCTGCGGCTCGTCGAGCAGTGCGCGTCCGCCGTGGACGTCCCGGTCATCGCCAGCCTCAACGGCAGCACCTCGGGCGGGTGGGTGCGCTTCGCACGCGCCCTCGCCGACGCCGGGGCCGCCGCCATCGAGCTCAACGTGTACGTCGTGCCGGGCGACCCGACGACGACGGGCCGTGCCGTCGAGGACCTCCACGTCGCCGTCCTGGAGCAGGTCCGTGAGGTCGTCTCGGTGCCGGTCGTGGTCAAGCTGAGCCCCTACTTCAGCTCCGCCGGGGAGATGGCGGTCCGCCTGGACCGTGCCGGCGCCGACGGGCTGGTCCTGTTCAACCGCTACCTCCAGCCCGACGTCGACCCCCAGACCCTCGCGGTGACGACGAGCTTCGACCTGTCGACGCCCTCGGAGGCCCGGCTGGCCCGCACCTGGATCGCCGTCCTCCACCACCGGGTCAACGCCTCGCTCGGGGCGACGACGGGCGTCGAGACCTCGCAGGACGTGGCGGCCTACCTGCTCGCGGGCGCCGACGTCGTGATGACGGCCTCCGCCCTCGTGCGCCACGGGATCGGGCACACGCGGACCCTCCTCGACGGCCTGACCTCGTGGATGATCGGGCGCGGCTTCGACTCCCTCGACGACTGCCGCGGCCTGCTCGCCGTCCCGGCCGACGTCGACAGCAGCGCGCAGGGGCGGGCCGGCTACGTCGAGGCCCTCGAGAAGGCCCGGCGCACCTACGGCGACCTCGGCGCCGTCGGTCGCCACCGCCCTCTCGGCTAGGCCGCGCGGGCGACCGCGGTCAGCCCAGCACCTCGTCGACGAAGCACCAGCGCCACGCCTCGCCGGGCTCGATGGAGCGCATCACCGGGTGCCCGGAGCCGTGGAAGTGGGCCGTCGCGTGCTTGCCCACCGAGGAGTCGCAGCACCCGACGTGGCCGCACGTCGTGCACGAGCGCAGGTGCACCCAGGTGAGGCCCTCGGCGCGGCACTCCGGGCACCCCTCGGTCTCCGAGGGCGGGTGGGGGACCCCGTCGTCGGCGAGGTGCTCGCAGGCGCCGGACACGTGCTCGGGCGGGCGCAGCTCGGAGTCCCTCACCCCCGCGGTGCGGGTCGCGCTCCAGCCGAGGGCGGTCTCCTCGGCGTCGAGCTGCGCGAGGACGCTCGTGAGCACCGCGTGGTCGACGGCCCCGGCGTCCCGGATGCGGAGCAGCTCCGCCCGCTCGGTGCGGATCATCTCGACCCGCAGCCGGGCCCGGGCCTCGGCGGGGCTCTCGCGCTCACCGGGCCCGAGGGTGCCGAGCCGCTCCCAGCTGCGGTTGACCCGGTCGGTGGCCTGCTGCCGGATCACCGAGACGACGTCGGGGTCGGCGGCCGGGTCGTCCTCGAGCGCCCGCAGCCCGGCGCCGGTGGTCGCGCCGAGGACGGTCGCCTCCTGGAGGGCGTCCTCCCGGGGGTCCGGGCCGCGGACGTCGAGGGCCCGGGCCAGGGTCGGCAGGGTCGTGCCCTGGAGGACGAGCGTGCCGACCGTGACGACGAGGGCGATGAGGACGAGCTCCGGGCGCATCGGGGTGTCCTCGGGGAGGGTCAGGGCCGCCGCGAGGGTGACGACGCCGCGCATCCCCGCCCAGCCGCTGACGAGGGACCAGCCGAGCATCGCACGCCGTTCGGCCCGTCCCAGGAGGACCTGGAGCATGCCCTGGGCGACGAGCCAGACGGGCCGGAGCACCAGGACGGTGAGGAGCACGGCGCCGGCGACGACGAACGTCCTCCCGGTGCCGAGCTCGCCGCTGCGGGTGTCGCTGACCAGGCTCCAGACCTGGAGCCCGATGAGGAGGAACACGGCGTTCTCGAGGACGAAGGTCACGCTCGACCAGTTGATCCGCTCCGCGAGCCGGGACGGCGCGGACTGCAGGACCGGTGCGCGGTAGGCGAGGAGCAGACCGGCCGTCACCACGGCGAGGACGCCCGAGGCGCCGACGACCTCGGCCGGGGCGTACGCGAGGAACGGCGCGATGAAGGACAGCGCCGTGTCGGCCGCCACCTCGGTGAGCCGTCGCCGGAGCCACCCGACGACGACGAAGGCGAGCACGCCGACGGCGACGCCCCCGACGGCCGCGACGACGAGGTCGAGTGACACCGAGCCGATGCTCACCGCGTCGGGGGCGACACCGACCCCGTGGGCGCTCAGCCCCGCGGCGGCCAGCGCGGTGCGCAGGGAGACCAGGGCGGTCGCGTCGTTGAGCAGGGACTCGCCCTCGAGGATGGTCGTGATCTTCCGCGGCAGCCCGATCCGTCGGGCCACGGCCGTCGCCGCGACGGCGTCCGGTGGGGCCACGATCGCCCCGAGGGCCAGGGCGAGGGGGAAGGAGACCGGCAGGAGCCACCAGACGACGAGCCCGACCCCGACGGCCGTGAAGAGCACGAGCCCCACGGAGAGGCTGAGGATCTTCGACCGGTAGGTGCGGATGTCGACGAGCGAGCTCGACAGCGCGGCCGAGTACAGCAGGGGAGGGAGCAGTCCGAAGAGCACGACCTCGGGCGACAGCCGCACCTCGGGCACCCCGGGCACGGCGGAGAGGATCGCGCCGACGCCGAGCAGCGCGATCGGGACCGGCACGCCACGGGGTGCGGCGAGGCGGCTGACGACGATGACGACGAGGACGATGGCGACGACGAGCACGGCGGGCTCCACGGGGACGATTCTCGCCCCTCGGGCACCCTCACGCGGAGTCCCGTCTCGCGGTGGTCCTGCTCAGGCGGGCAGGGGCTCGCCGAGCGGACCGAGGAGGTAGTGCTGCATGACCGGACCGATCGCCTCCGCCAGCTCGTCGACACCGGCCTCCCTGATCCCCGGCAGCTCCACGACGTACCGCGCGAAGAGGTAACCGGTGAGCTGGACGCCGATGAGGGCCGCCCGCAGCTCGGGCCGGTCCCCGCCGAGGAGGCGGGCCAGGGGCGTGAGCATCCGGTCGGTGAGGATGCGGCGCACGAGGAAGGCCGCCTCGTCCTCGGATGCCGCGGCCCGCAGGAGGCTGGTCATCGACTGGCGCGCATCGGGGTCGTCGAGGGTCTGGACCGTCAGCCGGGCGAGCCGGTGCCCGGCACGTTCCGGGCCCTCGCTGAGGACACCCTCGGCGAGCGCCTCGGGGTCGAACGGGAAGTCGACGACGCTGATGAAGAGGTTCTGCTTGCTGCCGAAGTAGTGGGTGACCAGCCGGGTGTCGACGTCGGCCTCGCGGGCGATGGCGCGCAGCGTCGTGCGGGGGTAGCCCAGGTCGGCGAACTGGTGCTTGGCGGCGGCGGCGATCGTCTCCCGCGTGTTGCTCCCGGCGGGTCGGCGCCCTCGTGCTCGGGGCATGTGTCCTCCCCTCCGCGTCCTGCGGGCCACGGTATCGCCAGTATGGTCCCGCGCGGGGGGCCGCGTCACCCCCCGGGCGCGCCGGACCACCGGGCGCGGCCCGCCTCGGTCAGCTCGTGCGGAGCACGGCCTCGCGGAGCACGTCCAGGCCGACCGAGCCGACGTCGAGGGAGCGGCGGTGGAAGTCCTTGAGCGAGAACGCGTCTCCCTCGCGGGCCGCCACCTCGTCGCGCATCTGGAGCCAGAGTCGCTCGCCGACCTTGTAGCTGGGAGCCTGGCCCGGCCAGCCGAGGTAGCGGTCGAGCTCGAAGCGGAGGGTGCCCTCGTCGTTGCTCGCGTGACGGGTGAGGAAGTCCCACGCCTTCTCGTAGGTCCAGCCCCCGCCACCGACCTCGGCCGGTGCCTCCAGCTCGCAGTGGACCCCGATGTCGATGACCACCCGGGCCGCGCGCAGCGACTGCGCGTCGAGCATCCCGAGGTAGGCGCCCGGGTCGTCGAGGTAGCCGAGCTCGGCCATCAGCCGCTCGGCGTACAGCGCCCAGCCCTCGCCGTGGCCGCTCACCCAGCACATCATCCGTCGCCAGCGGTTGAGCAGCTCGTGGCGGTAGACGGTCTGGCCGACCTGGAGGTGGTGGCCCGGGACGCCCTCGTGGTAGACGGTCGTCAGCTCCTTCCACGTGCCGAACTCGGTGACCCCCTTGGGGACCGACCACCACATCCGGCCGGGCCGGGTGAAGTCGTCGTTCGGGCCGGTGTAGTAGATGCCGCCCGTCTGGGTCGGGGCGATGCGGCACTCGATCGTGCGCACCGGCTCGGGGATGTCGAAGTGCGTGTCGGCCAGGTCCCGGATGACCTCGTCGGCACGCTCCTGCATCCACTCGCGCAGGGCCTCGGTGCCCCGGAGGAGGTACGCCTCGTCGTGGTCGAGGTGCTCGACGGCCTCCGCGACCGTTGCACCGGGGAGGACCCGGGCGGCGGTGCGCTCCATGTCTGCGGTGATGCGGGCGAGCTCCTCCTGACCCCAGGCGTAGGTCTCCTCGAGGTCGACCGTGGCCCCGAGGAAGTCCCTCGAGGCGAGCTGGTAGCGCTCGCGACCGGCGGCGTCCGAGGCGGGCGCGCGGTCGAGCAGGTGGCGCCCCAGGCCCTCGCCGATCTCCCGGTAGGCGGCCGCGGCGCCCTCCACCGAGCGCCGGAGGTCGGCGGCGACGGACTCCTCGAGCGGGGCGTCGGCGGCCCTCGCGCCGGCGAGGAAGCTCGCGAAGAAGCCGTCGCTGCTCGTGAGGTCCTCGCACTGCCGGATGCAGGACTCCACCTGGCGCCTCGGGGTGACCAGGCCGCGGTCCGCCGACTCGCGGAGCGTGCCGAGGTACTGCTCCAGGGCCCGGGGGACCTCGGCGAGGCGGGTCGCGATCGTCGCCCAGTCCTCCTGGGTGTCGGTGGCCATGAGGTCGAGGACGTCGCGGCACGACTGGAGCGGCGAGGCGATGACGTTGAGCTCCATCCGGTCGTACCCGGCCTCGTGGGTCTCGACGACGAGCCCGAGGCGCTCCCGCATCGCGGCGACCGTGACGCGGTCGACGTCGTCGAGCGGGTCGGCGGCGTCGAGGCGGGCCAGGGTCTGCCGGGCGAGGTCCGCGTGGGCGGCGTAGCCCGCGGGGGAGAGGTCGTCGAGCTCGCCCTCGTGGCCCGGGACGCCGATGTAGGTGGCCTCGATCGGGCTCAGGGCGATCACGGCGTCGAAGTGGGCGTCGGCGATCGCGTCGACGGAGGTGGGCTGGCGCGTGCTGCTCGGCTCGGTCACCTCCGGGACGCTACCGGAGGTGACGGCACGACCACCCGCGGATTTCCCGGCCTACCCTCGACGGGTGACAGCACGCATCCGGTCGGTCAACGTCGGCAGCCCGCGCGAGGGCATCGGGGCCCGGGGGAGGACCTCCGCCATCGACAAGCGACCCATGCGCTCGGTCGAGGTCCGCGACCCCGGGCCGAAGTCCGGTGGGCTCGGCAGCGGTGTCGTGGGGGACGACGTCGTGGCACGGCGGCACCACGGTGGGTCGCACCAGGCCGTCTACGCCGTGGCACGCGAGGAGCTCGACTGGTGGGGGCAGGAGCTCGGCCGGGAGCTGCGCGACGGGCTGTTCGGCGAGAACCTCACGACCGAGGGTCTCGACGTCGACGGTGCGCTCCTCGGGGAGCGGTGGCAGGTCGGGGAGGTGCTGCTCGAGGTCTCCGGGCCGCGCATCCCCTGCGCGAACTTCGCCGCGTGGATGGGGGAGAGGGGGTGGGTGCGGCGGTTCGCCGAGCACGGACGCCCGGGTGCCTACCTCGCCGTCGTCGATCCCGGCACCATCACGGTCGGCGACGAGGTGGCGGTCCTCGACCGGCCGGCACACGGCATCACGGTGCCCCTCGCGCTGCGCGCCTTCCTCGGCGACGACGGCGCGGCCCGGCGGGTGCTCGATGCCGAGGTCCTCGGCGCGCGCGACCACGCCGACCTCGCCCGGGCGCTGGCCCGCCGCACCACCCCCTGAGCGGTCACGAATCGTCGAATGTGTCACTTCGTGTACACCCGCCAGGGCGGCACGGACCTCCCGACCGGTCACGAATCGTCGAATGTGTCACTTCGTGTACACCGTCCAGCGCCGCACCGTGCGCGGGAACCGCGGTCAGGCGGCGATCCGGACGACGCGGAAGTGCGGTCGCCAGGCTGACGACAGGACGTCGGGAACGTGGATGCCATGCTCGCGCAGCGCAGCGACCAGCCGCGTCAGGAGCAGCTCGGCGTCGCCGTACAGCTCATCCCCGGTCACCAGGACGAAGGTCCACCCGTCCCGCCCGAGCTCCTCGCGCCGGGCGGCGTCCTTCGCGGGCTGCTCACCGTCGAGGTGCCATCGACCGTCGTACTCGATCGCGAGCCGAACGTCCTCGTAGCCCAGCTCGATACGGAAGCGGATGGCCCCGTCCGCGTCCCGGATGCGGATGTCGACCTCCGGCTCCGGTAGGCCGGCCAGGACCATCAGGAGGCGGAGCGCAGTCTCGGGCGAGGAGTCGACGCGCTCACGCACGAGGCGTGCCGCGTCGACGCACTCGGTGTGGAACTGTCCGGGCCAGCCCCCGGCGTAGGCGCGCAGATCGTCGGGGGTGCAGCGACCCTTGCGGACGAGACTGTCGCCGAGCGCCACGAGGTCGACGAGGCCCAGGAACCGAGCCATGTGGCAGAACGTCTGTGCGGGCGAGGTCACGGGCAGCCCGTGACGTTGCCTGACGTCCAGCCGGTGGCGGAAGCAGTGCGGCTTCACCCCGTGGACGCGGAAGCGCACCCGCCGCATGAAGGCGACGTGCACGAAGTCGTTGTCGGGCACGCGACCGCCCCAGAGACGAGCCGCCGTCCAGTGGCTCACCACACCGCCCTCGGGGGAGACGAGCAGGGCGGCCCGCGCTCTCGTCACGAGCGTGTCGGGGACCCGGGCGTCGACCAGGACACCGTGCAGGACCGGCCGGTATGCGGAGCCTCGCAGTGCCCGCGCCGACACTCCGAGGGTGCGCGCCTCGGAGCGCAGGAACGGCCACGTGAGCGGTCTCGGGTCCTCGGTCATCCCCTGAGACTGGCAAAGACGAGCCGGTCCGCCGGCGCGTCATCCACAGGCGTACACGAAGTGACACATTCGTCGGTTCGTGTACGGGGGTGCGAGGGACAGGCGTACACGAAGTGACACATTCGTCGGTTCGTGTACGGGGGTGCGAGGGGTGCCGGCGGTCCGGCGGTCCGGGTCAGTGGCGGAGGGTGGCGCGCCAGGCGCCGGGGCCGTGCTGGACCGGGGCGTGCACCGCGGCCGCGCGGGAGGCCCACTGCGACACGGGACGTTCGGGGGCCCGCTCGTCCGCACCCCCGGAGGCGAGGAGCACGCCGACGACCGCGGCGACCTCCTCGGCCGTCGCGGGGCCGAGGACCCGGATCGCGGGCAGTTGCTGGGTGTCCGTCATCGCTGTCCCCTCAGAGCGGGATGTTGCCGTGCTTCTTGGGCGGCAGCGTCTCGCGCTTGGTGCGCAGCGCCCGCAGCGCCTTCGTGACGTTCATCCGGGTGTTCGAGGGCGTGATGACGGTGTCGATGTACCCGCGCTCGGCGGCGACGTAGGGGTTGGCCAGCGCGTCCTCGTACTGCTTGATGAACGACGCGCGCGCCTCCTCGACCGACTCGCCCTTCTCGCCGGCCTTCTTCAGCTCCTTGCGGTAGAGGATGTTCACCGCGCCCTGCGCGCCCATGACGGCGATCTGCGCGGTCGGCCACGCGAGGTTGATGTCGGCGCCGAGGTGCTTGGACCCCATGACGTCGTACGCGCCGCCGTAGGCCTTGCGGGTGATGACGGTGACGAGCGGCACGGTCGCCTCGGAGTACGCGTAGATGAGCTTGGCGCCGCGGCGGATGATGCCGTCCCACTCCTGGTCGGTGCCGGGCAGGAAGCCGGGCACGTCGACGAAGGTGAGCACGGGGACGTTGAACGCGTCGCAGGTGCGCACGAACCGGGCCGCCTTCTCGGACGCGTCGATGTCGAGCGTGCCGGCGAACTGCATCGGGTTGTTCGCGACGACCCCGACCGACCGGCCCTCGACCCGCCCGAACCCCGTGATGATGTTCGGGGCGAACAGGGGCGCGACCTCGAGGAACTCACCGTCGTCGAGGATGCGGGTGATGACGTCGTGCATGTCGTACGGCACGTTGGGGGAGTCCGGGATGATCGTGTCGAGGAAGCGGTCGTCGGCACTGACCTCGAGGTCGTTCTCCTCGCCGAAGACCGGCGGGTCGTCCATGTTGTTGCTCGGCAGGTACGACAGCAGCGCCTTGACGTACTCGACGGCGTCGTCCTCGTCGGTGCCCATGTAGTGCGCCACACCGGACTTCGTGTTGTGGGTGCGCGCTCCGCCGAGCTCCTCGAAGCCGACGTCCTCGCCGGTGACGGTCTTGATGACGTCCGGGCCGGTGATGAACATGTGGGAGGTCTGGTCGACCATCACCGTGAAGTCGGTGACCGCGGGGGAGTAGACCGCCCCGCCGGCACAGGGGCCCATGATGAGCGAGATCTGGGGGATGACCCCGCTCGCGTGGACGTTGCGGCGGAAGATCTCGCCGTAGAGCCCGAGGCTGACGACGCCCTCCTGGATGCGCGCCCCGCCGGAGTCGTTGAGCCCGACGACCGGGCAGCCGACCTTCATCGCGAAGTCCATGACCTTGCAGATCTTCTCGCCGAAGACCTCGCCCAGCGAGCCGCCGAAGACCGTGAAGTCCTGGGCGAACACCGCGACGGTCCGGCCGTCGACGGTGCCGTAGCCGGTGACGACGCCGTCGCCGTACGGGCGGTTCTTGTCCTGCCCGAACGAGACCGAGCGGTGCCGGGCGTACTTGTCCATCTCGACGAAGGAGCCCTCGTCGAGGAGCAGCTCGAGCCGCTCGCGGGCGGTCTTCTTCCCGCGGGCGTGCTGCTTCTCGACGGCGCGCTCGGACCCGGCGTTCGCGACCTCGGCCACCCGGCGCTTGAGGTCGGCCAGCTTGCCGGCCGTCGTCGAGGTGTCGATGTCGGCCGGGACGTCGGTACCACCGATGGAGTGCAGGTCGCTCGTCGACATGCGCCGACTCTAGCCTTGTGCTCGTGCAGGAGAAGCCCCCCGACCGACCGCTGGGCGCGGTGTCCGTCACACCCGGCGACCCGTGGCTGCCCGTCGAGGTCCACGACCGCGTCGGGTCGACCAACGACGAGGTCCGGTCCGACCCCCGTCCCTGGCGGGTCGTCGTCGCCGACGTCCAGGAGTCGGGGCGCGGACGCCTCGGCCGGGCCTGGACCACCACGCCCGGCACGTCGCTGGCCGTCTCCGTCCTCGTGCCCGTGCCGCCCTCCGGCGCCTCCTGGGTGCCGCTCCTCGCCGGGCTGGCGCTCCACCGGGCCGTCGAGGAGGTCACGAGCGTCCGCACGGCGCTCAAGTGGCCCAACGACGTCCTCGTGCCCGACGACGGCGACCGCAAGCTCGCGGGGCTGCTGTGCGAGTGGACCCCGTCGGGGGTCGTCGTCGGCGCGGGCGTCAACGTCGACACCCCCCGGGAGGAGCTGCCGCTCGACACCGCCACCTCGCTGCGTGCGGCCGGGGCCCCCGGCACCGACCGGACGGCCCTGCTGGAGTCCTACCTCCACCACCTCGCGGCCGTGCTCCGGGAGGACACCGGTCCCACCGGACCGGCCGTGGCCGCCTACCGGGACGCCTGCGGGACCATCGGCCGGGACGTCGAGGTCCACGCCCCCGACGGGTCCGTGCGGCTGGGCAGGGCGACAGCCGTCGACGGGGAGGGCAGACTGGCCGTGCGCACCGACGGCGGGACGACGAGCGTCTCTGCCGGGGACGTCGTCCACGTCCGGTCGCGCTGAGCGAGGAGGTGGGATGTCGGACGAGCACGCTCCGGGCGACCCCGTCCCGCACGTCCCGCCGCGCGACCCGGCCGCCGACGACCTCGCGGAGCGCATCGAGCGCTCCCTCCTCGGCAGGTCCGCGTCGATGGCCCGGGCCGAGGTCAGCGAGGGTGCGGGCGTCGACCCCGCCGCGGCGCGGCGGTTCTGGCACGCCATGGGCTTCCAGGTGGTCGAGGACGACGAGGCGATGTTCACCGAGGCCGACCGCGAGGCCCTGCGGCGGATCACGGACATGGTCCATCGGGGCCAGGTCAGCGAGGAGCTGGCGCTCGGGATGACCCGCGCCTTCGCCCGGACCGCCGACCGGCTCGCGGTCTGGCAGACCCAGCTGGTCGCGGAGTCGCTGACGCCGGACGACGGCGACGACCACGAGGGCAAGGACACCCGGTCCGTCCCCGAGCCGCGGATCGCCGCCGACGCCGCGAACCTGCTCTCGCGCACCATCGACGACATCGAGCCCCTGCTCGTCTACGTCTGGCGGCGGCACCTGACGAACGCCATCCAGCGCATGCTCGCCGACGCCGACCCTGCGGTCCGCTCGGACCCGTCCGCGCCGGTGCGGGCCGTCGGGTTCGCCGACCTCGTGTCGTTCACCTCGTTCGTCCGCCGGATGAGCGAGCGGCAGCTGGCCCGGCTGGTGCAGCGCTTCGAGCTGCTGGCGAGCGACGTCGTGGCCGAGCACGGCGGCCGGGTCATCAAGACCGTGGGCGACGAGGTGATCTTCGTCCACACCGACGTCGCGGCGGCCTCCGCCATCGCCCTCGACCTCGTCGACGCGATGGCCGAGGACGAGCTGCTGCCGCCGGTCCGCGTGGGGCTCGCCCACGGCCGGGTCGTCTCACGCCTCGGCGACGTGTTCGGGGTCACGGTCAACAAGGCGAGCCGGATCACCGCCGTCACGCCCTCGGGGACGGTCTACGTCGACGAGGAGATGGCCCGCGCGCTGGGGGCCGTCTCCGGGTTCACGGCGGTCGAGCGCCGCCGCCGCACGCTCCGCGGGATCGGGGTCGTCACCCTCCACGAGCTGCGACGCGCGCCCCTTGGACGCCGTCCCGCCGTGCCGAACCCCTCGGCGTGACTACGATCGCCCCATGACCAAGGTGCTGCTCGCCGAGGACGATCCCGCGATCTCCGACCCGCTCGCCCGTGCCCTCCGTCGGGAGGGCTACGAGGTGGAGGTGTGCACGGACGGGGAGTCCGCGCTCGAGGGGGCCCTGCGCCAGCCCGACCTCGTCGTGCTCGACCTCGGGCTCCCGAAGATGGACGGGCTCGAGGTGTGCCGCCGGCTCCGGCAGGAGGGCAGCAGCGTGCCCGTGCTCGTCCTCACGGCCCGCGCCGACGAGGTCGACACCGTCGTGGGGCTCGACGCCGGGGCCGACGACTACGTCACCAAGCCCTTCCGGCTCGCCGAGCTGCTCGCCCGGGCCCGGGCGCTGCTGCGCCGGGGCGTCGTCGACCCGCTCGAGTCCGACGAGAACCCGCTGCTCGACATCGACCCCGACGGCCGGCGGGTGTTCCTCCGCGGCGAGGAGGTCCAGCTCACGGGCAAGGAGTTCGAGCTGCTCCGGGTGCTCGTCTCCAACGCCGGCAAGGTCGTCTCCCGCGAGAAGCTGATGCGCGACGTCTGGGACAGCGCCTGGTACGGCTCGACCAAGACCCTCGACATGCACATCTCGGTCCTGCGGCGGAAGCTCGGCGACGACGCGGCGCACCCCCGGTACATCACGACGATCCGCGGTCTGGGCTTCCGGTTCGACGCCCCGGAGGACTGACCTCCGGTGCGACGCATCGTCCTCGGGGTCGTCCTGCAAGCTGCCGTCGTCACCGCGCTCAGCGTGGGCGCCGCCGCGGCCTACATCGCGACCCGGCCGCCGCTGGAGGCCGACGACCCCGCCTCCTGGATCGCTCCGGGCGTCGTCGCCCTCGTCGCCCTCGCGGTCGCCGGCCTCGGGTCGGTGTGGGTCGCGGACCGCAGCGCCTCCCGGCTCGCGGCACTCCTGGAGACCCTGCGGCAGCGGGTGGAGCGCCTGGGCGCGGGCGACCGTCCGGTGGCCCTGGACTCCGGCATCCAGGAGGTCGACACGCTCGACGCCGCACTGATCCGCGGAGCCCAGCAGGGCGCGCGCCGGCTCGCGTCCGAGCGGGACTTCGCCGCCGACGCCTCGCACCAGCTGCGCACGCCCCTCACGGCCCTGCTCATGCGGCTGGAGGAGATCAACGTGACGAACGACCTCTCCGTCGTGGCGGAGGAGTCGATGATCGCCATCGGGCAGGTCGAGCGGCTCAGCAAGGTCGTCGACGACCTGATGACCCGGACGAGGCACGGTGCGGAGGCGAACCCGTCGGTCTCCCTCGACTCGGTCCTGGCCTCCCTCCAGCGTGAGTGGCAGCCCGCCTTCGCCGAGGCACGCCGCAGCGTCAAGGTGAGCGGCGAGCGGGGGCTCGTCGTGCGTGCCACCCCCGTCGCCCTCGGCCAGATCCTCACGACCCTGCTCGAGAACTCCCTCGCCTACGGCCGGGGGACGGTGGAGGTCAACGCCCGGCGGGCCGGGCCCTCGGTCGTCATCGAGGTGACCGATGCCGGCGACGGTGTGCCGGCCGCGATGGCCCCGCACATCTTCGAGCGCTCGGTGTCCTCGTCGGGATCGGGCCTCGGGCTCTCGCTCGCGCGCGACCTCGCGGAGGCGGCCGGCGGGCGGCTCGAGCTGGCCCGGGCCACCCCGCCGGTCTTCGCGCTCTTCCTCTCGATCAGCCAGACCTGACGGCGCGAGCCGTCGAGGCGGGCGCGCCGGCTCAGAGGGGCTCGTGCGAGAAGACCCACCGGCGGTAGGCCCAGAACCGGAACAGCGTGCCGAGGCCGATGCCGACGACGGTCGCGAGGTTGTCGGCGAGGGTCGAGGTGAAGCCGAGACCGTAGTGCGAGACGGCGAGCGCGACCGCCGAGATGCCGAGGGCCACGAGGTTGACGCCGAAGAACAGGCCCACCTCGTGGTGCACCTTGCGGCTGCGCCGGTGGCGGAAGGTCCACTGCCGGTTGCCGAGCCACGCGACGAGCGTGGCGACGGCGCCGGAGATGATCTTCGCCGTCGTCACCTTGTCCTCGAGGACCGTGTGCCACAGCAGGTTCGCGAGGCCGAGGTCGATGACGAAGGCGACCGCGCCCACGACGCCGAACTTGATGACCTCGCGGTAGAGGACGTCGACGGCACCCCGCGCGCTGTCGATGGCTCGGGAGAGCGGCCCTCGTGACGGGGCGTCCTGGGCGGTCACCCACGCAGCCTATACAGCGGCGTGGCTATCCTCGCCGGGTGACCACCCCACGTCGTGCCCCCGGAGGGTTCCCCGTCGTCGGCATCGTCGGTGGCGGCCAGCTCGCGCGGATGTGCGCCGGACCGGCGGCCGAGCTCGGCGTCACGCTGAGCGTCCTCGCCGAGGCCCCGGACGCCAGTGCCGCCCTCGTCGTGCCCAGCTCGCCGGTCGGTGCGCACACCGACGTCGACGCCGTCCTCCGGTTCGCCGCGGCCTGCGACGTCGTCACCTTCGACCACGAGCACGTCCCCGCGGAGGTCCTCGAGGCCCTCGTCGCCACCGGCACCCCCGTCCACCCGTCGCCCGAGGCCCTGCGCTTCGCCCAGGACAAGCTCGCGATGCGCGAGCGGCTCACGGCCCTCGGGGTGCCGTGCCCCCGCTGGGTCCGGGCGGACACCGCCGCGGACGTCGCGGCCTTCGGTGCCGAGGTGGGCTGGCCGGTCGTCGCCAAGACCCCGCGCGGCGGGTACGACGGCAAGGGCGTGCGGGTGGTCGGCGCCGACGACGACCTCGGCGACTGGCTCGAGCGCGCAGCCTCCGCCGGCACCGGGCTGCTCCTCGAGGAGCGGGTCGCCTTCCGGCGCGAGCTCGCGGTCCTGCTCGCGCGCAGCCCGTCCGGGCAGGCCGCGGCGTGGCCGGTCGTCGAGACCGTCCAGACCGACGGCATCTGCACCGCGGTCCTCGCGCCGGCACCCGACCTCGACGCCGGCCTCGCCGGCCGCGTGGTCGAGGCGGGCCTGCTCGTCGCGGGCGAGCTCGGGGTCACCGGGGTCCTCGCGGTCGAGCTGTTCGAGGTCGAGGACGCGGACGGAACCCCCGGCTTCGTCGTCAACGAGCTCGCGATGCGGCCGCACAACTCGGGGCACTGGTCGATGGACGGGGCCGTGACCGGCCAGTTCGAGCAGCACCTGCGCGCCGTGCTCGACCTCCCGCTCGGGTCGCCGCGCCCGCGCGAGCCGTGGACCGTCATGGCCAACGTGCTCGGGGGTGACTACCCGGAGCTCTACCCGGCCTACCGGCACGTCATGGCCCGCGACCCCGAGGTCAAGGTCCACCTGTACGGCAAGGGCGTGCGCCCCGGTCGCAAGATCGGCCACGTCAACCTCTCCGGCGACGACCTGCCCGACCTGCGCGAGCGCGCCGGGCACGCCGCCGACTACCTCACGGGAGTGGTCACCGAATGAGCACGTCCAGCAGCGGGACCCCGGTCGTCGGCGTCGTCATGGGCTCGGACTCCGACTGGCCGGTCATGGAGGCGGCGGTCACCGCCCTCGAGGAGCTCGGCGTGGCCTGCGAGGTCGACGTCGTCTCCGCGCACCGGATGCCCGAGGAGATGCTCGAGTACGGCCGCTCCGCCGAGGAGCGCGGCCTGCGCGTCGTCATCGCGGGCGCCGGCGGTGCCGCCCACCTGCCGGGGATGCTCGCCTCCGTCACGTCCCTGCCGGTCATCGGGGTCCCCGTGCCCCTGGCGTACCTCGACGGCATGGACTCGCTCCTGTCGATCGTCCAGATGCCCGCGGGCGTGCCGGTGGCGACCGTGTCGGTCGGCGGCGCCCGGAACGCGGGGCTCCTCGCGGCCCGCATCCTCGGCTCCGGGGAGGGCGCCGAGGCGCAGCGCCTGCGCGCCGCGATGGGCGAGTTCCGCGCAACGCTGCGCGACCAGGCGCACGCCAAGGGCGCGGCGCTGCGCGAGCGCCGGCGCGGCTGACCGCGTCCGCGCCGGTGGTCAGCGCGGGTCGGGAGGCAGCACGCCGCGACGCTGGAGCTCGTCGACCACCCGGGCCGCGGCGCCGCCGTCGTCGAGCGGGGCGAACCGCTCCCGGAAGGCCCGGACCGCGTCCCGGTGCTGCTCCAGACGCGCCGGGTCGAGGATGACCTCTGCCAGCTCGGCGGTCGTGCGCACGAGGGGGCCGGGGGCCTCGGCCTCGAAGTCGAGGTAGAAGCCCCGCAGGTCGTCGCGGTAGTGGTCGAGGTCCGGGACGTAGAACACCATCGGCCGTTCGAGCACCGAGTAGTCGAACATCACCGAGGAGTAGTCGGTGACGAGGACGTCGGCGACCGCCAGCAGGTCGTCCATCTCGAAGCCGGCGCCGGTCTCGTGGACCCCCCAGGGCAACGGCACCCTGCCGCGGACCACCGGGTGCAGCCGGACGAGGACCTCGTACTCGTCACCCGCGAGGCGGACGAGAGCATCGAGGTCGAGCGGCAGCGCGAAGGTGAACCGGTTGCCGGACCGCTGGTCGTCGCGGAAGGTCGGGGCGTAGACGAGCACCTTCTTGGAGCGGGCCAGCCCGAGACGTCTGCGGACGGCCGTGGCGCGCTCCGCCGGCGCGGTCGCGAGGACGTCGTTGCGGGGGTAGCCCTCCTCGATGACGTCGCCGTCGTAGCGGAAGGCCGAGCGGAACCGCTCCGTGGCCCACGGGCCCGGGGACAGCAGGACGCTCCACTCGCCGATCATCCGGTCCACCCGGCCGACGTAGCCGGCGTCCCGGCCGACGACGGCATCGAGGTCGTGGAGCATCCGCTTGAGCGGGGTCCCGTGCCAGGTCTGGACGTAGAACGTCCGCGGGGGCCGCGGCACCAGGGCCGGCATGTTCTGGTTGCTCACCCACACCCGGGCCCGGCCCATCGCCCAGAGGTGGCGCAGCGACTGCCGCGGCAGGACGCGGACCCCCTCGGGAGCCGGCAGCGACGGGTCGAGCACCCACGCGGTGTCGACGGGCAGCCCGCGCCGGACGATCTCGCGCTGGATGGCGCCCGGGCTGTCGCCCATGTCCTGGCCGATGTTGCTCTCGAAGGCCACCACCCGCGACCGCGGGAGGCGGCCGGCCACACCGAACAGCGCTCGCCCCACGGGCGCGAGGGCCCGGCGACGGGCGGCGCCGACGCGACCGCGCGTCGTGGCGCGCGTCCAGAGCCGCCGGGCGGAGCCCACGGCGTCGCGCAGAGCCGGGGGGTCGAGGCGGCGGTGGGGGGCCCGGACCGCCGCTGCGACGATGCGCTCGCGGGCCCCGGTGTCGCGGTGCGCGAGGAGGGCGGCGGACTTGCGTCTCGCCTCGGGTGTGATCGTGAACCCGCGGTCCGCGGCGGCCTCGAGCTCGTCGAGCATCTCTGCCCGGGTCGCCACGATCTCGCCCGGCAGCTCCTCGTCGAGGTCGAAGTGGGAGGGACGCTTGCCGAGGAAGCGGCTGCGGTCGAACTGGTAGTACACGACGGGGCGGTCGAGGAAGGAGAAGTCGATGGCGGCGCTCGTGAAGTCGGTGAGCATCATCGTCGACCGCAGGAGCAGGTCCTGGATCGCGACGTCACCGTGCCGGACGACGGTGACGTGGGAGAGGTCGAACAGGTCGGCGTAGGGCTGCATGTTCGCGTGCAGGTACAGGTCCGCCGACAGCTGGTGGCGATCGAGGAAGGCCCAGAACTCCGGCGAGTGCAGGACGCCCTGCCAGCGCTCGTGGAACTCGCTGCCGAGCACGTCCTCGGGCCCCTTGAGCCAGTCCCGCCAGGTCGGCATGATGAGCAGCCGCCGCTCCGGCGGGGCGTGGTCCTCGAAGAGCCGGTCGTGGCGCGAGAGCCCCGTGACGACCACCCGGTCCTCGGGCCAGCCGAAGTCCTCGACGATCATCCGGCGTTCCCGCTCCGAGCTGACGACGAACGCGTCGGCGCTGAACCCGGGGGCGGACCAGCCGTAGTTGGCGACCATGTTCTTGGTCCCCATGACCCCGTGCTGGAGGAACACGCGACGGGCCCGCACGGCCCGCTGGAACGCGGGGTTGCGGGTCGCCAGCAGGTAGTCGGTGTGGTGGGAGGAGAGGATGCGGCGGGCGGCGAGGGTGGCCTCGACGTGCTCGCGGCTCCCGAAGGTCAGGAGCCCCGGGTCGCCCTCGAGCGCCGCGCGGTCCGGGGAGTCGGCCGAGATGACGTAGCGCGCGTCGATCTCCGGGTGCTCCTCGCGGAGGTAGCGGTAGAGCGCGATGCCGGTGTCCTGCGCCGTGTCCGGTCGCTCCCCGACGAGCCACACGGGGCGCTTCCGGGTCTGCCACCGCAGCCGCAGCGCGGAGCGGGCAGGGGTGCGCGCGAGGTCGACGGCCGCCACGTCCAGCGGGCGGAACTCGAAGGCCAGGGCACCGGACTTGAAGGTGCGGTAGGCCCGGAGCTCGCCGGCCCGTTCGCCGTCGGACAGGACCGAGGCCGGCATGGCCAACCGCATCCTCCGGGTGACCTGGCGGACCCGGATCTCGGCCCGCTGCTCGTGGTGGGCCACGTCCGCGACGAACACGGCGTCGAGGAACTCGGGGCGGTCCAGGCGGGGCATGAGGTCCTCGGGCCCGACCCGCGCGGTGAACCGGGTCCGCCGGGCCTCGGCGACCTCGTCGGGGGCGACGTCAGGTGTCACCTCGGTGCGGAGGACGATCCGGTCGCCGGTGCGTCGGGTCACGAGGACGAGCTCGCCGCCGGTCACCGCGTGGCTCCGGGTGTCGAGGACGCCGCTGACCTCCCAGGCGTCGTCGCCGGCGTGCACCGCCGTGACCTGCCCCGAGCCGGTCACCGGTGGCTCGGAGCGGGCGTACGCGAGGCTGAGGCTCCCGCCACGGCGCAGGTACGGCGTGATGACGCCGCCGGGCACGCGCACCGGCCGGGACGCGGTGAACGACGAGTGGCGGATCGGGAGCGCCCGGTAGTCGCCGCGCCCGACGCTGACGGTGCCGTCGTCGTCGTCGGCCTCGAGCGTCACGACGAGGTCGAGCAGGGCGACGGCAGGGGCGCCGGGCCGGGGGGCGCGGACGATGGCCGGGAAGTCCTCGTCGGCGCGCGCACCGACCTCCGAGAGGGGGACGCCGACGCGCGCGGCCGGCGTGGCCGCGAGCTCCTCGGACCACAGGGTCCGGCCCTCACCGCCCCGGGCCACGACGGAGAGTCCCAGGACGCGGACGCCGTCGCGACAGTGGAGCCCGACCTCCAGGGAGTCCCCGTCCTGGACGACCGACAGGGACTGGAGGGTGTCGTGGCGCAGGATTCGCACGGCGGGTGGTGGCCTCTCGAGCTCGTGGACGCTGGGGGAGGCCGGGACCGACCGTCCGGTCACCCACGATATAAGCGCTCGCCGTGAGCCGCGTCCCGGGCCGGCGCTCAGCGCTGCATGCCGTCGCGGCGGATCCTGGGCCACTCGATCTTGGGGCAGGTGTCCATCACGACGTCGAGCCCGGCACGGCGGGCCCGTTCGGCAGCCGCCTCGTCGATGACGCCGACCTGCATCCAGATCGCGTCGATGAGGAGGCGGTCCTTGTGCTCGATCGCCTCGTCGACGACGGCCCCGACCTTCGAGGCGTTGACGAAGCAGTCGATCACCTTGAGGTCCTGGTCCGGGATGTCGGCGATCGAGGCGTAGCCGCGGGCGCCGTGGACGGTCTCGGCCTTCGGGTGCACGGGGATGATCGGCGTCCCGAGCTCGAAGGTCATCCACCGGGAGACCGACCACGCGGGCCGTCGCTCGTTGGAGGAGAGTCCGACGACGACCCAGATGCCCGGGTCCATGAGCAGCTCGCGGATGAGGTCGGGGTCGTTCTGGTGCTTGAGGGCGCCCATGGTCGACATCATGCCCCTCCGGGGCGCGTCGAGGAGGATGCCGGGCCGCCCGGCTCAGTCGCCACCGAAGAGGTCGCGCGTGTAGACGCGGTCGACGACGTCCTCGAGGTCGGGGGTGACGCGGTTGGCGACGATCACGTCGCACCGCCGCTTGAGCTCCTCGAGGGAGACCACGGGCGAGCCGAACCACGAGTCGGCGTCGAGCTCGGGCTCGAAGACGAGGACCTCGATGCCCTTGGCCTTGATCCTCTTCATGACGCCCTGGACGCTGCTGCTGCGGAAGTTGTCCGAGCCCGACTTCATGATGAGCCGGTGGATGCCGACGACGCGGGGCGAGCGGGCCAGCACGTCGGTCGCCACGAAGTCCTTGCGGGTGGTGTTGGCGTCGACGATGGCCCGGATCAGGGTCTGCGGCACGTTGGCGTAGTTCGCCAGCAGCTGCTTGGTGTCCTTGGGGAGGCAGTACCCGCCGTAGCCGAAGCTCGGGTTGTTGTAGTGCGTCCCGATCCGCGGGTCGAGGCCCACGCCGTCGATGATCTGGCGGGTGTCGAGGCCGTGGGTGGCGGCGTAGGTGTCGAGCTCGTTGAAGAACGCGACCCGCATGGCGAGGTAGGTGTTGGCGAAGAGCTTGATGGCCTCCGCCTCGGTGCTGTCGGTGAGCAGCACCGGGACGTCCGTGTCGACCGCGGCATCGGCGAGCAGCCGGGCGAAGGCCTCGCCCGCCGGCCCGCGGTCCCCGACGACGATCCGGGAGGGGTGGAGGTTGTCGTGGAGCGCCCGCCCCTCGCGGAGGAACTCCGGCGAGAAGAGCACGCGCTCGGTGCCGAGCCGCTCGCGCAGCGCCGCGGTGAACCCGACCGGCACCGTGGACTTCACGACCGCCGTCGCCCGCGGCTCGATCTCCCGGATGTCCGCGACGACCTGCTCCACGCTGCTCGTGTCGAAGAAGTTCGTCCGCTCGTCGTAGTTCGTCGGGGTGGCGACGATGACGAACTCGGCTCCGCGGTAGGCCTCCTCGCGGTCAGTGGTCACCCGGAGCCGGAGCGAGCCCTCCGTGAGCAGTGCCTCGATGTCGGGGTCGGAGATCGGGCTGCGCCCCTCGCGCAGCATCTCGACGCGGGACGCGTCGATGTCGTACGCCATGACGTCGTGCTCACGGGACAGCAGGACGGCGAGCGAGAGACCGACGTAGGACGTACCGACGACGCAGATGGTGTGGGCCACGGTGGCAGCCTACGGGCGCGCCGGATCCCGCCGAGGGGCTTCGGCAGGGCGGCCTCTACCGTGGCCCGGTGAGCTCCTCCAGGGACGCGACCGGCTCGCCGGCCCAGACGTGGTACCGCCGTCTCGTCGGCGAGGCGGCCGACCCGGTCGTCTCCGCGAACGGGCTGCGCCAGGTCGCCGCGACCTCGCTGCAGTCCGCGGGCGACCAGGTGGTCGCCGCCAAGACGGTCCTCCCGTGGCTGCTCGCCGCGCTCGGGGCGCCCGCGGGCTTCGTCGGCCTCCTCGTCCCGGTGCGCGAGTCCGGGTCGATGCTCCCGCAGGCGGCCCTGGCCCCCTGGGTGACGGGACAGCGCCGCCGGACGCGGGTGTGGGTGCTCGGCGCCGCCGGCCAGGCCGCGGCCACCGCCGGGCTCGCGGCGACGGCGGCCTGGGCCTCGGGCGTCCTGGCGGGCGTGCTCGTCGTCGCCTCGCTGGGCGTGTTCTCCCTCGCGCGCTCGCTGTGCTCGCTCGCGGGGAAGGACGTCCTCGGACGCACCGTGCCGAAGGGGCAGCGTGGCCGGGTCAACGGCATCGCGACCGTCGCGTCCGGTGTGGTGGCCCTGAGCCTGGGGCTCGCGCTGCGACTCCTCGGCGGCGACGTCGGACCCGGTCTGCTCGCCACCCTCCTGGTCGCAGCGGCGCTGGCCTGGGTGCTCGCGCTGGCCGTGTACACCCGGGTCCGTGAGCCCGACGAGGACCCCGAGGTCGGCGCCGAGGGTTCCGACGCCGGGTCCGACGGCGGCTGGGCGGGGCCGGCGTGGCGGCTGGTGCGCGACGACGCGGCGTTCCGTCGCTTCGTCCTCGTCCGGGGGCTCCTGCTCGTCTCCGCGCTCGCGCCGCCGTTCCTCGTGTCCGCGTCCGCTGACTCGGGCGACGCCCCGCTCTCGGGGCTCGGCTCCTTCGTCGTCGCCGCCGGACTGGCCTCCGTCCTCGGGGGTCGGGTGTCGGGCGCCGCGGCGGACCGTTCCTCGCGCACCCTCATGGCCGTGGGGGCGGCCGTGGCCTCGGTCGTCGTCCTGGCGGTGGCCGGGCTGCTCGCCCTCGGCGGGGGCACGGCCCCGGGATGGGTCCTCGCGACGGCCTTCTTCGTCGTCTCCCTCGTGCACGTCGGCGTCCGGGTGGGCCGCAAGACCTATGTCGTCGACATGGCCGCCGGGGACCGCCGCACCGAGTACGTCGCGGTGGCGAACACGGCGATGGGGGTGCTGCTGCTCGTCGTCGGTGCGGCGACCGCCGGCCTGGCCGTGCTCGGCGTCACCGTGGCCCTGACCTTCCTCGGTGGGCTGGGGCTCGTGGGGGTGCTCGCGGCGCGCACCCTGCCGGAGGTCTCGGCCGGCCACTGACCGCGAGGGCCCCCGCGGCGTGCGGCATGATCGGGGAAACCCACACCGCGAGGAGACCGCATGAAGTTCGGACTGTTCATCCCGCAGGGCTGGCGCCACGACCTCGCCGGCATCGACGCCGACCAGCACTGGGGCGTCATGGCGGGACTGGCCCGGCGCGCCGACGGCATCGAGGACTGGGCCTCGATCTGGGTCTACGACCACTTCCACCCCGTGCCGCGGCCCACCGAGGCGGCCGTGCACGAGGCGTGGACCCTCATGGCGGCGTTCGCCGGGGTCACCGGGCGCGTGCGGCTGGGCCAGATGTGCACGTGCATGTCGTACCGCGAGCCGACCTACCTCGCGAAGGTCGCCGCGACGGTCGACGCGGTGTCCGAGGGGCGTCTCGAGATGGGTATCGGCGCGGGCTGGTACGAGCACGAGTGGCGCGCCTACGGGTACGGCTTCCCCGGGGCCGGCGAGCGGCTCGCCCGCCTCCGCGAGGGCGTCGACATCATGCGGCAGATGTGGACCACCGGCCGGGCCACGCTCGACGGCGACCACTACCAGGTCGACGGCGCGATGTGCTTCCCGCAGCCGCTGCAGGGCACGACCCAGCCGGGCAGCCGGGGCAACGGGATCCCGCTGTGGATCGCCGGCGGGGGCGAGCGCAAGACCCTCCGCATCGCCGCCGAGTACGCCGACTACACGAACTTCTCCGGGATGCCCGAGGAGTTCACGCACAAGTCCGAGGTGCTCGACCAGCACTGCCGCGACATCGGCCGCGACCCCGCCGAGATCGTCCGCAGCGCCAACTTCAACGTCGTCATCGGGCGGGACGAGCGCGAGGTGCGCGAGCGGATCGGGTGGATCCGCGACCACTACACCTCCGCCGGGCTGCCCGACGACGTCGTCGAGTCGACCGTGAAGTCCTTCGAGGACGGGCCGCTCGTCGGCACCCCCGAGCAGGTGCTCGAGGCGCTCCGTGACCTCGAGCAGCGCGGGATGACCTACGCCATCACGTACTTCGTCGAGCAGGCCTACGACCTCTCCGGCGTCCAGCTCTTCGAGCGCGAGGTGCTCCCCGAGCTCACCGACCGCGAGCAGCACGGGCACCTCTGGCACCTGCTGCGCGGGGAGTGACCCGGCGCTGACGACGAACGGGCCGGGCACCTCATCGGTGCCCGGCCCGTCCGCGTGCTGCCCGAGGTCAGCCGGTGATCGTGTACGAGCTCCACCCGGTGCCGGCGACGTAGATGTCGCTGCCGAGCATCACGCCGTCCCCGACGCTGTCGTAGTCGAGGAGGGTCCCGTCCAGGGTGCGGGCGAAGAGGGCGTTGAGCCCACCCCACACCTCGGTGGCCGCGAAGCCGTTGCGCGCGTTCCAGCCGCGGCCCAGCACCTTCCGGGCCGCGAAGCCTCCGTTGCCCTTGCCGGGGTAGAGGTAGAGCGTGCCGTAGCGGTCGCGGGCGATGAGGTCGGGGTGGCCGTCGTAGTCCCAGTCGCCCGGGCCGACGATGACGCTGAAGATCTGCCACCCGCTCCCGATCTGCTTGCGGGAGAGGACCCCGCCACGGCCGTTGCCCGGGTACAGCCACAGCTTGCCGTAGCGGTCGCGGGCGATGATGTCCGCGCGGCTGTCACCGTCCCAGTCGCCGGTCGTGATGATCGTGTAGGACGACCAGCCGGTGCCGATCCGCGTGCGGCCCGAGACCTTGTAGTCGC
Organism: uncultured Actinomycetota bacterium; assembly: GCA_963709785.1. Lineage (GTDB taxonomy): Bacteria > Actinomycetota > Actinomycetes > Actinomycetales > Dermatophilaceae > Phycicoccus. The sequence continues at coordinate 174,438 of CAVPXT010000005.1, read as the reverse complement.
CGCGGCCGGGGTAGAGCCACAGCGAGCCCGAGGTGTCGATGGCGAGGATGTCGCCGCGGCGGTCCCCGTTGAGGTCGCCGACGGCGAGGAACTGCTTCATGATGTTCCACCCGGTGCCGATCTTCTGGCGGCTGTCGAAGAAGCGGGAGCCGTTCCCCGAGAGCGGGTACCCGTAGAGGACCCCGCCGCTGGAGCGGGCGAGGATGTCGGGGTTCGCCGACCCGCCGACGTTCGAGGTGCCGGGCGAGAAGGGCGTGCGGAGGTCGAAGCCCCGGAAGCCGGGGGAGCTTCCGTCCCAGGTCCCGCCGACCCAGGACGGCGTGCCGACGCCGGAGGAGTCGAGCCGGTCGATGGCCCAGAGGTAGCTGCCGGGGTTGTCGACGTCGGGGTAGCGGATGAAGTGGTAGACGTCCCCGTCCGGGCCGAGGACCGGCCACCGGACCTCGCTGTCGGCGTAGTCGCCGAGGATGGAGACGGCCCCGGCGGACGTCCGCAGCGAGATGGTGGCGTCCGTCGCCGAGTTGGTGCCGAACAGGATCGACCCGTCCGGCAGGCCCGCCGGGTCGATCGCGCCGCTGGTGCCGCCCAGCGGCGTGCGCGCCCCGCTCGTCGCGTTGACCAGGACCAGCCCACCGCCGGGGGAGAGGTCGGCCGCGACGACGGTGGTCGAGGTCGAGGCACCGGGGGTGTCGACCCAGTCCGGCGTGGCGAGCCCGGCGGAGCCGGGGATGAGCCGCGGGGTGTGCCTCGTCCAGACGGGGATCGTGTAGAGGCCGGTCGAGGTGCTCTGGTCGTTCGGGTCCAGCGCCTCGACGACGATCTTCTGGCCGTCGGGGGCGAAGGCCGGTTCGTCGAGGAGCGTCCCCGCCGGGAAGGGGACCGACCACAGGAGCTGCCCGGTGCGGGAGACCCGGACCGAGATCGACGGCACCCCGTTGATCGTCTCGACGGCGGCCAGCTGCCGGCCGTTGGGGGAGAAGGAGGGGCGGGTGAGGGACGCGTCCCAGGCGGGGAAGGCCGGTCCGAAGACGTCCTGCTCGAAGACCTGGTCCTCACCGGCGAAGAAGACGTCCGGCCAGCCGGTGCCGTCGGGGGTGCTCATCGACCACCAGCCGGACTCCGGGGTGCGGCAGGAGAGGGTCGAGCCTCCGACGGTGGCGTTGACGTACCAGGCGGCCGACCCCATGGGGTCGTGCCCGGCGTCGAGGAAGTCCGTCGTGTCACCGGGCAGGCCCGACCGGAGCGTGCGGGCGCTGCCCCCGTACCGCTGGCGCGAGACGGAGAACGAGGTGGCGCCGGGCACCGTGTCCCACACGACGTGGGTGCGGTCGAGGGTCTGGACGACCGTGGCGTTGAGCGAGGCGCAGTCGACGACCGCTGCGGCACTGCTGCGCGCCGCCGCCTTCGGCGCGGGGCTCGGGGCCCCCTGCACCGCCGTGCGCTCCCCGGCGGCGATCACGAGGGGCGTCTTGCCGGCGCCCTCGACGGGCGTGGCCCGGTCGGCGCCGAGCGGCGTCGCCGTCCCACCCGAGCCGCTCGTCGCAGCCGCGGCGAACGACCGGAGCAGCGCCGGTCGCGGGTCCTTCGCGGTGGACGTGGGGGCGCCGAGGGCCGGGGTGGTCCCGGCCGCACCGGCGACGAGACCTCCCGCGAGCGTGGCGACGAGGGCGAGGCGCGCCCGAGAGCGCGTCGTGGTGGTGGACATCAGGACTCCCCGGGGTCGGTGGCGGCGATCGCCAAGGGAACTGTAGGACGCCGACCGGCCGGCCACGGGCCAGAACGGGCAAACACGCGCGGGGCGCCGCCCAGCGGACGGGTACCGACGAGTAACATGGGGGTCATGAGTGGCAACCCGGACTTCGACACCTACCGGCTCTCCGAGGACCACGAGGCGATCCGCGAGGCGGTCCGTGCCGTGGCCGAGGGCAAGATCGCCCCGTACGCGGCGGAGGTCGACGAGGACGCGCGCTACCCGCAGGAGGCGCACGACGCCCTCGTCGCCTCCGACTTCTTCGCCCCCCACGTCCCGGAGGAGTACGGCGGCGTCGGTGCCGACGCACTCGCGACCTGCCTCGTCATCGAGGAGGTCGCCCGGGTCTGCGCGTCCTCCTCGCTCATCCCCGCGGTCAACAAGCTGGGCTCGATGCCGCTGCTCCTCGCCGCGAGCGAGGACGTCAAGAAGCGCTACCTCACCCCCCTGGCGGCCGGTGAGACGACGTTCTCGTACGGGCTGTCCGAGCGCGAGGCCGGCTCCGACACCGCCGCGATGCGGTGCAAGGCCGTGCGCGACGGTGACGACTGGGTGCTCACGGGCCAGAAGTCGTGGATCACCAACGCCGGGGTGTCGGAGTACTACACGGTGCTGGCCGTCACCGATCCCGACGGTGCCCGCGGCAACAACATCACCGCGTTCGTCGTCGAGAGGTCGGACGAGGGGTTCACCTTCGGTGAGAAGGAGCGCAAGCTCGGCATCAAGGGCAGCCCCACCCGCGAGCTGCACTTCGACCGGTGCCGGATCCCGGGCGACCGGGTCGTCGGCGAGGTCGGGGCGGGCCTCAAGCTCGCCCTCCAGACCCTCGACCACACCCGGGTGACGATCGGTGCCCAGGCGGTCGGCATCGCGCAGGGCGCGCTCGACCAGGCCGTCGCCTACGTCACGGAGCGCCAGCAGTTCGGCCGGGCCGTCGCCGAGTTCCAGGGCGTGCAGTTCATGCTCGCCGACATGGCGATGACGCTCGAGGCCGCCCGTCAGCTGGTGTACGTGGCCGCTGCCAAGTCCGAGCGCGGCGACGCGGACCTCCCGTTCTTCGGGGCGGCCGCGAAGGCCTACGCCTCGGACGTCGCGATGCAGGTGACCACGGACGCCGTCCAGCTCCTCGGCGGCGCCGGCTACACCCGCGACTTCCCGCTCGAGCGGATGATGCGCGACGCCAAGATCACGCAGATCTACGAGGGCACCAACCAGGTGCAGCGCATCGTCATGGCGCGGCAGCTGCTCAAGGGCTGAGCCGGCCCGGCGGCCGCCCCTGTCCTGCGCTGCCGCCCCCGTCCTGCGCTGCCTCGGTGCCCTGCGGCCCCGGCTCCGCACGGTCACCGGGGGCACTGCGAGGTCACCGGGGCACTGCGACCTCACCGGGGCGACGCGAGGTCACCGGGGCGCCGCGAGGTCACCGGGGGCACTGCGAGGTCACCGGGGCACTGCGACCTCACCGGGGCGACGCGAGGTCAGGAGGTCCTGCAGATGTCCTCGTCGGCGGGGCGGGCCGAGATCGTCGGGGTCGGGCTGGGCGCCGGCGTCGGGGCGGTGATGCTCGGCGTCGGGAGGGGCTCGGTCCCGAGGCGGTTCGGCACCTCGACCGGGCTCGGCGCCCCGGGCCCCAGGGTCACCCGCACGACGGTGCCGAGCCCGGTGGCCTGCTCGACCCTGGCCCCCGGGTAGGCCGCGGCCACGGTGCGGGCGGCCTCCTCCTGGCCGGTCGAGTACTCGACGAGCACACCCGCCGACGCGTTCGCGGCGTTGCCGGTCCCGGTGACCGTGAAGCCCTGCACCTCGAGCATCGCCGCGTCCTGGGTCGCGAGACCGGAGGCGCCGGTCCCGTTGAGCACCTGGACCGAGACGGCGTCCGGGGAGACGGTCAGCGGGCTCGACGTCGGTGACGGCGTGGCCGAGGGGTCGGCCTCCTCGCCGATCGGACGGTCCTCGCGGAACGAGGTCCAGATGACCTCCGCGGAGTCCTTCCACTGGACCCGGTTGGGGTCGGGGGGGTAGGTCTCGTTGGGGACGGTGACGAACTGGATGTTCGAGAGCCCGATCCCGCGGATGCTCTCGGCGAGGTCCTTCATCGTCCCGAGGCCGAAGGCGGGGTCGGTCGTCAGCGACTTGGTCGCGGCGTCGAGGAAGCCGAAGAGCTTGGTCGGCTGGAACAGCAACCGGCTCGAGGTCGCCTCCTGGGCGACGGAGGACAGGAAGGCCTGCTGGCGCTTGATCCGCCCGAGGTCCGAGCCGTCGCCGAGTGACTTGCGGGTTCGGACGTAGGCCAGGGCCTGCTTCCCCTGGAGGGTGTGCGTCCCCGCGCTGAGCGTGAGGCCGGACTCCCGGTCGTCGATGGCCTGCTCCGTGCACACCGAGACGCCGCCGAGGGCGTCGACCATCGCCTGGAACCCCCGGAAGTCGACGACGGCGTAGTGGTCGACGAAGACACCGGTGTCGCCCTCGAGGGTGTGGATCAGGCAGCCGATGCCGCCGATCTTGTAGTTGTGGTTCCACTGCCGGGTGACCCACTGGTCCTTGGGCGCCGTGGGGGAGCACTCCGGGGGCGCCTTGGTCATCGAGTCGCGCGGGATGGAGGCCACCGTCGCCCAGGTCCGGTCCTTGGACAGGTGGACGAGCAGGTTGGTGTCGGAGTGCTGGCCGGGGTCGTCGACCACCGTGCCGATCGCGTCGTTGCCGGTTCCCTCGCGGGTGTCCGACCCGACGAGGAGGATGTTCACCGCTCCCTCGGCCTTGGGGGCCTGGGTGGGTCGGTTGGTCCCGAGGGCGTCCGAGACGTCGACCTTCGTGATGTTCGAGTTGAGCCGCCACGCGGTGTACGCCCCACCGGCCACGGCGAGCACGACGACCACGACGAGGCCGATGACGAGCCGTCGGCGCCACGGGGAGGTCCGGGCGTGGACGTCACGGCGCCGGGGGAAGGAGTCGCCGGGACCGGGGGACTGCTGACCCCCCGTCGGTGCGGCGCCGTCCACCGGGTCCTCCCTCAGGTCCTCGAGGCCCCGCGGGCGCGGGACCGGGCGAGTCTAACGGCCGGGTCTGGACGCGGCCTGAGAGCGAGGGATGCTGCGGGAACGGCGCCTCAGCCGCCCGTCGGCAGTCCGTCGGTCCCCGCGGGCGGCGCGTCGAGCGGGGTGCCGTCGCGGAGCATCGTGAAGAGGTCGCCCGCCCGCTGGTCGTCCCAGAGCACCGACGACCCCGCCGAGGTCGTCGCGTTGATGTCGGAGACCGGCACGACGAGGCTCAGCGCGTCGCCGGAGGAGACCTTCCGCATCGTCGAGAGGATCCGGTAGGCGTCGAGCAGGGTGGTGTCCTCCCCGACGAACACGCTCGAGGCGGCGGCGTGCGTGAACCCCCACCAGCGCCACGGGACGAGCACCGTGCCGGGCGTGGCGGCCTTCTTCATCACCGCGCCGAGGAACTGGCGCTGCCGCTCGGCCCGCCCGAGGTCGCCCTTGGGGTCGGAGTAGCGGGCTCGCACGTAGCCCAGGGCGGTCGGGCCGTCGAGGGACTGGCAGCCCTTCTTGACGTCGAGGTGCGCCTTGGCGTCCTTGATGTCCCGCGGCACGCAGATGTCCACACCGCCGAGGCTGTCGACGACGCTGGCGAACCCGCCGAAGCCGATCTCGACGTAGCCGTCGATGCGCAGCCCGGTCGCCTGCTCGAGGGTCTGCACGAGGAGCTTCGGCCCGCCGAACGCGAAGGAGGCGTTGACCTTGTTCTTCCCGTGCCCGGGGATGGGCAGGTAGCTGTCGCGGGGGATCGAGACGAGGGCCGGCTTGCCCGAGCCCGAGGGCACGTGGACGAGGATGATCGAGTCCGTGCGGCGCCCCTCGGCGCTGCCCGTGCCGAGGGCCTTCTTCTGGGCGGCGGTCAGGCCCTCGCGGCTGTCGGACCCGACGAGCAGGTAGGTGTGGCCGTCGCCGGCGGCGGGGCGCTCGCCGGTGGGCGTGGAGTCCTCCCGGCTCACGGTGGACCACGCGTGCCACGGAGCCACCGCGGTGAACCCCGCCCAGCCCACGAGGAGCAGGACGAGGAGGGAGGCCAGGCGCCGGCCACGGCGCCGCGGGCGGCGCACGGCGCGCTCCGGCGGCCGCGGGGGTCGCGGGGGTCGCCCCTCGCGACCGGTCGGCACCGGGCGGCCGTACTCGTCGAACCCGCCGGAGGGCGCGCGCGGCGGCGGCGGTGGCGGCGCGGCTGCGGCACGCTCGGAGTGGGCGCGGGGGGCACGTGCGCCGGGGGCGGGCCGGCCACGGCGACGGGTGTCGACGACGTACACGTCGTCGTCGGGCCGGCTCCCGGGCGACCCCTGGGGGATCGGTCGGGCGCGTTCGTCGTCGGTCATGGCGGCTCCCACCTCCGGTCGGTGCGGCCACCCAGTATGGCCGGTGCGGGTGCGAGTGGCCCCGGCGGATGCGCCCGCGGGCCCCCGGCGCGCCTCGACCCTCCGCGGGGTGCTCGTGTCGATACTGGTCGACCATGGGAGAACGACGGGGCACCGCGGTGCTCGACCACCGCGAGCCGGTCGACGCGCTCCGGGTCGACACGCGCCAGGGACGCGGGTCGGGCCGGGGGCGGCGCCGTGCGATCACCCTGCTCCTGGTCACCCTCGTGCTGCCGGGCAGCGCCCAGGTGGCTGCGGGCAACCGGAGCCTCGGGAGGTTCGCCCTGCGCGTCTGGGCCGGCGTCGTGGGCCTGGTCCTCGTCCTGGCCCTCGTCGGGCTCGCGAGCCGCGCCGCACTGCTCGGCCTGCTGACCCACCGGGTCGGCCTCGTCCTGCTCCAGGTCCTGCTCGTCGCGCTCGCGGTGCTCTGGGTGGTGCTGCTCGTCGACGCCTGGCGGCTCGGCCGCCCGGACCGGCTGCCGGCGCGGGACCGCCGGTGGATGCTCGCGCTGCTCGTCGTGCTGCTGCTCGTACCGGGTGTCGTCGGGTGGGCAGGGGCCACGGTCGGTACCGCCCGCGCGGCCATGAGCTCGGTGTTCGGGTCGGGGCAGGCCGTCGGCGCCGTCGACGGCCGCTACAACATCCTCCTGCTCGGCGGTGACAGCGGCGCCGGGCGGATCGGGATGCGCCCGGACTCCATCCAGCTCGCGAGCGTCGACGCCGAGACCGGCCGAGCGGTGCTCTTCGGCTTCTCTCGCGAGACCGAGAACATCCACTTCCGGCCGGGGTCGGTCATGGCCGGCCTGATGCCGCAGGGGTGGGTGTGCGGCGACGAGTGCCTCCTCAACGCCCTCTACACCTGGGGCCAGGAGCACGCCGCCGAGTTCCCCCCGGGCACCGAGGAGCCGGGGCTGCTCGCCACCACCGAAGCGGTCGAGTCGCTCACCGGCCTCGACGTCCAGTACCACGTCCTCGTCGACCTCAAGGGGTTCAGCAGCCTCGTCGACGCCGTCGGCGGCCTCGACATCACCGTCCAGCGGCGGACCCCGATCGGCGGGGGGTCCTCGAAGATCAAGGGCTACATCGAGCCCGGTGCCCGTCACCTCGACGGCTACCACGCGCTCTGGTACGCCCGCAGCCGGGTGGACTCCACGAACTACGAGCGGATGGCGCGCCAGCGCTGCGTGGTCACCGCCCTCGTCAAGCAGCTCGACCCGCAGACCGTCGCGCTCCACCTCGGCGACCTCGCCGCCGCGTCCCGGGGGGTCTTCAGCACCGACATCCCGCAGGACGCGCTCGCCGGGCTCGCCGAGGTCGCGGTGAAGACCAAGCAGGAGAAGATCACCTCGGTGAACTTCGTCCCGCCCCTCATCAAGCCGTGGGACTACGACCCGGACGTCATCCGCTCCACCGTCGCCAAGGCCATCGCGACGTCGGAGAAGGCATCCGCCGGCACGGCGGCCGCACCGAAGCCCACCGCGGCGGCGACGGCGGCGACCACCCCGAAGCCGTCGGCCTCGACGCCCGCGGTGATGGAGCGTCCCGGTACCGATCCGGATGCCGACACCTCGGACCTCGCGGGCGTCTGCTCCGCGGGCTGACCGGGGCGCCCTCCCCGGCCCCATCGCCCCGGTACGCGATACTTCGACCCGTGCCCGACACCGCCTTCGCCCGACGCAACGTCGAGAAGGTCCTGTGGATCCCGCGCTACGCGCTCGGCGACCTCGTGACCCGCGTCGTGCCCCGCTCGCGGGACACCTGGGTCGTCGGCAGCGCGTACGGCGTCCACGACGGAGCCCGTGCCCTCGTCGAGGAGCTCGTGGCCCGCGGTCGCGGCGACCGCGTCACGTGGCTGGCGCGCAGCGAGCAGGAGGCGACGGACGCCCGCGAGCTCGGGGTGCGGGTGCTGCCGCACGGGTCCTTCGCGGCGTTCCGGGCCGCGACCCGGGCCGCCGTCGTCGTGCTGACGCACGGCTTCGGCGATGCGAGCCGCTTCGGCGCCGGCGGAGCGCTGGTCGTGCAGCTCTGGCACGGCAGCCCGCTCAAGCGGATGCACCTCGACAGCCCGGCCGCGATGCGCCTCCCCGTCGTCGGCGACCGCGGGCCGGTGCCGGGGCTGCTCGCCGGCATGTACCGCCGCGGTGGGCAGCGCATCGGTCTGCTCCCGGTGTCGTCCGGGACCGTGGCGCCGCTCATGGCCAGTGCGCTCGGCACCGACCCGGCGCGGGTCGAGGTGCTCGGCGAGCCCCGCACCGACGTCCTGCACCGCGGGACGGAGGGCGACCGGCGCGCTGCGGCCCGCGCGCGCGTCGAGGCCGCGGTCGGCGACCTCGGGGGGCGCCGGGTCGTCCTCGTCGCCCCCACCTGGCGGGACGGCGCTGCCGACCCCGTCGTCCCGACCCCCACGGAGTGGACCGGGATCGAGGAGTGGCTCCGGGAGCACGAGGCCGTGCTCCTGGTCCGTCCGCACCCGCTCGCCGTGGGGGACTGGTCGCACCGCTCGGACGCGGTCCGGCTCCTCGACAGCGCCGTCGAGCCGGACGTCATGCGGGTGCTGTGGGCTGCCGACGCCGTCGTCAGCGACTACTCCTCGATCGTCGTCGACGCCGCCGTGACGGGGGCGCCCCTGGTCTTCCTGGCCCCGGACGAGGCGGAGTACACGCGGCGCCACGGTCTCTACCACCCGTACGCCGAGACCACCGGTGGGCGGACCGAGCGGACCTGGGCCGAGGCCCTGGCACGCCTCGGCGCCGTGTGGTCCGACGGCCCGGACCGGGTGGCCGCCCTGGAGCACAGCCGGACCCTCGCCGCGCGCTACCACGAGCGCCGCGACGGGCGGGCCGCTGCTCGGGTGGTCGACCGAGTCGAGGTCCTGCTCGGGGCCGGGGCAGGCGGCGCCCCGGCGGGGAGGGCGGCGAGCGGGGTCGCCTTCTTCGAGAGCTTCCACGGACGCAACGTGTCGTGCAACCCCGCCGCGATCGACCGCGAGCTGGCCCGGGTCGCCCCCGAGGTCGAGCGGGTGTGGTCGGTCTCGCGGGACGGCGTCGAGGTCCCCGACGGAGCGACGGCCGTCCGGGTCGGCACCCCGGAGTGGTACGCGGCGCGCGAGCGCGCCGACCTGCTCGTCCTCAACGACTGGATCGAGGACGGCTGGCGCCCCCGTCGCGACCAGTTCGTCCTCCAGACCTGGCACGGGACGCCGCTGAAGCGGATCGCCCTCGGCCGGCGCGACCGCACGCCCCGGCTGTTCGCGGCGGTCGTCAAGCAGTCCTCGAGGTGGTCGGCGATGCTGGCGCAGAACCCGTTCGGGGCGAAGGCGCTACGCCGCAGCTACGCGGTGGCACGTCCGATGTGGACGCTCGGCTACCCCCGCAACGACCTCGTCGTGACGTCCTCGGGTGACGAGGTCCGCGCCGCCCTCGGTGTCGCGACCCCGCGCGTCGTGCTCTACGCCCCGACCTGGCGCGACGACGCCCTCGACCAGCCCGACCCGCTCGACCCCACCGACCTGGCCGGACGGCTCGGGCCGGAGTGGACCGTCCTCGTGCGGGGGCACGCCCGGACCCTGGGGCTCCGGGCGGAGGTGGCGGCCGAGCGGGTCCTCGACGTCACGGCCCACCCGGACGTCAGCGACCTGCTCGCCCTCGCCGACGTCCTCGTGACCGACTACTCGTCGGTGATGTTCGACTTCAGTGCCACCGGGCGACCCATGGTCTTCCACGTCGCCGACGCCGAGCGCTACGAGCGCGAGGTCCGGGGGTTCGCCTGGGACCTCGGGGCGCGCGCCCCGGGCCCGTTGGTCCGCACCACCGCGGAGGTCGCCGCCGCGGTCGCGCGGGCCGACCTGCCGGAGGAGCGCGAGCGCTGGGCCGAGCGGTACGCCCGGTGGCGCACCGACTTCAACCCGCTCGACGACGGCCACGCGGCGGAGCGGGTCGTGCGCCGCCTCCTCGAGGTGGGTGCCCTCCCGCGCTGACGGGTGCGCCGCGGGTCACCGCCGCGGCAGGTGCGGGAGCCCGTGACCGCGTCCGAGTCGTGAGCGGTCCACGGTGGTGCCCGCGCCCCGGGTGACCCCCTTGAGGAAGCCGGCCCCCCACGTCGCCTGGATGGTCGCGACGACGGCGGCGTCCCGGACCCGCCCGCGGGGGTCCGGGGCGCCGGTGGTGGCTCCCGCGTACGCCAGGAACCCGGCGTACGCGACGGGCGCCAGGTGCGCGAGGGCGAACGGGAGCGGGTGGCGGCGGTCGGCCCCGGTGAGTGCCACGACCGCGCTGGTGGTGAGCCCGACGACGACCGCCGGTGCGGCGAGGTAGCGCAGCCGGGTGCGGCGCCGGCGACGGACCATCTCGCCCCGCCAGACCCCGGTGGCCCACATCTGGCGCACGAGGGGCCGCCAGGCGTCGCGCGGCCAGTAGGTGACCTCGACGTCGGGGACGAACCACACGTCGTGGCCCTCGTCGCGGAGCCGCACGTTGAGGTCGTAGTCCTCACCGCGGCGCAGGGTCTCGTCGTAGCCGCCGACGTCGAGCAGGGCCGTGCGCCGGAAGACCCCGAGGTAGGCGGTCTCGGCCGGGCCCGCCGCGGACCCGGCGTGGTGCACGCCGCCGCCGAGGCCCAGCCCGCTGTTGTAGGCCCGGGCGACGGACTCCTGGAGCGGGGTGCGGCCCTCCGCGCGCATGATCCCCCCGGCGTTCGCGGCGCCGGTCTCGAGGAGGACCTCGACCATCCGCCGGGTGTAGCCGGCGGGCAGCTCGGAGTGGGCGTCGACCCGGACGACGAAGTCGCCGCTGGAGGCGGCCAGCGCCCGGTTCAGCCCGGCCGGGATGTCGGTCGCCGGGTTCTCGACGACGCGCACCCGCGGGTCGCGGCGGGCCAGGTCGGCCGCGACCTCCTCGGTGCCGTCGGCCGAGGGCGCGACGGCGACGACGACCTCCTGCTCACCGTCGTACTCCTGCTCGAGGGCGGCGTGCACGGCTCCGGCGAGGCGCCCGGCCTCGTTGAGGACGGGGACGAGGTAGGACACGGACGGGAGCGACAACGAGGCACCTGGGGGTCGGCGGACGGGTGCCCGTCAGGCTATCGGGTGCTCGGGGGAGCACCGGGTACCCTCGGTCCTCGGGTCCGCGCACGCGGGCCCGACCCGACCGACGAGGACCCGATGGAACTGGTGCGCACGACGCGTGAGCTGTGGGGGCGGCGTGGCGTCCTCGCGACCCTGGTCACCCGCGACCTCCGGGTCCGCTACGCGCGGAGCGTCCTCGGGTACCTGTGGACGGTCCTCGACCCGCTGCTGATGTCGGGGATCTACTTCATCGTCTTCGTCTACATCCTCGACCGGGGGGACATCGGCCACCAGCCGTACTTCCTCTTCCTCGTCATCGGCCTGCTCAGCTGGCAGTGGTTCTCCGCGTCGCTGACCGACACCTCGAGGGCGCTCACCTCGGAGGCCAAGCTCGTCCGGTCCACGAACCTGCCCCGCCAGATCTGGGTCGTGCGGGTCATCCTCAGCAAGGGGGTCGAGTACCTCCTCTCCCTCCCGGTGCTGGTGACCTTCCTCGTGGTCTACCTCATCCGCGGTGAGGCCCACGTCAACCCGTGGATGCTGCTCTTCCCGCTCGCGGTGCTCCTCGAGGCGGTGGCCCTGCTCGGCCTCGGCCTCACGCTGGCGCCGACGACGGTCCTCGTCACGGACATGCAGCGGGTGGTGCGGATCGTGCTGCGGATGCTCTTCTACGCGACGCCCGTCATCTACACGACCCACCTCGTGCCGCAGCCGTGGGACCGGCTCACCTGGCTCAACCCGATGACCGGCATCCTCGAGATGATGCGGGCGGGCTTCTTCGCGCACGACGAGTACCCGATCGTCTGGGGCTCGATCTTCACCTCGGTCGTCGTGTCCTTCGTCCTGCTGTTCGTCGGGCTCGCCGTGTTCCGGCGGCTCGAGCGTCCCGTGCTCAAGGAGATCTGATGGCGGACCCGGTCATCTCCGTCGAGGGTCTCGGGATCGAGTTCTACCGGTCCCGCCGCCGCCGGCTGTCGTTGCGCGAGATGCTCTTCCGCGGCGACTCCGGCACGAGCACCGAGACCTTCTGGGCCCTGCGTGACGTGTCCTTCGAGATCCAGCCGGGGGAGGCCGTCGGGGTCGTCGGGGGCAACGGCGGGGGCAAGTCGACCCTGCTCAAGATGCTCGCGGGGGTCCTGCTGCCGGACGAGGGCACCGTCACCGTCAACGGCGGGGTCGCCCCCCTCATCGAGCTGACCGGCGGCTTCGTCGGCGAGCTGACGGCACGGGACAACGTCTACCTGCTGGCCGGCCTGCACGGCGTCCCGAAGGAGGTCATCGACGAGCGCTTCGACGAGATCGTCGCCTTCGCCGGGCCGCAGGTGAAGTCCGGGCTCGACACCGCCTACCGGCACTTCTCCTCGGGGATGAAGGTGCGGTTGGGGTTCGCGGTGGTCACCACCCTCGACGAGCCGATCGTGCTGGTCGACGAGGTCCTCGCGGTCGGCGACAAGGCGTTCCGCGAGAAGTGCTACCGCCGGATGGAGGACCTCCTCTCGCAGGGGCGCACCCTCTTCCTCGTGAGCCACAACGAGAACGACCTGCGCCGCTTCGGCCAGCGCGCGCTGTACCTGCGGCAGGGACGGCTCGTGCTCGACGGCCCGATGGACGACATCCTCGCGCAGTACAACGAGGACCTCCGGGACGGCGGCTGAGGGCGCGACGTCGCGACGCCCGGCCCGCCCGCCTAGTCTGGTCCGGACCCGCCGGACCCGCCCACGAGAGACCCAGTGATGCCTCCTGCCACCGACCGTGGCCAGATCGTCCCCGCCGCGACGGACACCTCGACCGAGGGCTCCGTCGACCCGCTCCGTGGCGACCCGCCCACCCGTCGGGACGCGCTCGTCGGGGCCCTCGTGGCCCTGGCGACGGTCGTCGTCGCCTGGGTGTGGCGCTCGCCGGTGGTCCCCGTCGACCCGTGGCACTACGTCCAGCGTGCGCTGCACTTCCCCGACCAGGTCTGGATCCCCCTCGGCTACACCCGCTACGGGATCATCCTCCCGAACATCGTCCCCGCGAAGCTCTTCGGGAACGCCGAGGTCACCTACTACTTCTGGCAGGTCATCTCGATCGCGGTCCTCTCGGCGGCGGTCTACCTCATCGGACGCCGGTGGTGGGGACCCGTCGCCGGTCTCGTCGCCGTCGTCGTGCTCTTCAGCAACTCGATCGTCTTCTACAACCTCACCCGCCAGTACCCCGACGTCATGTCGGCGGCCCTGCTCATGGCGGCCCTGTTCGCCGTGCTCCAGGCCCGCGACCGGGAGTTCCGCGGTCCGTGGGGCATCCTCTGGCTGCTCCTCGCCGGCTTCTTCACCGGCTGGTCCTTCGAGGTGCGCGAGACGGCGCTGTTCTTCTGGCCGGTCCTGCTGCTCCTGCTCTGGCGCCGCGGCGCCCGGCCCGTCCGCACCACCCTCGTCGCCCTGGTGCCGGTGGCCGCGTGGGCGTCCCTGGACGTCGGCATCAGCGCCGTCGCCTACGGCGAGCCGCTGCTCAAGGCCAAGGCTCTGTTCGGCTACGGCGCGGCCGCGAAGGAGTACTTCGCCGAGGACGCCAAGACCCGACTCGACTACCTCCTGGCGATCCCCACGACCGCGTGGGAGCGTCCCGACGGGGTGTGGATCGTCGCGACCGGGGTCATCGCGATCCTCGCGGTCCTCGTGCGCAACTGGCCGCTGCGGGTCATGTCGCTCTCGCTCACCTGGCTGCTCCTCGTCAACCTCGCGGCCGGTGGGGTCCTGTCCCCCTCGCTGACCCTCGGCGACCTGTACAACACGCGCTACTGGATCCAGTACGTGCCGTCGATCGCCCTGGTCGTCGGGGGGCTCGCGGGGCTGCTGACCCGCTGGCTCGTCGCACGGGTGCGGGCACGGACCCTCGTGGCTCGGACCGCGGTCGCCACGCTCGTGGGTGCCCTCGCCGTCGCGGTGCCGCTCGCCGACAGCGTCCGGACCGTGCCGACGATCGAGGCCTACGCCCACAACGGCGGCGACGGGATGGAGCTGCTGGCGCGGTACCTCGGGGCCGAGGGCTACCGCACGAACACCGTGTGGACCGACGTGCGCACCGTGCGCATGCTCCCGATCTACCAGCGCCCGTTCTGGGGTGGGGACCGCACCTGGACCGGACAGGCGAAGAAGCTCGACGACATCGCCGACGTCCGGCCGGGTGACTCCGTGCTCCTCTACAGCGCGTACGACAACACGTGCTTCCACTGCAAGATCCAGATCCAGCCGTGGCTCGAGAAGCACCCGGTGCTGCCGGCCTCGTGGCGCCTCGTCTACGAGAGCCCGACGCGCAACGTGCAGCTCTACGCGGTCAGCTGACCGGGGCCTGCGGGTCGGAGGGCGGCGGGTCGACGGGGAAGGCGCCACCGGCCTCGTCCAGGGCGATCCGCCGGGCGAGGCGCGTGTAGCGGGTCTCCATCTCGCGGAACCGCAGGTAGGTCGTCACGGTGAACGACAGGAACGCGACGACGAGGCCGTAGAGGACGACGTCGGTGCCCCGGCTGACGCCGACGAAGGTGGCGATCCGGTTCCACACGTCCGGCAGCAGGATGGAGACCACCGCGAAGGCCGCGAAGAGGACGAGGCCGAGGCGGCGCACCGCCTGGCTCCGCTCGCCACGGGACCGGAACAGCCGCGCGGCGACGCCGAGGACGACGACGATCAGCAGGACCTGGATGAGGACGATGTTCATCGGCTGGCCCACCTCGGGCAGTCGGGGACGGGGGTCATCGGAGGATGAGGTCGGCGAGGATGTTCACGGCGTTCCACAGCGACTGGCCCTTGGCCCTCGAGTAGTCGGTGTAGAGGATGTGCACGGGGCTCTCGGCGTAGCGGACGTCGAGGTCGCCGATCTGCGCGACGAGCTCGGACGCGTGCGCCATCCGGTTCTGGGTGATCTCGAGCCTCGACACGACGTCGCGGGCGATGACCCGCAACCCGTTGTGGGCGTCGGTGAGCCGCGTCCCCGTCGTGACGTTGGTGTAGCCGACGGCCGCCTTGAGGACCAGGCCCTTGAGGAAGCCGGCCTCGGTGCGGTCGTCGAGGAAGCGGGAGCCGAAGACGACGTCGAGGTCCTCGGCGCGGGCCCGGTCGACCATCTCGACGACGTCCGCGATCTGGTGCTGGCCGTCGGCGTCGAAGGTGACCACCCAGCGCATCGTGGGGACGCTCAGGGCGTACTCGAAGCCGGTCTGCAGGGCGGCACCCTGCCCGAGGTTGACGGGGTGGCGTACGACCACGGCCCCGGCCTCGGCGGCGGCCGCGGCGCTGGCGTCGCGGGAGCCGTCGTCGACGCACACGATGTGGGGGAACGTGGCCCGGGCGGTGCGGACGACCTCCCCGATGACCTGCTCCTCGTTGAAGAGCGGCACCACCAGCCACACGTCGTCGTACGTCATCGCGGACAGCCTAGTGGGCCCCGGCATGGGGTCAGCGCAGCAGTGCCCTGCTCGTGGCGTTAGCCTCCCCACCATGGAGTCGCAGAACCACTTCTACGGGCACAGCGCAGCGCTGGCGGCCTCCCTCGGCCGGTCGCGACCCCGACACGTGCGCGGCCTGGTGCAGCACGGATGGACCGCCGTCTCCCCGGTGGCGACGCACTTCCGCGACTTCCCCGACGTCGGGCGCCGGGCCGGCGACGCGAGGCGGCTCCTCGTGTGGTCGCACACCTCCCGCGCGTGGGACCCCGCGGGGGAGGAGCACGCGACGACTCCCGTCGGCGCCCAGCTGGCCTACCTCGCCCGGGCCGCGGGTCCGGCGCCGCGGCCCCGGGACGAGCGCGAGCGCGTCGTCCTCATGCCCGTGCACGGGATCCAGACCCAGCGGGTCCGGGGCGACCACCGGGCGCTGGCGCACGGCTGGCGCGAGGCCGAGGGGCCGGCCACGGCGTGCCTCTACGCGGCGGACGCCGCCGACCCCGAGATCCTCGACGCCTACCGCAGCGCCGGCCACCGGTGCGTCGTCCTCGGCGAACGGCTCGAGGCCGACTTCATGTGGCGGCTCTGGACGATGCTCGGCCGCGCCGAGCGGGTCGTCTCGAACCGGCTGTCGACGCCGGTCTTCTACGCGGCGCACCTCGGCGCCGACGTCGCCGTCTACGGTGACGCCCTGCGCCTGGACGGGGAGTCGGCGGACGCCAACGACCGGGTGCGCGCCACGTGGCCCGAGCTGCACGCCGAGCACGTCGACCGGGACCGGGTCGCGGCCGTGGTCGACGCCGAGCTCGGGGTCGACCACCTCCGGCAGCCGGCCGAGCTCGCCCACCTGCTCGGCTGGGACGGCTCGACCCTGCGCCCGGCGGTCGAGTACTGGACCTCCTCGGTCCTCCAGCGCACCGTGGTCAACCTGCGGCGCAAGGCGGCCGCCCCGGCCGCCCCCGTGCCGGCAGCCGACGAGCAGGGGCTGTCCTTCCTCGCCTGGCTCCGCGCGGCGACGTCCTACCTGCCCCGCCCGCTGCCGCGGGGGATCACCCCGGCCGGCGAGCCCGTGGAGCCCCTGGAGGTCCCGGGCGACGCGTGACATGCGCCCCGACCTGCACGTCTGAGTCCGCGTGGTCGTCGCCGAAACGGCTGCTTCTCGTGCCGTGATCCGGGCGGTTGACTGGCGGCGTCATGACGCACGTCGGGCTCGTCTCCAGGCGCCGCTGGGGCGGGATGGTGCCATCCTGTGTCCATGGCTGATCAGCCGGGGCAGGAGACGTCGGGGGCCTTCGCCCGACTCCAGACCACGCCGCGTGTGGCCTCTGGGCAAGCGCTCCTGGTGTCCATGCTCGTGTTGCTCGGCTGTGACGTCATCGGCGGCTTCGTCGGAGTCGCCTCGGGTGCCGAGACATGGGGCACGGCGTGGGGCTTCGACACCCACTCGACGGTGCCGTTCCCCCTGGGGGTGGTGCAGCTCGTCCTGGCTTGGTTGGCGGCCCGCGACGTGCGTCCCCCCGTCGGGCTGGTCGCGGCTGTGGTCCTTGGTGCCGTCTGCCTGATCAGCGTCTTGGCCGGCTTGTTCGACGGTGACCTCATCGGCACCGTCGCGTCCAACGGGTTGCTCTCTTGGGGCGTCCTCTGGGCAGCCGTCCTGCTGCTGGTCACCGCAGCCGTCGGCTTGCTCGCCGCGGCTCGGGCGAGGCAGTTGTCCTCACGTCGCTGACACCTGCGACGTCCTGCGCAACGAGCCTGCTGCCGTGAACCACGTCGACTGGCGGCGAATAGGGGCTACCTCGACGAGCGCTTGGAGCCGGCTCTAGCGTGGCGGGGTGATGTTCAGTCGAGACCTTCGCGAGCGGGTTGCCGGCGGCGAGGTCACGGTGTCGATCCGGCTGTGGAGCAGGCCGCAGGTCAAGGTCGGTGGCCGCTACCGGACCGCCGGCGTCGTCATCGCGATCGACTCCATCGAGGTGCTGCCCTTCTCGGCCGTCACCGACGATGATGTGGCCGCCTCAGGCGAGGCCGATCTTGGGGCTCTTCGTGACCGGGCCGCCCACTCCGGCCCGATCGGCGATGACACCCTCGTCCACCGAATCGAGTTCCACGTCGTGTAGCGACTTCGCGGCGGGAAGGCGCTGACCCGCCGAGTCGAGTGAGTAGGACACGCCGTCTGCGGGGGCCCCCAGACGGCGTGTCCTGTTCACTCGACGGGGTGGAGGCGGGGTGGCCCCGAGTGGGCGCTGCGACGCGGCACCACTGTGTGCCTCCGCGACCCGGGGAGGTGCTGGTCAGCGGGTGAGGACGCGCCGCATCGCGAGCAGCCCGAGGGCCGCGGCGACCGCGGTCGCGACGACCCGGGCCGCGGTCCAGGCCCCACCGACGGGCAGGGCGGCCCCGACGAGGCAGAGGGCGACCCCCACCGCGAGCGGTGCCGCGAGCCGGGACTCGTGCCACCGGGTCGGGCTCACCCGCCGGGCCAGCACGGCGACCCCGAAGGCCATCGCCGCGTAGGTGACCCCCATCCCCGCCGCGATCGGGACGAGGCCCACGCTCGCGCCGAGGCCCCAGGCGACGAGGACGCCGGCGAGGAGCGCGACCGGGGTGACCAGGGCCAGCCCCTCGCTCCGGCCGGAGGCGAACACGAGGTGGACGTTGGCGAGGTAGACCACCGACAGCACGCTGCCGACAGCGGCCAGGCCGACCGCGGGGGTCAGTGACGCGGGGTCGTAGGAGGGCGGCGCGACGATGCGCAGCAGCACCGGAGCGAGGAGGGAGACCCCGCCGGCGGTCAGGGCCGTCAGGGCGGCGATGTCGCGGCCGGTCCGCTCGAGGACCACGCCCCGGTGCTCGGGCGCGGTGCGGTAGACGACCGGTGCCCAGGCGTTGTTCAGCGAGGAGGTGATGACACCGGGGGCGGAGCCGATGAGCACGGCGAGCTGGAGGCGTCCCGCGTCCCCGCTGCCGAAGAGGTGCCCCGCGAGGAGGACGAGCGAGCCGCTCGCGAGGTAGATGGCGACCTGGTGCGGGATCGTCGGCAGGCCCACCCGGAGCGCCCGCCGGGTGTCTCCCGGTTCGTGGTGGGCTCCGCGCCCGGAGAGGAGCAGGCCGATGCCACCGGTGACGAGGAACCCGGCGGTGACACCGGCCAGGTACGTCGTCGCGGTCGGCCGCTCGGCGGCGAGGAGGGCGCCCATCCCCAGCAGGGGGCCGCCGAGCGCCGCCCCGAGCGAGAGCAGGACGAAGGGCAGCGGACGGTCGAGGACGCGCAGGTAGGCCTGGGCGTTGACGACGACCGAGAAGCCGGCGGCGGACAGGACGGCGAGGACGAGCGCCGTGCGGTCGTCGAGGCCGGCGGCGCGGGAGAGCGGGCTGGCGAGCAGCGCCGCCAGCAGGGCGACGGCGACCGACGCGGCCGCTCCCCGGCGGACGAGCGAGCGCGCCCCGGCGACGCCGGAGCGCTCGAGGATGCCGTGGCGGGTGATCGCGGCCGCCAGGCCGAGCCCCGCGACGATCATCCCGACCTGGATGACGACCAGGGCGGTGGCCACGACACCGTAGGCGTCCTGCCCGAGCAGCCGGGTGACGAACGGTGTGACGACGGCGTTCGCGAGGACCGGGGCGGCCGTCCCGAGGGTGTAGAGCAGCCCGCGCCCGAGGACGGTGCGGCTCTCGTCCGATCCCGTCGGACCCGGCGGGGGCACCGGGACGCCCGGGACGACGGGCTCAGTCACCCACGAACCCGCGGACCAGGTCGACGACCCGGTCGACGTCCGCGTCGGTGAGGTCGGGGAAGAGGGGGAGGGAGATCTCCTGCTCGTAGTACTCCTCGGCGACGGGGCACATGCCGCGCTGGTAGCCGGCATCCGCGTAGAGCGGGTGCCAGTACACGGGGATGTAGTTCACCTGCACCCCGATCCCGTGCTGGCGCAGGTGGTCGAACAGGGCCCGGCGGCGGCCGTCGCGGATGCGCAGCGAGTACAGGTGCCACGTGGGGACCGCGCCGTCGCGCGTGGGCGGGAGCACGAGGGCGTCGAGGCCGGCCAGGCCAGCGCTGTAGCGGGCGTGGATCTCGCGGCGGCGTCGGGAGAAGGCCTCGAGCCGGTCGAGCTGGCTGGTGCCGAGCGCCGCGAGCACGTCGGGGAGCCGGTAGTTGAGGCCGACCTCGTGCACCTCGTACCACCAGCCCTCGTCGGAGGCGGTCCGCATCCGGGCGGGGTCCTTGACCATGCCGATGTTCCGGAAGGTGGCGGCGCGGGTCAGCAGCTCCGGGTCGGGGGAGACGACGGCGCCGCCCTCGGCGGTGGTGAGGTTCTTGGTGGGGAAGAACGAGAAGGTCGTGACGTCGGCGAGCGAGCCGACGGGGACCCCGTCGAGGCTGCCGCCGACGGAGTGGGCCGCGTCCTCGAGGAGGGAGAGCTGGTGGCCCGCCGTGGCCCGGCGCAGCCCGGGGGCGTCGAGCGGGTGGCCGCCGTAGTCGACGGCGGAGACCACCCGGGTCCGGGGCGTGAGCGCCGCCTCGACCGCCGCCGGGTCGAGGTTGCCGGTGTCCGGGCTGATGTCGGCGAAGACGACGTCCGCGCCGAGCGCCGTGGCTCCGCTCGCCGTGGCGACGAAGGTCAGCGGGGTGGTGACGACCTCGTCGCCCGGCCCGATGCCGAGGGCCGCGTACGCGGTGTGCAGCGCCGCCGTCCCGGAGGTGACGCTGACGGCGCCCGGCGTTCCGGCCAGGGCCGCGAGCCGTTCCTCGAAGCGGCGCACCCACGGCCCGGTCGTCAGCCAGTCACTGCGGAGCACCTCGACGACGGCCTCGACGTCGCTGTCGTCGACCGACTGGCGGCCGTAGGGGAGCACGCTCAGACGTCCGTCTCGAGGAGCTTCTGGAAGTCCGCCCTCGTGAACCATTCCTCGTTGTTGTCCGACGTGTAGTGGAAGCCGTCGGCCACGGGCTCGCCGTGCTCGGGGGGCGTGTACCCCCACGACGCGAGGTCGGGCTGGAGGACGAAGCGGTCGCCGATGCGGAGCGCTCGGCGGCCCTCCTCGGGGGAGATCATCTCCTCGTGCAGCTTCTCGCCGGGCCGCAGGCCGATCTCGTGCATCTCGGCGCCCGGGGCGACGGCCTGGGCGAGGTCGACGATCTTCATCGAGGGGATGCGCGGGACGTAGAGCTCGCCGCCCTGCATCTGCTCGAAGGAGTCGGTGACGAACTGCACGGCCTGCGGGAGGGTGATGAAGAAGCGGGTCATCCGCAGGTCGGTGATCGGCAGCGACTTCCCCTCCTGCGCGAGCCGGCGGAAGAACGGGATGACCGAGCCGCGGCTGCCCATGACGTTGCCGTAGCGGACGACCGAGAACCGGGTGGGGTAGGCGGCGGCGTAGTGGTTGCCGGTCACGAAGAGCTTGTCGGCGGTGAGCTTGGTCGCGCCGTAGAGGTTGATCGGCGAGGACGCCTTGTCGGTCGAGAGCGCGACGACCTTCTGGACGCCGTTGTCGATGCAGGCCTCGATGACGTTCTGGCTGCCGATGATGTTGGTCTGGACGAACTCCCACGGGTTGTACTCCGCCGTGTCGACCTGCTTGAGCGCGGCCGCGTGCACGACGTGGTCGACGCCGTGCATGGCACGGTTGAGGCGGTGGCGGTCCCGGATGTCGCCGATGAACCAGCGCAGGCGGGGGTCGTCCTGGAACATCTGACGCACCTCGTACTGCTTCAGCTCGTCGCGGCTGAAGACGACGACCCGCTTGGGGTCGTGGTTGCGGAGGATCTCCGAGATGAACGCCTTGCCGAAGGAGCCGGTGCCCCCGGTGACGAGGATCGAGGAGCCGTGGAGGATGGAGGTCCGGTCGGGCATGGGTGCCATGATGGCAGAACCATGAGTGGAACCCGAACGCGAGTCGTCGTCGTCGTCCAGGCCCGGATGGGCTCGACCCGGCTGCCCGGAAAGGTCCTCGAGGACCTCGGGGGGATGCCGGTGCTGGAGTGGGTGGTCCGTGCCTGCCGTGCCGCGGGGCGGGTCGACGAGGTCGTCGTCGCGACCTCGACCGACCCGGGGGACGACGTCCTCGTCGGTGTCTGTGCGGGGCTCGACGTGCCCCTCGTGCGGGGCAGCGAGGACGACGTGCTCTCCCGGTACCTGGTGGCGCTCGAGGAGCACCCCGCCGACGCCGTGGTGCGGATCACGGCCGACTGCCCGTTCACCGACCCGGTGCTCATCGACGCCGTCGTCGCGGCGTGGCAGGCCGACCCGACGCTCGACTACGTCTCCACCGTGCTCGTGCGGACCCTCCCGCACGGCCTCGACGTCGAGCTCGTGACGGCCGACGCGCTGCGCCGGGTCGGCGCCACGGCCACCGACCACCACCGGGTCCACGTGACGTCGGCCGTGCACACCGACCCGGACGGCTTCTCCCTCATGGGGTTGTGCTTCGCGCCCGACGCCTCGGGGGTCCGGGTCACCCTCGACACCCCGGAGGACCTCGCCATGCTCCGCGCGGTCGTCGCGGCGCGCGGCACCTCGGTGCCCTCGCGCGCCGAGCTGGTCCGGCTGTTCCGGGACCGACCCGACCTCGCGGCCCTCAACGCCGCGGTGCGCCAGAAGACCCTGGCCGAGGGCTGATGCGGCTCCTGCTCCGCTGCGACGGCGGCCCGACGATCGGGGTCGGGCACGTCGTCCGGTCCCTGGCGCTCGCCGAGGAGGCCCTGCGCCGCGGCCACGACGTCTCGCTGCTCGGCGAGGTCGGCGGAGACCTCCTCGAGGGGCTCGTCCGCGCGGTCGGTCCCGGCCTGCGCCTCCTCGGCCCGGCCGCATCGACGGCCGACCTGCTCCGGGCGGCGCCGGGCCACGACGTCGTCCACCTCGACCACTACGAGCTCCCCGCCACCGTCGCGGCCGACATCGCGGCCTCCGCCGACGCCGCAGGCCACCCGAGGCCCCTGGTGTCCGCGGTCGCGGACGGGGCCTACGGCGTGCAGGTCGCCGACGTCGTCATCGACCCGACCGTCGGGGCCGAGCGCCGCCCGGCCACGGCGCAGGCTCGCTGGCTGGTGCGCGGCGGCCGCTTCGTGGCCCTCCGGGACGCCGTCGTGCGGGCCGGGCCGGCGCCCCGGCACTCGGACCGCCTCGCCGTCCTCGTCGTCATGGGCGGTACCGACCCCGAGGGCTGCGCACCCGAGGTGCTGCGTGCCCTCGCCGCGACCGACGTCCCGATGGACGTCACCGTCGTCGCGACCCCGGCGACGGCGCCCGCGCTCGAGGCGACCGCGGCCGCGTGGGCGCGCGGCTCGGTCCGGGTCACCGCGCCGGTCGCGGACCTCGCGTCCGTCATGGCCGCCTCCGACGTCGTGGTCTCGGCGGCGGGCACCACCGCCTGGGAGCTCTGTGCCCTGGCGCGGCCGATGGCCGTCGTCGCCGCCGTCGACAACCAGCGGCCCGGCCACGACGTGCTCGTCGACGCGGGCGCGGCGCTCGGCCTCGGCGGCCCCGCCGACCTGCGGGGTGTCGAGGCGCTCGCCGCCCGGCTCCGACCGCTGCTCACCGACCCCGACCTGCGGCGTGGGCTCGCGGCCCGGGCGCACGCGCTCGTCGACGGGCGCGGCGCCTGGCGCCAGGTGCGCCTGCTCGAGGAGGCGGTGGGCGCCGGAGCGGCCACGACGGCGGACGCGGCGCCGGGCGTCACGGTGCGGCCGGCCGGCCGGGAGGACGCGGACCTGCTCCTCGCCTGGCGCAACGACCCGACGACCCGCGCCGTCTCGCGGAGCACCGCCGAGGTGTCGCGAGCCGACCACCTCGCCTGGCTCGCCGCGACGCTCGGCCGCACCGACCGGCACCTGCTCGTGGGGCTCGTCGGTGACGAGCCGGTCGGCACGGTGCGCTGGGACGACGAGGGTGCGGGGGAGTGGGAGGTCTCGATCACCCTGGCCCCGACCGCCCGGGGGCGCGGGCTGGGGGTCCCGGTGCTCGGCGCGGCCGAGCGGTGGCTGGTCGGCGACCTGCCCGAGCCGCCCACGGCGCTGCTCGCCGTCATCCGCGCCGACAACTCGGCCTCGCGCCGGCTCTTCCTGCGGGCCGGCTACGCCCCCGACCTCCCGGCCGACGACGCCGGGTTCGAGCGGTGGGTCCGGACCCTCAGATGAGGTCGAGGGTCAGCGGCGTGCCGCGCTCGACGTCCCGGGCGAACCGGCGGCCGAGGACCGTGGTGATGCTGTCCGTCGGCAGCCCGCCCGCGGGGCGGATCGACCGGACGTTCTCGCGGGTCACCTCGTCCCCGGCCCGCACGTCGGCCACGACGTAGAGCGAGCGGCGCAGCGCCAGGGTGTCCCGCTCGGCCTCGGTGGGACCGAAGCGGGGGGCCTGGACCGCGAGGCGCGCAGCCGCCGTCTCGCGCACGAGGGAGGCGAGCTCGTCGGGCTCGAGGGAGAAGTCCGAGTCGACCCCGCCGTCGGCCCGTCGCAGGGTCACGTGCTTCTCGACCGCGACCGCCCCGAGGGCGACCGCTGCGACGGCCACGCCGATCCCCGCCGTGTGGTCGGACAGCCCGATCGGGATGCCGAAGGCGCTCTGCAGGGTCGGGATCGACAACAGCCGGGCGTCCGCGGGGTGGGCCGGGTAGGAGGCCGTGCACGCGAGGAGCACCATCTCCGAGCAGCCGCCGTCCCGGGCCGCGGTGAGGGCGGCGTCGATCTCGCCGAGGGTGGCCATCCCGCTCGAGATGATCATCGGCTTGCCGGTGGAGGCCACCTCGCGGATCAGGGGGAGGTCGACGAGCTCGGCGGAGGCGATCTTGTAGACCGGGCAGTCGAGGGACTCCAGGAGCTCGATGGCCGTCGGGTCGAACGGGCTGGAGAAGGGCACCAGGCCCCGCTCACGGGCGCGCGCGAACATCGGCGCGTGCCAGTCCCAGGGGGTGTGTGCCTCGGCGTAGAGGTCGTACAGGCTGCGGCCGCCCCACAGGTCGTGGCCCGAGCGGATGCGGAACCGGGGTCCGGGGGCGTCGATCGTCAGCGTGTCGGCCGTGTACGTCTGGAACTTCACGGCCTGCGCGCCGCTGTCGGCGATGGCGTCGATGATCTCCAGCGCGCGGTCGAGCGAGCCGTTGTGGTTCCCGGACACCTCGGCGATGACGAAGGGCGTGTCGTCAGGTCCGACCGAGTGGCCCGCGACACTGACGCTGGAGGGGAGGGATGCGGACATGACCGCCTCTGTGCTCGGGGGTGGTGGATGACCCACCCAGCCTAGGCGAGGGTGGCCCGCGGTCGCCGCTGAGGGAATGCTGCGAACGCCGCGCGGGACGCCCGGACGGCAGGTACAGTGCCGATGGCTGTGTGGCATGTGTTGCGCGAGGTGCTCGTGGGGACACGGTCCGCGCCCCGGCCCTGATCCCGAAACCCTCGAAGAGACGTGTCATGACGGTTCCGACCGCAGCCCTCACCCGCACCCTCCGCCGCGTCGTCGCGGCCACCACGCTCGCCGTCCTCGGGGTGGGCAGTGCCGGCGTCGCCGCCCCGTGGCAGGCCGCGTCGGCCGCCCCGCGCCCCGTGCCCTCGACGCGGCACGTCGAGCGTCCGGTGGCCGCGCCCCTCGCCCGGCTCGGCGGGGAGCTCCCGAGCCGCACCCGCGACGGTGCGATCACCCGGCCCCGGCCGGTCGACAGCGGCATCGCCGTCGTCGGCGCCACGTGGGCGGCCGGGACGGTCCAGGCCGACGACGACGTCCAGGTCCGGGTCATGCACGACGGCGCGTGGCAGGACTGGGAGTCGATGCCGCGGGACGACGACCACGGACCGGACCCGGAGAGCGCCGAGGGCAGGGCCGCGACGACCCGCTCGGGCACCCAGCCCTACGTCGTCGTCGGCGAGCAGACCCAGGTGCGGGTCGTGTCCACCAGCGGCACCGCCCCCGCCGTCGACGTCGACGTCATCGACCCCGGCACCTCGCCGGCGGACGACTCGGTGGGTGCCGCCGTGCCCGGCGCGGCCACGGCGGCCGCCTCCAGGCCGACCATCCACACGCGCAAGGAGTGGGGTGCCGACGAGTCCCTGCGCCGCGGCACGCCCGACTACGGGCAGGTGCAGGTCGGCTTCGTCCACCACACCGCCGGGAGCAACTCGTACACGGCCGCCCAGGTGCCCTCGATCCTCCGGGGCATCTACGCCTTCCACGTCAAGGACCGCGGCTGGAGCGACATCGGCTACCAGTTCCTCGTCGACAAGTTCGGCCGGATCTGGGAGGGCCGCTACGGCGGGGTCGACAAGGCCGTCGTCGGCGCCCAGGTCGGTGGCTACAACTCCGGCTCCTTCGGGGCCTCGGTCCTCGGCGACTTCACGTCGACGACCCCGCCGACGGCGGCCCTCACCGCCATCGAGCAGCTGTTCGCGTGGAAGTTCACCCTCCACGGCATCCCGGCCACCGGCAGGGTCCAGGTCAACGACAAGACCTTCAACCGGGTCTCCGGCCACCGCGACGCCGGTGGCACGACCTGCCCCGGCCAGCGGCTGTACGACAAGCTCGGAGTGATCCGCTCCGCCGTCGCCGGCCGGCTCGGGTCGCTGCGGCCCGCCGCGCTCAGCCGCTCGGTGGACGCCGGCGGGACCCCCGACGTCCTCAGCTACCCCGGGGCCCTGCAGCCCCCGGCGATGGGTGCGGTCGGTGAGGTCCTCACGTCGGCCTCCCCGCAGCCGGTCTCGGAGTCACGCCGGATCGGGACCGGGTGGCAGGTGCTCCGCAACATCGTCCTCAGCCCGGACTTCACCGGCGACGGCAACCCCGACCTGCTGGCCATCGACCCCGCGGCCCGCGCGGTGCGGGTCTACTCCGGAAACGGCCGAGGCGGTGTCACCGGTGTCGCCACGCGTGGCGGTGGATGGCAGGTGATGACCAAGCTGGTCGCCGCGGGCGACCGCGACGGCGACCGCAAGGCCGACCTCCTCGCCGTCCGGAACGACGGCGCGCTCGTCCTCTACACCGGCGACGGCGCCGGGTGGGTCCGGTCCGGCCGGGTCATCGCCACCGGCTTCGGCGCGATGGACTCCGTCGTCACGGCCGGTGACGTCACGGGTGACGGCCACCCGGACCTGCTCACCGTCAACCAGGGCAACGGCCGCCTCTACCTGTACCCCGGGACCGCGAACGGCGGGGTCGCCTCGCCGGTCGTGTGGGGTGGCGGGTGGCAGCAGCTCGACCAGCTCGTGTCCGGACCGGACGCCGACCTCGACCACAATGTCGGCGACGTCATGACCCGGCAGACGGACGGCCGGATGCGCACCTACTACGCCGACGCCAGCGGGCACCTCACCCGGATGTCCACCTTCGGCCGGGGCTGGGGCGCCCTCGACAACATCACCTCGGGCGCGGACTGGACGGGTGACGGGGTCCCCGACCTCGTCGCCCGGGTCTCCAGCACCGGTGAGCTCCGGGTCTACCACGGCACGGGGGAGCGCGACTTCTCCGCCCGCCCGCTGACGATGCGTGCCGACGTGTCCGGTGCCGACCTGCTCCGGCTCGTCGGGGACGTCGACGGTGACGGGTACTCCGACGCCGTGGCGCGGATGCCCGGCGGCGACCTCATCGGTCTCCGCGGCAGCGGCGACGGGCGCTTCACCCGGCTGCCGTCGCGCATCGGCGGCGGCTGGCAGATCTTCGACCTCATCGAACCGGCGGGTGACATCACCTACGACGGGGTCCCGGACCTCGTGGCGCGGGTCGCCTCGACCGGGGAGCTGCGCATCTACCCGATGACCCGGACCTTCGGCTTCCCGTGGCGCCTCAGCGACACCGCGGACTGGCGCGGCGCGCGGAGCATCACCGGTGTCGGCGCCGTCAACGGCGACGCGAACGGCGACCTCGTCGCACTGCGCACCGACGGATCCGTCCGTCTGTACCGCGGCTCGGGGCCCGGCGTGCTCAACTGGTACGACACGGTCCTCACGGGCCAGACCGACCTCACCCAGGTCCTCGGGGTCGGTGACCTCACCGGTGACGGGCCGGCGGACCTGCTCGCCCGCTCGGCGAACGGTCACCTCTGGGTCTACCCCGGCGACGGGCGAGGCGGCTTCCGCTCCTCCCGTGAGCCCGTCCGCGCCCCCACGGAGGTCAACCATGTCCTCGGCTGATGCCCGCCCCACCGGGGCCCGCTCCCGCCTCGTCCGACTCCTCACGGCGTCCGTCCTCGTCGCGGCGGGTGCCCTGACGGCGGCCACCCCGGCCTCCGCGGACGAGGTCTACCCCCGCCCGGCGGGGTCCTCGATCGTGTTCCGCGGCCACGGGTGGGGCCACGGCATCGGGATGTCGCAGTACGGCAGCCTCGGTGGGGCCCGGGCCGGCGCGACGTGGCAGCAGATCCTCGCGCACTACTACGTGGGCACGACGCGCACCTCGATCGGCAACCCCACGATCCGGGTCCGCGTCGCCTCGCTCGGGAGCGCCGTGGAGGCCTACCCCGCGCCGGGGCTGCGGGTCACGTGGAACCTGTCGGCGTCCTCGGTCCTGCCGACGACGAAGAACGGCGCGACGGTCGCCCGCTGGCGGATCGTGCCGTCGACGAAGTCCTCCGGGACCCCCACCCGGTTCCGCCTCGAGTACCTGCCCCAGGGGTCCTCGAGGTGGGCCTACTACGCCACGGCCAGCGTCCCGCTGACCGGCGCCTTCCTCAACGAGGACTCCGGGACGGTCACGACGAGCCGCGGTGGCACCTCGGTGGTCTACCGCGGCCAGGTGCGCGGCACGCTCATCGGGTCGGCCGGTGCCGAGACCCTGGTCCCGGTCGTCGCCCTCCCGATGGAGGACTACCTGCGCTCCGTCGTGCCGAACGAGTCACCGGCGTCCTGGCCGGCGGCCGCGCTCTCCGCCCAGGCGGTCGCGGCGCGCTCCTTCGCCGAGTACCACCGGCGCTACGCCCCGGCGTCGTCGTCCTGGTACGACGTGTACGACGACACCCGCAGCCAGGTCTTCCCGGGGACGAAGGTGGGCTCGAGCACGCGCGAGTACTCCTCCTCCGACGCCGCCGTCGCGGCGACCGCCGGCCAGGCGCTGTCGTACGGCGGGAAGATCGCGTTCACCCAGTTCAGCTCCTCCAACGGCGGGTACTCCGCCGTCGGCAGCCAGCCGTACCTGCGCCCCGTCCGCGACGACTGGGACGCCGTCGCGGACAACCCGAACCACACGTGGGAGACCACGGTGCCGATCTCCCGGATCGAGGGTGCCTACCCGTCGGTCGGCCGGCTCACCCGGCTGCGGATCACGAGCCGCACCGGCCTCGGTGACGAGGGCGGGCGGGTGCTCGGGATCGTCGTCGAGGGCGCCAGCGGCTCGGTCAGCACGACCGGCTCCTCGTTCGCCTCGCGGGTGGGCCTCAAGCACTACTGGTTCACGCCCGACCAACACGGGCTCGGCGCCGTCGTACCCGCGTGACGTCACGGGCGACGGCATCGCCGACGTCCTCGCCGTCGAGTCCGGGACCGGGGCGCTGCGCTCCTACCCCACGACGGGCAAGGGCGGCTGGCGCGCCCCGATCGTCTACGGCACCGGATGGACCGGCTACACCAAGCTGCTCACCGCGGGGACGTGGGACGGCGACGCCATCAGCGACCTCGTGGTCCAGACGAGCAACGGCAACCTGTACCTACCGCAAGGGCCGCGGGAACGGGACGTTCGAACGCTCGGTGCGCATCGGCAGGGGGCTGGCAGGTGCACAACCTCGTCCTCCCCGTCGGGGACTTCGACGGCGACGGCCTGACCGACCTCATCGCGCGGCGCGGCGACGGCGCCCTCTTCCTGTACCGTCGGCGACGGCCAGGGCGCGTTCCTGCGCGGTGCGGGCCGGCAGATCGGCGCCGGGTGGAACATCTTCTCCAACATCCTCAGCCCCGGTGACGTCACCGGGGACGGGCACCCGGACGTCCTCGGGGTGACCACCGGTGGCACGGTCTACCTCTACCCCGGGGACGGGCGTGGCTACTGGGACCTCCCACGACGCACGGTCGCGACCGGGTGGGACCAGTACACCGCCCTGACGTCGACCGGCGACTTCACCGGGGACGGCAACAACGACGTCCTGGCCCGGACGAAGGACGGCCTGCTCATGGTCCTGCCCGGCGACGGTACCGGTGGCTTCGGCAGTCCCGCACCAGGTGGGCAAGGGCTGGGAGATCTTCGACTCCATCCTCCAGTGACCGCCGGGCCGGGCGCCCGGGCGTGCCGTTCCGGGGGCCGCGTGCGCCCTCAGGCGAGGTCGACGGTCAGCGGGGCGCCGGTGGCCTCGCGGACCTGCTCCTCGGTGACGTCGGGGGCGAGCTCGCGCAGGACGAGCCCGTCGGGGGTGACGTCGATGACGGCGAGGTCGGTGATGATCCGCTGGACGACCTGCTTGCCCGTGAGGGGCAGCGAGCAGGCGTCGACGATCTTGTGCGAGCCGTCCTTGGCGACGTGCTCCATGAGGACGACGACCTTCTTCGCGCCGTGGACGAGGTCCATCGCCCCACCCATGCCCTTGACCATCTTCCCCGGGATCATCCAGTTCGCGATGTCGCCGGTGGCCGAGACCTGCATCGCGCCGAGGATGGCCGCGTCGACCTTGCCGCCGCGGATCATCCCGAAGGAGAGCGCGGAGTCGAAGTAGGAGGCGCCACGGCGGACCGTGACGGTCTCCTTGCCCGCGTTGATGAGGTCGGGGTCGACGGCGTCCTCGGTGGGGTAGGCGCCGACACCGAGGATGCCGTTCTCGGACTGCAGGACGATCTCGACGTCGTCGGGGACGTAGTTCGGCACGAGGGTCGGCAGGCCGATGCCGAGGTTGACGTACGCGCCGTCCTCGAGCTCGGCGGCGGCACGGGCGGCCATCTGCTCACGGGTCAGCGGCATGCTCAGGCCTCCTGGGTCGCGGTGACGGTGCGCTTCTCGATGCGCTTGTCGGCGGCCTGCTCCGCCGTGAGCGGCAGCACGCGCTGGACGTAGATGCCGGGCAGGTGGACCTCGTCGGGGTCGAGCTCGCCGGGCTCGACGAGCTCCTCGACCTCGGCGACGGTGACCCGGCCGGACATCGCGCACAGGGGGTTGAAGTTGCGGCTGGACTTGTTGAAGACGAGGTTGCCGTGCCGGTCGCCCTTCCAGGCCCGGACGAGGCCGAAGTCGGCGACGATGGCGTGCTCGAGCACGTACTCGCGCTCCTCGCCGTCCTGCTCGAAGACCCGGACCTCCTTGGCGGGGGAGGCGACCGCGACGTTGCCCTCGGTGTCGTAGCGCCACGGCAGCCCGCCGTCGGCGACCTGCGACCCGACCCCGGTGGGCGTGAAGAACGCCGGGATGCCGGCACCGCCGGCGCGCAGCCGCTCGGCGAGGGTGCCCTGGGGGGTCAGCTCGACCTCGAGCTCGCCCTCGAGGTACTGCCGGGCGAACTCCTTGTTCTCGCCGACGTACGAGGCGATGATCCGGCGGATCTGGTGGGTCGCGAGCAGGATGCCCAGCCCCCAGTCGTCGACACCGCAGTTGTTCGACACCACCTCGAGGTCCGTCGTGCCCGCCCGGTGCAGCTCGGCGATGAGGACGGAGGGGATGCCGCAGAGCCCGAAACCCCCGACCGCGAGGGTTGCCCCGTCGGAGATCCCGGCCACGGCCTCGGCTGGTGTGGCGACGACTTTGTCCATGCGCGGCACCCTAGTACGGGGCCCCGGGGGCGGGGCCACGGGCGCCGACCACACAGGGTCACCGCGAGGGGCGGGTGCGCGCGACACCCGGGTCCGTGGCGGGTCGCTGACCTGCGGCATCGTCCGTTCGGACCCCGCGGCACAAGTACACGGTTGTAATTCGACGGAAGCGGTTGCGCACCTCCCGTGCGCAATGGGAGAACAGGTGTGCCCGGTGATCCAGCCGTGACGGATGTGACATCTGTGACGACGGAATCCGGGTGCGCCCGGACCCCTGCCCCGGGCGCCGTTCGTTGGATGGAGCCCTGCGCGTGACCCTGCCCAGCCCCGACACGTCCTCGAGCCGACGTGTCCCCGTGCGCACCCTCGGTGCGCTCTCGGCCTCCGTGATCGCCCTGCCGCTCGCCGGCGGCGGTGCCCAGGCCGCGACCATCCCGCTCCCGTCGCCGAGCCGGGCGCTGCCGACGTCCCTCGACGTCGCGCCGCCGTACCAGCCGGGCACGATGTGCCTCACCGAGAACCAGCCCGGTCCGGTGGCCTTCGCGAAGCTGCTCAACGCGACGTACGGGGCGCACGTCTACGGCGTGCTGCGCAAGTGCGACCAGGAGCACGGCGAGGGCCGCGCGCTCGACTGGATGCTCAACGCGAACAGGTCCTCCGACCTCGCCATGGGCAACGCGATCACCCGCTGGCTCGCGGCCCCGGACTCCCAGGGCCGCCAGGGTGCGATGGCCCGCCGGTTCGGCATCAACTACATCATCTGGAACCGCCAGCAGTGGAAGGCCTGGGCTCCCGAGCGGGGCTGGACCGCGTACACCGGGTCCTCGCCGCACACCGACCACATCCACATCTCGTTCACCTGGGACGGTGCCGTCGCGCGCACCTCGTGGTGGACCGGCACCGCGGTGACCACCTACCTGACGGGTCCCCCCGGGGCCTCGACGCCCACGTCGAGCAACCCGAAGGACTACGTCAACGTCACGCTGCGCCGCGGCTCCCGCGGCAAGGCCGTCGAGGTGCTCCAGAAGGCGATCGGGGGCCTCGCGGTCGACGGCTCGTTCGGCCCCGCGACCGAGACCCGCGTCATCGCCTACCAGAAGTCGAAGGGCCTCACGGCCAACGGCATCGTCGACAGCCGGGTCTGGAACGCCCTCATCGGTGCCACCACCTCCACCGGCGGGGCGCCGGCGGGCTCGGGGTCCACGTCCTCGAGCTCCTCGAGCCTGGCCAAGTACGTCGGCACCGTCCTCAAGCGCGGCTCCCGCGGGGACGCGGTCACGGCGATGCAGAAGGCGATGGGCGGCCTGGCGGTCGACGGTTCCTTCGGGCCCGCCACCGAGAAGCGGGTCATCGCGTACCAGAAGTCCAAGGGGCTGTCCGCGAACGGCGTCGTCGACAGCCGGGTGTGGAACGCGTTGATGGGCAAGTCGACCTCGACGAGCTCCTCGGGGTCGTCCGGGTCCTCGTCGTCGACGAGCGCGCTCTCGAAGTACTCCGGGGTCACCCTGAGGCTGTGGAGCCGCGGCGACGCGGTCAAGGCGATGCAGAAGGCCGTCGGCGGCCTCGTCGTCGACGGCTCGTTCGGCCCGAAGACACTGGCCCGCGTCACGGTGTGGCAGAAGTCGAAGGGCCTCGCCGTCGACGGTGTCATCGACAGCAAGGACTGGAAGGTCCTCGGC
Source organism: uncultured Actinomycetota bacterium (assembly GCA_963709785.1). Taxonomy (GTDB): domain Bacteria; phylum Actinomycetota; class Actinomycetes; order Actinomycetales; family Dermatophilaceae; genus Phycicoccus. The sequence continues at coordinate 141,485 of CAVPXT010000005.1, read as the reverse complement.
GGTGGCTCGGCCACGGCCACGTCGTCGTCGAAGCCGTCGACCCCGTCAGCCCCCCCGACCTCGACCTCCTCGTCGAGCACCACCGAGATGACCGCGCTCAAGGGCAGCACGCTGCGCAAGGGCTCGGCCGGCTCCGCGGTCAAGGTGCTCCAGCAGGCGCTCGGTGGTCTGGCCGTCGACGGCCGCTTCGGCCCGGCGACCCAGGCCCGCGTCGTGTCCTTCCAGCGCTCGGCCGGCGTCTCCGCCACCGGGGTCGTCGACCGGAAGACCTGGGACGCACTCGAGCGCAAGGCCCACCCGCTCCTGCCCTACTGGAACACCGTCCTCAAGCGGGGCGCCCACGGCAGCTCGGTCGTCGCGCTCCAGAAGGCACTCCGCATCACCGCGGACGGGTCCTTCGGGCCGCAGACGGAGGCGAGCGTCAAGGCCGCGCAGAAGGCGGCGCACCTGGCCCAGACCGGGGTCGTCGCGACGCTGACCTGGAAGGCCGTCGAGGCACGCTCCCGCTGACCCGGCACCGGGCCCTCACACCGAGGTGGTGACGCCCTCGCTCGCCAGCCGGGCGGCGAGGACGTCATCGGCGGGGGTGCCACGGGTCAGCACGACCGACCCGTCACCCGCCCAGGCCGCCAGTGCGGTGCTCAGGAACGTCGCGGTGTCGGTGGTCGCGGTGTGCACCCGCCCGGCCGCGCCGGGCGCGGGCACGAGGCCGCCGAAGGCCACCTCGCCCGCACCGGAGCGCAGGCCCACGTCGTCGGCGTCCGCCTCGTCCCACGGCGTGAAGACGTCACCGTGCGTGGCGATCTCCCGCGCCTCGTCGACGGCCCCCGCAGGCACCTCGACCGATGCGCCGCGCGCCAGGGCGGCGAGCGTCACGATCACGACGTGCTCGGCGCCCTCGACGCGGCCGGGGTCGTCCGTGACGACGACGTCCGCCCCGGAGCCGTCGTCGTCACGGACGTCGACGCAGGCACCGACGGACCAGGCCGCGAACGCCCAGTAGAGGGTGCGCCAGTGCGGCGGCAGGGCCAGGCGCACGGTCGTGCCCGGCCCGGCGTCGAGGTCGTCCTGGAGCAGGTTGGCGGCCTTGGCGACCCAGTTCGCGAGGACCCGGGCCGACAGCTCGACGCGCTCCCCCCGCGTGGGGCCGTCGGTGTCGTCGTAGACGGTCACCCGCGGGCGCCCCGGGTCGGACGCGACGAGGTGGGCGAGCAGGGCGGCGGGCGTGCGCGCGGAGGTGGCCATCGCCCGCACGGTAGCAACGCCGCCACCGACTAGGCTCCGTGGCCATGAGTGGGCGCACCGTCATCACCTTCGGGACCTTCGACGTCTTCCACGTCGGGCACGTCCGCGTCCTCGAGCGCGCGGCGGCCCTCGGCGACCGCCTGGTCGTCGGGGTGTCAGCCGACGCGCTCAACGTCGCGAAGAAGGGCCGGCCGCCGGTCTACACCCAGGACGAGCGGATGGAGATCGTCCGGGCCCTCTCGGTCGTCGACGAGGTCTTCGTCGAGGAGAGCCTCGAGCAGAAGCGCGACTACGTCCTCGAGCACGGGGCCGACGTCCTCGTGATGGGCGACGACTGGGCGGGGAAGTTCGACTGGGTGTCCGACGTGTGCGAGGTCGTGTACCTGCCGCGCACCCCCTCGGTCTCGACGACCGGCATCATCGAGCACATCGCCGGCCTGGGGTCGTGACGTCCCGGGCCCTCACGGCCCCGGCCCTCGCCGCGGGGCTCTGGATCGTCGGGGTGAGCGCCGTGGGCGGCGCGCTCTCGACGCTCGGGTGGTGGACGCCGTGGGTGGCCTGGCCGGTCGCGGTGCTCGTCGCGGCGGGGGCGGCGGTGCTCCTCCGGCGGGTCCCGGTCGTCGCGATGACGGCCCCCTCCGCGGTCGCGATGGTTGCGGTCGTCGTCGGCTTCGCCGTGTACGCCGGAGCGACCCACTCCGAGCACGTCCTGCCGCGCCGCGACGCCGCGAGCAACCTCCAGGCGGCGGTCAGCCTGGCCGCGACGCACGAGCGGGTGGTGCCGGTCGACGTCTCGGTCATCGGCGGTGCGGGACCGCTCGAGCGGGGGGACGTCACCCTCGCGAGCGCCGCCTTCTACCAGGTCGGGTCCGCCGCCGAGCCGGCCGTGCAGCCGCAGTTCCTCCTGGCCCCGGCCGTCGTCTACGGGTTCGGGGTGTGGGCCGGGGGCCCCGGGGTGGCCCAGCTCCTCCCGGCGGGTGTCATGGCCCTGGCCGTCCTGCTCGTCGGGCTGCTCGCCGCCCGGGTGGTCGGGGCGTGGTGGGGCGTCGCGGCCGCCGGGCTCACGGCCGTGCTCTTCCCGGTGCTCAACGTCGCCCGCGGCACGTACTCCGAGCAGCTCGCGCTGGTCACCCTCGCGGGCGGGCTGCTCGCGATCACCGTCGTCGTGGAGGAGGCCGACAGCCGGGCAGCGCGCCGGCTCGCCCTGCTCGGCGGGGTGCTCGTCGGCGGGACGGCGCTGGCCCGCGTCGACGCCCTGCGCGAGGTGCTGCTCCTCGTGCCGTTCCTCGCCATCGGTGCCGGTCTGCGCCTGCGCTGGGTGCGGCCGGTGGCGGTGGGACTCGTGGGCTCCACGGTCCTCGCCTGGGCGCTCGCGGCCGGGCTGTCGTACCGCTACCTGGGGGACGTCCACGCGAGCCTCGTCCCGCTCGTCGGCATCGCCGTGGGAGTGCTCGCCCTGTCGCTCGCGGGGCTGTGGTGGTGGCGACGCGGGCACCGGCTGCCCGGCACCGTCGTGCGCCGGCTGCCCGACGTCACCGCCGGGCTCGTCGTCGTGGCCGGGCTGGTCCTCTGGAGCCGGCCGTGGTGGATGACGGTGCGCCAGGACCCGAACGACCCCGGGGCCCGCTACGTCGCGGGGATGCAGCGCCGCCAGGGGATGGTCGTCGACGGCGGCCGCACCTATGCCGAGCACACCGTCGACTGGCTCTCCTGGTACGTCGGGTGGGTCGCCCTCGTCGTCGCCCTCGTCGCCCTCGCCCTGCTGCTCCGCCGTGCGCTGGCCCGACTGGGGGAGGGGCGGCTCGTCGCCTGGGCGCCGGTGCTGGTCGTCGCCGCGGCCTCGACCGTGCTCACCCTGCTGCGTCCCGGCATCACCCCGGACCACCCGTGGGCCGACCGCCGCCTGCTCATCGCGCTCCCACTCGTCGTCGTGCTCGTCGTGGCGGCCGGTGCGTGGGCCGCACGCCGCCTCGCCGGGGCGGGACGGTCGTGGGGCTCGCCGGTCGTCGCCGTGCTGACCGTGCTCGCCGTCGGCGTGCCGGCGGTCCTCACGACCTGGCCCTTCCGGGGCGTCGGGGTCGAGCGCGGCTCGCTGGCGGCCGTCGACGCGGTGTGCGCGCAGCTCGGGCCGGAGGACGTCGTCCTCGGGATCGACAGCCGCGCGTCCTCTGAGTGGCCGCAGACGGTGCGGGGGATGTGCGGTGTCCCCTACGTCGTGGCGACGACCCCGGTGCGCCAGGACCCCACCCGGCTCGCGGCCGTCGTCGACGAGCTGGCCCGCGGTGCGGCCTCGAGCGGCCACCGCCTCGTGGTGCTCGCCGCGGACGGTCCCGAGGCGATCGAGGAGCTGGGGCTGGTGCCGCGCTCCGTGGTCGACATCCGCTTCCCGGAGGAGGAGCACGCCCTCGACCGGCCCCCGAGCAAGACCGACCTCGGGGGGATCAGGGTGTCCGTCGCCGAGGTACCGGTGCGCTGAGCCGGCGGACGGGCTTCTCAGGCGCGGGCGAAGGTGTCGTGCGCGCGCCGCTGGACGGCGCCGCACAGGTGCGCGTCGACGGCCACGACGAGGCCGGGCCGCAGCGACCGGGGGCCGTAGGCGGAGCCGTCGGGGTGGACGACCGCGCCGCCGGCCTCGGTGACGAGGAGCGTGCCGGGCGCGTGGTCCCAGGGGTTGGAGCGCGAGTACACGATGTAGTCGGTCGCGCCCTCGATGAGCCTGGGGTAGTCGACGCCGCAGCAGACCCAGGAGAGCCGCATCGGGGGCAGGCCGTCCAGGGCGTGGTCACGCAGCGCCCACATCGAGGTGACGCCCCGCGGGTCCTCACCCTCCGGCACCGGCGTCGTCGTCATCCGCTCGCCGTCACGGAAGGTGCCCGCGCCGCGCTCGGCGACCCAGGTGACCCCGTGCGCGGGCTGGTGGATCCAGGCCCGGACCGTCTCGCCGCCGACGGTCTCGGCGACCATCACGGCGTGGTCGGGGGACCCGTGCACGAAGTTCTTCGTGCCGTCGATCGGGTCGACGGTGAAGGCGTGGTGGGCCGCGAGGTAGCGGTCCATGAGGCCGTGGTCGGCGGCGAAGGCCTCCTCGCCGAGCACCGTGGCGGCCGGGTAGGCCTCGCGCAGCCGGGCGGAGATGACGACCTCGGCCTCGCGGTCGGCGACGGTGACGAGGTCACCGGGGTTCTTCTCCATCACCTCGCCCTCGGAGAGCGAGCGGAACCGGGGCGTGATGACCTCGGCGGCGACCTCGCGCAGGAGGTCGGCGACGGCGTCTGTCGAGAGGCCGGACATGGCGCCAACCGTCGCACACGGCTCAGGCCCGGTCCACACCGCCCCCCGGGTGGGTGGCCCGGGCCGCCGTCGAAGCCCGTGACCTGCGGGGATGCGGGGAGGCGTCCGTGGGTAGTGTCCCGGCATGGCGAGGTTGCGGCGGGTGTCCCCGCGGACGGCGGGGTGGACGCGGCGTCGGGCGGGGAGGGGCTTCTCGTACCGCGACGCGGGCGGTGAGGCGCTCCCCACGGAGGAGGTCGAGCGCATCCGGGCGCTCGCCATCCCGCCGGCGTGGGAGGACGTGTGGATCTGCCCGTGGCCCAACGGGCACATCCAGGCGATCGGCACCGACGCCGCGGGACGCCGGCAGTACCTCTACCACCCGGTGTGGCGGGCCCAGCGCGACGAGCTGAAGTTCGACCGCGTCAAGGTCGCGGGGACCCGGCTCGCCAAGGCCCGGGAGCGGATCCTCGACGACCTCGCCGGCGAGGGGATGCCCCTGGCCCGGGCGGCCGCGACGGCCACCCGGCTGCTCGACCTCGGCTACTTCCGGATCGGCTCGGATGCCTACGCCGACGCCAACGGCTCCTTCGGACTGACGACCCTCGAGCGCCGGCACGTGCGCCGCGTCGGGTCCGACCTCGTCTTCGCCTTCGTCGGGAAGTCGGGCGTCGAGCACTCGATCACCATCAGCGACCCGCACGTCATCGAGTCGCTCACCTACATGAGGCGCCGCCGCGGGGGCTCGGCCCGGCTGCTCGCGTACAAGGGGGAGGCGCGGTGGGCCGACCTCCAGGCCTCCGCCGTCAACGAGTACATCTCGACGATGGTCGCCGAGGACCTCACGGCGAAGGACTTCCGCACGTGGCACGCGACGGTGCTGGCGGCGGTGTCGCTCGCGGCGTCGGAGGAGCCGGGGGACACCCGACGCTCCCGCAGCCGTGCGGTCCGGGCGGCGGTGGAGGAGGTCTCGGCCTACCTCGGGAACACCCCGACCATCGCCCGGGCGTCCTACATCGACCCGCGGGTCATCGACCAGTACGAGGACGGCGTGACCATCGCCGGGACCCTCCGGCGACGCCACCGGGACGAGGCGAAGCGGCAGGCCGCCGTCGAGAAGGCGGTGGCGCGGCTCATCGACGGCGCCTGAGGACACCGGCCGGACGGGCGTGCGGGACGGGGCCGGCGCCCGGCGCCGGTAGGCTCGCAGGCGATGAACGAGCACCCCGAGGCCACGGCCTCCGACGCCGACCACGCCGCCCTCCCGGCGGCCGCCACCGAGCAGATCGACGTCCGCACCGGCGAGATGGCGGGTCGCGGCAACGACCCGTCCGCGGCGGCGCGCTCGGCGACCACCCGCACCCGCGGCGGCCACGTCGTCGAGGACGGCCCCGGCGGCCCGGGCCCGGTGCCGTACGTCACCGTCGTGCTGCCCTGCTACAACGAGGGCGCCCACGTCCTCCAGGAGATCGACCGCGTCTCCGCGGCGCTCGAGGCGTCCGAGCTCACCTACGAGATCCTCTGCATCGACGACGCGAGCACCGACGACACCCTCGCCGTCCTCCGTGACGCGCAGACCCGGTACCCGCACGTCCGCGTCCTGCCGTTCCGCCGCAACGGTGGTTCGGGGACGGCCCGCCGGATCGGGACCCAGCAGTCCCGGGGAGAGATCGTCGTCTGGACCGACGCCGACATGACCTACGAGAACGAGCGGATCCCGGAGCTCGTGCGGGTCCTGCGCGACGACGTCACGTACGACCAGGTCGTCGGCGCGCGCACCACCGAGGAGGGCACGCACAAGTGGGCGCGGGTCCCGGCGAAGTGGCTCATCCGCAAGATCGCCGAGTGGCTGACCAAGACCCGCATCCCCGACCTCAACTCGGGCCTGCGCGCGTTCCGCCGCGAGGTGTCGCTCCCGTACCTGCGGCTGCTGCCGGCGGGCTTCTCGTGCGTCACGACGATCACCATCGCGTTCCTGTCAAACCAGCACGACATCAAGTACGTCGAGACCTCGTACGCGAAGCGTGCCGGCGTCAGCAAGTTCCACTTCGTGGGCGACGCCTACCGCTACATCCTCCAGGTGCTGCGGATGGTCATGTACTTCGACCCGCTCAAGGTGCTCATGCCGCCGGCGCTGTGGATGATCGCGATCGGCTTCCTCAAGGCGGTCGTCGACATGGTGCGGCACCCGTTCTACTTCCCCGCGAGCACCGTGCTGCTCGTCGTCAGCGGCATCATGATCGCCTCGCTCGCCCTGCTCTCCGACCTCGTCGTGCGGTCCAGGGACGGTGTCTGACACCGTGACCGGTGCCGCCCTGCGCGTCGCGCTCGTCGGTCCCACGCATCCGTTCAAGGGTGGGGTCGCGGCGCACACGACGAGCCTGGCGCACGAGCTGGCCGACGCCGGGCACGACGTCACGCTCGTCTCGTGGAGCCACCTCTACCCGGCCGCGCTCTACCCCGGTGAGCAGGCCGTGCCCGGGGGTGCCCCCGACGTCGCCCCCTTCCCCCGGACCCTGCGCGTGCTGTCCTGGGCGCGTCCCGACACCTGGGTCCGCGCGGGACGGCGGCTGCGCGACGTCGACGTCGTCGTGCTCGTCCACGTCGTCCCCGCCGTCGTCCCCGCGCACCTGGCCCTGCTGCGCGCTGCTGGTGCCGGTGGGGGAGGCCGCGGGCCACGCGTCGTCGTCATCGCCCACAACGTCCTGCCCCACGAGACCCACCCGGGTGACCGGTCGCTCGTCGGTGCGCTCCTGCGCCGTGCGGATGCCGTGGTCGTCCACTCCGACGAGCAGGCCCGGGTCGCGGCCGACCTCGGGGCGCAGCGGGTGCGCGAGGTCGACCTCCCGCCCCACCTGCCCGGGGGACCGCCCGAGCCCCGTCCCCCGCACGACGGCCCGGCCCGTCTCCTCTCGCTCGGCATCGTCCGCGACTACAAGGGCGTCGACCTGCTGGTGGAGGCCCTGCGCGAGGTCGACGGGGTGACGCTCACCGTCGCGGGCGAGCTGTGGGGCGATGCCGGCCGCCGGGTCCGAGAGCTGGCCGCCGACCCGCGGCTGCGGGGCCGGGTCGAGGTGCACGGCGGCTACGTCCCCGCCGAGCGGATCGCCGGCCTCATGGCCCGCCACGACGTCGCCGCCCTGCCGTACCGGTCGGCGACGGCGTCGCAGAACGTGCTGCTCGCACGCCGCCACGGCCTGCCCGTCCTGGCGACGACCGTCGGGACCTTCCCCGCGCAGGTGCGCGACGGCGTCGACGGCCTCCTGGTGCCCCCGTCCGACCGGGCCGCCCTCGTCGCCGCCCTGCGCCGCCTCGCCGAGCCGGGCGCCGTCGAGGCCCTCGCGGCGCAGGTCCGCGAGCCCGACCTCACCGGCCCGTGGGCGAACTACGTCGGGGCCCTCGAGGCGCTCGCGGCGCAGCCCTCCGCCCTCGACGACGGGGAACCGCCCTCCGCCGTGCCGGTCGGGCCGCTCGCCCGCCTCCGCTCCGCCGTCGCGGGGGTGCGTGCCCGGCGGGGGCCGGTCCTCGACCTGTCCCCGGTCGACCTCCCGGACACCCTGCGCGCCACCGACCTCCTCGCCGTCGACGCCGACGCGGTCGAGGCCGCCGAGGTCGCCCGCGAGCTCGGGCTCCCGCGGGCCAAGGACCCCGTCGCGGCCTGGGCCGCGCTCGGGGCGCTCGCCGCACTCGTCCGGGTCCTCGACGACCGGTCCCGGGGTGCCGTGGTCGTCGACGAGTCCGGCAGTGGCAGCCCCTTCTCGCGCTGGGCCCGCGCGCTGGGCTTCGCCCCGGTCGAGCTCGAGCTCACCGGGCGCCGGGCCGCGATCGAGGCGCTCGACGTCGACACCGCGAGCCTCGACGTCGTCGCCCGGCTGCACCCCGGTGGCTGCACGGCCTCGGACATCGACCACGTCGTGGGGCAGGCGTCGTGGGCGCTGCGCTCCGGAGGGCTGCTCCTCGTCACCGTCCCGATCGGGGACGAGGACCCCGACTTCGCGGTCCGCCCCGCCGACGTCCGCGGCATCCTCGCCCGCGCCGACGACCTCGGCCTCACCCTCGTCGGTGACGTCGACGGCGACGTCCTCGGCCGGATGCGCGACGCGCGCGCGAGCTTCGGGGGCGGCGACGCCCCGGCGTACGCCGTGCTCCGGCTGACCTTCCGGCGCCGGTGACGGGCCGCCCGGCATGATCCGCTCGCGAGCCCTCGACGTCGTCCGCTACGGCCTGCTCGTCCTCATCCTCGTCGCCGTCGTCTGGGCGCTGGCGCGCAACTGGGACGAGGTGTCGGGCGAGCTGGCCCGGATGAGCTGGCCGGCCCTGGTGCTCGCGCTGGTCCTGACGGTCGGGGCGCCGGTCTGCACCCTCGTCGGCTGGCGCGTCCTCCTCGCCGACCTCGGGTCGCCGCTGCCGATGGCCCCGGCGGCGAGCGTCTTCTTCGTCGGGCAGCTCGGCAAGTACGTGCCCGGGTCGGTGTGGACCGTCCTCGCCCAGGCCGAGATGGGGGCCAAGCTGCACGTGCCCCGGCGCCGGATGGCGGTCACCGGGCTGCTCTCCATCGGGCTGGCCATCCTCTGCGGGAGCCTGCTCGGGGTGGTCGCCCTGCCGCGCCTGCTCGCCCGGGGCAGCTCACCGGTCACGGCGTGGCTCGTCGGGGTGGCCCTCGTCCTCGGAGCGGTCCTCCTCTGGCCGCCGCTGCTCAACCGCTGCGTCGCCCTCGGTCTGCGGGTGCTGCGCCGCGAGCCGCTCGAGCACGCCCTGGCGGGCCGGGCCGTCCTCGTGACGTGCGCCTGGTTCACGGCCGCCTGGCTGGTGGCGGGCGTCGGCGTGGCCGTCCTCGTCCGCTCGCTCCAGCCCGACGCCGGCGCCACCGACCTCGCGGTGGCCGCCGTCTGCGGGTTCGCCCTGGCGTCGGCCGCGGGCCAGCTGTCGGTGCTCGTCCCCGCGGGGGTCGGGGTCCGCGACGGCGTGCTCGCCCTCCTGCTCGTCACGTTCATGCCGGTGTCGGCCGCGACGGCGGTCGTCGTCGTCGCCCGGTTCCTCGCCGTCGTCGCGGACCTCGTCGTCGCGGGGGCGGGCTGGACGTGGGGTCGTCGGCACCACCTCCTAGGATCCGGGGGATGAGCGAGCACCCGGAGCGCGAGGAGCAGCTCGCCTACTCGGAGTCGATGGCGAAGATGCTCGACGAGCGGGCCCGGCGCCAGAAGGCGGCCAAGATCGTCGCCGTCGTCCGGCACGCCCTCGGGGTCGAGACGCTGAGCGGCCTGCGGGCGGTCGACGTCGGGTGCTCCGCGGGGTTCATCGCCGACGAGCTGGCGCTCGCCGGGGCCACGACCAGCGGGGTCGACATCGACGAGCCGGGGCTCGAGAAGGCCCGGGCGCGCTTCGGTGAGCGGGTCGACTTCCGGCTGGCCCGCGGCGAGGACCTGCCGTTCGAGGACGCCTCCGTCGACGTCGTCGTGCTCAACCACATCTACGAGCACGTCGTCGACCCCGAGGCCGTCGTCGCGGACATCCACCGGGTGCTGCGCCCGGGAGGGTTGCTCTACCTCGGGGTGGGGCACCGCTGGCAGGTGATCGAGCCGCACCACCGGCTGCCGTTCCTGTCGTGGCTCCCGCGCGGTGCGGCCGACCGCTACATGCGGCTGACGCGGCGCGGCGACCACTACTACGAGCGCTACTACACGCCCGGTGGCCTGCGCCACCTCTTCGCCGCGTACGACGTCTGGGACTACACACTGCCCGTCCTCGCCGACCCATTGGCGTTCTCGGCGGGCGACAACGTGCCCGCGTGGGCGGCGCGCGTGCCGGAGACGGTGCTCGCCGCCGGGCTGCCGTTGGTCCCGACGTACGTGTGGGCCGCGTTCAAGGGGGCCGCGACGCCGGCCGGGCCGACGCTGCGGGTGCCACCCCGTCACGTGGGGTGAGCGCATCGTGAGCGACGGCACCGTCCGCGCGGTCCGGGCCGCACGCCCGGTGCCGCTCGGGGCGGTCGTCGGCATCTTCCGGCGCGGGGCGGGGGACCCCACGAGCCGGCGCGACGACACCGGGTGGTGGTTCGCGTGGCGCACCCCGGACGGGCCGGTGACCCTGCGCCTCGAGGCTCCGGGCGGGGTGACGGAGGAGGTCACGGCACGGGCCTGGGGTGCGGGTGCCGGGTGGATGCTCGAGCGCGTCCCGGAGCTGCTCGGCGAGGCCGACGACCCGTCCGGCTTCCCGGCGCACCTGCACCCCCTCGTCGCCGAGGAGTGGCGGCGCCGACCGCACTGGCGGGTGCCCCGCTCCGGCCTCGTCGTGCAGAACCTCGTCGCCTCCGTCATCGAGCAGAAGGTGACGGGCAAGGAGGCGTTCGCGGGGTACCGGCGGCTGGTCCGCCGCTTCGGAGAGCCCGCGCCGGGGCCGGGGGAGGAGCTGCGGCTCGTCGTCCCGCCCACCCCGGCGGCCTGGGGTGGCGTGCCGTCGTGGGAGTGGCTCGCGGCGGGGGTCGACCCGGGGCGGTCACGGACGGTCGCGGCCGTGGTGCGGTACGCCGGACGCCTCGAGGAGTGTGCGGGCATGACTGCCGCCGACGCGCGTTCGCGGATGACGGCGCTGCCGGGCATCGGCCGCTGGACGTGGGCCGAGGTCGCCCAGCGGGCCCTCGGCCTGCCCGACGAGGTGAGCTTCGGCGACTACCACGTCGCCAAGGACATCGGCTGGGCGCTCACCGGCACGCCCGTCGACGACGACGGTCTCGCCGAGCTCCTCGAGCCGTGGGCGGGGCACCGCTACCGGGTGCAGCGGCTGCTCGAGCTGGGTGGCCACCACCGGCCCCGTCGCGGTCCGCGGATGTCGGTGCCCACGCACCTCCCCGTCCGCGGCCGCTGAGCACGCGGAGGGCTCGATGGGAGGGGCGACCGGGCCATGACCCGGTGATCCCTCCCATCGAAGCGGTCTGGTGCGCGGCCTGTGGATGAGCCGGATCGGCGTGGGGGCGGATCGTCGATGCTTGCACCCGTGGGTCACGCCGGTGGGACCACGAGGGGGCGGGATGTGGGAGCAGCAGGGGCGGCCGGCACCGGGCAGCCCCGTCGAGCAGTGGGCAGCCAGCCAGTCGGGGCTCGTGACGCGCGCGCAGGCGTTCGACGCGGGCCTGTCCCGGGACGCGGTGGACTGGAGGGTGGCGTCCGGTCGCTGGGCGGTGGCGGGCCGGGGTGTCTACCTCACGACGCCGGGCCGGACCGGGTGGGACGTCCGAGCCACGGCGGTCTTCCTCGAGGTGCACGGCCGGGGCGCTGTTGCGGACGCCGCCCTCGGCGGGCTCACGGCGGCCTTCGTGTGGGGGCTGGTCACGACGCCTCCGCCACGCGTGGAGGTCGTCGTGCCCCACGGCCGACGGGTCGCTCCCGCCGGAGGGCTCCCGCCTCCGCCGGGTCTCCCGCTTCGACGCCAGCCTCGACGAGCTCGGGTATCCCTGGCGGACGACGGTGCCGGTGACGCTCGTCGACGGTGCGGGCGAGGGTGACACGGACTCCGCACTCGCCCTGCTCGCCCGGGCGATCCAGAAGCGGCGGGTGACGTCGGCAGCCCTCGCCGCGGAGCTCCGCCGTCGGCGCGGCCACGCGCACCGTGCCCTCCTCCTGCGAGGTCCTCGACGACATCGGCGACGGGGCACACAGCCCTGCAGAGATCCGGTACGTGCGCGATGTCGAGCGGGCGCACGGACTGCCGAGGGCGGCCCGGCAGGTACCGGGGCGGGTCGGTCCGGCACGGATCCACGACAACGTCTACGACGACTTCGCGACGGTCGTCGAGGTCGACGGACGCCTCGGGCACGAGCGCTGGTCCGACCGGGTCCGCGACGGGCGGCGAGACCGGAGTGCGGGCCGCGAGGGGCGCTTCACCACCCGGGTGTTCTGGCCGGACGTCGCAATGAGTCCCTGCGACACGGCCGCCGACATCGCGGCGATCCTCCGGGTGCGGGGCTGGACCGGTCAGCCGCGGCACTGCCGTCGTCGCGACTGTGCCGTCCGCCGCTCCGGGCCCCCCTCGATGGGAGGGCAGACCGGGCCATGACCCGGTCCCGGCTCCCGTCAGGCCAGGCGGAGGGTGGCGGACGCGGTCCCGCGGGCGACGATCTCGACCCGCAGGTCCTCCGACGCCGCGGCGACCTCGGTGCGCACGACGAGCCGTCCGACGTCGTAGGGGTCCGGCGCCGCGAGGACGAGCTCGGCGGCGTGCGCACCCACCTCGACGTCCACCGACCCGTCCGGCACGGCGTGGAGTGCGAGCGCGACGACCCGCCCCACCCGCACCCCGAGCGGCTCAGGTGCCACCGAGCGCAGGCCGACCGCCTCCGAGTCCGGGCCACCGGGGGCCACTCCCAGGGCCGCCCGCAGTGCCTCGACGTGGCCGAGGGCGAACCAGTCGCCCGGGCCGGTGCGCACGAGCGACCGTGCGCCGTCCGCGGCCGCGTCCCCCGTGAACCACCCCGCCGGGAGACCGCGCACGAGCGCGGCGGGCACGCCGTCGGCCTTGCCCTTGACGAGGTCCGCCGCGGCGGCCAGCTCGTCGGCGACGGCGCGAGCGGTGACGGCGAGCGGCCGTCCGTCGTGGTCGGTCCCGCCGCGCAGGTCGTCGAGCACGACCACCCCGGCCGCGCCGAGCGCGAAGTCGGTGAGGCCGGTGCGCCACGGGCGTCCGGCGGTGTCGGAGAGGAGGACCGCGAACGGGGTCTCGGGTGCGAGGTCTGCGGCTGCGAGCACCTCCTCGCGCAGGCGGGCGGCCGCGGCGTCCGGGTCCTCCGGGAGCAGCAGGACCGCCCCCGACGGGCCGGTGTTGGACGCGTCGACCCCGGCGGCGGCCATGACCGGCCCGGCCACCGCCTCGACCACCCGCGTCGGCCCCTCGCCGCCGGCCCGCTCCGCGACGACGCGACGCGTGTGGTCGAGGACGGCCGAGGCGCGGTCGCCGGCCGCGGTCAGCCCGAGCGCCTTCGAGACGACCTTGCTGGAGACGACGAGGCAGTCGCCGGGGCGCACGTCGCACCCGGTGGACCGCAGCGACCCCACGAGCAGCCGGGCCAGGTCGTCGCCCGGGCCGACCTCCGGCACCCCGGTGAGCGCGCGGACCTCGACGGCGGCGGGCTCGGTCACGCGCGGACCGCGGTGGCGAGGCGCAGCGCGTGCTCCGCGATCCGGGCCGTGGCCGCCACGTCGGTCATGAGCAGCGGGCCGTCGAACGCCTCGACGCGGGCCCGGGGGAGCGCGGTGTCCGCGTCCGCCGGGTCGACGAGCCAGGCGTCGAGGAAGTCCTCGTAGAGGGAGGCCACCCCGGCGGCCGTGACCGGTACCCCGACGGACCGCAGGCAGGCGTCGGCATGGCCGCGGACCGGCAGCCCGGAGATGAGGGGCGAGACACCGACCACGGGGGCCGCGGTGCCGCGCAGGGCCTCCCGCACGCCCGGCACGCCGAGGATGATGCCGATCGAGACGACGGGGTTGCTCGGCGGGAGGAGGACGACGTCGGCCTGCCGGATCGCGTCGAGCACGCCGGGGGCCGCGGCGGCCCGGTCGAGCCCGGCCACGACGAAGCGGCGCGCCTCGAGGGCCGCCTGGTGGCGCACCCACCACTCCTGGAAGTGGATGGCCCGCTCGCCGCCCTCACCGTCGTCGACGACGACGTGGGTCTCGACGGGGGTGTCGGTCATCGGCAGCAGGGTGATCCGCTGCTCGGGCAGGCCCCACCGGGCGGCGAGCCGGGCGGTGACCTCGGAGAGCGGCACGCCCTGCCCGAGCCACTGCGAGCGCACGACGTGGGTGCCGAAGTCGCGGTCGCCGAGGGCGAACCACTGGGGCTGGGCGCCGTACGCGGCGAGCTCGGCCTGGACCCGGTGGCTCTCGTCGGCGCGGCCCCAGCCCTGGGACTCCTCGACCCCGCCGCCGAGGGTGTAGAGCAGGGTGTCGACGTCGGGGGAGACGCGCAGCCCGAAGAGCGTGATGTCGTCGCCGGTGTTCGCGACGACGGTCACCTCGGCGTCGGCGAGGGCGGGTGTGGTGTCGAGGTGGTGTCGCAGGCCACGGACGAACCGGGCACCGCCGACACCCCCGGCGAGAGCCGTGATGCGCATGGGTGGCAGTCTCTCAGCAGCGCCCGCGTCGCGACGAACCCGTCCCAGGTCGCCACACGGGTACCACAGGTACCACTTCGCGAGAAATCGGCCCGATAACACCGAACGGCTTGACGAGTGCGGCATGACACGCGTGTAATTCCATGCATGTACCTCGGAACTGACCGGCTGGGGTGCACGGGTCGAGGTCGAGGAGGAACCATGCACGAGCTGTTTCTGGTCGAGGGGATGCTCGGGAACGTCGAGCCCGAGGAGGGCGCGCTGTCCTGGCAGGAGCGCTCGCTCTGCGCGCAGACCGATCCCGAGGCGTTCTTCCCGGAGAAGGGGGGCTCCACCCGCGAGGCGAAGAAGGTGTGCGTCTCGTGCGACGTGCGCTCCGAGTGCCTCGAGTACGCCCTCTCGAACGACGAGCGCTTCGGCATCTGGGGCGGGCTGTCCGAGCGCGAGCGCCGCAAGCTGAAGAAGCGCGCGGTCTGACGGGGGTCCTCCCACGTCGACCGCACCCCCTCGCATGACGTTGGCTCCGCCACGGCCCGCCGACACCGCACCGGCCCCCTCGGCCCGTGCGGTGCCGCCGGTCGTCACCGCCGTGGTCCTCACCCACCGCGACCCCTCCGGCCTGCAGGACGTCCTGGACGCCCTCCTCGCCCAGACGCTGCGACCCGACGAGGTGCTCGTCCTCGACCGCACCGCCGGGTCCGCCGCCCCCGCCGCGCCGGTCGGTGACGCTCAGACCCCGGCCACGGTCGAGGCCGCCGTCGAGGCCCTGCGGGCCCACCACGACGTGCCCGTCACGGTCCTCGCCGTCGACTCCCGCCTCCCGGTCCGCCGCGCCATCCTCCGGGCGGTCGCCGACCGCGTCCCCGACGACTCCGCGCCGGCCCTGCTGTGGTTCCTGCCGGTCGGCACGCACCCCGAGCCGGCCGCCCTCGTCCGGCTCGTCGACGCGTGGCGGCGCTCCCCGTCCACCGGTCTGCTCGGCCCCAAGCACGTCGACGCCCACGCCCCCGACCGGCTGCGGGCCGTCTCGATCCGCACCACCCGCGGCGGACGCCTGCTGGCCCGGCCGCTGCCCGGCGAGCCCGACCAGGGCCAGTACGACACGACGACCGACGTCCTCGCCGTCCCGCTGGCCGGCTCGCTCGTCGAGCGCGACCTGCTCCTCGCGCTGCGCGGCTGGGAGACCACCTTCGGCGACGTCGGCGCGGACCTCGACCTCGGCTGGCGGGCCCAGGCCAGCGGCCGCCGGGTCGTCGTCGTCCCCGGCTCCCGGGTGCGCTCCGAGCCCGGGGTGGCGGTCGCCACCGCCACGACCGCGGCCCGCCGGCGCTCGGCCCGCCGGGTCGCCCTCGCCCGTGCCCCGTGGTGGTCCGGCCCGTTCCTCGCCCTCTGGATCGCGGTCACCTCGGTCCTGGCCGCCATCGGCCTGCTGCTCCTCAAGCGGCCCCGCAGCGCGTGGGCGGAGCTCGGCGCCCTCACCTCGCTCGACCCCGTCCGGGGCCTGCGGGCCCGCTGGCGCACCCGGGCGCGGGCGCAGGTCCGCCGCCGCGACCTGCACGCCGTCTTCGAGCCCCGACGGGCCGTGCTCACCTCGTGGGGCGACGCGATCCACCACGCCCTCGTCCCCCCGCAGGCGCCGATCGGGGATGCCGCCGCCGACCTCAACCCCCGGTCGTGGCTCGTCAAGGTGGTCCGGCACCCGGGGGTGGTCGCCGTCCTCGCAGCCCTCGCCGTCACCGTGGCCGCCGCCCGCTCCCTCGGCTTCGGCGTCCTCACCGGACTCGGCTCGGGCCTCTCCGGGGGAGAGCTCGTCGGGGCCCGGGCGGACGCCGCCTCGCTCTGGCACGCGTGGCGCGACGGCTGGTCCGGTCCGGGACTCGGGGGACCCGAGCAGGCCGGCCCGGCGAGCGCCCTCCTCGCCGCTCCCGCCTGGCTCGCCGCCCACCTCCCGCTCGTCCCGGAGCCGGTCTCGCCCGGCGGTGTCGTCGTCGGCGTCGTCGTGCTCCTCGGGATGCCGGCCGCGGCGGTCTCCGCGTACCTCGCGCTCCGCGTCGTCGCGACCCGGCGGTGGGTCCGGACCCTCGGCGCGGTCGCCTGGGCGTGCTCCGGGCCGGCGGCCGCCGCCGTGGCCCAGGGCCGCCTCGGCGCGGTCCTCGCGCTCGTCCTCCTGCCCGCGGTCGCGGCCGGCCTGTGGCTCGTCGCCGCGCGCCGCTCCACCGCGACGAGCGCCTTCGCCACCGCCCTCGCCGTCACCGTCCTCGGCGCCTTCGCGCCGGTCCTCGCCGCGCTGGCCGTCGTCCTCGCGCTCGTCCTGGCCGTCGTGCGGCGCGGGGTGAGGGTGCACGCCCTCGTCACCGCGCTCGCCCCCGTCGCCGTCCTCGCGCCCTGGCTGCTCACCGCGGGCGCCACCTCCTGGCCCGCCGTCGTCGCCGGGACGGGCCTGGCCCAGTGGGGCGGCACGCCGCCCCCCGCCTGGCGGCTGGCGCTGCTCGACACCGGGGGCCCGGGCGCCCCGCTCGCGTGGACCGCGGTGCCGCTCGTGGCCGTCGGCGTCCTCGCGCTGGCCCGGGGGCGCCGCTGGCGCGGGGTCCCCGCCGTGCTCACGGCGCTGGTCCCGGTACTCCTCGCCCTGGCACTCGCGGCGCCCCGCGTCCGGCTCGGCACGGTCCCCTCGGGGGTCGACCTCGCCGGCGAGCCGATCACGCCGTGGTCCGGGACGCTGCTGCTTCCCGTCGTCCTCGTGCTGGTGCTCGCCCTGGTCCAGGCGCTCGACGCCCTCCCGGTCCTCGGGCTCGCCGGTCGCCGGAAGGCCGCCTCCTGGACCGCCGCGGGCATCGCCGTCACCGCGGTCGCCGCGCTCGTCGGCGGGGTCGTGGTCGCCACCTTCGGCACCGCCCTCGACGCGTGGCGCGACCCCCGCCCGGCGGTCGCCGTCGAGCAGGCCGCCGGTGCCTTCGCGACCCGGACCCTCTTCGTCGAGCCCGGCGACAGCGGCGCCGGCTACCGCTTCGTCGGTCGCGAGGACGCCGAGCTCGTCCGGACCCTCCCGGGCACGCCCGGCGCCGATGCCGCGGTCGCCGGCGACGTCACCGGTCTGCTCGGGGCGGTCCCCGGCAGCGACCGTCTCGTCGGGGCCACTGCCGCCGACCTCCTGGCGGTCCGTGGGGAGCAGGTGCCCGAGGTGGTCCGCCGCCTCGACGCCACCGACGGCCTCCAGCGCATCTCGCCGCGCGCCGGGTGGCAGCTCTGGCGGCTCAGCCCCACCGGCGACCGTGCCGAGTCGCTCGTGGCGCCCCCGCGGCTGCGGATCGAGACCGGGGGCGAGACGCGCCTCGTCGTCACCGAGGGGTCGCACGCCGCGACGCGCACCACCGTCGACGCCCCGGAGGGTGCCCGCCTGGTCGTCGCCGAGCCCCCCGGGTGGGCCGAGCACGCCGTCGTCTCCGTCGGCGGACGGGTCCTCACCCCGGTCGCGGATGCCGCGTCCCCCACCTACGTCCTCCCGACCGGGTCCGGCACGCTCTCCATCACGCTCACCGACCCGCAGCGGTGGTGGCACCTCGGGCAGGGCCTCGCCCTCGGGGTGCTGGCCTTCCTCGCCGTCCCCTTCGGTCGGCGCGAGACCCGGGTGGCCCCCCGATGAGCCGCCTCGCCCGCCTCGCCCCGCTCGCCCGGCTCCGGCCCGCCGTGCCGGGCGCCACCCGCGTCGTCCTCGGCGGTGGGCTCGCCGCGGCCCTGGTCTGGGTGGCCGCCACGCACGCCGACACCCTCGACCTCGCGGCGGCGAGCGGCTCCGGCGAGGCGCCCGTCGCCCCGACCAGCCTCGCGACGAGCATCGACGCGATGTGCCCCGGCAACGAGCTGAGCGGGATCCCCTCCATCGACGACGTCGTCGTCAAGGGCACCGTCCTCGCCGCCTCCGGCCCCGCGGACCTGCTCCCCGTCCCGGCCGCGGGGGAGGGCTCGCTGCAGCTGACCGCCGGGTCGGCCCCTCTCGCGGAGGTGACCTCACGCCCGGCCTCGGCCTCCGGTGCGCTGCCGCGCACCGGGCCGGTGGCCCTGCGCGGCAACGGCTCCCTCGCTCCCGCGGTCACCGCGACACAGGAGTGGCTCAGCACCACCGCCGACCTCCGCGGCCTCGTCACCACCCCGTGCCTCACCGCCGGCTCCGATCTCTGGCTGCTCGGCGGGGGGTCCGGCGCGGGCCACCAGGAGCGCCTCGTCCTCGTCAACCCCGGGGGCAACCCCGTCACGGCCGACGTCACCGTGCACGGTGCCGCCGGGCCGGTCGCACCACCCCGCACCGAGACGGTCCCCCCGGGCGGGCGGGTCACGGTGCTCCTCGACGCGGTCGCCGGGGACGAGGCCTCGCCCGCGGTCCATGTCGTCGCCGACGGGGGAGGCCTGCACGCCACCCTCACCGACACCTGGCTCGCCGGCAGCACCCCCCGCGGCGCCGAGACCGTCGTCCCCACGGCCGACCCGGGCACCGTCCAGGTCGTCCCCGCCGCCCTCCTCGGTGGCACGGCCACCCTGCGGGTCGTGGCCCCCGGCGACGAGCAGGCCGTCGCGAGCGTCACCCTCCTCGGGTCCGACGGAGCCGTCGCGACGACCGCCGACACGGTCCTCACGGTGGGGGCCGACGGCGTCGCCGAGCTCGCCCTGCCGGCGGTCCCGGCCGGCACGTACTCCGTCGTCGTCCGCTCCGACGTCCCGGTGGCCGCCGCCGTCCGCACCGAGGTCGGCGACGGCACGGCGCCGGGCGACATCGGATGGGCCGTGGCGTCCTCGGTCCTGCCGGAGGTCGGGGGGATGGCCCTGCCCGCCACCTCGGGGGTCTCGCGCTCCCTGCACCTCGTGAGCACCGGCGGCGCGGCCACCGTCGACGTCGTGGTCGTCGTCGACGGCGAGGAGCGGACACGCACGGTGAGCCTGCTCTCCGAACGTTCGGCGGACGTCGACCTCTCGGGCGCCTCCGCGGTCTGGGTCGACCGCACCGGCGGGTCCGGCGCGCTGCGCGGGGGTGTGGTGTCCATCGTCGGCTCCGGCCCCGAGATGCTCCTCTCCGAGGTGCCGCTCGAGCCGGTCGCCGTCACCTCACCGGTCAGCCGGGCCTTCCCGCTGCCCTGACCCGGGGGCCGGGCTCACCCGTCCGGGTCGATGTCGGGGTCCAGCTCGTGCGGGGGGACCCCGAGGAGCGCGGCGACCTGCTCGGTCACCACCTCACGGACGATGTCGGCGAGGTCCTGGTCGTCCTGGGCCCGGGCCTCGACCGGCCGACGGTAGACGACGACGCGGTCGGTCCGTGACGCCGTCGCGCGCAGCAGCCGCCCCAGCGGGGCCACCTGCTCCTCCCACGGGGCGGGGTCGGTCGGGGGGACCTCCTGGACCGCGAACTCGGTGGCGGCGTAGCGCGTGCCGAGGTGCGGGCGGAGCCGGTCCGCGACGTCGAGGACGAGGTCGTCGAACGTCTCGCGCCGGGTCGTCATCGTGGGCACGGACGGCCAGGCGAGGGGGCCGCGGGGCCCTCGGCCGTGGCGGTCGCGGCGGCGTGCGGTCACCTGCCCGATGCTACGGCGTGCCTCCGCGGAGGCGTCCCACCCGACGCTAGAGTCTCAGGCGTGAACCTGTCGCGCAGATGCACCAAGACCGGCTGTCGCCAGCCCGCGGTCGCGACCCTCACGTACGCGTACTCGGACCGCGCGGCGGTCCTCGGCCCGCTCGCGACCTACGCCGAGCCGCACACCTACGACCTCTGCGCCCAGCACGCCACGCGGCTCACCGCGCCGCGTGGCTGGGAGGTCATGCGCCTCGCGACGGAGTACCCGGACCCCGAGCCCAGCTCCGATGACCTGCTCGCGCTCGCCGACGCGGTGCGCGAGGCCGGTCGACCGCGGCCCGCCGCGGAGCCGGCACCGTCGGCCGGTCCGATGGCCGGGGAGGTCGCCCGCAAGGGCCACCTGCGCGTGCTGCGGGGCAGCGCCGAGGCCTGACCGGTCCGCCGGGCCACTCGGTCCGACCTGCTCCACCGTTCGGACGATCCACCCCCTCGACCCCTCACGGCCGTGGCTCCCGCGGCCCTAGCGTGCGACGTGCCCAGATCGACACGCAGGGAAAGGGGTCGACGTGCTCCGGCCGTGCCTCCGTACGCCCCGTGCTCCTGTCCGCGCCCCCGAGGGGCTGCAGGACGAGCGCGGCGCGGTGGCGCTCGAGGGCGCGATCGTCTTCCTCTTCCTCTTCTTCATCCTCGCCGGCATCGTCGACGTGTCGATGTTCTTCAAGGACACCTACTCGGTCTCCACCGCCGCCCGCGCCGGCGCACGCACGGCTGCCGCCGACCCGATGAACGCCACGTTCGCCAAGGACACGGCACGGCAGGCGGCCAGCGCCATGACCGACCTCGACTGGCAGCGTGTCACCGAGATCTGGGTCTACAAGGCCAACCCCACGACGGGTGCCACGATGACCGGATCCACCTGTGCCGCGAAGTGCGTGCGCTTCACCCTGACCGCGGCCGGTGTCCCCAGCACCGGTACGGGGTCCTGGACGGCACGGAACGCCTGCATCAGCGCGACCGTCCCCGTCGACTCGGTCGGGGTCCAGATCCGGTACCGGCACAAGGCGACGGTGATGTTCGCGGACAACCAGATCATCACCGAGCGCGTCGTCATGCGGCTCGAGCAGATCCCCACGACCCAGCCGTGCCTGTCGCTGTGAGGGCCACCACCGGGCACCGCCGCGAGCGGGGAGCCGCCGCGGTCGAGGCAGCGATCATCACCCCGATGTTCATCCTGCTGCTCGTCGGCATCATCGAGTTCGGGATGTTCTACAAGGACTACCTCTCCGTCGCCAGCGCCGTCCGCGCCGGGGTGCGCACCGCGTCCGCCGAACCGCGGACCAGCACCTACGCCCAGGACGCCGTCAAGAGCCTCATGGCCGAGGGTGCGGCCCTCTCCCGGGGCGACGTGCAGGAGCTGTGGGTCTACAAGGCCAACGACACCGACAAGTACCCCAAGGGCGCGAGCAGCTTCGCCGGCTGCACGACCTGTGTGAAGTTCGCGTGGAACGGGTCGTCCTTCGCCCCGAGCTACTCGAACTGGAACGCCATCACCCAGAACGCGTGCTCGGCCGGTCCGATCGACCGGATCGGCATCTACATGAAGGTCCGGCACCGCGCGTTCACCGGTTTCGTCTTCACCTCCATCACGATCGAGGAGTCCAGCGTGCTGCGCTTCGAACCCAAGCCGAGCACCCAGGGGTGCAAGCCATGACCCGGCGTCCCGTGTCCGGAGCCCGGCGTGTCCGTGGCACCGCCCGCCGTCAGCGCGACGAGCGCGGCTACGTCGCCGTCGTCTCCGGTCTGCTCCTCATCGTGCTGCTCGGCTTCTCCGCGTTCGCGGTCGACGTCGGCCACTGGTACCTCGAGGGCCAGCGTGCACAGCGCGCCGCCGACGCCGCCGCCCTCGCGGGCGTCACCGAGCTGCCGGGAGACCGTCCCGCCGCCTACCAGCTGGCCCGGGACTACGCGACGGGCAACGGCTTCACGAACGGGACCGGGACGCTCGTCTCGCCCTCGCTCGCCGGAGGCTCCACCCGCCTCCGGGTCGACGTGAGCACCGACGTGACGAACATCTTCGGCGGGCTGCTCGGCGTGCCGACGACCAAGGTGTCGCGACACGCCGTCGCGGAGTACGCGGGGCCGGTCCCGCTCGGGAGCCCGTGCAACCGCTTCGGGGACGACCCGGAGGCCGGCTCCACGGCGAGCAGCAACTGCAGCAACACCGGGGCGTTCTGGGCCAACATCGGCAGCCCGGCGTCGAACAAGGTGAGCGGCGACGCCTTCCAGAACGACTACTGCACCTCCGGCTCGTCGGACGGCTGCGCCGGCAACTCCAACGCCGACTACGACCCGGCCGGTCACGTCTTCACCATCACCCTGCGCCAGCCCGTGAAGAACCTCACGATCGAGGCGTTCGACCCGGCCTTCGTCGCGGTGGGTGACTACTGCGACCTCGGCAGCGCCAAGCTCACGGATGCCGCGAAGCTCAAGGCCAAGGACGTCGAGGTCAGCGACCCGAGCTCCCGGTACGCACCGGGTGCGAACACCGGGTGGTGCACGGGCGACCAGCCGTTCAGCACGGGAGCCAAGGTCAGGACCGAGTTCACCATCAAGGGCCCGGCCGGCAACCCCTGGGAGCCCACGGCCTGGCCGACCCTCGGCGGGTCGTGCGCCCCGCGGACCTTCGACGGCTACAACGAGGACCTCTCGCGCGCCCTCAAGAAGAACACGACCGAGTACAACGCCCACCCCGAGATCGCGGAGACCTTCCGTCGCTGGGTCCAGCTGTGCCAGATCAGTGGCACCGTCCCCGCCGGCACCTACGCCGTCCAGGTCCACACCAACGGCCTCGGGGCCGACAACCAGGGTGGCCACAACCGGTTCGCGCTGCGCGCCTACGGATCGAGCAGTTCCGACAAGGACAACATCTCGATCGCCGGGTTCTCCAAGATGGTGATGTACGGCAACACCCCGAACGGCACGTCGCGGTTCTACCTCGCCCGCATCCCGAGCAACTCCAGCGGCCAGTACTTCAACGTCAACCTCTTCGACATCGGCGACGGCGCCAAGCCGGGCAGCACGATCAAGGTGATCCCGCCGAGCGAGACAGGGGGTACCTTCTCCGGCTGCGTCGGCAAGGGCCAGGTCACCGGGGCGCTGTCGTCGTGCAGCATCCCCGTGAGCAGCACGTTCAACGGCCGATGGCAGACCATCACCGTGCCCATCCCGTCGAGCTACACGTGCAACGACTCGGCCGCGACGGGCTGCTGGGTCCGCCTGGAGTTCTACTACGGCCCCAACTCGGGACCGGCGGACACGACCTCGTGGACGGCCACGCTCGACGGCGACCCGATCCGTCTCGTCGAGTGACCTCGGCCCCCCGGACGGGGTGGCTGCGCCTCCCGTAGGCTCACCGGCCATGACCGCCCGCTTCCTGTCCGACGTCGTCAAGGCCTACGACGTCCGGGGCACCGTGCCGGACCAGCTCGACGTCGAGGTCGCCCGCGCCCTGGGCGCGGCGTTCGCCGACGTGGTTCTCGGACCCGACGGCGCGCCGGGCTGCGTCATCGGCAACGACATGCGCGACAGCGGGCCGTCGCTCGTGACGGCCTTCGCCGACGGGGTGCGCTCCCGGGGACTCGACGTCACGCTGATCGGGCTGTGCAGCACCGACGGCCTGTACTACGCGAGCGGCGCCCTCGACCTGCCGGGGGCGATGTTCACGGCGAGCCACAACCCGGCGCGCTACAACGGCATCAAGCTGTGCCGCTCGGGTGCCCGTCCGGTGGGCCAGGACTCCGGCCTCACCGACATCCGGGTCCTCGCCGAGCGGTTGCTCGCCGAGGGCGAGGAGAGGGCGGACGGCGCGCCCGGCGCCGTGCGCGAGCACGACGTCCTCGCCGACTACGCGGCGTTCCTCCGCGGGCTCGTCGACCTCTCGGGCATCCGCCCGCTGCGGGTCGTCGTCGATGCCGGGAACGGGATGGGCGGGCACACGGTCCCCGCCGTCCTCGGCACCGGCGCAGGGCTCCCGGCGCTGCCGCTCACGGTCGAGCCGCTCTACTTCGAGCTCGACGGGACCTTCCCGAACCACGAGGCCAACCCGCTCGAGCCCGAGAACCTCCGCGACCTCCAGGCCGCCGTCCGGGCACACGGTGCCGACCTCGGCCTCGCGTTCGACGGGGACGCCGACCGGTGCTTCGTCGTCGACGAGCGGGGAGAACCGGTGAGCCCCAGCGCCATCACCGCCCTCATCGCGCTCCGGGAGGTCGCCCGGGCGGTCGCCGAGGGCGCGGACCCCACCGACGTCGCGGTCGTCCACAACGTCATCACCTCCGCCCAGGTCCCCGAGGTCGTCGCGGCCACCGGAGCGCGTGCGGTGCGCACCCGCGTCGGTCACTCGTTCATCAAGGGCGAGATGGCCCGCCATGGTGCGGTCTTCGGTGGCGAGCACAGCGCCCACTACTACTTCCGCGACTTCTGGTACGCCGACACCGGCATGCTCGCCGCCATGCACGTCCTCGCCGCGCTCGGGGAGCAGGACGCCCCGCTCAGCGAGGTGATGGCCGACCTCAGCCGGTACCCGGCCTCCGGGGAGGTCAACTCGACCGTCGCCGACGCCGCGTCGGCCGCCGACGCCGTGCTCGCCTGGGCGCAGGAGCAGGGCATCACCGTCGACCGGCTCGACGGGCTGACCCTCACCCACGCCGGCGGCCCGGGCGACCCGATGTGGTGGCTCAACCTCCGGGCGTCGAACACCGAGCCGCTGCTCCGGCTCAACGTCGAGGCCGAGGACGAGGACACGATGGTGCGCGTGCGCGACGCCGTGCTCGGCATCGTCCGCGGCGGCTGAGGAGACCCCCTTCGCGGCGGCGGGCTCAGGCAGGGCCCGGGCTGCGGCGCTTCGCCGTCCGGTCGTGGCTCTCCGTGGCGCGTCGCAACGCGGCCTGCTCGAGCCGCAGCGCCTCGCTCGCACCCACGGTGTCGCCGCGGGCGTCCAGGACGGCGGCGAGCACCTGGTGGGTGAAGGCCACGCTGAGCGGCCGGTCGAGCGCCGTGAACTCCTCGACGGCGGTCCGGACGTCGGCCTCGGCGTCCTCGACGTGCCCCAGCGACAGGTGGGCCCGCCCGCGCGTGCGGCGGGCCCGGGCGGCGAGGAAGGCGTCGCGCGAGCCGGTGGCGCGGTCCAGGGCCGTCCCGGCCTCCTCGAGGGCCTCCGCCGCGCGCCCGGCGGCGAGGCTCACCTCGGCCCGCGCATCGAGCGCGTACGAGTACATGTGGACCGCGCCGACCCCGGAGAGGACCTCGAGGGACTCGTCGACGAGCAGCGTCGCCGGCCCGAGCTCGCCGGTGCGGCGGCGGGCCCTGGACAGCTCGAGGGTGGCGAGGCCGTACGCCACGGTGTGTGGCGTCCCGGCGAGGATCCCCCGGGCCCGGGTGAACTCCCGTGCGGCCTCGGCCAGCTCGTCGTAGTCGTTGTGGACCGTGCCGCGCGCGATGGCTGCCCAGGCCGCCAGCAGGGGGTCGGCGACGTGCGCGAGGGAGGCCTCGGCGATGGCGATGGACGACTCCGCCTCCGGGCGCATCGCGAGCGAGGTCGAGGCCTGGGCGCTCACGAGGGCGGCCGCTGCGGCCGCCGCGTGCTCCCGGAGCAGCACGAGCCGCGGCCGCGCGGCCTCGGCGAGCTCCCGCGCCTCCCGTGAGGCGGACCGGCGGTCCTGGAGCAGCCAGGCCCGGCAGAGCAGGAGGTACGCGGCGCCCGTGCGGCTGTCGTCGTCCGCGCCGGCGAGGGCCGAGGCGACGACCTGCTCCGCCTCGAACCAGGCGTGCAGGTCGGTGGCGGCGTCGGTGCCGAGGGCCGTGTGCACGAGCAGCCGCCACGCGAGCTCCGGGTGGTGGGGTGCCAGGCCCCGCGCGAGGGTGACGAGCAGGGGCGTCTCGGTCCGGAAGAAGCGCCGTGAGCCGCGGCGGCGCCGGCCGGCGTCCCCGGCCGCGACGGCCCCGACCGGCGGAGGGGGCGCCGGGACGAACCGCTGGGGGAGGGACCCGAGGAGGGTGCGGGAGCGGTCGACGGCGGCGGACGCCACGGTCGCAGCCTCCGCGCGGCTCGCGGGGTCGTCCGGTGCCGTGGCGGTGGTGGTCCGCCCGCACCGGACGCGCACGTGGGCGCGCACGAGGTCGTGGAGGCGGTACTGGGCGTCGCGCCCGTCGCGCACCACGGGCTCGACGAGGCCGGCCTCGAGCATCGTGTCGAGGGCGGTGTCGCCGGCCGCGGCATCCCCGACGAGCGCGCCCGCGACCCACCCGCTGAACGTGTCGACCGGGAGGTGGGCGACGGCGTCGACGACCTGCCGGGCCGGCGGGCTGAGGTCCTCGAGGAGCCGGTCGAGACTCTGGCGGAGCGCCGCGATCTCGTCGGTCGGCGCGCCCGGGGACATCGGCTCCAGCCGGTCGGCGAGGTCCTCGAAGGTGAGGTCCGGGCGCTGCGCGAGGCGACCGGCCGCCAGCCGCAGTGCGAGCGGAACGCCGCCCGTGAGCCGGACGACCTCCGCGACGGCCTCGGGCTCCTCGCGCACGCGGTCCGCGCCGACGAGCGCCTCGAGCAGGGTGGTCGCCTCCTCCGGAACGAGGCTGCGCAGGCGGACCCGGTGGCCGGCCCCGGTGCCCGGCACGGGGCGTCGTGAGGTGACGAGCACCATCGAGCCGGCCCTCGCGGGCAGCAGGTCGGTGATGTCGCACGCGTCGCCCGCGGGGGCCTCGGGGCAGGTGACGTTGTCGAGGACGAGGAGCACCCGACGGCCGTCCAGGAGCGAGCGGAAGAGCCCGGCCCGCGCCCGGGGCGTGGCGGGGACGGCCTCCGGGTGCACGCCGAGCAGCGGGAGGAACGAGGTGATGACCGCCTCGACCGACACACCTCCGGGCGTGTTCGCGCCGTCGTGGTAGAGCGTGCCGTCGGGGAACAGCTCGCGCAGCGCGTGCCCGGCCTCCAGCGCGAGGGCGGACTTGCCGGCACCCGGGAGCCCGGTCACCGCGACGAGGACCGGCTCGGTGGCGAGACCGGCGGCCGCCCCGGTGACCACGGCGAGCTCGGCACCCCGGCCGACGAAGCGGTCCGGACGGCGCGGCAGGGTGCGGGGGACCGGCAGTGGCAGCGCCGTGGGGGAGGGGTGCGCCGCGTCCCGGGCGTCCGTCGCGACCCCCGACAGCACGAGGCGCTGGGCCTCGACCAGCCGGCTCGAGGGGCGCACCCCCAGCTCGTCGTCGAGGAGGGTGCGGGCCTGCTGGTACACCTCGAGTGCCCGGCGCTGCTGCCCCGTGGCAGCGAGCGCGCGCATGAGCAGTGCGACGAACCCCTCGTGGTACGGGTGCCCGGCGCACAGCGCGTCGAGGCGGGCGACGAGCCCGTCCAGCGCTCCCGCCCGCAGCGCCGTCTCGTGGCGCTCCTCGAGGACGCAGAGCCGCTCCTGGACGAGACGGATGCGCTCCACCTCGACCGCGGTGGTCTCCGGTGCGCCCTGGAGCGGTGGGCCGGCGAAGACGGCCAGCGCGCGGTCGTACTGGTCGAGGGCGGTCCCCGGGTCCTCGACCCGCCGGCCCCGGGCCACGGTGATCTCTCGCCCCCACGTCGTCGCGTCGACCTCCACCGCGTCGCCGAGCCGGTATCCCCGACCCTCGGTGACGACGACGTGGTCGGTGCCGACCTTGCGCCGGATGCCCGAGACGAGGGACTGCACCCGGTTGCGCGCCGACGAGGGCGGCCGGTCGCCCCAGAGCCACTCCCCGAGCCCGTCGCCGCCGACGTGGCCGTGCAGGGCGGCCAGGGCCAGGAGTCCGTGCTCGAGCACGCTGAGCCGCACCGGGTCGCCGCCGGCGGTCGACAGGCGGACCCTGCCGAGGATCTCCAGCTGCACCAGGACCGTTCCCTCCCACACGACGACACACGGGACCCTAGGCAGCCCGGCCGCGTGCCACAACACGAGCGCCCGGGGAGCACTCCCCGGTTGTGGGCGCGTGTGCGAGGATCGACGTCGTCCCAGATCGTCTCCCCCGAGAGGACCCCATGAGCGAGCCCGCCGGCACCAGCGCTCACGTCGAGCCGTGGCTCCGCGAGATCCTCCGCTGCCCCGCCTGCCGCAGCGAGCTGCGTGACGAGGAGGGGCCCACCGGCCCGGAGCTCGTCTGCACCGACGACACCTGCGGTCTGGCGTACCGCATCGACGAGGGTGTCCCGGTCCTCCTCGTCGACGAGGCGCGTCCTCCGGCCTGAGCCGACGCGGACCACCGGCGGACGAGGAGAGGTACCGATGTCCTGGGTCGACGAGCACCGGCTGGACGACGTCGACGCGCTCGCCGCGCTCGACACCCGTGACACGCTCCGGTCGCTGGCGTCCGCGGGGGCCCAGGTCCGGCGCGCGGTCGTCGCGGCCGAGGAGGCCGGCGTCTCGCGCGTGGCCGGGGGCGAACGGCCGCGGTCGGTGCTCGTCGCCGCGCTCGGCGGGTCGGCCGTCGTGGGGGACGTCCTCGACCTCCTCGCCGAGCCAGGGTCGCCGGTCCCCGTCGCGGCCCGCCGCGACGCGCCGTTGCCGGGCTGGGTCGGACCGCTCGACCTCGTCATCGCCGTCTCGCAGTCCGGCCGCGCCGCCGGACCGCTGGCGCTGGCCGCCGAGGCCGCTCGCCGGGGTGCCTCGCTGCTCACGGTCGGCGCCGCGGGCTCACCGCTCGCGGAGGTGACGGCCCGGGCACGCGGCGTCCACGTCGACGTCGCCCTTCCGGCGCCCTCGTCGCGGACCGCCCTGTGGTCCCTGCTCACCCCGGTCCTCCTCGCCGCCGACGTCCTCGGGCTCGCCGACTGCCCGCGGTCGGTGCTCGAGGAGGCGGCCGACGTCCTCGACGAGGTCGCGGAGGAGTGCCGCCCCTCGTCGGAGTCGTTCGTCAACCCCGCCAAGCTCCTCGCGACCGGTCTCGACGGCACCGTGCCCGTCGTGCTCGGCGACGGTGCGCTGACCGGTGTCGCCGCCTGCCGCGCCGCGCAGATGCTCTCCCGGACGGCCCGGGTCCCGGCCACGCACGGCGCCCTCCCCGATGCCGCGGCGTCGGTCGTCGCCACCCTCGACGGGCCCTTCGGCAGCGGACTGGGGGCGTCGCGCGCAGGGGGGTCGACCGGGTCGGACATCTTCGCCGACCCCTACCTCGACGGCCCGGCCCTGCCGCGGCTCGGGCTGCTCGCCCTGCGCGACCCGGCCCTCGCACCGGCCGGGGTGGCGCTGGCCGAGGCGGTCCTGGCCTCGGCCCGGGAGTCCGGCGCCGTCGTCCTCGAGCAGGAGGCGCGCCCCGGTCACCCCGTGGCGCGGCTCGCCTCGCTCATCGGGCTCACCGACTTCGCCGCCACGTACCTCGCGCTCGGGCTGGGGCTCGACCCGTCGGTCTCGCGCCACGTCACCGACCTGCGCGACCGCACCTCCTGAGGTCGACGGTGACCCGAGCCCACCCTGCCCGCCTGCGCGCCGGGGCCGGTCGGGTGCTGCGCTTCGGGCTCGCCGGAGTGGCCGGGCTCGTCGTCGACCTCGGGGCCCTCGTCGCCCTGCGCTCCGGTGCCGGCTGGCCGCTCGCGGTCGCCACGGTGCTCGCCTTCGCCCTCGGGTGGGCGGCGAACTACGGCCTCGTGCGTCTCTGGGTCTTCCGTGGGGTCGCGCCGGGGGGCGAGGCGGGACGGCTGGTCCGCTACCTCGTGCTGGCCGCCGGCAACGCGGCGGCCACCGTGGTCGTCGTGTCCGGCCTCACGTGGCTCGGTGCGGACTACCGGCTGGCGAAGGTCGTCGCGGTCGTCGGCCTGTTCGCCACGAACTACGTGCTCGTGCCCCGGGTCGTCATGACCTCGCCGTTCAGCCGCGCGGGAGGGCCAGGCTGAGCCGCCGGGCCCCGGCCAGCCGGAGCAGGTCCTCCCCGGTGCACAGCAGCTTGCTGGTCCGCAGCCCGCTGCCCACGACGACCTCGCCGGCCGACACGACCGCGTCGTCGACGAGGACCGGCCAGTCCTCCGGCAGCCCGATCGGGGTGATCCCGCCGAACTCCATCCCGGTGAGCCCGACGGCGTCGTCCTGGGCGGCGAAGGAGATCTTGCGGACGCCCAGGTGCCGGCGCACGACGCCGTTGACGTCGGCCCGGTCCGTCGCGAGCACCATGACGGCCGCGTGGGTGACGGTCCCGGCTCGCCGGCCTGCGACGACGACGCAGTTGGCGCTCGCCCCGAGCGCGACGTCGTAGGCCTCGCAGAGGGCGGCGGTGTCGGCGAGGTCGGGGTCGATCGGGGCGACGAGCGCGCCGGGGAGCGAGGCAACGGCGCTCGCCACCGTCGGGGCGAGCAGGTCGGGCCGCTCGGCGGCGGGGGACCAGGAGAGCGTTCCACGAGGGCTCGGCATGCGTCCGACGCTAACGCAGGCGGTGGTCCGGCTCGGGCGGGCGCCGGGGGACCCTAGGATCGCCGGATGGCCGAGCACGGAGGAAACAGGGCGATCATCGCGGCGCTGCTGGCGAACCTCGGGGTGGCGATCACCAAGTTCATCGCCTTCCTCCTCACGGGCTTCTCCTCGATGCTGGCCGAGAGCATCCACTCGGTGGCCGACACCGGCAACCAGGTCCTGCTGCTCGTCGGCAGCCGCCGTGCCCAGCGTGACGCCGACCTCGAGCACCCCTTCGGCTTCGGGCAGCAGCGCTACGTCTACAGCTTCGTCGTCGCGATCATCCTCTTCGTCCTCGGTGGCCTCTTCGCCCTGTACGAGGCCTACGAGAAGATCCACGAGGCGCTCGGGGAGGACGACTACGACCCCTTCGCCTCACGCTGGTGGTGGGTGCCGCTCGTGGTGCTCGTGGTGGCGATGGCGCTGGAGGGCGCCAGCCTGCGCACCGCCGTCCGACAGGCCGACCGCCAGCGGCGAGGCCGGTCCTGGCTCCGGTTCGTCCGCACCACCAAGAGCCCCGAGCTGCCGGTGGTCCTCCTCGAGGACTTCGCGGCCCTGATCGGCCTGAGCGCCGCGTTCGCGGGCGTCGGGCTCACCGTCCTCACCGCGAACCCCGTCTGGGACGGGATCGGCTCGGGCATCATCGGCGTCCTGCTCGTCATGGTCGCGGCGTTCCTCGCCGTCGAGATGGGCTCCCTGCTCGTGGGGGAGTCGGCCTCGCCGGACCTGCGCCGGAAGCTGCTCGTGGCGCTGGAGTCGCCCGAGACCGTGGACCGGGTCATCAACAGCCGCACCATGCACCTCGGGCCGGACGAGGTCCTCGTGGCGGCCAAGCTGGCCGTGGGGGAGACCGACAGTGCCGCGGAGGTCATCGCGGCCATCAACGAGGCGGAACAGGCGGCCCGCGACTGCGCTCCGGAGCTGCGCATGGTCATCTACCTCGAGCCCGACGTCGACACGGCGCCGGGTACCGCCAGCGTCGACGGTCCGGGCGTCACGGCCGACCGACGTGAGTCCGCCGTCGAGGACGCCTCGCGGGGCTGACCCGCGTCGAGGGTCGGGTCGCGCATTGGGCCCGGACCGGCCCGCTGCGGTAAATTGGGGCGGGTACGCCGGCTTGGGCGATGACCCTCGCATGAAGCGGCCCAGAAGGGCGACGCCGGTCAACCGAGACGCTCGATCTCTGACAAGGAGCTCACGCATGCCCGTTGACCACAAGGTCCGCGACCTCACTCTCGCCGAGTCCGGTCGCCACCAGATCCGCCTCGCCGAGCACGAGATGCCCGGCCTGATGTCCCTGCGCGCCGAGTACGGCGACGCCCAGCCCCTCGCGGGCGCCCGCATCGCCGGGTCGCTGCACATGACGGTGCAGACCGCCGTCCTCATCGAGACGCTCACCGCGCTCGGTGCCGAGGTCCGCTGGGCCTCCTGCAACATCTACTCGACCCAGGACGAGGCCGCCGCGGCGATCGTCGTCGGCCCCCACGGCACCCCCGAGGACCCGCAGGGCGTCCCGGTGTTCGCGTGGAAGGGCGAGACCCTCGAGGAGTACTGGGACTGCACCGAGCAGATCCTCACCTGGCCCGGTGGCGAGTTCGCCAACATGATCCTCGACGACGGTGGCGACGCCACGATGCTCGTCCACAAGGGCAAGGAGTGGGAGAGCGCCGGCCAGGTGCCCCCCACGACCGAGGAGGACACCGAGGAGTTCGGCGTCTTCAAGGCCCTCGTGCGCCGCACCATGGCCCAGGACCCGCAGAAGTGGACCACGGTCGCCGCCGAGATCAAGGGCGTCACCGAGGAGACCACCACCGGCGTGCACCGCCTCTACCAGCTCGCCGAGGCCGGCGAGCTGCTCTTCCCGGCGATCAACGTCAACGACTCGGTCACCAAGAGCAAGTTCGACAACAAGTACGGCTGCCGCCACTCGCTCATCGACGGCCTCAACCGCGCGACCGACGTCCTCATCGGCGGCAAGGTCGCCGTCGTGGCCGGCTACGGCGACGTGGGCAAGGGCTGCGCCGAGTCGCTGCGCGGCCAGGGCGCCCGCGTCATCGTCACCGAGATCGACCCCATCTGCGCGCTCCAGGCCGCGATGGACGGCTACCAGGTCGCCACGCTCGAGTCGGTCGTCGACAAGGCCGACATCATCATCACCTCGACGGGATGCTTCAACGTCGTCACCGCCGAGCACATGCAGCAGATGAAGAACAAGGCGATCCTCGCCAACATCGGGCACTTCGACAACGAGATCGACATGGCCGGCCTGGCCCGGGTCCCGGGTGTCACGAAGACCGAGATCAAGCCGCAGGTGCACGAGTGGACCTTCGACGACGGCGAGTCGATCATCGTGCTCTCCGAGGGCCGCCTCATGAACCTCGGCAACGCCACCGGACACCCGAGCTTCGTCATGAGCAACTCCTTCTCGAACCAGACGATCGCGCAGGTCGAGGTCTTCACGAAGGCGTCCGAGTACTACGACGAGGACGGCAACCCGACCGTCACGACGCTGCCGAAGCACCTCGACGAGAAGGTCGCCCAGCTGCACCTCGAGGCCCTCGGCGCCGAGCTCACCGAGCTCACCAAGGAGCAGGCCGAGTACCTCGGTGTCGACGTCGCCGGACCGTACAAGCCGGAGCACTACCGCTACTGACCCGCCCGTGCACGACCGAGAGCCCCGCCCGCCGCGTCGGCCGGGGCTCTCGCTCGCCCGGGCCCCGCATCGGCTGAACGGGTGACACGGGTGGTGTCGGGTCGCGGGAGCGTGCGCTGCACCGTACGCTCGGCCACGGCGTCCGACGCTGCCGTGCACCGAGGAGGACCCTGATGACCGACGTGGCCACCGTTGGCGTCCACGACGTCGCGACCGCCCGGTCCTCGGCAGCCCCGCTCGTGCACGCCTCCCGCGCCGGGTACCGCCCGCGCACCATGCGGGCCCTCATCCAGGTCGCCTGCCTCGGTGCCGTCGCGCTCGCCGTGCGCACCCACCTCCCGGTCGTGGAGGTGCTCGTCGTGGCCCAGCTCGTGGCCGGGGCCGTGGCCCTCACGGCGTACTCCGCGGTCCCGCTCGCGCCCCGCGGCCGCGGCGCGGACCCTGCGGGTGTGGGGCCTCGGTGCCGTGGTCAGCCTGGTCGCGGTCCCTGGTGTGAGCGCTCTGGGTGGCGACCCGCAGGCCGGGCAGCTGGGAGCACTTGCTCTGCTCGTCGCACTGGGTGCCCTGGCCCGCGTGCGCGACTCCTGGCGCACGGCGGGCTCACAGCTGGACGCGATCCTTGCGACGCTGCCACCGCCGGCCACGCGCGTCACTCGCCCGAACGAGCCGGAGCCCTACCGCTACTGATGTGTAGGCGCTTCCTGTCACGTGGGCAGGGTGAGGCGCCGCCGGGCTGGCTGTCCGGCGGCGCCTCGTGCGTTCTCCGCGATGCCGGGGCGCGCGTCTGGTCGACGGCGCTGTCAGTCTGATATTCGCGGGTTGGGTACCGCATGGCGGTGGTCCGGCGGGAGCGTTCGCGCGGTCTGAGGTCGAGGGTGGCTGGTGGGCTGCTCACAGTAGTCAGGGCGGGTTGGCTCCGGGCGCTGCGTCGGCGGTGCGGGAACGGGCGGTGGGTTCCGGTGTCCATCGTGGCCAGGGACCAGCACCACCCGGAGAACTCGCGGGCAATGGCGGTGCAGTTCGCGGTAAGCCTCGTCCGGCGGCCCCACGTCGTCATGTCCGCCGGATGACCTGCTCGAACGACGCCCTCCGGGTGCCGTACCAGACGAACCACGCTGACCAGCCGGAGACGGCCACGAGGAGCGCCCCCGGCACGAGCCACTGCTGGTCGAACCCGATGGACAGTCCCCAACCGACGGCCGTGCAGGCGAAGGCGGGTGCGGCGTACAGCAGCTCCCTCTGGGGGGCTCCGACACCCACGAACGCGAAGGTCGTGGGTGCCGTCACGGCGTTGGTGCCCGACCAGAGGAGCGCCATCCCGAGGATCAGCAGCAGTTGGCGGCTCAACGGGAGGATCCCGAGGGCACCGACGATGACCACACCGACGACCACTGCGAGGGACAGCACGGTGACGACCCCCGCGACGCGGGCGGTGTACCGGCGAACGAGCGAGTGGCGGTCGTCGTCGTCCGCGGCAGCGGCGCTCTCGGCGACGATGCCGACGAACACCGCCCCGACGAAGGCCGTCGGGAGGGCGGCGAAGCGCAGGGCCATGTCGTAGTCGGCGAGGAACAAGGGTGCCGCAACCAGGGCGAGCACCCACCGGTCCGCCTGCGAGGAACCGATGCCGAGAAGTGCGGAGAGCGTCCGGAACGACGCGAAGCGGGCCACGGGCGCGCGCCGGAGCGTGCTCGGGAGGTCGGTGGGGCGGACCACGAGCGCGAGGTGGGCGCCCGCGAGCGCGATGCCCGACCCCAGGCCCAGGGCCCAGGGCAGTGCCCAGAGTCCGAGGCCTGACGCCAGGGCCACCCAGCAGATACCGACCTGGAGGACGGCCTGGACGCCGGCCACCGCGGATCGCAGGGTGAATCGCTGGGCAATCTGCAGGCGCGACATCATGATTGCGACAGCGCCCCGTGCCATCGCGGCGGCTCCGCTGACCGCGACCAGCGCGACGACGGTGGAGCTCGAGAGGTCGGAGCCGAGCCGAGGCACGACGACGGTGCTCGCGGCGACTGCGGCCACGGTCACCGCGGCGGCTCCTCCGGTGGCGAGCGCGACGGCGATGGCGTACTCCCGCGGCGTCGTCGCCCGCCCGTAGCCGAAGGACTGGACGTACGCGCCGCCCCCCAGGTCCAGGATCCCCGCAGCGACGACCACGGTCATGAGCAGCGCGAAGACTGCGTAGTCCACGGTGCTGAGGTGGCCGCGGGCGATCACCGGGATGACGACGACGGTCGCGTTGGAGACGAGGATCGGCACCCCCGTCTGGAGCAGCCGCCGGTCGACCTCGCCGAGCACCGGCAGTCGCGGCGTGAGGTCAGCCATCGCGTCGTCCCTACCGGGCGCGTCCCAGCACGTTCGTCGCGCGCCCAGCCGCGGCGATCTCTGCGCGGACGGACGGGCTGGGCCGGACGTGGGTCATCGCGAGCACCGCCCCGGCCACCCGTCGGGCCGCCAGCCAACCCCGGTCGCGACGGGACCCGTGCTCGAGGTAGAAGCGCTCCTCGGCCCGGAGCACGGCGTCGAGCCGGGCGACGCCGAGCGTGCCTCGGTCGAGGAGCGAGAGATGGTGGCGGAGAACGGAACGCAGCAGCAGGACCCGGCTGCCTCCGCTCAGCAGGCGGGCCGCCATCGCGTGGTCGAGGTAGTCGAGCGAGTACTCGGCGGGAAAGCCGCCCGCAGCGCGCACCGCCGACAGCCGGAGGACGGCCCCGGAGTTGATCCATGTGCACGGTTCCTCGACGACACCCGGAGCGCGGGTCAGCACCGGGCGGGTTCGCAGGCGAACCGGTCGGTGCGGCGAGAGGACACGCGCGCCGTCGACGACCCGGGGAACCAGCACATCGACACCGTCCCGGACTCCGGCGGCCCCTGCAACGAGCCCGTCGACCTCCTCGAGGAACTCCGGCGTGACACGGGTGTCCTGGTCGAGCAGCAGGATCCAGCCGCAACCGGCCGCTGCAGCCTCCTCGGCGGCGCGCTGGTAGGCCGCCGCGAGCCCGGCGTTCGTGGGGTCGCGGGTGATGCGGTTCACGAAGTCCGGGACCTCGTCGTCGGCTGCGCCGGTGCCCTCGGTGTTGTCGTGGACCATGACGAAAGGTCGTTCGGCGACGCCCTGCAGGGAGGCAGCGAGGCTGGTGAGTGCGGTGCTGTCCGCGGGGTGGAGGCGGTACAGCACGACGACGATGCCGAGCCAGGAGGCCGTCACGCCGGGTCCGTCGGCCGCCGAGCCACGACCCTCATCAGCTCGTGGCGGGTGGGGTGTGTGGCTGTGGGTGTCCGGAGCACCACCGTGTCGCGGACGACGTGGATCGCCCCCTTGGTGGGCGACGCCACGAACTCGCGCATGGAGAATGTCTCGAGATGCTCCACCTCGAAGCCCCCGGCGGACAGCAGCTGCCTGAGCTGCTGCGGTCCATAGTGCGCGACGTGGGCCCCCGGGTCCAGGTGGAGCCATCGTGTCGTCCTGCGCGCAGCGAGAACGCCCGCGACGTTGGGGAGCTCGAGGGCGAGCTGACCCCCGGGGCGGATGAGTCGACGAATGAGAGCCATTGCGGCCTGTGGTTCCGGGAGATGCTCGAGGACGTGCCAGGCGCAGAGCAGATCGACGGGTTCCCTCGACCCCGCGGCCGTGGCCAATGTTCCTTGGCTGGCCGGAAGGCCGCGCTCCCGGGCTCGGAGGGCCATCTCCCCGGCCGGCACCACGCCCTCCGCGTGCCAGCCCTCGGTCTGCGCCGCGTCGATGAAGTCACCCGACGCAGCGCCGATTTCGATGAGTGCACCACGTGGCGCCCACCGACCGACGAAGTCCACCCGCGCCCGTGCTTCGAGGCGACGCTGGGCGTGGTCCTCGTCATAGTGCCCTGCACCGCCCCCGCGCTCGGCGTACTCCTCGAAGTAGCCCGCGTCGTAGCGGCGCGCCTCGTCCTCGGCGGAGGCACGGGAGGGCTGGAAGAGGAAACCGCACTCCGGGCATCGCGAGAACCCGGCGTTCCCGAGGGCGGGGTCCGGTGCCCCGGCGGCGCCGCAGAGCCAGCACGACGTGGTGTCGGGCGCCGTCATGACGTACCCCATGGGTGCGGGCGCGTCAGGGCGCGGGGGAGGCCGAGTGCGAAGGTGGCGACGGTTCGGACGGGCACAGTGCCCGAGCGTACGGCGGCGGCGAGAACGGACAGCGCAGACCGGCGCGTGGCGGCGAGCACGGGTGGCGCCAGGTCCCTGCCGCTCGCCGTGAGCAGCGGTGTGCCTACGCCCCGCGCGACGAGGGCCGTCACCATCACCCGGCGCCAGCCGAAGCCGAGCCGATAGCCCGCGTCGGCGATCTCCCGCAGCCCGTGCCCACCGGCGTCCCGGTCCGCGGTCGACGCGATGAGACGCAGCACGGCGGCCGGGGTCCGCGGCGCCCGCCGCTCGTCCTCGCCCACGAGGTTGGTCTCGTGCTGGACGTAGTCCTGGACGACCTCGTCGAGCACCGCGTACGACCCGGTGGCCGCGGCGCAAAGGCCGAGCCAGTGGTCGTGGAGCTGGGTCACCGTCGCGAGGCGCGGGAAGGGCAACGCGAGGTCGAGGAGGTCGCGCCGCAGTACCGACAACGCGCCGGTCACCTGGTTGGTCATCAGGAGGTCCCCTGCAGGGACCACGCGCCGGGCCGTACGGTCCCCCAACACGCGGTGGTCGGCCAGGTGATGACGCGTGCCTGACCGACTGCCAAGGAGTCGTGCTCGAGCAGCGGGAGGATCCGCTCGAGCTTGTCGGGGTACCACCGGTCGTCCTGGTCGCTGAGCGCCACCCAACCGGCGTCCTCGGGCACGGTGGCCAGGAGCCGCTCGAAGTTGAGATAGAAGCCGAGGTTCTCGTCCCAGCCGACGACCTCGAACCGCGGGTCGTCACCGACGGCCTCCGCGACGAGCCGGCGGATCTCCTCCTGGCCGCCGTCGGCTCCCACGAGGCAGCGCCAGTCGGTGCGGGTTTGGGCACGGATCGACTCAAGTTGGATGCGGAACAGCTCGGGCTGCGGCCGGTACGCGGCGAGGACGACGACACCGGGGGAGCGCCAGGTCGGCGCGGTCATGCCCGGGATCCTGTCCTCGGACGGACCAGGCGCCAGTACGCGCGCAGGGCCGCGTTGAGCTGGGCCAGGCCTCCCGGGGCTTCGAGCTGCGACTGCGTGACGGCGGCGGCGAGCAGGTCGTCGAGGGCGTGCGGAGCCCTCACCGCGGCCTGTACCCGGCGGCGCCGACGGGCCACCACGCCGGCGTGGTGGACCAGCCAGCCCCAGGCGCGTAGCTTCTCGACGGCCCACCCGTCGCGGGCGGCGATGACGAGGTACAGCGGCTCGAGCACCAGCATCACCGGAAGGACCCGGAGCAGGACGTGCCGCGGGAAGTCGCCGAGGACGGTGAGGAACCGGTTCCGCTCGAGGTAGAACATCTTGCGCGGGTTGCGCGAGAACTCGTAGGCGTGGGTCGCGACGGCCTCCGGGCAGTACACGAC
Source organism: uncultured Actinomycetota bacterium (assembly GCA_963709785.1). Classification (GTDB taxonomy): domain Bacteria; phylum Actinomycetota; class Actinomycetes; order Actinomycetales; family Dermatophilaceae; genus Phycicoccus. The sequence continues at coordinate 102,699 of CAVPXT010000005.1, read as the reverse complement.
GTCGAGGCCGGCTAGATGCGTCCGGAGGCTGAGGTCGGTGTCCTCGTGGTACATGAAGTACGACGCCTCCATCCCCCCGAGGTGATCCCACACCTCCCGGCGGCAGGCGAACAGGGCCCCGGCCACCGAGGTCAGCCGCTTCGGGACGTGGTGCCCGGCCGCGGGCTCCCCGTACCCGTCGCACCAGCTGAGGCCGGTGAGGTGCACGGGCAGCCCTGCGGAGTTGACGAGCTCGGGCTGGTCGGCGAGCAGGACGAGACCGCCGACCAGCCCGACGTGCGGGTCACCGACTTCGGCGACGAGCGCGTCGAGCGTGCCGGGCCCGATCACGGCATCGGAGTTGACGAAGACGAGGACGTCGCCGGATGACGCCTGCACGCCGGCCACGCAGCCCGCACCGAAGCCGCCGTTGTCGCTGGGGGTGACCACCACGACGCCGTCGAGGTCGGGGAGGGTTTCGATGCCGTGGTCGACGAGGACCACCTCGTCGTCGGGGCCGAGCTGGTCCAGCACCGCACCGAGGCATTCGGCCAGCACGGGCTCGGCGCCGAAACCGACGACGATGACGCTCGTGCTCACACGCGCTGCGCTGCCCGGTCCGACGCCGGGGCCACCTCGGGCGTGGTCGGGGTGACGACGTCGCGCCACCGGCCCAGGGAGCCGGGTGGCCCTCGGGGGAGCGGGAATCCGCATGTACGCGATGCGCGTCGTCTCCTGGCGCACCTTGCGCAGACCGTCGAGGAGGATGCCGACGACCAGGACGATGAAGGCGACCACGACGAGGGAGGCAGCGAGGAACGCGGTGGGGAAGCGCCCCACGAGGCCGGTGCGGACGTACTCGTCGATGACCGGGACGCCGAGCACGACCGCGCTGAGGGCGGTGAGCGCGGCGAGGACCGAGTAGAGCGCCAACGGGCGCTCGTGGTGGAGTAGCCGGCTGATCATCCGGGCGATCCGGACGCCGTCGTGGTAGGTCCGCAGCTTGCTCTCGGACCCCTCGGCCCGGTCGCGGAAGCCGACGGGCACCTCCGCCTGGGGGACGCGGTTGTTGATGGCGTGGACCGTCAGTTCGGTCTCGATCTCGAAGGCCCGCGAGATGGCCGGAAAGGACTTGACGAACCGCCGCGAGAAGACCCGGTACCCACTGAGCATGTCCGTGACGGGTCGCCCGAAGATGCTGGAGACGACCCGGTTGAACGCGCGGTTCCCCAGCTCGTGGCCGGACCGGTAGGCGCCCTTGGCGGACGCCACGCGCACCCCGCGTCACCTGGTCGTAGGGCCCCTCGAGGAGGGTGCGGACCATCTCGGGCAGCGCCGAGGCGTCGTACGTGTCGTCACCGTCGACCATGACGTAGACGTCCGCCTCGATGTCGGCCAGCGCGCGGCGGACGACATTGCCCTTTCCGGGGCACCCCTCGAAGCGCACCTCGGCCCCGGCGGCCGCGGCCACCTCGGCCGTGCGATCGGTGCTGCAGTTGTCGTAGACGTACACGACGATCCCCGGGAGGGCTTCGTGGAGGTCGGCGACGACCTTGCCGACCGCGATCTCCTCGTCGTGGCAGGGGACGATCGCGGCGACCCGCAGGGCGTCGGGCTGGTCGGTGGTCACGCCGGCACCTTCCGCATCGCTGGAGTCGATCGCCCTCTCGCTGGGCTGGACGTTCCCGGCAGGATAACGCGCGGCGGAGCGGCCCGGCGGGACCCGGCGGGCGGTGTGGCCTGCTCGTCCGACAGGTGTGACCGAACGGCCGAGGTGTCCGGCGCGCCGTCGCGGTTCGGGGGTGCGGTCGTTACCGTTCCCGTGTGGAGACCGACGTCGCGACGCGTGTGCCCGGGGGCCCGGGTGCCGGCGCCGGGCGGTGGCGCCCGTCCCGTGGGCTGCTCGTGGCCCTCGCGATCGTCTTGGCAACGCGGGCACTCCAGCTGCTCGCGATCGCCCTCGCGGCACCGGCTCAACTGGCGTCCGGACCCCGGACCGTCGACGGCACGCCGTTCGACTACTACGTCTTCGAGCCGTCTCCGGCCGGTGCGGGGCTGGGTCATCTCCTCGCGAACTGGGACGGCCAGTGGTACCAGCGCATCGCCACCATCGGCTACCCGCAGGCCGCCGACGTCCAGTCCGCCAACGACGCGTGGTCCAGCGCCTTCCCGCCGGCGTTCCCCCTCACCACGCGCGGTGTCATGGAGGTGACCGGCCTCCCGTTCGCCTGGTCTGCGCTGGTCGTGTCCACCCTCGCCGCGCTCGTCGCCGCCGCGCTGCTCCACGGGATGCTTCGGGGCCGTGTCGCCGAACGAGTCCGTCGCGGTGGCTGCTGCGGCCGGGACCGCGCTGCTGCCCTCATCCCCGGTCCTCGTCGCCGCCTACAGCGAGGCGCTCGCCCTGGCGCTGCTCCTCGGAGCCCTGCGCCTCCTCCTGGCCCATCGGTACCTCCTGTCGGCCGTGGCGGTCCTGGCCCTGTCGCTGACCCGTCCCGTTGCCGTCGCCTTCCTCGCGGTCGCCCTCGTCCACGCCGTCCTCCGCTGGCGTACCGGCTCGCGACCGGTCGAGGGCCGGCAGTGGGCCGGAATGGCGCTCGTCGGTGCCGTCTCCGCCGTCTCGCCGTGGGTCTGGCCGAAGCTCGCCGCTGCCCTCTACGGCGTTCCCGACCTGACCCAGTTCGTCGGGGCCTCGCGCACCGACCAGATCGCCTCGTCGCTCTTCTCGGGGTACTTCGGCACCGCCTGGTCGGTCGGAGGGCCGGGGGTCCTCGTGCTCCTCGTGCTCGTGGTGCTGTTCCTCCTCGGGGGCACGGCCCTTCTGGCGCTGCGTCGTGGCTGGCCGGCCGAGCTCGTCGTCTGGGGCGTCGCCTACCTCGGGATGGTGTTGGTCGCCACCCCCGTCACCCCGGGCTTCCTCCGGTACCTCGTGCTCGCGGCCCCGCTGCTCACGGTGCTGGTCGCGGCGCCGCTCCGACGGCCGGGCCGAGGGCGGGTGCTGCTCTTCGCCCTCGTCGTTGCCCTGTGCCTCTGGACGCAGTGGTTGTGGATCCGCTACCTGTTCGTGCTCGACCCGGCGCCGGCGCTGTACCCGTGGGCCCCCTGAACCCCGCGGTCGCCTCCCCGGATAGCCCCCCGTCCTCGTCTACGGTGAGGCCCGTGGCGAGCGTGACGTCGGAGCGGACCGAGGCCCGTGGCGTCCGCACCGCAGCACCTGACGAGCGGCGGCGGGTCCGCTGGGGCCTGCCGCTGCTCGTCTACGCCCTCTCGCGACTCGTCGACACCTGGTTCCTCGTCGAGGGCGCCGGCCGCCAGATCCGCCTCACGTCGGAGAACTTCTCGTTCTTCGTCCTGCGGGACTTCCCGGCCCACCCGTCGTACCTCGACGTCATCCGGACCTGGGACGGCCAATTCTACGAAGCGCTCGCCGAGCGCGGATACGTCGTCCCGGCGGCCGGGGACCCGCTCGCCGCCGGGTTGGAGTTCACGTGGACCTTCCCGCCGGTCTTCCCGATGGCGGTGCGCGCCGGGATGTGGCTCACGGGTGGGTCCTTCCCGGTCGTCGCGACGTTCCTCAACCTCGCCGTGGGGACCCTCGCGATGGTCCTCCTCCACGGGCTGGTCCGCCGGACGGCGGACCGGTGGCTCGCCGTTGCCGTCGTGGCCACGACGAGCTTCTTCGTCAGCGCGCCGCTCCTCCAGACGGCGTACAGCGAGAGCATGGCGCTCCTCCTCCTCGTCCTCGTGCTCCGCGGGATCTCGTCGCGCCGCTGGGGCTGGGCCATCGCGGGCACGGTCCTGCTCGCCTTCACCCGCATCGTCACCCCGCCCGTGGCGGCCGTCGCTCTCGTCCACCTCTGGCTGCGGCGCCGCGGGGGAGAGGCCGTCCCCCGTCGTGAGCAGCTCCTCGCCGCGACGCTCGCGGTGGTGTCCCTGATCGGCCCGTTCGCGTGGTCCTGGACGGTCGGCGCGGTCCGCCCCGGGAACATGGGCGCCGAGCGGGCGACGAACACGATCGCCGAGGCGACCACCTGGCTGGGGCAGGCCTGGGCCCACGGAGGTCTCGTCGGGCTGCTCCTCGTCGGGGCGCTGGCGGTGACCCTGCTCCTGCTGCCCTTCACCCGCACGGGCCAGGCACTCGGCCCGGAGCTGTCGACGTGGCTGTGGGCGTACCCGGCGATGCTGCTCGTGGCGACCCCGATCCAGCCCGGGATGCTGCGCTACCTGCTCCTCGCTCCGGGGCTGCTGGTGCCGCTGCTTGGCCCGTTCCGGGAGGCGGGCAGGGTGGCCCGCTGGGCGGCCCTCGGCGTCCTCGTCGTCCTGCTCGTCCTCGCCCAGTGGTGGTTCGTCGACGCCCTGGTCGTCGTCGACTCGACCCGGCAGAGGTTCGGCCCGTGACCGCCACCGTCGAGGAACCGGCAGGGGAGCGGTCCTGGGGCCGGCGGCGGCCGGCCCCGCTGCTCGTCGCGGGACTGTTCGCCCTGGCCGCGATGGGCTGGATCTCGTGGGGCGGTGTGCGCTCGGGGATCTGGGTCGACCTGGACGTGTACCGGGCCGGCGGCGAGGTCGTCGCCCACGGCGGCAGCCTCTACGACGTCCGGATCCACGACCTGCCGTTCACCTATCCACCGTTCTCGGCGGTGCTCTTCGCCCCCCTCACGGCGATACCTGTCACGGCCGGTCGCGTGCTCGTCACGGTCCTCACCCTCACGCTCACCGCCACCGTCCTCGAGGTCACGCGGCGCAGGGTCGGTCTCGACGCCCTCGGCGTGCTGCCCGTCGTGGCGGCCTGTCTCGTGGCCGAGCCCCTCTTCCGCACGCTGCTCCTCGGCCAGGTCAACGCCCTTCTCGTGGCGCTCGTCGTCCTCGACTGCCTCGTGCTCCCGCCGCGGTGGCGCGGCCTGCTCATCGGCGTGGCGGCCGGCATCAAGCTGACCCCCGCGGTCTTCGTCCTCTGGCTGGTGCTGCGTCGGGAGTGGGGTGGCGTCGCGCGGGCCGCCGGCGGCTTCCTCGCGACGGTCCTCGTGGGGGTCGCGGTACTCCCGGACGCCTCCGCCTTCTTCTGGGGCGGCGGGTTCGGCGACCTCGGTCGCTTCGGGGACGGCGCGGTCCTCGGCACGGACAACCAGAGCGGGTCGGCGGCGCTGGCGCGGTTGGCCGGCCTCATCCACGTCCCCACCTGGTTCGTCCTCGTCGTCGGCCTCGTGTCGGTCGGTGTCGCCGCGCTGGTGGCTCGCCGGCGGCTCCAGGCCGGCGACGACGTCGGCTCACTGCTGGCGGTGGCCCTCGGGGGGCTCCTGGCCTCCCCGGTGTCGTGGAGCCACCACTGGCTGTGGGTCGTCGTCGCGCTGGTCTGGATGCGGCGGCGCGCCCCCTGGCCCGCGTTCGCCGCGGTTGTCTCGGTCTTCTGGCTGGGTCCCTTCTGGCTCGTCCACCGATGGCCCCCGGAGGCGGTGCCCTACCCGTGTGGCGCCCGGTTGCTCGCGCTCGCCTACCCGCTCGTCGCCCTGGCCCTGCTGGCGGCCCTCGGCCGGCGGGACGCGGCCCGGCGGGGAGCTGTCGACGGTGGCTGAGGCCCCTGGTGGTGCCCGTCGGATACCCCTCGACGAGCTGGTGGTCGCCGCCTGGGTGGTGGCGGTCTCGGGACTCGTCATCCTCGGCGCCGACCTGCTGTGGGTCGTCGCCCTCGGGGACTCCGTGCGTGGGGGCGGGGGCCTGGGTGGCGGGATCCCGTTCGCGACGGCCGCACAGGTGGACTGGCCCAACCCCTACGCGCTGAGCGAGGTCCTCCTCTCGGTCGTCCACGCCGCGGGCCCGTCGGCGCTCGCCGTGCTCCAGGTGGTTGTCGTCGCGACCGTCCTCTCCCTCGTCGCCCTCGAGCTGCGTCGGACGGGGACCAGCCCGACACGGGCCGCCCTCGTCGTGAGCCTCGTGGCGGTGGGTGGGTCCGCGGCGTTCGCCGTGGCCCGATTCCCCGCCCTGTCCTTCGTCCCGTTCGTGCTGCTGATCCTCGCGCTGCGCAGGGAGGCCGAGGCGCCGCGCAGGACGATTTGGCTGGTGCCCCCGCTCCTCGTCGTGTGGGCCAACCTCCATGGCGGGGTGCTCGTCGGCCTGGCGGTCCTCGGGGTGTTCACCGTGCTCGCCCGGGGGGTGGCCGTGCGGCGGCGCGTGCTCGTGGCCCTGCCGTCGCTGGCCCTCTTCGCCCTCACCTCGGCCGGGGTGCGCACACCCGAGTACTTCCGGCTCGCCCTCGGAAACGAGGCCGCGGCCCGGCGCTCCGACCTGTGGGCGCCACCCTCGCTCGGCCACCCCCTCGACGTCGCGATGCTCCTCGCGGCGGCGGTCCTGCTGGCCCTGGCGGCTCGGCGCCTGACGACCTGGGAGTGGCTGGCGTTCGCCGGGCTCGCCGCCGGGACCCTCCTCGCGGCACGCAACGGGATCTGGCTCGTGCTCTTCCTCGCCGTCGCGTCCGCGGGGCGTCCCCCGGACGACTCGGCCGTCTCGCGGCGCCGACCACGCCGCGTCGGAGCGTTCACCGTGGTCCTCGCGCTCGCGACCGGGGTGGCCTCGGCGGTGGTGCTGGCGCAACGGCAGGACGAGACGGCGCCGCCGGGGGAGCGGGCCGTCGCGCTCGTGCGGGAGGCCGCGAACGGGGGGACCGTGCTCGCGAAGGAGCCGGAGGCCGAGACCTTCGCACAGCAGGGGGTCACCATGTGGGCGGCGAACCCTATCGACGCCTTCCAGCCGCAGGTCCAGCGGCAGCTTCTGGACTTCCTCCACGACTGCTCCGTTCCCCCCGCGAGCCTCGCGGCGGTCGTGACGAACGAGCAGTGCACGGACCGGGTCGCCGCCCGCGGCTGGCGCGTCTTCGGCCGATCCGGGACTCTCGTGGTCCTCGTTCCTACGACATCCTGAACCAAAAACGTTGCAGCGCAACATGTATGCGGTGAGCTGGTGCGCGCCGGGCGCACTCTGTGCTCTCCGGAGGGGTCGGCCGAACGGTTGATGGGTCGACGCCGTACGGGCGGGCGAGCTCGGGCCCATCGGTCCATGTCGCTGGAGCCTGCACCCTGCAAATGTTGTCCTTGCTCGACAGCACCCACCCATAGCGAAAGGCACCACCGTCATGACCAAGGCCCTCGTCAAGTTCCAGTCCAAGATCAACTCGCTCCGCTCCGAGGAGGGCGCGACCGCCGTGGAGTACGGCCTCATGGTCGCCCTCATCGCGGTCGTCATCATCGTCGCCGTCTCCCTCCTGGGCACCAACCTCAAGACGCTCTTCACCAGCGTCTCCGGCTCCGTCTGACGGACTGCCGACTCACGTCGAAGGGCGCCGGCCCCGTCGGTTCGCGCCGTCGAGGGAAGGCGCCCTTCGACTTGTCCAGAACCTTCGCTCCGAGAAGGGCGCCACCGCCGTTGAGTACGGCCTCATGGTGGCCCTCATCGCGGTCGTCATCATCGTCGCGGTCGCCCTCCTGGGCACCAACCTCAGCACGCTCTTCAACACCGTCTCGGCGAGCGTCTGACCCTTCGCGGGATCACGGGGCGTCGGCCACGGTCGGGTCTCCCGACCGGGCCGGCGCCCTTTCCACTTCCCCCACCTCGAGGTGAACCCGACATGACCCAGCAGCTGACGAAGCTCGTCCGCACCACCACGTCGCGACGTGAGCGCGGGGCGACGGCCGTGGAGTACGCGCTCATGATGGCCTTCATCGCGCTCGTCATCGTCGCGGCCGTCACCCTCCTCGGCCAGAGCCTGTCCACGTTCTTCACGGGCGCGTCGCAGAGCATCTGAGCCCCGGGGCCGGCCTCCGTGGCCGGCCCCGCCCCCACGTCGATGCCCCCCGGGCACCGTTTCGTTCCCACCCCACGTACTTCCCCCTCTGTAAGGACATGGATTCCCATGGGTCGACGCATCCTCGCCATCCTCGCGGCCGCCGTCATCGCGCTCGTCGGCGCGGTCCTCGTGCTCGTCTACGCCCGCGGTGCCGACGCCCGGGCGGTCGCCGCCGCGAGCCCGAGCAAGGTCTACGTCTCGAGCGCCATCATCCCCGCGGGGACGACGCTCAAGGACGCGGTCCGGCTCGGTCAGCTGACGCAGACCGACGTCGCGGCCCGCGCCAAGCCGGCCGGCGCACTCGAGACCGTCGACGAGACCAACAGCGAGCTCGTCGCGCTCACCGACATCGCCCCGGGGCAGTACGTCCTCGCGCAGGGCTTCGGTGACACCCCACTCGGGGAGAAGGCGCTCCAGGTCGGCGCCGGGAAGCTCGCCGTCTCCGTCCAGCTGCAGGACCCCGCCCGCGTCGGCAACTTCGTGACGCCCGGGTCCTTCCTCACGATCTTCATGACCTACGACCTCGCGAAGCTGGAGAAGACGACGAGCGGGGACACCGCCAAGACCGACCTCGGCTCCGGCACCTCGATCCTCCTCGACAACGTCAAGGTGATCGCGATGGGCGACGCGTCGCTCACCCCCGCCCAGGGCGCCGAGGGTGGTGACCCGGCCCAGCAGTCCGCGAGCTTCCTCGTGACGCTGGAGGTGACGCCGGAGCAGGCCGCCCGGCTGGTCCACGGCATCAACAACTACACGCTCTACGCCGGCCTCCGGGGATCCGAGCTGAAGATCGACCCGAACCTGTCGATCAGCGACCAGACCGTGTTGAAGGACAAGGTCCGGTGAACATCCTCTGGGACACCGACCCGAGTGCGGTGGAGCGGTACCGCTTCGCACTCGGCCCGGACACGACCGCCCTCGACTCCTCCGGGATGGTGGCCCGCGCACTCCACGACAACGCCCAGGTCGAGCAGGTCGTCATCGGCCCCGACGTCCTCATCGAGGAGGCCTGCCAGCTCTCCGAGGCCGCGCGACTCGACCGTCCGGAGCTCGGTGTCCTCCTGCTGCGCAGCCGGATCGACGTCGGCACGCTGTCCCAGGCCCTGCGCGCCGGGATCCGTGAGGTCATCCCGGCCGACGACCACTCGGCCCTCGCCGACGCACTCCGACGCAGCCGGGAGCTCACCTCCCGCCTGATCGGCCACGCGAGCGGGGGTGCGACCCGGGAGGGGAAGGTCATCACCGTCTTCTCCGCCAAGGGCGGGGTCGGCAAGACCACCCTCTCGACGAACACGGCGGTCCAGCTCGCGAGCGAGGGTTCCCGCACCCTCCTCGTCGACCTCGACCTCTCCTTCGGGGACGTCGCGATCAGCCTCCAGCTCGTCCCGGCCCGCTCCGTCTTCGACGCGGTGTCGATGGCCGGCCACCTGGACGAGGAGGGGATCCGCAGCCTGGTGACCCACCACGAGGCGAGCGGTCTCGACGTCCTCTGCGCCCCGAACGACCCCGGCGACGCCGACCGCATCCCGGTCTCGACCGTCGCCGAGGTGATCAAGGTGGCCCGCCGCTGCTACGACTTCGTCGTCGTCGACACCCCGCCCTCGTTCACCGAGCACGTGCTCGCGGCGATCGACCTCTCCGACGCGCTCGTGCTCATCGCCACCCTCGACATCCCGGCCGTGAAGAACCTGCGGGTCGCGCTCGACACCCTCGACATGATCGGCAGCCCCAAGGACGCCCGGATCATCGTGCTCAACAAGGCCGACACCAAGGTCGGGCTGCGTCCCGAGGACGTCGAGTCGGCGATCAAGTCCAGCATCGCCGTCAACATCCCGAACTCGCTGTCGGTGCCCGCGTCCGTCAACCGCGGGGTCCCCATCGTCCTCGACGAGCCGAAGGCGTCGGTCACCGTCGCCATCCGCGAGCTCGTGGACTCCCACCTCCGTCCGCACCGTGACGGCGAGGACCCCGACGGGGTCGACGCGTCGTCGCGCAAGGGTCTCTTCAGGAGCCGTCGATGAGCCTCGCCGACCGTCTCGACAGCGTCCGACGCGCCCAGGCCGCGGCCGACGCCCACGCCGCCCCCACGAACGGCGCGGCACCCTCGCGCCCGGGGCACACGGCCCGGCGCCGGGTCATCGACCCCTTCTCCGAGGTCAAGGGACGGGTCCACCAGGCGCTCATCGACAGCCTCGGCCCGCGCCTCTACGACCCCCACCTGCCGGAGGCCGAGCTGGCCCAGCAGGTGCGCCAGACCCTCCAGCAGACCATCGACGCCGAGCAGACGCCGCTCTCTCACGCGGACCGGACGCGCATCGCGCAGGAGGTCTCCGACGAGATCCTCGGCCACGGCCCGCTCGAGCCGCTGCTGCGCGACCCGGACATCTCCGAGATCATGGTCAACGGTGCCGACATGATCTACGTCGAGCGCTCCGGCAAGCTCTACCGCGTCGAGACCCACTTCTCGAACGAGGCGCACCTGCGCCGCGTCATCGACAAGATCGTGGGCCGCGTCGGCCGCCGCGTCGACGAGGCCAGCCCGCTCGTGGACGCCCGCCTCCCCGACGGCTCCCGCGTCAACGCGGTCATCAACCCCATCGCGCTCGACGGCGCGATGCTCACGATCCGCAAGTTCTCCCAGGACCCCTACACGGACGCCGACCTCATCGCCTTCGGGACGATCACCCCGAGCGTCCGCGACTTCCTCAAGGCCTGCGTCATCGGCCGTCGCAACATCGTCATCTCGGGTGGTACCGGCTCGGGCAAGACGACGACCCTCAACGTCATCTCCTCCTTCATCCCGGAGGACGAGCGGATCGTCACCATCGAGGACGCCGCCGAGCTCCAGCTCCACCAGGACCACGTCCTGCGGCTGGAGTCCCGTCCCCCGAACATCGAGGGCCGGGGCTCGATCGCGATCCGCGACCTCGTGAAGAACTCGCTCCGCATGCGTCCCGACCGCATCGTCGTCGGCGAGGTCCGTGACGGTGCCGCCCTCGACATGCTCCAGGCGATGAACACCGGCCACGACGGGTCGATCACCACCGTCCACGCGAACACCCCGCGCGACTCGCTCTCCCGCCTGGAGACCATGGTCCTCATGGCCGGCGTCGAGCTGCCGATCCGGGCGATCCGCGAGCAGGTCGCCGGCGCCCTCGACCTCATCGTCCAGCAGGCCCGCCTCAAGGACGGCTCCCGGCGCATCGTCGCGATCACCGAGGTGGTCGGCATGGAGGGCGACGTCGTCACCCTCCAGGACATCTTCACCTTCGACTGGTCCGCCGGGCGTGACGAGAACGGGAGGTTCCGCGGGACGCTCGTCTCCACGGGGCTGCGGCCGAAGTTCCTCACCGACCTCCAGGACCTCGGCATCGACGTCTCCCCGACCCTCTTCATCAACGGGGCGAGGCTGACGTGAGGACCTCGCGCACGGACCACCTGCGCCGCCGGTTCGCCGTCGCCCCGGTGGCCCTGGCCACCCTGGCCGCCCTGCTGCTGCCGGTCCTCGCGGCACCCTCCGCCTCGGCGGCCGACGACATCCCCTCCACCCTCAGCGACGTGCGGGTCTCCAAGGACAAGGTCACCGCGACGATCATCCTGCGCCCGCGCTCGGTGGTGAAGGTGGACTGGAAGAGCGTCACCGCGACCTTCGGGTCGCGCCTGGTGCCCGTCACCGTCTCCGAGCCCTCGAAGCAGCCCCGGTCGACGATGCTCGTCATCGACACGAGCGGCTCCATGGGTGCCTCGGGCATGGCCACCGTCCGCGCGGGGGTCCAGCAGTTCCTCGCCCAGGTTCCCGACGACGTCAAGGTCGGGGTCGTGTCCTTCGCGTCGACCTCGGGCGTCGACGTGGCGCCGACGACCGACCACGCCAAGGTGCTGCGGTCGGTCAACTCGCTGCGCTCCGGCGGCGAGACCTCGCTCTACCGGGCGGTCCAGGACGCGGTCAAGGGCCTCGGCACCTCCGGTGAGCGCAGCCTGCTGCTGCTCAGCGACGGTGGGGACACCGCGGCCGCCCTCGCGGGTGGCGACGCCGCGGCGGAGAAGGAGCGGCGCGCCGCCCTCACCGCGCTGCAGAAGGCCAAGGTCCGCGCCGAGGTCGTCTCGTTCAACTCGGGCGAGGCGAACACCGCGGTCCTCAAGCAGTTCGCCGACGTCGGGGGCGGGTCGGTGGCCAGCGCGGCCGACCGCACCGCCGTCGCCGCCGCGTTCACCGCGGCCGCCGTCGCGCTCAACTCCCAGGTCGTCCTCACGATCACCAAGCCGGCCGACGTGGGCGGTTCCCAGACGTTGCGCATCGAGGGCTCCGCCTCGGGCCGCTCCTTCACGAACTCCTCCGAGCTGAACCTCGGTGACACGGCGCCCGTCGTGGTCCCCGAGGACGACGGTCCGCTCGTCGCGCCGCAGGTGGAGACCTCCGCCGCGCTGACCGCCCTCACGGCGCTCTCGCCGGCCCTGCTCGTCCCGGCGATCCTCGTCGTGTTCCTCGGCGTCTTCGGCCTCGCGCTCGCCTTCGCGGGCCCGACCTTCCGCAGCCAGCGCTCGGAGCGCCTCTCGGCGATCGACTCCTACGGCTTCGGCCGCTCGCGCACCCAGCAGCGGCAGGTGCCCAACGCGACCGCCATCAGCGAGCAGATCGTCTCCATGGGCGAGCAGATCATGGAGGGGCGGGAGTCCACGACCAAGACGATGGAGCTCCTCGTCCGTGCCGACCTGCCGTGGCGCGCGGGGGAGTGGCTGGTCCTGCGCCTCATCGCCGTCGTGATCGGTGCCGCCGGCGGCGTGCTCCTCCTCGGCTCGCACCCGGTCATCGGTGGCCTCATCGGCGCCGTGCTCGCGTTCGTCCTCCCGCCCTTCGTGCTCCGGTTCCTCGCCAAGCGGCGGACCCGGAAGTTCGAGGCGGTCCTGCCCGACGTCATGATGCTCGTCGCGACCTCGCTCGCGTCCGGCTTCAGCCTGCTCCAGGCACTCGACTCGGTCGCCAAGGACGCCCCCGAGCCGGCCTCCAAGGAGTTCAGCCGGGCCCTCGCGGAGGCGCGGATCGGCTCCGACGTGAGCGACGCCCTCGACAAGATGGCGCTGCGCATGGACAGCCACAACATGCGCTGGACGACGATGGCCATCCGGATCCAGCGCGAGGTCGGGGGCAACCTCGGCGAGACGCTGCGGACCACCGCCGCCACGCTGCGCGAGCGCGAGATGCTCCGGCGCCAGGTCAAGGCCCTCTCGGCCGAGGGCCGGCTCTCCGCCTACGCCCTCATCGGGCTGCCGATCGGCCTGTTCTTCTACAGCATGTGGGCCAACTACGACTACGTGAGCCTCCTGTGGACCCGCAGCCTGGGCCTGGTGATGCTGGTCTCCGGCATCATCGCGATCCTGCTCGGGATCGTCTGGATGAGCAAGATCGTCAAGATCGAGGTATGACGTGATCCTCCTACTCGCCGCCGCCCTCTTCATCGGGGTCGCCATCGTCCTGCTCGTCCTCGCGGTCGGGCTCGGGTCGAACTCCTCGACGGGTGTCGCCCGGTCCCTGGAGCTGCTCGACCACAAGCCGACCGTCCGCGAGGTCGGCCGCAACGAGCTCGGGGTCCAGGAGCGCCTGCTCGCCCCCGCCCTGGACCGGCTGAGGGGCTTCTCGACCCGGATCTCGCCCGCCGGCACCGGTGGCCGCATCGCGCGCAACCTCGACCGTGCCGGGAACCCGCCGGCGTGGACGGTGGAGCGCGTGATGGGCGCCAAGGGACTGGGCCTCATCGTCGGGGTGGTGGTCGTCTTCGGCCTGCTCGGCTTCGAGCTGAAGTCCCTGCTCTTCGGCCTGCTCGCGGGCACGGCCGGCTTCTTCCTCCCCGACCTGCTCGTGTACAACGCGGGCCTGAAGCGGCAGAACGAGATGCGCAAGGGCCTCGCGGACGCCCTCGACATGCTCACCGTCTGCGTCGAGGCCGGTCAGGGCTTCGACGCCGCGATCCTCCAGGTCGCCCGCACCGTCTCCGGCCCGATCGCCGGGGAGTTCGCGCGCGTGCTGTCCGAGATGCAGATCGGCAAGTCCCGTGGCGAGGCGTTCTCCTCCCTCGGCGAGCGCACGACGGCCCCCGAGCTGAAGAACTTCGTGAGCACCCTCGTCCAGGCCGACCGGCTCGGCCTGCCCATCGCCGGCGTCCTGCGCGAGCAGACCAAGGAGATGCGTGTCGTGCGCCGTCAGCGCGCCGAGGAGCAGGCCCAGAAGGTGACGGTGAAGATCCTCTTCCCGCTGCTCCTGTGCATCTTCCCGGCCCTGTTCATCGTCATCATCGGGCCCGGCGCGCTGCAGATCATCGACGCGTTCTCCAACCTCTGAGGAGGCCGGCCGCAGCGGTGGCCGGACGGCCGCCGGCCCGGCGCCGTCAGGTGCGGTCGACGTCGGCGACGAGGCCGAGGCGCACCGCCGCGATGACCGCGCTCGCGCGGTTGTGGGCGCCGAGCTTCTCGTAGATCTTCCCGATGTGGGTCTTGACCGTGGACGGGCTCATGAAGAGCTGGCGGCCGACCTGCGCGACCGAGGCGCCCTCGACGAGCAGCTTGAGGACCTCGGTCTCCCGGGTCGTCAGCGTCGTCTGCGGGGCCTCGTGCTGACGGCGCATGGCCTCGGCCAGCCCGGTCGCGGAGAACTCGAGGGGGAAGTCCGCCGCGCGGCGCACCGCGGAGACCACCTGGTCGGCCGGGGCGCTCTTGCGGACGAGCGCCGAGGCGCCGGCGTCGAGGGCCTCGAGCAGCGTGGAGTCGTCGCTGAGCATGGTGAGGACGACGAGCCCGATGTCGCGCGAGCGCTCGCGCACGGCCCGGACGAGGGCCAGGCCGCTGCCGTCGGGCATCGTGACGTCGATGACCGCGACGACCTTGCCGGGCGGCGGTGTGCGGAGCAGCCGGTCGAAGAGCGCACGACCCTCCGCCAGCGAGCCCGCCTGGCCGACGACGCTGACCTCCGGTTGGGCGCCGAGCATTCCGGCGACGGCCTCTCGGACCACCGCGTGGTCGTCGACGAGCACCACGCTGATCGTCACGGGCCCCTCCTTCGTTGTCAGGTAGCCGAACGGAGCGCGCCCGCGGACGAGGGCTCCTCGACCGTCAGGTTAACGGTGGTGCGTCCGTTCGGCTCGTTCCTGACCACGAGTGTCCCGTCCAGGTCGTCCAGCGTCGTGTTCCGGTAGGACCTCCGGGCCCGTCGCGGGTCGCCGTCGTGCGACACGTCGACGCAGGCCGGGCCGACGACCGAGGTGGACAGCGTGACCCAGGCGTTCTTGGCCCCGGAGGCCTGCGCATCGGCGAGGACGTCCATGACGAGACGGTGGACGAACATCTCGACCCGGGGGTCGAGGCGGCGCCTGCCCTCGCTCACCGTGATGGTCGTGCGGACCCCCGTCATGCTCCCGAAGCTCTGGACGGCGGCGCCGAGGACGGCCCCGAGGCCCGTGCCCGGGCGCTCCGCGACCCGCAGGTCGGTGATGTGCAGCCGCAGGTCGGCCATCGCGTCGCTCAGCTGCTCGCGGAGGCCGTCGAGGGCGTCACGCATGCCCTGGCCGGGAGGGCCGGCCTGCATCCGGAGGGCGTCGACCTGGTAGCCGAGCGCCGCGAGCTCCTGGGCGATCCCGTCGTGGATGTCGCGGGCGATCCGGTTGCGCTCCTCGAGGCTCGCGTACTGCCGCAGGTTGCCGAACAGGAGGCCGGCCTGGACGGTCGGCGCGAGGCGGCGGGTGACGTCGGACACCGCGCGGCGCTCGGCATCGGTGAAGGGGTGGTCCACGCCGCGCTCGACGACGACGACGGTCGTGGGTCCGGACCCGTAGGCGAAGGGGACCACGAGGGCGCTGCGCTGGCCGAGCTCGTCGCTGAACGGGACCTCCGTGGGGCGCCAGCTCGCGGAGTTCTGCGTGAGCAGCTCGGACATCGCCTCGGCGAGGTGCCACGGTGCGCGGGTCGAGCCACGCAGGGCCACGGGCACGAGGTGCTCGGAGTCGGAGGCGACGAGCACGGCGCTGCGCGAGGACGGCACCTCCGCGGCGAGCAGGTCGAGGGCGAGCGTCGCACCGGCGGGCGCGTCGAGGCCGGTGGCCATCTCCTCGGAGAGGTCGTGGAGGCGCTGGATGAGCTGGATCGCCTCGCGCGCCGCCGGGTCGGAGACCTCGAACCCGTGCTCGGAGGCGAGGCGCTGGTTCCACGCGCCGAGCGCGCCGAGGACGAGGGCCGACGCCAGCCAGGCCACGAGACCGACGCGGAGCCCGTTCGGGTGCGTGTCCCCGCTGAAGGTGAGGAGGTAGACGAGGCTGCCGACCACGCAGGTCACGAGGTAGCCGACCCGGCCGAACCGGGTGCCGGCGTGGTAGGCCGGGATGAGGATGAGCAGGGCGCACGAGAGGTCCGCGAGCGCGTAGCCCGCACCTGCCGCCCCCGCGGTGAGGCACAGGAGGGTGAGGACGACGCTGTCGAGCAGGCCCTGCCGCGAGATCGGCATGCGGTCCAGGGCGCCGACGACGAGGTCGAGGACGACGACGGCGAGCAGCCACGGGAGGGCTGCCACCACCGACCGAGTGCTCACCGCGAGGAAGATGCTGAGGACCGCGAAGGCGAGCCGGATCGTCGCCGACGCGTCCAACCTCGACAGACCCAGGGTGCGCACCACGTGCACAGGGTACGGCCGGGGTGGCCGCAAGCCCCGCCTTTCGCGGGTTATCGCAGCCGTCTGTGTGATGATGGGCGCCGGTCAGCGCTCGGAGAAGGACGGGGACGGAGTGAAGGGTCGTGTGCTCGTCGTCGACGACGACATGGCACTGGCGGAGATGCTCGGCATCGTGCTGCGCGGTGAGGGGATCGAGACCGAGCACGTCGCCGAGGGCGGCGCGGCCCTCGAGGCCTTCCGGCGCTACCGCCCGGACCTCGTCCTCCTCGACGTCATGCTGCCGGGGATCGACGGCCTCGAGGTGTGCCGGCAGATCCGCGCGGAGTCCGGGGTGCCCATCGTGATGCTCACGGCCAGGACCGACACCGTCGACGTCGTCGTCGGCCTCGAGTCCGGTGCCGACGACTACGTCGTCAAGCCGTTCAAGCCCCAGGAGCTCATCGCCCGGGTGCGCGCCCGGCTGCGTCGCGGCGACGACCCCGCCCCCGAGCGGCTCACCGTCGGCGACCTCGTCGTCGACGTCGCGGGGCACTCGGTCGTCCGCGACGGCGTCCCGCTCAACCTCACCCCGCTCGAGTTCGACCTCCTCGTCGCGCTCGCCCGCAAGCCGTGGCAGGTCTTCACCCGCGAGGTGCTCCTCGAGCAGGTCTGGGGGTACCGGCACGCCGGTGACACCCGGCTGGTCAACGTCCACGTCCAGCGCCTGCGCAGCAAGATCGAGCACGATCCCGAGCACCCGGAGATCGTCGTGACGGTCCGCGGCGTCGGGTACAAGGCGGGCAAGGCCTGAGGATGTCCGGGTCCGCCGGGGTCGGCGTGGGTCCTGCGGCACCGGTGGGACGCGCCGCCGCGCTCCGCACGACCGTGCAGTCGGGTGCCGCCGCGGTCGCGCGGGCCCTCGTCGGCCTGCGCCGGCGGTGGCGCCAGTCCCTGCGCCTGCGCGTCGTCACCACGACGATGCTCCTCGGCCTCGCGGTCGTCACCGTCCTCGGGTCGGTGCTCCACGCGCAGATCGCCGGTGGACTCGAGCGCAGCCGGGTGCAGAACTCCCAGTACGAGGCCCTCGCCCTCACCGCCCAGGCGCAGACGCAGTGGACCGGCTCGACCTCCGCGTCGGTCGACGAGCTGAACCAGGCCGCCCGCGAGATCATGGGGGGCATCCTCAGCGCACCGGGGCCCGACCCGAGCCGGTACGTCGTGATGAGCCGCTCCGCGGGCAACGAGAGCGACCTCGTCCTCGCCTCGGTCACGAGCAACCGCGCCGTCGACCTCGACGTCGTGAGCCCGGAGCTGCAGGAGGCGGTGGCGGCCGACCCCGGGCGCCAGCAGACCCAGCTCACCGAGGTGCCGATCGGCGGCCAGGACGTCCCGGCCGTCATCGTGGGCGCCGTGGTCACGGTCCCGAACGCCGGGCCCTACGACCTCTACTTCATCTACCCGATGGAGCAGGAGGTCGCGACGATGGACCTCATCGGCAACGCCTTCCTCGTCGCCGGGGTCATCCTCACCCTCCTCGTCGGCGCGGTCGCCTACGTCGTCACCCGCCAGGTCGTCACACCCGTCCGGCGCGCGGGGGAGGTGGCCCAGCGGCTGTCGGCGGGCCGGCTCAACGAGCGGATGCCCGCGCGGGGCGAGGACGACCTCGCCCTCCTCGCGACGTCCTTCAACAACATGGCCGACAGCCTGCAGAGCCAGATCCGTCAGCTCGAGGGCCTCTCGGCGGTCCAGCAGCGGTTCGTCTCCGACGTCTCGCACGAGCTGCGGACCCCGCTCACGACGATCCGGATGGCCGTCGACGTCATCCACTCCTCCCGGCAGGAGTTCCAGCCGTCGGTCGCGCGGTCCGCCGAGCTGCTCGCGGGCGAGCTGGACCGGTTCGAGGACCTCCTCGCCGACCTGCTCGAGATCAGCCGGTTCGACGCCGGGGCGGCGGCTCTCGACCTCGAGCCGGTCGACCTCCGGGGCACCCTCGACAAGGTCCTCGCCGCGGCGCGACCGCTCGCCGAGCGCCGCGGCAGCGTGATCCGCGTCCACGCCGACGACGAGCCGGCCGAGGCGGAGATCGACGAGCGCCGGGTCGAGCGGATCCTGCGCAACCTCGTCGTCAACGCCGTCGAGCACGGTGACGGCCGGCCCGTCGACATCCACGTCGGGGTCGGCCCGGACGCGGTCGCGGTCGTCGTCGAGGACCACGGGGTGGGGCTGCGCCCGGGGGACGCGGCCAACGTCTTCACCCGCTTCTGGCGCGCCGACCCGGCCCGCGCCCGCACGACCGGGGGCACCGGCCTCGGCCTGTCGATCTCCCTCGAGGACGCCCGGCTGCACAACGGCTGGCTGCAGGCCTGGGGGGATCCCGGCGAGGGCTCCCGGTTCCGGCTCACCCTCCCGCGCCACACCGGAGGGACGCTGCACAGCTCGCCGCTCCCGCTCAGCCCCGCGGACGAGCCGTGACGCGTTCCCGGAGCGTGCACGCGGCCGTCCTCGCGGCCGTCGCGGTGCTGCTCACGGCGTGCGGAGGGCTGACCGGCACCGGGCCGGTCCAGCCCGGCCTCGAGGTGGGCTCCGGCAAGGCGCCCGAGCTGGGGTTCGTCTTCCCGGGGCCCGTGCGCGACGACAGCCAGGAGGGCATCGTCCGGGGCTTCCTGCGCGCCGGAGCGGCGAGCGACGGCGCGTACGACAACGCCCGGTCCTTCCTCACCGTGACGGCCACCGAGGACTGGGACCCCGACGCCACGATCGCCCTGCTCGCCGACGACCAGCCCCCGAGCGCCGTCCTGCTCGACCCCGCGACCGTCCGGGTCACCGCCGCGGCGGCGGGGACCGTCGACGCACGCGGCCGGTTCACCGCCGCGTCCCCGGGGGCGACGGTGACGGCGACGTTCTCGCTGACGGCGGTCGGCGGCCAGTGGCGCATCGACGAGCTCCCCGAGCAGTTCGGCCGGTGGATCTCGCGCCGGGACGTCCCCCGCCTCATCCAGCCGTTCGCGGTCCACTACGTCTCGACCAGCCGCCGGGCGACCATCCCCGACGTCCGCTGGTTCCCGCTCGACCGGCTCCCGACCCGCCTCGCCCGCGCCCAGCTCGACCCCGTGCCGGACCACCTCGTCGGCGCGGGGACGACGGCGGTCCCGGCGGGCACCCGCCTCCTCGGCGACGCCGTCTCGGTCGACGCACGCGGTGTGGCCTCGGTCAACCTCATCGCCGGCAAGCTGGCTTCGGGGGAGGCCACCCGCCAGAACCTCTGGGCCCAGTTCCTCACGACCCTCACCCAGGACCCCACGGTCACGGCCGTGCAGCTCGCCGTCGACGGCGTGGCGGTCGACCTCGACGGCCTCGAGGGGCCGGTCTCGTCCCTGAGCCGGGCCGGCTTCCCGGCCGAGGCGCCGGTCGCGTCGACGACCAAGCCGGTCGTGCGGCGCGGCTCGGCCGTCTCCGTGTTCGACCCTGCGGCCAACGCCCAGCAGCAGGGGCGGCAGACGCCGTCCCCGACCGACCAGTACCCGGCCGTGCCGTCGGACTACACCCGGCTGGCCCTGTCGGCCGACGGGGCCGAGCTCGCCGCGGTCGACCCCTCGGGCGACGGCATCTCCCGGTGGCGCGGCACCACGCGCTACGAGGTGCCGGGCCTCGGGGGTGACGTCGGGGCACCGGCGTACGACCGCCGCGGGTTCCTCTGGGCCGGCGGCACCGGCTCCACGGCGGGGCGCCTGTGGGTCGTCGACACCCGGGCGGAGCCCTCGGACCCCGAGGCCGCCAGGGCCACCGCGGTGCAGGCCGACTGGCTCGCCGGGCGACGGGTGCTCCAGGCCCGGGTCGCCGCGGACGGGGACCGCATCGTGGTGCTCTCGACGCGCCCGGACGGGTCCTCGCCCGCCATCGACCTCGCCGGGGTGGTCCGGGGCGACGGGCAGCGCCCCGAGCGGCTCTCCCAGCCGTTGCGCCTCGGTGTGCCCTACCCCTCCGAGGCCGGCCTCACCTGGCTCGACGACGAGCAGGTCGCGACGATCGCGGCCGGGCGGCCGGTGGTCCTCGGCGTCGACGGCTCGGTCACCTCGCTCGCGGAGGTCCCCGGGGCCCGCACGGTCGCGACGACCGGCAACGAGCGTGACCTCTACGTGCTCACCGACGAGGGTCGGCTGCTCACCCGCTCCGGCGGGCGCTGGGTCGACAGCGGCCCCGCCGACGACCTCGCCGCGGCCGGCGGCTGACGCGTTCGTCCCCAGGGCCCCCGGATGGCCGTCGTCGTCCACAGGCCCCGCACCGACGCTCGCGTCCGCCGGGCCCGGCCGGCCATGCTGCGGGCGTGGGTGGTGTCGGAATGCTTCTCGGCGACGGCCTCCGGGCCGCGGCCGCGCTCGTGCTGCCCACCCGCTGCGGGGGGTGCGGGCTCCCGGGCGAGCGCTGGTGCGCCGCGTGTCGTGCGGAGACGCGCCGCCCCGCGCCGCTCGTCGCCGGCGGGCCGGTCCCCCGGGGGCCGGCGTGCTGGTCGGGCACCGTCCTCGACGGCGCGGTCCGCCGCGCGGTCACGGCGCACAAGGACGACGGCCGCCGCGACCTGCGTGACGAGCTCGCCGGCCTCCTCGCCACGGCCGTCGCCCGGGCGCTCGCCGAGGACCCCGGGCTCCGCGCCGCCCACCGGGGCGGGGGAGGCGTCCTCCTCGTCCCGGTGCCCCCGTCGCCGGCGGCCACCCGGCGGCGCGGTGACGACCCCGTCGGGGCGCTGGCGGCGCTCGCGTGCCGGCAGCTCCGCGACGACCGGGTGGCCCTGGTCCGCGCGCTCCGGCACACCCGGGCGGTCGCCGACCAGGCACGGCTCGGACGCGCCGACCGGGCGGTGAACCTGGCCGGCGCGCTCGAGACGCGGGCGGGTGCACGCTCCCGCGTGGCCGGTGCGGCGTGCCTCGTGCTCGACGACGTGGTGACGACCGGCGCCACGCTGGCCGAGGCCGCCCGAGCGCTGCGCCGGGCCGGTGCCGGGCGCGTCGCGGGGGCCACCGTCGCGGCCACGCCCCGGGGGGTGACGCGCCCCGGTGGGGTGTGACGGACCTGCCGCGTCGGGTTCGCACGTCCCTGTTGTGGGGGCCCTCCCGGGCGGCTAGCGTCTGTGCATGGACCCCATTCCTCGGGAGGTGGTGCCCGCCACGCGAGAGCAGTGCTGAGCCCGACACCACCGAGCACGAGGAGGACCACGTGGACATCGTCGTCACCGGACGGCACCTGACCGTCTCCGACCGTTTCCGGGACCACATCGAGGAGAAGCTGACCAAGATCACCCAGCTCGCCCCGAGGACCCGCCGCGTCGAGGTCATGGTCAGTCACGAACCCAACCGCCGACAGGCCAAGGCCTGCGACCGGGTCGAGGTCACCTGCTATGCCAAGGGCCCGGTCGTGCGGGCCGAGGCGTGCGCCGATGACAAGTACGCCGCGCTCGACGTCGTCCTCGACAAGCTCCTCGAGCGCCTCCGGCGCCAGAGCGACCGCCGCCACGTCCACCGTGGCCGGCGCACGCCCGAGTCGGTCGCGGCCGCGACCGCCCGCATCCCGGAGCCCACGGAGGGCGCCGACGGTGACGCGAGCGCCTCCGACGCCGGCCCGTTCGAGGACTCGCCGATCCAGGTGCGCGAGAAGGTCCACCACTCGGCCCCGATGTCGCTCGCCGACGCGTTGAGCGAGATGGAGGCCGTCGGGCACGACTTCTACCTCTTCCACGACGTCGACACCGACCGGGCGAGCGTCGTGTACCGGCGACGCGGCTGGTCCTACGGGGTGCTCCACCTCGACCTCGACGGGTCCCTCACCGACGCCGACGACGACCTCCGGTCGGCCGCCTCCTGACGCCTCCGCCGGGCGTGGGCGCTGTGCTCCCGGCCCGGGACCTGACACGATGACCGGGTGGAGGAGACCGTGAGCGGTGAGCAGGACCCGCCCGGTGACCGGCAGGACGTCATCCGGGTGGTCATCGCGGACGACCATGCCCTCTACCGGCAGGGGATGGCCGTCGTCGTCGAGCTCGACGGCGGAGCCCGCGTCATCGGTCAGGCGAGCAACGGCGAGGAGGCCGTGGAGGTCTGCGCCCGGTTGCGACCGGACGTCGTCCTCATGGACGTGCGGATGCCCGACGTCGGCGGCATCGAGGCCGCCGGGCGCGTGCACGCCGCCGACCCGGGCACCCGCATCCTCATGCTCACGATGAGCGACGACGAGGGCGACCTCTTCGAGGCGATCAAGGCCGGGGCCAGCGGCTACCTGCTCAAGGACCTGCCCGGCGAGGAGGTCGCCGACGCGATCCGCCGCGTCCACGACGGCCAGGCGATCATCCCGCCCGGCATGGCCGCCACCCTCCTCCAGGAGTTCTCCCGGCTCAGCCAGGGCAGCGCTCCGGGGGACCCGTCGACCAACGACCTCACCGAGCGGGAGGTCGAGGTGCTGCGGCTCGTCGCCCGGGGCCTGGTCAACCGCGAGATCGCGGACACCCTCGGCATCGCCGAGAACACGGTGAAGAACCACGTCCGGAGCATCCTCGAGAAGCTGCACCTGCACTCACGGGTCGAGGCGGCGGTCTACGCCCACCGGCAGCGGCTCATGCCCCCGGATGCCTGAGCCGCACCCGGTCCGACTCACCCGGCCGGCCGCCCGGCGCATCGCCCTCGCGGCCCAGGGGTTCGCCCGGCCGCGTCCGGCCGCCCCGGGCACGCGCGACCTCCAGCGGGTGCTCGACGCGGTCGGGGTCGTGCAGATCGACAGCGTCAACGTCCTCGTCCGCAGCCAGTACCTCCCCTTCTTCTCCCGGCTGGGGCCCTACGACCGGGCCCTGCTCGACCGGTTCCGCGACCGGGCGCCACGGCGGGTCGTCGAGTACTGGGCCCACGAGGCCTCGCTCGTGCCACCGTCGACGTGGCCGTTGCTCGACTTCCGGATGCGCCGGGCCCGCTCCGACGCGTGGGGTGGCATGCGACGGGTCGCACGGGACCACCCGGCGCTCGTGGCGGCGGTCCTCGCCGAGGTCGCGGCCGCCGGGCCGATGACCAGCCGCGAGGTCGAGGCGGCGCTCGCGCACGACCTCCCGCGCGAGCGAGAGGACTGGGGCTGGAACTGGTCGCTCGTGAAGACCGCCCTCGAGCACCTCTTCTGGTCGGGAGAGGTGTCGAGCGCCGGGCGGACCGCCCAGTTCGAGCGCCGGTACGCCGTCCCCGCCCGGGTGCTGCCCCCGGTGGTCCGGGCGGAGGCGATCGATCCCGCGGCCCGGCCGGGGGACGCCGAGGCGTTCCGCCGGCTCGTCGAGCTCTCGGCCCGGGCGCACGGGGTGGGCAGCGAGCAGTGCCTGCGCGACTACTTCCGGCTCTCCCCGGAGCAGGCTCGCCCGGCCCTGGCCGCCCTCGTCGCCGACGGCACCCTGCTCCCGGCCTCGGTCGAGGGCTGGCGGCGCCCGGCCTACCTCCACCGCGACGCCCGCCGGCCGCGGCGGGTGCACGCCCGGGCCCTGCTCTCGCCGTTCGACTCGCTCGTGTGGCAGCGCGACCGCACCCGCGCGCTGTTCGGCTTCGACTACCGGCTCGAGATCTACGTGCCCGAGGAGCTGCGGGTGCACGGCTACTACGTGCTGCCGTTCCTCCTCGGCGACGAGCTCGTCGCCCGGGTCGACCTCAAGAGCGACCGGTCGGCGGGTGTGCTCCGGGTCCGGCGCTGTACCTGGGAGCCGGGACGCGGCGACCCGGAGGACGCCCGCGAGCTGGGCGAGGAGCTGGCCCTCATGGCGGGCTGGCTCGGTCTGGGGGAGGGCGTCAGCCCCTGAGCAGCTCCCAGTGCAGGGAGTCCGTCGTCCGGCCGTCCGGGAGCACGTCCGCCGCGGTCTCGCGCCCCCAGATCTCGAAGCCGAGCGCGTCGAGCACCGCGTTGCTGCCGGCGTTGTCCTCGGCGGTCTGCGCGACGAGCCGGCGCATGCCGAGGCCGCCGTCGACGGTCGGGGCCAGCGCGTGCCCGGCGACGAGCCGGGCCGCCTCGGTGGCCACGCCGCGACGCCGGGCGCTCGGCAGGACCTGGTAGCCGAGCTCGGCCATGTCGTCGTCGAGGGTTCCCTCCACGACGAAGAGCAGCGCCTCCCCGAGGGCACGGTCGGTCGTGGCGTCGGCGACGCACCAGCTGACCGTGGTCCCGAGCGACATCTTCTCGCGGCGGGCCATGAGCCACTCCGGGAAGGTGTCGGCATCGAGCACGCCGCGGGCCGGCATGTGGTGCGCCGGCTGGTCGCGGGGCTCGAGGGACTCGACGTCCTCGTCCCGCCAGGCCCGCAGGACGAGCCCGCCCGCCGCGTCCGTGGACAGGGGCGCCGGCTCGAGCCACGGTGTCCGCGGCTCCATGACGTCGTCCGCGGCCAGGCTGGCCTGCCACGTGTCGAGGACCGGGCCGCCGTCGGGGTCGGGGTGCGACCCGGGGAGCGTCCCGTGGTGGGTGAAGCCGCACGCCCACGCCACGCGCCACGACGGGAAGTTGCCGCGGACCGCCCGCCAGTGGACCCGGCGGCCGTCCCGCCCGAACCACCACTGGGAGACCAGCCGGAGGGCTGCGGCCATCAGCCCGCGCCCGCGGGCGTCCGGGTGCAGCCCGAAGCCGGTCTCGGCGACCTGGCCGCCGTGCCGCGGCCGCAGGTCGATGGTCCCCAGGTAGCGCTCGTCGGGGTCCGTCGCGTCGGTGACGGCCCAGTGGCGCACCCCCTCCGGGTCGTTCCACCCCGCCTCGATGGCCGCCAGCCACTCCCGCCCGTCGGACTCGGCGTAGGGGCGGGGGATGGTGGTCCAGCGCAGCTGGTCGGGGTCCTGGCTCTGCTCGACGATCCGCTCGAGGTCCGCGGGGCGGTGCGGCCGCAGCCGCACGTGGCCGTCGCTGAGGACGGGCACGCACGCGGGGAAGGAGTGCTCCGGCATGTCGCACAGCCAACCACCGGGGCACGGCGAAAGGGAACTCCACGCGGTCCGCGGGCCGTTGTCCCCTCGGTGCCGGACCGCCCGGGGGTCCCGCCGAGGGTGCTCGACTACCCTAGGCGGGTCCGGCGGCGAGGCCGCCCGCGTCCGTCTGCCTGAGGAGTCCCACTCGTGAAGATCGTCGAGAAGCTGCTGCGTGCCGGTGAGGGGCGCATTCTCAAGAAGCTCGACAGCATCGCGGCACAGGTGGGGGCGATCGAGGAGGACTTCTCGACGCTCACCGACGCCGAGCTCCGCGAGGAGACCGACAAGTTCCGCGCCCGGCTCGCCGACGGCGAGACCCTCGACGACATCCTCCCGGAGGCCTTCGCCGCCGTCCGCGAGGCGAGCAAGAGGACCATCGGCAAGCGGCACTTCGACGTGCAGATGATGGGTGGCGCCGCGCTGCACCTCGGGAACGTCGCCGAGATGCGCACCGGTGAGGGCAAGACGCTCGTGGCGACCCTCCCGAGCTACCTCAACGCGCTCGAGGGCAAGGGCGTGCACGTCATCACCGTCAACGACTACCTCGCCGAGTACCAGTCCGAGCTGATGGGCCGCGTGCACCGCTTCCTCGGGCTCGAGACCGGCTGCATCCTCGCGTCGATGAACCCCGAGCAGCGCCGGGCCGAGTACGCCAAGGACATCACCTACGGCACGAACAACGAGTTCGGCTTCGACTACCTGCGCGACAACATGGCGTGGTCCACCGACGAGCTCGTCCAGCGGGGCCACAACTTCTGCATCGTCGACGAGGTCGACTCCATCCTCATCGACGAGGCCCGCACCCCGCTCATCATCTCCGGCCCGGCCGACGCGCCCACCAAGTGGTACAAGGAGTTCGCCCGCATCGCCCAGCGCCTCGAGCGCGGCGAGCTCGAGTCCGGCCGCGGCGACTACGAGGTCGACGAGAAGAAGAAGACGGTCGGCGTCCTCGAGCGGGGGATCGACAAGGTCGAGGACCACCTCGGCATCGAGAACCTCTACGAGTCGGCGAACACCCCGCTCATCGGGTACCTCAACAACGCCATCAAGGCCAAGGAGCTCTTCACCCGCGACAAGGACTACGTCGTGATGAACGGTGAGGTGCTCATCGTCGACGAGCACACCGGGCGCATGCTCGCCGGGCGCCGCTACAACGAGGGCATGCACCAGGCCATCGAGGCCAAGGAGGGGGTGGAGATCAAGAACGAGAACCAGACCCTCGCGACGATCACCCTCCAGAACTACTTCCGCATGTACGACAAGCTCTCGGGCATGACCGGCACGGCGATGACCGAGGCCTCCGAGCTCAACTCGATCTACAAGCTCGGCGTCGTGCCGATCCCGACGAACATGCCGATGATCCGCGCCGACCAGGCCGACCTCGTCTACCGCACCGAGGAGAGCAAGTACAAGGCCGTCGTCGACGACATCGCCGAGAAGCACGAGCTCGGCCAGCCCGTCCTCGTCGGCACCGTCTCGGTCGAGAAGTCCGAGTACCTCTCCGAGCAGCTGCGCCGGCGGGGCATCCGGCACGAGGTCCTCAACGCCAAGCACCACGAGCGCGAGGCCGCGATCGTCGCCGACGCCGGGCGCAAGGGCGGGGTCACGGTCGCGACGAACATGGCCGGCCGCGGCACCGACATCATGCTCGGCGGCAACCCGGAGTTCCGGGCCGTCGCCGCGCTCAAGGACCGGGGCCTGGACCCGCACGAGACGCCCGAGGAGTACGAGGCCGCCTGGGACGAGGCGCTCGCCAAGGCCGAGGCCGATGTCGCGGCCGAGCACGAGGAGGTCACCGAGCTCGGTGGCCTGTACGTCCTCGGCACCGAGCGGCACGAGTCGCGCCGCATCGACAACCAGCTCCGCGGCCGGTCCGGCCGGCAGGGCGACCCGGGCGAGTCGCGGTTCTACCTCTCGCTCGAGGACCACCTGATGCGGCTCTTCAACGCGGGGCTCGTCGACCGCGTCATGACGACCGCCAAGCTCGAGGACGACCAGCCGATCGAGTCCAAGCTCGTCTCGCGCTCGATCGCGTCCGCCCAGGCCCAGGTCGAGGCGCAGAACTTCGAGATCCGCAAGAACGTCCTCAAGTACGACGACGTCCTCAACCGGCAGCGCACCGTGATCTACGAGGAGCGTCGCCGCGTCCTCGAGGGCGAGGACCTCCACGAACAGCTCCGCTTCTTCGTCAACGACGTCGTCGAGGGCTACATCGACTCCGAGACCTCGGCGGGCTTCCCGGAGGACTGGAACCTCGAACGGCTCTGGGGGGCGCTGCGCGCGCTCTACCCGGTCTCGGTGACCCCCGAGCAGCTCGAGGAGGCCGCGGGAGGGCGCAGTGCGCTGACCGCCGAGATGCTCAAGGAGGAGATCCTCTCCGACGCCCACCGCGCCTACGACGAGCGTGAGGCGGCACTCGGCGAGGAGGTCATGCGCGAGGTCGAGCGGCGGGTCATGCTCTCGGTCCTGGACCGCAAGTGGCGCGAGCACCTCTACGAGATGGACTACCTCCAGGAGGGCATCGGCCTGCGGGCGATGGCCCAGCGCGACCCGCTCGTCGAGTACCAGCGCGAGGGCTTCCTGCTCTGGCAGGCGATGAACGAGTCCGTCAAGGAGGAGTCGGTCGGGCTGCTCTTCCACGTCGACGTCAAGGTCGACGAGCCGCAGGAGACCCCGACGGTCGAGCCGGTCCACGTGTCGCAGATGCTCGGGGCGATGGCCGGCGCGGCCCACGCCGCCGCCGACACCCCGAGCGGCGACGCGGCGGTCGTGGACGGCGAGGAGGGAGCCGACGGCGAGGACCACCCGCACGTCGAGGTCTCCGGGGTCGGCGTCGGCCGGCCGCGCACGGGCGCCCTGCACTACTCGGCCCCCACCGAGACCGGCGAGGTCGAGGTCCGCGACGAGCAGGGTCCCGGCACGACCCTCACCGAGGAGCAGCTGGGCACGACGGCCAAGAACGCGCCGTGCCCCTGCGGGTCGGGCAAGAAGTTCAAGATGTGCCACGGCCGGCGCTGACGGTCCGGGGGCGGGTCAGCCCACCTGGAGTGCGCTGACCCGCCACTTGCCGTCCTGGCCGACGAGCCGCAGGGCCACCGCGCGGACCCGGGGGCCGTGGACGACGACGACGGCGGCCTCGGCCACCCCGTCGGCGGGTTCGCAGACGCGGACCCGCCGGATCACGACGCGCCGGCGGGCCCGGGGAGCGCGCCCCTCGGCGGCGCGGCGGGCCGCGAGCGACCCCCGCCGCGCGACGACGGCGTAGACCTCCGGCGTGGTCCACCGGACCACCTGCGGAGCCGGGCGCTGGCCGTCCATCACCTCGACCAGCGCGTGCGCCATCCGCCCGGCCCAGGCCGCCGGGTCGGGCAGGTCGGTGCGCGCGGTGCGCTGGGGCCCGAAGACCTGCTCGTCGGAGGCGCACGAGAAGTCGACGGCGAGAGCGTCCTGGACGTACCCCGGCACCCGCCGTGCGGCGGGGCCGGAGTCACGGGCCCGGCGCACGGCCTCGTGCAGCGGCAGCGCGGGCGGCAGGCCGCGGGGCGCCGGGGCGACGCGGAGCGGGGCAGCGCTCACGAGGGCACCGACTCGGGCGCGTGCAGCACCTGCCCCGGCAGCAGCAGGTCGGGGTCCGGACCGACGACGTCGCGGTTGGTGTCGTACCAGCGGGGCCACTCCCGGGCGATCTCGGTGTCGCTGGCGCCGCCGCCGAGGTGGCGGGCCGCGATGGACCACAGCGAGTCGCCGCGGTGGACGACGACCTCGCCGTCCGGCCACGAGGCCGCTCGGCCGCTGACGACCTCGACGTCGGGCTGGGGGCGGACCCGCGGGGCCGTGGGGGTCCAGCCCGGGTCCGGCTCGGCCGCCCACCCGGGGTCGGGGAGGGGCGCCGGCCCGGCGACGGCCGCGGCCACCGCCGCCGTCACCGAGTGCGTGGGTGCGGCCAGGGCGGTGCCCCCGGTGGTCCCCGCCCCGATGCCGATCCCGAGCACGACCGCCGCGGCCCGCCGCACGACGACCGGGCTGATCGCGGCCGCGGCCCGCGCGGCCGCGGTGCCGACCGCCCCCGGAACCCGGGACAGGGCCTCCAGGACGACGCCGAGCGCCAGCCAGGCGAGCCCGAGCGCGCCGACGGCTGCCAGGACGGCGAGCAGGGCGTCGGCGGGGTCGACGGGGACCCCGCGCACCGCGCCCCGGGCCGTCCCGAGGGCGGTGTGCACCAGCACGACGCCGCAGCCGACGACCGCTGCCCCGGCGACGGTCATCGCAAGAACGGTCGTTATCCGTCGTTTGATGTCGTTTGGTGTCGTTTGCACGAGAAGGACGATAGGGCGTCCATCCCGTGCTGGCAAGGGTCGGTGCGTACCCTGTGGGCGCATGAGGTGGGAGGGGCTCTTCGCGGACCTCGAGGGACAGCTCGCGGCCGAGGAACGGCGCGAGCTCGACAGCGAGGTCGCCGAGCGCACCCGACGCGAGCGCGCCCGGGTCGACCTCGTCGCGCGCCTGGCCGCCGCGGTCGGGGGTGAGGTGGTCGTCCTCGTGACCGGCGGACGGACCGTCCACGGGGCGCTCACCGACGTCGGGGACGGGTGGCTGCTGCTCGAGGAGGGACCCCGCGAGGTGCTCGTCCCGCGCGAGGCGGTCGTCAGCGTCACCGGTCTGCCGCTGCGCGCCGAGGAGGCCCGCTCGGCCCGGCGCTTCGGGCTCGGCTACGCCCTGCGGGCCCTGGCCCGGGACCGCGCGACGGTGGTGCTCGGGCTCGTCGACGGTCCGCCCGCGACCGGCACCATCGACGTCGTCGGGGCCGACCACCTCGTGCTCGCCGAGCACCCCGGCGGTGAGCCGCGGCGACGCGAGAACGTGCGCCGGGTGCTCACCGTGCCCTTCGGGGCACTGCGCACCGTGGAGTCGCGGCGCTGAGCGTCAGCCGTCGTCGCGCTCCGGGCCGCTCCGGTCCCGGGTGACGACCGACTCCCGCGTCTCGGCGTACATCCGCTGGATGTAGTTCTCCAGCTCGCTCGTCTCGACCCGCCACTGCCCGCGGCCGCCGACCTTGATGGCCGGGAGGTCTCCACTGCGGACGAGCGCGTACGCCTGGGCGGCGGAGACGTCGAGGATCTCCGAGACCTCGGTCAGCGGGATGAAGCGGCGCGGCACGTCGACAGTGTGCCATCCGGGTCCGGGCGGGACCCCGTCGTCCACAGGTCCGGCCCTTCGGGGCGCGCCGGCTCCGCGAGTCGGCCAGAATCGCGGCCATGACCGATCTGCCGACCCCGACGGCCTCCCGGCTCCGGGCGCCCACGTGGCGTGACTCCCGGTTGCTCGTCGGGGTGCTCCTCGTCCTCGTCTCGACCGTGCTGGGCGCCGTCGTCGTCTCCCGGGCCGACCACCGCGTGCCCGTCTACGCCGCGGCGGGCGCCGTCGCCCCCGGGGAGCGGCTCACCGCGGACGACGTCCGCGTCGTGCGGGTCCAGCTGGGGGAGGGGGCCGCCGAGTACCTTCCCGCCGACGCCCCGCTCCCGGGCGACGCCTACGCGCTGCGCGAGCTGCGTGCCGGCGAGCTCGTACCCCGCAGCGGCGTCGGGCCGGCGAGCACCGTCGAGGTCCAGCAGCTCTCGCTCCAGGTCGACGCCACCTCGGCCGGCGCCCTGTCCCGCGGGTCGCTCGTCGACGTCTACGTCAACCGCCCGGGGGAGTCCGGCACCGTCGGCGTGCCGCGCTACGAGGGGCCCGAACGCGTCCTCGAGCGGGTCTCGGTCGTCGCGGTCGCGGAGCAGGACTCCGTGCTCGCCGGCGCCGACCAGACCCGGGCCGTCCAGGTCATGGTGCCCCGGGCGTCCGTGCGCGACCTCGTGGCCGACGTCGACCTCGGCGCGCGGATCACCCTCGTCCCGGTCCCCGGGGGCGCCGCGTGACGAGCGTCCTCACCGCGCTGACCCACCGCCACGAGGCGGAGTTCGTCGAGGTCCTCGGCGATGCTCCCGGCCTCTCCCTGGTCCGCCGCTGCGCCGACGTCGCCGAGCTCCTCTCGACCGGCGCGGCCGGGGTGGCCCGGGTCGCGGTGGTCTCCCCGGACCTGCGCGGCCTGGACCGCGACGCCCTGCGCCACCTCGCCGGCCACGGCGTGCGGGTCGCCGGCCTCGTGGCGTCCTCCGACGAGGAGGGCGAGCGTCGGCTGCGCCAGCTCGGCGTCGCCACCGTCCTCCACCCCGGCGACGACGCGGCGACCGTGGCCGCCGCCCTGGGCGCCCTCGCCGACGCGACCACCTCGCGGCCACCCGAGGCCGCCGACGCCGTGGACGTCCCGCTCCCGGCCCCTCCCGGCCTCCCGACACCCGTCACGGTGGTGTGGGGTCCCACGGGCGCGCCGGGCCGCACGACGGTCGCCGTCACCCTCGCGGCCCGGCTCGCCGCGGCCGGGGTGCGCACCCTCCTCGTCGACCTCGACACCTGGGGCGCCTCCGTCGCGCAGGTGCTCGGCCTCGTCGACGAGGCGCCCGGCGTCGCCGCCGCGGCCCGGGCGTCCGAGCAGGGGACGCTCGACGTGCCCGGCCTGGCCCGCCTCGCCCCCGAGGCGCTCCCGGGGCTGCGGGTGCTCACCGGCCTGCCGCGGGCCGACCGCTGGCCCGAGCTGCGCGCGGCGGCCGTCGAGGACGTGCTGCGCCTGGCCCGCAGCGTCGTCGACCACGTGGTCGTCGACACCGGGTTCAGCGTCGAGGACGACGAGGAGCTGAGCTACGACACCGCGGCTCCCCGTCGCAACGCCGCCACCCTCGCCGCGCTCGACGCGGCCGACCACCTCGTCGTCGTCGGCGCCGCGGACCCGGTCGGGCTGCAGCGGCTCGTCCGCGCCGTCCAGGAGATCGCGCTGGTCCCCTCGCCGCGGCCCCTCGTCGTCGTCAACAAGGTGCGGGCCTCGGCGGCCGGGCCCCGCCCGGAGCGCACGATCCGCGACGTCCTCGGCCGGTTCGCCGGCCTCGAGGAGGTCCGGATGCTGCCCTGGGCCCCGGACGACTGCGACGAGGCGGTGCTCACCGGACGGGCGCTGCCCGAGGTGCGCCCGAGGTCCCCGCTCGTGCTGGCGGTCGACGGGCTCGCGGCGGAGGTCGACGAGCGGTGTGCCGACACGTCGTCCGCGGACCGCCACGCCCGTCGCCGTCGGGTGCGGGTCTGACACGATAGGCGCGTGGCAGACCGTCTCAGCGCCCTCGACGCGTCCTTCCTCCGCCTCGAGGACGCGACGACCCCGATGCACGTCGGGTCGGTGATGGTCTTCGACGTCCCCGCAGGCGGGTTCGACTACGCCACCCTCGTCGACCTCATCAGCGAGCGGATCGCCCACGTCCCGCGCTACCGGCAGCGGATCAAGTCCGTGCCGGGTGGCCTCGGGAACCCCGTGTGGGTCGACGACCTCACCTTCGACCTCAGCTACCACGTCCGCCGCAGCGCCCTCCCGCGCCCCGGCACCGACGAGCAGCTCGAGGAGCTCGTCGCCCGGATCCAGCCGCGCCCGCTCGACCGGTCCCGGCCGCTCTGGGAGGTCTACCTCGTCGAGGGCCTCGCGGACGACCGGTTCGCCATCATCACCAAGAGCCACCACAGCCTCGTCGACGGCGTCCACGGGGTCGACATCGGCGGTGTCCTCGTCGACGGCAACCCCACGGGCGGCGACGGTGTCGTCGCGACGTGGCACCCCCGGCCCGAGCCGACGTCCGCCGAGCTGCTCGTCGGCGCCCTCGCCGACGTCGTGCGCACCCCGAGCCACCTCGTCGAGGCGGTGCGCCACGGCGTCGACGACGTGACGAAGACCGCCGGAAAGGTGGCCTCGGTCGCCGGCGACGTCCTCTCCACCCTGGCCCGGGTCTCCACCCGGCCGGCGCCGGACTCGCCCCTCAACGCCTCGGTCGGGAGGGCGCGGCGGTACGTCATGGTCGGCACCGACCTCGAGGACTACCGCACGGTGCGCTCGCGCCTCGGGCAGGGCTCCTTCGCCGACGAGGTGACGATCAACGACGTCGTCCTCGCGACCGTCGCCGGGGCCTTCCGCTCCTGGCTGCTGACCCGGGGGGAGCCGGTCTACCCCGGCACCACCGTCCGGGCGCTCGTCCCCGTCTCCGTGCGCTCCGTCGACGTCGGGGTCGACGCGCCCCCCGGCGCCGAGATCACCGCCTGCTTCGTCGACCTCCCGGTCGGGGAGCCCAAGCCGTCGATGCGCCTGCACCAGATCGCGTTCTCGATGCGGCAGCAGACCGAGGGCGGCGGACGCCGGGCCGTCTCGGCCGAGGCGCTCGCGGGGGTCGGCGGGTTCGCGCCACCGACCATGCACGCCCTCGGCGCCCGGCTCGGGGGGATGGTCTCGCGGCGTCTGCACAACGTCGTCATCACCAACGTTCCCGGCCCGCAGACGCCGCTCTACGCCGACGGCGCCCAGATGGTCTCGACGTACCCGGTGACCCCGCTCGGCGCCGGCCAGGCGCTCTCCATCGGGCTCACCTCCTACGACGGAGGGGTCTACTACGGGCTCTACGCCGACCGCGACGCCATGCCGGACGCCGACGTCCTGGGGCGCGGTCTCGTGGACTCCCTCCAGGAGCTCCTCGACGCCCCGCGCCCCCGTGGCAGCCGCACGTGAGACCCCACCGAAGGATGCGCCGATGCCGCTGACCCGCGTCTACCTCCCGCTCACCGCCGAGGACCTCGACGACCTCTGCGCGGGGCGCGACCTCGGGCCGCTGCCGCTCGCCGCCCACGGCGTGACGCCGGCCCTCGGGCGCCCCGGCCTCACGACGGACGAGGAGGAGCTCGAGCACGAGGCCTGGGTCGCCGCCACGGAGGAGGCGAGCGCCCGCGCCGCGGGAGCCCTGCGGGTGGTCGCCGCCGCCGACGTCGACAGCGGCGTCGTCACCGTCCCGGACCGCCCCGACGTGCCCTCGCGCGTCGAGGTGGGCGCACCCCTGGCCCGCACCCGGATCGTCTCCCTCCACGTCGACGAGACCGCGGGTGACACCGGGACCGCCGATCTCCTGTGGTTCGACGTCACCGAGCTCGACGTCGTCCGGTCCCTGCTCTCCGGCTGACGCGCGAGTTGCGCCGGGGGAAGGGCGGGCGCGAGAGTGGTCGGGAGACCCGACGCCGCGACCCGAACGAGGTGCCCCATCCCATGGACGCAGTGACCCACGTCCCCGCTCCCGTCAACGAGCCCGTGCTCGACTACGCCCCCGGCAGCGCGGAGCGTGCCTCGCTCGAGGTGGCGCTCGCCGAGCTCGGCTCCGTGCGGCACGAGCTCCCGCACACGATCGGCGGGGAGCGGGTGATGGGCCGGGGGCCGAAGTTCGAGGTCCGCCAGCCGCACGCGCACCGCAAGGTCCTCGGCGTCTCCAAGGGCGCGACGAAGGCCGATGCCACGGCCGCGGTCGAGGCCGCCCGGGCCGCGGCCCCCGGCTGGCGCGACCTGTCCTTCGACGACCGCGCGAGCATCCTCCTCAAGGCCGCCGACCTGCTCGCCGGCCCGTGGCGCTCCCGGCTCAACGCCGCGACGATGCTCGGCCAGAGCAAGACGGCCTACCAGGCCGAGATCGACGCCGCCTGCGAGCTCATCGACTTCTGGCGCTTCAACGTCCACTTCGGCCGCCAGATCATGGAGGAGCAGCCGCCGGCGAACTCGCGCGGGGTGTGGAACCGCAGCGACCACCGCTCGCTCGAGGGCTTCGTCTACGCGGTCACGCCGTTCAACTTCACGGCCATCGCGGGCAACCTGCCCACCGCACCGGCCCTCATGGGCAACACCGTGGTGTGGAAGCCCTCTCCGACGCAGCAGCTCGCCGCCCAGCTGACGATGGAGCTGCTCGAGGAGGCCGGGATGCCGCCCGGCGTCATCAACCTCGTCACCGGCGACGGCATCGCGGTCTCCGACGTCGCGCTGAGCCACCCCGACTTCGCCGGCCTGCACTTCACCGGGTCGACCCCGACGTTCCAGCACCTGTGGCGCACCATCGGCGAGAACCTCACCGGCTACCGCCACTACCCGCGCATCGTCGGCGAGACCGGCGGCAAGGACTTCATCCTCGCCCACCCGAGTGCCGACCCCGACGTGCTCCGGACCGCGATGATCCGCGGCGCCTTCGAGTTCCAGGGCCAGAAGTGCTCGGCCGCGTCGCGCGCCTACGTGCCGCGCTCGGTGTGGAAGCAGATCAAGGGTGACCTCGCGGCGCTCACCGAGGGCCTGACCCAGGGTGACGTCACCGACCTCTCCAACTTCATGGGTGCGGTCATCGACGAGCGGGCCTTCGCCAAGCACAGGGCGGCCATCGACCGGGCGCACGCCACGAGCCACCTCGACGTCGTCGCCGGCGGCACCTACGACGACTCCGAGGGCTGGTTCGTGCGCCCGACGGTCATCGAGAGCAGCGACCCCACCGACGAGATGTTCTCGACCGAGTACTTCGGCCCGATCCTCGCCGTCCACGTCTACCCGGACCGCCAGTACGACAAGGTCCTCGACCAGATGGAGTCCATCGCGCCGTACGCCCTGACCGGCGCGATCATCGCGCAGGACCGCACGGCCGTCGCCGACGCCACGCACCGGCTGCGCTTCGCGGCGGGCAACTTCTACGTCAACGACAAGCCGACGGGTGCGGTCGTCGGTCAGCAGCCCTTCGGTGGCGGGCGGGCCTCGGGCACCAACGACAAGGCGGGCTCGGCGGCCAACCTCATGCGCTGGACCTCGACCCGGTCGATCAAGGAGACCTTCGTCCCGCCGACCGACCACCGCTACCCGCACATGGGCTGAGGCCGGCCCGTCCGCTCACCCGAGACGGTCGCGGAGCAGCCCGACCTCGATGTCGATCGCGGCACCGATGGGCTGGGCCGCGGCCTTCTCGATGCGGCCGCCGACGAACGGCACCGTGGCCGTCAGGCGCGCCTCGAGGACCTGTGCGGACCCGGCGCCCTCGGGCTCGAGGCGCAGCGTGCCGCGCAGCACGAGAGGGGCGCCCTCGACCCGCAGGTCGACCTCGGCCTCCCGGCTCGCATCAGGCCCGGGAGGGCCCCACGCGTAGACCTCGACGACGGTGAGCGTGCTGCCGACGAACGAGCGGGCGACGTCGGGGAGGCCGTCGGCCGGCAGCTCGCGCGAGGTCCGGACCCGGTGCCCCACCGCGTGCGCGGTCACCTCGACCGAGTGCGGCCCGCCGTCGGTCGTCGCGGCACACTTGGCCCGCTGGAAGTCGGGGTCGGTGAGCACCGCGTAGACCTCGTCGGTGGTCGCGTCCAGCCGCTCTCGCCTCGTGAGTCGCACCGGCGTCCGTTCCTTCCACGTGGGGTTGAGGTCCGGAGATCCTCTCACCCGCGACGGAGCCCGTGGGAGACCTCGGCGAGCCGTTCGCTCGACGCGCGGAGCTCCGCGAGGACGAAGTCGCGACGCCGCCGGTGCTGGGCGAGCACGAGGTCGAGTGCGGACTGCAGGCTCGTCGAGGCGGCCTCCTGCGCCTGCTGGGCCGCGACGTCGGCCTCGCCCCGCACGCCGTAGGCGGGCGCGACCCGGTCGTCACGGACCTCGAGGCCGGCCCCCGCGGCGCGCTCCTCGACCGCTCGTGCGCGAGCCAGCAGGTCGGCGAGGTCGGTGGCCTGGTCCTGGAGGACGCGGGAGACCCGCCCGAGCTCGTCGGCGGCGGCCGACGTCGCGGCGGCGAGCGCGGTCCCGCGTCGGCGCGTGGACACCGAGGTACGCCCGGCCCACCCCTCGCCGAGGGCCTCGACCTCCGGCGCGAGCGCCTCCGCCTCGACGGCGAGCCGGCGACCCACGGTGCCCGCGGTGGCGGCACAGGCGGAGAGCGAGGCGGGGTCGCCGGGAACGGTGCTCACCGGTCCACCTCGCGGAGTTCGCCCTGCTCGGTGGTCTCCGACGCGGGACCGGCCGAGGGGGCGCGCCCGAGGTGCGGGGCGAGGGCGAGAGACACCTCGTCGACGGTCTCCCCGAGCGCTCGGAGGGTGTCGGCGACCTGGTCGAGCCAGTCGTCGAGGACGCGTTGCGGGCGCGGCTCGCCGGTGACGACGAGGCTGGCGAGGACGTCGTCCTCGGACTCCGCGAGCAGCGTGCGCAAGGTGGCGAGCCGGGCCGCGGTGGTGCGGGCGCGGAGGGGGTCAGGGCCGGAGGGCACGACGCCACGGTAGCCGGGTCGAGCGTGGGCCCCGCCGGGTTGCCCACAGGCCGAGGTGCCGAGCGCGTACCGTCGGCCCGTGCCCGCCACCACCGCACCCGACCCCGGCGAGGAGCCCGCCGAGCCCGCGGACGCGGTCGTCGGGGCCGTCTCCGCCCGGATGGTGCGGCGTGCCGACTGACCCGCGCGGGCTGCGTTCCGACGCACCCCTGCTCGACGCCTGGCTGCGCTTCCACGAGGCGCCGCCCACCCCGTTCACGATCCCCGGGCACAAGCACCGGCTCGACCTCGTCGGCGACGTCGTCGCCGGCGACGTCCCGCTCTACGCCGGCCTCGACACGATGAAGCTCTCCCGCGGCGTCCTCGCCGACGCCGAGGCCCGGGCCGCCCGGGCCTGGGGGGTCGACCTCTGCCGCTTCTCGGTCGGCGGCTCGACGCACGGCAACCAGGCCCTCGCCCTGACCGTCGGCCGCCCGGGGGACCGGGTCGTGGTCTCCCGCACGCTGCACCGCTCGATGCTCCTCGGGCTCGTCCTCGCCGGCCTCGAGCCGGTGTGGGTCCGCCCGCGCGTCGACCCCGTGCACGGCCTCCCCACGGGCCTGGACCCCGCCGCGGTGGCCGCCGCCCTCGTCGGCGCACCGGACGCCGTCGCGGTGCTCGTCGGCGACCCCTCGTACGTGGGCACGGTCGGTGACGTCGCGGGCCTCGCCGCTGCCGCCCACGCCCACGACGTCCCGCTCGTCGTCGACGCCGCGTGGGGCGCCCACCTCGGCTGGCACCCCGACCTGCCCCCACACGCCCTGGCGGCGGGCGCGGACGCCGTCGTGACGAGCGCGCACAAGGCCCTGCCGGCCTTCTCGCAGGCGGCGCTGGTGCTCGCGCGCTCGGGGCGGATCGACCCGGCCCGTCTCGACGCCGCCGTGGAGGCCACCGCCACGACGAGCCCGGCGGGCGCCATCCTCGCGAGCACCGACGCGGCCCGTGCGCTCCTCGAGCGCGACGGCCCCGCCCTCCTCGGTGACGTGCTCGAGGCGGTCGCCCACGTCCGGGCCCGGCTCGCGCGGGTGCCGGGGCTCGTCGTCCTCGAGGGGCCGGGCATCGACCCCACCCGGCTCGTGCTCGTGCTGCCGGGCACCGGCGCCGACGGCGGGGCGGTGGAGGCCGACCTCATCGCCCGGGGGATGCCGCTCGAGATGGCCGACCGCGACACCCTCGTCGCGATGGTCACCCTCGCCGACACCCGGGAGGGGCTCGAGGCACTCGCCGCCGCGCTCGAGGAGTCGCTGCGCCGGCACCGCGGCACCCCCCGCGCGGTCGCCCCCGCCGGCGTGTGGGAGGTCGACCCCGTGGTGGCGATGTCGCCGCGAGCGGCCTTCTTCGCCGACCGCGAGACCGTGCCGGTGGGCGCCGCCGTCGGCCGGGTGTGCGCCGAGCTCGTCGCCCCGTACCCGCCGGGGATCCCCGTGCTCGCCCCGGGGGAGGTCGTCACGGCCGGCGCGGTGGCCGCGCTGACCGCCGCCCGCGACGCGGGGAGCCGCATCGCCTACGCCGCCGATCCGAGCCTGACGACCCTCGACGTCGTCGCCCCCACCTGAGCCCGGGACCGTCCCGCCGGCGAGACACGGCGCCCGGTCCCGGGGGTGGACGGACACCGCGAGGTGGATAGGCTCGGGCGAGGTCACGAGGACGTGACCCGCCGCCATCGCGGCGCCACCGACGAAGGAGTGCGACCGCGCCATGTCGACCGTCCCGGCCACCACCCGCGAGGAGACCCTCGCCCCGATCGCGGCAGCGTACGAAGAGCTCGCGCCCGACGGGTGGGGACGCGAGTTCGTGGAGCGGTACTACCGGCACACCCCCCTCGACGAGCTCACGTCGCGGACGCCCGACACCTTCGCCGGCGTCGCGCACAGCCACCTCGTCCTCGCGCGCACCCGCCCGCCGGGCACCGCCAACGTCCGGGTCTACAACCCGACGACCGAGGTCGACGGCTGGTCCAACCCGCGCACGATCATCCAGATCGTCACCGACGACATGCCCTTCCTCGTCGACTCCGTCACGGGCGCGCTCGTCCAGGCCGGCATCGACATCCACCTGATCATCCACCCGCAGCTCGTCGTCGTCCGCGACGCCGTCGGTGAGCTGCAGTCGGTCGCGAACCGCGACATCACCAAGGCCTTCCGCAGCGGCGCCGTGGGTGAGCTCGCCGAGTCGTGGATGCTGCTGTCGGTCGACCGCGAGGGCGACGAGGACCGGCGGGCCGAGATCGAGCACACCGTGCGCTCGGTGCTCGAGGACGTCCGCCAGTCGGTCGAGGACTGGCCGAAGATGCGCAGCCGTTGCCTCGTCCTCGCGGCCGAGCTCGAGGGCGCCCAGCCCTCCGGTGTCGACCCCGACGAGGTGGCCCTCGCCACCCGCTTCCTGCGCTGGATGGCCGACAACCACTTCACCTTCCTCGGGTACCGCGAGTACACGCTCGACCAGACCCCCGCGGGGGAGGTCATCGCGCCCGTCACCGGCTCGGGCCTGGGCCTGCTCCGCGCGGACCCGCCGCTCGGGGCCGACCCCGAGGTGCTCACCCCCGAGGCCTCGGAGATCGCGCACACGCAGGACCTGCTCGTCCTCACCAAGGCGAACTCGAAGTCCACCGTGCACCGCGTCACCCACCTCGACTACGTCGGCGTCAAGACCTACGACGAGCGCGGTGAGGTCGTCGGGGAGCGACGGTTCCTCGGCCTGTACGCCTCGACGGCGTACACCGAGTCGGTCCTGCGCGTCCCGCTCGTGGCCGAGAAGGTGCAGGCCGTCATCGACCGCTCCGGCCTCGCGTCCGACAGCCACACGGGCAAGGACCTCCTCGAGGTCCTCGAGTCCTACCCGCGCGACGAGCTGTTCCAGGCGAGCGTCGACCAGCTCTACGAGACCGCGCTCGCGGTCACCCAGCTCCAGGAGCGCCGGCGCACCAAGCTCTTCATCCGCGAGGACGACTTCGGCCGCTACGCCTCGTGCCTCGTCTTCATCCCCCGCGACCGCTACAACACCGGGGTGCGCACCCGGATGGCGGACATCCTCAAGGCCACCTTCGGGGGCGAGGAGGTCGAGTTCTCGGCCCGGGTCAGCGAGTCCGCCCTCGCCCGGCTCCAGTTCGTGGTCCGGGTGGCCAAGGGCAACCGGATCCGCACCCTCGACCGCTCCGAGCGCGAGGCGCTCGAGCAGCGCCTCGTCGAGACGAGCCGCACCTGGTCGGACCGCCTCGGCGACGCCCTCGACACCGCGCACGGCGAGGAGGTCGGCGACCGGTTGATGGACTCCTTCGGGCGGGCCTTCCCGACCGCCTACGAGGAGTCGTTCACCGTGAGCCAGGGGCTGGCCGACATCAGCCACCTCGACCGGCTCGGCGCGGAGCAGGGCACGAGCGTCGCGCTCTACCGGCCCCAGGACGCCCCCGACGACATCCGCCGGTTCAAGCTGTTCCGCGTCGAACCGCTCTCGCTCACCGACATCCTGCCGATCTTCTCCCACATGGGCGTCGAGGTCGTCGACGAGCAGCCCTTCGAGGTCGAGCGCGCCGACGGCGAGGCCCTGCACGTCTACGACTTCGGGCTGCGGGTCCCCGACCACGCGCTGTGGGACTCCTGCTCCCACGAGCGGCTCCGCGAGCTCTTCGAGGGTGCCGTGGCCGCGGTCTGGGGCGGGCAGGCCGAGTCCGACGGGTTCAACAAGCTGGTCCTCGGTGCGCACCTCACGTGGCGCCAGGTGGTCGTCCTCCGCACGGTCGCCAAGTACCTCCGACAGGCCCGTGCCACCTACTCGCAGGACTACCTCGAGGACGCCCTCGTCGCGCACCCCGCGGTGGCCCAGGACCTCGTCGAGGTGTGGGAGACCCGCTTCGACCCGGAGCGCTTCGCGGCCGACGACACCGAGGCTCGCGACGCCGCGGAGGAGGAGGCGGCCCAGCGGGTGCTCGACGCCCTCGACGACGTGTCGAGCCTCGACCACGACCGCATCATCCGCGCCTTCCTCGGGGTCATCCGGGCCGGCCTGCGCACGAACTTCTTCCAGCCGACCCGTGACGGCGCCGCGCACCACCCGTACGTCTCGCTCAAGCTCGACCCGCGTGCCGTGCCCGACCTGCCCGCTCCGCGACCGGAGTTCGAGATCTTCGTGTACAGCCCGAGGGTCGAGGGCGTCCACCTCCGCTTCGGCCCGGTGGCCCGCGGTGGGCTCCGCTGGTCGGACCGGCGGGAGGACTTCCGCACCGAGGTCCTCGGCCTCGTCAAGGCACAGATGGTCAAGAACGCCGTCATCGTGCCGACCGGCTCCAAGGGCGGCTTCTACGCCAAGCAGCTCCCGGACCCGGCCGCCGACCGGGAGGGCTGGCTCGAGGAGGGCAAGGCCGCGTACCGCACCTTCATCTCCGGGCTCCTCGACGTCACGGACAACCGGGTGGCCGGCGAGATCGTGCCGCCCGAGCAGGTCGTGCGCCACGACGGGGACGACCCCTACCTCGTCGTCGCCGCCGACAAGGGCACCGCCACCTTCTCCGACATGGCCAACGGCGTCGCGCAGTCGTACGGCTTCTGGCTCGACGACGCGTTCGCCTCCGGTGGCTCGGTGGGCTACGACCACAAGGCGATGGGCATCACCGCCCGCGGCGCCTGGGAGTCGGTGAGGCGGCACTTCCGGGAGATGGGTGTCGACACCCAGAGCGAGGAGTTCACCGTCGTCGGTGTCGGTGACATGAGCGGGGACGTCTTCGGCAACGGGATGCTCCTCTCCGAGCACATCCGCCTCGTCGCGGCCTTCGACCACCGGCACGTCGTCGTCGACCCCACCCCCGACGCCGCGGCCTCGTACGCCGAGCGGCGGCGGCTCTTCGACCTGCCGCGCTCGTCGTGGGACGACTACGACCGGTCGCTGCTGTCGGAGGGCGGTGGTGTCTTCCCCCGCACGCTGAAGTCGGTGACCATCACGCCGCAGATGCGCGAGGCCCTCGGCATCCCCGCGGGTGTCCGCACGATGACGCCCGCCGAGCTGATCCACGCCATCCTGCTCGCGCCGGCCGACCTGCTGTGGAACGGCGGGATCGGGACCTACGTCAAGGCGTCCACCGAGGACCACCTCGACATCGGTGACCGCGCCAACGACGGCATCCGTGTCGACGGCCGCGAGCTGCGGGTCAAGGTGGTCGGCGAGGGCGGCAACCTCGGTCTCTCCCAGCTGGGTCGGATCGAGGCCTCCTTCCACGGCGTGCGCGTCAACACCGACGCGATCGACAACTCGGCCGGTGTCGACACCTCCGACCACGAGGTGAACATCAAGATCCTGCTCGGCGAGGTCGTCCGCGCCGGGGACCTCACCCTCGAGGACCGCAACGAGCTGCTCGCGTCGATGACCGACGACGTCGCCGAGCACGTCCTGCGCGACAACTACGAGCAGAACGTCCTCCTCGGCAACGCCCGGGCGCAGGAGCACGCGATGGTCAGCGTCCACGAGCGGTTCATGCACTGGCTCGAGGACCGCGGCCTGCTCGACCGCGCGCTGGAGTTCCTCCCCACCGACGCCGAGCTCGAGAAGCGCCAGCACGACGGGCTGGGCCTGAAGAGCCCCGAGTTCGCGGTGCTCGTCGCGTACGCGAAGCTCGCGCTCAAGGAGGACATCCTCGCCAGCTCGATCCCGGACGACCCGTACTTCGAGTCGACGCTCGCCGAGTACTTCCCGCCCCCGATCCGCGAGCGGTTCGAGGGCGAGCTCGCGGCCCACCCGCTGCGCCGCGAGATCATCACCAACTCGGTCGTCAACTCGATGGTCAACCGCGGGGGCATCACCTTCGCCTACCGCTCCCAGGAGGAGGCGGGCGCGGCGCCCGAGCAGGTGACCCGGGCCTTCGTCGTCTCCCGCGAGGTCTTCGGTCTCGCCGACTACGTGCGCCGGGTCGAGGAGCTCGACGCCCGGGTCCCCACGGCCGCGCAGACCGCCCTGTACCTCGAGTTCCGCCGGCTGCTCGACCGCTCGGTGCGCTGGTTCCTCTCCGCGCGGCCCTCGCAGCTCGACATCGGGGCCGAGGTCGACCGGTTCGCCGGTGTCGTCCGCGAGCTCGCGCCGACCGTGTCGGGGCTGCTGCGCGGGCAGGAGCGCCAGCGCCTCGACCGGCGGGCCGGTGAGCTCGAGGAGGCCGGGGTGCCCCACGAGCTCGCGGTGCACGCGGCGTCCCTGCTCGACCAGTACTCGCTGCTCGACATCGTCGACATCGCCACCGACACCGGCCGCGAGCCGACCGACGTCGCCCCGCTGTACTACCTCGTCTCGGAGGCCTTCGGCATCGACGTCATGCTCGGGAAGGTGACCGGGTTGCCCCGCGAGGACCGCTGGGACGCGCTGGCCCGTGGCGCCCTGCGCGACGACCTCTACGCCGTCCTGGAGTCGCTGACCCGCTCGGTCATCGAGACGAGCGGTGCGGCGGGTGTCGACGGCGACGACCCGGCGGCGCAGTACGAGGCGTGGCGGGCGGCGAACGAGGACTCGGTCGAACGTGCGACGTCGGCCCTGGGCGGCATCACGAGCCTGGACCGGCCGAACATCGCCGCGCTGTCGGTGGCCCTGCGGACGCTGCGCTCGGTCATCCGGGTGGGCGCCTCGTCCTGACCGCGGACCGGCCCCGGGGGCGGGTGCCGGGGTGACCTAGGCTCGCGGGCGTGAGCACGCTGGCCGAGATGCTGCGGACGACGACCGACCTCGAGCCGGCCGAG
This sequence comes from uncultured Actinomycetota bacterium, assembly GCA_963709785.1. GTDB lineage: Bacteria > Actinomycetota > Actinomycetes > Actinomycetales > Dermatophilaceae > Phycicoccus. Next base: position 58,384 of record CAVPXT010000005.1, on the reverse strand, counting down.
TCCGAGTGGCTGCACCTGCTCGTCGGCGACTGGCAGCTCGTCGCCGACCTGTCCTTCGCCGACCTCGTGCTGTGGGTCCGGGGCGGCCTCGACGGCTGGCGGGCGGTGGCGCACGTCCGTCCGAACACCGGGCCGATGGTCTTCTACGACGACATCGTCGGCCGCCCGTCGAGCCGGTCGCGGGCGGCGATGCTCGACAACGCGGCCAAGCAGCGCCGGATCGTCGCGGCGCCGGTGCCGACCGTGCGCGAGGACATGTCGATCCGGGAGGACGCCATCCCCGTGGTCTGCCGGGACCGCGTCGTCGCGGTGCTGACCCGGCACACGAACCTCACCGGTGGGCGCACGCCGAGCCGGCTCGAGCTGACCTACCGCGACCTCGCCGACTCGCTGCTGCGGATGGTCGCGACCGGCGAGTTCCCCTCCGTCTCGGCTCCCACGGGGATGCGCCGCGGAGCGCCCCGCGTCGGGGACGGCGTCGTGCACCTCGACGTCGAGGGGATGGTCCGCTACGCGAGCCCGAACGCGGTCTCGGCCGTGCACCGGCTGGGCCACGTGGGCGACGTCATCGGGGAGTCCCTCGCGAAGGTGGTCGCCGACCTCGTCGCGCAGGGCGGGCACAGCGTCGACGAGTCCCTCGCCGTCGTCGTCATGGGGCGCGCGGCGTGGCGCACCGAGCTCGAGACCAACAGCGCGACGGTGACGATGCGCGCCATCCCGCTCACCCGCGACGGGGTCCGCGACGGGGCGATGCTGCTGCTGCGCGACGTCTCCGAGCTGCGCCGCCGTGAGCAGGAGCTGCTCACCAAGGACGCGACGATCCGGGAGATCCACCACCGCGTCAAGAACAACCTCCAGACGGTCGCGGCGCTGCTGCGGCTGCAGTCGCGGCGGGCGCCGGAGGAGCACGCGAAGGCCGCCCTCGAGGAGGCGGTCCGCCGGGTGGCGACCATCGCACTGGTCCACGAGACGCTGAGCAGCGGCTTCGACGAGACGGTGAGCTTCGACGAGATCGCGATCCGGGGGCTGCGAGCCGTCGTCGAGGTGGCGACCCGGGAGCACCGGGTGGAGCCGCGGTTCGAGGGCTCGTTCGGGCGGGTGCGCGCCGAGGACGCCACGGCGCTGGCGATGATCGTCTCCGAGCTGGTCCAGAACGCGGTCGAGCACGGGCTCGCGGACCGCGACGGCACGGTGACCGTGACGGTCGACCGTCAGCCGGCGGAGGGCGGTGACGAGCTGACGGTGAGCGTCACCGACGACGGGGTGGGCCTGCCGGCGGGCTTCCGGCCGGTGCTCGCCGGTCTCGGCACGCGGATCGTCACCTCGTTCGTCCAGGACCTCCGGGGGCGGATCCGCTGGGAGAACAACGAGCCGTCGGGGACCAAGGTCGTGTTCGTCGCGACGCTGCGTCCGGTCGGCGGGCGGTGAGGGTGAGGCGTGAGCCGGGTGCTGAGGGTCGGCGTCAGCCGGCGCGGCGGGCCCGGGCGTTGCGGCGCTTGAGCGCGCGACGCTCGTCCTCGGACATCCCGCCCCAGACCCCGGCGTCCTGGCCGGACTCGATGGCCCACTTCAGGCAGGTGTCGAGCACCTCGCACCGTCGGCACACGGCCTTGGCCTCCTCGATCTGAGCGATCGCCGGGCCGGTGTTCCCGATCGGGAAGAACAGCTCGGGGTCCTCGTCGAGGCAGGCAGCGCGGTCGCGCCAGTCCATGGATGGTGCTCCTTGGTCGCGGGGAAACAGCAGGAATGTCAGTGAGAAGGCGCCGTGCACGGGGGTGGGGTGGGTGCGTGGCGCGCAGGGGCATGCGTCCTTGCAGCCCGGGTGTCGGACGTGTTAAGCGCAGACGTCCGTGGCGTTACCCTACCGTGACCGACCCAATCCGGCTAGGGGACGGGGTGCGGCGCGCCGATTCATGGGGAGTCCCGGTCCGTGCTCACGTTGGCGTCAACGGTCGAGGGCCCCTGTGATGTTCCCGGTCGCGGAGGGCGCCTAGGCTGCGGGCGTGTCCGTCGACGCTCCCGTCCCGTCCCGCGGCCCGCGCACCGTCGCCGCGGCGCTCTGCGGCCTCCAGGCGCTCGTGCTCCTCGGCTTCGCCGGGTTCTACCTCTACGAGCTGACCGTCGGTGAGGGCAGCGGCGCCGGCCGGGTCCTGATGTCCGCGCTGGTCATCGCGCTCGCGGCCGTCGGGCTCGCCGCGGTGGCGCGGGGCTGGCTGGGGGAGCGGCGCTGGCCGCGGACGCCGTCGATCGTCTGGGGGCTGCTCCTCCTGCCGGTCGGGTGGGGGCTGGTCACGGCCGGGCGCACGCTGCCCGGCTGGCTCGTCCTCCTCGCGGCCCTGGGCACCGCGGGTGCGGCGTTCCTCGCGAAGGTGCCGCCCGTGGAGTTCGACGACCCGGAGTGACCGGCCGGCCCGGGGGCTGGCCCGGCTAGAAGATCGACCACCCGGTGCGGGTGGTGAAGAGGTCCAGTGCCGCGAGCCCGGCTGCGGAGTTGCCCGACGCGCTGAGGCCGGGGCTCCAGACGCAGATCGTGCAGACGTTCGGGACCACGGCGAGGATGCCGCCACCGACCCCGCTCTTGCCGGGCAGTCCGACGCGGTAGGCGAACTCGCCGGCGGCGTCGTAGGTGCCGCAGGTGAGCATGACCGCGTTGATCCGCTTGGTCTGGCCGGCGGAGAGGATCCGGCTCCCGTCCGCGAGGACCCCGTGCCGGGCCAGCAGACCTGCGCTCAGCGCGATCTCGCGGCAGCTCATCGACAGTGAGCACTGCCAGAAGTACTGCTCGAGGACGTCGTCCACGGCGCACTCGAGGTTGTCGTAGCTGGCGAGCAGGTGGGCCATCGCCGCGATGCGGTGGCCGTGCTCGCTCTCGGAGCGGGCGATGAGGGGGTCGCCGTCGATCTCCGGTGTGCCGCTCTCTCGCCGAACGAGGTCGCGCATGGTGGCCGCGGCGTCGCCGGTCACCCGGTGCAGCCGGTCGGTGACCACCAGGGCGCCCGCGTTGATGAAGGGGTTGCGCGGCCGGCCCTGCTCCTGGTCGAGCTGCAACAGGGAGTTGAACGGGTTGCCCGAGGGCTCGCGGGAGACCCTGCGCCAGATCTCGTCGTCGTCGTGCGCCAGCACCAGGGCGAGGCTGAAGACCTTGGAGATGCTCTGGACGGAGAAGCGCGTGTCGCAGTCGCCGACCGCGTGGACCCGGCCGTCGTTCATGGCCACGACCATCCCGAACTGGCGGGGGTCCACGCCGGCCAGCCCCGGGATGTAGTCGGCCACCGCTCCCGAGCCGACGAACGGCGACACGTCGGCGCAGATCTCCTCGAGCACCTCATCCAGGTCCATGTCGCGATTGTGTCCCTCCGGGTCGACGGCGCCGATGGCGCCCCCTCGCAGCACGTGGGTCGGGTCAGGACGCCGGTGCCGATGCGGCCTCCGTGTCGTCGGCGAGCACCTGGAGCGGGGTGGCGTGCCCGTCGAGCACGAGCAGGCCGCGCCCCGGCGGAGCGGGGACGCCCCGGGGTGGCAGACCCGCTCGGGGGAGCCCGAGCAGCGCGGCGTCGTCCGGGCCGGGCCGCAGCAGGACCCCGGCCCGGTGGCGGGCGACGGCGGTGTCGAGACCGCGGAACCGACCGGCGAGCGTGGCCGGGACGGTCGCGACGACGACCGCGCCGCCGTCGCGGTCCACGAGCTCGACGATCTCGTCGAGGACGGGACGCACCGGGGTGTCGTCGAGACGGTCGGCGTCGTCGACGAGGACGAGCAGGTCCGGGTGCTCGGACCGCAGCCGGACGAGCCCGTCCGCCGCGTCCGGGTCGAGCACGGGGTACCCCGACGCCACCCGCCATGGACTCCCGCGCGGCGAGACCATGGCGACGGGGTGCCCGGCCTCGGCGGCCGACCGGGCGATGACGTGCAGCGCCGTCGTGCGGCCCGACCGCGCCGGCCCGAGCACGAGGAACCGCCGCCCGTCGCGGGCCGGGGACCAGCCCCACGGCACACCGGAGGACCCGACGACCCCGACGAGCCACCCGGCGGCGGGCCTGTCGAGGCCCGCCCGCGCCACCCGGTCCGGGAGCGGGCGGTAGGCCCAGGGCCTCGGCCCCGACGGTCCGCGGGCGGGCAGGGCCGCGACCGCGGTGGCGGTCGTGTCCCGGCTCGCGTGGACCAGCTGCACCTCCCGCCCGGTACGCACGCGGATCCCACGACCGGGACCCGCACCGGCGCCGAGCGCGCCCCGGTGGAGGCCGAGGAGGGCGACGTCGAGGGGGTCCGCGGCGCCGAGCAGCACGGCCTCCCCGCCGAGGGCCGACCAGCGTGGGCGCAGCAGGTCGCGGCCCCCGGCGACCGCGCAGGCCAGCCCCGAGCGTCCGGCGTCGCGGACGAGCCGGGCGATCCGGTCCACGGCGCTCGGGCCCGGGCCCCGGTCCTCGTCGCCGTCGACCAGCTGCTCCCACCCGTCGACGACCAGCAGCCGGAGGGGGCGCCTCAGCCCCGGATCCGGGCGCGAGGACTCGAGGTGCGAGAGCACGGCGTCGAGGGCCACCGGGTCGTCCGGCCGGGCGACGGTCCCCACGTGCGGGAGTGCCGCGAGGTCATCGAGCCCGCCGTCGGCACCGAGCACCTGGATGTGCAGCAGGTCCGGTGGGTGCGACGCCGCGGCGGCGAGCACGAGGGCCCGCAGCGCCGTGGTGCGGCCGGTGTGGGCCTGACCGACGACCCGCCACAGGGGAACGTGCTCGTCCCACGACCACGCCGACCGGAGCTGCAGGTCCGGCTCGTCGGCCAGGGCGATCGTGCCGGGCGGCACGTCGCCGGGGGCCACCTCTGCGGGCAGGGGAGGCAGCCAGGGCCGTCGCGGGGTGGGGCCCCCGCGGTCGCGGTGGGCCCGCTGCACGATCGCGACGACCGCCGCGAGCTCTCCCGTGCGGTGGCCCTCGGCCCGCTCGTCGTCCGTGTCCGCCCCGGGGCCCGCGCTGCTGCCGGCGCCGCGGACCTCGATCGGGGCGACGGTGGCCGGCGCGGGCGCCACGAGGGCCACCTGGAAGGTGGTCAGCGCGCCGTCGCCGCCGCGGGCGACCCCGCGGCCGGGGACGTCGGCAGGCAGCCGCGCTGCCGAGTCGTCCTCGACGACGTGGACGGAGTCGGAGCGGTCCCGGACGCGGAACGCCAGCCGCAGGTTGACGTTGGCCTGGACCTCGGCCGTGACCGTGCCGGCGGGGCGCTGCGTGGCCAGGACGAGGTGGATGCCGAGGGAGCGGCCCTGGGCGGCGACGCGCACGAGGCCGGACACGGCGTCGGGGTGCTCGTCGACGAGGGCGCGCAGCTCGTCGACGACGACGACCAGGCGGGGGAGGGGCTCGGCGCCGGTCGGCGCACGGCGGGCGTAGTCGGCGAGGTCGGCGGCCCCGACCCCGGCGAGCAGCCGCTCCCGCCGGCGCAGCTCGGCCTCGAGGGAGGTGAGGACCCGCTTCACGAGGTGGTCGTCGAGGTCGGTGACCATCCCGACGACGTGGGGGAGGTCGGCGCAGGGGCCGAAGGCGGCGCCGCCCTTGAAGTCGACGAGCAGGAGGGTCAGGGCCTCGGGCGGGGAGTCCAGGGCCAGGGCCGTCACGAGGGTGCGGAGGAACTCCGACTTGCCCGACCCCGTGGTCCCGCCGACGAGGACGTGGGGGCCATCGGTGGCGAGGTCGAGCGTCAGGAGGCCGTCCGCCCGCCGGCCCACGACGGCGGTGGGGCCCCGCGACGTCGACCACCGGTGGGCCAGCCCGCCGGGGGTCAGGGCGTCCGCCCCGACCACCTCGGCGAGCGGCAGCGTGCGGGGGAGGGTCGAACCCACCGCCCCGTCCTCGCGCAGCGGAGCGAGGGCCCGGCCGAGCCGGTCTCGCCACGCAGGCCCGACGGCGTCTCCGACGAGGCGTTGCCGGCCGTCCGGTGTGGTGAGGACGTGGACCCCGCCGCCGCGGGCCTCCACCCACCGGTCGCAGCCCTCCGGCAGCCGGGCGGCCGCGGAGGTGGCCGCCAGCACCAGCCCACCCGCGGAGAGGGCCGCCGTGATGCGCGCGGCCGCCTCCGGGGCGTCGGCGTCGGGCACGACGAGGACGGGGTGGGCATCGGAGCGTCGGTGCGGCAGCAGGTCGAGCCACGCCCAGTCGCCCGACCCGGGAGGGGCGGTGTGCTCGACCCGCAGCCCCGACGGAGGGCACCCCACGACGAGCTGGCCGACGACGGCCGAGAGCACCCCGGCCGTGGACTCCGCAGGCCCGACGACCCCCAGCACGCCGGACCCCCCGAGGTCGACGACGACGGGCGCACCGTCGACGTGCCGTACCTGCCGGTTCCCGTCGCCGTCGACGAGGCGACAGCTCGAGGGCACCTCGCCGAGGCCCAGCCGGACCGACCTCTCGCCCCCGGAGGACCACAGCCCGGGACCACGCACGGTCGCCCGCTGCAGCAGGGCGTGCGCGTCGGGATGGCGCAGGTGCCGAAGCCGGTTCTCCTCCGCGAGGACGGCGGCCACCCGCACCTCGTGGTCGGCGAGGGCCTGCTCGTGGCTCGCCAGTGCCCGCCGGTGCCGTCGCCGGGCGCCGAACCGGTCGCTCAGCCCGGTGGTGAGGAGCACGACGGGGCCGAGGACGGCGAAGGCCAGCACGTGCGGACCGAGGAAGACGGCGAGCACGGCCACGACGGGGACGGGGGCGAGGGCCGCGACCCAGGGCACCCGGGTGCGTGCCGGCTCGGCCGGTGCGCGGGGTGAGCACAGCTCGGGTCGGGGAAGCTCCCGCTCGACCGCGGTGACCGGCGAGACGAGGGCCGTGCCGTCGCCGGGGTGGCGGACCGGCAGCCCGGGCGAGGACGCGCGGCGCAGCCGCAGCGTCGAGGCACCGATGCCGATCGTCGAGGACGTGTCGACCGGAGCACGACCCTCCACGCGACGACCGTCGACCACGACACCGTTCGTGGACCCGAGGTCGACCACGTGCACGCCGTCGGACCCCACCTCGAGCCGGCAGTGGGCGCGGCTGAGCGAGGGGTCGTCGAGGCGCAGCCCGGCGAGCGGCGTGCGCCCCACGACGAGGCCCGGTGGGACCAGGGGCAGGCTCCGTCCGGCGTCCGGGCCGCCCACCGACGCCACCTCGAGGACGGCGGACTGCTGGGCGCCCTCGCCGTCCGTCCGGCCGGGCTCGTCGCCGGGGGCGACGGACACCGCGGCCAGCGACACCCCGTCGAGCAGCGGCGGGACCCCGAGCAGCACGTCGTCGGCGACCGCGCGCCCGCCCGCGAACAGGGCACCGACCGGCTCCGCGAGGTGGTCGGCGAGCGCCCGGCGCAGCACCTCGACCGTCTGCGGTTCCTGCCACGCCACGACGAGCTCCGCGGGGCGAGGGCGCCGCCGCGGCACGTGGAGGGTGAGCCGGATCTCCATGGCCCAGACGGTAGACACGGGGTCCGTCACGGTCGGCGAGTTATCCACAGGGGTGCACGTTCCGGGTGCACGACGAGCCGTCGTGCGGTTCCCTAGACCCCGAACACGATGGGTCGCGCAGGGGCGGCTCGACGGAAGGGGGGAGTGCCGGTGGACGGCGTCCGTGCGCTCGAGGGTGAGGTCCGTGAGCTGATCCGCCGCTCCGGCCTGGACCCGGTGCGCGACGAGGGAGCCGTGCGTCAGCTCGTCCGGGAGGCCGTCGGCGACTACGACGAGCGGTCGATGCACGGTGGCATGCCCGTCCTCTCCGATCTCGATGCGGCCTCGAAGGCCGTGTGGGACAGCGTCATCGGCTACGGCCCGCTGCAGCAGTACTTCGACGACCCGCGCGTGGAGGAGATCTGGGTCAACGAGCCCTCGCGGGTCTTCGTCGCCCGGGACGGCGTCGCGGAGCTCACGACGACCCTGCTGACCCACGAGCAGGTGCGTGACCTCGTCGAGCGGATGCTCAAGTCCTCCGGCCGCCGCGTCGACCTCAGCTCGCCCTTCGTCGACGCGGTGCTCCCGGACGGCAGCCGCCTCCACGTCGTCATCCCCGACATCACCCGCGCCCACTGGTTCGTCAACATCCGCAAGTTCGTCGTCAAGGCGGACTCGATGGACGACCTGGTCCGTCTCGGCACCCTCACCCCGCAGGCCGCCCGCTTCCTCGAGGCGGCCGTCGCGTCCGGGCTCAACATCCTCGTCGCCGGCGGTACGCAAGCAGGCAAGACGACCCTGCTGAACTGCTTGGCGTCGGCGATCCCGGCTCGCGAACGTGTCGTCACCTGCGAGGAGGTCTTCGAGCTGCGGATCCCGCACCGGGACGTGGCCGCGATGCAGTGCCGACAGGCATCGCTGGAGGGCACCGGCGAGATCCCCCTGCGGCGGCTCGTCAAGGAGGCCCTGCGGATGCGTCCCTCGCGCATCATCGTCGGCGAGGTGCGGCAGGCCGAGAGCCTCGACCTGCTCATCGCCCTCAACTCGGGGCTGCCCGGGATGTGCACCATCCACGCCAACAGCGCCCGCGAGGCCGTGACGAAGATGTGCACGCTGCCACTGCTCGCCGGCGAGAACGTGTCCGCCCGGTTCGTCGTGCCCACGGTCGCGTCCTCGATCGACCTCGTCGTCCACGCGGCGCTCGAGAGCGACGGCCGGCGGACGGTCCGGGAGATCGCGGCCGTGCCGGGGCGCGCCGAGGAGGACGTCGTGGAGATCGCGGACCTGTTCGTCCGTCGCGGCTCCGAGCTCGTGCGGGCCGACGGCTTCCCGCCGCACCCGGAGCGGTTCGAAAGGGCCGGGTACGACGTCGCCGCGCTCCTTGCCCAGGGGGCGCCGTGACCGGCCTGCTCCTCGGACTCACCTTCGGCATCGGCGTGTTCCTCGTGTGGTGGAGCTGCTGGGTGCCCGCGGCCGGTGCGCGTCGGCAGGCCCGCAGGACGGGCCCCGTCGGTCGCCTGCACGACGAGGTGGTGCAGGCCGGCTTCGCCGGGCTCACCGTCCGCGCGCTGCTCGTGGCCTGCCTCATCGCGTTCGGGTTCGTCCTCGCGATCGTCCAGCTGTCCGTCGGCGTGCTGCCCATCGCCGTCTGCTTCGCGGCCATCGCCGGCGCTCTCCCGGTCGCCCTGGTCCGGCGCCGGGCCCGCCGCCGCCGCGCGGTGCTCCGCGACCTGTGGCCGGAGGCCGTCGACAACATCACCTCCGCGGTGCGGGCCGGGATGGCCCTACCCGAGGCCCTGGGCCAGCTGGGGGAGCGAGGCCCGGCCGAGCTGCGCGAGCCCTTCCGTCGCTTCGCCGACGACTACCGGCTCACCGGTCGTTTCTCCGACTGCCTCGACCGGCTCAAGGAGCGCCTCAGCGACCCCGTCGGCGACCGCCTCGTCGAGAGCCTGCGGATCGCCCGGGAGGTCGGCGGCAGCGACCTCGGGCGGCTGCTCCGCACCCTCTCCGTCTTCCTCCGCGAGGACGCCCGCACCCGGGCCGAGCTCGAGACCCGGCAGGCCTGGACGGTGAACGCGGCCCGGTTGGCCGTCGCGGCACCGTGGTTCGTCCTCGCCATGCTCTCCACCAACCCCGAGTCGGTGGCGGCCTACGCCTCCGGCGTCGGGGCAGGCGTGCTGCTGGTGGGGGCCGTGGTCACCGCGGTCGCCTACGCGCTCATGGTCCGCATCGGCCGGCTCCCCGAGGACCGGCGGGTGCTGCGGTGAGCGGGCTCGCGCGCGACGGCGCACTGCTCGGCCTCGTCGCCGGGGTCGGGCTGCAGCTCGTCTGGGCCGGCCTGCCCCGCAACCGTCGCCACGGACTGGCCGAGCGGGTCCTGCCCTACCTGCGCGACACCCCCCGTCCGTCGCGGCTCCTCGACGGCGGCACCGGGGCGCGCGGCGTGCTCGGGTCCGTCGCCGCGCCCCTCGTCCGCGAGCTCGGCCAGGGCGTCGAACGCGTCCTCGGCGGTGCCGCGTCGGTGCGCAGCCGCCAGCTCCGGGCCGGCCTCGTACCGGACGTCGACCGGTTCCGGGCGGAGCAGGTGCTCTGGGGCATCGCCGGGGCGGTCCTCGGCGGGACCGCGGGCACTCTGCTGGCCGTCCTCCGCGGTGGGTCGGTCGCGCCGGTCCTCCTGCTCACGGGGATCGGTCTCGGGCTGGGGGTGACCGGCGCCGACTACCTGCTGAGCCTCCGCGCGGTCCGCCGGGAGCGGCGGATGCTCTCCGAGTTCCCCACCGTGGCAGAGCTGCTGGCACTTGCCGTCGGTGCGGGCGAGGGGGCCGTGGGTGCCCTCGAGCGGGTGTGCCGCCTCTCGCACGGCGAGCTCGCCGACGAGCTGCGGCGGTGCCTCGCCGACGCCCGCGCCGGTGCCAACCTCCCGACGGCGCTGCAGGGGCTCGCCGACCGCACCGGGCTGCCGAGCCTGCGCCGCTTCGTCGACGGGGTCATCGTCGCGGTGCAGCGCGGGACCCCCCTCGCGGAGGTGCTCCGCGCCCAGGCCCAGGACGTCCGCGAGGAGGGCCGCCGCGCCCTGCTCGAGGCCGGCGGACGGAAGGAGATCGCGATGATGGTGCCCGTCGTCTTCCTCATCCTCCCGGTCACCGTCCTCTTCGCCGTCTACCCAGGATTCAGCTTCTTCCGATTCACGCTCTGACCGGAGCCCGAGAAAGGACCGCCGCATGAACCTCACGAGGAACCTCGCCGCACGCGTCCACGCCGCCGTCCTGCGCGGCCCGGGACGAGGACGACGCCGGGACGAGCGGGGTGACGTGCCCGGGTGGGTGCTCATCACCCTGATGACCGCCGGCCTCGTCACCGTGCTCTGGGCCGTGGCCCGCGACCAGCTCGTCTCGATGTTCCAGAACGCGCTGTCCTCGGTCACCGGCTGAGCCGGATGGCACGGCACCCGAGGGTCGAGCGAGGCGCCGCCGTCGCCGACTTCGCGATGGTGTCGGTGCTCGTGCTGGTCGTCGTCCTCGCCGTGGTCCAGCTCGGGCTGGCCCTGCACGCGCGCAACACGCTCATCTCGTGTGCCTCCGAGGGCGCCCGGTACGGCGCCCGGGCGGATGCCGTTCCGGGGCAGGCGGTGGCACGCACGCAAGAGCTGGTGAGCGCGTCCCTGTCGCCGCGGTACGCCCGCGCCGTCTCGTCGCGGCAGACCGTGGTCGACGGGGTGCGCGTCGTCGAGGTGCGGGTCGTCGCGCCGGTCCCGGTCGTCGGCCTGCTGGGCCCGCAGGGCCGGATCGACGTCGTGGGCCGGGCGTTCCTGGAGGAGCAGTGACCCGGGCCCCGAGCGGTCGCGCCCTCCGCGACGAGCGGGGGAGCGCCGTCGTCGAGTTCGTGACGCTCGCCGTCCTCCTGCTCATCCCGCTCGTCTACCTCGTGCTGATGCTCGGCCGGCTCCAGGCCGGCGCCTACGCGGTGAGCCAGGCCTCGCGCGAGGCGGGGCGCGCCTACGTCACGGCACGGGCCGGCGAGGACGCCACCGCTCGTGCGCGGGCGGCCGCCCACCTCTCGTTCGCCGACCAGCGCTTCGAGGACGTCGGCACCCTGGCCATCGCCTGCGACGGCTCCCCCTGCCTCCGTCCGGACGGTCGCGTCGAGACCACCGCGACGGTCCGCGTCCCCCTGCCGCTCGTGCCGGCGTTCGTCCGCGACGTCGTGCCGCTCAGCGTCCCGGTGTCGGCGTCGCACCTCTCGACCGTCGACCGGTTCCGGGGGCTCCCGTGAGCCGGGTCCGCAGCGCCGCCCGGGACGAGCGCGGGACCATCACCGTGTACGTCCTCGGCCTCGCGGTGGTGGCGATGATGCTCATCGCGGGGACCGTCGCCGTCACCTCGGCCCACCTCGCGCGGATGCGGCTGCTCGACGTCGCGGACGGTGCCGCCCTCTCGGCGGCCAACGCCCTCGACGACGCGGCCTACCGGCAGGGGGTCGGTGACGCGGTTCCCCTGAGCAACGCCTCGGTCCGTGAGCGGGCGGCCGCCTACGTCGGCTCCGTCCGCCGGCCCACGGGCGTCGCCGCCTGGCGGCTGGGGTCGGCCACCGGCACCCCCGACGGTCGCACGGCCGTCGTCGACCTCACCGGCGAGGCCGAGCTGCCGATGGTCGGCGGGATGCTGCGCGAGCTCGGCGTGGGCATCACCATCCACGTCACCTCGAGCGCGCGCTCGGACGTCGTCCAGCCCTGAGCGGCGTAGCGTTCGAGCATGCCGACGGTCCCCGCGCACCTGCGCGGCCGGTGGTGCATCGCCTCCACCGACTCGTTCCTCTCGATCGGCTCGCGCGGCTCGGTCCTCAGCATCGCGAGCATCGGGTCGGCCCTGAGCATCGGCAGCATCGGCTCGTTCGCGTCCGCGCTGAGCATCGGCTCCTCGATGAGCCTGCTCTCCGGGCTCTCGAGCAGGTCGCGGCTCTCGCTGCTCTCGAGCCGCAGCGACCGCAGCGTGCTCGCGCACCGGTCGTCCCGCGGCCTGCGCGGCTCCGGCCACCGCCGCTGACCCACCCCCGGTCACGAGGTGGGGCGGTCGGGCCCTGCCCCGACCGCCCCACCTCGCTCCGACCGCCGGCCCCCCTGCGGGCCGGCCCCGGTCGACGGCTCGTGGTGCAGCAGCACCCGCGTCGTCCGTCGGGGGAGAAGAGCGGAACCCGGGCGCCCTGATACATCGACCGGGGCACGGGTATCGGGAGGCCCCCGCCGGCCCTCCTCACAGCGTGACCACCGACGTGCTGCCCTTCGTGCTGGTGACCGTCGCCGTCCTCGTCGTCCCGGGCCCGTCGGTCGTCTTCGCCGTCACGCACGCGCTCGCGGCCGGGCCACGCGCGGGCCTCGTCGCGGTCCTCGGCCTGGAGTCCGGTCTCGGCCTCCACGTCGCTGCGGCCTGCCTCGGCCTCTCGCGGGCGGTCGCCGCCTCGGAGACGCTGTTCACGGTCCTCCAGGTCGCCGGTGCCGCCTACCTCGTCCACCTCGGTGTCGGGATGCTCCGCAGGCACCGGCGGGACGAGGGTGCCGACGACACCGCGGCGACGGCGCGGCCGGGGCTGCGCCGGGTCTACCTCTCCGGCCTGCTCGTCGACCTGCTCAACCCCAAGACCGCGCTGTTCCTCCTCGCGGTCCTGCCCCAGTTCGTCGACCCCACCCCGGGGGCGTCGGGGCACCGCCTCCTCGTGCTCGGGGCCTGCACCGTGCTCATGGCGTTCGTCGTCGACGGCGCCTACGCCCTGCTCGCCGGGGCCGCCGGGCGCCTCGGCATCGGTGGCGTCGGGGCCCGGGTGGCCGAGGTCCTCTCCGGCGGCACCTTCCTCGCCCTCGCCGGCTGGACCCTCCTCGCCTGAGGCCGCCGACCGGCCCCCCACGCCTCGCGTAGGCTTGCCCCTCGTGGCCACCGACTTCACCCAGGAGATCAAGGACCTTCGCAGCACCATGGCGACGGTCCGCGGGGTCACCGACCTCGCCAAGCTCGAGCAGCAGATCGGGGAGCTCGAGGCCGAGGCCTCCGACCCGGCCCTCTGGGACGACCAGGAGCGCGCCCAGCAGGTCACCTCCGGCCTCTCCCGCGCCAAGCACGAGCACGACCGCGTCACCGGGATGGACGCGCGGATCGACGACCTCGAGGCGCTCGTCGAGATGGCCCAGGAGGAGGACGACGCCGAGACCCTCGCCGAGGCCGAGCGCGAGCTCGTCACCGTGCGCAAGGCCGTCGGCGAGCTCGAGGTCCGCACCCTGCTCTCCGGCGAGTACGACGAGCGCGCCGCCGTCGTCACCATCCGCGCCGGCGCCGGTGGCGTCGACGCCGCCGACTTCGCCGAGATGCTCATGCGGATGTACCTGCGCTGGGCCGAGCGCCACGGCTTCCCCGTCAAGGTCCTCGACACCTCCTACGCGGAGGAGGCCGGGCTGAAGTCCGCGACCTTCGAGATCGACGTGCCCTACGCCTACGGCAACCTCTCCGTCGAGGGCGGCACCCACCGCCTCGTCCGGATCAGCCCCTTCGACAACCAGGGCCGCCGCCAGACGAGCTTCGCCGCCGTCGAGGTCGTCCCGCTCATCGAGGGCACCGACTCGATCGAGATCCCCGAGAACGACCTGAAGATCGACGTCTTCCGCTCCAGCGGCCCCGGCGGCCAGTCGGTCAACACCACCGACTCGGCGGTGCGGATGACGCACATCCCCACCGGCACCGTCGTCTCGATGCAGAACGAGAAGAGCCAGATCCAGAACCGGGCCGCGGCGCTGCGCGTCATGCAGTCCCGCCTGCTGCTGCTCAAGAAGGCCGAGGAGGCCGCCGAGCGCAAGGAGCTCGCCGGCGACGTCAAGGCCAGCTGGGGCGAGCAGATGCGCTCCTACGTGCTGCACCCGTACCAGATGGTCAAGGACCTGCGCACCGAGCACGAGGTCGGCAACACCTCCGGCGTCTTCGACGGCGACATCGACGCGTTCATCGAGGCGGGCATCCGCTGGCGGATCGCCCAGGACAAGGCCACCGCCGGGGCCTGACGCCGATGACCGCCGAGCACCCAGGGCCCACCGCCCTCGACACCTGGCCCGCGTGGGAGGCCGCCCTCGCCGACGCCGTGCAGCGCCTCGCCGACGGTGGGTCGCTGACCGTCGCGGCCCCGCCCGGGCACACCCGGATGGCCCGCACCCCCGGGACCACGCGCCTGCGCTGGCTGCTCGGCGGCCGGAGGCGACCGGTGGCGCCCTCGGTGCGGCTCGTGCGGGTCGAGGAGCACCTCCGCGGCCACTGGGTCGGCGCCGAGCGGTTCGGCGGGTGGTTCCCGTGGACCCGCGAGGAGGAGGACGCCATCCTCGCCGCGGGCTGGCACCGCCCGACCGCCGGCGACGGCGACGACTTCATCCGCTTCTGGCCCGACGACGTGCCCCAGGGGCCCTTCCTCCCGCTCGAGGACGCCCGCCGCGCGGCCGGTGCCGTCGCGGCCACCTTCCGCGCGGTGCTCGGCGTGACGCCCGACGACGGCCTGCCCGACCTGCGAGCCGGCTGAGACCCGAACGCGCCGAGGGTGGGGCGCTCACGGGGATCGTCAGGTCCCCGACCTATCCTCGGTCGTGCCGCGGTGCGTCCGTGGTCCCTGCCCCCGAGCCGTGAGGCCAGCCCCCCCGCATGATCCGCTTCGAGAACGTCACGAAGGTCTACCCGCGGTCCACCCGCGCGGCCGTCGACGACATCACGGTCGGCATCGACCGCGGCGAGTTCGTCTTCGTCGTCGGCCCGTCCGGGTCGGGGAAGTCCACGATGCTGCGCCTCGCGCTGCGCGAGGAGGCGGCCACCAACGGGCTCGTCCTCGTCGCCGGGCACGACCTCGGCAAGATGCCGATGCGCCAGGTGCCGCGCCTGCGTCGCGAGATGGGCGCGGTCTTCCAGGACTTCCGGCTGCTGCCGAACAAGACCGTGCACGAGAACGTCGCGTACGCGCTGCAGGTCATCGGCAAGCCGCGCCACGCGATCCGCCAGCTCGTCCCGGAGACCCTCGAGATGGTCGGTCTCGCCGGCAAGGAGAAGCGCTTCCCGCACCAGCTGTCCGGCGGTGAGCAGCAGCGCGTCGCCATCGCGCGCGCCGTCGTCAACCGGCCGCAGATCCTCCTGTGCGACGAGCCCACCGGCAACCTCGACCAGAAGATCAGCATCGAGATCGTCCGGCTGCTCGACCGGATCAACCGCACCGGCACCACGATCGTCATGGCCACGCACGACCACGACATCGTCAACGACCTGCGCCGGCGGGTGATCCAGCTCGACGACGGCCGCGTCGTCCGTGACGAGCAGGACGCCTCGTACCACCGCCGCGCCGACGAGGAGGTCTGACGTGCAGGCACGGTTCCTCGCCTCCGAGGTCGGCTCCGGCCTCCGGCGCAACATCTCGATGGCCATCTCCGTCGTCCTCGTGACGATGGTCTCGATCTTCCTGCTCGGCCTCGGCCTGCTCGCCCAGCGCCAGGCCGACACGATGAAGGGCTACTGGTACGACCGGATCCAGGTCTCGATCTACCTGTGCACCGCCGACTCCCTCCAGCCGAACTGCGAGGGCAAGGCGGTCACCGACGCCCAGAAGGCGGCCCTGCAGTCCCAGCTGGAGGCGCTGCCGGAGGTCAAGCAGGTCTTCTACGAGTCCGAGCAGCAGGCCTTCGACCGGTTCAAGGACCAGTTCCGCAACAGCCCGATCGCCGGCAACGTCCAGGTCGGCGACATCCCGCAGAGCCTGCGGGTCCAGCTCGACGACCCGACGAAGTACGCCGTCGTCACGAGCCAGTTCGAGGACGCGCCCGGCGTGGCCACCGTCCAGGACCAGGAGAAGGTCCTCAGCAAGTTCTTCACGATCATCAACTGGATCACCGTCTTCGCGGTCTTCCTCGCCGCGCTCATGGCGGCCTGCGCCGCACTGCTCATGGCGACGACGATCCGGCAGGCCGCGTTCATCCGGCGTCGGGAGATCGGCATCATGCGGCTCGTCGGTGCCTCGAACTGGACGATCCGGATGCCCTTCATCTCCGAGATGGTCATCGTCTCGGCGAGCGGGGTGGTCCTCGCGGTCGGGCTGCTCGTCGGGCTGACGAAGTACGTCTTCACCGAGGGGGCGAGCCAGATCGCCCTGTCCCAGGCCTTCATCGGGGTCTCCGACGTGTGGCTGCTCGCGCCGTGGATGCTCGGGGGAGTGATGCTCATCGCGGTCGTCACCAGCCTGGTCACCCTGCGCCGGTACCTGCGGGTCTGACCCGCGCGAGCCGGCCCCGGCCCCGCGACGACGTCTCCCGAACTGCCCGCGCGGCGGCTCCGGGGCTGAGAGACTGCTGATGCCGCCGGCCGGCCGGTCGGATGTTTCTCGTCGGAGGAGTGGGCGAACTCGTGTGATTCGTGTTACCAATGGTGATCATGGGACGACCTGACCGCGTGCGCTCTGCTGCCATCCGCCGGGTCCTCGGGGTCGCCACCGCCCTGGTGTGCGCCGGAGGACTCGTCACGGCCGGCGCCCCCGCGGCACCCGCCGCGACCGACCCGGGGGTGCAGAAGAAGTCCGTCGACAAGAAGATCGACGCCCTCGAGAACCACCTCGACGACACCAGCGCCGCCCTGAGCAAGGCCTACAAGAGCCTCCAGGCCACGCAGGACAAGCTGCCCGCCGCGCGGACCGTGCTCGAGAAGGCCCGGGCCGCCGCCGACGCCGCCGACCACGCGGAGGCCGTCGCCACCCAGGAGCTCGAGGTCGCCAAGGCCAACGAGGCCAAGGCCAAGGACGACCTCGACACGGCCACCTCGGAGGTGGCCGCCGGTCGCAAGCGGCTCGCCCAGTTCGCCGCGCAGATCTACCAGCAGCAGGGCTTCGGCCAGCTCGACGTCGCCCTGTCGAGCACCCAGCCCCAGGAGTTCGCCGACCGCCTCGCCATGGTCGACACCGTGCTCGACGTCCAGAGCCAGACGATGGAGCGCCTCACGACCGAGCGCGCCAGCCTCACCGCGCTCCAGGACCACCTGTCCGCGCTGCGCGCCGACTCCGACCGCAAGCAGAAGGCGGCCGCCGCGGCCCTCGCCCGGGCCGAGCAGGCCCGCGCGGCCGCCGACAAGGCCAAGGCCGACCTCGAGGCCCTCGCCGCCAGCCAGGAACAGCAGGCCCAGGGCTACGAGGACCAGCTCGCCGCCGACAAGAAGCAGCTCGCCTCGATGAAGGCCGAGCAGGCGCGGCTCTCGAAGATCCTCGCCCAGCGCGCTGCCGAGGCCCGTGCGCGCGCGGCCGCCGCCGCCAAGGCCGAGGCCAAGCGCCGGGCCGCGGAGGCCAAGAAGAACCAGGGCTCGGGATCGTCCTCGGGTGGCACGTCCTCGGGCGGCAGCTCCGGTGGCGGCTCGAACAGCTCCTCCGGCGTCCTCAGCCGACCGGTGCACGTCGGGTGGATCAGCTCCGAGTACGGCATGCGGTTCCACCCGATCTACCACTACTGGAAGCTGCACTCCGGGATGGACTACGCCGTCAACTGCGGCACGCCCGTCTACGCGGCCGGCTCCGGCACCGTCATCATGGCCGGGTGGGGCGGCGGGTACGGCAACCGCGTCGTCATCGACCACGGGCTCGAGCGCGGGGTCGGTCTCGCGAGCACCTACAACCACCTGTCGCGGATCTCCGTCGGCGGCGGGCACGTCAGCCGCGGCCAGCTCATCGGCTACAGCGGCACGACGGGCACCTCCACCGGCTGCCACCTGCACTTCGAGACCCTCGAGAACGGCAGCTTCGCCAACCCCCGGAAGTGGCTCAACACCCAGTCCTGACCCGCCGCCCGGGAATCCCCGGGACGGCCGTCGGGACCGGACGGTAGCCTGACCTGTCGTGGCCAAGGACAGCGGGAAGACCCCGGGGAAGAAGCTCGTCGCGAGCAACCGCAAGGCCCGCCACGACTACCTCGTCGAGGACACCTACGAGGCGGGCCTGGTGCTCATGGGCACCGAGGTCAAGGCGCTGCGGATGGGGCGCGCCTCCCTCGTCGACGGCTGGGCCGGCTTCGACCGTGACGACGAGCTGTGGCTCGAGGGCGTCCACATCCCCGAGTACGCGAGCGGGACGTGGACCAACCACACGCCGCGCCGCCGCCGCAAGCTCCTCCTGCACCGCCGCGAGCTCGACAGGATCGGCCAGGCCATCCGCGAGACCGGGCACACCGTCGTCCCGCTGAGCCTCTACTTCAAGGACGGGCGGGCCAAGGTCGAGATCGCCGTCGTCAAGGGCAAGAAGGCCTACGACAAGCGGTACGCCCTCCGGGAGCGCCAGGACCGTCGCGAGGCCGACCGCGCCATCGCCGCCCGCCGCCGCGGAGAGGTCTGAGGTGACCCGGAGGCGCCGCGCCGCCGCCGGGGTCCTCGTGGCCCTCGTGCTGGCCCTCACGGCCGCGCTGCCGGCCCTCGCCGCCCCGGCGGCTCCGGCCGACCACGCCGCCCGCGTCGGGGCCTGGGGTGGGGCGGTCGGCACGGCCGTGGTCGCCGAGGAGCAGGCCGACTCCCTCCACACGAGCATCGAGGCCCAGCCCGACGGGTCGGTCGTCGTCACCGAGCGGATCACCTGGCGCTTCCCCGACGGGGAGGACCGGCACGGCATCTACCGGCTGGTCCGGGTGCGGGCCGGGTACCGCGACAGCGAGTCCGAGTACCGCTACTACGAGCTCTCCGGCGTCGAGGTCACCTCGCCGTCGGGGGCGCCGACCGACATCACGGTCGAGGACGTCGGCGCCGACCGGCGGATCCGGATCGGCAGCCCGTCGGAGACGGTACGGGGCACGGCCCAGTACGTCGTCCGCTTCCGGCTCGCGCACCTCGTCAACGACATCGGCGACGGCACCGCCGAGGTCTACTACGACGTCGTCAGCACCGCGAACGGCTTCCCGCAGCAGGACGTGCGCGCCGAGGTCAGCGGCCCGGCGGCGGTCACCCGGGCCGCGTGCTTCCACGGCGAGTACGGGTCCACCGACACCTGCCCGGCCACCCCCGGGGACACCGCCACGTACGAGATCCCCGACCTCGCGGCCCGTGAGGGCGCCTCGGTCGTGGCCTCCTTCCCGCGGAGCGCGTTCGGCGACCTCGCCCCGGACCTGCGCGAGGGCGACCTCACGAGCAGCAGCGGCAGCTCGGTGAGCCCGGCGGTGGCCCGCACGGTCGGGGCGCTGACCATCGGGGCCGGGCTGCTCGTCCCGCTCGCCGCCGGGTCCCTCATGGGCCTGCTCGTGTGGTCCCGCGGCCGCGACGAGCAGTACGCGGGCGTGACTCCCGGGCTCAGCCCCGGTCTCGGGCAGGAGCACCAGGTCGTCCGCGGCGGTCCGGCCCCCACGGTGGCGGTCCAGTTCACCCCACCGCCCGGGGTCCAGCCGGGCCTCGTCGGCACGATCATCGACGAGGAGGCCGGGCTCACCGACGTCACGGCGACGATCATCGACCTCGCCGTCCGCGGTCACCTGCGGATCGGCCGCGACGACACCGGGCGTTTCCGGCGCGACGACTGGGTGCTCACCCGCACCACGCCGTCCACCGCGACCGCACCCCTCACGCCGTACGAGCAGCTGCTCCACGACGCGCTCTTCTCCGGCGGCGAGACCGTCACCCTGTCGTCGCTGAAGAACCACTTCAAGCCGACCCTCCAGGCCGTCCAGCGGCTCATGTACGACGAGGTCGTCGAGCGGGGCTGGTTCCGGCGCAGCCCGGAGTCGCAGCGGTCGGGCTGGATGGCGCTCGGAGCGGTGCTCGCCGGCCTCGGCGTGCTCTCGGTCTTCTTCCTCGCCGGGCCCGCGTCGTCGCTGTTCGCCGACTCCGGCCTCCCGGTCAACCCGCTCTGGGTGCTCGGCGGCGGCCTGGTCGTGGCGGGGCTCACCACCCGCTCGCTCGGCAAGCGAATGGCCGCCCGCACCGCGGAGGGCTCGGCCGTGCTGGCCCAGTCCCGGGGCTTCGAGCGCTACCTCGCGACGGCCGAGGCCAACCAGATCCGGTGGGAGGAGGCCCAGGACCTCTTCAGCCGCTTCCTGCCGTACGCCATCGTCTTCGACCTCGCCGACCGCTGGGCCGAGGTCTTCGAGGAGGTCGCCGCCGCGGCCGCCGCTGCAGGTCACACGGTGCTCTCCCCGGTCTGGTACGCGGGGTCCTGGGGCGACGGCGGGTTCCGAGGGGTGGCCTCGAGCATGGACTCCTTCTCGACCGTCGCCGCCGGCACCTTCGTCTCGACCCCGGGCTCGTCCGGCTCGTCGGGGTTCAGCGGGGGCGGGGGCTTCTCCGGCGGCGGGGGCGGCGGCTCCTCCGGCGGCAGCTGGTAGCGACGACGGACGGGCCGCCCCCGAGGGAGCGGCCCGTCGTGGTTCCCCCGGCGGGGGTCAGTGCTTGAAGGCGTCCTTGACGTTCTCGCCGGCCTTCTTGAGGTCGGCTCCGGCCTGGTCGCCCTTCCCCTCGGCCTCCAGGCGCTCGTCGTCGGTGGCCTTGCCGGCCGCCTCCTTGCCCTTGCCCGTGAGGTCGTCCGTGGTGTTGTTGATCTTGTCCTCGAGACCCATTGGTGCTCTCCCTTGGTCGTGCGGGGGTGCACAGGCCGCTGCTTGACCGATGCGCTGACCCCCTCACCGTGGCACCGGCGGGCCCGCCGCGGGGGTTTCCGTGCACGGGAACCGCACGGAGGACGGGTCAGCCGGCGGTGACGACGAGGACGAGGTCGCCGCCCTCGACCTGCTGGTGGCCGTCGATGGCGAGCCGTTCGACCGTGCCCCCGGTGGGGGAGGTGATGTTGGCCTCCATCTTCATCGCCTCGATCGTCGCGACCACTCCGCCCGGCTCGACGGTGTCGCCCTCGGCCACGGCGGGGGTGACCACCCCGGCGAACGGCGCGGCGACGTGGCCGGCGTTGCCCGGGTCGGCCTTCTCGGCCGCCTTGGTCTCGGCCTCGACGGAGCGGTCGCGCACCTGGACGGGGCGGAACTGCCCGTTGAGGGTGCACATCACGGTCCGCATGCCCTGCCGGTCGGCGTCCCCGACCGAGCTGATGCCGAGCAGCAGCCGCTTGCCGGCCTCGATCTCGGCCTCGTACTCGGCGCCCTGCTCGAGCCCGTGGAGGAACTCGATGGTGCCCAGCACCGAGAGGTCGCCGTAGCGGTCGCGGGTGTCCTCGTACTCGGTCGTGGGCCCGGGGAAGAGCAGCTGGTTGAGGGTGCGCCGGGTGTCGGTGACCAGGGCCCGCTCCTGCTCGTCGGTGAGCTCGGTGACGCGCGGCTTCGGCGTGCGGCCCGCGAGCGCCTTGGTCCGGAACGGCTCCGGCCAGCCCCCGGGCGGGTCGCCGAGCTCGCCACCGAGGAAGCCGATGACCGAGTCGGGGACGTCGTAGCGGTTCGGGTTCTCGGCGAAGTCGTCCGGGTCGGCCCCGGCGCCCACGAGGGCGAGGGCGAGGTCGCCGACGACCTTGCTCGACGGGGTCACCTTGACGATGTTGCCGAGGATGCGGTTCGCGGCCGCGTACATGTTCTCGACGTCCTCGAACCGCTCTCCGAGGCCGAGGGCGATCGCCTGCTGGCGCAGGTTCGAGAGCTGGCCGCCCGGGATCTCGTGGAAGTACACCCGGCCGGTGGGGGAGGCCAGGCCCGACTCGAACGGCCGGTACAGGTGGCGGACCGCCTCCCAGTACGGCTCGAGCGCGAACACGGCGTCGATGTCGAGGCCGGTCTCGCGCTCGGTGCCGTCGGTGGCGGCCACGAGCGCCGACAGGCTCGGCTGGCTCGTCGTCCCGGACATCGTGGCGGTGGCGGCGTCGACGGCGTCGACCCCCGCGTCGATCGCCGCGAGGAGGGTGCCGACCTGGCCGCCGGCGGTGTCGTGGGTGTGCAGGTGCACCGGCAGGTCGAAGTTCTCCCGCAGGGCGGTGACGAGCCTGCGCGCCGCAGGGGCGCGCAGCAGCCCGGCCATGTCCTTGATGGCGAGCACGTGGGCACCGGTGCCGACGATCTGCTCGGCGAGCCGCAGGTAGTAGTCGAGGGTGTAGAGCTCCTCGCGGGGGTCGAGCAGGTTGCCCGTGTAGCAGAGGGCCACCTCCGCGACCGCCGTGCCGGTCTCGAGCACGGCGTCGACCGCGGGCCGCATCTGCTCGACGTCGTTGAGCGAGTCGAAGATCCGGAAGATGTCGAGGCCGGTGCGCGCGGCCTCGTGGACGAAGGCGTCGGTGACCTTCGTCGGGTAGGGGGTGTAGCCGACGGTGTTGCGGCCGCGCAGCAGCATCTGGAGCGGCACGTTCGGCATCGCCTCGCGCAGCAGGGCCAGCCGCTCCCAGGGGTCCTCGTGGAGGAAGCGCAGCGCGACGTCGTAGGTCGCGCCGCCCCAGGCCTCCATCGAGAGCAGCTGCGGGGTCATCCGCGAGACGTGCCCGGCGACGTGGAGCAGGTCGCGGGTGCGCATCCGGGTCGCGAGCAGGCTCTGGTGCGCGTCGCGGAAGGTGGTGTCGGTGACCGGCACGTCGGTGCGCTCGCGCAGCTGACGCGCGAAGGCCGCGGGTCCGACCCGCTGGAGCAGGTCGCGGGTGCCGGGCGGCAGGGGAGCGGTCTCGTCGACCTCCGGGAGCTTGGTGCGCGGCTTGAGGTGGGTGGTCGCCGGCCCGTGCGGCTGGTTGACCGTGACGTCGGCGAGGTACTGGAGCAGCTTGGTGCCGCGGTCCATGGGCATCCGCGCCTCGAGCAGCTCGGGCCGCTCGTCGATGAAGCTCGTCGTGGCCTCGCCGCGCTGGAACACCGGGTCGGCGATGACCGCCTCGAGGAAGGGGATGTTCGTCGAGACGCCGCGGATCCGGAACTCGGCGAGTGCCCGCCGCGCCCGGCGCACGGCGACGTCGAAGTCGCTGCCGCGGCAGGTGAGCTTGACGAGCATCGAGTCGAAGTGCGGGCTGACCTGGGCCCCGACGAAGACCGTGCCGCCGTCGAGGCGCACCCCGCCGCCACCGGCGGAGCGGTACACCGTGATCTGCCCGGCGTCGGGGCGGAAGCCGTTGGCGGGGTCCTCGGTGGTGATCCGGCACTGGAGGGCGGCGCCGCGGGTGCGGATGTCCTCCTGGCGCAGCCCGAGGTCCTCGAAGGTGTCGCCGCTCGCGATCCGCAGCTGCGCGACGACGAGGTCGATGTCGGTGACCTCCTCGGTCACCGTGTGCTCGACCTGGATGCGGGGGTTCATCTCGATGAAGACGTAGCGGCCGTCCTCGCCGAGGAGGAACTCGACGGTGCCGGCGTTGCGGTAGCCGATGGCCTCCGCGAAGCGCACGGCGTCGGCGCACATCGCGGCACGCAGCTCGGGGTCGAGGTTGGGCGCCGGGGCGATCTCGACGACCTTCTGGTGGCGGCGCTGCACCGAGCAGTCGCGTTCGTGGAGGTGGAGCACGGTGCCCGAGCCGTCGGCGAGCACCTGCACCTCGATGTGCCGGGGGCGCACCACGGCCTGCTCGAGGTAGAGCGTGGGGTCGCCGAAGGCGGCGTCCGCCTCGCGCTGGGCGGCCTCGAGCGACTCGCGCAGGGTGGAGGGGTCCTCGACGCGGCGCATCCCGCGGCCGCCACCGCCCGAGACGGCCTTGACGAACACGGGGAACCCGATGCCCTCGGCGGCGGCCGCGAGGGCGTCGAGGTCGGTCGTCGGCTCGGCGCCCTGCAGGGTGGGCAGGCCGGCCTCGCGTGCGGCGGCGATGGCGCGGGCCTTGTTGCCCGCGAGGTGCAGTGCTGACGCCGGCGGCCCGATGAAGGTGATGCCGTGGGCCTCACACGCCTCCGCGAGGTCGGGGTTCTCGGAGAGGAAGCCGTACCCGGGGTAGATCGCGTCGGCCCCGCACTCGACGGCGACCCGGACGATGTTCTCGTGGTCGAGGTAGGCCCGGACGGGGTGGCCGAGCTCGCCGATCTCGTAGGACTCGTCCGCCTTGAGCCGGTGCTCGGAGGTGCGGTCCTCGTGGGGGAAGACCGCGACGGTCTTGGCGCCGAGCTCGGTGGCGGCGCGGAAGGCGCGGACGGCGATCTCCCCGCGGTTGGCGACGAGGATCTTCTGGAACACGGATGGCACCTCCGGGTCGGTGACGGAGCGACGCCGCCAACCCTAGTGACGGCGGTCACGTCGAGCGCGCCGGTCCACGGAGCGGGTGGCATCGGCCGTTCGGCCGTTCCGGACGGGCGGTGGGCGACCTACGATCGGCCCATGCAGGGGTTCCGCCGGGGAGGGTCCACGTCGACGCGCGCGAGCGCGCTCCAGGTGGCGGCCGTCGCGTGCCTCGGCCTGTGCACGGTCGGCGGGGTCGTGGCACTCCAGCCCGGGGGCCTCACGAGCCTGCGGATCACCCAGGTCGACCCGGACTTCGTGCGCCCCGTCGGCGGGCCGGTCGACCCGGGCGGGCCGGCCGAGCGGATGTCCTCGGGCTCCCGCCGGGCCCCGGACGCCCCGGTCGCCCCCACCGCACGTCCCCGGACGGTGGCCCCCACCACGCCGGCCCTGCCCTCGGCCACGCCGGCGCCCACGGGCGCTGCCGCCTCCCCCACGGGTGACCCGGCGCCGAGCGCCTCCGTCCCGAGCCGGCCGCCCGTCGCGACGCACAGCCCGGCTCCTCCCGCGCCCAGCCCGACCCCGACCGTCCCCGCACCAGTGCCGACCCAGGGGCCGACCCCGGGGAGCCCCACGGGGGAGGGGGCGCCGTCCCTCCCGTCGGTCCCGGCCGACGCGCCTGCCTCGTCCGACGCCGCGCAGACCTCGTCCCACCCCGCGTCGCCCACGGCGTCCCCCACCGGCTGAGGCCCCCTCCCGCGGGGAATGGGGTTGGACCCGGTGGCGTTGGACGGCATACTGACCGTCCCGGCACGTCACGAGCGTCTCGGGGCGACAACTGAACAGCGTGGGAGTGACCCCCTCACGGGGGTGATCGGTTTCGACATTGGCTGGATGTCCAGTGGGAAGCGGGTCGAGGACGCACGGTCATCTCGTACAACGCTCCGTGCAAACCAATAGGTGCCGATTCCAAGCGCACCGACTTCGCCCTCGCCGCCTGAGCGAGCTCGAAGTCCGTTGGCCTAGGCTCGATCTCGGCCTAGTCACCAGCGTCAGCTAGAGATCTTGCTGCGTCGTCATGTCGAGGGGCGACGCGGGACTCCTACTCGACTGGGCCTGTCGGGGAACGTGTGCGCGCGAGCCCCGGGGCCGAGAAAATCCACAGCGCACTGCACCCGGAGAAGCCCTGGGCTGCCGTCAGTGGACGCGGGTTCGATTCCCGCCACCTCCACCACACGGTGCACTCCCACGTCGTCGAGCCTCGGCCCGGACCACCCCGGTGGTCCGGGCCGCGGTGTTTCAATGAGGCGTGCCGACCACCGATGCCGACCCGCCCCGGGGCCCCGCTCCCTCGACCGAGGAGCACCGGATCGGGCGTCGGGACCTCACCCTCTGGCCGACGCGCACCGGTCGCCTCGTGCTCGAGGGCGTCGACCGGGTCGTGGACCACCTCGGACCCGTGGGCCGCTGGGGCCGGGCGAACGCAGCCCTGCTCGTCACCGTGCTCGTCGGCGGAGCGCTCGTCCTGGTCCTCGACCTGCTCGCGGCCGAGGTCTACGAGGCGGTCACCGAGCACGACGACCTCGCGGTCCTCGACCGGCCGGTCCTCGACGCCGCCGTGGCCCTGCGCACCCCGGTGCGCGAGGCCGCGGTCACCGCGTTCACCGACGTCGGGGGGACGGTCGGCATGCCGATCCTCGTCATCGTCGTCACGGCCCTGCTCGTCGCCCTCCGCCGGTCCTGGACGCCCGTCGTCGTCATGGTCGTCGCGGCGGCCGGGTCGCTGCTCATGACCGTCCTCGGCAAGGACCTCGTCGGCCGGGCGCGCCCGCCGGCCACGCTGGCCGTCCCGCCGCTCGAGACCTCGCCGTCGTTCCCGTCGGGGCACACCCTCAACGCGACCGTGCTCGTCGGGGCGCTCGCCTACCTCACGCTGCTCGTGGTGCGGCGCTCGTGGCAGCGGGTGCTCGTCGCCACCGTGGCGGTGGCGTTCATCATCGCGATGGGGCTCTCCCGGGTCTACCTGGGGCACCACTGGCTCACCGACGTCGTCGCCGGCTGGCTGCTCGGGCTCGGGTGGCTCGCCGCCGTCGTCACCGGCCACCGGGTGCGGCTGACCCTCAGCCGTCAGGAACCCTCGACGGCTGCCCTCCCGGCCTCGAGCCTCGCCACGGGCACGCGGAACGGGGAGCACGACACGTAGTCGAGGCCCGCCTCGTGGAAGAAGTGCACGGACTCGGGGTCGCCGCCGTGCTCACCGCAGACGCCCAGCTCGAGGCCCGGGTGGGTCTCGCGTCCCTCCCGGGCGGCCAGCCTCACGAGCCGGCCGACGCCGACCCGGTCGATGGTCTCGAAGGGGGAGGCCCCGAAGATCCCCTGCTCGAGGTAGCGGGAGAAGAACGCCGACTCCACGTCGTCGCGGGAGAAGCCCCACACCGTCTGGGTGAGGTCGTTGGTGCCGAAGGAGAAGAAGTCGGCCGCCTCCGCGAGGTCACCGGCGGTCAGCGCGGCCCGGGGGAGCTCGATCATCGTGCCGACCCGGTGCTCGAGGGGCACCACGTGGGTCTCCTGGGTGTCGCGGGCGGCCGCGTCGATCTCCTCGCGGATCGCGCGCAGCTCCTGGACCGCCCCGACGAGCGGGACCATGATCTCCGGCAGCGCCGACCCGCCTCGAGCGATGACCGAGGCGGCGGCCTCGAGCACCGCGCGGGCCTGCATCGCGAAGAGGCCCGGGATGGCGAGCCCGAGGCGCACCCCGCGCAGCCCGAGCATCGGGTTCTGCTCGTGGAGGCGGAGCACCGCGCGCAGGAGGGCGGCGTCCCGGTCGGAGTGCTCGCCCCTCTCGTCCTCGAGGGCGACCCGCACCGAGAGCTCGGTGAGGTCGGGGAGGAACTCGTGCAGCGGCGGGTCGAGCAGCCGGACGATGACCGGCAGGCCGTCCATCGCGTCGAACAGCTCGACGAAGTCGGCCCGCTGGAGGGGGAGCAGCTCGTCGAAGACGGCCTGCCGGTCCGCGTCGCTCTCGGCGAGGACGAGCCGCTCCACGAGCTCGCGGCGCTCGCCGAGGAACATGTGCTCGGTCCGCGCCAGGCCGATGCCCTCGGCCCCGAAGCGCCGGGCCCGGGCGGCGTCCGCGCCGGTGTCGGCGTTGGCCCGCACTCGCAGCCGGCGCACCCGGTCGGCGGTGCGGAGCAACCGGTCGACCGCGAGGACGACCGGTTCGGTGCCGGCGGTCGCCGCGTCGAGCTCGCCCTCGAAGTACCGGACGACGGGGGAGGGGCGCACCGGCACCTCGCCGAGGAAGACCTCGCCGGTCGACCCGTCGATGGAGATGGTGTCGCCCTCGCGGACGACGGTGCCGTCGGGGGTGGTGAGGCAGCGCTCGGCGAGGTCGACGTCGAGCGACTCGGCCCCGCAGACGCAGGTGCGACCCATGCCGCGGGCGACGACGGCGGCGTGCGAGGTCTTCCCGCCACGGCTCGTGAGGATGCCGCGTGCCGCGACCATCCCGTGGAGGTCGTCCGGGGTGGTCTCCCGGCGGACGAGGACGACGGGCTCGCCCTGCTCGGCGAGGACGACCGCGCGGCTGGAGTCGAAGACGGCCCGGCCGACGGCAGCACCCGGTGAGGCGCTCATGCCGACGGCGACGGGCGTGTGGTCCTCGCCGTGGGCGAAGTGCGGGAACATCAGCTGCGCGAGCTGGGCACCGGTGACGCGTCCGAGGGCCTGCTCCTCGGTGAGCACCCCCTCGTCGACGAGGTCGCTCGCGATGCGGAAGGCCGCCTCGGCGGTGCGCTTCCCGACGCGGGTCTGGAGCATCCAGAGCCGTCCCCGCTCGACGGTGAACTCGATGTCGCACATGTCGCGGTAGTGCTTCTCGAGCCGGGTCATGATGTCGAGCAGCTCCGCGTGGCTCGCGGGGTCCAGCCGCCGCAGGTCGTCGAGCCCGAGGGTGTTGCGCACCCCGGCCACGACGTCCTCGCCCTGCGCGTCGGGCAGGTAGTCGCCGTAGCCGCCGCGCGCGCCGGTCGCCGGGTCGCGGGTGAAGGCGACACCCGAGCCGGAGCCCTCGCCGAGGTTGCCGAAGACCATCGCCTGGACGTTGACGGCGGTCCCGAGGTCGGCGGGGATGTGCTCGCGCCGCCGGTACAGGGCCGCGCGGTCCGAGGTCCACGACCGGAACACCGCGACGACGGCGGAGCGGAGCTGCTCGTGGGGGTCCTGGGGGAACGGGGCGCCGGACTCCTCCTCGACGATCGCCTCGAAGGTCGTGGCGAGCGCCCGGAGCGCGTCGGCGTCGAGGTCGATGTCGGCAGTGACGCCGCGGGCCGCCTTCTCGGCCTCGAGGGCGAGCTCGAAGAGGTCGCCGTCGACGCCGAGCACGGTGCGGCCGAACATCTGGAGCAGGCGGCGGTAGGAGTCCCAGGCGAAGCGGGCGTCACCGCTGTGCGTGGCCAGGCCCTCGACCGCGGCCCGGCCGAGCCCGACGTCGAGGACGGTCTCCATCATCCCGGGCATCGAGAACTTCGCGCCGGAGCGCACCGAGACGAGCAGGGGGTCCGCGGGGTCGCCGAGGGTCCGGCCCATCCGCGCCTCGAGCGTCGCGACGTGCTCCTGGACCTCGTCCCACAGCCCGTCGGGGACCTCGCCGGTCACGAGGTGGTGACGGCAGGCGTCCGTCGTGATCGTGAACCCCGGCGGGACCGGGATCCCCAGCCGGGTCATCTCCGCGAGGTTCGCCCCCTTGCCACCGAGCAGGTCCTTCTGCTCCATCGAACCGGTCTCGAAGTCGTGGACGAGCTGGGTCACGACGATCGCCTCCTCGCGTGTCGTTCGTGGCATGGATACTACGCCACGTAGTACATGACACCCTAGTACCCCACCGGGTATCTGTCGTCGACGGGTGGCGCGGGTCTCAGCCGAGCTCGAGTCGGTACCGGTCACCCTCGCGGGCGAAGCCGAGCCGCTCGTAGTACGGGGCGACCATGCCGGGCGCCGTGAGCACCCGCGTGAAGCCGCGCTCGCGGAACAGCCCGGAGCGGCGGAACACGAACTCGCCGGGCGCGAAGTCGCGGAACCGAGGGGTCACGTAGTCGAGCTCGACCTGGGCGGTGTGGTCGCCGGCGTCCCGGACGACGATGACGCCGGCCGTCTCGTCACCGTGCTGGACGAGGTAGGTCGAGCGGCCCTCGGCCGGCTCCGGGTCGAAGTCGGGGAAGAAGCGCGCGATGTCCGTGCGGTACAGGTCGAGGAAATGGCGCAGGTAGCTGTCGTCCTCGCGGACCTGGAGCACGGCGTAGGCCTGCTCGTCGCCGCGCTCGCGGAGCATCCGGACGATGAAGACGGTGTTGATCCCGGCGAGCACGATGTTCATGGCGACCATCGGCCACACGCCGAGGATCGCGTTGAACACGGTGAGGATGCCGCACGCGACGGTGTTGAGGACGCGCAGCCGGAGGATGCGGGCCTGGAGCAGGGAGAAGACGAGCAGCGCCGACCCGAACCAGCCGAGGGCGTCGACCCAGCTCATGCGGCGCCCAGCGCGAAGCGCACGACGATGCTCGTGGTCACGGCCGACTCGCCGGCCTCGACGGGCACGCCACCCGCCCGGTCCATCGAGGCGAACCGCATCTTCGGTGAGGGACCGACCGCCTCGGGGGCCTCGGTGAGCGCCAGGACCGGCCCGAGCGTCCGGCCCGAGAGCTCCGCGTACTGCCGGGCACGGGTGCTGGCGTCCGCGAAGGCCGCGGCGCGGGCCCGGACGAGGAGCGGGGACGGGTCGGCCACCTCGAGCGTCACCGCGTCGACCGCCAGCGCGTCGCCGGCGGCCGCCGCCAGGGCGGCGATGACCTCCCCGACGTGTGCGCGGTCGCGGACGCGCAGCCGCAGCGACTGATGGGCCGTGTACCCCGCGACCACCTGGCCGTCGCGGTCCCAGCGCGGCGAGACCCCCATCCCCGTCGTGCGTCGGTCGTGGTCTCCGACACCGTGACCCGCGGCCGCCCCGACGGTCGCGTCGAGCCGGGCCCCGAGGTCGCGCAACGCCGACGCGACGTCGCGGGCCTCGACCTGCACCCGGACGTCGAGGACGACGACGTCCGGTGCCGCGCTCGCGCTCCCGGTCCCGATCACTTCCACGTGGTCCGACATGCGGGTCACTGTAGGGCGCGCCGCGACCCGCCACCACGGTCGACGTTTCGGGCTACCTGCCGGTACGGGGTTGAATCGTCCCCATGCCCGCCGCACCCTCGATCGCCAACAGCGTCACCGTCCGCCTCGTCCTCCCCGCGCGGCCGACGGCCATCAGCGAGATGACGAGCCTCATCGAGGAGGCGGGCGGCGTCGTCACCGGCCTCGACGTCACCGGCTCGGGGCACGCCCGCATGCGGGTGGACCTCACGATGCTCACGCGCGACCCGGACCACGCGGACGAGATCGTCGAGGTGATGCGCACCGTCGAGGGCGTCGAGATCGGGAAGGTCTCCGACCGCACCTTCCTCATGCACCTCGGCGGCAAGCTCTCGGTCGAGTCCAAGGTCCCGATCCGCACCCGTGACGACCTGTCGCTCATCTACACCCCGGGCGTCGCGCGGGTCTGCCTCGCCATCGCGAAGAACCCCGAGGACGCCCGGCGGCTCACCATCAAGCGCAACACGGTCGCGGTCGTCACCGACGGCACCGCGGTCCTCGGGCTGGGCGACATCGGGCCCCTCGCGGCGCTGCCCGTCATGGAGGGCAAGGCCGCGCTCTTCAAGCGCTTCGCCGACATCGACGCCTTCCCGTTGTGCCTCGACACGACGGACGTCGAGGAGATCATCCGCACCGTCAAGGCGATCGCCCCGGGTTTCGCGGGCATCAACCTCGAGGACATCTCCGCGCCGCGCTGCTTCGAGATCGAGGCGCGGCTGCGTGAGGAGCTCGACATCCCCGTCTTCCACGACGACCAGCACGGCACCGCGATCGTGGCGCTCGCGGCCCTGCGCAACGCGCTCCGCGTCGTCGGCAAGCGGCTCGAGGACGTCCGCCTCGTCATGAGCGGGGCGGGCGCGGCCGGCACCGCGATCCTCAAGCTGCTGCTCCACGCCGGGGCCAGCCACGTCGTCGTCACCGACGTCGACGGGATCGTCCACCGGCAGCGGGCGGACGTGCTCTCGGGGGACCACCCCAACCACGCGTGGATCGCCGAGCACACCAACCCCGACGGCATGACGGGCACGATCTCGGACGCCGTCCGGGGCGCCGACGTCTTCCTCGGTGTCTCGGCCCCGAACATCCTCACCGAGGCCGACGTCGCGTCGATGGCCCCCGACTCCGTCGTGTTCGCGATGGCCAACCCGGTGCCCGAGATCGACCCGGACCTCGCCGCCCGGCACGCAGCGGTCGTCGCCACCGGCCGCTCCGACTTCGCGAACCAGATCAACAACGTCCTCGTCTTCCCCGGCGTCTTCCGCGGGCTCATCGACGCCGCGAGCAAGCACGTGACGATGGACGTCCTGCTCGCCGCCGCGGACGCACTCGCCGACGTCGTCACCGACGAGGAGCGCAACGCGACGTACATCATCCCGAGCGTCTTCCACCCGGACGTCAGCACCGTCGTCGCCGACGCCGTGCGCCGTGCCGTCGAGGCGGTCCAGGGGCCGGTGGGGGACCCGGAGGCGCGATGAGCCCACCCGAGTGGGCCCGGGGCTCCCGGGCCCGTCCGGTGCTGCTCGCCGCGGCCGCCGTCGCCGTGGTCGTGCAGTGCCTCGTGCTCTACGCACCGCAGGCGCCGGGGACGGAGCCGTTCCCGAACGCGGACAAGGTCGTCCACGCCACCGTCTTCCTCGTGCCGGCGCTGCTCGGGCTCGCCGCGCGCCTGCCGTGGCGTGCGGTGGCCGCCGCGCTCGCCGCCCACGCCGTGCTCAGCGAGGTGGTCCAGGGGGTGCTGCTCCCGCACCGCAGCGGCGACCCGTGGGACGCCGTGGCCGACCTCGTCGGCGTCGCGCTCGCCCTCCTCGCCTGGTGGCTGGCGGGCCGTCGGCGCCCCTGAGCGCGGTCCGGAGCCGTGCCGTGCGCTGGTAGCATGGTGGGTCCACCGAGGTGGCGGACGCCTGGCAGCGTCCACCTGTCCGCAGAGCGCGGTCGCCCCACGTCCCACCCGGTGCCCGCCGGTGACACCTCCCCGTCGAACCGGCCACCCACGGACCACCGCCGGTCCGGAGACTCGTTGTGATCGCTGTTTCGCCACCGGCCGACGACGTGTCTGTCCGATTGCGAACCCACGACGAAGACACAGGTGAACATCCCCATGCCCAAGAAGGCATCCGGGCCGAAGGCCCGTTGGACCGCTGCCCAGAAGGCGGAGAAGAAGGCGTCCGCCCGCAAGGGCCCGAAGAAGGCCCACCGCGGCCAGGCGCCCGCCTCCTCCCGCCCCGGCCCCGCGGCCTCCCGCTCGGCCGACGGCGAGGAGCGCCCCAAGCGTCCCCGCTCCGAGCGCTCCCCCCGCTGGGACCGCGAGGACCCCCGCCGTGGCGGGAAGCCGTCGCGCGCCGAGCGTCGTGAGGGCAAGCCCCCGGCCCGCTCCGAGGACCGTCGCGAGGACCGTCGTGACGACCGCTCCGCCCCCCGCCGTGAGGACCGCTCCGCTCCGCGGCGCGAGGACCGTCCGGCTCCCCGTCGCGACGACACCCGCGGCGCGCGACCGGAGTTCCGCCGGGACGACCGCCGGGACGACCGTCGGGACGACCGGGGCGCGCGTCCGGAGCTCCGCCGCGAGGAGCGCCACGTCCACCGTCCGCACGACGAGCGTCCGCGCCGCGAGCGCGGTGAGCGCCCGGTGCGCGACCGGGCGCCGCGCGTCGCCGACCCGGTGCGCCGCGACCGCCACGAGGGCCGTCACGCCGAGAAGCCGTGGGAGCGCGACGAGCGCCCCCGCAGCTTCGAGGACGCCGAGTCCGAGCGTGCCGAGGCCGACACCTGGACCACCTACCGGTCCGCCGCGGCCGGTGGGCCCCGCGAGGTGACCTCCGACAACGGGTTCGCCGCCCTCGGCCTGCCCGAGCGGCTCGTCGAGCGGCTCGCCCGCGACGGCATCGCCGACCCGTTCCCGATCCAGGCCGCGACGATCCCCGACGCCCTCGCCGGGCGCGACGTCCTCGGCCGCGGTCGCACCGGCTCCGGCAAGACCCTCGCCTTCGGGCTCCCGACGATCACCCGCCTCGACGACGGCGTGCGACCGCAGCCGAAGCGACCGCGCGCCCTCATCCTCGTGCCGACCCGCGAGCTGGCGATGCAGGTGAGCGACGCCCTCGAGCCGTTCGTGCACGTCACCGGGCTGACCCACCGGCTCGTCGCCGGCGGCCTCTCGTACGAGCCGCAGATCAAGAGCCTCCAGCGCGGGGTCCACCTGCTCGTCGCGACCCCGGGGCGGCTCGTCGACCTCATGGACCGCGGCGCCGTGGACCTCGGCGGGGTCGAGATCACGATCCTCGACGAGGCCGACCACATGGCCGACATGGGCTTCGTGCCCGAGGTCACCGCGATCCTCGACGCCATCCCCGACGGAGGGCAGCGACTCCTCTTCTCGGCGACCCTCGACCGGGGCGTCGACACCCTCGTCGACCGCTACCTCGTCGACGCCGTGACCCACTCGACGGACGAGGCGCAGGCGTCCATCACGACGATGAGCCACCACGTGCTGCTCGTCGACCCGCAGGACAAGAAGGCGCTGACCGCCGAGCTCGCCGGGCGGGCGGGCCGCACGGTGATCTTCGCCCGGACCCAGCTCGGGGTCGAGCGGATCGCCGGCGAGCTGCGCGGGCGCGGCGTCCTCGCGGCCGCCCTCCACGGCGGGCTGACCCAGAACGTCCGCAACCGCGTGCTCGGGGCCTTCCGCGACGGCAAGGTGCCCGTGCTCGTGGCCACCGACGTCGCCGCCCGCGGGATCCACGTCGACGACATCGGTCTCGTGGTCCAGGTCGACCCCCCGAGCGACCACAAGGACTACCTCCACCGCGCCGGCCGCACGGCCCGGGCGGGGGAGGAGGGCGCCGTCGTCATGCTCGCCCTCCCGCACCAGCGCAAGATGGTGACCCGGATCATCGAGGGGGCCGGCGCCGAGGCGCAGACCGCCAAGGTGGTCCCGGGCGACGCCACCGTCGCCGCGATCGGCGGCGTGGTGCCCAGCGGTGTCCCGGTGCCGGACTCGGTGTGGCGCCCGATCATCGAGGGCCAGCCCCGCCCCCGGCGCGGCGGCCGGCCGGCCGGTCCCCGCGGTGGGTCCCGTGGTGGGCCCCCGCAGCACGCCCGAGGCTCCTCGCAGCGCTCCGGCCACGGCGGTGGGCGCGGAGGCAGAATGGGCGCGTGAGCGCGACCCACACCACCGGTCAGCTCCTCGTCGCGACCCCGCAGATCGAGGAGGGCGTCTTCCGCCGCAGCGTGGTCCTCGTCCTCCACCACGGAGACGACGGGGCCCAGGGCCTCGTCCTCAACCGGCCGATCGAGGCCGGGATCGACGCCGTCCTCCCGGGCTGGGAGGAGCACGCGAGCCGACCCGCGACGATGTTCCAGGGCGGGCCGGTGCAGCTCGACTCCGCCCTGGGGCTCGTCGCCGTCCCCGGTGACGCACCGAACCCCACCGGCGTGCGCCGCCTCTTCGGCGCGGTGGCGCTCGTCGACCTCGACACCCCTCCGGTGCTCGTCGCCCCTGAGCTGGCCGGCCTGCGGATCTTCGCGGGGTACGCCGGGTGGTCGCCGGGACAGCTCGAGGAGGAGATCGACACCGGGTCGTGGTTCGTCGTCGACGGCGAGAGCCGGGACCCGTTCACCGACCAGCCGCACGACCTCTGGGAGCGCGTCCTGCGACGCCAGCCCGAGCCGCTGCGCTGGGTCGCCTGGTACCCGCCGGACCCCTCGCTCAACTGAGCGCTCGGCGTAGGCTCGCCCCCATGAGCGAGAGCATGCCCCGCGACCCGAACGAGCCCGGCGGCCCGGACGGCCCCCAGACCCAGACGGCCGTCCTCGAGCGCACCGAGACCGTGCCCGAGGTCGCCGAGCCCGGCGACCACGAGCGCTTCTCGCACTACGTCCGCAAGGAGAAGATCCTCGAGAGCGCCCTCTCGGGCGAGCCGGTCACCGCGCTGTGCGGCAAGGTCTGGATCCCCGGCCGGGACCCCAAGCGCTTCCCGGTCTGCCCGACGTGCAAGGAGATCTACGAGGGCCTGCGGCCCCCGGAGGACGGCGGCGAGTGACGGGGGTCACCCCCGCGGCCCGACTCTTTGACCAGTCCTGACCCCGGCCAGACCCCTCCGTGGGGCTCCGGCGGCTATCGCGCGAGCCGGAGGTCTTACCGAACCCTGACGCGGGGCTGACCCGTGGGGCGGCGGGCCCGCCTAGCGTCCTTGCGGTGCCTGGCCGACCCGGCCCGGTCGCCCCCCTCCGGAAGGACGCCCATGCGTACTCGCCCCCTCACGGCCCTGGCAGCCCTCACCCTCGGTGTCGCCGGGGCCGTCCTGCCCCTCGCCTCCGCCGACGCCCGCCCGCTCTCCGGCAACGCGGCCCTCGACACCCCCGGGTCCTCGTGCGTCACGCACTCCGACGTCGTCGGC
This sequence comes from uncultured Actinomycetota bacterium, assembly GCA_963709785.1. Taxonomy (GTDB): domain Bacteria; phylum Actinomycetota; class Actinomycetes; order Actinomycetales; family Dermatophilaceae; genus Phycicoccus. The sequence continues at coordinate 22,340 of CAVPXT010000005.1, read as the reverse complement.
GGCCGCCACGCGAACGGCCCGAACCGGGCCGACCCGCACGAGCTGAGCGACGCGCAGGCCGCCTCGATGAACGCCCGCTTCGAGCGCGACATGGCGGCCACGGGGTTCTCGGCCCAGGGCAGGAGCCTGACCAAGGGCAAGCCGGGCGGGACCACCTTCACCGCGACGAGCATCCCGGTGCACTGGCACGTCATCACCGACGGCAGCGCGGGGAACCTCGGCTCCTCCGACCTCGCGGGCCAGATCACGGTGCTCAACAACGCCTACGCCGGGACCGGGTTCTCCTTCCGGACCGTGAGCACGGACTACACGGACAACGCCTCCTGGTACAACGGCATCACCAACGGGAGCGGTGCCGAGTCCCAGATGAAGAACGCCCTCCACACCGGCGGCAAGGGTGACCTCAACCTCTACACCGCCGACCTCGGCGGCGGTCTCCTCGGCTGGGCGACGTTCCCCAAGAACACCGTCGACCCGATGGACGGCGTCGTCATGCTCGACGAGAGCCTCCCCGGGGGGAGCGCGGCCCCGTACAACCAGGGCGACACCGCGACGCACGAGATCGGCCACTGGCTCGGTCTGTACCACACCTTCCAGGGGGGCTGTCGCGGCAACGGCGACTACGTGAGCGACACCCCGGCCGAGGCCTCACCCGCCTACGGCTGCCCGACGGGCCGTGACTCGTGCGCCTCCAAGACCGGCCTCGACCCCGTCAAGAACTTCATGGACTACACGGACGACTCCTGCATGAACACCTTCTCGGGTGGCCAGGTGACCCGGATGCAGGGCCTCTGGGACACCTACCGCAAGGGCTGAGCCGGCCTGCGCGGAGCCGGTCCTCCGGCTAGCACACCCGAGGGCCCCGACCGAGCTGGTCGGGGCCTTCGGTGTGTCGTCCGACGGGCGGTTATCGTGGCGCTCGCCCATGAGTACCTCTGCCGCCGGACACCTGTCACCCGCCTACCCCGAGCGGGCCGCGTGGGGTACCGCGGCGAAGCTGCGCGCCTGGCAGGAGGAGGCCCTCGAGGCCTACGTGGGCAGCGGTGCCACCGACTTCCTCGCCGTCGCGACGCCCGGCGCCGGCAAGACGACCTACGCGCTGCGGATCGCCACCGAGCTGCTCGACCGCGGCGTCATCCGTGCCGTCACCGTCGTCGCCCCCACCGAGCACCTCAAGACCCAGTGGGCCGACGCGGCGGGCAAGGTCGGCATCCAGCTCAACCCGTCGTTCTCCAACTCCAGCGGGGTGCAGTCGAGCGAGTACGACGGGGTGGCCCTCACGTACGCGCAGGTCGCGACGAACCCGGGCCTGCACCGGCGCCGCACCGAGGCCGAGCGGACGCTGGTCATCCTCGACGAGGTCCACCACGGCGGCGACGCGCGGTCCTGGGGCGAGGGGATCCGCGAGGCGTTCACGCCCGCGACCCGCCGGCTCTCGCTCACCGGGACCCCCTTCCGCTCCGACACCAACCCGATCCCGTTCGTGCGCTACGAGATGGACGCCGCCGGCATCCTCCGCTCGGCGTCCGACTACACCTACGGCTATGCGGCCGCGCTCCGCGACGGCGTCGTGCGCCCCGTCCTCTTCCTCGCCTACGGCGGGGCGATGCGCTGGCGCACGAAGGCCGGCGACGAGGTCGCGGCCCGGCTCGGTGAGCCGCTGACCAAGGACCAGACCGCCCACGCCTGGCGCACCGCCCTGGACCCCAAGGGCGAGTGGATCCCCTCGGTCCTCGCGGCGGCCGACAAGCGGCTCTCGGAGGTGCGCCGGCACGTCCCCGACGCCGGCGGGCTCGTCATCGCCTCGAACCAGACCACGGCCCGCGCCTACGCCCGGATCCTCACCGCCATCACCGGCGAGGAGACCACCGTCGTGCTGTCCGACGACGCCGGGGCCAGCGCGCGCATCGAGCGGTTCACCGATGCCGAGACCCGGTGGATGGTCGCCGTCCGGATGGTCTCCGAGGGTGTCGACGTGCCGCGCCTCGCCGTCGGCGTCTATGCCACCTCCACCTCGACGCCGCTGTTCTTCGCCCAGGCGGTCGGGCGCTTCGTCCGCGCCCGGAGGCGTGGGGAGACCGCCTCGGTGTTCCTCCCGTCCGTGCCCGTGATCCTCCAGCTCGCGGCGACGATGGAGGAGGAGCGCGACCACGCGCTCGACCGCCCCTCCGACGACGAGTCCGAGGCCTCCATCTGGGCCGAGGAGGAGGGGATGCTCGCCGCGGCCAACCGCACCGAGCGCACCCTGGGGCTCGAGGACGAGACCCGCTTCGAGGCGCTGGAGTCCGACGCACACTTCGACCACGTCCTCTTCGACGCCAAGCAGTACGGCCTGCACGCCGCCTCCGGCTCCGAGGAGGAGCAGGACTACCTCGGCCTCCCCGGGCTCCTCGAGCCCGACCAGGTGGCGCTGCTGCTCCACGAGCGGCAGACCAAGCAGGCCGGACGCGGGGCGGCCTCGTCCGCTCCCGCCGGGCCGACGCCGGTGGCTCAGCACCGGGCGCTCGCCGCGCAGCGCAAGGAGCTCAACAAGCTCGTCGCCGCGTACTCGAGCAAGACCGGCGCCGCCCACGCCATGGTCCACATGGACCTGCGGCGCGCCTGCGGGGGCCCCGAGCTCGCGTCGGCGACGACCGACCAGGTGCACGAGCGGATCGAACGCATCCGGCGTTGGTTCGTCGGTCGACGCTGAGGGTCCTCTCAGCCGTTCACCCGTCCGTCACGACGCGTCCGTCCTCCCGACGCGCGGTCCCGGCCGACCGGGACTAGGGTCCGGTCGCGTGACCGACACCGACAGCTCCGCAACCTCCCGCCGCCAGCTCCTCACCCTGGCCGCCGTCGGGGGAGCCGGCCTCTTCGCCGCACCCGCCGCCCACGCCGACTCCCGCCACGACGACGACCACGACCACCACGGCCACCACGGCCACCACGGGCGAGGGGTGCGCCTCACCGTGCTCGGCACGACCGACCTGCACGGCAACGTCTACAACTGGAACTACTTCGCCAACACCGCCTACAGCGACAGCCGGGGCAACGAGATCGGCGTCGCGAAGGCCGCGACGCTCATCAAGGCTGTCCGCGAGGAGCGCGGCGCCGACAGCTGCATCACCCTCGACGCCGGCGACACGATCCAGGGCACGCCGCTCGCGTACTACTACGCCAAGGTCGACCCCATCACGGGCGGGTCGAGGCACCCCATGGCGACCGCGATGAACGCCATCGGCTACGACGCCGCGGCGCTCGGCAACCACGAGTTCAACTACGGCCTGGACACCCTCCGCGCGTTCGAGAAGCAGTGCCGCCACCCCCTGCTGTCCGCCAACTCCGTCGACTGGAACACCGGGCGTCCGGTGTTCCGGCCGTACGTCATGAAGCGGGTCAAGGTCCGTGGCGAGAAGCCGGTCACCGTCGGCATCCTCGGGCTCGTCACGCCCGGCGTCGCGATCTGGGACGCCGCCAACGTCGAGGGCAAGGTGAAGTTCCCCGGGATCGTCGAGCAGGCGAAGGTCATGGTGCCGCGGATGAAGCGCGAGGGCGCCGACGTCGTCGTCGTCTCGTGCCACTCCGGGGCCACGACGTCGTCGAGCTACGGCGACGCCCTCCCGTACCCCGAGAACGCGAGCAGCCTGCTCGCCGCCCAGGTGCCCGGCATCGACGCGATCCTCGTCGGCCACGCGCACGTCGAGATCCCGCAGCAGTTCGTGACGAACGAGCAGACCGGCCGGCAGGTGCTGCTCAGCGAGCCGCTGTACTGGGGCATGCGCGTCACGGTCATGGACCTCGACCTCGAGAAGGTCCGCGGCCGCTGGCAGGTCGCGAGCTCCAGCGCGACGCTGCTCAACGCCAACACCGTGCCCGAGGACGCGAAGGTCGCGGCCCTGGTCCGCCCGGCCCACGAGAAGGTCCTCGCCTACGTCAACGGCGTCGTCGGCACGTGCACCGAGGCGATGTCGGCCGCGACCTCCCGCTACGAGGACACCGCCGCGATGGACTTCATCAACGTCGTGCAGGCGCAGGCGGTCAAGGACGCCCTCGTCGGGTCGGCCCAGGAGGGGCTGCCCGTGCTGTCGATCGCGGCGCCGTTCAACAAGGACGCCGCGATCCCGCAGGGCGAGGTGACGGTGCGCGACGTCGCGGGTCTCTACATCTACGACAACACCCTCCTCGGGGTGACGCTCACCGGCGCGCAGGTCAAGGACTACCTCGAGACCTCCGCCCGGTACTTCAAGCAGGTGACCTCGGCCGGGCCGTTCGCGCCGGCCGACGTCACCAACGCCGTCACCGACACCGCACCGAACGGCACGCCCGACTACAACTACGACATCATGGGCGGCCTCGACGCGGCGCTGACCTACGACATCGACATCGCGCAGGCTCCCGGGTCCCGCATCACCGGCCTGTCGTACGGCGGTGCGCCGGTGGGCGACTCCGACGAGTTCGTCATCGCCATCAACAACTACCGGCAGAGCGGCGGCGGCAACTTCCCGCACGTCAAGGACGCCCCGGTCGTCTACAACCGGCAGGTCGAGATCCGTCAGCTGCTCATCGACTGGGTGAGCGCGAACGGGCAGATCGACCCGCCGAGCTTCTCCTCGGTCGACTGGCGGCTCACGGCGAACGGAGAGCCCGTGGTCATCAGCGGCTGAGGGCTTCATGCGCGGCCAAGACCCGGGGTCTGCCCCTCGTGCAACCGTATTGGCCGAAACCGGACACCCTCGGCAGGTCGATATCGGTGCGCACGCGATGCGACGATCGGTGATCATCCGACGAGCTCGAGGGGGCCACCATGGACCGACTCTTCACTCTCATGACCGCGAGATGGCAGCGGTTCGACGCCCTCGAGGCGCTGGCGCTGGGCGAGGACGGCCTGGTGCTCTGCGTCGTCTGCTGGTAGCCGACCAGGCTCGCCCGACCCGCCCGGGGTCGGGCGAGCCGGCGGGCGGTGGTGCCCCCGGGAGGACGCGGATAGTCTGCGGGCATGGTCCTCGGGGGAGAGTCGGCGGACACGACGTCGGCCGGGCCGCAGTGGACGCGGCTGCGCCCGGGTGACGAGCTCCGCACCGGCCTCGAGCACCTGAGCGCGACCGTCGAGGACGAGGTCTGCTCCTTCGTGACGACCCAGCCCGACCCGGAGGCCGCGGAGGCGGGCCGGGTGCTCGACCAGCAACTGCTCGACCGCGGCGTCACGTTGCGCCTGGTCTGCCTCGAGGCCTTCCACCGCGACGCCGCCGTCGCACGCCATCTGGCGGAGTCGGTCGACATGGGCATCTCGATCCGCACCCTGCCCGTCCTCCCGTCGCGGATGCTCGTCTTCGACCGGCGCGTCGCCGTCGTCCCGGACAACCTCGAGGACTCCAGCGACGGAGTCCTCGTCGTCCGCCACCCGGCGACCGTCTTCCTGCTCCACGGGATCTTCGAGACCCACTGGAGGGACGCGCGCCGGGTCACCGGCATCGTCCTGCCGCCCCCGGAGCCCGGACCGCGGCCGATGGAGCTCGCCGTGCTCAGCCTGCTCGCGCTCGGGTACAAGGACGACGCCATCGCCAGGAACACGGGCCAGTCGCCGCGCACCGTGCGCCGCGTCGTCGCGGGCCTCTCGGAGCGGATCGACGCGCGCAGCCGCTTCGACCTCGCGCTGCGAGCGGCCGCGCGTGGCTGGGTGAGCAGCCCCTTCGAGTGACCCGCGACGGCCGTCAGGTGGGGTGGCCGCCTGCGGTCAGTCGGTTGAGCGGGGGCCGACGGCGCCATAGCCTGCCCGCGTGGACAGGAGGCCGCGCGGGCGTGCGGGCGGCGTCACCCGTCGTCGCCGCATCGTCGTGCTGCTCGTCTGGTCGTGCTGCGTCGCGACGCTCCTGGCGGTCTCGTGGCGCATCGTCGGCGCGCACCGGGCGGAGCCGGTCTTCGCGGCCGAGGGGATGGGTTCGGCCCGGCACGTGAACGACGCGGTCGACTACCCGCTGCAGCCGCCGACGACCGGCGAGCACCACCCGATCTGGTGGGACTGCGGCGCCTATGACGCACCGGTGCCGGCCGAGCACGCTCTGCACTCGCTGGAGCACGGGGCGGTGTGGATCTCGTACCGCCCCCCGGTCAGCGCCGCCGACCGGGGGCTCATGGAGTCCTTCGCCGCGCGTGGCTACGTCATCGTCTCACCTGCCCCACAGCAGGATGCGCGCGTCATCGCCACCGCGTGGTCGGTGCAGACCCGCCTGGACGACGTGGACGCCACCGCGCTGGAGCGGTTCGTGGTCGAGCACCGGCTGAGCCCCCGGGCCCCGGAGGCCGGGGCGCTCTGCACGAACGGCACGACCGAGGACCTCGTCTCCCGGGGTGGTCGGGACTGACCCGCCTCCTCTGCGACGGAGGGGGTGTCCGCTAGCGGCCAGCTCGCCCGCAGCCCTGTCGCAGGGCTCCGCGGTCCGGCTACGTTCGCAGCCAGGTGGAGTGTCGAGGAGGGGCCTCGGTCGGTTTCCTTCGACGATCTCCGGGAATTCCATCTCGACAGGAGATGGGACCGAGAAGGAGGTAGGTCAATGGAGACAGCTCTCATGGCGTACGAAGCGCCGGGACTGGAGCTCGAGGAGATGGACGGTGTGGAGGCCGTGCCGGCCATCATCGCGGCCGTCGCCGCGGCGCTGGGGGTGTCGATCGCGTTCGTCACCTTCGTCTGCACCGCCTGCGGCTGGCACCGGTGCCGGTCCTACTGGGACACGTACAAGACCGTCGCCAAGTGGATGCTCCCGTTCGTGGGCTGCTGACCCACCACGTGTCCGTGGGGCGAACGGAAGTCGCCCCACGGACACGTGCCGAGTCTACCGAGGAGGAACCATGACCAAGACCATGTCCCGTTCGGCGGTGGTGAGCATCGCCCTGACCTTCCTGTTCGCCGCCGTCATCGTGGGGGGCCCCTACGCCTACCTGATCACCCGCGCGTGCGAGCCGACCAGCTTCTCCGAGTTCGTCTCCGACGTCTCGGCCTTCCACACCCGCGAAGGCTGCTGAGGTCGTGGGCGCCGTGCGGAGCGGCGTGGGCGTCCGCGGTGACATCGGGGGGTCCGGATACCACCCCGAGGACGTCGTGAGTCCCACGCCGCTGCTCCGGACCGGCCGGGCCCCCGGCGGCCTCAATGCCGCCGGACGCGTGCTCCTCGACGAGGTGCTGCGGCGCGACGGCGCCCGGCTCTCCGAGCTCGCCGGGGTCCTCGCGGACTGCTTCGGGATCCCCGAGGAGGTCGCGCTCGAGGACGTCGCGAGCTTCGTCCAGCGCGCACAGATCGCCGGGCTGCTGTCCTACCACCGGCGAGCCGGCCGACTCTCGGTCGGCGTCCGCCTCGTCGTCAACGTGCTCCTGCTCCCGGTGCGCGGCGTCGTGCTCCTGCCCTCGGTGCAGCGGCGCTACCACCCGTTCACCGTCGGGCGGATGGTCGCGAGCACGGTGAGCGCCCAGGTGCGCCTGGGGCTGGTCGTGCTCGTGCTGGCCATGCTGCCGCTCAGCCTCGTCGACGGCCTGTGGTCGCGTGCCGGCGGGAGCGTGCTCCTCGGGCTGGCGATCGGGACCGTCGGCGGGCTCGTCGTGCTCGGCGTCGTCCACGAGGCCGCCCATGCCGTTGCCTCGACCGCCTTCGGGACGGCACCGCACGCCGTCTACCGGCAGGGACTGCGGACCGGTCTGCAGCGTGTCCGCCTCACCCCGGCGAAGGACGCGCTCGTGGCGGTCGCCGGTCCGCTCGTCGGCGCCGCAGTCGGCTGCGGGCTCGTCGCCCTGGCCCTCGTCGTGGACTCCGCGTCCCCGACCGGAGTGAGCCGTTCGGCCATCCTCGGCGCGTGCATCGCCACCGGGATCCAGGTCGCCTGCCTCGTCCCACCGGCCGCCGACGGCCGGATCCTCCTGGCGTGCATGCGCGGCCGGTCGGCGGGGCGGGCGTGAGTGCCGCCGGCCGGGGCGGGACGCCGGCAGGTGACCGCCTCGTCGTCGACGGCCTGCACGTCGCGTTCGCCGAGTTCACCCTCGGGCCGGTCGACCTCGCGGTCGGTGAGGGCATCACGGCTGTCCTCGGCCCCAACGGCAGCGGCAAGACGACGATGCTCAAGGCGATGAACGGCCTCGTCCCCGGGGCGGCGGGCAGCGTCCGGTTCGACGAGGTCAGCCTGCGCGACCGCACGCCCGAGGCGCTCCGGCGGTGCGCCTTCGTGCCGGACGGCGACGAGTTCCTCTTTCCCGAGCTGTCGCTCCACGAGTTCTGGGGCTTCTACGCGGACATCCGCGAACGGACCTTCGGCGAGTCCCGCGCGGCCCTCCTCGACGTCGCCCACGGGTACGCCGAGCGTCTCGCACTCGACCCGGGCGCCGTGCGCATGGGCGAGTTCAGCCTCGGCATGCGCCGCAAGACGCAGCTCATCACGGGGCTGATGACCACTCCCGACCTGCTCATGGTCGACGAGCCCCAGAACGGGCTCGACTTCGTGAGCAGCCACGAGGTGCGGCGCATCCTGTCGGAGGTGCGCGACGCGGGCCGGGTCGTCGTGATGTCCAACCACGACCTCGACTCGGTGGCCCGCGTCGCCGACTCCATCGTCATCCTCCGGGCCGGCGGGGTCGTGGCCACCAGCACCCGGCACTTCACGAGCGCCGACGAGTGCGAGGCGTTCGTGGCGGGGCACTTCGCGTGAGCACGGCCGTGGTGGTCGTGCGGGTCGCGGGCCGGCAGGTGGGGGACGTCCTGCGCCGGCTGGTGCGCGAGCTCACCGGCGGTCGGGTGCGCCCCGACATCGGCATCGCCGTCATCACCGTCGGACTCGCCGCGGGGGCGGGCCTGCTCACGCTGCAGGCGCTGCGCACCGGGCAGCAGCTCGGGCCCGGGTACGGGCCGGGGCTCATCGCGTCCATCGTGTCCGTCGCGGGGGTGGCCCTCGGCATGACCTCCCTCATCGGGACCCACATGTGGGCTCGGTCGACGCAGGTCGAGCGCGAGAGGCTCGCGGTGCTGCCCCTGCGCGGTTGGCCGCTGTCGCTGCTGGCGGGCACCCCGTCGCTGCTGCCCTCCGCGGTCGCGCTCACCGCAGCCACGCCGTCCGTGGTCGTGCTCGGGCTCACGACCCGGATCGACCTCGCGTCGCTCGTCGGGGCGCTGACGCTCGGCCTGGCCCTGCCCCTGGCGCTGGGTGTGGTCTGGACCGTGCCGATGCTCCTCCTGCGCCCCCGGCGCGACCTCGCCGTCGTCGTCCTCGTCGCCCTGAGCCTCGGCGGGCTGACCGGCCACGCCGTCTGGGCGGCATCGAGGACGGCGGACGACGCCGGGTGGCAGCCGAACCCGGTGCTCTCGGTCCTCGTCCGCTCGGAGCAGTACACCGTGGGAGAGGCGCTCGCGACCACGGTCGCCCTCGGGGTGTCGGCCGCCCTGCTGCTCCTCGTGCGTCGCACGCGCCGACGCCAGCAGCCTCGTCGGCGGCGCGCCCTCGGGGGTGACGTCACCGCCGCCCTGCCGCTGCCCGCCGTCGTGCGCGTGTGGCTCGGCGTGGTGCGGGTCATCTGGCGCCAGTCGAGCCTCGTGAGCGAGCTGGGCGTCGCCGTGCTGCTCAGCGGGTTGATCTTCTTCTTCGCCTCCGTGGCCTGGGCCCAGGGCCAGGAGGTGTACGGGCGGACGGCCGTCTTCGTCGCGGCGGGCTTCGGGGCCCTGCCGCTCCTCGGGGTGCGCAGCGCCCTCGGGTCGACCGCGCGGCTCACCCAGCTCGGGATGCGGGCGGGCGACATCCGCGCAGGCCTCGTCGGCGCCGGGGTGCTCTTCCACCTGGTGACGATGCTGCCCGGGCTCGGGATCCTGCTGTGGCGAGGTGTCTCGGGTGGCCGGCTGGTCACCGCGGCCCTGCTGACCCTCGTCGTGTTCACCGTCGCGCTCTCGTGCGGATCGGTGCTGCGCCGGGTCACCGCGACGAGCGTCGGGCGCACGGTGGCGGTCGGCGTGTCGATGGTCGTCTTCTACGCGCTCCTGCAGGCCGGGCTCACCTCGTGGCCGCCCACGGCGATCGCCGGCACCGCCCTCGCGGGGGTGGCCGTGCTCGCCGGGGTCCTCCGGTTCACGGTGAGCCAGAGCTCGGTGGCCTGAGGTGCTCCGTGCGCGGGCGGCGTCCGTGCGGCCTGCGTCCCGAGGGGGCCTCGCGGGGGTCGTGGCCACCGCGGCCCTCGCGGCTCTGGTCGGGGGCCTGGCCGGGGGCCTGGTCGGCGCGGCGCGCACCCCGTCGACGCCGGGGGAGGAGAGCGTCGAGGCGGGGTTCGCGCGCGACATGCAGGTGCACCACCAGCAGGCGGTGCAGGTGGCGCTGCTGCTCGGCGACCGCACGCGCGACCCGGTCCTGCGTACCCTCGCCGACGACATCGCGACCGGCCAGCAGCACCAGAGCGGGCAGATGTACGGCTGGCTCGCGGCGTGGGGCCTGCGCCCCACCGGGACCCAGCCGCCGATGCGGTGGATGGCCGCGTGGGCCGCCGCCGAGGGCCACCGGTCCCACGGGCCACGCACCGCCGACCCGCTGACGATGCCCGGCATGGCCTCCGCCGAGGACGTCGCAGCCCTCGCCGCCGCTGACGGGGCCGAGGCCGAGCTGCTCTTCCTCCGCCTCATGATCGCGCACCACGAGGGCGGGGTGGCGATGGCCGAGGCCGCCGCCGACCTCGCCGGCCGACCGGAGGTGACCCGGCTCGCGACCGCGATGTCGGTGACGCAGTCGGCCGAGATCGCGTCGATGGAGGAGCTCCTGCGCCGGCGCACCGGTCCGGGCTGACCGCGCGTGGGTCGCGTCGTGCCCTTCCTACGCCGTCACCGTCGGTCGTCGCTGCCCGAGCCCGCGGTCGAGCTCGCCGCCGCGGCGTCCACGAGGGGGCCGGTGCGGTGCGCGAGGTGGGTCACGAGGCAGATCGCGGTGTTCGCCCGCAGCACGTGGGTGTCGTCGATGATCTCGTCGATGACCCGGCCGAGGTCGGCGTTGTCCCGGGCGGCGACCCGGACGACGAGGTCGCCGACACCGGTGATCGAGTGGATCTCGAGCACCTCGGGGATCGCCGAGAGGTGGGCGACCACCGGCTCGTGGCCCTGCCGCTGGCGGATCTCGAGGGTGCAGAACGCGGTGACGGGGTACCCGAGGGCGGCCGGGTCGACCTGCGGGGCGAAGGAGTGGATGACCCCCCGCTCCTGGAGCCGCTCGAGCCGGGCCTGCACGGTGCCCCGGGCCACCCCGAGCATGCGGGAGGCGCCGAGGACGCCGACGTGCGGGTCGTCGGTGAACAGGGCGATGAGCCGGGCGTCGAGAGGGTCCACTCCGTCGTGTCGTGCCATGGTCACATTGTCCGGGATGCACCCCTAGGCAGGCAACACCATGCGCATCGTGACCACCGTGTCGTGGTCTGGTTGCACATGGGGACCACGTCACCGACAGTGGCGGGATGACTGACACGACGACGACGTCCGGCAGCCACCTCGACCTCACCGACACCGAGCGTCAGGCCGACCTCGACCTCGACCAGCTCAAGCAGCTCGTCGGGCTGGTCGAGTACGACGAGAGCACCGACCCCTTCCCGGTCACCGGGTGGGACGCGATCGTGTTCGTCGTCGGCAACGCCACCCAGACGGCGCACTACTACCAGAGCGCGTGGGGCATGGAGCTCGTCGCCTACTCCGGCCCCGAGAACGGCGTCAAGGACCACAAGGCCTTCGTCCTGAAGTCCGGCTCGATCCGCTTCGTCGTCACGGGCGCGGTGACCCCGGACAGCCCGCTCATCGCGCACCACGCGAAGCACGGCGACGGCGTCGTCGACATCTCCCTCGAGGTGCCCGACGTCGACGTCTGCGTCGCGCAGGCCCGTCGTGCCGGCGCCACGGTCCTCCAGGAGCCGGAGACGGTCAGCGACGAGCACGGGTCGGTCCGGGTCGCCGCGATCGGGACCTACGGCGAGACGCGGCACACCCTCGTCCAGCGGGTCGTCGACGGCGAGACCTACGCGGGCCCGTACCTGCCCGGGTACCAGGCGGCCGCCTCGACCTTCGTCAAGCGTGACGGCGCCCCGAAGCGCCTCTTCCAGGCCCTCGACCACATCGTCGGCAACGTCGAGCTCGGCAAGATGGACGAGTGGGTCTCGTTCTACAACCGGGTCATGGGATTCGTGAACATGGCCGAGTTCATCGGTGACGACATCGCCACCGAGTACTCCGCGCTGATGTCCAAGGTCGTCGCGAACGGCAACCACCGGGTGAAGTTCCCGCTGAACGAGCCGGCCATCGCGAAGAAGAAGAGCCAGATCGACGAGTACCTCGAGTTCTACGACGGCCCGGGCGCCCAGCACCTCGCCCTCGCGACGAACGACATCCTCCGCACCGTCGACGAGCTGCGCAAGGAGGGCGTCGAGTTCCTCGACACCCCCGACGCCTACTACGAGGACCCCGAGATGCGGGCGCGCATCGGCGAGGTCCGGGTGCCGATCGAGGAGCTCCAGCAGCGCAAGATCCTCGTCGACCGCGACGAGGACGGCTACCTCCTCCAGATCTTCACCCGCCCGCTCGGCGACCGCCCGACGGTGTTCTTCGAGATCATCGAGCGGCACGGGTCGCTCGGCTTCGGCAAGGGCAACTTCAAGGCGCTCTTCGAGTCGATCGAGCGCGAGCAGGACAAGCGCGGCAACCTCTGACCCGTCCTCGCCGTCGATGATGGGGGCATGACCCGGGTCCTGCTCCTGCCGAGCCCGCTGCTGCCGCGGCTCACCCACGTGCCGTTCCTGCACGCGCTCGGTGCCGCCCTGTGGTCGGAACGACACGTCGAGTACTCCGTCGACGTCGCCGCCTTCCCGCACCCGCCGGCCGACGCCGGCAGTGTGCTCGCCGCGTTCCGGAGCGCCGTGGAGCACGGGCGCCCCGACCTCGTGCTGACCCACAGCAACGGCGGACGGTACGCGGCGCTCGCGGCACCCGGGGTCCCGGTCGTCCACCTCGACGCCGCGCTGCCACCGGTGTCGGGGGAGCCGGTGCCGATGGCGCCGGCGGCGATGCTCGTGCACCTGGCGACGATGGTCGACGACGACGGGACGCTGCCCCCGTGGAGCCGGTGGTGGCCGGAGGAGGACCTCGTCGCGGTGCTCCCCGACCCCGCGGCCCGCGCCGAGCTCCGCGAGCGTGAGTGGCGGATGCCGCTGTCGTACGTCCGTTCGCGGCTGGGGGCGCCTCCCGGGTGGACGGCCCAGCCGCAGGCGTACGTCGCGTTCGGTGACACCTATGCCGTCGAGGTGGCCCTCGCCCGCGAGTGCGGCTGGCCCGTCGTCGTCCTCGAGGGGGCCGGCCACCTCCACCACCTGGTGGCCCCCGAGGAGGTCGCCGAGACGGTCCTCGCAGCCGCGCGTGGGACGATGGGCCCATGACGACCCCCACGGCTCCGGGCTGGTACGACGACCCGGACGTCCCCGAGCAGCTCCGCTACTTCGACGGGGTCGTCTGGAGCGCGCACACGACCCCACGGATGTCGCCGACCGCCGCGTCCTCGACGATCGGGCACTCGATGGCCGTCCCGTCGGCCGCCGAGCGGGAGCACCCCCACCGCGGCGGGCACGCCGCACCGAAGCCGCCGGCGGACCAGCCGTCGTGGAGCACTCCGCCGCCGTGGCAGCAGCCCCGGGCGGGAGCGGCCCTCCCCGACGGCGCGGTGCTCGCCGAGTGGTGGCGCCGGCTGCTCGCCCGCGTGGTCGACGCCCTGCTCACCGGTCTCATCGGTGGCCTGCTGTCGCTGCCGTTCTTCGGCCCGGTGGTCACCGCCTTCGAGGACTGGTTCTCGGCCGCGGTCGAGGGTGGGGCGGGCACCCAGCCCTCCACGGACGCCATCCAGGCGGCCATCACCGAGGTGGTGCTGCCCGTGACCCTCATCGGGCTCGCCGTCGGGCTCGTCTACGAGGTCGGCTTCCTCGTCTGGCGCTCCGCGACGCCCGGGAAGATGCTCTTCGGCACCGTCGTGCGGCCGGTGGCGGCGGCGGGGCCGGTCTCCCTCGTCGCGGCGCTGCGCCGGCAGGCCATCAAGGTCGTCACGACGCTCCTCGGGCTCAACGCACTGCTCGGCCTGTTCGGCTTCTTCCTCTCCGTCCTCGACCCCGCGTGGCTGCTCTGGGACCCCAAGCGGCAGGCGCTGCACGACAAGGTCGCCGACACGGTCGTGGTCCTGCGCAGCCGGTGACCGACGGACTCCCCGAGGGGATGCCGCCGGAGGTCGCCGAGCTGGCCGGCCGGCTGTTCGACCTGGCCCGCGCCGGGTCGCCCGACCTGCTCGGCCTGCTCGACGCCGGCGCGCCCGCCGACCTCGCGAACGGGTCCGGCGACAGCCTCGTGATGCTCGCGGCCTACCACGGTCACGCGGCGCTCGTGCGCGGCCTCATGGCCCGTGGGGCCGACGTCGAGCGCGCCAACCTGCGGGGCCAGACCCCGCTCGCCGGTGCGGTGTTCAAGGGCGAGGCCGAGGTCGTCGAGGCGCTCGTCGCGGGCGGGGCGGACCCCGACGCGGGGGTCCCCACCGCGCGCGAGACCGCCGCGATGTTCGGGTCCGACCTCGCCGCGCTGCTCCCTCCGCCGCGGGCCTGACCTACCGCGCCGGGCGGATGGTGCCGACGCACTCCCCGAACCCGATGACGGTGCCGTCCGGTCCGGGAGCGGTCGCGCGCAGCACCACGGTGTCGCCGTCCTCGAGGAAGGTGCGCGTGCTCCCGTCGGCGAGGGTCACCGGGTCGCGGCCGCTCCAGCTCAGCTCGAGGAAGCTGCCTCGCGTGTCCGCGGCCTCCCCGGAGATGGTGCCGGAGCCGAACAGGTCGCCGGGGCGCACCGTGGCCCCGTTGACGGTCAGGTGGGCGAGCATCTGGGCGGGCGACCAGTACATGTCGCGGAACTCGGGGCGCGAGACGACGGTGCCGTTCCACTCGACCTCGACGTGGATGTCGAGGCCGTAGGCGGTCCCGGGGTCCTCGCCCTCGCCGGACCCGCGCAGGTAGGGGAGCGGCTCGGGGTCCTGACCGGGCAGGGGGACGCGGGCGGCGCGCAGGGCGTCGGTCGTCACGACCCACGGGCTGATGCTCGTCGCGAAGGACTTGCCGAGGAACGGGCCGAGCGGGACGTACTCCCAGGCCTGGAGGTCGCGGGCCGACCAGTCGTTGAGGACCACCACGCCGAAGAGGTGCTCGTCGGCGTCCTCGAGGGCCACGGGCTCACCGAGCCGGGTGGACCCGCCGACGACGAAACCGAGCTCGGCCTCGATGTCGAGCCGGACGCTCGGGCCGAACGTCGGGGTGTCCTCGGTCGGGGGCTTGCGCTGGCCGGTGGGGCGGACGACGTCGGTGCCGGAGACCACCACGGTGCCCGAGCGGCCGTGGTAGCCGATCGGCAGGTGCTTCCAGTTGGGGGTGAGGGGCTCGGAGTCGGGGCGGAAGATGCGGCCGACGTTGCTCGCGTGGTGCTCGCTCGCGTAGAAGTCGACGTAGTCGGCGACGCTGAACGGCAGGTGCATCGTCACGTCCTGCACCGGGACGAGGTTCGGCTCGACGCAGTCGCGGTAGTCGTCGTTCGACAGGTGCTCGGTGAGCCACGCACGGGCGGCGGTCCACGCCGGACGGCCCTCGGCGAGGAAGGCGTCGAGGGAGCCGCCCCGCCAGACGTCCGCCGACTCCATCCCCGCCTGGGCGGCGCACGCGGCGAGGTCGAGGACGTGGTCGCCGACGCGCACGCCGACGCGGCGCTCCGCGTCGGGGCCTGCGGTCGAGAAGACGCCGTAGGGCAGGTTGTGCAGGCCGTAGGGGTGGTCGGCGGGCAGGTCGAGCCAGGTCATGGCGGGTCCTTCCGGGTCAGCGGGGGAGCAGGCCGAGGTCGGCGAGCTCGGTGAGCGGGTCGGTGACGGTGCAGCAGCCGTAGGAGGTGAGGGCGGCACGGACCCGGCGGGTCGTGTCGTCCGTCCACGCGCCGACGAGGTCGGCGAGGGCGCGGGCGCCGCGGACGGCCAGCAGGCCGGAGACGGTGGACGATGACGCGCCGTCGAGGGCGGCGTGGGTGGCGACGAGGACGTTGAGGAGACCGTGGTTCTCCTCGCGGACGCCGTCGACCTCGTAGCTGCCGCGGACGGCGTGGTGGAGGCCGCCGGTCAGCTTGAAGGGCACCGGGGCGCCCGTGGCGGCGAGGAGGAAGGCGGCGAGCTCGTCCTCGTCCGGCCACGGCCACGTGGGGGTGGGTCCGGTGCGGAACTTCGCCACGACGGCGTCGCCCTCGGCGACCGAGGCCCGGACGTCGGCCACCGCCTCGTCCTGCGCCGAGCGCTCGCGCGGGACCTCGAGGGCGAGGGGGAGGCCCCCGGGGAGGTCGAGGCGCCGCCAGTCGGGGGTCCACCCGAGCTCGGCGCCGCAGACCCGGACGCGGGGGTCGGCGGCGAGGAGTGCGATGCCCTCGCGGAGCACGCCGGGGTCGGTGCCTGGCCGGGCGATGATGCCGATGCGCAGGGGCTCGCGGTGGGGCCACCGGCCCCCGTCGAGCTCGGTGAGGAGGTCGGAGGCGGAGGCCGCCGGCAGGAGGAGCGGGCCGACGCAGTCGGCGTAGGAGGCTTCCCTGTGTCGCGCATGGGCCGTCACGGCGTCCGGGAGGGGGCTGCTGCCGGGCGGGAAGACCGCGGCGTCGTCGACGAGGGCGCGCACCAGCTCAGGCGACGTCGACATGGAGCCAACGTATCGCGCCACCTGTCGAGGTTGGACCGCCCGGGGTGCCGGCCACCCCGATCAGCGACGACCAGGCCGTGGCGGGGCCGGCTGGCGTCTGTCGGGCGGTCAGGCGTCGAAGACGAACCAGCAGAGGTCGTTCCGCCGGCGCTGGTCGTCGAGCACGAGCGCACGCACGCGCCAGGGAGTCGGTCGCGCTGCCACCGGCACTCGTCCCGTCCGGCGAGGTCCTCGGCGCCCGCAGGTGCGGCCGCCCGCACCGCCTTGATGGCGTAGGCGGCGGCACCGAGGTCGTGCGCGGCCACGTGGGCGACGGCTGCCGCCTGACCGGCCGCGTAGGCCGCGAACCGGGGTGCACCGTCGAGGTCGCGGGCCGCGCCCATGGCGTGGCCGCCGGCCGCCCGGGCCGGCATCATCGCGAGCTCACCGCGCACCCACGACGCGAGCGGCCTCGATCGCCTCGCGGGGCCGGTGGTCGTGCGGCCTGGCCGACTCGAAGAGGGGGAGGACGTGCTCCGCGCACTCGGCCGCCCGGCCCAAGTGGGCTGTCGGTGGTGGCGTCTAGGTTTGGTTCATGGAGGGGATCGTGAGCGGAGTCGCCGACCGGGGGCCGGTCGGCGATGGTGGCAGGGCGGGTCCGTCGGCGGGGGTGGCGGAGGTGCGGGAGTCGTTGTCGCGCATCGACGTCGGGTCGCTCTCCGACGGTGAGCGGGTGGCGTTGGTGGCGGAGCTGGAGCGGTTGAAGGGGGCGGCGGTCGCGTGTCAGGCGCGGGCGGTGGAGGCGGTGCGCAGGTCGCGGGTGGCCGTCGGGGTCGCGGGACGGGCTGCGCAGTGTGGGCTCGGAGGTGGGGTTGGCGCGGCGGGAGTCCCCGACGCTGGGGGACCGGTTCGTGGGGGTGTCGCGGGCGGTGGTGCGTGAGCTGCCGGGGGCCATGGCGGCGTTGGAGGCCGGGGTGATGGGGGAGCGGCACGTGGTGGAGGTGGTTCGCGAGACCGCGACGTTGAGCGTGGTGGACCGGGCCGAGGTGGATGCCCGGTTGCGGAGCCTGTACGGGTCGTTGTCGTGGAGGGCGGTGGGCCGGGCCGCGCGGCGGGTCGCGGCGGAGCTCGACGCGGCGTCTGTGGTGGCGCGGATGGAGGCGGCGGTGCGCTCGCGGCGGGTGAGTGTGCGGCCGGCGCCGGAGGGGATGGCGTACCTGTCCGTGCTGGGTCCGGTGCGGGAGGTGGTCGGGGCGTACGCGGCGTTGCAGGCCAGGTCCCGGTCCGTGGTGGGTGGGCAGTCTCCCGACGAGGCCGCCGAGGGTCGCGGGGTGGGCGCGGTCGCGGCGGACACCGCGTTGCGGCTGATGTCGGGCCTGGAGGTCGGGCAGGTGCAGCCGGTGGAGGTGCAGCTGGTGATGACGGACCGGGCCCTGCTCGGCACGGGCGACGGACGCCGGTCGGTGATGGAGCCGGCCCGGGTCCCGGGGCACGGGTCGGTGCCGGCGCCGCTGGCACGGGCGTGGCTGCGGGGCGCTGGCCCGGGGTCGGTGTGGCTGCGGCGGGTGTACACGTCCCCGCACGGTCGGGACCTGGTGGCGATGGACTCCCGGCGGCGGGTGTTCGGCGGGTTGTTGCGGCGGATGCTCGTGCTGCGTGATGACGTGTGCACCACGCCGTGGTGTGACGCACCGGTGGTGCAGGCCGACCACACCCACCCGGTCCGCGCCGGGGGCGAGACGACCTTCGGCAACGGTGGCGGCAAGTGCGCCCGCTGCAACGGTGTCAAGGAGGCCCCCGGGTGGGACGTCCACGTGGTGAGGGGTTCTCCCATGACGTGGGAGACGCGGACGCCGTCCGGTCACAGGTACCGGTCCACGGCTCCACCGCTGCTCGGTTGGGGCAGCGACCCACCGGCCGGCGTCAGCGGGCCCGAGCGCACGCCCGGGCAGGGGTCCGTCCTCGAACGACACCTCGAGACGCTGCTCGACGCCGCCTGACGCCACGAGGTGGGTGTGGCGCTGCCGAGGTCAGACGCGGCCGCGCACCGGGGTGCGCTCGACGTCGTCGCCGTCGTCGGGCATCGTCATCTCGGCGCGCACGCCGAGCAGCCGCACCTCGCGCCCCTCCTCGAGGTTGTCGGCGAGCAGCGCCTGCACCACGTCGTGCACCGGACCAGCCTCCGAGGTCGTCGTCGGCAGCGTGCGGCTGCGGTTCACCGTGAAGAACGGTGCGTACCGGATCTTCAGGCCGATGCGCACGACAGGCCGGCCCTCGCGCGCCACGTCCTCGAGCACCTGGTCGGTGAGCACCCGCACGGCCTCGCGCACCTCGTCACCCGTCGTGAGGTTCTGCTGGTAGGTCGTCTCTCGGCTGTGCCCGCGGGCCACCCACGGGGTGTCGTCGACCTCGGCGCTGCCCTCGCCGCGCCCGAGCGAGCCGTACCAGGTGCCCATCCGCGGCCCGAACTCCTCGACGAGCACCGCCTCGTCGGCCTCCGCCAGCTCGGACACCGTGTGGATCCCGTGGCCGGCCAGCCGGGCCGACACCCGAGACCCGACGCCCCACAGCTCGGCGGTGGCCCGGTGGCCCATGACCTCGAACCAGTTGTCCGCGGTGAGCCGGTAGACGCCCTGCGGCTTGCCGAAGTCGGTGGCGATCTTGGCCCGGACCCGATTGTCCCCGATGCCGACCGAGCAGTGCAGCCGGGTCCGGTCGAGCACCGCCGCCTGGATCGATCGGGCCAGCGACTCCGGGTCCGCGGTGTCGCCCCCGACGAAGCCCTCGTCCCAGCCGAGCACCTCGACGACGAGCCCGAGGTCCCGGACGGCACCGAAGACCTCGGCGGACGCCGCGAGGTAGTGGGGGCCGTCCACCGGGAGGAAGACCGCATCGGGTGCCTTGCGCGCAGCCACCCGCAGCGGCATCCCCGAGCGCACACCCCGCTCACGCGCCTCGTAGGAGGCCGTCGAGACGACCGCCCGCTCCGTCGGGTCGCCCCGGCCGCCGACGACCACCTCGCGACCGGCCAGCTCGGGGTGGCGCAGCACCTCGACGGCCGCGATGAACTGGTCGAGGTCGACGTGGAGGACCCAGGCGAAGGCGTGCGCCACCGTCACCGCGCCCCCGCCGACGGACGGTTCAGCGCCGGATCATCCCGTTGGGCTGTGTGGACGCGGTCATCGCGCCTCCTCCTGCTCGACGTCTCCATTGTCACCCGGGGCGGGCGAGAGGTCCACTGCTCCGCCGCTCGTGCTCTCCACGATCTGCTCTCCGACCCGGATCCGGGCGATGCGCCGTGCCGGCTCGCCGACCTCGCCCTCGGCGGATGGGTCCGAGCGGCCGGGGTGGACAGGTTGTGCTGCCATCCCGGGGTTCGGCTGGACAGCCCTGACCACTGTGCCCCCAGCTCGGGGTGCAGGGATGCCAGCCGCCTCCGGGCGTCCTAGGGTGAGCAGGACGCGGCCGACACCGGCCCCCGACCCACAGCGAGGTGGACAACGACCGTGGCGCACTACCAGGCGATGGGCAGCATCCCCCCGAAGCGGCACACCCAGCACCGCCGCCCCGCGAAGCGCGGGAGGACCGGCGAGCTCTACTACGAGGAGCTCATGGGCGAGGAGGGCTTCAGCTCGGACTCCAGCCTGCTCTACCACCGCAACATCCCGTCGACGATCTCCGGCGCCCGCGAGTGGACCCCCGGCGACCTGTCGACGACGCCCAACCACCCGCTGACGCCCCGCCACCTGAGGCTCCACGACCTGTTCTCGGCCAAGGACGTCAAGGGCACCGACGTGGTCACCGGACGCCGCCTCGTCCTCGGCAACGGCGACGTCCGCATCTCCTACGTCGTCGCCGGCGCGCCCAGCCCCTGGTACCGCAACGGGGTCGGCGACGAGTGCGTCTACGTCGAGCGCGGGCGGGCCCGGGTCGAGACCGTCTTCGGCGCCTTCGACGTCGCCGAGGGCGACTACCTGGTCATCCCGCGGGCCACCACCCATCGCTGGATCCCGACGCGGTCCGCGAAGGACCCGCTGCGCGCCTACTGCATCGAGGCCAACAGCCACATCGCCCCACCGAAGCGCTACCTCAGCAAGTACGGCCAGCTCCTCGAGCACGCCCCGTACTGCGAGCGTGACCTCCGGGCGCCCCAGGGCCCGCTCCTCGCGGAGGACGTGGGGGACAAGCCCACCGACGAGTCCGAGGTGTACCTCAAGCACCGCGGCACCGGGCCCGGGGGGATCGTGGGCACGGTCCACGAGCTGCCCTTCCACCCCCTCGACGTCGTCGGGTGGGACGGCTGTCTCTACCCCTACGCCTTCAACGTGCGCGACTACGAGCCGATCACCGGCCGGGTCCACCAGCCGCCACCGGTGCACCAGGTCTTCGAGGGCTGGAACTTCGTCATCTGCAACTTCGTGCCGCGCAAGGTCGACTACCACCCGCTGTCGATCCCGGTGCCCTACTACCACTCGAACGTCGACAGCGACGAGATCATGTTCTACGTCGACGGCGACTACGAGGCACGCAAGGGCTCGGGCATCGGCAAGGGCTCGGTGTCGGTCCACCCCGGCGGCCACGCGCACGGCCCGCAGCCCGGCGCGTCCGAGGCCTCGATCGGCGTCGAGTACTTCGACGAGCTCGCCGTCATGGTCGACACCTTCCGTCCGCTCGAGCTCGGGGAGGGCGGTCTCGCCGTCGACGACGGGGTCTACGCCGACTCCTGGAACCGGGGGAGGGGCTGAGCCGCGCTCCCTCCTATCCTTGGGGACGTGTCGCTCGCGCCCGTGACCGAGGAGGTCGTGACCCCCGAGGGGGACGTGGCTCCGGACACCCCGTGGGTGACGATCGTGTGGAACGACCCGGTCAACCTCATGTCGTACGTGACCTACGTCCTCCAGGAGCACTTCGCCTACCCCCGGGAGAAGGCCGAGAAGCTCATGATGCTCGTGCACACCGAGGGGCGCGCGGTCGTCGCGAACGGCCGCCGGGAGCAGATGGAGGCCGACACCGAGGCGCTCCACGGCTACGGACTGTGGGCGACCTTCCAGAAGGACTCCTGATGGCCCGGGCCTTCCGCCGCAGCGGTCGCGGCGACGCCCGCCGCGTCGTGGCCACCCTGGACGCCGACGAGCGCGCCCTCGTGGCCTCGCTCATGGACCAGGTCCACGACCTCCTCGAGGCCCCCGACGCCCCGTCCACCGGGGACTCGGTCTTCGACGAGCTCGTCGCCGGCTGGACCCTGGGAGCGGAGGCCCCGGCGACGCGGGTCCCCGACGCCGAGGCCCCGGCGCGGGACCCCGCCCTGGACCGCCTGCTGCCGACGGCCCACCGCGAGGACGACGCCGCCGCGGCGGAGTTCCGCCGGCTCACCGAGGGCGGGCTCCGACACCGGAAGGCGACCGCCCTCGCCGCCTCCGCCGCGGTGCTGCGCGAGGACGACCGAGTGGCCCTCGACCGGGACCAGGCACGGTCCTTCCTCACCGCCCTCACCGACGTGCGGCTGGTGCTCGGCGAGCGGCTCGGGCTGCACACCGACGAGGACCTCGAGCTGCTCGAGCAGGCGGCGGCCTCGCTCGAGGGGGACGAGCCGCTGCACCACGCGCTGGCCCTCTACGACTTCCTCACGTGGCTCCAGGAGACCCTTGCG
>CAVPXT010000004.1:0-112650 GCA_963709785.1 uncultured Actinomycetota bacterium | reverse complement strand
GGCCCAGGTGGGGCAGGGTCTCGCCCCCGGCTACGTCGTCTTCCTCGGCTTCGGTGCCGGCGTCGGGCTGCTGCTCGGCGTGGTCAACGCCCTCGTCATGGCCCTCCTCCTCGACGAGCTCGACCCGGCCCGCCGTGGCTCGGTCGTCGCCCTCGTCAGCGGCCTCTCACGAGGCGCCTCGGCGCTCGCGCTCGCCCTCGGGGGCGCCGTCGGGACCCTCGCCGGGCCCCGTACTGCGTACGTGGTCGCGGGCGTGGCGGGACTCGCCGTCGCGGGGCTCGCCGCGCTGGCCGTCCACCGGTCGGTGGACGGAGCGTCCACCGCCCGGGCGTCGCGCCCCAGCCCGGAACCGAGCACGCTGGAGGTATGACAGCACCGGCACTCCGCATCCGCGGCCTCACGAAGACCTACGGCAGCCACCGCGCCGTCGACGGGCTCGACCTCGACGTCGAGACCGGCGAGGTGTTCTCCCTCCTCGGCCCCAACGGCGCCGGCAAGACGACGACCGTCGAGATCCTCGAAGGCTTCCGCCACCGCGACGGCGGGGAGGTGTCGGTCCTCGGCACGGACCCCCACCGGGCACCGCTCGCCTGGCGGGACCGGATCGGCATCGTCCTCCAGACCACCGGGGGCCTGGACCTCCTGACGCCACGCGAGGCGCTCCGCAGCACCGCACGCTGCTACCGGACGCCTCGTGACGTCGACGAGGTCATCGAGGCGACCGGCCTCTCGGAGAAGGCGGACGACCGCATCACCGGGCTCTCCGGCGGGCAGCGTCGCCGCCTCGACGTCGCCCTCGGCATCGTGGGCCGGCCCGAGCTGCTCTTCCTCGACGAGCCGACGACGGGGTTCGACCCGCAGGCCCGCCGCGACTTCTGGGGCCTCATCCGCGGCCTGGCCAGCGACGGCACGACGATCCTCCTCACGACGCACTACCTCGACGAGGCCGAACAGCTCGCCGACCGGGTCGGCGTCATCGCCGCCGGGAAACTGCTCGCCCTCGACACCCCCGCCAACCTCGGCGGCCGCCAGACCGAGGAGGCGACGGTCTCCTGGGAGGAGGACGGGACCCGGCGCAGCGTGCGCACCGCCACGCCGACCGCCGAGGTCGCCGCCCTCGCGGCCCGCTTCCCCGGCGAGGTCCCCGAGCTCACGGTGGCGCGGCCCTCCCTCGAGGACACCTACCTCGAGCTCATCGCCCCCCACGTCACCGACCACACGGAGGTCCCGGCATGAACGCCCTCGCCATCGGCCTCGACCGCACCCGCGTCGAGCTGAAGATGTACTCGCGGGAGAAGGAGGCCGTCTTCTTCAGCTTCCTCTTCCCGATCCTGCTGCTCTCGCTCTTCTCGGTGATCTTCTCCGGGCAGTTCGAGGACAACGAGTCCGGGATGACGGCGGGCCACTACTTCCTGCCCGGGATGGTCGCCGCGGGCGTGCTCCTCACGAGCTTCCAGACGATGGCGCTGTCCGTGGCCACGGAGCGTGACGACGGCTCGCTGAAGCGGCTGCGCTCGACGCCGATGCCGCCCGTCGCGTACTTCCTCGGCAAGGTCGGCCTCGTCGCGGTGACCTCCGTGCTCCAGCTGACGATCCTGCTCGTCGTCGCCCGGTTCGCCTTCGACGTGCCGATGCCGGGGGAGGCGAGCAGGTGGCTGCTCCTCGTCGCCGTCTTCGGCCTGGGGTTGGTGGCGGGAACCGTTCTCGGGGTGGCCTACTCGTCCCTCTCGTCCTCGCGGTCCATCGGGGCGGTCGTCATCGGCCCGATGCTCGTCCTGCAGTTCATCTCCGGCGTCTACATCGGCTGGGACAGCGTCCCGGAGTGGCTGCGCCAGGTGGCCGCGCTCTTCCCGCTCAAGTGGATCGCCCAGGGGATGCGGGCGGTGTTCTACCCCGACGACATGGCGAGCCTGGAGATGGCCGGCTCGTGGGAGTCCGGGCGCACCCTGCTCGTCCTCGCGGCGTGGGCCGTCGCCGGCCTCGTCCTCTGCGCCACCACCTTCCGCTGGTTCAAGCGCGGCACGGTGTGAGCGATCGCTGCTCGCCGGGGATGATGGGTCGCGTGGACGACGTCACGACCGCGCCGACGCGGACCTCGCAGGAGGACTTCGTCGCCATGTGGCGGCGCCAGGAGCCCTACTGGCACGGCGTCCTCGCCGCGGTGTGGTGCGCGGCCGTCCTCGTCACCGTGCTCGACGACCCCGGGCCGCACGGGCGGGGTCCGTCCTTCGCCCTGCTCGGCGTCGTCGCGGTCGCCTACCTCACCCTGGGGGCGCGGGGGCTGCGTCACCAGGGCGAGCGCTACGGCGTCGGCTACCACCTCGTCGCGTGGGCCGCGCTGCTCGGGATCCAGTGGGTCGACCCCGGCACCGAGAGCTGGCTGCTCTTCTTCGCCCTCTTCCCGCAGATGTGGGCGATGCTCTCGACCCGCAACGCCGTCGCCGGGACCGCCCTCGCGCTGACCTCCTTCGGCGCCGTGCGGTGGGCGCAGGTGGAGTTCACCCCGTCCGGCCTCGTGCCGATCCTCATGAGCAGCGTCATCTCGATGAGCCTCTCGCTGGCCCTCGGCCTCTTCATCAACCGCATCGTCCGCGAGGCCGAGGGGCGAGCCGCGACCATCGACCAGCTGCGCGCCACCCAGGCTCGGCTCGCCGCCGTCGAGCGCGACCGGGGCGTCCAGGACGAGCGGGAGCGGATCTCCCGCGAGATCCACGACACCCTCGCGCAGGGCTTCACCTCGGTCGTCACCCTGACCCGGGCCGCCGAGTCCGCGCTCGCCCGGGGTGACGTCGAGACCGCCCGCGAGCGGCTCTCGCTCGTCGAGCGGACGGCGGTCGACAACCTCGCGGAGGCCCGGCTCATCGTCGCCGAGCTGACACCCGGCCACCTCCAGTCCCGCACCCTCGTCGAGGCGATGCAGCGCCTCGGCGACGCCGTGAGCAGCGAGGCCGGTCTGCGTGCCGACGTCACCGTCGACGGCGAGCCCGCGCCGCTCGGAGGCGTCTCCGAGGTCGTCCTCCTGCGGACCGCACAGGAGGCCCTCTCCAACGTGCGCCGTCACGCGTCCGCCGGTCACGTGGCGCTCTCCCTGGCCTACGAGCCGGCACGGGTCGTCCTCACCGTCACCGACGACGGCCGCGGTTTCGACCCCGAGGCGGACCGCCACGGCTTCGGGCTCGACGGGGTGCGCTCCCGCGCCGCCCAGGTCGGGGGCGAGGTCGGCCTGACCAGCGCGCCGGGAGCCGGGACCACGCTGCGCGTGGAGGTGCCGCGGTGATCCGGCTGCTCGTCGTCGACGACCACCCGGTCGTGCGCGCCGGGATGGTCGCCGTGCTCGGGGAGGAGCCCGACCTCGACGTCGTCGGTGAGGCGGCGAACGGCGCCGAGGCGCTCGCCCTCGTGCCACGTCTGACCCCCGACGTCGTCCTCATGGACCTGCGGATGCCGGTGATGGACGGTGCGGAGGCCACTGCCCGGCTCCGCTCGCTGCCGGGCGCCCCCCACGTCCTCGTGCTCACCACCTACGACACCGACGCCGACATCGTCCGGGCCGTCGAGGCGGGGGCCCGGGGCTACCTGCTCAAGGACGCGCCGACGTCCGTCCTCACCGACGCCATCCGGCGGGCGGCGCGCGGCGAGACGGTCCTGGCGCCACCTGTCGCGGCGCGGCTCGCCGACCGCTTGCGGGCGCCCGCCCTGCCCGAGCTGACCGGGCGGGAGGTCGAGGTGCTCGGGTTCGTCGCCCGCGGGATGTCGAACGCGGAGGTCGGCCGGGCCCTGTTCATCGGGGAGGCGACGGTCAAGACCCACCTCATCCGGGCCTTCGCCAAGCTCGGGGTCCAGGACCGTACGGCGGCCGTCGCCGAGGCGCACCGCCGGGGTCTCATCGACCTCGGCGGCTGAGCCCGGAGGTCACCGGGCGATGTACCCGCCGTCGACGTACAGCTCGAGGCCGGTGACGAACGACGCGTCGTCGCTCGCGAGGTAGGCGGCGGCCGCGGCGACCTCGTCCGGGCGGCCGAGCCGCGCCATCGGGGTCATCGCGATCATCGCGTCCTCGAAGGGGGTGCCGCGCGCCTCGTCGAGGATCGGGGTGTCGATGAAGCCCGGGTGGATCGAGTTGACCCGCACCCCCTCGGTCGCCCAGTGCAGGGCGACGTTCTTCGTCAGCGTCCGGACGGCGCCCTTCGCGGCGTGGTACGCCGGGGAGCTGCCGAAGCCACCGCTCGTCCCGAAGATCGAGCTGATGTTGACGACCGAGCCGTTGCCCGAGGCCTTGAGCAGCGGTGCCGCGGTGCGCATCCCGAGGAAGACCCCTGTCTGGTCGATGGCGATCGTGTGCTCCCACGCCGCCAGCGTCGTGTCCTCGATGGGGGCGAGGTCCCCCATGCCCGCGTTGTTGACGAGCACGTCGAGGCCGCCGAAGTGCTCACGGGCGGTGTCGCAGGCGAGGTCCCAGTCGGCCTCGCTCACGACGTCGTGGTGGACGAAGACGGCCGTGCCACCCGCGCTCGCGACGCGGTCGACGGTCTCCCGGCCGCCGTCGTCGTCGATGTCGGTGACGACCACGCGGGCGCCCTCCTCGGCGAGGCGGAGGGCGATGGCCCTCCCGATGCCGCTCGCCGCTCCGGTCACGAGCGCGGTCCGGTCCTGGAGTCTGTTCATGGCCGTCCTTCGGTCGGTGGACAGGGGACGAGACGTCCCCTTCCACTCTCCTCCGGTCCGCGGGCCGTGGCGGCGTCTGCTCGGTCACACGGCAGGCGTCCGGGTCCGTGCGGTCAGCCGTGCTCGACGTCGTCGACGACCTCGGTCGACTCCCGGAGGACCTCCGCGCGCGACATCCGCGCGTCACGGCGGTGGCGGAGGTACTCGACCCCCATCGGCACGACCGAGAGCACGACGATGAGCAGGATCGCGGCCTCGAGGTTGTCGCGGACGAGCGGCACACCGCCGAGGAAGTACCCGGCGACCATGACGATGCCGACCCAGAGCGCGGCGCCGACGGCCGACCAGGTGAAGAAGTGCCGCCGCTCCATCCGCCCGATCCCGGCGACGATGGTGATGTACGTGCGCACGATCGGCACGAACCGGCCGAGGACCAGGGCGCGGGCGCCGTAGCGCTCGAAGAAGGCCTCGGTCTTCTCGAAGTACTCGCGCTTGACGATGCGGCCGTCGCGTTCTCGGAGCGGGGCGCCGATGGCACGGCCGATCTCGTACCCGACGACGTTCCCTGCGAAGGCCGCGACGAACAGGGCGCCCATCGCGACGAAGAGGTTGACGTGCAGCTGGTCGCCGGCGATGAAGATGCCGATCGCGAAGAGCAGGGAGTCGCCGGGCAGGATCGGGAAGAACAGGCCGCACTCGACGAAGACGATGAGCAGGGACAGCCAGAAGAAGGCGGTCCCGTACGTGTCGAAGAGGTACTGGGGGTCCATCCAGTTCGGCCCGAGCGCGTGCATCACCCGATCAGGGTAGGTGGTCGGGCCGAGGGTGGGCTGAACGCGGGCTGAGCGGTGGACGGCTCGGGCGCGGGTGGGCCGACGCCTAGGCTCGTCCGCGTGGAGGAGCGAGAGGTCGGCGTGGGCCCATGGGCCGGGCCGTGGCCGGATGGCGCGCACTGGGACCCCGACCTGCTCCGCGACGGCGACCGGCGCAACGTCGTCGACCGGTACCGGTACTGGCGGATGGACGCCGTCGTCGCCGACCTCGACACCCGGCGGCACCCCTTCCACGTCGCGATCGAGAACTGGTCCCACGACTTCAACATCGGCTCGGTGGTCCGCACGGCGAACGCGATGAACGCCGCGTCCTTCCACGTCGTCGGGCGGCGGCGCTGGAACCGCCGGGGGGCGATGGTCACCGACCGCTACCAGCACGAGCACCACCACCCGGACGTCGCCGCCCTCGTCGCCTGGGCGGCCACGGGGGGCCCGGCGGGCGAGCGGCTGCCGCTCGTCGGCCTCGACAACGTGCCGGGTGCGGTCGCGCTCGAGACCCACGACCTGCCGCGGGCCTGCGTCCTCGTCCTCGGGCAGGAAGGGGCCGGGCTGACCTCGGAGATGGTCCGCGCGTGCGACGTCGTCCTCCACATCGCCCAGTTCGGCTCGACGCGGTCGATCAACGCGGGGGCGGCCGCGGCCGTCGCGATGCACGCGTGGGTGCGGCGGCACGTCTTCGACCAGCGCCCGCACGCGAGCCCCGACGCCGGGGCCGCGGAATAGCGCGGGGGCCCCGTCCGCTGACCACCGGGTGAGCCCCGCACCCACCCCCGCCCTGTCCGTCCTCGACCTCGTCCCGGTCCGCAGCGACCAGACCAGCCGTGACGCCGTCGCCGCGACGCGGGCGCTCGCACGAGTCGCCGACGAGCACGGCTACCGGCGGTACTGGCTGGCCGAGCACCACAACATGCCCGCCGTCGCGGCGACGAACCCGCCGGTCCTGGTCGCCACCGTGGCCGCCGCGACCCAGCGCATCCGGGTCGGCTCCGGTGGCGTGATGCTCCCGAACCACGCGCCGCTCGTCGTCGCCGAGCAGTTCGCGCTCCTGGAGGCCGCCTTCCCCGGCCGGGTCGACCTCGGGATCGGTCGCGCGCCCGGCACCGACCCGGTGACCGCCTGGGCCCTGCGCTCGGGCGCCGGCGGTGTCGACGCCGACGCCGTCGACCGCTTCCCGGACCACGTCGACACCATCCTCGCGATGATGGCGCCGGAGGGGGCTGCGCTGCGGCTCCCGACGGGTGATCACGTGCTGCGCGCCACGCCCCGCGCGGCCTCCGTCCCGACCGTGTGGCTGCTCGGCTCCTCGGACTACTCGGCCCGGCTCGCAGCCTCCCGCGGGCTGCCCTACGTCTTCGCGCACCACTTCTCGGGCCGCGGCACCGCCGAGGCGCTCGCGCTCTACCGCGACGGCTACCGGCCGTCGGAGGCGCACCCGGAGCCGCGCACCCTGCTCACCGTCAACGTGGTCGTCGCGGACAGTGCCGAGGAGGCACGCCGACTGGCCCTGCCCAACCTGCGCTCGATGGTCGCCCTCCGCACCGGGCAGCCGTTGCGGGCCCAGCTGCTCGTCGAGGAGGCGCAGGCGCAGGACGTCCCCGCGTCCCATGGCGCGCTCGCCGACGAGATGCTGGCCCGATGGGTCGTCGGGACGCCGGACCGGGCGGCGGCGCAGGTGCGAGAGCTCGCCACCACGTTCGGCGTCGACGAGGTGATGGTCCACCCGGTGGCCGGGGCCGTGGAGGGCACCGACGCCGACCGGGGACCGGCACGCGAGGAGACCCTGCGGCTCCTCTCGGACGCCCTGTCCTGACCACTCGGTGGGCCGTTGCCGCCCTCCGCGGGTCGGACGTCCGGTAGACCTGTCGATACCGACCCGGCCCGTTCGTCATCGGGGTGAGGTCGCGCGACGGCGACCCGTGACCGAAGGAGCCACCCCATGAGCCGCCACCTCGTCCTGCTTCCCGCCCCCGAGGCCGCGTGGGCCGAGCTGCCCCCCGAGGAGCACGAGAAGGGGATGCGCTCGCACGAGCAGTTCCACCGCGACCTCGCCGACGGAGGGCACCGCATCGTCGCCGCCGGGCCGCTCACGCCGTCCGTGCAGGCCGTCTCGATGCGCCCCGACGGGTCCGGGGGCGCGCTCGTCACCGACGGGCCGTTCACCGAGTCCGTCGAGCAGGTGGTCGGCTTCTACCTCGTGGACACCTCCGACCGGGCCGACCTCGTGCGCGTCTGCACCGAGTTCGCCGGGCGCGGGGAGCTCATCGAGTTCCGTGACATGGTCGCCGACGACCGGGACGAGGCCTCGTCGTGAGGCGCTACGTCGTCCTCGTCGCCTACGCGGCGGGGGAGTGGGAGTCGGCCGGCCCGGAGGCGCGCCAGGAGTACTTCGACGCCCACCACGCGTTCGAGCGGTACGTCGACGAGCACGGCAGGCGGCTGGCCAGCGGGGCCCTCGCCGACGCCGACACGGCGACCACCCTGTCCCCGGGGCGGGGTGCCGAGCGGGTCGTCACCGACGGGCCGTTCGTCGAGCTCGCCGAGCAGATCGGCGGTTACTACGACGTCGAGCTGCCCGACCTCGACGTCGCCGTCGCCGCCGGGAGGCTGCTGCCGCCGTCGTACACGGTGGAGATCCGCCCGGTCCTCTCGATCGAGGGGTACGACTCGGCGTGAGCCCGCACGACGCGCTCACCGAGGTCGTGCGCGGGGAGTGGGGGCGACTCGTGGCCCTCCTCCTCGGGCAGTTCCGCCGGCTGGACCTCGTCGAGGACGCCCTCGGCGACGCGGTCGAGGCGGCCGCCCGGCGCTGGCCGGAGGACGGCGTGCCCGACACACCCGCGGCCTGGTTGCTCACCGCCGCCCGGCGCCGGGTGCTCGACCGGCTGCGCGCCGAGGCGATGGCAGCACGGAAGGAACCGCTGCTCGTCGTGGACGCGGAGCGCGTGGCGGGAGGAGGAGGCATGGCCGACCCCGGGGACCTCGTCGAGGACGACGTGCTCCGCCTCGTCCTGCTCTGCTGCCACCCCTCGCTGGCCCCTGAGGTCGCGAGCGCCCTTGCGCTGCGGCTCGTCGTCGGGGTGCCGACCGCCGACATCGCCCGGCTCTTCCTCGTCCCCGACGCCACGATGGCCGCGCGGATCACCCGGGGGAAGAAGAAGATCGTCGCCGCGGGGATCCCCTACGGGGTCCCGGGTGCCACGGCCCTGCCGCAACGGTTGAGGACAGTGGCCCAGACGGCCTACCTCGCCTTCACGGCAGGCTACGCGCCCGGCTCCGGGCCGGACCTGCTGCGGGCCGACCTCGCGGGCAGCGCGATCCGTCTCGTGCGGGTGACCCTCGCCCTCCGGCCCGAGGAGCGGGTGCTCCGGGCGCTGCTCGCCCTCATGCTCCTCCAGCACTCGCGGCGCGACGCCCGGGTCGACGGCCGGGGCCGTCTGGTGCTCCTGCCCGACCAGGACCGGGGGCGCTGGCACGCCGACGAGGTGACCGAGGCGCTGGGCATCCTCGCCGCGCTCGGCCCGGATCCCGACCCGCTCACCGAGTCCTACCGGTTGCAGGCGCTCATCGGCGCTGCCCATGCGACGGCCGCCACGGCCGCCGAGACCCGGTGGGACGTCGTGTGCGACGCGTACGACTCACTCCTGCAGGTCAACCCGTCCCCTGCCGTACGGCTGGCAGGGGCGGTGGCCCTCGCGGAGCGCGACGGCCCGGCCGCGGGGCTGGTGGCCCTCGAGGGGCTCGACGCCGAGCTGCCGACGAGCCACCGCGTGCCGGCGGTCCGCGGCGAGCTGTTGGCCCGCCTCGGAGAGACCGCGGCTGCAGTCGACGCCCTCGAGGTGGCGATCGGCCGGTGCCGCAACGACGTCGAGCGTGCGCACCTCACGGCACGTCGGGACGACCTCGTCGCTCCGAGCCCCCCGCGCTGACGAGGGCCACCCCGGCCACGGGCAGGGCCGCCCACCACCAGCTGAGCCCGCCGGAGTCGACGAGGCCGCGGGCGGCCATGACACCGAGCCCGCCGCAGCCGAGTGCGGTGGCGAGCACCGGACGCCACGCCGGGACCCGGCCGACGGCCGGCCGGACCTGCTCGAACCGCCCGACGGCGGCGACCACGGCCACGGTGGCGAGCCCCAGGCCGGCCCACCAGAGCGGGCGGGTGAGCCACCACCGTGCGGACAGCGGCTCCGGGCCGAGCCCGACCCCGTCGAGGAGCAGCGCCCCGCCGATGACGAGCACCATCACCGTGAGGTGCCACAGGTAGACGCTCATCATCCGGGACCCGAGCCGGACCGTGACGGCCCACGGACGGTCGCGTGCGAGCCAGCGGGAGAGGGCCGGCTCGAGGGCGAGGACGACTCCGGCCTGCAGCAGCCCGAGGAACCCGAGCGTGACGCGGGTCGGGAACGAGTTGTTCACGGTGGCGCCGTCCAGGCCGATCATCGAGATCGGGTAGGGGCCGAGCGCGACGAGGGCGACGAGCCCTGCGCCGCCGACGGCGGCCATCGCGAGGCGGCGCGTCGTGCCCTCCAGCCGGCCGTCGAGCCACGCGTACCCGAGCTGGTGCACCGTGGACCAGACGACGACGTAGTTGGCGAAGCCGACCCACCACGGCCCGGTCGTCAGGCTCACGAGGTCGACGAGCCCACCGAGCAGCAGCCCGGCCCCGACGCTGGCCCAGCCGAAGCGCTCCCAGAGCCGCAGGGTGAGCGGGGCGAGCGCACACACGACGACGTACGCGGCGAGGAACCAGGTGGGGACCAGCGCCACCTGCGAGGCGGTGCGCAGGGCGCCCCGGTCCACCCCCGCCGCGTCGGCCACGGCGAGGAGCGCCACCCACGTGAGGAGCAACGGCACGACCGGGACGAGCAGCCGCCGCAGCCGGCCGCGCAGCCATACGGGCCACGTCACGGCGCGCTCGCGGGAACGCCTCCAGGACACCGCGTTCGCGTAGCCGCCGACGAGGAAGAACACCGGCATCACCTGGAAGACCCAGGTCAGCGGGTGCGTCCAGGAGGCCAGGTCGAGCACCGCACCGGTGACCAGCGTCCCGTCGTGGACGGTGACGGCAGCGACGAGCCAGTGACCGAGGACGACGACCCCGAGCGCGGCGACCCGGAGCAGGTCGACGGCGCGGTGGCGTGAGGCGGGCGTCGCGGCGGCGATGGCGCGGGCGTCGAGCGGGGCGCGGGTCTCCATGGCCCCAGCGTGGCGACGCGGGGGCGAGGGCGCCTGAGCACTGCTACCCATTCGCTCGAGGGGGGACGCCCCACCGGCCCCACGCGGTGACACCGGTCACGCCGCCGGGGTCCGACAACGATGTCTCCGTGGACGGAGTTCATCGGAACGGCCGCTCTGGTCCATGATTGCCGTGATCAGGCACGGAAACCGCGGTGACCGGTGCGCTGATGGCAGGGGGCCCCCGGAGGGCCCACTGGACGACCGCCCCCGGTTGTAGGGGCCGGGAGGTCGCGAACGGGGCGGCGCGCACGCGCCGCCCCGTTCCCCCGTCCGGGGTCTACTCGCGGGTACGGACAGGCCCGCGACGCCGCAGCGGGTCCGTGGAAGGATCGTCGACGTACGGCACATTTCACGTCACGAGGAGAACATCGTGCCCATCGCAACGCCTGAGGTCTACGCCGACATGCTCGACCGGGCCAAGAACGGCTCGTTCGCCTACCCCGCCATCAACATCACGTCGAGCCAGACCGTGACGGCCGCGATCCGCGGCTTCGCCGAGGCCGGTTCCGACGGGATCATCCAGGTCTCCACCGGTGGCGGTGAGTACGCCTCCGGCTCGACGATCAAGGACATGGTCACCGGCGCCAAGGCCCTCGCCGCGTACGCCGAGGAGGTCGCGAAGAACTACCCGGTGAACATCGCCCTCCACACCGACCACTGCCCGAAGGACAAGCTCGACACGTTCGTGCGCCCGCTGCTCGCAGCCTCGGCCGAGCGGGTCAGGGCCGGCGGCCTCCCGATCTTCCAGTCGCACATGTGGGACGGCTCGGCCACCCCGCTCGACGAGAACCTCCAGATCGCCGAGGAGCTGCTCGCGCAGTGCCGCGCCGCGAACGTCATCCTCGAGATCGAGGTCGGTGTCGTCGGCGGCGAGGAGGACGGCGTCGCCAACGAGATCAACGACAAGCTCTACTCCACGCCGGAGGACGCCATCGCCACGGCGCGCGCCCTCGGCACGGGCGAGAACGGCTACTACATGACCGCCCTCACCTTCGGCAACGTCCACGGGGCCTACAAGCCCGGCGCCGTCAAGCTCCGCCCCGAGGTCCTCAAGGCGGCGCAGGACGCGGTGCACGCCGAGTTCGGCACGGCGAACGACAAGCCGTTCCACCTCGTGTTCCACGGTGGCTCCGGGTCGCTGCCCGAGGAGATCTCGGCCGCCGTCGACTACGGCGTCGTGAAGATGAACGTCGACACCGACACCCAGTACGCCTTCACCCGCCCGGTCGCCGGCTGGATGTTCGAGAACTACAGCGGCGTCCTGAAGATCGACGGCGAGGTGGGCAACAAGAAGCAGTACGACCCGCGCGCCTGGGGCAAGGCGGCCGAGGCGGCGATGGCCCAGCGCGTCGTCGAGGCGTGCCAGAACCTCCGCTCCGCCGGGACCCACCAGGGCTGAGCAGCACCACCGTCGGCCCCGGCCGACCCCGAACGCGCCGTGCACCCGTCGAGGTGCGCGGCGCGTTCTCTACGCTCGGGGCATGACCAACGACCTGCTCGGCATCCCGCCCACCCACCTGCCCGAGGACCCCGCCGCCGCGGCGCTCGACCGCGGGGTGGCCCCGGACCAGGTGGCGGCCGCACAGCCGGCCTCATCCCTCGCCTGGGCGGTGCTCGCCGAGGACGCACTCGCGGACGACCGGCCCGTCGAGGCCTACGCCTACGCCCGGACCGGCTACCACCGCGGCCTCGACGCCCTTCGGCGCAGCGGCTGGCGCGGGCAGGGCCCGGTCCCGTGGGAGCACGAGCCGAACCGCGGCTTCCTCCGTGCCCTGGCGGCGCTCTCGACGGCGGCCGGCGCCATCGGCGAGGAGGAGGAACGGCACCGCTGCGCGGAGTTCCTCCGCGCCTCGAGCGCCACCGGGGCGCGCGCGCTCGGACTGTGACCTCGGAGGCGGAGGGGCCCGGGTGGTCCGGGCCCCTCCGCCGACCGAGGACGTGCCACCGGGGGAGGGCTCGCCGCGACGGACGCGGCGAGCGCCACCCGATGGTCCCCTGCACCCCCGGTCCTCGCCATCCTGCACGCACTGCACCGTTTCGTGCGACACTTGTCGGCCACTGACAACTTCTGGCCACACCGGGGTCGCGCGCGGGCGAGGGGGTCCACGGATGGGGGGCGGAGTCCCGGACCCCGACGGCGGCGTGCTGCTCGTCCTCGAGGAGCAGCTGCGTCGCGAGCGCGACCGCATCGACGAACGGCGCCGCGACCTCGACCAGGCCACCGAGATGCTCGCCCGCGCGACGAGCCGGAGCCTGGGGGCGCGCGACACCCGGGCCGAGGAGCTGCCGGGCACGGCCACGGGGTCGGTCGTCAACCAGCTGCTGACCGAGAGCCGCGGGATGGTGCGGAACTTCGTCCTCACCGTCGAGCAGGGGCCGGCGCTCGACGCGGCGACGGTCCGGGCGACCCGGGAGCGGATGGAGCGGGGCGACAGCCAGCGCGCCGTGTACCCGGCCGAGGTCCTCACGACCCTCGGGGGGCAGCGCTGGCTCGGCCTCTGGGCCGAGGCCGGCGAGGACCAGCGCGTCCTGCCCGCCACCGCCACCGAGTTCGCCGTCTTCGGCGAGACCGCCGTCGTGGCCCTCGGCGCCTGGGACGACCTCGACGCCGGGTACGTCCTGCTCCGGGACCCGCTCGTCGTCCGGCTGTACACGGCGTACTTCGACCTCGCGTGGCGGCACGCCGTCCCGGTGCCGTCGGCCGACGCGCGGGGCGAGGACGACCCCCCGCTCGTGGAGCTGCTCGAGCTCGGCCTCAAGGACGAGGCGATCGCACGCCACCTCGGGGTGAGCCTGCGCACCGTGCGCCGGCGGGTCGCCCGGCTGATGGCCGTCAACGGGGTCGACACCCGCTTCCAGCTCGGCTGGGTGCTCGCGGGCCGGCGCCACTGACACCCGTGCCCGGGGTGCGGCCGCCCGGGCGGCGCCCTGGCGCGGCGCGGTAGGGTGAGGTGGACGAGGCCCCGGCGCGATCCGCGAGGGGCCTTCGCCACGCCGGGGCACCGACGTCCCGGCGCACGCTGCGGAAGGAGCCGGGATGCCGGCGATCGTGCTGGTCGGCGCCCAGTGGGGCGACGAGGGCAAGGGCAAGGCCACCGACCTCATGGGCACCGACGTCGACTACGTCGTGAAGTTCAACGGGGGCAACAACGCGGGGCACACCGTCGTCATCGAGGGTGAGGACGGTGTGCGCGAGAAGTACGCGCTGCACCTGCTGCCGTCGGGCATCCTCACGCCGTCGGTGACCCCCGTCATCGGCAACGGGGTGGTCATCGACCTCGAGGTGCTCTTCCAGGAGCTCGACGGGCTCCAGGCCCGGGGCGTCGACACCTCCAAGCTCGTCGTCTCGGCGAGCGCCCACGTCATCGCGCCGTACAACCGGACCCTCGACAAGGTCACCGAGCGCTTCCTCGGCAAGCGGAAGATCGGGACGACCGGTCGCGGGATCGGCCCCACGTACGCCGACAAGATGAACCGGATCGGCATCCGGGTGCAGGACCTCTTCGACGAGGGGATCCTGCGGCAGAAGGTCGAGGCGGCACTGGGGTTCAAGAACCAGGTGCTCGTGAAGATCTACAACACCCGCGCCGTCGACGTCGACCTCGTCGTCGAGGAGCTGCTGGGCTACGCGGAGCGGCTGCGGCCGATGGTCGCGGACACCTCCCTCGTGCTCGAGAAGGCGCTCGACGCCGGCGAGAACGTGCTGCTCGAGGCGGGCCAGGCGACCCTGCTCGACGTCGACCACGGCACGTACCCGTTCGTCACGTCGTCGTCGGCCACGGCCGGTGGTGCGTGCACCGGGTCCGGCATCCCGCCGACGCGGGTGTCGCGGGTCATCGCGATCCTCAAGGCGTACACGACCCGCGTGGGCGAGGGGCCGTTCCCCACCGAGCTCTTCGACGCCGACGGCGAGACGCTGCGCAAGACCGGCGCCGAGTACGGGACGACGACGGGGCGGCCCCGGCGCTGCGGCTGGGTCGACACCGTCATCGGGCGGTACGCGACGCGCGTCAACGGCGTCACCGACTTCGTCATCACCAAGCTCGACGTGCTGACCGGCTTCGAGCAGGTGCCGGTCTGTGTCGCCTACGAGGTCGACGGCGTGCGGCACGAGGAGATGCCGGTGAGCCAGACCGACTTCCACCACGCGAAGCCCGTCTACGAGATGCTCGACGGCTGGTGGGAGGACATCTCGGGGTGCCGCGAGTTCGACGACCTGCCGGAGGCCGCCCAGCGGTACGTGCTGCGCGTCGAGGAGCTCATCGGGGCGCGGGTGTCGGCGATCGGCGTCGGCCCCGGGCGGCACGAGATCATCCAGCGCCACACCCTCCTCGACTGAGCCCCGCGCGGCGCGGCCGGGTCAGGCGGTGCGCAGCACGTGCATCCGGTGCGCGGCGCGGGTGAGGACGACGTAGAGGACGCGCACCCCGCCGGGGGACTCCTCGGCGATGGCGTCCGGGTCGACGACGACCGTGGCGTCCCACTCGAGGCCCTTGGTCGACATCGGGTCGATGAGCCGGACGCGACCGTCGCCCGCGCCGTCGAGCGACGCGAGCCGCTCGGCCCAGCGCCGCGGCGTGACGACCGCCACCGAGCCGTCGACCTCGGTGAGCACCTGCTCGACCGCGTCGGACACCTCGTGCACCATGGAGCCTTCGACCACGCGGTCCACCGGGTGGACCCCCGTCTCCCGCACCGCCACCGGAATGTCCGCGTCCGGCACGAGAGGCAGGATGACGTCGCGCGCGTGGTCGAAGATCTCGCGCGCGTTGCGGTAGTTCGTGTCCATGTGGAACTGCCGGCGCTCGAGCCCCGCGAACGCCTCCTCCCGGGCGCGCGACGCCTCGGCGAGGTCCGGCCACGAGGCCTGTGCGGCGTCGCCGACGACCGTCCACGAGGCGGACCGGCCGCGCCGGGCCACCATCCGCCACTGCATCGGCGAGAGGTCCTGCGCCTCGTCGACGAGGACGTGGGCGTACCCCGACGCGCGCTCGATCCGGCCGGCGAGCAGACGGGCGCGCGCGTCGGTGGGGGTCACCTCGGCCCGGCGCGAGTCGGTGGGGGCCCTCCGGTCGGAGAAGGCCCGGACGTCGCTGACGCCGTACGCGGAGAGGTCGTCCATCTCCTCGATGTCGTAGAACCCGCTCTCCTCGCGCTCGGCGTCCTGGACCGGACCGAGGCGGGCGAGCAGGTCGTCGACGAGCGCCACGTCGGAGGCCGACCAGGTCGCGGTCTCGAGGGCCTCTCGGAAGGACCACGCGACGGCCGCGGCCTCGTCCTGGTCGAGGATGCCGCGGGACACGGCGTAGACGTGGTCGGTGTCGGCGAGGGTGAGGAGCAGCTCGCGGGGGTCGAGCTGGCGCCACCAGGCGGCGAGGAAGTCATCGACGTCGCGGGAGTCCTCGAAGGCGTCGAGGAAGTCGGCGCGCTCCCCCTGGCGCACCGACCGCCACGCGGCTTCGGCGAGGGCCGACCGGGCGGCCGCGGTGGCGAGGTTGTGCTGGTGCCCCCGGAGCACCTCGGCCCGGACCCGCCGCAGCACGTCGACGTCGAGGCGGACGGCGTGGCCGGAGATGAAGGCCCGGAACACCGCCGGCGAACCCTCGGGTGCGCGGGAGGCGATGCGCGAGAGGAGCCGGCGGATGCGCAGCGAGCCCTTGACCGCGGCCACCTCGGGGGTGTCCGCGCGGGTGGCGGTCATCCCGTCGACGACGTCGCCGAGGGCGCGCAGCGCCACCGACTCCTCGCCGAGGCTGGGCAGGACCCGCTCGATGTACGCGGTGTAGGCGGCGGAGGGACCGATGACGAGGATCCCGCCGTGCTCGAAGCGGCGACGCTCGGCGTAGAGCAGGTACGCGGCCCGGTGCAGCGCGACGACGGTCTTGCCCGTGCCCGGCCCGCCGGTGATCTCCGTGACGCCGCGCGAGGGGGCGCGGATCGCCTCGTCCTGGTGACGCTGGATGGTCGCGACGATGTCGCGCATCTGCCGGCCGCGGCTGCGCGTGAGCGCCGCCATGAGCGCCCCGTCGCCCACGACGACGATGTCCTCCGGCGCCTCGGGCACCATGAGGTCGTCCTCGACGCCGACGACGCGCGCCCCGGTGCAGCGCAGCACGCGACGCCGGACCACGCCCATCGGGTCGACGGGTGTGGCGCGGTAGAAGGCGGCGGCGGCAGGCGCCCGCCAGTCGACGACGAGCGGCTCGTACTCGTCGTCGCGCACCCCGAGCCGGCCGATGTGCCGGACCTCGCGCTCGGCGGCGGTGGAGCCCTCGGTGCCGAGGTCGAGCCGGCCGAAGACGAGGCCCTCGTACTGGTTGTCGATGGTCGCCCGGCGCCGGGCCGCCGCGAACACGAGGGCGTCGCGCTCGAAGAGCCCGGTCATCTCCTCGTCGCGGACGTCGCCCGTGCGGTCGGTGCGCCCCCGCGCGAGCCCGTCCGCCTCGACGTCGGCCGCCCGGATGCTGGCCTTCTCGAGCTCCGCGTAGACCCGGTCGACGTGCGCCTGCTCGACGGCGACCTCTGCGGCGACCTCGGACGAGGTCTCGGTGGGGCCGGGGTGGTGGGCGGTCACGGAAGGGCTGTCTCCTGGCTCGTCGGCGCCGGTCACGGAACGCACCAGTCTAGACCCGCTCCCGGACGTCGCGGTCCCCGGTCGGCGCACTCCGGCCACGGTCGCCGCGGCGCCCCGGACGTCGAGGGTAGGGGGGAACTACTGACGGCCCCGGGGGTCGTCTGATAGACCTATAGACCCCCGGCCGCGCTCAGGCGCACGGTGTGGTCGGTTCTCCACCTCCAGAGGGAAGAGACCACGTGGACGGCATCACCAGCTGGTTCGACTTCGTCGCGGGACGTTACGACGACATCCTCGCGACGACCTGGGAGCACGCGAAGATCACGCTGACGGCCGTCATCGCGGCGACCATCGTCTCCGTGCTCCTCGGCATCTTCGTCCAGCGGCGGCCCACGCTGCGGGCCATCGCCCTGAGTGGGAGCGGCATCTTCCTGACCATCCCCTCGCTCGCGCTCTTCGCGATCTTCATCCCCCTCGTGGGGATCGGCAACCCGCCGGCGATCATCGCGCTCTTCCTCTACTCGATCCTCCCGGTCCTGCGGAACACGGTGACCGGGCTCGACTCGGTGCCACCCGCGGTCGTCGAGTCCGCGCGAGGCATGGGGATGGGCACGACGCGCCAGCTCGTGCAGATCCGGCTCCCGCTGGCGTGGCCGATCATCATGACCGGAGTGCGCATCGCCACCCTGATCACGGTGGGCATCGCGGCGATCGCCGTGCTCGTCGGCGGCGACGGCCTCGGCACGTACATCCAGAGCGGGCTCACCCGCCTGGGCCTGCCGAACAGCCTCGAGTCGGTGTGGACCGGAACGGTGTTCACGGTCCTGCTCGGCCTC
The DNA here is from genome assembly GCA_963709785.1 of uncultured Actinomycetota bacterium. Lineage (GTDB taxonomy): Bacteria > Actinomycetota > Actinomycetes > Actinomycetales > Dermatophilaceae > Phycicoccus. The sequence continues at coordinate 94,504 of CAVPXT010000004.1, read as the reverse complement.
GTGCTCGACGGCATCCTCGCCGCCTTCCAGAAGCTGACCACGTCGAAGGGGCTGCGGATGTAGCGGGCGGCGCCGCCCCGGCGCCCCGCACCGCCACCGGCCCCGACGACGAGCACTCGCACCGACGACACGACCCCCTCGCACCGACGACACGACACCCGACCGGTACCGAACGAGAGACCGACCCATGAGCCACGACGCGAAGATCAGACTCGACCACGTCGAGAAGAAGTACCTCGGCACCAAGGAGCCCGCCGTCGCGAGCCTCTCCCTCGAGGTGCCGGAGGGAGAGATCCTCGTCCTCGTCGGCCCGTCCGGGTGCGGCAAGAGCACGACGCTGCGCCTCATCAACCGGATGATCGAGCCGTCCGGCGGGAAGATCTTCCTCGACGAGGAGGACGTGACGACCGTCAACCCCGACAAGCTGCGGCGGCGGATCGGCTACGTCATCCAGCAGATCGGTCTCTTCCCCCACCAGACGATCGCCCAGAACATCGCGACGGTCCCGAAGATGCTCAAGTGGGACAAGGAGCGGATCGCCGCCCGTGTCGACGAGCTGCTCGAGGTCGTCGGGCTGGACCCGGAGACGTACCGGGACCGCTACCCCAGCGAGCTCTCCGGCGGACAGGCCCAGCGCGTCGGGGTGGCCCGGGCGCTGGGGGGCGACCCGGAGATCATGCTCATGGACGAGCCGTTCGGCGCGATCGACCCCATCACCCGCGACCGGCTCCAGAACGAGTTCCTCCGGGTCCAGGAGGTGCTGCGCAAGACCATCGTCTTCGTCACGCACGACATCGACGAGGCGATCAAGATGGGCGACCGCATCGCGATCCTCGGCGAGCAGAGCCACATCCGCCAGATCGACACCCCCGAGCGGATCCTCGCCTTCCCCGTCGACGACTTCGTCCGGGACTTCATCGGCAGCGGCTCGACGCTCAAGGGCCTGCACTTCGAGGTCGTCGACGACAACGTCGAGCTCGACCCCTACCCGACGATGACCGTCGACGACGACGTCGCGGGGAGCCTCGAGCACGCCCGGGCCGTGAACGCGTCGTGGGTGCTGCTGCTGGACCACGAACGGAAGCCGCTGCGCTGGATCACGCTCGAGGAGCTCGAGTCGGGTGAGCCGGTCACCGTGGAGTCGGGGACCGAGGTCCTGGCCAAGGTGGAGCTCGGCGCCACGCTGTTCCAGGCGCTGGAGCAGATGCTCATCAGCGCCGCTGCCGTGGCGTGCGTGGTGCGCGAGGACGGCTCCTTCCACGGCGTGGTCCGCCTCACCTACCTCAACAAGGTGATCCGCCGGGCCCGGCTCGAGGCGCGTGAGCACTACGAGCGGATGGGGGCGTCGTCGTGAGCCAGCTGACGCCGGCACAGGCCCGGCTCGGTGAGTCGGGTACGACGACCGACGGGCAGGCACCCGACCCGGCCGACGGCGACGGCGTCCAGGAGCCCGGGTGGCTGGCCCGCGCCCGGGCCACCCACCTCGGGCTCAAGACGGCGCCCCTCGGCATCCTCGGCCTCGCCGGCCTCGTCTACTGGTACTACCAGAGCCTCGGCCTGGCCGACTCGCGGATCCAGCTCGCCTCGCCGCTGGCGTGGGGCACCAAGCTGTGGCCGCAGACCATCGAGCACCTCACCATCGCCTTCTGGTCCACGGTGCTCGTCGTCGTCATCGCCATCCCCCTCGGGATCGCGCTGACCCGTCCCCCGCTGCGCCGCGTCGCCCCCGGGATCGTCGCCGTCGCGAACTCCGGGCAGGCGCTGCCCGCGTACGGCCTGCTCATCATCTTCCTCTCGATCCTGGGGCAGGGGCTCGAGACCGTCGTCGTCGGACTGGTGCTGTATGCCCTGCTGCCGGTCCTGCGCAACACGATGGTGGGCCTCGACGGGGTCGACCGGAGCGTCATCGAGGCCGGCCGGGGGATGGGGATGACCCGGTGGCGGGTGCTCACCCGGATCGAGCTGCCGCTCGCCGTGCCGGTGATCCTCGCCGGCGTCCGCGTCGCGATGATCCTCAACATCGGGATGGCCACCCTCGCCTACCTCATCGGTGGCGGGGGCCTCGGCGTCACGATCGCGGTCGGGCTGAAGCTCCAGCAGGACCCCGTGCTCATCATCGGCGCCTCGATGGTCGCGCTCGTGGCCCTCACCTTCGACTGGGTCGGGGCGCTGGCCGAGACCTACCTGCGGCCCAAGGGCGTCTGAGCCACCTCGCGATGCACCGGCTGCAGCACTCCACGACGAACGGCGGCGACCCCCTCGGGGCCGCCGCCGTTCGTCGTCAGGCGGAGGGTCGGCGTCAGAGGACGCCGATCTCCTTGAGGTAGTCCTCGGCGACCGTGGAGGCCTGGTCACCGTCGACGTCGACCTTCGCGTTGAGCTCGGCCATCTTCTCCTCGGTGAGGGGCTCGAGGATCTTCGTCGTCAGCGCGTCGTAGGTCTCGGCGTTCTTCTCGTAGACGTCGTCCTGGAAGGTGTAGGAGACGTTGTAGAGGATCATGACGCCGGGGTCCTTGACCAGCTCGAGGTTGAGCGCGGTGATCCGGCCGTCGGTCGTGAAGACCTCACCGAACTGGCAGGCGCCCTTGGCGGTCTCGGTGTAGATGAGACCGGTGTCGAGGATGTTGATCTGGCTCTGCGGGACCTCGTAGCCGGTCGCCTTCTCGAAGAGGACGAGGCCGTCGGGGCGGTCGGGGAACTCGGTCTCGAGGCACAGCTTCGCGGACGGGTTGGCCTTGAGGTAGTCGGCCATCTTCTGGAAGTCGAAGCCGCCCTGCTCCTTGGCGAGGTCGCCGAACGCGGCGAAGCCGTAGGTGTCGTTGAAGGGGGAGCGGCCGACCCACTTGATCTTGTTGTCGGCGAGGTCCTTCTCGGAGGTGACCTTGTAGAGCTCCTCGGGGTCCTGGCTGGGGTCCTCCTGGCCGAGGTGCACCGTCCAGCCCGTCCCGTTGTACTCGGGGTAGACGTTGATGTCCCCGCTGAGCAGCGCCTGGCGGTTGACCGAGGTGCCGCCGAGGTTGGTCTTGTTGTTGACGTCGGCCCCCTCGCTCTCCATCGCCTGGGCGAGCATCTCGCCGAGGAGGATGTTCTCGGTGAAGTCCTTGGAGCCGACGGTGATGGACACGCCGTCGAGGGCCTTGCCACCTCCCGCGCTGTCTCCGGATGCGGAGCCGGTGTCGTCGCTGCCACAGGCCGTCAGGGTCAGGCCGGCGGTGAGTCCCATCGCTGCCAGAGCGAGAGAAGTTCTGCGCAGTCGCATGTGTGCCACCTTCGTGTCGTCGGGAGTCGTCTCGTTACGAGCGGGTTCGTTGCGTGCCGAACAGGGGCCCCCGGGAGCGAGGCGGCCACGGCCGGGAGCGTGCTCACGACGACATGACCGGCCCGTCAGGCGGGGACCGACTGCCCCTCACCCTCGCCCGTGGGGACCCCCCGGGGCCAATCTGGGGCGAGGTCGTGACCCAACCGTGACCCTCGGGCCGCCAAACGTTCCGCATGGTGGGACCTGATGTCCGGAGGGTGGGATGGGCCCCCCGCGCCCTAGGCTGGGTGCCGTGAAGGTCCTCGTCATCGGGTCCGGTGCTCGCGAGCACGCCATCGTCCGTGCGCTGTCGCTCGACCCCACCGTCGACGCGGTGGTGGCGGCCCCCGGCAACCCGGGGATCGAGGTGGTCGCCCGCTGCGAGCCGCTGCCCGGCGGGCCGGCGGACGCCGAGGGGGTCCTCGCCCTCGCCCGCCGTCACGACGTGGGGCTCGTCGTCGTCGGCCCGGAGGCCCCGCTCGTCGCGGGCGTCGCGGACGCCGTGCGCAACGCCGGCATCCCCTGCTTCGGGCCCTCGGCCCGCGCGGCACGGCTCGAGGGCAGCAAGGCCTTCGCGAAGGAGGTCATGTCCGCCGCCGACGTGCCGACCGGGATGGCGCACGTCTGCACGACCCTCCAGGAGGTCGAGGACGCGGTCGACGCACTCGGCGCCCCCCACGTCGTCAAGGACGACGGCCTCGCCGCGGGCAAGGGGGTCGTCGTCACCGACGACCGGGCCGAGGCCCTCGACCACGCCCGGGCCTGTCTCGCCAAGCCCGACGGCCGGGTCGTGGTCGAGGAGTTCCTCGACGGCCCGGAGGTGTCCCTCTTCTGCCTCTGCGACGGTCAGCGCGTCGTCGCGCTCAGCCCGGCCCAGGACTTCAAGCGCGTCGGGGACGGCGACCTCGGCCCCAACACCGGGGGGATGGGGGCCTACAGCCCGCTCGAGTGGGCACCCGAGGGCCTCGTCGAGGACGTCGTGGCCCGGATCGCGCAGCCGGTCGTCGACGAGATGGGGCGACGGGGGGCGCCGTTCGTCGGCGTGCTCTACGTGGGGCTGGCGCTCACCACGCGCGGACCCCGCGTCATCGAGTTCAACGTCCGCTTCGGCGACCCCGAGACCCAGGTCGTCCTCGACCGCCTGCGGACCCCCCTCGGGCGGGTCCTCCTCGCCGCGGCCACGGGTGCGCTCGACGAGCTCGAGCCGCTGCGCTGGGCCCCGGAGCACGCGGTGACGGTCGTCGTCGCCGCGCACGGCTACCCCGCGACGCCGCGTACCGGAGACCCCGTCACCGGCGTCGAGGACGTCCCCGGTGCGCCCGACGCGTACGTCCTGCAGGCCGGCACGGCCCGGGACGCCGACGGCCTGCTCGTCTCCTCCGGCGGGCGGGTGCTCTCGGTCGTCGGCCGCGGCGCGTCCCTCGCCGAGGCCCGCGCAAGGGTCTACGCGGCCGTGGACGCCGTCGACCTCCCCGGCTCGCACCACCGGCGGGACATCGCCGAGCGGGCCGAGCGCGGCGAGGTCACCGTCGCCGTCTGAGCCGGGTCAGCCGGACAGGGCGGCGTGGGCGTCGGCGAGGTGATCGAGGTCCGCGAGGTCGAGGACCTGGAGGTAGAGCCGGCTCGCCCCCGCCTCCGCGAGGCGGCCGACCCGGTCCCGCACCTCCTCCGGGGTGCCGGCGAGGCCGTTGGCCCGCAGCTCCTCGGGGTCGCGGCCGATCGCCTCGGCACGCCGGCGCACCATCGCGTCGTCCTTCCCGAGGCAGAGCACCTGGGCGGCGCTGTGCACGAGGCTCAGCGGGTCGCGGCCGTGCTCCGCGCAGACCTCGTCGACCCGGGCGAACAGGTCCCGGGTCTCGTCGGGGGAGGAGAACGGCACGTTGAACTCGCTGGCGTAGCGGGCGGCGAGCGAGGGGGTGCGCCGCTTGCCGGCGCCGCCGATGATCACCGGCACGCCACCGGGCTGCACCGGCTTGACGAGCGCCGGTGAGTCGCTGACCGGGTAGTGCGAGCCGTCGTGTTCGTAGCTGCTGCCTGCGGGCGCGGACCAGAGGCCGGTGATGACCGCGAGCTGCTCCTCGAGCCGGTCGAACCGCTCCTTGAGGGGCGGGAAGGGGATGCCGTAGGCGGCGTGCTCGGCCGCGAACCACCCGGCGCCGAGGCCGAGCTCGACACGGCCCCCGCTCATCTGGTCGACGTTCGCGACGGTCACGGCGAGGGGGCCGGGCAGCCGGAAGGTGGCGGAGGAGACGAGGGTGCCCAACCGGATGCGCGAGGTGTCACGCGCCAGCCCCGCGAGGGTGGTCCACGCGTCGGTGGGGCCGGGCATCCCGTCGCCGGACATGTGGAGGTAGTGGTCGGACCGGAAGAACGCGTCGAACCCGAGGTCCTCGGCGGCTCGGGCCACCGCGAGGAGGTCGTCGTAGGTGGCGCCCTGCTGGGGCTCGGTGAAGATGCGGAGGTCCATGCCCCCACGCTACGGAACGCGTGACCCGTCGTCCCCGGGCCGCTCCGGTCCGAGCGCGTCGACCCGTCCGGCGCCGGCCGCGATGAGCAGCGCGATGGCCCCGCCCGTGGCCATGAGGGCGGCGAACCGGGGGCCGTCCATCGTCGGCCCGAACCACGCGACCACCCCTCCGACGAGCGCCGTCTGCAGGGCGACGCCGGTGGAGATGGCGAGGCCCTGGGCGGCGCTGGCCCGGCCCCGCGCGGTGACCGGCGCGAGGGCGAGCAGCTGGGTCGAGAGGGTGGGGGAGAGGATGCCCATGCCGGTGGCCGCGGCGGCCCACCCGAGGAGGCCGGGGACGAGGCCGACGACGTCGAGGGACAGCAGGACGGGCCCCAGCGCACCGGTGGCGATGAGCAGGCCACCCACCCGGGTCCGGGTGGCCGGACCCACCCGGTCCTGCACGACGTCCGTGCTGTTGAGCCACGACCCGGCGGCCCAGAGCACACCGGTGACCGACAGCGAGATGCCCGCGACCGCCGTCGAGACGTGGTGCGTCGTCACGAGCATCAGGGGGAGCACGGCACCGACCCCCGTGAAGGCCGCGGAGGTGAGCAGGCGGAGCCCGACGACCGCCGGCACCCCCCTGGCCAGCCGTGCGGTGCCGGTCGGGAGGACGCGCGACGCGGCGACGAGGACCACGAGTGCCCCTGCCCCGACGACGAGCAGCCCCGCGACGCGCGAGGGCCGTGACGCCAGCAGCGGCGCCGCGAAGGTGGTGACGGCGAGCCCGGCGGCGAGGAGGGCGGCGGCGGCGAGGCGCCTGCGGGCCCCGGCGTCCGGAGCGGGTGCGGTGGCCGGGCGGCCACCCTGCACCAGCGCGCCACGGAGGAGGAACACCGCCGGCACGCCGACGAGGAGGGGGCCGAGGAAGACGAACCGCCACCCGGCGACTGCCTCGACCCCGCCGGCCACGCCGGGCCCGAGCAGCGACGGGAGGATCCAGGCCGCGGCGAAGGTGGCGAACACCTTGGCCCGCAACGACTCCGGCAGGGCCTGCGCGACGAGGACGAGCAGGGTGGTGTCCATGAGGGCCTCGGCACCGCCGGACAACGTGCGGCCCACGACGAAGACCTCCATCGTCGGGGCGGCCGCCGAGACCCCCTGGGCGAGGGCGAAGAGCGCCAGCCCGCCGAGCAGCACGGGGCGGGCGCCCCAGCGGTCGGTCCATCCGCCCGCCCAGGCGGTCGCGAGGGTGAACGCGACGAGGGAGGCGCCCGTCGAGGCGCCGAAGAGGGCCCAGCCGTCGAGGTCGCGCACGACGACGGGGAGGATCGTGGCGACGGCGCGGTTCTCGAACGCCCCGAGGGTCACGAGGGCGATGACGCCGACGACCACCGGCAGGTGGCGTCGGTCGAGCAGGCGCTCACGGGGCGTGGTCGCGGGCGCGGAGGTGGGGTCGGTCGTCGTCACCCGAGGAGCCTCACACCTCATGTGCACTTGAGGTCAACTCGGCTAGCCTGAGCCGGTGGACCGACACGACCTGCTCCCGATCGGGGAGGTGGCGGCCCGGTCGGGCGTCAGCGTCGCGACGGTCCGCTTCTACGAGGAGCGCGGCCTCATCACCTCGGTCCGGACCGCGGGGAACCAGCGGCGGTTCGAGCGGCACGTGCTGCGCCGCATCGCCGTGGTCCGTGCGGGCCAGCGGTTCGGTCTCGGCCTGTCCGAGATCGGCGAGGCGCTCGCGACCCTCCCGCACGACCGGCCGCCCACCAAGCGCGACTGGGAGCGGATGTCGCGTGGCTGGCACGAGACGCTCACCGCGCGCATCGAGGCGATGGAGCGGGTGCGCGACGGGCTGTCGTCGTGCATCGGGTGCGGCTGCCTGTCGCTGCGCTCGTGCCCGGTCTACAACCACGACGACGAGCTCGGGGCGCAGGGGCCCGGGCCGCGACGCTGGCCCCCGGACGCCCGCGACGGGTGATCGCCCCCGCCGCGGGCGCACCCGTCAGGCGGAGCCGAGGGTGACGGCCTCCGCCTCGACCTCGGAGTCGACGGGCTCGGCGCCGTGGTCGGGCTGGGCGTCGATGCTCCGGACGAACGAGTGGCCCGAGGTGAGCACGGCCACCGCGAGGAGGACGGCCCCGGCCCCCACCCAGAACGGGAGGTGGACCGACCGCTCGCCGAGGGTGCCGGCCAGCCACGGCGCGACCGCGCCACCGCTGAACCGGACGAAGCTGTAGGCGGCGGAGGCGACCCCGCGCTCGACCGGGGCCACCTTCATCACGGTCTCGGTGATGAGCGTGTTGTTGATGCCGAGGAACCCGCCGGCGAGGACCACCCCGACGACGAGGACGGTCCGGTTCTCGGTCCAGGTCGCCATCATCGCGAGGATGGCGGCGAAGCCCACGAGGGCGGCGACGATCCCGGTGAAGGTGCCGAACCGGCGCTGGACCCAGGGGGCGACCGCGACCGAGGTGACGGCGAGCAGCGCGCCCCAGCCGAAGAAGACCAGGCCCACGCCGTGCGCGTCCATGTCGAGGGGGAAGGGCGTGAACGCGAGGAGCGTGAAGAAGCCGAAGTTGTAGAACAGGGCGGTGACCCCGACGGTCAGCAGCCCGCGGTGGCGCAGGGCCTTCAGCGGGGCGCTGATCGGGGTGGGGGCGACGTCTCCCCGCTCGTCGGGCAGCGTGAGCCAGGTCGAGACGAGGGCGATGACCATGAGCGCGCTGACGCCGAAGAACGGGTAGCGCCAGGAGATCCCGCCGAGTGCCCCTCCGAGGAGCGGACCGGCGGCGATGCCGAGGCCCAGCGCCGCCTCGTAGAGGATGATCGCCTGTGCGACCGAGCCCTTCGAGGCCCGGACGATCGTCGCGAGGGCGGTGGCGATGAACAGCGCGTTGCCGAGGCCCCAGACGGCACGGAAGCCGACGATGGCGCCGACGGTGTCCTGCATCCCCGCGAGCCCGGCTCCGGCGATGATGATCGCCAGGCCGACGAGCAGGGTGCGCTTGGGGCCGATCCGGCTCGAGACCCAGCCGGTGATGAGCATGGCGACGCCCATGACCCCCATGTAGCTCGTGAAGAGCAGGGAGACCTGGGAGGGCGAGGCGCCGAGCTCGTCGGCGATGGGCTTGAGGATGGGGTCGACGAGGCCGATCCCCATGAACGCGACGACGCAGGCGAACGCCACGCTCCAGACGGTCTTCGGTTGACGCCACATGGGCTGGGGGTTCCTCTCTCGGGGGTGGTCAGGCGGTGGGGCGGGTGGCCCCGGGGACGAGGTCGGCCCGGGTCGCCTCGACGAGGTCGACGAGGAGCGCGACCGCGGCACGGACCTGCTCGGGGTCGGCGGCGAGCCCGTCGAGCACCGGCCCGAGGGCCCGGGCGCGGGCGCGCCGGGCGCGCGAGAGGGCCGCGTCGCCGGCCGGGCTGAGGCTGAGCAGGCTGGCTCGGGCATCCGCCGGGTCGGCGGTGCGGGTGACCCAGCCCTCGGCCTCGAGGCGCTGCACCTGCGACGTCATCGTCGGCTGGCTCGTCTCGTCGGCGGCGGCCAGGGTCGTGACCCGGGCCGGGCCGAGCTCCTCGATGAGGGACAGGACCCTGGCCTGGGCGGCCGGCGGGTCGAGCTCGGCGTGCCGGCTGGCCCAGCGGGAGAGCCGGGCCGCCGACCGCAGCAGGTCCTCCGCGAGGTCGTCCGTCGTCATGGTCCGATCTTTACATAGATAGCCTATCTATATCAACTCGCGCGCCGTCGGCGTCGCCGCTCGCCGCGACTGGAAGAATCCCGGCCATGGCCGATGCCCCCGCGACCCCGCCGTCCGACACCGCGCCCGTGCTCGAGGGCTACGCCCACGTCTACTCCGGCAAGGTCCGCGACCTCTACGCCCCGCTCGACCCGGCCACCGGACAGCCGCGCACGGACCAGCTGCTCCTCGTCGCGTCGGACCGCATCTCGGCCTTCGACTTCGTCCTCGAGACCCCGGTCCCGGACAAGGGCGAGGTCCTCACCCGGATGTCGCTGTGGTGGTTCGAGCAGCTCGTCGACATCGTGCCCAACCACGTCGTCTCGACCGACGTCCCGGATGCCGTGCGCGGCCGGGCGGTGCTCGTGCGCCGGCTCGAGATGCTCCCCGTGGAGTGCGTCGCGCGGGCCTACCTCACCGGCGGGGGCCTGCGCGAGTACCGGGCCGACGGCACGGTGAGCGGCCTGCGCCTCCCCGAGGGCCTCACCGACGGCTCGCGCTTCCCCGAGCCGCTGTTCACCCCCTCGACCAAGGCGCCGAGCGGTGAGCACGACGAACCGATGACCTACGCCGAGGTCGAGGCCGCCGTCGGACCGGACCTCGCCGCCCGGGCTCGCGACCTCACCACCCGGATCCTGGCCCGCGGCAACGAGGTCGCCGCCGAGCGGGGCATCCTCATCGCCGACACCAAGGTCGAGTTCGGGGTCGAGGAGGGTGGGCTCGTCCTCGCCGACGAGGTGCTCACGCCCGACTCCTCGCGGTTCTGGCCCGCCGCCCAGTGGGAGCCCGGCCACCCCCAGCCGAGCTACGACAAGGAGTTCGTGCGCGAATGGCTGATGTCGCCCGCGAGCGGCTGGGACAAGGCCTCCGGCGAGGCCCCGCCGCCGCTCCCGCAGGACGTGCTCGAGCGCACCCGCGGGAAGTACGTCGAGGCCTACGAGCGGCTCACCGGTCGGAGCTTCTGAGCCAGTCCTCGAAGCGGCGCTCGTCGACCGGTACGTCGGGTCCCGGCAACAGCCCCGAGCGCATGCCCTTGGGGGCGGGTACGGCGAGCACCCGGAGCCCCGGGTGCCGGTGCGAGGCGACGGCGCGCGCCATCGTCACGGCATCGACCTCCTCGGGCCCCGCGAGCTCGCGGACCGACCCGCACGGGTCGGACGGGGGCCCGGCGGCGACCTCGGTGAGCAGCGCTGCCGCGGCGGCGGGGTGCACGGGGCGGAGCCGGGACCTCGGGACGACGGCGACGGGGCCCACCCGGATCTGGGAGAGGAAGGTCTCGGCCAGGGTGAACCAGGCGGTGGTCCGCACCAGGGTCACCGGCACCGTCGACATCGAGTAGGCCTCCTCCTGGGCGGCCTTGCCGGCGTAGTACCCCGTGGCGCGGCGGACCTCGTCGTCGGCGACGTTGACGATGGACAGCGCCACGAGGTGCCCGACCCCGGCCCGCGCGGCGGCGTCCCGGACCCTGACGGCGGCGCCGCCGAAGAACTCGACCGCCCGTCGGCGGGAGATGGTCTGGTGGTTGAGGCAGTCGAGGACCGTGTCGGCCCCCGTCATCACCTCCGCGAGCCCCAACCCGGACTCCACGTCGACGCCGCTCGCCCGGGACGCCCGGACCACGTCGTGTCCCGCGTCCTCGAGGCCCGAGGCGACCTCGGACCCCATCGCACCCGTGCCGCCCAGTACCACGATCCTCATCGCGCCTCCTCGAGCTCCCGCCTCACCATCGCGGTCCAGCCTGCCATCGCAGCGTCCGCCGCCGCGCGGTCTCCGGTGACGGCGACCTCGAAGAGCAGCCCGCGCGCCATCGCGAGGGACTGCAGGGCGAGGGTGTCCGCGCGGTCCCGGGGCAGGCCGCTCCGCGCGTAGGCCGCGCGCAGGGCCTCGGACCAGCCCTCGCCGAGCCAGCGCCGCAGCGGCTCGGCGTGGGGCTCCCCGCGCATCGCGTGGGTCGAGAGCTCGAAGAACAGCGGGGCGAAGACCGCGGCCCGGTCGGCGACGCGGGCCCAGAAGAGCGCCCCGGCCTCGAAGGGGTCGTCGTGCGCCTCGACGAGCTCGACGAGGGCGTCCTGCTCGGCCCGCTCGACCGCCTCGACGACGGCGCCGAGCAGGCCCGCACGGGAGCCGAAGTGGTAGTTGAGCATCCGGTGGCTCGTGCCGATGCCGGCCGCCAACGTCCGCAGGCTGGTGTCACCGACGCCGTGGGTGGCGAACCACGCGACGGCGCGCGCGAGCAGCTCCTCGCGCGGCGAGGCGGCAGCGCTCACGCGCCGCGTGACCGGGCGCCGGCCGTGGCCTCCAGGGCCGCCGCCTCCCGGGTGACGTACTCGCGGCTGCGCCGGCCGAGCAGCAGCCCGACGAGCCCGGCGAGCGGGCCGGACCAGTCGAGCGAGAGCCCGATGGTCGCGCCGTGGGGCCCCGGGACGAGCTCGTGCCGCCCGGTGCTCACGATGCCCGGCGAGCGGGACTCCCACGTGAACGCCGTGCCGGGGCGCCAGTCGGTGATGGTCCACGTCGCCCGCGGCAGGCCGGGCTGGTGGACGACGTACGAGGCGCCGACCTCGTCGGGGCGGTCGGGCTCGACGGGATGGACGGCGTCGACCGTGGGCAGCCAGTCGGCCCAGCGGCGGACGTCGCCGAGGACGGGCCAGAGGGCGTCTGCGGGGAAGGGGGTGGGGCGGGTCACGTCGATCATGTACCAGATGGTACACCCGGGGACGCGTGGTCGGCGTCGGGGAGGAGGCGTCGACGCCGGTAGCCTGATGCCCGGCAGAACGCCACCGCGCCGCACCCCCGGGAGACCGCACCATGGCCTCGTCGCACGACCTCGTGCTGACCACCGTCCCCGGGGGCGCCGCCCTCTCGAGCTTCCGCGCGGTGGGGGTGCTCGCCCGGCTCCGGGTCGTCGCGCCGCAGGTGACCGCGGTCGACGCCCGACACGTCCACTGGGTCGCGAGCGACGAGCCGCTCGACGACGACACGGCGGCCACCGTCGCCCGCCTGCTGACCTACGGCGAGCCCGCCGCCGGCGCAGGCCCCGAGGGCGGCCACCGCACCCTCGTCGTCGTCGCGCCACGCCTCGGCACCCTCTCGCCGTGGGCCTCCAAGGCCACCGACATCGCCCACAGCTGCGGCGTCGACGTCCGCCGGGTCGAGCGCGTCACCGAGTACCGCATCACCGCGGAGGCGCCCCTCACCGACGAGCAGTGGGCATCCTGCGCGGACCTCCTCCACGACCGGATGACCGAGTCAGCCCTCCCGAGCCGGGAGGCGGCCGCCCGGCTCTTCGACGAGCGCGACCCCGAGCCGATGGTGCACGTCGACGTGCTCGACCGCGGCCGGCAGGCCATCGAGGAGGCCGACCGCGACTTCGGCCTCGCCCTCTCCGACGACGAGGTCGACTACCTCGTCGACGCGTTCACCGCTCTGCGGCGCAACCCCACCGACGTCGAGCTGACGATGTTCGCGCAGGCCAACTCCGAGCACTGCCGCCACAAGATCTTCAACGCCGACTTCGTGGTCGACGGTGAGCCGCAGCCGCGCTCGCTGTTCGGGATGATCCGGCACACCGAGGAGGTCGCCGGCGCCGGGACCGTCGTGGCGTACTCGGACAACGCCTCGGTCATGGAGGGCGGGCCCCGGGTGCGCTGGCTCCCCGAGGACGCCGACGGGCCGAGCGTCTACCGCGGCCGCGAGGGCGAGGTCCACGTCCTCATGAAGGTCGAGACGCACAACCACCCCACGGCGATCAGCCCCTTCCCCGGCGCGGCCACGGGCGCCGGCGGCGAGATCCGCGACGAGGGGGCCACCGGCCGCGGGTCGCAGCCCAAGGCCGGGCTCACCGGCTTCGCCGTCTCCAACCTGCACCTGCCCGGCACGCACGAGGCCTGGGAGGACGAGGAGTACGGTGCGCCCGCGCACATCGCCAGCCCGCTCGACATCATGCTCGAGGGGCCGATCGGCGCCGCGGCCTTCAACAACGAGTTCGGCCGCCCCGGTCTGGGCGGCTTCTTCCGGGTCTACGAGCAGACGGTCGACGGCGTCCGCCGCGGCTTCCACAAGCCGATCATGAGCGCCGGCGGCCTCGGCACCATCAGCGCCGACCTCACCGAGAAGATCGCGTTCCCGGCGGGCACCCTGCTCGTCCAGCTCGGCGGGCCGGGGATGCGGATCGGGATGGGCGGCGGCGCGGCCTCCTCGCTGGCGGCCGGGGCCAACGCCGCCCACCTCGACTTCGACTCGGTCCAGCGGGGCAACCCCGAGATCGAGCGTCGTGCCCAGGAGGTCATCACCCACTGCGTGAACCTCGGCCCGGAGGAGAACCCCATCCTCGCCATCCACGACGTGGGTGCCGGGGGGCTCTCGAACGCCTTCCCGGAGCTCGTCGACGGCGCCGGGCTCGGCGCCCGGTTCGACCTGTCGGCCGTGCCCCTCGAGGAGTCCGGCCTGGCTCCGAAGGAGGTGTGGTGCAACGAGTCCCAGGAGCGGTACGTCGTCGCCATCGCCCCCGAGTCACTGGCCCGGTTCGCCGCGCTCTGTGACCGCGAGCGGTGCCCCCACGCCGTCGTCGGCGTCGCCCGCGACGACGGGCGGCTCGTGCTCGCCGCCGGCCCGGAGGACGTCGAGGGCGAGGACCTCCCCATCGACATGCCGATGGAGACGCTGCTCGGCAAGCCGCCGCGGATGACGCGTGACGTGCGGCGCGTCGAGCGACAGGGCGACGAGCTCGACCTCGACGGCCTCGACGTGCGCGAGGCCGCCTACGCCGTGCTGCGCCACCCGACCGTGGCGAGCAAGCGCTTCCTCGTGACGATCGCCGACCGCACCGTCGGCGGCCTCACCCACCGCGACCAGATGGTCGGCCCCTGGCAGGTGCCCGTCGCCGACGTCGCCGTCACCCTCGCCGACCACGTCGGGTTCGCGGGCGAGGCGATGGCCAGCGGGGAGCGGATGCCGATCGCGTCCGTCGACGCCCCGGCCTCGGGCCGGATGGCGGTGGGCGAGGCGCTGACCAACCTGCTGGCCGCCCCGGTGGCCGACCTCACACGGGTCAAGCTGTCCTGCAACTGGATGGCGGCGTGCGGCGAGGAGGGCGAGGACGCCGCGCTGTACGACACCGTGCATGCCGTCGGGATGGAGCTCTGCCCGGCGCTCGGGATCTCGGTGCCGGTGGGCAAGGACTCGCTCTCGATGCGGACGCGGTGGACCGACGTGCACGGCGAGGCCCGCCAGGTCACCTCGCCCGTCTCCCTCGTCGTCACGGCCTTCGCGTCGCTGCCGGACGTCCGGGGCACCTGGACGCCGCAGCTGCGTGACGGGTCCGTCCTCGTCCTCGTCGACCTCGGCGCCGGTCGCGACCGGCTCGGCGGCTCGATGCTCGCCCAGGTCTCGGGGGTCTTCGGGCGCGAGGTGCCCGACCTCGACGACCCGCAGCGTCTCGTCGCGCTCGCCGCGGCCCTGCGGGAGGTGCGCGAGCGCGGCATCGAGGCGGCGTACCACGACCGGTCCGATGGTGGGTTGTGGGCGGTGCTGTGCGAGATGGCTTTTGCGGGTGGGGTGGGCCTCGACGTCGAGGTGCCGTCGGTCGCGAGCCTGTTCGCCGAGGAGCTCGGGGTGGTGCTCGGGGTGCGCGAGGCGGCGGCCGACGAGCTGCGGGAGGTGCTGGGCGCCCACGGCCTCGGCGAGATCGTGTCGGTCGTGGGTCGCACCGTCAGCGAGCGCCGGGTCCGCGTGGTCGCCGACGGCGAGCAGGTCCTCCAGGAGCCGGTCCGCGACCTCGCGCAGGCGTGGGACGAGGTGTCGTGGCGCATCTCCGTCCTCCGTGACAACCCGGGCAGTGCGGACGAGGAGCACCGGGCGGTCGGTGCCGACGACGACCCCGGCCTCGTCGTCGAGCCGAGCTTCGACCCGACGGACGACGTCGCCCTCCCGTACCTCTCGACGGGGGTGCGGCCCAAGGTCGCCGTGCTGCGCGAGCAGGGCGTCAACTCGCACGTCGAGACCGCCTTCATGCTCGACCGGGCCGGCTTCGACGCCTACGACGTCCACATGACCGACCTGCAGTCCGGTCGGGCCGACCTGGCCGACGTCCAGGGGCTCGTGGCGGCCGGCGGCTTCTCCTACGGCGACACGCTCGGCGCGGGGGAGGGATGGGCGCGCTCGGTCCTGTTCTCCGAGAGGCTGACCGAGTCGTTCCACGACTTCTTCCACCGCGACGGCACCTTCGGGCTCGGCATCTGCAACGGGTGCCAGATGTTCGCGGCCCTGGCCGACCTCGTGCCCGGTGCCGACGCCTGGCCCCGGTTCACCCGCAACCGCTCCGAGCAGTACGAGGCGCGGTTGACCCTCGTCGAGGTGCTCGACTCGCCGTCCGTGCTCATGACGGGGATGGCGGGCAGCCGGCTCCCCATCGCGGTCGCGCACGGTGAGGGCTTCGCCGACTTCTCGGCCCGGGGCGACGCCGACTCGGTGCACCGGGTCGTCCGGTTCGTCGACCACCACGGGGCCCCGGCGACGACGCACCCGTTCAACCCGAACGGCTCTCCGGGGGGCCTCACCGCGGTCACGACCGGTGACGGCCGGTTCACGGCGATGATGCCGCACCCGGAGCGCGTGTCCCGCAACATCCAGATGTCGTGGACCTCGGGCGACGTCGACGACGAGAGCCCGTGGTTGAGGATGTTCCGCAACGCCCGCGTCTTCGTGGGCTGACCGGGAGGGAGTCGGGTGCTCGACGACCGGGCGATCGCGCGCTGGCGCTTCCGGGCCCAGCTCCTCGACGGCGCCTCCGCACCCGATGCTCCCGCGGCCGTGAGCTCGCTCCTGGGTGTCCAGGCGGAGAACCTCGACCAGACCGCGTGGGCCCTGGCGTCACGCAGCGGCGGTGCGCTGACGCCCGCGGGGCTGGCCGGCCTCATCGGGGCCGGTGAGCTCGTCCGCACCCACGTGCTGCGCCCGACGTGGCACCTCGTGCACCGCGACGACCTCGTCTGGCTGCTGGAGCTGACCGGCCCGCGGGTGCGCCGACAGCTCGGGCGCCAGCTGGAGCGTGACCTCGGGCTCGACGCCCGAGCGGTGGCCGCATGCACCGACGTGGTGCTCGAGGCGCTCGCCGCCACACCGGACCTCACCCGGGACGAGCTCGCCGCCGCTCTCGAGCGGGCCGGCCTCCCGCTCAGCGGGATGCAGCTCATGGTGCTGCTGGCCCACGCCGAGATGGGCCTGTTCGTCGGCAGCGGGGTGCCACGGCCGGACGGGGGGACGGGCACCCAGACGTATGCGCTGCTCGCCGACCGGTTGGCGCCCTCACCGCACGACGACCGGTCGGCCGCCCTCGCCGAGCTCGCGCGCCGCTACGTCGTCGGCCACGGTCCGGCCACGGAGCGGGACCTCGCCTACTGGGCCACCCTGACCCTCACCGACGCACGCGCGGGGCTTGCCGCCGTGCGCGACCGGCTCGAGTCCTTCGAGCACGACGGGCGGGTGTTCTGGCACGCGCCGGGTGAGTCGCCACCCACCCCACCGCGGTCGCCGCGGGTCCACCTGCTGCACATCCTCGACGAGTGGTACCGCGGGCACCAGGACTCCCGCCGGGTGGTCGACGCGGCCGGCCTGCACCCGGTCGGGCGGGAGCCGTCGATCGGGGTGCTCGTCGTCGACGCCCAGGTCGTCGGCGCGGTCCGACGCACCGTGCGCCCCGCGGCGGTGACGTTCGAGGTGGCGCCCTACCGCCCGCTCACGGCGGCCGAGCGCGCGGCGCTCGACGCCGAGGCCGACCGCTACGGCGCCCATCTCGCGCGTGCCGGACGGGTGGCCCGGACCACCGGGTGAGCGGCCCGACCGGAGGCTCGTGGTGTGCCTCGGCTCAGGAGATGGAGGTCAGCTCCCGGTCGGACCGTGCCGACGGTGCCGAGGCGCGGCTGCGGGCCAGCGCCTGCCCGAGGTCGGCGATCAGGTCCCCGGCGTCCTCGAGGCCGATCGAGAGGCGCACGAGGCTGGCCGAGGGCCGTGCCTCGGCCGCGACCGGCCGGTGCGTGAGCGCGGCGGGGTGCTGGATGAGCGAGTCGACCCCGCCGAGCGAGACGGCGTGCGTGAAGAGCTCGACCGTCGAGGTCACCGTCGCTGCGGCGGCGTAGCCACCGCGCAGCGCGACCGCGATGACCGCTCCGGTGCCGTGGAGCTGTCGGCCCAGGACCCCGCGCGGGTCGTTGTCGCGTGACGGGTAGTGCACCTGCTCGACGGCCGGGTGGGTTCGCAGCCAGTCGACCACCTGGAGCGCCGTCGCCTGCTGGGCGCGAACGCGCAGTGGCAGGGTCGTCAGCCCGCGGTGCAGCAGGTAGGCGCCGAGGGGGTGGAGCAGTCCGCCCGTGACGGCTCGCACCTGACGCAGGGACCGAGCCATGTCCTCACCGCAGGCGATGACTCCGGCCACGACGTCGCCGTGCCCACCCAGGTACTTCGTCGCGCTGTGGAGGCTCATCGCGGCGCCGTGGTCGAGCGGGTTCTGCAGCACCGGAGTCGCGAAGGTGTTGTCCACCAGCACCGGCACGGTCCCGGCCTGCTCCACGACCCAGGCGATGTCCACCAGGTCGACCGTCGGGTTGGCCGGCGTCTCGACCACGACCAACGCCGTGTCGGAGCGGACCGCGGCCCCGACCTCGTGCTCCTCGCAGTAGGTCACCTCCACCCCGAGCAGACCCGAGGCCAGGAGGTGGTCCGTCCCGCCGTACAGCGGGCGGACCGCCACCACGTGGCGCCGACCGGTCAGTGCCGGAGGTCGCCAGGATCGCCGCCGTCATCGCCGCCATGCCGGACGCGAAGGCGACCGCCGTCTCGGCGTGCTCCAGCCGGGCCAGGGCGCTCTCGAACCGCGCCACCGTCGGGTTCCACAATCGTGCGTAGACCGCGCCACCGTCCTGGTGCGGGTGGCCCCCCGTCGCCATCGACTCGTAGGAGTCGCCGCCGCGTTCGATGTCGGGCAGCGGGTTCGTCGTCGACAGGTCGATCGGGAGGGCATGCACACCGAGGTCCTGGAGGTCCTCGCGACCGGCATGCACGGCCGCGGTGTCCGGGTGGAGGCGACTGAAGTCCATACCGGCCACGATGAGCGCAATCACAGTGATGCGCTACCGTGTCTGTCCTGTCCGTCGCACAAGTACCGGAACCTGCGATTTCGAGCAAGAAGCACTCCGTCCCGAGGGGATCACGTTGCGGAAGCCACAACCGTCCGGCCCGTCCCCCGAGTCACGGATGGACGACCTGGACCGCGAGATCCTCCAGGCCCTCTACACGGATGCCAGCACCACGAACAAGGCCCTCGCGCGGCGGTTGGGCGTCGCCGAGTCCACGTGCGCCTACCGCATCCGCGCCCTGCGTGAGCACGGCACCATCCGGGGCATCCACGCCGACCCCGACCTCGACGCGTTGGGCTTCCCCCTCCAGGCGATCATCAAGGTCCGGCTGGGCAGCCACAACCGCGACCTGGTGAGCAGGCTCTACGACGACCTGGTCGCGGCGCCGGGGGTGCTGCGCGCCTACCACGTCGCCGGCGCCGACGACTTCCACCTCCACGTGGCCGTCGAGAACTCCCAGGCGCTGCGTGACCTCGTCCTCAACCACGTCACCATCCACCCGGTGGTCCGCGGCACCGAGACCCAGCTGGTCTTCGAGCTCCGGACGGGCGCGGGCGTCCTGTCAGGAGCCTCGCGAGCCTGACCCCCCGGCGCCGCCACCGCAGCGCCGCCAGCAGAGCGGCGTCGGGCGGCTCGGGGGAGTCGAGCCCACCGTCGGCATCACGGCCCCCGGCGTGCGTGAGCGGCCAGGCCCTGCACGGTCGTGTGGCAGGGACCTGGCCGCTCCGGGATCAGGAGACGAGGGCGGTCATGATGTTCCAGCCGGTCCCGACGCGCACCCGCGGTAGCCATCCGCCTCGACCGTTGCCCGGGTAGAGCCACAGCTGGCCGCGGGTGTCACGGGCCAGGTACGTCGGCCTTGCCGTCGCCGTTGGCCGCCGGGACCGCCCAGGGCGGTCATGATGTTCCAGCCGGTCCCGACGCGCACCCGCGGTAGCCATCCGCCTCGACCGTCGCCCGCGTCGAGCGACAGCTGGACCGAGGGTCCACGTGACGGGCCAGGACGACGGTCTTGGCGTCGCCGTTGAAGTCACCGGGACCCACGAGGGCGGTCATGATGTTCCAGCCGGTCCCGACGCGCACCCGCGGCAGCCATCCGCCTCGACCGTTGCCCGGGTAGAGCCACAGCTGGCCGAGGGTGTCACGGGCCAGGACGTCGGTCTTGGCGTCGCCGTTGAAGTCACCGGGACCCACGAGGGCGGTCATGATGTTCCAGCCGGTCCCGACGCGCACCCGCGGTAGCCATCCGCCTCGACCGTTGCCCGGGTAGAGCCACAGCTGGCCGAGGGTGTCACGGGCCAGGACGTCGGTCTTGGCGTCGCCGTTGAAGTCACCGGGACCCACGAGGGCGGTCATGATGTTCCAGCCGGTCCCGACGCGCACCCGCGGTAGCCATCCGCCTCGACCGTTGCCCGGGTAGAGCCACAGCTGGCCGAGGGTGTCACGGGCCAGGACGTCGGCCTTGCCGTCGCCGTTGAAGTCCTTCGACTGCGTGGTGACGACCGGTGCCTTGACCGTCCAGCTCTTCGTGGCCAGGGACGAGACGTTGCCCGCATCGTCCGTCGCCCGCGCGGAGAAGAGGTACGTGCCGGCTGCCAGCCCGGAGTAGGTCTTGGGCGAGGTGCAGGGCGCCCAGGCCTGGGTCACCGTGCCGTCCTTGGTGAGCTGGCACTCGAACGTCGCCGAGTCCTCGTCCGCGGTGAACGTGAAGCTCGCCGTCGAGCCGAGGACACCGTCCGGGGTCACGGTCACGACCGGCGCCGTCGTGTCGGGCGGGATGACCACCCAGTTCTTCGTCACCACGGCCGAGACGTTCCCGGCCGCGTCCGTCGCCCGCGCGGAGAAGGCGTAGTCGCCCGGCTCCAGCCCGGAGTACGTCGTGGGAGACGTGCAGCTCTCCCACGGGGCCGTCACGGTGTTCGTGGTCAGCCTGCACTCGAAGGTCACGGACTCCTCGTTGGCGGCCAGCGTGAATGCGGCAGTGGAGCCGAGCTCGTCGACCGCCGTCACCGTGACCACCGGCGCGGTGGTGTCCTCGCCCGCACCCGGCGGCTTCTCACCGTGGGACTCGGGCGCGGAAACGGACACGACGATCGGGGAGAGCGTGTTGCCGCCGGCCAGGCTGACGCCGAAGGCGTAGTTGCCCACCAGTGCTCCCGTGGCGACCGTGGCGTACCAGGACACCGGGTTGAAGCCGGCCACGAGCGTGGCGTCCCAGGTGCCCACGAGGTTGCCCGCGTCGTTCAGGGTCAGTGGCATGGCCACCATGTCGGTCCCGTTGCTGGCGTAGATCTTCACGTCACCGGCCTCGGTGACCTCGGTCTGCTCCGTCGTGGGGTCGTCGCCGGGGCCGGCCACCGTCAGCGCGAGCCGACCGCTCCCTGCCTCGGGCGAGTAGACCCGCAGCGGGATCGTCGCCGACACCCCCTGGGTGACGAGCCTGGGGAGCGGGGTGCCCCACAGGACCGTCGCCTCGTTGGCGTGCACCGCGATCGTCCCCGCCTCAGCGGCGAGAACGGTGCCGGGGTCACCGGTCCTGATGAGGTCGAGCGTCACGGTGTAGTCCCCGACCGGGCTCCCGTCGGCCACCGTCACGTCGAAGGTCGTCGAGACGTTGTAACCCGGCTCCACGGGGAAGCCACCGTCGGGTCCCCACCGTCCGACCAGGTTGCCGTCGACGAGCGCGAACGGGACGGACTGCCCGGCAGAGCTCCCTGTCGCGGCTGCGGTGACGTCACCGGCACCGGTGAAGTCCTGCGGTGCGTCGATGGTGATGCGCAGCTGCGCGTCGGGGATGAGGGTGCCACCCCACGGGTTGAGCAGGGATGCCGTCACGGGGAAGGACGCGGTCTGGAAGACGTCCTCCGGCAGGGTGCCCACGTCGACCGCCGGGTCGACGATCGCCCGCTGCTGTGCAGCCGTGGTGTCGACACCGGGCACGTCCATGAAGAAGCCGGGGATGAAGGTGTTGTCCGGGATGAAGTTGCACAGGGCCCGCACATCGTCGGCCAGCTGCGCGAACGCGGTGACACCCGTCAGCGTGCGGGTACCGATCGCGCTGTCGGAGAGGTTGGTGAAGGGCACCACGTCGGTGATCTTGCTGACCTTCCACTTCAGGCTCGAGACGTCGAGCCAGGTGACGCTGCCCTTGAAGGTCTGGGACCGGTTGTACGTGAAGCTGTCGTAGTTCACCAGCCGCTCGCCGGTCGTCATCTCGGTGCCCGGGTCGTCAGGGTTCTCGGACCTGACGAAGCTGACGCCCCAGGGCGAGACGTACTCCGGTACCGGCGGTGTCGCGGTGGGGTCGGCCGTCGGCGGGAAGCCGATGACCCGGTTGTAGTACTCGACGGCGTCGATGGTGAGCGGCGCGGTCTTGCTCGCCGCCGCACCGATGCTCATCGCCGCGAGCTCCCGGTCGTCGTACCTTTCGACGCGTGACGCGGCCTCGGGGAACGGCCGGCAGCCCGGCCTGGTGGGAGAGCAGGTGCCGCATCGGGTCGTGGATGCCCTTGCTCGAGCGTTGCGTCGAGGGCGAGACCGTCATGATGCCGGCTGGTCCAGCCCGATGTGGTCCCGAGCGTGAACTTGGTCTTCACGTCGGCCAGCTTCCTGGCGATGACCGCGTCCGAGGTGCGGGCCAGGTTCAGCCGCTCCAGCTCGGCCACGGCGTCGAGGAACGCCAGCGCAGCGAACGGCTTGGCGGACCGAGAACTCAGACGAGCGGGTCCGTGGTGTCCAGGGGCTGGAGCCGGCGCGGCCAGGCGGTCGGCGTCGACCGGGTTCGACGTGGCCGTCACGCCGGTGACGGCGGAGTAGGACACGGGTTGCACGCAGTACTCCGTGGTCTCGTCGGTCTCGGTGGTGGCGGGAACGACGTACTTCTGCAGGATGGGCGCTCCGCTGGCGTCACGGAGAGCGATCACCAGGTCGGAGTACAGCGATCCCGTCGTGCTTCCCCCACCTCCACCGCCGCCGCCGCCACCCGGGCCGGCGGCCCAGGCCGGTGTCGCGACGAGGAGGAGAACCGCCACGGCCCCGGGAGGGCGGTGCTCAGGCGCCCTCCTGTCCTTCGGGTATGTCCCTGCACGCTCATCGCCGTGCACCTTTCGACGAGTCACTGGCCGGTCGCCGCGCCCACCAGGTCCGGTGTTGCGCGCCCGCCCGTGGCCGAGTTCATCGTCCCGCTGGCGTGAGTGGACGCGACGGTTAGGAGACGGGCCTCACAGCGCCGCCGGGACACGGTGTTCGGGATGGGCCCGGAGAGGCTGTGCGGCACGCCCTTCCGCGACCCGTGCTGGGCCGACGAACCGCTTCGCCGCCCAGAGTCAGCGCCGGCGCCACCCGCGCGGGTCGGGCGGCTCGGGGGAGTGGAGCCCGCCGTCGGCGGCGTGGAGGGGCCGGGCTCCCGGGACCTTCCGCGCGAGGTCCGCACCCGGCAGCACCCCGGTCGGGAGCGCGGCCGAGGCGGCGGCCCGGCGGAGCGTGTAGAGGTCGAGGGGTGACGGTGACGCCACGAGGACGAGGTTGCCGAAGCGCCGTCCCTTGAGCACCTCGTGCAGCCCGATGACGGCGGTGTGCCCGAAGACCTCCTGCGCCCCGGCGGCCACCCGCGCGACGTAGCGCATCCCCGGCTCGTCGGTGACGTTGGCGAGGAACAGGCCGGGACCGGCGAGCACGCGGCGCACGTCGGCGAGCCACTCCACGGTGGTGAGCCCGGCCGGCACCCGGCCGTCGACGAAGGCGTCGAGCACGACGACGTCGGCGCTGGCGTCCGCGAGGGCCGCGACTCCCTCCTCCCCGGTGACCGGACGCACCCGGATGCGGTGCCCCCGGGGGAGCGGCACCTCGCGGCGCACCGCATCGGTGAGCGGGACGTCCGGCTCGAGGACGATCTGCGGCGAACCCGGGCGGGTGTGGTGCACCCAGCGGGGCAGGGTCAGCCCGGCCCCGCCGACGTGGGTGACCCGCAGCGGCCCCGCCGCGGCGAGGGCGTCGACCGCCAGGGCGAGGTGCTGGACGTACTCGAAGACCAGCACGCTCGGGTCGTCGAGGTCGACGGCGGACTGCGGGAAGCCGTCGACGAGGACCGTGACGACCCCGCCGTCGACCTCGAACAGCGCCTCGCCCATCCGAGGAGGCTACGGGGCGCGCGCCGCGGGTAGCGTCTGGCCCATGCCTCCCCGTCGTCGCACCGACCCCGACGCCGGCCGCGCCGCCCTGCGCGCCTGGCACGCCGACCCGGAGGGCACCGACCGGGCCACCCGGGCCACGGCCGTCCGGCACACCCTCGAGGAGCTCTCGGTGCGCGCCCCCGGCAACAGCGTCGAGGTGCGGGTCCCACCCTTCGGGGTCGTCCAGTGCGTCGCGGGGCCGCGCCACACCCGGGGGACCCCGCCGAACGTCGTGGAGACCGACGCCGAGACGTGGCTCTGTCTCGCGACGGGGTCGATGGCGTGGGCGCAGGCCCTCGCCGAGGGCGTGCTGCGCGTCAGCGGCACGCGTGCCGACCTGTCCGCGCTCCTGCCCCTCACCGGGCCGGTGGCCCGATGAGCCCCCTCCGCCACGGCCTGGTCCTGCTCACCGACGAGCCCTGGCGCGAGATGGCGCCCCGCTGGCGCGCGGCCGAGGAGATGGGCTTCCACCATGCGTGGACCTACGACCACCTCGTGTGGGGCGGCCTGCCCGACAGCCCGTGGTTCAGCGCCCTGCCGACGCTGGCGGCCGCCGCCGGTGTCACCGAGCGCATCCGCCTGGGCACCTTCGTGTCGTCCCCGAACCAGAACCACCCGTACACGTACGCCCGCGACGTCATCACCCTCGACGACCTCACCGGCGGCCGGTTCCTCTGCGGCGTCGGCACCGGGGGTGACCTCGACGCCCGCCTCCTCGGGGCCGACCTCGTGCTGCGCCAGCGGGTCGACCGGTTCCACGAGTTCGTGCCCCTGCTCGACCGGCTGCTCCGGGAGGACCACGTCGACCACGAGGGCGAGTGGTACCGCACGCAGGACGCCCGCACGCTGCCCGGACCGGTGCGGCACCGCGTCCCGCTGCTCGTCGCAGCGAACGGTCCGAGGTCGATCCGGCTGGCGGCCACGTACGGGGACGGCTGGATCACCTACGGCGGGAAGGGCGACACCGTCCAGGCGTGGTTCGCCCACGTGGCCGACCTCGTCGCCCGCTTCGACGAGGCCCTCGACGCCGAGGGACGCACGGGGCTCGACCGGTACCTCTCGCTCGACTCCTCCCCCCGCTTCTCCCTCGAGTCCGCCGCGCTCCACGCCGAGATGACGGGCCGGGCGGCCGAGCTGGGCTTCACCGACGTCGTGAGCCACTGGCCGCGGGCCGAGGGCCCCTACGCGGGCGACCCCGCCGTCCTCGAGGAGGTGGCGGGGTCGCTCGGCGGCTGACGCGGCGGGTGCGGAGGGTCAGGCGACGGCCATCACCATGATCGGGTCGGTCGTCGGGCTGCTGGAGCCCCCGGCCGGCTCGACGGTGACACCGACCGCTGCCGCCCCGGTGAGGTGGCCGTCGAGGGCGGCCTCGGCGCGGCCGTCCCCGGCCGGGGTGATGAACCCGGCGGAGCGCGCGATCTCGTCGGAGCCGACGTACCAGAGCTGGTAGGTCTTGCCGTCGGGAGCGGGCGGCATGCCGGTGACCGTGATGGCGGAGCGGTCCAGGGACCGGCTGTACGCGAGGGTCGCCGTCACCTGACCCTTCTGGTTCGTCACGAGCGCCGCGTCGGGGGCCTGCTCGACCTCCTGGACGGCCGTGAGCGTCGGCTGGTCCGACGTCCAGGGGCTCCAGGCGACGCCGCCCACCGCGAGGAGCACCGCGGCGGCCGCGGCGGCGAACCAGGTGCTGGTGCGCCGGAAGAGGGGGATGACGCGGGCACCCTCGGTGGCGGCCGCGGCCTCGCCGGGGACGCCGACGGTGGCGAGGACGGGCTCGTCGTCGGCCTCGGCGTCGTCGACGAGCGGCGGCAGCGGCCGGACCTGGGAGATGCCGGCGAGGACGGAGGCGCGGAGCGAGGCGGGGGGAGTGCTCTCGGTGAGTCCGCCGAGCGCGTGGGCGGCGTGCGAGAGCTCGGCGACCTCCGACTGGCAGGCGGGGCACTTCGACAGGTGCTGCTCGAAGGCCGAGCGCTCGTCGCTGTCGAGGGCGTCGACCGCGTACGCACCGCTGAGGTGGTGCAGATCGGGGCTCATGCCGGTACTCCCAACGTGTCCCGGAGACGGATCAAGCCGTCCCGGATCCTGGTCTTTGCGGTGCCGAGGGGCAGTCCGAGGAGCTTGGCGACCTCGGTGTGCGTGTAGCCGCCGAGGTAGGCGAGCTCCACGGCGCTGCGCTGCGCCTCGGTGAGGGTGGTGAGGGCCTTGCGGACCCGTTGTGCCTCGAGCGAGGTCTGGACCGCGTCGGCGGTGACGTCGAAGTCGACCTCCTGCGTGGCGGCGGCGTGTGCGTCGTCCCGGCGCCGTGAGGCCTCGCTCGAGCGGACCCGGTCGACGGCCGCCCGGTGGGCGATCGTCATGAGCCACGCGATGGCGCTGCCGCGGGCGGAGTCGAAGCGTGCGCTGGTGCGCCACACGTCGAGGTAGACCTCCTGGGTGACCTCCTCCGACATCGAGGGGTCCCGGACGATCCGCAGGACGAGCCCGTAGACCCGACGGGAGGTCGCGTCGTAGAGCTCGGCGAAGGCGGTCTCGTCCCCGCGGGCGGAGCGGCGGAGCAGCTCCGCCAGGTCCGCGGCCGAGGCAGCCGCCCCCCCGGATCCGGTGACGACTGGGTCCGAGGAGGCGGCTGGCATGAGGTACATCATCGCTGACGGGTCAGCTCGCGGGGACGAGGACCTGGTCGACGATGTAGACCGTGGCGTTCGCGGTCTGGACGTTGCCGCAGATGACCTTGGCGTCGCCCGGGGTGACCGAGAAGTCCTCGCCGGAGCCCATGACGTTGATGGTCTTGCCGGAAAGGGTCTTGTGCTCGCCCGCGAGCTGGTCCGGGGAGAGCCGGCCCTCGACGACGTGGTTCGTGAGAACGGTCGTGAGGAGGCCCTTCGGGTCGGCCATGGCCGCGTCGAGGGTGGCCTTCGGCAGCGCGGCGAACGCGTCGTTCGTCGGGGCGAAGACGGTGATGTCCTGCGCCGAGTTCAGGGTGTCGCCGAGGCCGGCCTCGCCGACCGCGGTCACGAGGGTGGACAGCAGCGGGTTGTTGCTCGCCGCCGTCGCGACCGGGTCCTTGGACATGCCGTCGAACGAGCCCGGCACCGTCGGTGGGCACCGCGCCGCAGGCGGAGCCGAAGGGGGCGTCCATCGAGGCGCTCATCGTCTCCGACGGGCTGGCCGCCGGCGAGGAGGTCATGGTGTCGCTCGAGCCGGACGCGCTCGTGGTGTCGTCCGAGCCACAGGCGGCGAGGGTCAGGGGGAGGGCGAGCGCCAGGGCGGCGACCGTCATTCGGGTGGTACGCATCGGAGGTGCTCCTTGCGGAAGGGGGTCGTTCTTCGTACACGGGTAGTTCGGTACCCCTGCTGGGGTGGATTGGGTGTCCCGCAAAGTTTTTCGTGAAGCCCGCTCACGTGGTCGTGCAGGCCCCGCACCCCGCAGACGACCGCGTCCGCCGCCACCTCGGAGGAGGGGGCGGCGGACGCGGGACGGGACGGAGGGGGTCGGTCACTCGACCGTGACGACCACCGAGTGCCAGCCGGTGGCGCCCTGGGGGAAGGGCGTCTGCCGGGCGTCGGTCTGGGTCTTGCCGGTCTCGTCGGTCGCGCGCACCAGCAGGGTGTGCCGGCCGGGGGCGGCGTCCCACGGGAGGTACCACTGGCGCCAGTAGTCGATGCCGGCGTCCGGGCCGAGCTTCGCCTCCTGCCAGTCCGCGTCGTCGATCTTCACCTCGACCTTGGCGATGCCGCGCTGCTGGGCCCAGGCGACGCCGCCGATGGTGACCTGGCCGGCGGGCTGCGTCGACAGCGGCTTCGGGGTGTCGATCCGGCTCTCGGTGTAGATGGGCGCGTCGATGGCCCAGTCCCGCTCGGTCCAGTAGGCCCGCTTCGCGGCGTACGTGGTCGCGGTCATCCGGGTGAGCCACTTCGTCGCGCCGACGAAGCCGTAGAGGCCGGGGGTCACGAGCCGGGCGGGGAAGCCGTGGGCGACCGGCAGGGGCTCACCGTTCATGCCGACGGCCACGAGGGCGTCCCGGTCGTCGGTCAGCGCCTGGACCGGGGTCGAGATCGTCATGCCGTCGGTGGACCGGCTGAAGATCTGGTCGACGCCGTCGCGGACACCCGCCCGCTCGAGCAGGTCGCGGACGCGCACCCCGAGCCACCGGGCGCCGCCGACGTACTGGCCGCCGACCTCGTTGGACACGCAGGTGAGGGTGATGTCCCGCTCGACCATCGGCATCGCGAGGAGGTCCTGGTAGCTGAGCGTGAAGGGGGTGTCGACGTCGCCGTCGATGGTCAGCTCCCAGGAGCCGGCGTCGACCCGGGGGAGGACGAGGGCGGTGTCGATCCGGTAGAAGGAGGAGTTCGGCGTCCGAAACGAGGAGACACCACGCACCATCTCCTCCAGCCCCTGGGGGAGCGGCTCGAGGGGGGTCGCCGGGGTCGGGAGCACGACGTCGCGGGCCGAGCCGCGGCCGGCGAGCGCCTGCCCGAAGCCGCCACCGGTGGCGGCGACGGCGCCGAGGCCGGCGGCCGCGACGAGCACGCCGCGGCGCCCGCTCGTCCCGTCGCCCGTGGCGCTCCGGCCGGGAACCGCACCCGAGGCGGGGTCGGCGTCGTCCGCACCCCACCGGTCGAGGGCGGCGAGCAGCCACGAGGCGCCGAGCACGCCGACGACGGCGGTGAGGAAGCCCGGGATGAGGTCGACCGACTGGGCGGTGGGCCGCAGCGCCGCGGCGACGACGGCGAGCAGCGCGAGCGCCCCGATCAGGGCGAGGCCGAGGGTGCGGCGGGTCCGGGCGAGCAGGCCGATCCCGGCCGCGACGAGCAGGGTGACGACCGCGACGGACCCGATGAGGATCGGCTTGTCGTTGGTGCCGAAGGTCGAGACCGCCCACTCCTTGACGGGGGTGGGGGTGGCGTCGATGACGGTGGATCCCACCGCGAGGACCGGCGAGGACTCCGGCGAGACCAGGCCGGCCGCGAGGTGACCGACGCCGGCTCCTGCGAGGGTGGCGAGCAGCGTGCCGGCGGCGTACCAGCCTCGACGCGGACGTCGGGCGGCGGTGGGCTGCGGTGTCGTGGTCATGACCGGTGTTCGGAACGGGACGAGGTGACGGATGGTCCGGGGGCGCTCACCCCACCATCGTGGGGCTCCGGTGTCGGTCGAGGAGCGGTGGGTCGCCTACCGTAAGGACCGTGACACCTGCACGCCGCCCCCGCTTCCTGCCGTTCATCCTCACGGGCGCGGTCCTCGGGTTCGTCGTCGGCGCCGCCATCGCCGACTTCGGGTGGTTCGAGGACACCGATTCCGTGCTCGCCCAGGGCTCGTACACCCCGACCGCCGCCATCGGCTACCTCGGCCTCCTCGGGGCCTCGCTGTTCGCGCTGCTGGCGGCCCTCGTCGCGCTGTTCGTCGAGGCACGGTCACGCCGGTCCTGAGCGGGCGCCCCGTGAGAGGATGGAGCACGTGCCACGCGGAGACGGACGCCTCACCCACGACCTCCTTCCCGGCGAGAAGGGGCCCCAGGACGCCTGTGGCGTCTTCGGTGTCTGGGCGCCCGGCGAGGACGTCGCCAAGCTGACGTACTACGGGCTCTACGCCCTCCAGCACCGCGGGCAGGAGTCGGCGGGCATCGCGACCTCCGACGGCAAGCGCCTCCTCGTCTACAAGGACATGGGGCTGGTGTCCCAGGTCTTCGACGAGCGGTCGCTCGCGTCGCTGCGGGGCCACCTCGCCGTCGGGCACTGCCGTTACTCCACGACCGGCGGCTCCACGTGGGAGAACGCCCAGCCGACCCTCGGCGGCCACGTCGGCGGCACCGTGGCGCTCGCCCACAACGGCAACCTCACGAACTCGTCCGAGCTGCGGGACCTCGTCGAGGGGCGTCGGGGTGAGGACGCCCACCGTGGCGAGCTGGCCCGCGGCAACACCACGGACACCGCCCTGGTCACCGCCCTCCTCGCGGGTGACCCCGACCGCACGCTCGAGGCGGCCGCCCTCGAGGTGCTGCCCCTCGTGCGCGGCGCCTTCTGCTTCGTCTTCATGGACGAGCACACCCTCTACGCGGCCCGTGACCCCCAGGGCTTCCGCCCGCTCGTCATCGGCCGGCTCGACCGCGGCTGGGTGATCGCCTCGGAGACCGCCGCCCTCGACATCGTCGGGGCCTCCTTCGTCCGCGAGGTCGAGCCGGGCGAGCTCATCGCCATCGACGAGGACGGCCTGCGCTCGCAGCGCTTCGCCGAGGCCTCACCCAAGGGCTGCGTCTTCGAGTACGTCTACCTCGCCCGCCCGGACACCACGATCAGCGGCCGCGGCATCCACGAGGCGCGGGTCGAGATGGGGCGCACGCTCGCGCGGGAGCACCCCGTCGAGGCCGACATGGTGATGCCGACCCCGGAGTCGGGCACGCCGGCGGCCATCGGCTACGCCCAGGAGTCCGGCATCCCGTACGGCCAGGGGCTCGTGAAGAACTCCTACGTCGGGCGCACCTTCATCGCCCCGTCGCAGACGATCCGCCAGCTCGGCATCCGGCTCAAGCTCAACCCGCTGCGCGAGGTCATCAAGGGCAAGCGGCTCGTCGTGGTCGACGACACCATCGTGCGCGGCAACACCCAGCGGGCCCTCGTGCGAATGCTCCGAGAGGCCGGAGCCGCCGAGGTGCACGTGCGCATCTCCGCGCCACCGGTGAAGTGGCCGTGCTTCTTCGGCATCGACTTCCCGACCCGGGCCGAGCTCATCGCCACCGGCATCGGGGTCGAGGAGGTCTGCTCCTCGATCGGGGCCGACACCCTGGGCTACATCTCCGAGGCGGGGATGGTGGCGGCCACCGAGCAGCCCCCGGAGCGCCTCTGCACGGCCTGCTTCACCGGCTCCTACCCGGTCGCGCTGCCCGACGACGGCCGGCACGGCGGGGTCTTCGAGCTGGAGCTGCCGATCGACGCCCCCGAGCCCGGCCGTCCCACGGGGGAGCGCCACCCCCAGCGCCAGCCCGTGCTCGACGTGCCGGTGCACGGCGCACCCGTCGACGTCGAGGGCGTGTCGACCTCGGCCGCCGGTGGCGCGTCCGAGGCCCTGCTGCGTCCCTGACCCTCGGGCCCGACGCCTAGGAGCGGTCGACCCACTCGCGCGGCGGGAAGAGCGGGATCTCGCGGACCCGGTCGTCGGCGGGGTGGCCGTCGCCGGCGTCGGCCGGGTCGCCGTCGTCGGCGCGGACCACGGGGATCTCCCCGGTGTCGCCGAGCCGCTGGGGCGGCCGCAGGTTCGAGCTGCGGTACCAGGTCTGCGGGCTGCTCCGCGGCATCGGGGGGTGCCCGGACGAGGACACCTCGACCCCTCCGGCGCCGGAGGGGTTCTCGTCGTGGGGGCCGGGGTCGCCCGGACCGCCGCCCCCCGGTCCTCCACCGCGGGGGCCGTCGTCGTCCGGTGGGTCCTCCCGGCGCCGCCGCGGCAGCTTCGACCAGGGCCGCTCCGCCTTGCGGCGACGCTTCTCGCGCGGCTTCTCGCCGAAGATCTCCGAGTTGAGCGCGGCGTTGACCTCGTCCGGGTCCGGGATGTACGTCAGCTCGCGGATCGCCTGCTGCTGGCCGGCGCTCTCGATGATGATCTCGCCGAAGCCGGCGAGCTCGCCGAGGAGGCTGTGGCGGTAGGTCATGTCGGTGACCTTGGTGAGCCGCATCATCGGGACGCTGACGTCGAGGACGCCCTCGTGCTTGAGGATGCGCTTGTTCGTCACGACGATCCACCGGTAGCGACGCTGCAGCTCGGCCCAGCCGAGCCGCGCCGCCGCGACGAGCACGCCCACCCCGACCACCTCGAGCAGTCGGCGGCCCACGTGGACGCCGGCGTCGAGCCACAGGTAGAGCGCGACCGCGCCGAGCGCCCAGGCGAGGGGCCGGGCGAGCACGACCGGGTGCTGGCGGGTGCGGATGACGATCCGCTCACCCTCGGCGAGCTGGTGCAGCAGGCTGTCGCGGACCCGCCGGGGCATGACGCCCAGGTCGTCCTCGACGCTCTCCGGGGTCCCGTCCGTGACGGCGTGAACCCGCGGCACGCGTCAGCCTCTGAGCAGGCTGTCGAAGAACCGCCCGATGTTGCTCACGCCGTTGGCGATGACGTCCCAGGCCGAGCCGAAGATGTTCGCGGCGGAGTCCGGCGAGGTGAGGATGGCGTAGAGCAGGAAGACGACGACGAGCCACATCACGATCTTCTTGACCGGGGGCATGGTGTCGTCCTCCTGCGTGCGGGCGCACGGGGTGCACGCCTCGGTCCGATGGTCCCAGATGTGACTCGTGTGACGGATGATGCCGGGTGCCGGGCGTGTCGGGCGAGCGCCGCGGCGGGTGGTCGGTTACTGGGCGACGCCGTAGAGGCGGTCGCCGGCGTCGCCGAGGCCCGGGACGATGTAGCCGACCTCGTTGAGCTTCTCGTCGATGGCACCGGTGACGAGGGTGACCGGGCAGTCGAGGTCGCCGACCGACTCCTCGAGGTGGGCGATGCCCTCCGGGGCGCTCAGCAGGCAGACCGCCGTGACGTCGTCGGCGCCGCGGTCGACGAGGTAGTGGATGGCATCGGCCATCGACCCGCCGGTCGCGAGCATCGGGTCGAGCACGTACACCTGCCGGCCGGAGAGGTCGTCGGGCAGCCGGTTGGCGTAGGTGATCGCCTCGAGCGTCTTCTCGTCGCGCTGCATCCCGAGGAAGCCCACCTCGGCGCTCGGCAGCAGGCGCACCATCCCCTCGAGCATGCCGAGGCCGGCGCGCAGGATCGGCACGACGAGGGGCTTGGGGTTGGAGAGCTTGATGCCGACGGTGGGGGCCACCGGGGTCTCGATCTCGAACGGCTCGATGCGCACGTCGCGGGTCGCCTCGTAGGCCAGGAGGGTCATCAGCTCCTCGGCGAGGCGGCGGAACGTCGGGGAGTCGGTCCGCTGGTCCCGGAGGTAGGTCAGCTTGTGGGCGATGAGCCGGTGGTCCGGGTTGATGACGCGCATGGGTGAAACTTAGCGCGTGAGCACGCCCGCCGACCCCGCCGACCTGGCCCGGATGCGCCGCGCGCTGGCGCTCGCGGAGCGGGCCGCCGCCGCCGGCGACGTGCCCGTCGGGGCGGTCGTCGTCGGCCCCGACGGAGAGGTGCTCGGCGAGGGCTGGAACGTCCGCGAGGTCGAGGGCGACCCCACCGGGCACGCCGAGGTCGTCGCGCTGCGGGCGGCCGCACGAGCGCTGGGGTCCTGGCGGCTCGAGGGGTGCGACCTCGTCGTGACGATGGAGCCGTGCCCGATGTGCGCCGGTGCGCTCGTCCTCGCCCGGGTGGCCCGGGTGGTGCTCGGTGCGTGGGACCCCAAGCTCGGGGCGTGCGGGTCGGTGTGGGACGTGCCGCGCGACCGGCGGGTCACGCACCGCGTCGAGGTCGTCGGCGGAGTCCTCGAGGACGAGTGCGCCGAGGTGGTCCGCCGGTTCTTCGCGCACCATAGGTGAAACATCGCTGACGTGCAACGTTGAAGGTCTGTCGAGACTTCGGTTAGGTTCGAGGTAGAGCGGCTGCCCGACCGGGCGGCCGCGTTCCGACGGAAGGACCACTCATGGGCTTCATCGCCTGGATCATCATCGGCGGGCTCGCCGGCTGGGTCGCGAGCAAGATCATGAACACCGACGCGCAGCAGGGGATCATCCTCAACATCGTCGTCGGCATCGTCGGCGCCCTCATCGGCGGCTTCCTGCTCGGCGCCTTCGGCATGGACATGGCCGGGGCCGGCCTCATCGCGAGCTTCCTCACCGCGCTGCTCGGCGCCGTGATCCTCCTGTTCGTCGTCAAGGCCGTCACGAAGCGCGCCTGACGTCGTCGCGTCCGGGGGAGTCCGCGGCCGATTTTCTGGCGCGGGCGGCCCTCGGGTAGCCTCTCCGGCGGTGGCGTGTCCGAGCGGCCTAAGGAGCACGCCTCGAAAGCGTGTGAGGGTTCACGCCCTCCGTGGGTTCAAATCCCACCGCCACCGCCATCGGAATCCCCCGGGAGCTTGCGACCGGGGGATTTTCGATGGGCGGAGCTCCCACCGCCATCCACCGCCGGCGGCTCCCACCGCCACGGCGACCGGCCGCACAGCGGCCGCTCATCCGCCCACGCGATGATGGGCCCGTGACCAGCCTCCTCGAGCAGATCCTCGGGCAGCCCGCCTGGGTCGTGTACGTCATCGTCGGCCTGCTCGTCTTCGTCGAGGACGCCCTGTTCGTGGGCTTCGTGGTCCCGGGCGAGACGGCCGCCATCCTGGGGGGCGTCACCGCCGTGCTCGGCCACACCTCGTTGACCGGGGTGGCGGTGGTCGTCGTCGCCGCCGCGGTCGTCGGCGACAGCGTCGGCTACGAGGTCGGCCGGGTCCTCGGCCCGCGCCTGGTCGAGCTCCGGATGCTGCGCCGGGCCCGGCCCCGCGTCGAGGCCGCGCAGGCCTTCCTCGTGCGCCGGGGTGCCGTGTCGGTGTTCCTCGCGCGCTGGACCGCCTTCCTGCGGGCGGTCGTCCCCGCCCTCGCCGGCTCCTCGCGGCTGCCCTACCCCACCTTCCTCGTGTGGAACTCGCTCGGTGGCCTCGCGTGGGGCCTGACCTGCGTCGTCGGGGGGTACCTCGCGGGGCACTCCTACCGGCAGCTCGAGTCGTGGCTCGGCACCTGGTCGCTCGTCGTGGTCGGACTCGTCGTGGTCGTGGCAGTGGTCGTGCACCTGCGCCGGCGAGCCACCGACCGCACCGTCTGACGGGGCGGGACCCGGCGGCTCAGGACTCCGTGGGCGCCGGGCACATCGGGGCCCCGGTGGGCTCCGTCGCCGGCAGGAGCGTCTTGAACGTCGTGCCGAGGGCGATGTCGACCGTGGCGTCCTTGCGCTTGTCGGCGACGACCGTCGTGCCCTCGGGCATCACGGCCGCCACGAGCTCGGCCGCGGCCGCGCCCGTCGGCCCGTGCCGGACCTCGGCGACGGGCGGGGTCTTGCGCTTCGAGGGGTCGTTCGCGACCTTGCCGACGACGAACCCGCGGTCGGCGACCAGCCTCGAGGTGCTGCCCGCGAGGCCGGTGCGGCTCGTGGCGTTGTAGACGTTGACCGTGACGTCGCCGGGGGTCAGCACCTCCGGGTCGTACGGGCGACACGTGGGGGTCGGTGCCTTGGCCGCCCGGGCCTCCTGGTCGGCCTCGTAGTACGACAGGCCGTACCAGAAGGCGAAGAACAGCCCGAGGAGGACGACCCCGATGGTCAGCAGGGACCGTCGGCGCCGCTGGCGTGCGGCCACCGAGGCGGGGGACTCCGTCGTGTACTCGCTCATCGTCGACCCCTAGAGCACGAGCACCCGGGCGTGGAGGGTGGGTCGCTGCTGGAGTGCGGCGCGCAGGGCCCGGTGCAGCCCGTCCTCGAGGTAGAGGGTGTCCTCCCACTCGACGACGTGGGCGAAGAGGTCGCCGTAGAAGGTGGAGTCCTCGGCGAGCAGCTGGTGGAGGTCGAGCTCGCGCTTGGTCGTCACGAGCTCGTCGAGCCGGACCAGCCGCGGGGGCACGCTCGACCACTGCCGCCCCGTGTACCCGTGGTCCGGGTAGGGGCGCGAGTCGCCGACGGCCTTGAAGATCACGGGGCCACTCTAGGGCGAGCGGGCCGTGAGTCCGGGGTGCGAAACCCGGCCGGCCACTAGATTGGCGACCGTGAGCGACGACACCAGCAGCCTCATCGACGAGATCCGCGCCGGCTACGGGTTCGAGGGTCCGGCGCTCGAGTTCGGGGCGGCGGTCGTCGACGGCGCCGCCCACCCGGACACCCCGGTGCGCATCCCCCTCTCGGCGATGAACCGCCACGGCCTCGTCGCCGGCGCCACCGGCACCGGCAAGACCAAGACGCTCCAGCTGATGGCCGAGCAGCTCGTCGAGCAGGGGGTCCCGGTCTTCCTCGCCGACGTCAAGGGCGACCTCTCCGGCATGGCCAGCCCCGGCGCGCCCAACGACAAGATCACGGCCCGCTCGCAGGACGTCGGGATGACGTGGGAGCCGACCGCCTACCCCGTCGACTTCTACGCACTCGGTGGCCAGGGCACGGGGGTGCCGGTCCGTGCGACGGTCTCGACCTTCGGGCCCACCCTCCTCTCGAAGGTGCTGGGCCTCAACGCCACCCAGGAGTCGAGCCTCGGGCTCGTCTTCCACTACGCCGACGCCCGCGGGCTGTGGCTCGACACCATCGCCGACCTGCGTGCCGTCGTGCAGCACCTGACCTCGGACGAGGGCAAGGCCGACCTCAAGGAGCTCGGGGGCCTGTCCTCGTCGACGGCGGGCGTCATCCTCCGCGAGCTCATCACCTTCTCCGACCAGGGGGCCGACGCGTTCTTCGGGCTCCCGGAGTTCGACACCAGCCACCTGCTGCGCACCACGGCCGACGGGCGGGGCATCGTCTCGATGCTCGAGCTGCCGGCGGTGCAGGACCGGCCGCAGCTGTTCTCGACGTTCCTCATGTGGCTGCTCGCGGACCTCTTCCACGACCTGCCCGAGGTCGGCGACCTCGACACGCCGAAGCTCGTGTTCTTCTTCGACGAGGCGCACCTGCTGTTCGACGACGCGAGCAAGGACTTCCTCGACGCCATCCAGCTGACCGTGCGGCTCATCCGCTCCAAGGGCGTCGGTGTCTTCTTCGTGACCCAGTCGCCCAAGGACGTCCCCGCCGACGTGCTCGCCCAGCTCGGCAACCGGGTCCAGCACGCGCTGCGCGCCTTCACCCCCGACGACGCGGCCGCGCTCAAGGCTGCGGTCAAGACCTACCCGCACACCGCGTACGACCTCGAGGAGCTGCTCACCACCCTCGGCACCGGCGAGGCGGTCGTCACCGTCCTGTCGGAGAAGGGCGCACCGACGCCGGTCGCGTGGACCCGCATGCGGGCGCCGGAGTCGCTGATGGCGCCGTCCCCGGCCGCCGTCGTCGACGCGGCCGTCGCCGCGTCACCGCTCATGGCCGAGTACGGCGTGGCGGTCGAGCGCGAGTCGGCGTTCGAGATGCTCGGCAAGGCGGTCGAGGAGAAGGCGGCCGCCGATGCTGCTGCCGCGGAGGCCGAGGCGCGGGCGGCGCAGGACGCCGCCGCCGAGAAGGAGGCCGAGAAGGCCCGCGCCGCCGCCGAGAAGGCGGCGGAGAAGGAGCGCGCCGCCGCCGAGAAGGCCGCCGCGGCGCAGGCGCGGAAGAAGGAGGCACAGCCCGGGATGGTCGAGCAGGTCGTGAAGTCCTCGGCCTTCAGGTCGATGCTCCGCTCGGCCGGCACCGTCATCGGCCGCGAGATCACCCGCTCGGTCTTCGGCACCAGCCGCAAGGGCTGAGCCGGTCGGGGGGCGTCAGAGGGTGAGCAGGGCCTGCGCGTAGGCGCACTCGAGGTCGGGGTCGGTGACCGACTGGACGTAGCCGGGCCGCACGGCGTAGGTGACCTCCCACCCGGACTCGGTGCGGCGCACCGCCTCGAGCCGGTTGCCGAGCAGCTCGCGGAGCTGGTCCTCGCGGGGCAGCCAGAGGGCCTGGTCGAGGGTCACCGAGTCCAGCGCCCACTCGGTCGTGCCGTTGAACCCGAGCAGCGACTGGTCGCGGTAGGTCTGGACCTCGACGGTGAGGTCGGAGATCCAGAACACCTCTCCGGTCAGGAGCTCGGCGTCGATGACGAAGCGGTCGCCGGCGGCGGGCTCCCAGAGCACCCCGGCGGCGACGAGCGAGCGAGCGAGGTCGGCGGAGATCACGTCCCCATCCTCACCCGGATGGACCCGCCGTGACGAGGCCGGTGCGGCCGCCCGCCCGCGAGCGATACCCTTGGGGGTATCAGACCATCCAGTCCACGGAGGCATCCATGAGTCACTCCCACGGCGGCGACGTCCTCGACGGGCTGCGCGAGCCCGCGAAGGCCCTGCGCAGCGCCATCCCCGAGGTCTACGCCGGCTACAGCGCCGTGCACCAGTCGGCGATGGAGGACGGTGCGCTCGACGCCGTGACGAAGGAGCTCATCGCGCTGGGCATCGCCGTGTCCTCGCAGTGCGACGGCTGCATCGCCTCGCACGCCCGGGGGGCCGCCCGCAAGGGTGCCACCCCGCAGCAGGTCGCCGAGGCGCTCGGCGTCTGCATCCTCATGGGCGGCGGCCCGGCCACGGTCTACGGCCCGCGCGCCTACGACGCCTTCCTCGAGTTCCACGAGCGGTACGCCAGCGCCTGAGGCGTCCCCCTCGCGCCGGGTCAGCCGCCCGGGCGCAGGACGTCGGCGAGCGAGTCGAGGACGGAGACGTCCTCGATGGTGCCGGGGACGTTCGGGGTCTTCCCGTCGGCGAGCTCGCGCATCGTCTTGCGCAGGATCTTCCCGGAGCGGGTCTTCGGCAGGCCGCCCACGATGTCGACCTGGCGCAGGCTCGCGACCGCCCCCACCTCGTCGCGTACCCGCTGGACGAGCTCGGCCCGGATGCGCTCGCCGTCGGCCTCGACGTCGACGTCACCCTTGACGACGACGAGCCCTCGCGGCACCTGGCCCTTGAAGTCGTCCGCGACGCCGATCACGGCGCACTCGGCCACGGCCGGGTGGCCGGCGAGGGCGGCCTCGATGGAGCCGGTCGAGAGCCGGTGCCCGGCCACGTTGAGGACGTCGTCGGTGCGGCCCATGACGTAGACGTAGCCGTCCTCGTCGATCATCCCGCCGTCACCGGTGAGGTAGTAGCCGTCGTAGACCGACAGGTAGCTCGCGACGTAGCGCTCGTCGTCACCCCAGAGCGTGGGCAGCGTGCCCGGCGGCAGCGGCAGCCGGATGGCGATGGCGCCCTCGGTGCCCGGCGGCACCGGCTCGGCGTGCTCGTCGAGGACCCGCACGTCGTAGCCCGGCACCGCGACCGACGGGGACCCGGCCTTGATCGGCATCGGCTCCAGGCCCCGGAGGTTCGCGGCGATCGGCCACCCCGTCTCGGTCTGCCACCAGTTGTCGACGACCGGCACCCCGAGGACCTCGCTCGCCCACTCGTAGGTGTCGGGGTCGAGGCGCTCCCCGGCGAGGAACACGCACTCGAGCGAGGAGAGGTCGTACTCCTTCAGCAGCTGTCCGGCGGAGTCCTCGCGCTTGATGGCGCGGTAGGCCGTCGGGGCGGTGAACATCGCCTTGCAGCCGTAGGTGCTGACGACCCGCCAGAACGCGCCCGCGTCGGGGGTGCCGACCGGCTTGCCCTCGTAGAGCACCGTGGTCGCGCCGGTGAGCAGCGGGGCGTACACGATGTACGAGTGGCCGACGACCCACCCGACGTCGGACGCCGTGAACCACACGTCGCCGGGCCCGATGTCGTAGACGTTCTCCATCGACCAGCGGAGCGCGACGGCGTGGCCGCCGTTGTCGCGGACGATGCCCTTGGGGCGCCCGGTCGTGCCCGAGGTGTAGAGCACGTAGAGCGGGTCGGTGGCCTCCACCTCGACGCAGTCGGCCGGCTCGGCGTCGGCGACGAGCTCGTCCCACGTCATCTCCTCCCACTCCGTGTCGCGCACGCCGACGGCCGCCGCCGCCTGCTCGCGCTGGAGGACGACGACGGACTCGGGCTTGTGGCTGCTGCGGTCGAGGGCGCCGTCGAGCATCGGCTTGTACTCGACGACGCGGCTCGGCTCGATGCCGCACGACGCGGAGACGATGACCTTGGGCTCGGCGTCCTCGATGCGCGCCGCCAGCTCGGCGGGGGCGAAGCCGCCGAAGACGACGGAGTGGATGGCGCCCAGCCGGGCGCACGCGAGCATCGCGACGACGGCCTCGGGCACCATCGGCATGTAGATGACGACGCGGTCGCCCTTCTCGACCCCGAGCGAGGCGAGCGCGCCGGCGAAGGTCGCGACCCGGTCGAGCAGCTCGGAGTACGTGAAGGTCTGCGAGGTGCCGGTGACCGGGCTGTCGTAGATCAGGGCGGCCTGTGCGCCGCGACCGTCGCGGACGTGGCGGTCGAGCGCGTTGAAGCAGGTGTTGAGGGTGCCGCCGCGGAACCACCGGTAGAACGGCGGGTTCGAGTCGTCGAGGACGGTGGTCGGCTCGGTCATCCACTCGACGGCCGAGGCCGCCTCGCCCCAGAAGGTCGTGGGGTCGCTGATCGACTGGGCGTGTGCCGCTGCGTAGGCGCCGGTGCTCATGGGCCCATCGTGGGTCGGCGCGGCCCGCGCCGTCCACGGATCGTGTCGAAACTCTCCGTGGGCGGCCGCTGCCCTGCGACGAGCGGAGGTGGCGGCCGCTCAGCCCCAGTTGGCGGCCTGCGTGAGGCAGAACGGGTGGCCGCTCGGGTCGAGGAGCACGCGCCACGTCTCGCCCGGCTGCTCGTCCGGGAGGGTCCCGCCGAGCGCGACGACCTCCTGCGCGCCGGCGTCGAGGTCGTCGACGGCGAGGTCGAGGTGGAACTGCTTGCTGCCGTGCTCGTTCGGCCAGCCCGGGGCGACGTGCCCCTCGACGAGCCCCAGCCCGAGGGCGATGCCCCCCGGCCCCGCGAGCATCGCGTACTCGTCCTGCGAGTGGACCACCTCCCAGCCGAGGACGGCGGACCAGAACCCGGCGTCGCGGCGGACGTCGGAGCTGTCGAGCGTGACCATCTTGAGGCTCGCGAGG
Organism: uncultured Actinomycetota bacterium; assembly: GCA_963709785.1. Lineage (GTDB taxonomy): Bacteria > Actinomycetota > Actinomycetes > Actinomycetales > Dermatophilaceae > Phycicoccus. Next base: position 54,135 of record CAVPXT010000004.1, on the reverse strand, counting down.
GCCATCGGTGTTCCTCTCTGCGGGTGGTGTGTCCGCCCAGACTCCTACGCTGGCGGGGTGCCGGATAGGACGAACGCGACAGCGACGACCGCCGGGGTGCTGCGCCCCGACGAGTTCGCCCGCCACGTCGGCCTCGTCCGCGACCCCGCCGGTGAGGCGGTGGCCCCGTGGGTCGAGAACCACTGGGCGCTGCGGTGGGACCTCCCGGAGGGCCGGTTCTTCACGAGCGAGGTGCTCCCGCACCCCACCTGCTCGCTCACCCTCGAGCTGGGCACCCACCCCCGGCCCGCGCTGCCCCCGGGGGAGCGCCTCGTCGTCACCGGGGTGTGCACGCGACGCTTCGGCGTCGAGGTGCGGGGGCACGGCCGGGTCCTCGGTCTCCGGTTCCGGCCCGGGGGACTCGCGGCGCTGACGGGCCGGCCGGCGACCGGCTGGGCGGACCGGTCGGTCCCGGCCCACGGCCTGCTCCCCGACGCCCTGGCCGCCCGGCTCGACGACCCGGCACTCGCCGCCGACCCCGCACGCTGGCGCGCCGAGGCGGAGGCGGGCCTCGCCGCGCTCGACCCCGGCCCCGACGCCCGGTACGACGAGCTGCTGCACGTCGTCGGCGCGATGCTCGAGGACCGCTCGCTCGTCACCGTTGCCGACGTGGCGCGGCGGCACGCGACGTCGGTCCGCAGCCTCCAGCGACTCTTCGCCCGGTACGTCGGCGTGGGCCCGAAGTGGGTGCTCGCCCGGTACCGGATGCACGACGTCCTCGCCACCCTCGACGCCGGGTACGAGGGCACCCTCACCGAGCTCGCGCCGCGCTTCGGCTGGTACGACCAGGCCCACTTCACCCGCGACTTCACCGCGCTCGTGGGGGTCACGCCCGGCGCGTACCGCCGGCGCGCGGGCTGACCGCTGCCCGAGCCGGGCCGGTGTCCCGGCAGGTGGCCGGCCCTTCCGGTTGCCGGTTCGCAAGGACGTAACTAAGTTTCGTTGTACCCCACAACGACGTGAACGAGTTACGCACCTGGAGGATCCCGTGACCTGGACGCTCTCCCGCCGCACCGCCCTCACCGGAGGGATGGCCCTCGCCCTCGCGGGTGCCGGCGCTCCCATCGCCGAGGCCGGGGGCCGACGCCCGGACCACGGCCACCACCACGGCTGGGTCACCTCGACCCTGGCCCGGATGACCCTGCGCGAGAAGGTCGGCCAGCTCTTCGTCCAGCAGGTCTACGGCAGCGACGCGACGACGGCCGACGCGCGCAACGTCCCGCTCTACGGGGTCTCGACCCCCGCCGAGGTGGTGCAGAAGTACGCCCTCGGCGGTGTCATCTACTTCGCGTGGACCGACAGCGTGCAGGACCCCGACCAGATCACCGCCCTGAGCAACGGACTCCAGAAGGCAGCGCTCGCCCGGCGCTCGAAGGTCCGGGTGCCCCTCCAGATCGGCATCGACCAGGAGCAGGGTGTCGTCACGCGCATCGGGCCCCCGGCGACCCAGTTCCCCGGGTCGATGGCCCTCGGTGCCGGGCGCAGCACGGCGGACGCCCGCACCGCCGCCGCCGTCACCGGCCAGGAGCTGCGGGCGATGGGCATCACGACGAACTTCGCCCCGGTCGCCGACACCAACGTCAACCCGCTGAACCCGGTCATCGGGACGCGCTCGTTCTCCTCGAGCCCCGACCTGGCCGCGGACATGGTGGCGGCGCAGGTCACGGGGTACCAGCGGGACGGCGGCGTGATGGCCGCGGCCAAGCACTTCCCGGGCCACGGCGACACCGCGACCGACAGCCACGTGGCGTTCCCCGTCATCACCCACACCCGGCAGCAGTGGGAGACCATCGACGCGCCGCCGTTCCGGGCCGCCGTGCAGGAGGGCATCGACATGGTGATGACGGCCCACCTCGCGTTCCCCGCCCTCGACGACAGCGGCGATCCGGCCACGCTCAGCCACCCGATCCTCACCGGCCTGCTCCGTGACGAGCTGGGCTTCGAGGGCGTCATCATCACCGACTCCCTCGAGATGCAGGGGGTGCGGGACCGCTACGGCGACGCCGAGGTGGCGGTGCGCGCCCTGCTCGCCGGCGCCGACCAGCTGCTCATGAGCCCCGCCCTCGACGAGGCGTTCGAGGCGGTCGTCGACGCCGTCGAGTCGGGCCGGATCGCCCGGCGTGACCTCGACGCCAAGGTGCGCCGCGTCCTCGCCCTCAAGGCGGAGCGGGGGGTCGTGGCGCAGCCGTGGGCCGACCCTCGCCGGGTCGACGACGTCGTCGGGACGGCCGCGCACCTCGCGGTGGCCGACGCCGTGTCGAACCGGACGACGACCCTCGTGCGCAACGACGACGGCATGCTCCCGATGACGGTGTCCGGCAGGGATCTCCTCGTCACCGGCTACGGCGTCACGACGACGCGGACACTCGCAGACGGCCTCACCGAACAGGGCGCCTCGACGACCGTGCTCTCGACGGGCTCGTCCCCGACCGACGCCCAGGTCGCGGCGGCCGTGGCCGCCGCGCAGGGCCGGGACGCCGTCGTCGTGACGACGATGAAGGCCTGGGACACCACCGTCACCGACCCGCGGGCCGGCCAGCAGCACCTCGTGGCCGCGCTGCGCGCCACCGGCGTCCCCGTCGTCGTCGTCGCGACCCGGGACCCGTACGACGTCGCCTACCTCGGCGACGTCGAGACCTACCTCGCGACCTACAGCTACAGCCCGGTCGCCCTGCGAGCCGCCGCCCGCGTCATCGCCGGCGCGGTGTCCCCCACCGGGAAGCTCCCTGTCGACATCCCCGTCGCCGGGGACCCCGACACCGTGCTCCACCCGTTCGGCTTCGGCCTCGGCTACTGACGCGCCCACCAGGACCAGGAGAGAAGAGACCATGACCTCGTTGGACCGCCGCACCCTCTTCGCGGCCACCGCACTCGGGGCCGCCGCCACCGCGGCGGGTGCCCCCTCCGCCCTCGCCTCGACCGGCTCGGGCCACGGCCGGGGTCGAGGGCTGGCCCCGGGCGCCGACCGGGCGGCCGCCGCGCGGTGGAAGGTCCTGGACGGCCGGAAGGTCGGGGTCGTCACCAACCCGACCGGCATCCTCGGGAACCTCCGCAGCATCGTCGACGAGATGCACGAGTCGGGGCGCGTCGACCTGCGGGCGGTGTTCGGCCCCGAGCACGGCTTCCGGGGCACCGCGCAGGCGGGCGACTCCGAGGGCACCCACCCGGACCCGCGCACCGGCGTCACCGTCTACGACGCCTACGGCGCCTCGGTCGACGCGCTGACCGCGATGGTCCGGGGGGCTGGGGTCGACACCGTCGTCTTCGACATCCAGGACGTGGGCGCCCGGTTCTACACCTACATCTGGACCATGTACACGGCGATGCGTGCCGCCGTGCGTGCCGGGGCGAGGTTCGTCGTCCTCGACCGGCCCAACCCCGTGGGCGGGACGGCGCACGGGCCGATGATGACGTCGGAGTACACCTCCGGGGTCGGGGCGAAGGAGATCGTCCAGGCGCACGGAATGACCGTCGGCGAGCTCGCCCGCTACTTCGACGGCGAGTTCCTCGAGGCCGACGAGGGGGCCCGGCTCGAGCACCTCGAGGTCGTCCAGGTCTCCGGCTGGCGTCGCGACACCGTCTTCGCCGACACCGGCCTGCCGTGGGTCATGCCGAGCCCGAACATGCCGACCCCCGACACCGCCCTCGTCTACCCCGGCACCTGCCTCTTCGAGGGGACCAACCTCTCCGAGGGGCGGGGCACGACCCGGCCCTTCGAGCTCGTGGGTGCGCCGTTCGTCGACCACCGCTGGGCGGAGCGGCTCGTCGCCCGCGACGTGCCGGGCGTCGAGTTCCGGGAGGCGTACTTCAGCCCGACCTTCAGCAAGCACGTCGGCGAGGTGTGCGGCGGGGTGCAGGTCCACCTCAGTGATCCCTCGCGTCTGGATGGGCCCCGGCTCGGCGCCGAGATGCTCGTCGCCGCGAAGGCCCTCTACCCGGACTTCTCCTGGCGCAAGGACTCCTGGGACGCCGCGCGCCCGTACTGGGTCGACAAGCTGACCGGCTCGCCCCGGCTGCGTGAGATGGTCGACGCCGGGGCCGACGCCGACGAGGTGGTCGGTTCCTGGCGCGCAGAGCTCGCCGCGTTCGAGCGCCGTCGGGCGCCGTACCTGCTCTACCGCGGTGGGCGCCGGTGATGCGGCGCGCCTGGTCCGCCCTCGTCGTCCCGGGGCTGCTGGCGGCCTCCGTCGTCGCTGCGTCCCCGGCCACGGCGCACGACCACGACCGACCCGAGAAGGGGTTCATGCCCGCGAACACCGTCCTGCGCGACCGGTCCCCGCAGCGGGTCGGCCTCGACCCGGAGCCCATCGCCGAGGCCGAGCGGCTCATCGCCTCCCACGAGGACGCCCCCGCCGGTGGGCACCCGATGTACTCGGGCGCGGTCGGCGTCGTGGGCCACGACGGTGCCGTCGTCGCCCGGCACGCGAGCGGCTGGGCCGTGCGCTGGCAGGACGCCAGCACCGAGCTGCCCCGCGACCAGTGGGTCCCGATGCGTGACGACACCGTCTTCGACCTCGCCTCGGTGAGCAAGCTCTTCACCTCGCTCGTGACCGTCCAGCTCGTCGAGCGGGGGGACGTCGACCTCGAGGCCCCGGTGGCCCGCTACCTCCCCGAGTTCGCGGCCCACGGCAAGGAGGCCGTCACCGTCCGGCAGCTGCTGACCCACACCTCCGGCTTCACCGCGTGGCTGCCGCTCTGGTCGCGGTACCCGGACGAGGCGTCGCGGATCGCGGCCGTCATGGACCAGCCGCTGACCAACCCCGCGGGGTCGACCTACCTCTACAGCGACCTCAACCTCATCACGCTCGGCGTACTCGTCGAGCGGCTCACGGGCCAGGGCCTCGACGAGGTCGTCCACGACCGCATCACCGCGCCGCTCGGGATGGACGACACCGGCTACAACCCGACCGACCGCGAGCGCACGGCGGCCACCGAGTACCAGTCCTCGCCGCCCCGCGGGCTGGTGTGGGGCGAGGTGCACGACGAGAACGCGTGGTCGCTCGGCGGTGTCGCGGGGCACGCGGGCGTCTTCTCGACGGCCGACGACCTGGCCGTGCTCGCCCAGGCCCTGCTCAACGGCGGCACCTACCGTGGTCACCGGATCCTCGAGCGCTCGAGCGTCGAGCTGCTCATCCGCAACTTCACGCCCGACTTCCCCGGGGACGCCCACGGGCTCGGGTTCGAGCTCGACCAGCGCTGGTACATGGACGCCCTCTCCGGGCCCCGGACCGCCGGGCACACCGGGTACACGGGGACCTCGATCGTCATCGACTTCGACTCCCGGTCCTTCGCGGTGCTCCTCACCAACCGGGTGCACCCCTCGCGGGAGTGGGGGAGCAACAACCAGGCCCGGCGCGAGTGGGCCCGGGGCCTGGCCCTGGCGATGCCCGTCGAGCCCCGGCGTGGCCGGTCCGCGTGGGAGGCGGGCACCGTCGACGCGACCGAGGCGACGCTGACCGCCCCCGTGACGGTGCCGGCCGGTGGCGCGCGCCTGTCGTTCGACCTCTTCGTGGACACCGAGGACTCCGACGTGCTGACCCTCGAGACCTCGGCGGACGGCGGGGACACCTGGGCGCCGCTGCCCTTCGCGATGCGCGACCGCGGCCCGGCCGAGCAGACGGACGGGACGGTCTCCGGCGAGCACGGCCGGCGGTGGGCCCAGGCCCGGGCCGAGCTCGCGCCCGGCGACCGGCTCCTCCGGTGGCGGATGACGACCGACGCCTCGCAGCTCGGGCGCGGCGTCCTCGTCGACGGGGTGCGGGCCGCCGCGGGCCACCGCGTGCTTCTCGACGGCGAGCGCCACGCCGAGGTGTTCGACGCGGTCGGGTGGAGTGTCGTGGGCCGCGACGCCTAGGTTGTGGCCATGGCCTCCCAGCCCACCGACGGCTCGCCCTCGCTCCTCGTCCGCCTCCGCGGCGTGCGGCCCTCGCTGTCCCCCGCCGAGGACCGCGTCGCCGAGAAGGTGCTCGCGGACCCCCGCGCGGCCGCGGACCTGACGATCAGCGAGCTGGCCGTCGCGGCCTCGACGTCGGAGACCACGGTGCTCCGGTTCTGCAAGCGCCTCGGGCTGCGCGGGTACCCGCAGCTGCGGCTCGCGCTCGCGGAGGGCTCCACGAGCGGTCGCGGCCCGACGGCCCCGATGACCGACATCAGCGCCGACGACACCGTCGACGACGTCATCGCGAAGGTCGCCCACGCCGATGCGAGCGCGGTCGAGGAGACGGCGCAGACGATCGACCGGGACGCCCTGACCGCAGCGGCCGCGGCGATCGCCGGGGCGAAGCGTGTCGACGTCTACGGCATCGGCGCGAGCGCGCTCGTGGGGATGGACCTCCAGCAGAAGCTGCACCGCATCGGCTCGATGGTCTTCTGCTGGAACGACCCCCACATCGCCCTGACGAGCGCGACGCTCCTCGCGCCCGGCGACGTCGCCATCGGCATCTCGCACTCGGGGACGACCACCGAGACGGTGGAGGCCCTCCAGCTGGCCCACAGTCGGGGTGCGACGACGGTCGCCATCACCAACTTCCCGGTGTCCCGGCTGGCCGCGGGTGCCGACCACGTCCTCGCGACGGCGGCCCGCGAGTCGAGCCTGCGCTCCGGGGCCACCGCCAGCCGGATCGCCGCCCTGACCGTCGTCGACTGCCTCTACATCGCTGTCGCCCAGCGGGACCTGCCGCGGGCCCAGTCGGCGGTCGAGCACACCCGCCAGGCGGTCGCCGGTCACCATGTCCGTTACTGATTGACAGTATTGACTGCCCGGACGTAGGAAAGTAACATCGCCGGAGTGAGCAGCGAGGCCACCGTCATCGCCCCCACCGAGGAGCGGCATCCCGGCACCGAGGACATCGACGCCCTCGGCACCCTCGACGTGCTCCGGCTCGTCAACGCCGAGGACGCCCTCGTGGCCCCGGCCGTCGCGGAGGTGCTCCCGGCCCTCGCGGCGCTCGTGGACGCAACGGTCGAGGCGGTCCGTGCCGGCGGCCGGGTGCACTACGTCGGGGCCGGCACCTCCGGCCGGCTCGCGGTGCTCGACGCCGCCGAGCTGCTCCCGACCTTCAACGCCCCTCCCGGTCTCGTCGTCGCCCACCACGCCGGCGGGGCGGACGCCCTGCTGCGGGCCGTGGAGAACGTCGAGGACGACGCCGACCGGGGGCGGGCCGACCTCGAGGCGGTCACCGCGGGCGACGTCGTGGTCGGCCTCACCGCCTCCGGGCGCACGCCCTATGTCCGCGGGGCGCTCACCCTCGCCCGGGAGCGGGGAGCCCTGACCGCCCTCGTCACCGCGAACCCGCGGTCCGAGCTGGCTGGCCTGGCCGACCACTGCCTCGCCGTGGAGACCGGCCCCGAGGTGATCACCGGCTCGACGCGGCTCAAGGCAGGCACCGCCCAGAAGCTGGTGCTCAACGCCTTCTCGACGGCGCTGATGATCCGCCTCGGCCGGACCTGGTCCAACCTCATGGTCGACGTCGTCGCGACGAACGCGAAGCTCCGCGGCCGGGTGGTCCGCATCCTGCGGGACGCCAGCGGCGCGACGGAGGACGAGGCCCGTGCCGCGCTCGAGGCGACCGACGGCGAGCTCAAGCCGGCCCTCGTGACCCTCCTCGCCGGCGTCGACGCCGGTGCCGCCCGAACGGCCCTCGACGCGCACGACGGCTCGGTCGCCCGCGCCCTGACCGCCCTCGACGGCGCGCCCACCAGGGCCGCCGCCCCCGACCCCAGCACCTCCCCGACCCCCGTCCCGACAGGAGACCACGCATGACCTCTCGTTCCCACCGGACCCGCCTCGGCCTCGCGCTCGGCGCGGGCGTGCTCGCCCTCGCGGCGTGCGCGCCCTCGTCCTCGAGCGGGGGCTCGGGCGACGGCGACGGCACCACGCTCACCGTGTGGTCGTGGCGCGTCGAGGACAAGGCCGCCTACGAGAAGATCTTCGACGCCTACGAGGCCTCGCACCCGGGGGTCACCGTCGACTTCAAGCCGTTCAAGGCCACCGAGTACAACAAGATCCTCGCCACGGGCCTCGCCGGGTCGGACGGGCCCGACGTGCCGCAGGTGCGGTCCTACGGCGGCCTGCAGACCACCGTGGCCTCCGGCGCGCTCGAGCCCCTCGACGACGCGGTCGACCTGTCGTCGTGGGACGAGGGCATCGTCGCGGGGGCGCGCGGCAAGGAGGACGGCAAGCTCTACTCGGTGCCGCTCGCCCGCCAGGCCACGGTGCTCTTCTACGACAAGAAGCTGTTCTCCGAGAACGGTGTCGAGGTCCCCACCACCTGGGACGACTTCATCGCCGCGAACGAGACGTTCCTCTCGAAGGGGATCACCCCGCTGGCCGTCGGTGCCAAGGACGACTGGACGCTGCCGATCGTGCACGAGGTCCTCGCGGCGCCGCGGTTCGGCGGGAACCAGTTCCAGGACTCCGTCGAGTCGGGGGCCACCGACTTCACCGACCCCGACTGGGTCGCGTCCGTCGACGTCCTGGGTGACCTCGAGAAGTACATGCCGAAGAGCGTCACCGGCGTCGCGGTGACCGACGCCATGACCCTCTTCAGCTCGGGGAAGGCGGCGATGTACCCGGGCGGCTCGTTCGACCTCGCGACCCTCCAGAGCGCCAACCCGGAGATGGACCTCGGGGTCTTCCAGGTGCCGCCGCCGCCCGGGTCCCCGAGCGGTTCGAGCGCCACGACCGCCGGCTGGGCGGACGGCAACTTCGCCGTCAACGCGAAGTCCCCGCACAAGGAGGCGGCGACCGAGCTGGTGCAGTGGATGGCGACCCCCGAGTTCGGCCAGATGGTCGCCGACGAGATCAAGCAGATCTCCGCGGTCCCGGGTGTCACGTACTCCGACCCGGTGCTCTCCGACGTCGCCTCCGACCTCGACGACAGCGGGTCGTCCTACCTGCTGCTCACCGACTTCCGCTACGGCTCGCCGTCGGGCACCGACCTGCTCGGCAAGGGCGTCCAGGAGCTCCTCCTCGGCAGCAAGGACGCGAAGGCGGTCAGCGCCGACCTCAACGAGGGCGTCATGACCTGGTTCACGCCGACGAGCTGACCTCGCCGACCTCCCCGGCGGCCGGTGCCTCACGACCGGCCGCGGGGGGCCGGTCGCTCCACCCACCCCGACCCGGGAAGCCCCATGAACCGACGCACCGGACTCCTCTTCGTCACCCCGGCCCTCGCGCTGTTCGGGGTCTTCGTGCTCTACCCGATGCTCTCGGCGTTCTCGTACGCGTTCTACGAGTGGTCGGGGACGGCCCGCGGGGGCTTCGCCGGGCTGGACAACTTCACCGCGCTCTTCACACGGCCACCGTTCACGACCGACCTCCCGCGGGCGGTGTGGCACAACGCCCTGTTCTTCCTCGGGACGATGCTCGTGCAGAACACCGTCGGCCTGACCATCGCGTTCCTGCTCCACCGCCGGGCCCGCACCCGGCGGGCCCTGCAGACGCTCTACGCGATGCCCTACCTCGTGAGCCCGATCGTCATCGGCTACCTCTGGACCCTGCTCCTCTCGCCGACCTTCGGCCCGGTCAACACCCTGCTGACGCGCATCGGCCTGGAGTCCTGGGCGCTGCCGTGGCTCGGCGACCCGGACACCGCGCTCTGGGTGGTCATCCTCGTCAGCGTGTGGCAGTGGATCGGCTTCCCCGTCCTGCTCTACGGAGCCGCCCTCGGTGGGGTGCCCGAGGAGCTCACCGAGGCCGCCCGCGTCGACGGGGCCTCGCACGGCCAGACCTTCCGGCGGATCACCCTCCCGCTGCTCGTCCCGGCGATCGGCACCGTGAGTGTGCTGACCTTCATCTTCGCGATGGAGGCCTTCGCGCTCCCCTACGCCTTCGGCGGCTCGACGGGCAACCCCGCGGGCTCGACCGACTTCATCTCGCTGCTCTTCTACCGGACGGCCTTCGACTCCGGGTCGACCGACGCGATCGGCACGTCCTCGGCGCTCGCGACGCTGCTGTTCGTCCTGATCTTCGGAGGTGCGTACGCCGCCACCGCCGTGTTGCGCCGCCACGAGCGGAGGATCACGGCATGAGCGTCGTCCCGGCCGGTGTCGGCACCGCCGACGAGGCCACCGACGTCACCGGGGGCGGGCCGGCCGCCACCCCACCGCGTACCCCGCGCCCCCGCACCCGCGGTCGCCAGCGACCCGTCGGCGGCCGCAGCGCCAGCGTCCTGCTGTGGATGTACGCGGGGTTCGCCCTCATCCCGCTGCTGCTCATGCTCAGCAGCTCGTTCCGCAGTAACGGCGACCTCATCTCGGACCCGCTCGGCGCGCCGTGGCCGCTCTCCCTCGACAGCTACCGGGAGGCTTGGACCGCAGGCCACTTCGCCACGTACTTCGGCAACAGCCTCGCCGTGACCCTCGGGGCGGTCGTGCTCTCCACGTCCGTCGCCACGATGGCGTCGTACGCGCTGGCCCGCGGGCGCTCGCGCATCTTCCGCTGGCTGGAGTCGCTCTTCCTCTCCGGCCTCATGCTGCCGATCCACCTGGCGATCCTGCCGATCTTCTACCTCTTCGACGGGCTCGGCCTCATCGACAGCCGGCTCGGGCTCGCCCTCATGTACGGCGCCTCGGGAGTGCCCTTCTCGATCTTCGTCCTCACGACGTTCTTCCGGCAGCTCCCCGAGGAGCTCGAGGAGGCCGCGACCCTCGACGGCGCCAGTGCCTGGCAGACCTTCTCGAAGATCATGGTCCCGCTCGTGCGCCCGGCCCTGGCCACGGTGGCCGTCTTCCGGTTCGTCCCCATCTGGAACGACTTCCTCTTCCCGCTCGTGCTGCTGCGCGACGACGCGAAGTACACGCTGCCGGTGGGCCTCACCCAGTTCTTCGGGGAGAACGCGACGAACTTCTCCGCCGTGTTCGCCGGGCTCGTCATCACCACCGTGCCGCTCATCGTGCTGTTCCTCCTCGCGACGAAGCAGATCGTGGCGGGCTTGACCGCCGGCATGTCGAAGTGATCGGCTCACGGCCGTGAGCACGGTCGTGGCGGTCGACGTCGGGGGGAGCGGGCTGCGGCTCGTGGTGTGCCGGGACGGCGTCGCGGGGTCGCCGCGGACGGCCCCGGGCGCGCGGCTGGGCGCCGGGGGCCTCGACGTCGTGGCACTCGCTGCCGATGCCCGCGCGCTGCTCGACGCCGAGGACGCGGGCCGGCCCGACGCCGTCTGCTGGTCCACCCGGGGGCTGCTCTTCCTCACCGACCCGGCGACCGTGCTCGACGCCGTCGCGGAGGCCCTGCGCGCGGGGCGCACGGCGGTGGTCAGCGACGCCGTCGCCAACCTCGTCGGGGCGCTCGGTGAGGTCGTGCCCGGTGCCGTGGTGGCCGCCGGCACCGGTGCGGTGGCGTTCGGGACGGACTTCGCGGAGCACTGGACGCGGGTGGACGGCTGGGGGCACGTGCTCGGCGACCGCGGCTCGGCGGCCTGGGTGGGCCTCGAGGGGCTCCGGGCGGCACTGCGGGCCCGCGACGGGGTCGAGGGCGGCTCGCCGGGTCTGCTCGTCGCGGCCGAGGAGCTGGTCGGCCCGTGCCGCACGTGGCCGCGCCGGGTGATGACGGCGCCGGACGCCCCGGAGGTGCTGGCCTCGGTCGCGCCGCTCGTCACGGCGGCGGCCGCGGAGGGCGACGTCGTCGCGGCCGGCGTGTGTGTCGCGGCAGGCCACGCGCTCGGGGAGTCGCTGCTCGCCGCGGCCCACGGCCTGACGGCTCCCCGGCTCGTCGCCACGGGTGGGCTGCTCGCGGCCGAGGTGGTCCGCACGGCCCTGGAGGGCGTCGTCGGCGGGGCCGGGCGGACGCTCGACGCCGCGGCCGGAGGGGCGCTCGACGGGGCCCTCGTGCTCGCGCGCCGGCTCGATGCCACGCGAGCCCTGCCGCGGCATCCCGAGTACGTGCACGTCGCCGCCGCGGCCGGCTGACAGACTCTGCCGCCATGGAGCTTCCCCAGCACTGGGTCTCGGTCGACGGGTTCAGCCCGCACCTCGGGCGCCGCGGCGGCTCGATCGCGGTGTGGGGCTGGTCGACCGAGTCCGACGCGGACGCCGAGCGGGTCGCGCGCGAGCGGCTTGCCGAGACGCTGGCGCGGATCGAGCGGGAGGGGCGGCTGCCCGACAGCCGTGGCTACTACCCGCGGATGCCGCTGCGCGAGCCCGTCCTCGAGGAGGTCCACGGCGAGGGTGACCGGGTCGTCGGCGTGGTGACGCGGAACCGGATGGGCTGCGAGGTGCTCTGCACCGACCTGCTCCTCATCGCCGACGTCGACGTGCCCGAGCTCGAGGAGGAGCGGCACACGGCCGTCCGCCGGGCCCCGACGGCGGACCGGGGGCGCGGGGTCGCGGGGTTCCTGCGACGGCTCGTCCTCGGACGGCCGGACCCCACGCCGATGGCCCCGGCGGGCGAGGACGCCGCGGGCCTCGACGAGCCGGCAGCCGCCCCGGAGCCGGTCCACGCCTCGACCGGCTACGAGGCGTACCCCACCGACGCCGAGTCGGGCACGCGCGTCACGGCCATCGGCCCGGGTGGCCCCTCGGTGGCCGAGTGCCTCGCGGCGGAGCCGGCCTGGGAGTTCGCGCGGCGCCACCCCGACCTGGGTGTGCGCGTCTACCGGACCTCCGCCGGGCTCCGGGTCGTCGTCACCGGTGCGGGGGTGCCGCCGTCGTCGCCGCGCGCCCGCGAGATCCTCACCGAGCTGCGGTCGGACCCGCTCTACGTCGAGCTGTGCGCCACCCACGACAGCTACCGGGCGCGGTTGACGCCCAAGCCGTTCCGCATCGAGCAGCCGCCGCTCGGGGTGCGCTGGCCGTGTGCCGACGAGGCCGCCGAACGCGCGTACCTGCACTGGGTCGACGACTACGACCGGCGGGCCGTGGAGTTCTCGACCTGCCGGTTGGTGAGCGCCTCGGGGCCGGTGCCGGGGGCGGACGAGCAGGCGCTCGTCGAGCTCCATGACGAGCGCACCGGGGTCGGCGAGCGGCTGCCGCTCGCCTGAGGGATGCCCGGGAGCGGGTGCCGGGCAACAGGAAACCCCCGGTCGCATGCTCCCGGGGGTTCCAGCTGGCGGAGGATGGGGGATTTGAACCCCCGAGGGTTTTATCCCAACACGATTTCCAATCGTGCGCACTAGGCCACTATGCGAATCCTCCGCCGAGGAGGCTACCCGAGCGATGGCCCGCACCTGAAATCGCCGTGGTGCGAGTCCTCGCAGCATCTCTCGACAGCCTGCCGGCGTGGTGCCAGCATCTGTCCATGGACGAGGGGGACTTCGGAGGCGCCCGGGGATCGCGCGCACTGCCCGTGGGTGGTGCGGCCGTGAGCGAGCCCGTGCAGGTCGCCCCGGCCCCGTCGCCGATGCGACCCCGCCGCCGCCTCCGGCGTCCACCCGAGGGCACGGGCCGCCTCGTCACGGGGGTCACCCTGCTCGTCCTCGCCGCGGCCTGGGCCGCGCTGTCGTGGGCGTCCGCGGTGCGCCAGGTCGACGTCGACCAGTTCCACCGGGACCTCGCCACCCATCGTGTCATCGCCGCCGAGCTGGTCGAGGGCGTCCGGTTCGAGGAGCCGGGCCCGGGCGTCCCGGCGTGGGACGCCGTGACCTGGGACGTCCTCGGCACCGGGGATGACGGGAGCGGGAGCGGGTCGCCGGGCGCGGACACCGCCCTCGCGTACCGCACGGTGGACGCCGTCGGCGCCCTGCGGCTCGTGCGCCCGGGTGAGACGCCGGTGTCGGGGCAGCAGCTGCTCGACGAGGCGCGCTCCACCGTCCCGCCCGTGACGGGGGACCGCGTCGGCCGGCCGTCCGTGCCGAGCGGCCCGATCGCGCTCCTCGTCGTGCTCGGCACCTTCCTCGCCGTGGTGGGCGGTCCGCCGCCGCGCTGGGGCACCCGCTGGTTCTGGTTCTGGGTCCTGTACCTCGCGGCCCCCGTCGGGCTGGTGGCCTTCGTCTCGCTCGAGCTGCTCACCCGCCGACGCCTGCCCCGTGACGGGAGGGCCCCGAGCCGTCGGCAGAGTGGCTGGCGTGGCGTCGGGCTCGGTCTCCTGCTCGGGTTCGCGCTGGCCCTGTCCCTCGACGGCCTGCGCGCCCTGCTCGGCGCCGACGTCGTCCCGTAGGCGTCGGACCGGGTCCACATCGGCCGCCGGCGGGCGGGCACGACCGGGTGGTCGTGCCCGCCCGCTTCGTCAGCGGTTCACCGACCCCTCCCGGTGGGTGCCTCCGCCACTGATCCGAACGATCGTGCCGGGCGCCGGTGGGTCCTCGTTGCCCAGCGTGGCGGCCCAGACGTCACCGGAGGGTCCGGTCTCGACGGCCACGACGCCGGGGAGGCTGACCCAGGGCGTCGAGCGCCCGTGGCGCACGACCGACACCTGTCCGGCGAACAGCTCGGCGACGTAGATCTCGCCGTGCCGCCCGAGGGCGAGGTTGGTGGCCCCGAGGAAGCCTCCGGCCACCTGGCGGGCCGACCCGGAGCGCGGGTCGACACGCCACACCGCCCCACGGGCTCCGAGCACCGGCGACTCCGGCCCGCCGGGGAGGGTCGTCACGTAGAGCGACCCGTTCCGGCCGACCTCGACGTCGGTCGGCACCGCCTCGAAGGCGTAGGTGGTCCCGACCACGCAGTCCGGGAGGCCGAGGCCTGCCGCCATCTCCGCCGTGATCGTCGTGGGCTGGGGCGGCAGCACCGCGAGGGTCCGGATCGACCCGTCGTTACCGATGCGCCACAGGACGTTGGCGCCCGCGTCGGCGACGACCCAGCCGTCGCGGTACGCCGCGACCGAGTACGCGTGCGAGTCGACGGCGCCGTCGTAGTCGTAGGGGAAGCCGGCGGCGGTGAAGGCATCGATGACGCACTGGCTCGGGTTGTCGACGCCGTAGTGGTTCACGGAGTCCGGGTTGTGCGCGGTCTCGTACGCGTGCGTGTCGGCGTAGACGGTCCGTCCGCGTGGTCCTCGGATGGTCAGCCCGCTCGCGGAGTTCTCGAACGTCGTGTAGTCGGTGACCGTCGTCGTCCAGGCCAGCCGCTTGCCGTCCTCGGAACGGGCGATGCCGGAGGCGCCCGGCTGGTCGGCGGCGATGGTGGTGATCGAGCCGTCCCGGGCCAGACGGCCGACGAGGTTCAGCCCGCCGTCGGCGACCAGGACCGAGTGACCCGAGACGTCGAGGTTGAACGGGGCGCCGAGCTGGTCGGACCGGACGACGGGCGTCGGCGGCCGGGACGGGTGCCCGCCGCCGGCGGACGCGGTGGTCGGGGGGATGAGGAGCAGTGCGGTGGCGACACCGCACACGGCGAGCAGCCGTGATCGTCGGGGCATGAGGACTCCCTGCGCGTGCGGCCGGAGCCGCGACGGTTCTTGGATGCGGCGCCGGGCCGGTGGATGCCGGCCCTCGCCCGCGGTGGTGACCTGCGTCACGTGAAGCGCCGGAGGACAGTGTGTGGTCCGGCACCGCGGAGGGCAATGGCTCGACCGGGCCAGACGCGGACGGTCGGCCCAGGGAGGAGGGCGCTGGGTCGGGGCGAATTTCCCCCAGCAGGCGGAGCACCCGTACCATCGTCAGCGGCACCCCGCGTGGTGGTACCCCGCCGAACTCCCCCAGGGCAGGAATGCAGCAAGGGCAGGTGGGCTCTTCCAGGTACGCGGGGTGTCCTCGCGTCCGGGGGAGGGCAGGCCGGGGGGCGGCGCTCAGCGCGCGGAGGTGGCCGGCTCGTCGGCGGACTCGGGCCCGCAGACCCCGCCGCAGCCCCCGGCACCGCACCCGCACCCCGCGTCGGCGCCCGCACCCTCGGCCGCGGGCTCCTCGGCCCCGCCGGACCCGCACGCGCCGCCGCAGCATCCACCGCCACAGCCGCCGCCGGCCGCGGGCACCTCGGGCTCGGTGCCCTGGAGGTCCCAGACCTGCCGGATCGCCTGGAGCATCGCGTCGACCGGCTGGGCGCCCGTGACGCCGTACTTCTGGTCGAGGACGAAGGTGGGCACGGACGTGATGCCGATCTGGGTGGCCAGCGCCTCGTCGGTGCGGACGTCGATGCCGAAGTCGTCCCCCTCGAGCATCGAGCGGACGGTCTCCTCCTCGAGGCCGCCCTCGACGGCGAGGCGCACGAGCGTCTCCCGGTCGCCGATCGCCGCACCCTCGGAGTACCAGGCGCGCATGACCCGCGCGGTCACCGGCTCCTCGCGATCGAGGGAGCGGGCGAGGTGCACCAGCCGGTGCGCGTCGTAGGAGTTGCCCCCGAGGAGCCGCTCCCACTGGAAGTCGAGGCCGACGGCGGCGGCGTCCTCGGCCATCCGCTCGTGCTGCGCGACCATCTGCTCGCGCGTCGTGCCGTACTTCTCGGCGACCCGCTCGACCTGCGGGGTGTCGACGACGGCCGGGGCGCCCCGGTCGAGCTGGAAGCTGTGCCAGACCACGCCCACCTCGTCGGCGTGCTCGAACTGCTCGAGGGCGAGCTCGAGGTGGCGCCGTCCCAGGTGGCAGAACGGGCAGAGGATGTCGGACCAGACGTCGATACGCACCCCACGAGGGTACGTGGCGCCCCGCGGCGGTGCGCACACCGGACGCGGGCCGGCCGGGTCAGTCGCGGTGGGCCCCGGCGGCGGACCGCAGCGCCCTGCGGGCCCAGGCCCACGCCACGACGACGACGACCACGGCCGGCGCGAGGGCCGTCGTGGGCCGGCCGCCCGTGGACGCGGTGATCGTCAGGACGAGCATGCCGCCCACGCCGGTGAGCAGCGGCGCCAGCGCGAGCCAGCCGAGGAGGATGAGCGGACCACCCTCGGGGATGAAGGCCCAGGACGGCGGCTGGACGCGGAAGGCCGCCACCCAGTGCGCCGCGAGGGCCACCCCGGCGACGCCCACCATCCCGAGGACCGCGGCCGCCGACGCCCCGGACCCGCCGCCGAGTGCCGCCACGATGACGGCGACCGGCAGCCCGACGACGGCGAGCACCGCAGCGGGGGCGACGGTGTGCGCGACCGCCTCCTGCTGCACCGAGCCGCCGAGCAGGCGGGGGGCGCCGAGCGTGTCGCCGAGCAGGCGGAGCCCCTCACTCACGAGCCCGGTCCCGACGTGGAGGGCCAGCGCCACGAGCAGGGCCGGGACGAGGTTCCCCGGGCGTCCGGCACTGACCGCCCCGAGGCCGGCCGCGCCGAGCCCGACGAGGAGCACCCCGCCGACGACGAGCAGCGGCTGACGGCGCAGGCCGAGGAGGTCACGCGAGACCACCGTGAGGACCGGGCCGCGGGAGCGCAGCCGCAGGTGACGCCCCCGGCGCACGGCGGCCGCGGCCTCGAGCCGGGCGGCCCGGGGGTCCCCGGCGAGCGCCGCACCGCCGAGCCGCGAGGACCGTGCGCTGTGTGCGCGCAGCCCCTCGAGCCCGAGGGAGCGCAGGGCCCGCCGCGGCGTCACGGCACGGCCGAGCGCGGCGCCGACGGAGGTGGGGGCGGCCGGGTCGGCGACGAGCTGGCCGGCGAGCCAGCCGAGGACCAGCGCGGTGGAGCCGAGCAGGCCCGCGGCGAGACCCACGGCGCCCGCGGCCGGGCCGGCCGCGCCACCGCCCCAGACGGCCGCCCCGAGGACGCCGCCGACGAGCGTCCCACCCGCGACGATCCCGGTGGCCGGGAGGCGCCACGCGTCGCGGAGGGTCAGGGCGCGGTCCAGCGGTCCGGCGACGACGTGGTCGAGCCAGGGCACCGGTGGGGTGACCGGCCCACGCCGCCGGCCGGTCAGGTGCGCCAGCAGCGCGGCGGTGCCCAGTGCGGTGACGAGGACGGCGAGCACGCTCGCGCCCGCGGCGTCGGTCGGCCCGAGCCGCCAGCCCCGGGCCGGGAGGTCGAGCACCTCGACGACGGCGCGGAGCACGGTGAACCCGTAGAGGCCGGTGAGCATCCCGACGAGGTAGAGGCCGTAGAGCAGGCTCTTCCAGGACCCGCTGCCGTCCGGGCCGTGCAGCACGTGCTGGACGTCCGCGAGGCGGGCGCGGTCCTCGGCCGGGGGCCGGCCGCTCACGCGTCCCCCGGGTCGACGTCGACGACGGCGTCGGCCACCGCGTCGGTGACGGCGGGGTCGTGGCAGGCCATGACGACGGTCGTGCCGGCATCGCGCCGGACCCGGACGAGGTCGGCGAGCAGGGCGCGGCGGTCGGTGTCGAGGCGCTGCTCCGGCTCGTCGAGCACGAGGAGCCGGGACGGACGGAACCACGTGAGCGCCAGGTGGAACAGCTGGCTCTGCCCGGAGGAGAGCTCGTGCGGGAAGCGGTCCTCGAGGTGCTCGATGCCCACCTCGGCGAGCGCGGTGGCCACCCGCTCCCGGCACGTCGCGGGCTCCCGCCCCCACGTCGCGTCGATCAGGGTGAGGTGGTCGGCGAGGGTGAGGTCGCGGTAGCCCGCCGGGACGCCGACGAGGGCGGCGACGGCCTCGCGGGTGGCGGGCTCGCGCTCGTCGGCCGGCGCGCCGTCGAGGGTGACGGTGCCCGAGGACGGCGCGGTGAGCCCCGCGACGAGCCGGAGCAGGGTCGTCTTGCCCGCCCCGTTCGGGCCGCGGAGGACGACGCACGAGCCGGGCTCGGCGACGAAGGAGGTGGGGTGCAGGAGGACGGCGCCGTCGATCTGCTTGACGGCGTCCTGGGCCTCGACGCGGGTGCCGGTCACGAGCGCCACCCTCTCACCCCGGAGTGGTCCACAGCGGGCGGGACGGGCGTGCCGGGTGTCCGCCACGGCGACTAGGGTCGGGGAGGTGAGCACCGCCCTGTACCGCCGCTACCGTCCCGAGACGTTCACCGACGTCATCGGGCAGGAGCACGTCACGGAGCCGCTCATGCAGGCCCTGCGCACCGGGCGGATCGGGCACGCGTACCTGTTCTCCGGGCCGCGCGGCTGTGGCAAGACCACGAGCGCCCGCATCCTCGCCCGCTGCCTCAACTGCGAGCAGGGCCCCACCCCGGACCCGTGCGGCACCTGCGACTCCTGCGTCGCGCTCGCGCGCGGTGGCGCCGGCACCGTCGACGTCATCGAGATCGACGCCGCGAGCCACGGCGGTGTCGACGACGCGCGCGACCTGCGCGAGCGGGCCTCCTACGGCCCGGCCCAGAGCCGCTACAAGGTCTACATCATCGACGAGGCGCACATGGTGACGCCGCAGGGCTTCAACGCCCTGCTCAAGATCGTCGAGGAGCCGCCCGAGCACGTGAAGTTCGTCTTCGCGACGACCGAGCCCGAGAAGGTCATCGGCACGATCCGCTCGCGCACCCACCACTACCCCTTCCGGCTCGTGCCGCCGGCGCGCCTCCAGTCGTACATGGAGGAGCTCTGCGTCAAGGAGGGCGTACCGGTCGCCCCCGGCGTGCTCTCGTTCGTCGTCCGCGCCGGCGGTGGCTCGGTCCGCGACTCGCTCTCGGTCCTGGACCAGCTGATGGCCGGCGCCCACGAGAGCGGTCTCACCTACGAGTCCGCCGCCGCGCTGCTCGGCTTCACCGACGGCGAGCTGCTCGACGCCACCGTCGACGCGTTCGCCGCGGGGGACGCCGCGGCCGTGTTCCGGGCGATCGACCGCGTCGTCGAGACCGGCCTGGACCCCCGCCGCTTCGTCGAGGACCTCCTCGAGCGGCTGCGCGACCTCATCGTCGTCGCCGCGGTCCGGGAGGGGGCCGGCCAGGTGCTGCGCCACGTCCCCGAGGACCAGCTCGAGCGGATGCGTCGCCAGGCCGCGGCGTTCGGAGCCGGGGCGCTGTCCCGTGCGGCCGACGTCGTCAACGCCGGGCTCACCGAGATGACCGGGGCCACGGCGCCGCGCCTCCAGCTCGAGCTCATCGCGGCCCGCATCCTCCTGCCCGGCGCCGCGGGGGAGGCGGGGTACGCCGCCCGCCTGGACCGGCTCGAGCGCCGGCTCGACGTCGGCGGGACCCCCACCCCGGCCGTGGCCCCGCCGGCCCCCGCGCCGACGGCCCAGCCCGCGCAGGCCACCCGGCCCAGCCAGCCGCCCCCCGCGGCCGTCGAGCCGCCGCAGCCGGTGGCGCCCGAGCCCTTGCCCGAGCCCGTCGCCGCACCGCACCCGGACCCGGAGCCCGCCCCCGAACCCGCGCCGCAGCCGGTCACCCCCGCTCCGGCCCCCACGCCCGCTGCCGCGGCGCCCAAGGGGCCCGGCGGGCTCGACACCGACGCCCTGCGCCGGTCCTGGCCCGACGTCCTCGAGTGGCTCAGCCGCCACAAGCGCGTCACGTGGACCTTCGTCGCGCAGAACGCGCAGATCGCCGAGTACGACGGCCAGCGCGTCGTCCTCGCCATCTCCACCACCGGCCTCGCCGAGACCTTCCGCCGCGGTGCCCACGCCGAGTACGTGCGGCAGGCGCTCATCGACGTCCTCGGAGTCGACGCGCGGGTCGAGGGCGTTCCGGGAGACGTCACCCCGGCCCCGGAGCCCCCCGTCGCGTCCACGCCGTCCGAGCCCGGACCCCCGGACGAGGCGCCCCACGCCGCTCCGCACGACGTCGGGGTCGCCCCCGCCGCCCCCCGCGCAGAGGCCCCGAGCTGGTCCGAGGCCCCGCCGCCGCCCGAGAGCGCCCCGGCCTGGGCGAGCCCCCTCGAACAGGCCAGGGCCGCCGTCGCCGCCGAGAGCGAGGAGGAGGTGCGGCAGGAGGAGCGCGTCGTCGACGACACCGCCATCAGTGACGACGACGAGTCGATCGAGGACCTCTCCGACGTCGGTGTCCCGGTCGTCGAGCGGATCCTCGGTGGCACGGTCATCCAGGAGGACCCTCGGTGAGCCGGTTGGCCTACCGAGCGGGGCACCTCGCGGTGGCCCCGGTGTCCAAGCTCGTCTGGCGGCCGACCGTCACCGGCGCCGAGAACGTCCCGCGCACCGGCGGGGTCATCCTCGCGAGCAACCACCTGTCGTTCATCGACTCCTTCGCCATCCCGATCGTCGCGCCGCGGCCGGTCAGCTTCCTCGCGAAGTCCGACTACTTCACCGGCACGGGCATGGGCGGCGCGGTGCGTCGCTGGTTCTTCGTCGCCAACGAGGCGATCCCGGTCGACCGGCACTCCTCGCGGGCCTCTCAGGAGTCCCTCGACGCCGCCCTCGAGGTGCTTCGCGCCGGCCGTGCCTTCGGCATCTACCCCGAGGGAACCCGCTCCCGCGACGGCCGGCTCTACCGGGGGCGCACCGGCGTCGCCTGGCTCGCACTCACCGCGGGGGTCCCCGTCGTCCCGGTCGGGCTGGTCGGCACCGACGAGGTCCAGCCGGTCGGCAGCAGCTTCCCGCGGCGGGCCCGCGTCCGGGTCTCCTTCGGCACCCCCATCCGGCCCGAGCCCTACGCCGACCTGCCCGCCGGGAAGGCCCGGCGGCAGCTCACCGACGAGGTGATGGACGCCATCGCCGTCCTCTCCGGGCAGGAGCGGGCCGAGGGCCACAACGAGCTCCCCCCGGACTCCACGGGGGCCGCCGTCGGCATCTGAGGCGGCGCGCGGATACTGGGAGGCCCCACTGCGACCACGAGAGGACCTCCGATGGCGACCACCCAGCAGTTCCACGCGACCGGGCTCACCTGCGGCCACTGCGCGCACGCCGTGCAGGAGGAGCTCCTGGCCCTCCAGGGGGTGCACGCCGTCGACGTCGAGGTGCTCTCCGGCGGGGAGTCCACGGTCACCGTCACCACCGACCACCAGCTCTCGGACGACGAGCTCTCGGCCGCCCTCGACGAGGCCGGCAGCTACGCCCTCGTCCGACCGTGACCGGACGCGCCGCGCCGGGCGGCGCGGCCCGGCGCCACAGGCCGTAGGCTCGGGGTCGTGTACGAAGGCGCGGTCCAGGACCTCATCGACGAGCTCGGCAGGCTGCCGGGCGTCGGTCCGAAGAGCGCGCAGCGGATCGCCTTCCACCTGCTCCAGGCCGACCCCGCCGACGTCGAGCGGCTGACCCACGCCCTCGCGGAGGTCAAGGCCCGCGTCCGGTTCTGCGAGGTGTGCTTCAACGTCGCCGAGGCCGAGCGCTGCCGGATCTGCGCCGACCCGCGCCGGGACGCCTCCGCGATCTGCGTCGTCGAGGAGCCCAAGGACGTGGTCGCCATCGAGCGCACCCGCGAGTTCCGGGGCCGCTACCACGTCCTGGGCGGGGCGATCAGCCCGATCGACGGCATCGGCCCCGAGGACCTCAAGGTCCGCGAGCTGCTGGCCCGGCTGGGGGACTCCACCGTCACCGAGGTCATCATCGCCACCGACCCCAACCTCGAGGGCGAGGCGACGGCGAGCTACCTCTCCCGGATGCTCCGCGACATCGGGGTGCCCCGCGTCACCCGGCTCGCGTCCGGCCTGCCCGTCGGCGGCGACCTCGAGTACGCCGACGAGGTCACCCTCGGGCGGGCCTTCGAGGGACGGAGGCTGCTCGATGCCTGAGGCCACCCCGAGCATCGCCGCGGACTGGGCCGTCCTCGCCGAGGAGACGGCGATGGACGCCCGCACCTACCTCGCGACGATCCGGGAGGTCGCCGCGGGGGAGGCGCCCGACGCCGCGCTCCCGATGCTCCTGCTCGCGCTCTCCCAGGTCCTCGTCACCGGCGCCCGGCTCGGCGCGGTCGAGGACGTCGTGCCGGAGGAGCGGTTCGAGCCCGACACCCCGGACCCCGAGCTCGCCCCGCTGCGGGAGTCGCTCGCCAACCTCTTCGAGGGCCTCGACGAGTACGCCGACGTCGCCGACCCGCTGACCACCCCCGAGCTCGGGGTCGGGTCGGTGTCCAACGACCTCGTCGAGGTCGCCGCGGCGCTCGCCCACGGGCTCGGGCACCACGACGCCGGCCGCCCACTCGAGGCCCTGTGGTGGTGGCAGTTCAGCTACCTGTCGCACTGGGGTGAGCGGGCCGCCTCGGGCCTGCGGGTCGTCCAGACCCTGCTCGCGCACGTCCGGCTCGACGCCGACGAGGAGATCGTCGCCGAGGCCGAGTTCGACGCGCTGCACCCCTGAGCCGCACCGCGGTCCGCGCTCAGGTGCCGCCGCGCCCCCGGCCGCCCCGGACGGCGAGCGCGACGCCGACGAGGGCCACGACCGGGCCGACCACGGCCCACAGCGTGACGCCGGTCATCGGACTGCCGCCGATCCAGCCGAGGCCCTGACCGGTCCAGAGCAGGCCGATGAGGACGAGGACGCCGCCGAGGACGAGGGAGACCGACCGGGTCACCGCGTCAGCCCTCCGCCGGGAGCTCGCCGGTGCGGACGGCGTCCTTGATGACGTCGCCGGCGTCCCAGTCGTTGGCGTGCATCGCCGCGACGACGGCACCGTCACGCAGCCAGAACGCGCGGAACACCTTCTCCTCCAGGCTGCCGTGCACGACGACCTCGTCGTCGGCGCTCGCGTGCCCGACGTACTCCATGCCGAGGTCGTACTGGTCGGTGAAGAAGTACGGCTGCTCGTCGTACTCCTCCTCCGCGCCGGCGAGGTTGTGCGCGGCGACCTTGGCCTGCTTGATCGCGGTGTCCCAGTGCTCGACCCGGATGCGCCGGCCGAGGCGCGGATGGTCGTGGTTCGCGATGTCGCCGACGGCGTAGACCGACGGCACGGACGTCCGGAGCCGGGAGTCGACGAGCACCCCGTCGTCGACGGCGAGCCCACCCGAGCGGGCCAGCTCGACGCGGGGCTGCACGCCGATGCCGGCGACGACGAGGTCGGCCCCCTCGAGGTCGGCGGCGCCGACGCTCGCGCCGAGTCGCAGGTCGACCCCGTGCTCGCGGTGCAGGTCGGCGAAGACCTCGGCCACGGTCGGGCCGAGCACGCGGAGCAGGGGAAGTGCCGCGGTCTCGAAGACGGTGACGTCCGACCCGGCACCGCGGGCCGCGGCGGCCACCTCGAGCCCGATCCAGCCCGCGCCGACGACGACGATTCGGCGGCCCTCGCCGAAGGCCTCCCGGAGCCGGTCGCTCTCCTCGACGGTGCGGAGGTAGGCGACGGGGACGTCGGCGGCCTCCGCGAGGTCGAGCATGCGCGGCTCGGCCCCGGTGGCGAGCAGCAGCTTCTCGTAGGTGAGGTCGCCCGCGGAGGTGCTGAGGACGTGGGCGTCGGTGTCGAGCCCGGTGGCCGTCACCCCGAGCCGCAGGTCGACGTCGTGCTCGGCGTACCACTCGGCGGGGTGGACGAGCGCCTTCTCGAAGGGGTCCTCCCCGAGGAGGTAGGCCTTGGACAGCGGGGGGCGCTCGTACGGCGGGTGCTCCTCCGCCCCGACGAGCACGATGCCTCCCTCGTGGCCCTGGTCCCGCAGCTCGGTGGCCGCGGTCGCGCCGGCGAGCCCTGCTCCCACGATGATGATCGACATGGGAGTGACGCTACGCCGTCCGGGCTTCCGGGATGTGGGCCGGACGTCCGGTCCGTGGACCGCTGGTTAGAGTTGGGTCGACCCAGCACCACCGTCCCGGGAGATCCAGCGTGGCCATCGTCGTCCAGAAGTACGGTGGGTCCTCCCTCGCCGACGCCGAGAGCATCAAGCGGGTCGCGAAGCGCATCTCGGAGACCAAGAAGGCCGGCCACGACGTCGTCGTCGCCGTGTCCGCGATGGGCGACACCACCGACGAGCTGCTGGACCTCGCCCAGGAGGTCAGCCCGATGCCGCCGCCGCGCGAGCTCGACATGCTCATGACCGCGGGGGAGCGGATCTCGATGGCGCTCGTCGCGATGGCGATCAGCGACCTCGGCCACACGGCCCGATCCTTCACCGGCAGCCAGGCCGGGGTCATCACCGACGGCAGCCACGGCAAGGCGAAGATCATCGACGTGACGCCCGGTCGGATCACCGAGGCGCTCGGCAAGGGCCACGTCGTCATCGTCGCCGGCTTCCAGGGCGTCAGCCAGGACACCAAGGAGATCACCACCCTCGGCCGGGGAGGCACCGACACCACCGCCGTGGCGCTCGCGGCCGCCCTCGAGGCGAGCGTCTGCGAGATCTACACCGACGTCGACGGTGTCTTCACCGCCGACCCCCGCATCGTCCCGACCGCCCGCAAGATCGACCGGATCTCCGCCGAGGAGATGCTCGAGCTCGCGGCCTGCGGCTCCAAGGTGCTCCACCTGCGCAGCGTCGAGTACGCACGCCGCTTCGACATCCCGATCCACGTCCGGTCCTCGTTCTCGCAGAAGACCGGGACCACCGTCACCGACCAGCCCGCCCCCGAAGGAGAGCCCGTGGAAGCCCCGATCATCGCCGGCGTCGCCCACGACCGCAGCGAGGCCAAGGTCACCGTCGTCGGCGTCCCCGACCGCACCGGCATGGCCGCCCGGATCTTCGAGGCGGTCGCCGCCGCCGAGATCAACATCGACATGATCGTCCAGAACGTGTCGGCCACCGAGACCGGCCTCACCGACATCTCGTTCACCCTGCCCAAGGCGGAGGGCCCCACCGCCGTCCAGGCCCTCCAGCGGATCCAGGACGAGGTGGGCTTCACCCAGATCCAGTACGACGACCAGATCGGCAAGCTGAGCCTCGTCGGGGCCGGGATGCGCTCCAACCCCGGTGTCTCGGCCACCTTCTTCAGCGCCCTCGCCCAGGCCGGGGTCAACATCGAGATGATCTCGACCTCGGAGATCCGGATCTCGGTCGTCACCCGCGACGAGCTGCTCGACGACGCCGTGCGTGCGGTGCACAGCGCGTTCGGCCTCGACTCCGCCGAGGGTGAGGCCGTCGTCTACGGGGGCACCGGCCGCTGACGTGACCACCTCTTCCGCGCCCAGCACCGACCGCCGCCCCACTCTCGGGATCGTCGGCGGCACGGGCGCCGTCGGGCGCGTCGTCCTCCAGGTCCTCCCGATGCGGCGCCAGCACTGGGGAGAGCTGCGGATCGCCGCCGGCGCGGAGGACGTCGGCAGCGTGCTGCGCGTCGGTGACCAGGAGGTCACCGTCGAGGCGGTCACCCCCGAGTTCTTCGACGGCATCGACGTGGCGATCTTCGACATCCCGCCCTCCATCGCCGCGGAGTGGGTCGAGCTCGCGGCGGCGCGGGGCGTCGTCGCCATCGACAACAGCACCGTCTTCCGCACCGAACCGGACGTCCCGCTCGTCGTCCCCGAGGTCAACCCCCGCCGGGTCGCCGACCGCCCGCGCGGCATCATCGCCAACCCCGGCGCCACCGTGATGACGATGATCGACGTGCTCGCGGTGCTCCACGGTGGGTGGGAGCTCACCGGCCTCGTCGTCACGACCTTCCAGGCCGCCTCGGGACTCGGGCGGGCCGGCATGGCCCGGCTGCACGACGAGCTCGACGTCGTCCACGGCGACCGCGAGCTCGGCACCCGACCGGGGGACGTGCGGCGCCTCGTCGAGCACGAGCTCGGCACCGACTCGCCCTTCCCCGCCCCCCTGGTGCTCAACGTGGTCCCGTTCGTCGGCCACCACGTCGGCGACGGCTGGACCTCCGAGGAGACCAAGGTCCGCGACGAGACCCGCAAGATCCTCGACCTCCCCGACCTGCCGGTCTCTGCGACGTGCGTCCGGGTGCCGGTCGTGTCGTCGCACTCGGTGACGGTGCACGCGACCTTCGCGCAGCGGATCAAGGTCTCCGAGGCTCGTCAGGCGCTCGTCGAGGCGCCCGGTGTCGTCGTGCTCGACGACCCGGACGAACCGGAGTTCCCGACCCCGAACGACGTCGTGGGCTCCGACCCACGGTTCGTCGGGCGGCTCCGGCAGGCGCCCGAGGCCCCGACGACGCTCGACCTGTTCGTCTGCGGCGACAACCTCCGCAAGGGGGCGGCGCTCAACATGCTGCAGACGGCCGAGCTCGTCGCCGCCTCCCTCTGACCCGCGTCCGAGCGCCCGGGTCAGCCGGCGCCGCGCCTACACCGTCAGCGTGTGGAGGGTCTTGGTGACCCGTTCGCCGTCGTTCTCGAGGAACACGATCTGGCCGAACTCGACGGACGACCAGCCGTCGGTGTCGTCGGTCAGGGCCTCGGAGGCGAAGATGGCGCCAGTCGCGTCGTCCTCGTCGCACGTCTCGAAGGCGTAGGTCGTGTCGTCCTTCTCGAAGTTGCGACCCATCAGGAGGTACATCGGCTCCAGGAGCATGGAGAGGGAGAAGTCGTCCGTGCCCGGGCCGGACTCGCGCAGCTCCTTCCAGTCACCGGTCGGGTTCGTCTCGCCCCGGAGCCCGAGACCGACGTTGACCCCGATGATGCGGTTCGGGGACACCAGCGCCATCTTCAGCTTGGTCAGGCCCGGGAGGTCGAGGTCCTTCATCGCCCCGGCGATCAGCCGGACCATCTCCTCGACCGCGCGTCGGACGTCGTCGTCGCCGTCGCCCTCGAGCAGCGAGAGCAGGAGCACGTAGAGGAACTCGGTGTCCGTCGAGCCCCGCATCTGCTCGAGGTAGGTGTCCGTGCAGTGCTGCAGGAGCTGTCGCTGCAGGAGCTGCCAGTTCGGCAGGTAGCCGTTCTGGGCGACGATCCAGGGGGTCTCGGCGAACGAGAAGGGGTGGCAGTTCTCGTCGGCCAGGACGACCTTCGCGTCGTAGGCGGCTGCCCGGACGTGGGCGAGCATCGTGCTGGCGCGCAGGCTCGGGACGATGCGCTCGAGGTTGTCGTCGTAGAAGGCGGCCATGGGCCGGCGGTAGATGAACGGGTCCTCCGGCTTCAGGAGGTGCTCGCTCCACGCGGCGAAACCCCACCCGGCCAGCTGCAGCTCGGGGTGCCGTTCGGGGTCGAGGGCCTGGTTGACCAGGCTGTTCGTGGGCGTCAGGAGCAGCTTCTCCAGCGGGGTCTCCGGCCCGATGAACGCGAGCACTCGGCACATGGGGTTCCTCCACTGTCGGGGTCGCTCGGGGGTGAGCGTCGACAGCCTAGGTCAGCGCGCCCCGGCGGCCGTCAGGAGCTGCGCGATCTCCGCGGGCCTGGGGACGCGTCCGGCGACGAGGACCTTCTCGTCCACGACGAGTCCCGGGGTGGACATGACCCCGTAGCCCAGGATGGACGGGTAGTCCTCGACCTTCTCCACGCGAGCGTCGAGGCCGAGCTGCTCGAGTGCCTCCCTCGTGGCGCGCTCCAGCCTCTTGCAGTTGGCACAGCCCGGTCCGAGGATCTTGATGATCATCAGAGCTCCTTTCGGTGGCGCTCAGGCGAGCAGGACGTTGAACAGGTACCCCACCGCGACGATCGAGGCGCCGACGACGGCGATGTAGATGGCGAGCAGCTGGGGCTTGAGGATGCGGCGCAGCAGGATCATCTCGGGGAGCGAGAGCGCGACGACGGCCATCATGAACGCCAGCAGGGTGCCCATCGGCAGACCCTTGTCGTGCAGGGCCTCGACCAGCGGCAGGATCCCGGCGGCGTTGGAGTACAACGGGATCCCGAGCCCGACGGCGACCAGGACCCCGAAGGGGTTGTCCGGCCCGGCGTACTGGGTGAAGAAGTCCTCGGGTGCCCACCCGTGGATCACCGCACCGAGCCCGATGCCCAGCAGCAGGTACGGCCAGATCCTCCGCAGGATCGACCCGACCTCCTCGGCGGCCATCCGGACCCGTTGCGTGAACGTCAGCTCGCTGGTGGAGTCGAGGACCTGCCCGCCGAGCCTGGTCTCGAAGACGAACGGCTCGACGTAGCGCTCGAGCCGCAGCCGGCCGATCCCCCAGCCCGCGACGACGGCGATCGAGAGCCCGGCCCCGATGTACGCCAGGGTGACCTGCCACCCGAAGAGCGTGAGGAGCAGGCCGATGGCGATCTCGTTGACGAGGGGGCTCGCGATGAGGAAGCTCAGCGTGACCCCCAACGGCACCCCGGCCGCGACGAACCCGATGAACGCGGGCACCGCGCTGCACGAGCAGAACGGCGTGGCCACCCCCAACCCCGCGGCGAGGACGTTGCCGACGCCCTCCCGGCGCCCACCGAGCAGCGCGCGGGTCCGTTCGACGCTCAGGTACGAGCGCAGGAGGGTGATCACGAAGATGATGCCGGTCAGCAGCAGGGCGATCTTGACGGTGTCGTACGCGAAGAAGTGGAGGGTCTCCGTCAGCCGCGCGTCCGGATCCATCCCGAGCACGTCGTAGAACAGCGTGTCCCAGACCCGCTCGTTCAGCCAGTACGCCAGCGCCCACACCGCCGCGACGCCCGCCAGGGCCCCACCTCGACCCGCTCGCGTGCCGGGCAGGTGCGTGGCGATGGTCATGGCCGATGGTCCGTCGCGTTCAGCGGGAGGGCGCCGGCCAGGCGTTCGGCGGCGTCGGCGGCCACGGTGTAGTCGATCCAGCGTCCTCGCCTGGAACTGGTGACCAGGCCCGCCTCGCGCAGCACCTTCAGGTGGCGGACAGGAGGGCCAGCGACGCCTCCGTCTGCGCGGCCTGGCGACCCGTGATCAGCTCGAGTGCTCTCACTTCAGCCACCGTTGAATCGTAGTCCGGGTCTCGACCATCGGCAGGCGCGGTGTGGGCCACGACACGACAGGCTGTCCTGAACCGTGTGGGCCGCGGCGAAGAACGCCGGACCGTCGAGGACGGGCGCCGGCCGTCCCCATGGTGGCCTGCGCCACGCGGACCGCCCGGCTCTTGCCAGAATGGGTGGAGCTGCACCGTCCGCCCACGAAGGAGCCCTGCCATGACCGTCCGCACCGTCGCCATGCTCACCGCCGGTGGTCTGGCCCCGTGCCTGTCCTCGGCCGTCGGCGGGCTCATCGAGCGGTACACCGAGATCGCCCCCGACGTGCGGATCATCGCCTACCTCGGCGGTTACGCGGGCCTGCTCACGGGTGACTACGTCGAGGTCACGCCGGAGGTCCGCGAGCGCGCCCACCTGCTGCACCGCTTCGGTGGCAGCCCGATCGGCAACAGCCGCGTCAAGCTGACCAACGTGGCCGACTGCGTGCGCCGCGGGCTCGTGCAGGAGGGCCAGGACCCGCTCCACGTCGCGGCCGAGCGGCTCACCGCCGACGGTGTCGACGTGCTGCACACCATCGGCGGCGACGACACCAACACCACCGCGGCCGACCTCGCGGCGTACCTCCACGAGAACGACTACGAGCTGACCGTGGTCGGGCTGCCGAAGACCGTCGACAACGACATCATCCCGATCCGCCAGTCCCTCGGTGCGTGGACCGCCGCCGAGCAGGGAAGCCGGTTCGCGCAGAACATCATCGCCGAGCACTCGTCGAACCCCCGGATGCTCATCGTCCACGAGGTGATGGGCCGGCACTGCGGCTGGCTCACGGCCGCGACCGCTGCCGAGTACCACCGCTGGGTCGGCGAGCAGGAGTACGTCCCGGCCATCGGCAACGACCAGCGAGGGTGGGACGTCCACGCGGTGTTCGTCCCCGAGCAGCACATCGACATCAAGGGCGAGGGCGAGCGCCTCCGCGCGGTGATGGACGAGGTCGGCTGCGTCAACATCTTCCTGTCCGAGGGGGCCGGGGTCGCCGAGGTCGTCGCCGAGCTCGAGGCGGCCGGCCAGGAGGTCCCCACGGACCCGTTCGGTCACGTCCAGCTCGACAAGGTCAACCCCGGTGCCTGGTTCGCCAAGCAGTTCGCCGAGGTCCTCGGGGCCGAGAAGACGATGGTCCAGAAGTCGGGCTACTTCTCCCGCTCCGCCCCGGCCAACGACCGCGACCTCGCTCTCATCAAGGAGTGCACCGACCTCGCGGTCGACGCGGCGCTGCGCGGTGAGCCGGGCGTCATCGGCCACGACGAGGAGCGCGGCGACGAGCTGCGTCCCATCGAGTTCCCGCGGATCCGCGGCGGCAAGGCGTTCGACGCCGCGACGCCGTGGTTCACGGAGCTCCTGGGGTCCATCGGCCAGGCATGAGCCCGGTGCGGTGAGGGAGACCACGGGGTACCTCGACGCCTGGTGGGTCGCGGTCGCCGTCTATGCCTTCCTCCTCGTCGGCCAGCGGCTGTGGCGGGCCCGACGCTGGGTCCCGCCCGAGTGGCCCGAGGCCGACTACGGCTGGAAGGTGACCCACCTGCACTGGGTGCCGTTCCACGTGCTCGACGTGGTCTTCGGCGTCCCGCTGGTGTTCGCGGTCGTCATCGCGCTGCTCGCGGTGTGAGACCCCAGCGGTGGGCCCCGCTGCATGCGCCAGAGGGACCCACCGCGAACACGGGAGCGCGTGGCGCTCGACCGTGCGGGGGAGTGAAACCGTCCCCTGCGACGGCCACGCCACCAGCATGACCGCACGGCACCGGCGAGGTCGGTAGCGTCCGCCCCCCTTCTCGAGGGTGGTGCTGGCACCACCACCGGGAAGGCGCAGCCCCACCACGGGCCGGTCAGGTCGGGTCGGCCGCGGCCGGACCGAACGAGCCCTCGACGGTCGTCCCGCCCGCCGGGCGGGAGCGGATCGTGAGCGCACCTCCGGCGGACTGGATGCGGTCCCGCATGCCGGTGAGCCCGTGCGCCCCGGGACGGGCCGTGACGTCGAAGCCGGTGCCGTCGTCCGACACCGAGAACCGCGGCCCGCCCTCCGCGTCGGAGAGCCGGACCGTGATGAGCGACCCCCGGGAGTGCCGGTCCGCGTTCTGCATCGCCTCGAGGCAGCAGAAGTACACGGCGGCCTCGACGTCGGCCGGGTACCGCCCGAGGCCGTCGTCGACGTCGACGACGCACGGCAGGGTGGTGCGCCGTGAGGCGGCCGGGAGCGCACCGCCGAGACCGCGCTCCTCGAGCAGTGGCGGGTAGATGCCGTGGGCGAGGTCCCGCAGCTCGCGGATCGCCTCCTCGAGCTGGCCCTGCAGGCCCGCGGCGATGGACCGCACACGCTCCGGGTCGGTGTCCAGGGCCCGGGTCAGCCGGCCGATGTCGACGGCGAGGTTGGTCAGCCGCTGCTGCGCGCCGTCGTGCAGGTCGCGCTCGATCGAACGTCGCGCGTCGAGGTTGGCGACCGCGAGCCGGGCCCGGGACGCCTCGAGCTCCCGGCGGCTGCGCGCGAGCCGGAGGACGGCGTCGCGGATGCCGAGGACGAGGACCCCCGCCACGACCACGGTGAACACCCCGACGAGGGGGGCAAGGGCGGGGATCTCCGGGTGGTCGGCGTCCCACACGCTTCGACGGGACTCTCCGACGACGACGAGCACCCCGGTGAGGACCACGGTCGTCCCGAGCAGGATGGTGCGGGTCCGGACCCGGAAGGTGTCGGTGAGGATGAGCGAGGGCACGTGGAGGACGAGCAGGCTCACCGGCGTCGTGAACGGGGTGGCCCAGGCGAGCGAGAACGCCACGAGCCAGGTGGCGCCGATCGCGAGCACCGCCGCGGGCCGGGGCCGGTGCCGCGTCGCGAGGACGAACGCGACCCCGTAGGCCGTGCCGGCCGCCGCCAGCGCAGCGATGTCGAGGGCGAGTGAGGTCGACGGCCCCATCCACTGGTCGAGGGCCGCCAGGGCGGCCACAGACACCCAGATGGCCACGAGGTTGACGAGCAGGTAGGTGCGCACGCGGGCGACCGTGGAGCCGGTGAGCGGCGCGGTGTGCACCCGGTCGAGCGCGGGGGAGGTGGCCACGTCAGCTGCCGGCCGGGGCGATGCCCGCGGAGCGGCTGTCCCCGAGGTACAGCAGGACGGCCGCGACGCGACGGTGCTTGCGGTCCCCCGCGGGGAGGTCGAGCTTCGTGAAGATCGAGTTGATGTGCTTCTCGACGGCGCGTGAGGTGACGTGCAGCCGCTCGGCGATCGCGGCGTTGGCGGCCCCGGTCGCGATGAGCCCGAGGACCTCGCGCTCGCGCGCGGTGAGCCGCGCCACCGGTCCGGCCTCGAACCGGAGCCGGTGCCGCATCAGGGCGTCGACCACGTGGGGGTCGATGACGCTGTCGCCGCGGCGCACCGCCGCGAGGGCGGAGACGAGCTGCTCGACGTCGGAGACGCGCTCCTTGAGCAGGTAGGCGCGGCCCGTGCTTCCGCCCGCCACGAGGGCCAGCGCCCCTTCTGCGTCGGCGTGCTGGGAGAGCACGACGACCCCCAGGCCGGGGTGGGTGTGCCGGAAGCGCTCTGCCGCCCGGATCCCCTCGTCACGGTGCGTCGGGGGCATCCGGATGTCGGCGAGGACGACGTCCGGGTCGACCCGGTCGACCACCGCCAGCAGCTGGTCGAGGTCCTCGGCCTCGACCACCTCGGCCACGTCGTCGTGCTCGGCGAGGAGCGCGGCGAGCCCCTGCCGGAGGAGCGCGCTGTCCTCGGCGAGGACCACTCGCATTCCTGCCATGTCGGCATCGTAGGCAGGAGCGGGCCGGCGCCACCGGCGCATCCGCAAAACGGCGACTTCCGCAGCGTCGCCCCCACGGGGCAGGATGGGCCCGATGCTCTCGGACCTCTTCCTCCTGCCAGAGGAACGCGCGAACCCCCATGCCCGGGTCGACGCGACCCACCCGCCCGGTGTCGCGTGGAGCACCGGCAACGCGGTGCGTCCCCTCGTCCACGGCGCCCCGTACTTCGCCGAGCTCCACGACCGGATCGAGGCGACGGGCCCCGGGGACCTCGTCCTCTTCGCCGACTGGCGCGCCGACCCCGACGAGCGGCTCACCGACGACCCGGACCACACGCTCAGCGCGACACTCACGGCGGCGGCGCGGCGCGGGGTCGCGGTGCGCGGCCTCCTCTGGCGCTCGCACGACCGCGCCCTCGGGTTCCACGCCGAGCGCTCGCGTCAGCTGGGGCTCGACCTCGAGCGCGCGGGTGGGGAGTGCCTGCGCGACATGCGGGTGGCGCCCGGTGGGTCGCACCACCAGAAGTTCGTCGTCATCCGCCATGCCGACGACCCCTCGCGCGACATCGCCTACGTGGGCGGAATCGACTTGTGCCGCAGTCGCCGTGACACGGCCGAGCACGACGGTGACCCGCAGCCGATCGCCATGCCCCAGGTCTTCGGCCCCACCCCGGCCTGGCACGACGTGCACTGTGCGGTCCAGGGGCCCGCGGTCCACGACATCGAGACGACCTTCCGGGAACGGTGGGAGGACTCGACGCCCTTGACGCTGAACCCCGGCCGCTTCGCCTCGAGCCTCCTCCAGCGCGAGGACCTCGACCCCGGGCCGCTGCCCGACCAACAGCCCCCGCCCCCGTCGCCCCCCGACGCGCACGAGGCGGTGCAGGTCCTGCGCACCTACCCGGCGCTCCTGGCCAAGGGCTTCGACTTCGCACCGGACGGCGAGCAGAGCATCGCGCGAGCGAACGACAAGGCGGTGCGCGGCGCCCGCCGGCTCGTCTACCTCGAGGACCAGTACCTCTGGTCCGAGGAGGTCGGTCGGCACTTCGGCGAGGCGCTGCGGGCCAACCCGGAGCTGCGCCTCGTCGCCGTCATCCCGATCGCCCCGGACGTCGACGGCGCGGTGTCGCTGCCGCCGCAGCTCTACGGCCGGATGCTCGCGATGGACCTGCTGCTCGAGGCCGGGGAGGACCGGGTGGCCCTCTACGGCCTGACCAGTCCGCGTGGCTACCCCGTGTACGTGCACTCCAAGGTGTGCATCATCGACGACCGCTGGGCGAGCGTCGGGTCGGACAACTTCAACCGGCGGTCGTGGACCAACGACTCGGAGCTCTCGGTCGCCGTGCAGGACGACCGGGCCGCCGGTGCCGGCGAGGACGTGCCACGCGACGCGTTCGCCCTCCGGCTGCGGCGCGAGCTCGTCGCCGAGCACGTCGGCATCGACCCGGACGAGGTCCCCGACGACCCCGACCTGCTGTGGGACCTGATGGGCGAGGCCGCCGACGCGCTCGATGCCTGGTACGGCGACGCGGGGCCGTCCCGGGGCCGGGTGCACGTGCCGCGGCCGAAGGCTCCGCTGCGCGGCACGGCCGTGCGGTGGAGGCGCCGGGCACGCCCTGCCGGCGGCGCGACGGGAGCGGAACGTCCTCCCGGGCGACTCCGGCGGATCGGCCCACCCGAGCTCACCCGGCTCCAACGTCTCTGGGCGCCACGCGTCTACGACATCATCGACCCGGACGGCACGCTGGGCCTCGAGAACGGCCTCGACGACCTCGGCTGAGCACGGCTGCCGCGCAGCCGTGCTGAATCGTTGCTGGTCAGGACAGGTGGTCGGCTGTTAGCGTCGCGGTCAGCAGGACACGGGGTGGCCCGGCTCTCCGACCGGTCGGGGGCCCCGTCGACAACGGCGATATCCCGTCCAGTGCGCTCTCGACACCACTTCGCCTCCACGTACGACCCAGACACGCTGCACTCTGCAGGGGCGACGAGTGCAACGGCCGCGACGCCTCCCGGTGACGCTGCGGCCGCGATCGCCGCTGCGGTTGTGGCACAGGGGGATCCGCGGTGACCAATCTCCTCGACAGTCCTCCCCGCGTCGCGACCCGGGATGCCGTGCTCGTCCCGGAGGCCCCCGCATCGCCCCGCCCCGGGCGGCTGCTGGACGTCCTGCGCCGGACCACCCGGTTCCTCGTCGACCAGCGCCGCGACCTCGCCGTGCTGGCGCCGCTGCTCGTCCTCGCGGCGGTCGTCCAGCGTGCCGGTCTCGCCGACGCGCCGCCCCGGACCGCGGGCGAGGGAGTGCTCGTGGGTCGGGCCTGGGCCCTGCTGCACCCCGGTGAGGTGACCCTGCCGCTGCCCGCACTCGACGGATCGCCGCTCGGCCCCGCGGCGGTCGCGGCGTGGGCGGGCGCCACCGGCGCCTTCGAGACGGCGCCGACCGCCGTCGCCGCGGGCCGTGAGCTCGTCGTCGTGCTCACCCTCGTCAGCGCGACGCTCATCTGGGTGCTGGCCCGACGGCTGCGCTCGCCGCGGTGGGCCGCCACCGTCGCCGTCGTCCTCGCCACGGTGTCCCCGCTGTCGCTCGAGCTGCACCGGCCGGTCACCCCCGAGAACCTCGCCACCCCGTGGGTCCTCGCCGCCGTGGTCCTCGTGCTCGGCACCCGGGGTCGCGCCGCCCCGCTGGCCGCCGCCGCGGGGTGCCTCCTCGTCGCGGCCCTCACCGCGGAGTCGACCCTCCTCGTGCTGCCGGCGCTCGCCGCCGTGGCGTGGCGACGGCGGCCGACCGGACGTCACCGTACGTCCGTGGCGCTCGGGGCCACGTTCCTGGCAGCGGTCGGGGTGTCCTACCTCGCGACGGTCGTCCTCGAGTCCGGCGCGGGCTCCCGGGCTGCGGCGGCGCACTGGCTCGAGGTCGACCCCGTCCTCGTCGTCGCACTGCTCGGCGCGACCCCGCTCGCCCTGCTCCTGCGCCGGGTGCGGGCGGTCGCGGTCGGCACCCTCGTCCTCCTCGGGCTGCTCGCCCTCGCGGCCGCCCCGCCCCGGGCCCTCGGGGTCCTGCTCGTCACGGCCGGTGCGATCCTCGTCCCCGCGGTCGCGACCTCCGTCCGCGGCAACCGCCCCACGCGCCTCGCCGGCCGCGAGGTCGGTCTCGCCGGTGGTCTGCTCGCCCTGGGGGTCGCCGGGGTGCTCGTCGGTGCCGCGGCGTCCGGCTGGGCCGCTCCGCTGCGCACGCTCGCCACCGCCCCGCAGGACGCGCCGCTCACCGACGCGACCGCGTGGGTCGCCGAGAACGTCCCCGCCCGGGACCGGCTCCTCGTCGACGACGCGGCCTGGGTCGAGGTGCTCCGACAGGGTCGCGACCCGGGGACGGTCGTCCCCCTCTCGGCGGCCCTGCGCGCGGTGGACGGTTCGGTCGCGGCACCCCCGTACGCCTGGGTCGTCTCGACCCCGGCGGTTCGCGACGTGGCGCCGACCCGTCCGGCCCTGGCCGCCGCCCTGGCCGACGCCGTGCCGGTCGCGTCCTTCGGGACCGGCACCGCGCTGGTGGAGGTGCTCTCGCTCCCGGGAGCTGCCCCGGAGGGCCCCGCGCCCGGCGGGGAGGACCTCGACGGCGGTGCGGTGCCGGAGGACCGCTCGGCCGCCGTCGCGGCGGGCCAGGAGCTGCTCGCCAACCCGGCCATCGCGACGTCCGAGGACGCCGCCGGTGCGCTGATCTCCGGGGGCGTCGACGAGCGGATGCTGCTCGTCCTCGCGATCCTCGCGGCCGACCACGACCTCACCGTCGCCGAGTTCCCCGTGAGCGACCAGTGCCCCGCTGACGGGCCGCTGTGCTCGGTCCGCCTCACCGAGGTCGACGGGCGGCCCGCCGTCCGGGGCTCCCGGGGCGTCGACGAGGTCGTCGCCGTCCTCGCCGTCCAGACCCCGGAGTTCCGGCCGACCGTCTCGTACGTCGACGGGGCCGGACGAGCGACGGCCGTCGACCTCACCCTCACCGTGGGCGCCCCCTAGGGGTGTCCCGATCCCCAGGTCGCCGCCGCAGGGGGTTGGCGACCGTTCCCGAAAGAAGGCCCCGATGACCATCGCCCCACTCCGAGGGAGGGTGGCGCGGTTCCTCGCGCTGCTCGCGACCGTCACCGCTCTCGTCCTCGGGGGTGCGCCGGCCGGCTCGGCGAGCGCAGCGCCCTCCGCCGTGCCCAAGGCCGTCGTCTGGGTGCGTGCCGCGCACCTCGTGCCCGAGGTCGGCACGATGACGATCCGGCTCGTCCCCTTCTCCGGCTCGGCGCTCGGGGACATCCCCTCGAGCGGGATCCCCGAGGCGCAGTCCGACGGTGCGACCCGCGTCCTCGAGCCGGCCGTCGGGTACGGCGGGGTCGGCGAGTACCGGCAGGTCCCGGCGGGGCTGTACGCGGTGACCGTGCGCCCCGTGGGGGCCTCGACCGACACCCCGCCGGTGGTCACCGGCACGTTCAAGGCCGACCCGGCCACGGCCGTCACGCTCGCTGCGGTCGGGTCCAGGACCTCACCCCGCGTCCAGGCGATCATCGACGACTGCGGCCCTCCCCCGTCGGGGAAGGCGGCCGTGCGCCTCGTCCCCGCGGTCCCGGACGCGCCGGCGATGACCGTCGTCGCGAAGGGCGGACCGACCCTCGGCACGGACGTGGCCTTCGCGGAGCCGACCGAGTACGCGGCCGTCCCCGCGGGCCCGTGGACCCTCGTCGTGACGACGAGCGCGGGTGCCACCGCGGGGATGCCGGTCACCGCGGCGGTCGACGTCGCGGACGGAGGTGTCTACACCGTCTTCGTCCTCGCCGACGGTGCGGGTGGCGTCACCCTCAAGGCGGTGGCGGACGCGCAGGGCGCGGCAGGCCCACCCCGGGCCGGGGTGCAGACCGGTGGGGGTGGGCTGGCCGAGCGGCCGGTCGACCCCGTCGTCCTCGGCGGCCTGGGGCTCGCCGCGCTCGGGGCGAGCGTGTTGCTCGCCCTCGGCGTGCGCCGGCGTCCGGTGGGCGTCCTCGCCCGGTGATGCCCCCGAGCCGAGTGCTCGCCGCCGTCGCGACCCTCGCGGTCGTCGGGGGCCTCGCCGTGGCCGTCGTCGCCGGGGCGAGCCCCGAGGCCGCCCGTCTGCCCGGCGGCGGTGTCGCGGTGGGGGCCGGTCCGGGGCCGGAGGCGAGCCCGTCGCAGACGCCCACCCGGCAGGCCTCCGGCTTCACGACCCTGGCACCGGAGGACCTCCCCACCCCGGACGTCCCCGACGCCGAGGCGGTGCGCCGGGTGGGACCCAACGACGCGTCGATCCCGGTGCCCGTCTCCGGCGTCGAGGCGTCCCCGGGGGACCGGCCGGCGCAGGTGCGCATCCCCGCGATCGGGGTCGACTCGCGCCTCGTCGACCTGGGGATCGCCGAGGACGGGACGATGGAGGTGCCCTCGGACTTCTCGCGCGCCGGATGGCTCACGGCCGCGCCGGCGCCGGGCCAGCGGGGCCCGGCGGTCATCGCGGGGCACGTGGACTCCCGCGACGGCCCGGCCGTCTTCTTCCGGCTCCGTGAGCTGGTCCCGGGGGACACCGTCGAGGTCGTGCAGCGGGACGGCGACGTCGTGAGGTTCACGGTCCGCTCGCTCCAGCAGTTCGCGAAGGACGAGTTCCCGACCGACCTCGTGTACGGCCCGGTGGCCGGGCCGGTGCTGCGCCTCATCACGTGCAGCGGCGAGATCGACCGGCTCAGCGGGCACTACACCGACAACACCGTCGTCTTCGCCTCCTGAGCGCGGTTCGGTCCCCGCGCCCGGGTGTGGGATTCTGGGTGGTCGAGTCCGCCCCCGACCTCGCCGGAGGAACCCGCGTGCCCCCTGTCGCATCCGCTCCCGACGTCCGTCCGGTGATCCTCGGCGGTGACATCACGGCCTACACCCTCGTGCGGACCTTCCACGAGGCGTACGGAGTGCGCCCGCTCGTCGTCAACATGACCCAGGGCGGGCCGGTCGGCCTCTCCCGGCTGTGCGACCACG
Organism: uncultured Actinomycetota bacterium; assembly: GCA_963709785.1. Lineage (GTDB taxonomy): Bacteria > Actinomycetota > Actinomycetes > Actinomycetales > Dermatophilaceae > Phycicoccus. The sequence goes on along the minus strand of CAVPXT010000004.1, from coordinate 14,979 downwards.
AGTTCGTGGACGGGTTCGAGGACCCCGAGGTCTTCGTCGGGGCCCTGGCCCGGGTGGGTCGTGAGCACGGGGGCCCCGGTCGCCCGCCGCTGCTGCTCATCGCGGCGGGGGACTGGTACGTGCGCATGATCATCGAGCACAAGGACCGCCTCGCGGAGTGGTTCACCATCCCGTACATCGACCTCGAGCTGCTCGACCGCATCGTCCGCAAGGACGTCTTCTACGGGATCCTCGACGAGGTCGGCGTCCCGTACCCGGCGACCGTGGTCGTCGACATGTCCACCGACGGCGGCGAGGAGGACGGGCTGGCGTTCGAGTTCCCCGTCGTGGCCAAGCCGGCCGACAGCTCGCTCTACCACTACGCGAGCTTCGACGGGAAGAAGAAGGTCTACATCTGCGAGGACGCCGCGGAGCTCGCCGACACCCTCCGGCGGGTCCGGGCGAGCAGCTACGACGGCAACTTCCTGCTCCAGGAGTTCGTCCCCGGCGACGACACGAACATGCGGGTCCTCACCTGCTACTCGGACCGCGACGGGAAGGTCCGCTTCGGCTCGGTCGGGCACGTGCTCCTCGAGGAGCACCACCCGCTCGCGATCGGCAACCCCTGCGTCATCATCACGACGGAGGCCGACGAGGTCATCGAGCAGGCCCGGCGCTTCCTCGAGCACATCGGCTACGTCGGCTTCTCCAACTTCGACCTCAAGTACGACCGGCGCGACGGCACGTACAAGTTCTTCGAGATCAACGTCCGCCTCGGGCGCTCGAACTTCTACGTGACGGCCGGTGGCCACAACGTCTCCGAGTGGTACGTGCGTGACTGGGTGCGTCACGAGCCGATGGAGGGCCTCGAGATCGCCCGCGGGGAGCACCTCTTCGCGTTCGTCCCCAAGTACGTCGTCAAGCACTACGTCCTCGACGAGGGGCTGCGCGACAAGGCGCTGGGCCTGATGACCGACCGGTGTGCCAGCGACCCGAACTGGTACGCCCCCGACCTCACGCTCAAGCGGCGGGCGTACAACGCCGTCTACCACCTCAACCACGTCCGCAAGTTCCGCGAGTACTTCACGGACCGGCGATGACCGACCACACCCCGCCGGTCCTCGGCGAGCCCGGCGGGGTGCTCGGCGGGCTCGGCCCGGCCGCCACCGTCCACTTCCTGCGGCGGGTCGTGGAGCTCACGGACGCGCAGCGGGACCAGGACCACGTCGACCTCCTCGTCTGGCAGCACGGCTCGATCCCCGACCGCACCGGCTTCCTGCGCGGCGAGAACGAGAGCCCGGAGCCGGCGCTCGTGGCCGACGTCGTGGCCCTCGAGCGCGCCGGCGCGACCTTCGTGGCGATCCCGTGCAACACCGCGCTCGTGTGGGTCGAGCAGATGCGGGCCGCTGTCGGCATCGAGGTCCTCGACACCGTCGACGAGACGGTCGCGGCCGCCCGCACCGCCGTGCCGGGGCTCACCCGCCTCGGCGTGCTCGCCACCGACGGGACGCTCGCGGCCGGCACCTACGCCGCCGCCGCCGCGCGGGCGGGGGTGGAGCTCGTCGTGCCCGACCCGGACGTCCAGCGCGAGACCATGGCCGTGATCTACGGCGGCGTCAAGGCTGGGGTCCCGGTGTCGCAGAGCCGGTTCGATGCCCTCGTCGAGCACCTGCGCGACAAGGGGGCCGACGCGGTGGCCCTCGGGTGCACCGAGCTGTCGGTGCTCCGGGGCGACCTCGGCGTCGAGGACCCCACGGTCGTCGACTCCATCGACGCCGTCGCTCGCGCGACCATCCTGCGAGCAGGGGCGCGGCTGCGGGACTGACCTCGGCGGGGCCCGGTCAGCCGAGCTCGCGCAGGTGGGCGGCCACCGTCTCCGGGCGGGTGTCGTTGACCCACCCGCCGACCGCGCTCTCGGACCCTGCGAGGTACTTGAGCTTCCCCGGGCCGCGGAGCACGGTCATCACCTGGAGGAAGAGCCGGGACACGTCGCGGCCGGTGTGGGCCGGGGCCTGGTGCCACGCGGCGATGTACGGCAGCCGCACCGGCTCGCCGTCCGCCACGTGGTAGCGGTCGAGCCGGCGCAGCAGCTCGAGGTAGACCGTCGCGAGCTCGTCCCGCTCGGCGTCCCCGAGGGCGACGAGGTCCGGGACGTCGCGGTGCGGCGCGAGGTGGACCTCGAGGGGCCAGCGCGCGGCGTAGGGCACGTAGGCCGTCCAGTGCTCGCCGCTGAGGACGACCCGCGAGCCGTCGGCCCGTTCGGCGGCGAGCAGGTCGGCCCCCAGCAGGCGTCCCGTGCGCTCGTGGTGCTCCGTCGCGCGAGCGAGGATCTCGGCGGTGCGGGCCGGGACGTACGGGTACCCGTAGATCTGCCCGTGGGGGTGGTGGAGCGTGACGCCGATCTCCTGGCCGCGGTTCTCGAAGCAGAAGACGTGGGCGACGTCCGGGTGCGTCCCGAGCTCGGCGGTCCGGTCCGCCCAGACGTCGATGACCGTCCGGACCCGGTGGGGTGGCAGCGCCGCGAAGGTCGACTCGTGGTCGCTCGTGAAGCAGACCACCTCGGTGCGGCCCAGCGCGGGCGCGTGGAGGAATCCGTCCGGTGCGTCGACGTCGTCGTGGGCGAGCGGGGCGTACGAGGGGAACCGGTTCTCGAAGACGACGACGTCGTACTCGGCGTCCGGCACCTCCGAGGGGACGCTGCCACGGCCGGTCGGGCACAGCGGGCACTCGTCCTTCGGCGGGAGGAAGGTGCGGTTCATCCGGTGCCCGGCGACGGCCACCCAGTCGCCGACGAGCGCGTCGTAACGGATGTGCCCGGCGGCCGCCCGGGGCCCCAGCTCGCGCTGGTCGACCGCCGTGCGCGCCGGGGCGTCGGGGGTGTCGTCGAAGTAGATGATCTGCCGGCCGTCCGCGAGCTGGCGCACCGTGCGCCGCACCTCGTGGGCGACCCTCATCCCGCCACCTGCGCCCGGCTGCTGCGCCCGCGGGGGCTGGAGGCCTCCGCGAGGACGAGGTGGCCGACCGTCTCCTCGAGCACCACCCGGGCCCGGGCCGGGATGCCCGAGTCGGTGATGAGCGTGTCGACCGACTCGAGGTCCATGAAGGTCGACAGGCCGACGATGCCGATCTTGCTGCGGTCGGCGAGGACGCAGACCGACCGGCTGGAGCGCACGAGCGCGCGGTTGGTCTCGGCCTCGACGAGGTTGGGGGTGGTCAGCCCGGCGTCCCGGTCGATGCCGTGGGCGCCGAGGAAGAGGCGGTCGACGTGCAGGCCCTGGAGGGCGGTGACGGCGACCGGGCCGACGAGCGCGTCCGACGGGGTGCGCACGCCGCCGGTCAGGACCACGACGTGGCCGGCGGCCTGCGACTCGTGGAGCAGCTGGGCGACCGGCACCGAGTTCGTGACGACCGTCAGCTGCGGAACGGTCCGGATGGCGAGGGCCAGCTCGTAGGTCGTCGTGCCGGCGGAGATGCCGATGGTCGCGCCGGGGTGGACCAGCCGCGCGGCCTCCTGGGCGATCGCCTGCTTCTCGGCGGTCATGAGGGTCGACTTCGCGGTGAACCCCGGCTCGTCGGTGGCCCGGGGCTGCACCGCGACGGCACCCCCGTGCACCCGCTCGAGGAGCCCCTCGCGGTCGAGACGCTCGATGTCGCGGCGCACCGTCATGTCGGAGACCTCGAGCTGGTCGACGAGCTCCGAGACCCGTGCCGCGCCCTTCTCCTCGACGGTCGCGAGGATGGCCGCGCGACGCTGGTTGGCGAGCACCTCAGCCCTCCCGGACGACGACGGCGGTGCGGCCCGCGACGGTGGTGACGGGGCCGACGTCGACCCCGGCGAGGAGGTCGTGGCCCGTGACGCGCACCTCGCAGTCGTCGGCCGTGTGGTTGAGCACGAAGAGCCACGACCCGGAGTCGCTGCGCCGTCGGACGACCTCGACGCCCACGGGCACGTCGGCGACCGGCGAGACCGCGGCGTCCGCGACGACCCGGTCCAGGAGGGAGCCGAGGGTGGCGTCGTCGGGGAGGGTGCCGAGGTACCACGCCGTGCCGCTGCCGACCGGCCGGCGGGTGACGGCCGGTCGGCCGGCGAGCGGGCCGTCGCCGTAGGTGGCGACGACCTCGGCGTCGACGACCCGGGCGTCCTCGCTCCAGACCGTGCCGTGGCCGTCGAGGGAGCCGCCGGTGACGGCGACCTGCTCCCCGACCCGGAGCGGGAAGAACTCCTCCACGCGGATGCCCAGCAGGTCCCGGAAGGCGCCGGGGTAGCCGCCGAGCCGCACGTGGTCGTCGGGGTCGGAGATGCCGGAGAAGTAGGTGACCAGGACCTCGGCGCCGGCCTCCGCGGCAGCGGCGACCGCCGCGGCCTGCGCGTCCGAGACGAGGTAGAGCGTCGGCACGACGACGACCCGGTACGCGGAGAGGTCGTCGTCCGGGTGGACGACGTCGCAGGTGACGCCCCGGTCGCGCAGCAGCCGGTGCACGGTGTGTGCCGCCGTGGCGTAGTCGAGCTCGCCCGAGGGCATGCACGGCCCCGAGGCGGCCCACAGCGACTGGTAGTCCCAGAGGACGGCGACGTCGGCCTCGACCCGGGAGCCGACGACCTCGCCGAGGCGGGCGGCCATCCCCCCGAGCGCGCAGACCTCGCGGAACCGGTCGCTGTCCTCGCCGGCGTGGGGCACCAGCGCGGAGTGGAACTTCTCCGAGCCCGACCTCGACTGACGCCACTGGAAGAAGCCGAGGCCGTCGGCGCCGCGGGCGACGTGGGTGAGGGAGTCGAGGACGGTCGTGCCGGGGTCCTTCGCGGGGTTGACGGGCTGCCAGTTGACGGCGCTCGTCGAGTGCTCCATGAGCAGCCACGGCCGCCCGCCGGCGAGGCCGCGCGTGAGGTCGCCGCAGAACGACAGCTCGGCGCGGGGGTGCTCGAGGGCGTCGACGACGTAGTGGTCGGTGCTCACGACGTCCTGGAACGGTGCCCACTGGTGGTAGTCGAGCTCCCGGAAGTGGTTCATCGTCATGAAGTTCGTCGTGATCGGCACCTCGGGGGAGTGCCGCCGGATCACCTCGGACTCGGCCCGGTGGAAGTCCAGGAGCGTGTCGGACCCGAAGCGGTGGTAGTCGAGGACCTGGGTCGGGTTGTTGAAGGCCGTCGAGGCGCGCGGCGGGAGGATCTCGTCCCAGCCGCCGTAGCGCTGGCTCCAGAACGCGGTGCCCCAGGCGTCGTTGAGCACGTCGAGGGTGCCGTACCGGCGCTCGAGCCAGGTGCGGAACGTCGCGGCACAGGTGTCGCAGTAGCAGGGCAGGTTGTGGCACGCGTACTCGTTCGACACGTGCCACATCGCCAGTGCCGGGTGGTCGTGGTAGCGCGCCGCCATCCGGTCGGTGAGCCCCAGGGCGAACTCGCGGTAGAGGGGCGAGGACGGGCACCACGTCTGCCGGCTCCCGGGCCAGAGGGTGTGGCCCTCGCGGTCGACCGGGTAGATCTCGGGGTAGGCGGTGCTCAGCCACGGTGGGGGCGTGGCCGTCGCCGTCGCGAGGTCGACGGCGATGCCGTTCTCGTGGAGCATCGCCATGACCTCGTCGAGCCAGCCGAACTCGTACTGGCCCTTCGTCGGCTCGAGCCAGGACCACGAGAAGACGCCGAGCGTCACGAAGCTGACCCCGGCGTCACGCATGAGGCGCATGTCCTCGTCCCACACCTCGCGGGGCCACTGCTCCGGGTTGTAGTCACCGCCGAAGGCGATCCGGTCGTCTGGCCATTGACGCATGGGCGACAGTGTGTTCCCGCGAGTCAACATCTGTCAACAGATACCAACACGGGGGTCTCGGGGTGCGAAACTCCCTCACGCCACGCCCAGAAGGCCTGTGCCGTGCGAAATCGTGACCTTCTCGCGGGCTCCGACCTCTTGACAGCCCGGCGTGGGGGTGGACACACTCTCGGCATTGGATGTTCGTTTCTGATCGAAGTTGTCAGAAGCGTCGTGTTCGTCAAAGGAGACAACCCATGGCACGTCCGGCCCCGCGCGACCCCTCGCTCGCCACCACCGTTCCCGCGTCCTTCCGGGCGGTCGACCGCCGGAGCCTCCTGCTCGGCGCCGGCGCCGTCCTCGGAGGGTCGACGCTGCTCGCCGCCTGCGGAGGGGACACCTCCTCGTCCACCGGTGGCTCGGGTGGCGGCGCCGCCAAGGCCGGCAACGTGAAGTTCGGGATGAACGAGGCGAAGGGCTCCGGCCCCGCGTACGAGCGGCTCCAGGCCATGGCCGACGCCTACGCCAAGAAGGAGGGCGTGACGGTCTCGACGAACGCCGTCGACCACAACACCTTCCAGGAGAGCATCACCACCTACCTCCAGGGCACGCCCGACGACGTCTTCACCTGGTTCGCCGGCTTCCGCATGGCGCAGTTCGCGGAGAACGGCGTCATCGCCGACATCAGCGACGTGTGGCCGATCGACGGCCTCGGGGACGCCTTCAAGCAGGCATCGACGGCGCCCGACGGCAAGCAGTACTTCGTGCCGGTCAGCTACTACCCGTGGGCCGTCTTCTACCGCAAGTCGGTCTTCGAGAAGAACGGCTGGACCGAGCCCAAGACCCTCGACGAGCTCAACGCGCTCATGAAGGACATGCAGGGCAAGAAGGTCACCCCCTTCGCCTTCGCGGCCAAGGACGCCTGGGCCCCGATGGGCACCTTCGACATCCTCAACATGCGGCTCAACGGCTACGACTTCCACATGGAGCTGACCAAGGGCAAGCAGAAGTGGGACAGCCCGGAGGTCCGGAACGTGTTCCAGACCTGGAAGACGCTGCTGCCCTACCACCAGGAGAACGCTCTCGGTCGGACCTGGCAGGAGGCGGCGACCTCGATGGCCAACGGGGAGTGCGGGATGTACCTCCTCGGCACCTTCGTCGTCGACGGCGTCCCCACCGACGCCCAGGAGGACCTCGACTTCTTCACCTTCCCCGAGCTCGACGCGAGCATCGGCTCCGACGCCCTCGACGCCCCGATCGACGGGTTCTGCGTCGCCTCCGGCGCCTCGGACGAGGAGGCCGCCAAGGCGTTCATCGGGTGGCTCGGTACCGCGGAGGCGGCGGACGCCGCGAACAACGCCGCGTCCGCGCCGTTCATCGCGGCCAACTCGAACGCGAGCACGGAGAAGTACGGCGCCCTCCAGAAGAAGTCCGTGGAGGTCGTCCAGAACGCGAAGTCCATCGCGCAGTTCCTCGACCGCGACACCAACGCGGACCTGGCCAACACCGTCATCACGGCGTCGCTCCAGGACTTCATCAAGAACCCGGACAACATCGACTCCATCACCACGTCCATCCAGCAGCAGGCCGCGTCGATCCTCGGCTGAGCCGGGGTCACGGAGGCATCCCATGACGACGGAGACGGCACCACGGACGAAGCGGGTCTCGACCCGGCGCGTCGAGAAGAGGAGGAGCACCCGGGACCGCCTGGTCATCGGCGCGATGATCGGGGTCCCGACCCTCCTCGTCGTCTGGCTGGTCTGGCTGCCGGCGCTCGCGTCGGTCGCGCTGTCCTTCGCGAGGTGGAACGGGTTCAAGTTCAGCAGCATCGAGTGGGTCGGCACCCAGAACTACGTCGACATCGCGACGATCTACCCGCCCTTCTGGCCGGCGATCCAGCACAACATCATCTGGCTGGTGTTCCTGTTCGTCTTCCCGACGATCCTCGGGATCTTCCTCGCGGTCATCCTCGACCGGGAGATGTGGGGAAGCCGCTTCTACCAGACGGCGTTCTACCTGCCGGTGGTGCTGTCGATGGCGCTGGTCGGGTTCATCTGGCAGCTCTTCTACTCGACCGACCAGGGCCTCATCAACCAGCTCTTCGGCTCCAACGTCGACTGGTACGGCGACCCCGACGTCAACCTGTGGGCCGTGCTCGTCGCCACGGCGTGGCGGCACACGGGCTACATCATGCTCATCTACCTGGCGGGGCTCAAGGGTGTCGACGGGTCGCTGCGCGAAGCCGCTGCGGTCGACGGCGCCAACGAGGTGAAGACGTTCTTCAACGTCATCTTCCCCGTGATGCGGCCGATCAACATGATCGTGCTCGTCATCGTCGTCATCGAGTCGCTGCGGGCGTTCGACCTCGTGTGGATCATCAACAAGGGGCGCAACGGCCTGGAGCTCATCTCGGCCCTGGTCTCGCAGAACGTCATCGGCGAGGCGACTCGCTACGGCTTCGGGTCCGCCCTGGCCGTGATCATGATGATCATCTCCTCGGTGTTCATCACCATCTACCTCCGCATCGTCTTCCGGGAGGACCGCCGATGAGCGCCACGACAGCCCCGCCCGCCCCGGTCCGCAAGGCGGTGAAGACCCAGCGAGCGCCCGGCGGCGGAGTCATCAACCGGCGCCGCGGCACCGTGGCCACCGTCGTCATGCTGGTCCTGGCGGTGGTGTGGCTCTTCCCCCTCCTGTGGGCCCTCTACAACTCGTTCCGCGACTACTCGTACACGCAGACCAACGGGTACCTGTCGTTCGGCGGGTGGACGGTGGACAACTACAAGGAGGCGTGGAGCCGGGGCAACTTCGGCCTGCACCTGAAGAACTCGTTCCTCATCACCGTCCCGGCGGTCGCGCTGACGCTGTTCCTGTCCTCGCTCGTGGCCTTCGTGCTCGCGCGCTTCTCCTACCGGTTCAACCTCACCCTCCTCGGGGTCTTCCTCGCCGCCAACCTGCTCCCCCCGCAGGCGCTGCTCATCCCGGTCTTCCGGATGTTCAGGGAGATCCCGCTGCCGGAGTTCATGAGCTCGGGAGGGACGATGCTCAACAGCTTCTGGGCGCTCATCCTCGTGAACACCGCCTTCCAGCTGGGCTTCTGCACCTTCGTGCTGAGCAACTACATGAAGACCCTCCCGCACGAGATCTACGAGTCGGCGGAGCTCGACGGGGCGAGCGTCTGGCGCCAGTACTGGCAGCTGACCATGCCGCTCGTGCGGCCGGCGCTCGCGGCCCTCGCGACGCTGCAGGTCACGTGGATCTACAACGAGTTCTTCTGGGCCACGGTGCTGCTGTCGCGGGGTGACAAGTACCCCGTCACCAGTGCGCTCAACAACCTGCGCGGGCAGTTCTTCGCCGACACGAACCTCGTGGCCGCCGGGTCGATCATCGTCGCGCTCCCCGTGCTCGTCGTGTTCTTCGCGCTGCAGAAGCAGTTCGTGTCCGGGCTGACCCTGGGGTCGACCAAGGGGTGAACGAGACCACGACCGTCCTGCGCGGCGGTGGCGCCTGCCTGGTCCTGGTGCAGGACGGCGAGTCCCTTCCCGCCGTCCTGCACTGGGGCGCCGACCTGTCCGACGACGCCCTGCCGGACCTCCTCCTCGTCCGCGACGGCCCGGCAGCCCACAACGCCCTCGACGACCCGTGGGACCTGAGTGTCCTGCCGACCTCCGGTGACGGGTGGCTCGGCACGCCGGGCTTCGCGGCGCACCGCGCCGGCGGGGCCGCGGCGCCGCGGTGGACCGCGACCGTGGGGGTCGACGGGCACCGCGCGGTCGTGCGCGCCGAGTCCGTGGCGGTGCAGGTGGTCGTCGAGCTGGGCTACACCCTCGACTCCCACGGGGTGCTCACCGTCTCGTCCGCGGTGACCTCGACGGCCGGCCCGGACCAGCCCCCGCTGGAGCTCGGCGCGCTGCGCACGCTCCTGCCGCTGCCGACGAGGGCCGACGAGGTGCTCGACCTCACCGGTCGCTGGGTGCACGAACGCGTCCCGCAGCGGCACCCGGTCACCGACGGGTCGTTCGTGCGGACCGGTCGCCGGGGTCGGACCGGGGCGGACGCCACGCTCCTCCTCACGGTCGGCGAGGCCGGGTTCGGCTTCCGCCACGGCGAGGTCTGGTCCGTCCACGTCGCGTGGAGCGGCAACCACGAGCACCTCGTCGAGCGCCTTCCGGAGCGGGCCGGCGCGCACACGACCGTCGTCGGCGGGGGTGAGGCCCTCGCGCCGGGGGAGGTCCGGCTCGGTCCGGGGGAGACGTACACCGCGCCGACCCTGGTCGCCGCCTGGTCCCCGGTCGGCCTCGACGGGGTGACCAACGCACTCGTGCGCCACCAGCGGTCGGGGCCCGACTACCGTGCGGGCACCCCGCGGCCGCTCGTCCTCAACACGTGGGAGGCGGTGTACTTCCGGACCGACCTGGAGCAGCTGACCCGTCTGGCCGATGCCGCGGCGTCCATCGGGGTCGAACGGTTCGTCCTCGACGACGGCTGGTTCGGCTCGCGCCGCGACCAGACCCGGGGGCTCGGTGACTGGCAGGTCTCGGCGGCGGTGTGGCCGCACGGGCTGGGGCCGCTCGTCGACCACGTCAAGGGCCTCGGGATGGAGTTCGGCCTGTGGTTCGAGCCCGAGATGGTCAACCTCGACTCCGACGTCGTCCGCGCCCACCCGGACTGGGTGATGGGGCCGGTCGCGGGGCCGACGGCGACGTCGCGGCGCCAGCACGTCCTCGACCTGGCGAACCCGGACGCGTTCGAGGCCGTCCTCGACGCGATGAGCCGGCTCGTCACGGAGTACGGCATCGACTACATCAAGTGGGACCACAACCGCGACCTCCACGAGGCGGTGCGCACCGACGGGTCCGGTGTGGACCGGCCGGCCGTCCACGTGCAGACCCTGGCCACGTACCGGCTGCTCGACGAGCTGCGCCGGCGCCACCCGCGCCTCGAGATCGAGTCGTGCTCGAGCGGCGGCGCCCGGGTGGACCTCGGCATCCTCGCCCGCACCGACCGGGTGTGGCCCTCGGACTGCAACGACGCGCTCGAGCGGGTCGCCATCCAGCGCTGGACCGGCCTGCTCGTCCCCCCGGAGCGGATGGGGAGCCACATCGGCCCGCCGCGGGCCCACACGACGCACCGCGACCTGGACCTCTCGCTGCGGATGCTCGTCGCCCTCGGCGGTCACGCGGGGCTCGAGTGGGACATCTCCCGGTGCTCGGAGGCCGAGCTGGACGCCCTCCGACGATGGTCGGCCCTCTACCGCGAGCTGCGCCCCCTGGTGCACGGCGGGGACGTCGTGCGCTCGGACCACCCGGACCCCACGCTCACCCTCGACGGGGTGGTTGCGCCCGACCGCGCGGAGGCGGTGTTCACGGTCGTCCAGACCGCCTCCGGCCGCGGGGTGACCCCGGGGCTGCTCCCACTGCCGGGGCTGGACCCTGCACGCCGGTACCGCGTCCGCGTGCGGCCCGAGGCCGGTCTTCCCGAGACGGTCCAGAACCGGGGGCCGCACTGGTTCCACGAGGCCTGCGGCGAGGGCGTCGACGTCTCCGGGGACCTCCTCGGGGCCGTCGGCCTGCCGCTGCCGGTGCTGGCGCCCGCCCAGGGCTTCCTGCTGCACCTCACCGCGGAGGCGTGAGGACGCTCCGGCTGCGCTAGCGTCGGCGGATGAGCGAGAGCGTCGTCGACCCGACCGTCCCGCCGAGCGGGACGGGCTGCGTGGAGTGCCTCGCGGCCGGGGCCTGGTGGGTGCACCTCCGGCGCTGCGCGGCGTGCGGTCACGTCGGGTGCTGCGACAGCTCCCCGGGGCAGCACGGCACCGCGCACTTCCGCGAGACCGGGCACGCCGTCGTCCAGAGCTTCGAGCCCGGGGAGTCCTGGTTCTGGGACTTCCGTGCCGGGGCCCTCGTCGACGGGCCCGAGCTCGCGCCGCCGCACAGCCGCCCGCAGGCCCAGCCGGTGCCGGGCCCGGCGGGTGCCGTTCCCGGCAACTGGCGCGACCTCATCCACTGAGCGTCGCGAGGGCTAGCGTCTGCCTCCGAGGGTGGGCATCCCGTGAGGCCGCCCCACGACGTCCAGGAGCCCCCATGACCCAGTCACCGCCCACCACCCGGCCGCGCCACCCCGCGCTCGCCGCCCAGATGGAGCACCGCGCGACCGACGTGCAGCTGCGCATCGCCGACGCCATCACGGCCTTCGCCGGGTCGATGCCCTTCGTCTACATCCACGCCGCGGTCTTCGCCCTCTGGATGCTCTTCGCCGAGAAGAGCCCGTGGCCGACCCTGACCCTCGTCGTCTCCCTCGAGGCGATCTTCCTCTCGACCTTCGTGATGATCGGGCAGAACCGGCAGGCGGCGTTCCAGCAGGCCAAGGCCGAGCACGACTTCGTCGAGTCCGAGCTGGAGCTCAAGACCAACACCGAGCTGACCCGCCAGATCCACGCGCTGACCAGCGAGCTGCACCGGCGCTGGGTGACCACCCCGCCGGAGGAGACCTCCCGCACCTCCTGAGCAACCGACCGCAGCCGGGGCCGGCGGCCGCGGGCTGGCCACCGGGAGCGACGCCGCGGCCTTCACCGCACGCCAGCCGCCGGCCCGGTTGGTGGCGATGATCTGGCGCAGCATGGCCGCCAGGGGCCCGGCCGGGACCGGATCGCCCTCATAGAAGGCGATCGTCCGCGCGCTTCGAGCAATGGCCGGGACTGCTCGCCCCTCCATGCGCGGCGGGCGTGTTCCGTCAACTCTCGCCTCTCACCGACGTCCTGGCCGAGTGCTCTTCGGGGGCAGTGGGCCGGACGCCTCCGCCGGGGGTCACCTCCGCCTCGCCCGAGATGGCGGCTCGCAGGCTCGGTGTCGCCTGGAGGGCGATGATGTCGGCGGGCATCTCGATGCCTGCGTCGTCCAGGGCGCGCTTGACCGCCCGGATGGCGGCGTCCATCGCCAGGACCACGTCGTGCTGCGCCGGCCCGCACCAGAAGCGGGCCTCGATGTCGACGGTGGAGACCCCCAGCTGGGTGACGACGGCTTCGGGCTCAGGCGTGTCCTCCAGACGGGGGAGGCCCCCGGTGAGGGCGGCCTGGATGACCCGGCGCGCCTCGTTGGCGTCGTTCTCGTAGGCGATGCCGACGACGAAGCTCATGCGCCGGCTGGGGAAGTGGGTGCGCACGGTGATGACGGACTTGTAGACGTCGCGGTTGGGGATCAGCACCAGCTGCCCGTCGAAGGTCTTCAGCCGGGTCTCGCGGATGGTGATCGCCTGCACAGTCCCCGACACCTCGCCGACGGTGATCTGGTCCCCGGAGCGGAACGGCTGACGCAGGATCAGCAGCAGCCCGGACAGCAGGTTCTCCAGGATGTCCTGGAACGCGAAGCCGGCCGCCACGGAGAAGAAGCCGAGACCGGCGAGCATGTCCACCGGCTTGACCGAGGGGAAGACCACCACGATCGCGACGATGACCGACAGCGAGAGGAGCACCCACCCGGCGAGCTTGCTCATCACCGTCGCGAAGCTCGGCGTCCGGCGGCCGGACAGGAGGTGTCGCAGGGCCCAACGGACAGCACGCGAGAGCAGGTAGCCGGCCACGACGATGCCGATCGCGAGCAACACCCGCGGGAGGGCCCCGGCCAAGGAGTCGAACAGGTCAGAGGCCCTGGGTCCCATGGCCACACCGTAGTCGGGAGCCGCGCTCTGGGCGCGCTCCTTCGTCGCGGGCGCTTCGCGCTCCCGGCAGCCCGTCCCCGAACGCACGGAGCGGTTGGCCCGACTCCGTCGGCCAACCGCTCTCGTGCGTCGGGGTGACAGGATTTGAACCTGATTTTGGCGCGCTTCCGTGCGGTACGATGAGCAGGCAGATCAAGCAATTCTGTTTTCCTGCAATTGGATTGGGCAGGGCAGTAGTTGACAGGTGTGGACAGGGCTAGCCGCCACTGTTGCACGTATGTTGCACGGCGAGGGGCGCCATGACTTCGAGACGACGTGGGTTCGGCAGGGTGCGCCGCCTCCCCTCGGGTAGGTACCAAGCGGCCTACCTGGGACCGGACCTGGCGCTGCACAACGCCTTGGACACCTTCCACACGCGTGAGGACGCCGAGGCCTGGTTGTCGCGGGAGCGCGAGCTGACGCACTCCGATGCGTGGCGCCCCGTCAAGGTGCGTGCCGAGTTGGCGCGTCGTCAGCCCGTCAGCCTTGAGTCGTTCGCTGAGGCGTGGCTGGGTTCAAGGACTCTCAAACCGCGCACCCAAGCCCTGTACCGGAGCCTGCTCGATCGGTTCATTCTCCCCGAGTTGGGTGAGATGCCGTTGAAGGATCTGACCCCGGCGATTGTTCGCGCCTGGCATGCGACGGTGACCCCGCACCGCCCGACACAGAGAGCGCACGCGTACGGCCTCCTGCGCGCGATCTGCTCCACCGCGGTGATGGATGAAGTCATCCCGGCGAATCCATGTCGCGTGGCGGGCGCAGGCTCTGCGAGGCGGGTCCGGCGGATCATGCCGCCCACGTTGCCGGAGCTTGAGATCCTCGTTCGCTCCATGCCGGAGCCCTATCAGCTGCTTGTGCTTCTTGCCGCGTGGTGCGGCCTTCGACTGGGTGAGCTGATTGAACTTCGCCGAAAGGATGTGGACTGCGGCGCATTGGTACTTCACGTGACTCGGGCGGCAACGCGTGTGTCCGGGGGTGTCGTCATCGGGCTCCCGAAGTCCGACGCTGGGGTGCGCAGTGTGCACGTACCACCCCACTTGGAGCCCGTGCTCCTCGCTCATCTTCGGCAGCACGTGAGACCAGGCAAGGATTCCCTCCTCTTCCCGTCGGTGCACGATCCGAACACGACGCTGCACCATCAGACGCTCTACAAGCAGTGGGGACACGCTCGACTTGCCGCCGGCCGCCCAGACCTGCGGATCCACGACCTGCGACACGGCGCCGCCGTCATGGCTGCCCAGTCTGGGGCCACACTCGCGGAGCTCATGCAGAGGCTTGGGCATTCGACGTCGAGAGCTGCAATGCGGTACCAGCACGCAGCGCAAGGCCGCGATGCGGAGATTGCGGTGGCGCTTTCGCGTTTGGCCCAAGCCGGTCACGCCTCTCGAGGGGAGTGGGCCTCGCCGAGCGAACAAAGTCGGGACACCGTGACCGGGTCAGGGGCAGGGTCTGAGCCCGGCCCAATGGCACCTAACGCGAGCAGAGCGACGACGTAGGGCAGAGATTTCTTGTGACCTCCACGCCGACCGTGTCCCGCAAGAGCCTGGTCAGATGCGTAGGGAAG
>CAVPXT010000003.1:0-197327 GCA_963709785.1 uncultured Actinomycetota bacterium | reverse complement strand
GCCGAAGCGACCGAGCGTGCGAGGTCGTTCGGTTGCCCGGGAGAGCTCGCGCAGCGAAGCACGCGAGCCTCCCCGGGGAGCCCCCGCGCACAGCCGCCGGGGAGCGCTCGTGGGGATCGGTGCTGGCGTCTGGACATCCGCGAAGATTCCCCGACACCGAAACCCCACGCCTCCGACCTGCGGCGATACGTTGCGCTGTGGTCCGGCCACGACACCCGTCCCCGGTGGGGAGACCACCCAGGGGGCTGTCAGGGGGGTGTCGCGGGACGCCGGTGGGACGACGCGAGAAGGGGAGTGCTGTGACGACGACGAAGACGACACAGGAGGAGGAGAAGCCGGTCCTGAGCCTCATCCCGGCGCGGATGCACGACATGCCGTGGGTGAAGTTCCACTGGCTGGTGATCTTCGGGTTGGGGACCGCCTGGATCCTCGACGGGCTCGAGGCGCAGATCGTCGCGGCGGGGGGCTTCGAGAAGACCCTCGACATGTCCGCGGCCGACGTCGGCCTCGCCGGCACGGTCTACCTCGTGGGTCAGGTCTTCGGGGCGATCATCTTCGGGCGGCTCACCGACACCCTGGGGCGCAAGAAGCTGTTCACCCTCACCCTGGCGCTCTACCTCGTGGCGGCGGCGGCGGCCGGCCTCGCCCCCAACATGCTGATGTTCCTCATCTTCCGGTTCATCTCGGGGATGGGCATCGGCGGCGAGTACTCGGCGGTGAACTCGGCGGTCGACGAGCTGATCCCGGGGCGCTTCCGCGGCCGGGTCGACCTCGCGATCAACGGCACCTACTGGGCCGGCGCGGCCATCGGCGCGTTCGCCTCGACGATCCTGCTCGACACGGAGCGCTTCGGGCAGGACGTCGGCTGGCGCATCGCGTTCTTCATCGGGCCGATCCTCGGCCTCGGCATCATCTACCTGCGTCGCCACATCCCGGAGAGCCCGCGGTGGATGGTCACCCACGGCCGGGGGGAGGAGGCCGAGAAGGTGGTCGCGGCCCTCGAGGACGAGGTGCGCGAGGCGGGCAAGGAGCTGCCCGACCACGACGAGGACGAGGACGGCATGTGGATCAAGGCCCGGGAGGGCCTGACGCCCAGGCAGCTCGGGTACGTGTTCTTCAAGAAGTACCCGACCCGCACGGTCCTCGGCGCGACACTGATGATCACGCAGAGCTTCCTCTACAACGCCATCTTCTTCACGTACGCCCTCGTGCTGCAGAACTTCTACGACAAGACACCGTCGCAGTCGGCCCTCTACTTCTTCCCGTTCGCCATCGGCAACCTGCTCGGTCCCCTGCTGCTCGGGCCGCTCTTCGACACCGTGGGCCGGCGCCGGATGATCACCGGCTGCTACACCTTCGCGGGCGTCGTCCTGGCGATCTCCGCGTGGCTGTTCCAGCAGGACGCCATCTCGGCCGGCATCCACACGGCCTTCTGGTGCGTCGCGTTCTTCTTCGCGTCGGCGGGCGCCTCGGCCGGGTACCTCACGGTCTCGGAGATCTTCCCGCTCGAGGTCCGCGGGCAGGCGATCTCGTACTTCTTCGCGATCGCGCAGGTGTTCGGCGCCATCGGCCCGGTCTTCTACGGGTGGCTCATCGGCGACGGCGCGGACCGCACCCCGATGTTCTACGGCTACCTCATCGCCACCGTGATCATGCTCGTCGGAGCACTCGTCGCGTGGGTGTGGGGTGTCGACGCCGAGAACAAGTCGCTCGAGGAGATCGCGCCGCCGCTCACCAGCTACGACGAGCACGGCAACGAGACCGTCCACCTTCCCGTCTGACCGGAGGCGACGCATGGACCAGCACACGTACACGGTCGTCGTCGGGGTGAGCCCGGGCTCGGCCTCCCCGACCGCCCTGGCCTGGGGCCGGGAGCAGGCCGACTCGCACGACGGGCGGCTCGTCGCCGTCCGCGCCTGGCGGGCCCCGAACCCACAGGCGACGCCCGCCGGCACGACCGCGGAGCGCGTCCCCCTGGGGAGCGACGCCGAGCGGGAGGCGCGCGCCCGCCTCGACGCCGACGTCGCGAGCGTCCTGGGGCCGGACCACGGCGCCGAGGTGCGCCTCGTCCGGGGGGACCGGCACCGGGCCCTGCTCGACGCCGCTCGCGAGGCGGACCTGCTCGTCGTCGACGCCCCGCGGACGTTCGCCCGCTCGCCGCTGTTCGCGCACCGCCTCGTCTACGCGGCGTCCTGCCCGGTCGTCGTGATGCCGCCGCGGATCTCGGGGGAGCCGGAGGCCGGGCTCACCCGGGCATCCCGGGCCGCCGGCTGGGCGGCCGTCCGTGCCGCGGGCAGCGCCGGCCGGCCCGGTCTGGGGACCCGCCGCTGACGCACTGCTGACCGCCCGGGGCCCCGCCCGCCGTCCGGCCGGGACCCCGGGCGGTCACGCTCGTCCGCAAAACCACAAAAACGGGTGCCCGTATCTCTTTACATCGGACCGAGCCGGTGGTTTGATGGAGCACGAGCCCAACGGTGGGCCCCGGAGGACGAGGGAGTCCGATGTACGCAGCGGAGCGTCAGCAGCGCATCCTCACGGAGGCGCGCCGAGCCGGTCGGGTGGAGGTCGCGGCCCTCGCCGAGTCGCTGGAGGTGGCCGCGGAGACCGTTCGCCGCGACCTCACCGCCCTCGAGCGGCGCGGGACCCTGAGGCGGGTCCACGGAGGAGCCATCCCCGTGGAGCGCCTCGAGCTCGAGCCCACCCTGGCCGCTCGCTCCTCGCGCCTCACCGACGTCAAGCGGCGCATCGCGGCGCGCGTCCTCGACGAGCTGCCCACCGGTGGCACCGTCCTCCTCGACTCGGGTTCGACGACCCAGGCGCTCGTCGAGCTCCTCCCGCCCGACGTCGACCTCACCGTCCTCACCAACTCCGTCGCCGCGGCCTCGGCCCTCTCGACCCACCCCGGCGTCACCCTCTACCTGCTCGGCGGGCGCGTCCGCGGCGTCACCGGGGCTGCGGTGGGGGAGTGGGCCACCCATGCCCTGGCCGATGTCACCGTGGACCTGGCGGTCCTCGGCACGAACGGGTTCTCCGTGGCCCGCGGGCTCACCACGCCGGACCAGGCCGAGGCCCTCGTCAAGCAGGCGATGGTCCGGGCCGCTCGCCGGGTCGTCGTCGCCACGGACTCCAGCAAGGCCGGTGACGACCACCTCCACCGGTTCGCGACCCTCGACGAGGTCGACGTGCTCGTCACCGACCGCGACCTCGCGGACGACGTCGCCGCCGAGGTCCGCGCGGTCGGCCCCGAGGTCGTGACCGCGTGATCGTCACCCTGACGCCCAACCCCTCGGTCGACCGCGCCATCGTCATCGACGCCCTGCACCGCGGTGAGGTCCACCGCGCCACGAGCAGCCGGATCGACCCGGGCGGCAAGGGCGTCAACGTCTCCCGCGCCCTCGCGGCACAGGGGTCCGCGACCCGGGCGGTCCTCCCCGCGGGTGGCCCCGAGGGCCACCTCCTCGAGGAGCTCCTCGACGCCGCGGCCGTCGCCCGCCGCAGCGTCCCCGTCCGCGGCTCGGTCCGGATGAACATCAGTGTCCTCGAGCCGGACGGCACGACCACCAAGCTCAACGAGCCCGGTCCCGAGCTGTCGGCCGACGAGGTGGGCGCGCTCCTGGACACCACCCTGGAGGAGGCCGTCGGCGCCGAGTGGGTCGTCGGGTGCGGGAGCCTGCCGCCCGGCGCACCGGCCGCCCTCTACGCCGACCTCGTCGCCCGGGTCCGTGCCCTGGGCGTCCGCGTCGCGATCGACTCCTCCGGTGCCCCGATGGCCCTCGCGGTCGCCGCCCGGCCCCACCTCGTCAAGCCCAACCACGAGGAGCTCGCCGAGCTCGTCGGCCACGACCTGCCGACGCTCGGCGACGTCCGCGCCGCCGCCCTCGACCTCGTCACCGACGGGATCGAGACGGTCGCCGTGAGCCTCGGGGGCGACGGCGCCCTCCTCGTCATGGCCGACCAGGTGGTCCACGCGCGGGCCACGATCAGCCACCCCCTGTCCACCGTGGGCGCCGGCGACTGCATGCTCGCCGGCCTGCTCCACGGCCTGTCGAGCGGTCTGCCGGCCGCCGACGCCCTCTCGGCCGCGGTCACCTGGGGTGCCGCCGCCGTCACCCTCCCGGGGAGCCGCGTCCCGGCCCCGGAGGACCTCCGCGACATCCCCGTCGACCTCACCCGCAGTCCCGACCTCACCCGCCGGCTCGGCGCGTGACCCCCGAAAGGAACACCATGTCCCTCATCACCGAGCAGCAGGTCGTCCTCGACCTCACCGGTGCCGACCGCCACGAGGCCACCCGGGCCCTCGCGGAGCGGCTCGTCGCCACGGGTCGCTGCACCGACCTCGACGCGTTCCTCGCCGACGTGCGCGAGCGTGAGACCAAGATGGCGACCGGCCTGCCCGGTGGCATCGGGATCCCCCACGCCCGCAGCGCCGCCATCACCGAGCCCTCGCTCGTCTTCGGCCGGACCGACGGCATCGACTGGGGTGCCAAGGACGGCCCCGCGACCCTCGTCTTCCTCATCGCGGCCCCCGAGGGCGGCGGCGACGCGCACATGCAGATGCTGCCGAAGCTGGCCCGGGCGCTCATGAAGAAGGACTTCAAGGCGGCCCTCGCCGCGGCCACCACCGAGGCCGAGGTGGTCGACCTCGTGAGCGCCGAGGTGGCACTGGACCCCGCCCCCGCCACGAGCGCCGCAGCCGCCCCCTCCGCCCCCGTCGCGGCCGCGAGCGCCCCCGCGGCCTCCGCGACGCCGGAGAAGCGCGGCCTCACCCTCGTCGGGGTCACCTCGTGCCCCACCGGCATCGCCCACACCTACATGGCCGCCGAGGGACTCGAGAACGCCGCGAAGGCCGCCGGTCACACGATGACCGTCGAGACCCAGGGCTCGGCCGGCTCCAACCCGCTCCCGGCCGAGCTCATCGCCTCGGCGGACGCCGTGATCTTCGCCCACGACCTGCCGGTCAAGGACGCCGGCCGGTTCGCCGGCAAGCCGCTCGTCGACGTCGGCGTCAAGAAGGGCATCTCCGAGGCGCCCGCCCTCGTGGCCCAGGCCGAGGCGCTCGTCGCGGAGTGGGAGGCCGACCCGAGCAGGGCAGCCGCAGCCGCAGCAGCGCCGGCCGCCGCGTCCGGTGGCCTCGTCACGAAGGTCGAGGACGGCGCGAGCACCCTGACCCGCGTGCGCCAGTGGCTGATGACCGGGGTCTCGTACATGATCCCGTTCGTCGCCGCCGGTGGCATCCTCATCGCGCTGTCGTTCATGCTCGCGCAGGTCGCGATGGGTGAGCAGGGCGCCATCGAGATCGTCAAGTACGGCCTCACCGCGGACGGCGAGTACAACATCACCCAGAACTTCAACCCGGTGAGCCTCACGTCGTGGGCCGCGCTGCTCTTCGTCATGGGCGCCGCGTCGTTCGGCTTCCTCGTGCCGATCCTCTCCGGCTTCATCGCCTTCGCCATCGCCGACCGACCGGGACTGGTCCCCGGCATCGTCGGCGGGTCGATCGCCGCGACGATGGGCGCCGGCTTCCTCGGCGGCCTCGTCACCGGCATCGTCGGCGGCCTCGTGGCCCGCTGGGTCTCGGGCTGGAAGGTCGCCAAGGGCGTGCGCGGCATCATGCCGGTCGTCGTCATCCCGATCGTCTCCACCGTCATCACCGCGGGCCTGTTCATCACCGTCCTCGGCCGCCCGATCGTGGGCCTCACGAACAGCCTCACCGACGCCCTGAGCGGGATGACCGGCGCGAGCGCCCTCGTCCTCGGCCTGATCCTCGGCGCGATGATGGGCTTCGACCTCGGCGGTCCGGTCAACAAGGTCGCCTACGCCTTCGCCACCGGTGGTCTCGGAGCCGCGGGCGCCGCCTCGGACAGCCCGCAGCTGAAGATCATGGCCGCCGTGATGGCCGCCGGGATGGTCGCCCCGCTCGCCCTGGCCCTCGCCACGACGCTCCGCCCGAAGCTCTTCTCCGAGCCCGAGCGGGAGAACGGCAAGGCCGCCTGGCTGCTCGGTGCCTCGTTCATCTCCGAGGGTGCGATCCCGTTCGCGGCCGCCGACCCGGTGCGCATCATCGCCTCCTCGGTCGTCGGGTCCTCGATCACCGGTGGCCTCGCGATGCTCTTCGGTGCCGCCATCCGCGCCCCCCACGGGGGGATCTGGGTGCTGCCGATCATGGGCAGCATCGGGCAGGTCCTGCTCTTCCTGCTCGCCCTCGTCGTCGGCGTCCTCGTGATGACCGCCATCGTCGTCACCCTCAAGTCGCGCGACAGCCGCCTCGCCGAGGTCGACGCCGTCGCGACGGTCTGACCCCCCACCACACCAACCCAGGAGAACCAGTCATGGCACAGCGCACCGTCACCATCGCCTCGTCCGTCGGGCTCCACGCCCGCCCCGCCGCCCTCTTCGTCGAGCAGGCGAGCGAGTCCGGCCTCGACGTCGAGATCGGCCGCCCCGGGGAGGACGCCGTCGACGCGACGAGCATCCTCGGGGTGATGGCCCTCGGCGCCACCCACGGCGAGGAGGTCGTCCTCACCGCCGAGGGCGAGAACGCCGACGCCGTCCTCGACGGCCTCGTCGAGCTCCTCTCCCGCGACCTCGACGCGGAGTGAGCGGCATGACCGCGACGCAGACCCGGCAGGGGATCGGGGTCAGCCCCGGGTCCGCCCACGGGCCGGTGGTGCAGGTCGCACCGCCGGTCCGGCCCCCGGCCGACGAGCCGGCCGCCACCGACACCGAGGCCGCCCTGGCCGAGGTCCGGGCCGCGTTCGAGTCCGTCGCGGTCTCGCTCGAGGGGAAGGCACGGCACGCCGACGACACCGCCCAGCAGATCCTCAAGGCGACCGCCCTCATCGCCCGCGACAAGGGTCTGGTCAAGGCCGCGGCCAAGCAGCTGGCGGCGGGTCGCGGCCCGGCGCACGCGGTCGAGGGGGCCGTCGAGGAGTACGCGGCCCAGTTCGAGGCGCTCGGCGGCTACTTCGCCGAGCGGGTCACCGACCTGCGCGACGTCGGCTCCCGGGCCGTGGCCGCCGTGCTCGGGGTGCCCGCGCCCGGCGTGCCGGACTTCACCGAGCCGAGCGTCGTCGTCGCCGAGGACCTCGCCCCGGCGGAGACCGCCACCCTCGACCGCTCACTCGTCGTCGGCATCATCACCGAGGCCGGGGGCCGGACCAGCCACACGGCGATCCTCGCCGCCCAGATGGGCATCCCGGCGGTCGTCCAGCTGCCCGGTGCCACGAGCATCCCGCCGGGCACTCCGGTCGCCCTCGACGGCGACTCCGGCGTGGTCACGGTGGCACCGGACGTCGCGCTCGTCGAGGCCCAGCGGGTACGCCGCGAACGGCGGGCCGAGGCCCTCTCGGCCACGAGCGGCCCCGGCCGCACGAGCGACGGCCACGCGGTGGCGCTGCTCGCGAACATCGGGGGGATCGAGGACGCCGAGTCCGCCGGCGCCCAGGACCTCGAGGGGGTCGGGCTGTTCCGCACCGAGTTCGTCTTCCTCTCCGCCGAGAAGGCACCGACCGTCGACGAGCAGGCGGAGATCTACCGGCGGGTGTTCGCCCCGTTCGGCGACCGGCGCGTCGTCGTGCGCACCCTCGACGCCGGCGCCGACAAGCCGCTCGCCTTCGCCGACCTCGGGCCGGAGGAGAACCCCGCCCTCGGCCGCCGCGGGCTCCGGCTCTCCGCAGAGCGTCCCGAGCTCCTCGACGCCCAGCTCGAGGCGCTCGCCGTCGCCGCCCGGGACACCGGGGCCGACGTCCGCGTCATGGCGCCGATGGTCGCCACGGCCGAGGAGGCCGCGTGGTTCGCCCGCCGGGTCCGCGAGAACGGCCTCCCGAAGGCCGGGGTGATGATCGAGGTCCCCGGCGCCGCGCTGCGCTCGCGCCACGTCCTCGCCGACGTCGACTTCGGCAGCCTCGGCACGAACGACCTCGCGCAGTACACGATGGCCGCCGACCGGATGCAGGGTGCGCTCTCGGACCTGCTCGACCCGTGGCAGCCCGCGGTGCTCGACGTCGTCGCCGCCGCGTGCGACGGGGCGCGGCGCACCGGGGTCCCGATGGGCGTGTGCGGGGAGTCCGCGGGCGACCCGCTGCTCGCGCTGGTCCTCACCGGCCTCGGGGTCTCCAGCCTGTCGATGGCGCCGAGCAAGGTGCCGGTGGTGCGGCTCGCGCTGTCCCTGCACACGCTCCCCGAGTGCCAGGCGCTCGCCGAGGTGGCCCGCGAGGCCCCGACGGCCGTCGCGGCCCTCGCGGCGGTGCGTGAGCGGGCCCGTGCCGAGCTGACCGACCTCCTCTGAGGGTTCCCGGAGGGCGGGCCCGGGGCCCCGGCGCCCGGCGGTAGCATGGCGAGCGCCCGTGGCACCGACCCCACCTGGAGCACAGCGCGTGAACGCGACCCGACCGGCCGCCGTCATCGTCCTCGCCGCAGGCGAGGGGACGCGGATGAAGTCCTCGACCCCCAAGGTCCTCCACCGCATCGGCGGGACCACCCTCCTCGGCCACGCGGTGCGCGCGGCCCGGTTCACCGGAGCCGAGCACGTCTCGGTCGTGGTGCGGCACGAGCGCGACCTCGTCGTCGAGTTCTGCACCACCTTCGACGAGGGCCTGGTCATCGCCGACCAGGACGACGTCAAGGGCACCGGCCGGGCCACCGAGTGCGGGCTGCAGGTCCTGCCGGACGACCTCGAGGGGACGGTGCTCGTCACCTACGGCGACGTCCCCCTGCTCACGGGCGAGACCCTGGCCGGGCTCGCCGAGGCGCACGAGGCCTCGGGCAGCGCCGTGTCGGTCATCACCGCCCACCTCGAGGACCCCACCGGCTACGGGCGGATCGTCCGCGACGCCGACGGCCACGTCGCCCGGATCGTCGAGCAGAAGGACGCCACCGACGACGAGCGCGCCCTCACCGAGATCAACTCCGGCATCTACGCCTTCGACGCGGCCCTGCTGCGCGAGGCGCTGGCCAGGGTCGGCACCGACAACGCGCAGGGCGAGAAGTACCTCACCGACGTCGTCCAGATCGCCCGTGAGGCCGGACGCGGGGTGAGCGCCCACGTCATCGACGACCCGTGGCAGACCGAGGGCGTGAACGACCGCGTGCAGCTCGCGACGCTCGGACGCGAGCTCAACCGGCGCCTCTGCGAGCAGCACATGCGCGCGGGGGTGACGATCGTCGACCCCGCCACCACCTGGATCGACGTCGACGTCTCCATCGGCCGCGACACCACGCTGCTCCCCGGCACCCAGCTGCTCGGGGCGACGTCCGTCGGCGAGGGGGCCCTCATCGGGCCGGAGGTCACGCTCACCGACACCGAGGTGGGCGACGGAGCCGAGGTCCAGCGTGCCGTGGCCCTCCTCGCGGTCATCGGCGCCGGGGCCACCGTGGGTCCGTACTCGTACCTGCGTCCCGGCACGCGGCTCGGGGCGCGCGGCAAGATCGGCGGCTTCGTCGAGACCAAGAACGCCGACATCGGCGAGGGTGCCAAGGTCCCGCACCTCACCTACGCCGGCGACGTGACGATCGGCGAGGGCGCGAACATCGGCGCCGGGACGATCTTCGCGAACTACGACGGTGTCGCGAAGCACCACTCCCGGGTCGGGGCGCACAGCTTCGTCGGGTCGCACACGGTCGTCGTCAGCCCGGTCGACGTCGCCGACGGCGCCTACGTCGCCGCCGGCAGCGCCCTGACCGGTGACGTCCTGCCGGGCCAGATCGCCGTGGCCCGCGGGCGCCAGCGCAACGTCGACGGCTGGGTCGCCCGGGCCCGCGCCGGCACCCGGACCGCGGAGGCCGCCGAGCGTGCCCGCGCCGCAGCACAGACCACGCCCACCGACCCCACCCCGGAGGACCCCACCCCGTGAGCAGCCACCGACCCCCCTCGGCCAACATCCGCAAGCGGCCGAAGAAGCAGCTCATGGTCTTCTCGGGGCGGGCGAACCCCGGGCTGGCGCAGGAGGTGGCGGCGCAGCTGGGCACCGAGCTCGTCCCGACGAGCGCGTACGACTTCGCGAACGGCGAGATCTACGTGCGCTTCGAGGAGTCGGTGCGCGGCTCGGACGCCTTCGTCATCCAGAGCCACACGAGCCCGATCAACGAGAACATCATGGAGCACCTGCTCATGGTCGACGCGTTGAAGCGGGCCAGCGCGAAGCGGATCACGGTGGTCATGCCGTTCTACGGCTACGCGCGCCAGGACAAGAAGCACCGCGGGCGCGAGCCGATCAGTGCCCGCCTCATGGCCGACATGTTCAAGACCGCCGGCGCCGACCGCCTCATCTGCGTCGACCTGCACACCGACCAGATCCAGGGCTTCTTCGACGGCCCGGTCGACCACCTCATGGCCATCCCGGTCCTCAGCGAGTACGTCGCGACGAAGTACGGCGACGAGCACCTCGCCGTCGTCTCCCCGGACGCCGGCCGGATCAAGGTCGCTGAGCAGTGGTCCAAGCGGCTCGGGGGTGCGCCGCTCGCCTTCATCCACAAGACGCGCGACATCAACCGGCCGAACGAGATGGTCGCCAACCGGGTCGTCGGTGACGTCAGCGGGCGGGTGTGCGTCCTCGTCGACGACATGATCGACACCGGCGGCACGATCACCAAGGCCGCCGACGCCCTCCTCGCCGAGGGGGCCAAGGACGTCGTCATCGCGGCGACCCACGCGATCCTCTCCGAGCCCGCCGTCGAGCGGCTCGAGACGTGCGCGGCCCGCGAGGTCATCGTCACGAACACCCTGCCGATCACGGCGGACAAGGAGTTCGAGGGGCTGACCACCCTGTCGATCGCGCCGCTCATCAGCGCCGCGGTCAAGGAGGTCTTCGAGGACGGCTCGGTGACGAGCCTCTTCGGCGGCCGCGCCTGAGGATCAGGTGGGGGAGGCGGCCTTGCGGGCGCGGTAGGCGGCGACGTTCGCCCTCGTGCCGCAGGTGCCGTCGCAGAACTTCCGGGACCGGTTGCGGGACAGGTCGACGTAGACGTCGTCGCAGTCCTCGGCGGAGCACACGGCGAGCCGGTCGCGCTCACCCGCGCGGATGACGTCGACCATCGCCATCGCGAGCTCGACGGCGACCCGGTCGGCGAAGGGGGCGTCGTCGTCGGTGGCGTGGACGTGCCAGCCCTGGTCGTCGTGCTCGACGAGCCGCGGCCGGGCGTGGCCCTCGGCGAGGAGGGCATTGACCTCCGCCACCTGCACCTCGAGCGGGGCCGACCAGAGCCCGGCGACGCGGTAGCGCACCCGGTGGAGGTGGGCGACGTCCCGCACCGTCCCGGGCCGCCCGCCACTCCACTGCCACTCGGCCATCCAGCGCAGGACGGCGGCGAGGTCGGGGATGTCCTCGGTGCCGCTCGTCCCATGCCCCGGCGCGGTGTTGACGAGGGCCGCGGCATGGCGCAGCACGACGTCGGTGTCATGGGTGAAGATCATCTTGACTCCTGACAGGGAGGGCCCGTAGTGTCAGGACCAACATATCAGTTGACTCCTGACATCTCACGGGATGGGGAGCCGTCCCAAGGAGGTCGTCGTGGTGGAGGTCGTGCGCCGGCACGTCGGGGTCGGACTCATGGCGCTGCTCCTGTCGAGTGCGGCGTTCGGGACCTCCGGGCCGTTCGCGAAGGCCCTCATCGAGGCCGGCTGGTCGCCCGGTGCGGTCGTGCTCGTGCGCATCGCGGGCGCTGCGGCGCTGCTGCTGCCCGTCGGCCTGTGGCAGGTGCGCCACCGCCTGCGCGCCACGGTCCGTGAGCTGCCCCTCGCCGCCGGCTACGGCTGTCTCGCCGTCGCCGCCGCCCAGCTCGGCTACTTCCAGGCGGTGGAGCGCCTCACGGTGGGCGTGGCGCTGCTCATCGAGTACCTCGGGATCGTCCTCGTCGTCCTCTGGGTCTGGGTGCTGACCCGGCGCCGGCCGCACCGCCTCACCGGGGTCGGCATCGTCCTCGCGCTCGTCGGGCTGGCGCTCGTCCTCGACCTCACCGGGCAGAGCACCCCCGACCTCGTCGGCGTGGTCTGGGCCATGCTCGCCGCCACCGGGCTCGCCGGGCACTACGTCCTCGCCGCGCGCGAGACCACGCTCCCGCCGTTCGCCTTCGCCGCCCTCGGCCTCACCGCAGGAGCCGTGGTGCTCGGTGCCCTCGGCGCCTCGGGGGTGCTCCCGATGGAGGTCGGCGCCGCCCGGGTCGACCTCGGCGGAGCCGACGCCCCGGCCTGGCTGGCGCTCCTCGAGCTCGTCGTCGTCGCGGCCGCCGTGGCCTACGTCCTCGGGGTGCTCGGCGCGCGCCACCTCGGGTCGACGCTCGCGTCCTTCGTCGGCCTCACCGAGGTGCTCTTCGCGGTGCTCTTCGCCTGGCTCGTGCTCGGGGAGCTCCCCGGGCCGTGGCAGCTCGCCGGCGGGGTGGTCATCCTCGCGGGAGTCGTGGCCGTCCGCGTGGGGGAGCGGCGCGAGGCCCCGGCGGGCAGCTCCGCGGACGTCGATTTCGACGTTCCGTCGCCCGTCGCCTAGACTCTCGGGGTTGCCTCGGCGAGGGACGTCGCACCGGACGAAGTGGTCCGGCACACCGCAAGGTCCGCGACCTCCGTGATCGACGCTGGCGGCACGCAGACCCCAGGGTCCGCGGGCCGTTCGCGCGCCGGTTCGGTGCCACGTCCCGCGTCGAGGACCGACGACCATTCGTTCCGATCCACCCCAGGAGTCCACTGTGTCCACCGAGGTCACCAAGCTCGTCGCCGAGCAGCGCAGCCAGTTCGGCAAGGGCGCGGCCCGCAAGATCCGCCGCGCCGACAAGATCCCCGCCGTGATGTACGGCCACGGCACCGCGCCGGTCCACATCACCCTCCCGGGCCACGAGACGATGCTCGCGCTCAAGCACACGAACGCGCTCCTCACGCTCGTCATCGACGGCACCGAGCACCTCGCGCTCGCCAAGGACGTGCAGCGCGACCCGATCAAGCCCTTCATCGAGCACGTCGACCTCGTCGTCGTCCGCAAGGGCGAGAAGGTCACGGTCGAGGTCGGGGTCCACCTCGAGGGCGACGCCGCCCCCGAGACCGTGGTCACGCTCGTCCAGTCGAGCCTCGAGGTCGAGGTGCTCGCCACGGACATCCCCGAGTGGGTCACCATCTCGGTCGAGGGGCTCGAGGCCGGCACCCAGATCCACGCCGGCGAGATCGCGCTCCCCGAGGGCGCCGAGCTCCTCACCGACGCCGAGTGGCTCGTCGTCAACGTCACCCAGCAGCAGTCGGCCGAGGACCTCGAGGCCGAGCTCGAGGAGGCCGAGTCCGAGGCCGGCATCGAGCGCGAGGAGTCCGAGGACGAGGCCTCCGCCGAGGCGGGCTCCGCCGAGGGCGAGGGCGACTCCTCCGACGAGTCCTGAGCCGACGCACTCCCCGACGGGGCCCGGTCCGTGACGGACCGGGCCCCGTCGCCGTCTCCGGCAGCGATGAGTTCCGGCCCCGGCGGTGGTCAGACCTCCCGTAGCCTCACCCCCGACGGAAGGAGCCCGCGGTGCCCCAGCTGCTGCGCGTCCAGAACTTCACGGTCTCCCGCGACGGCTACGGCGCGGGAGACGGGCAGAGCCTCGAGCGCCCGTTCGGGCACGCCGACCCGGAGGCGCTCATGGCGTGGGCAGTGTCCACGGCGAGCTGGCCGCACCGCTCCGACGACGCCGGCAGCCGGGGCCTGGACGACCACCTGGTCCGCGAGTTCGACCGCAACATCGGCGCCGAGATCATGGGCCGCAACAAGTTCGGCCCCGTGCGCGGGCCCTGGCCGGACCACGGCTGGACCGGGTGGTGGGGGGAGGACCCGCCCTTCCACACGCCCGTGTTCGTGATGACCCACCACCCCCGGCCGTCGTTCACGCTCTCGGACACCACCTTCCACTTCGTCGACGCCGCGCCCGCCGACGTGCTCCGCCAGGCACGCGAGGCCGCCGGCGGCCGTGACGTCCGCCTCGGCGGCGGCGCCGCGACGATCCGTGAGTTCCTCGAGGCCGACCTCGTCGACACCCTGCACGTCGCGGTGTCCCCGGTGACCCTCGGCGGAGGCTCGCGGCTGTGGGCCTCGCCGGACGAGCTGCTCGACCGGTTCCACTGCGACGTGGTGCCCAGCGCGAGCGGCGTCGTGCACCACCTGTTCTGGCGACGCTGAGGCTCGCGCCCTCGGCGCCGCCGCGCCACGGTCGGACGGCCACGTCCGGGGGCCCGGCCGCGTCGACCCGCAGGTGCCGGATGGCAGAATCGGCGCCGTGACCGACTCCGCGCCCTGGCTCGTCGTCGGGCTCGGCAACCCCGGGCCCCAGTACGCGGGCAACCGCCACAACGTCGGCGCGATGGTCGTCGACGAGCTCGCCGGCCGTACCGGCACCAGCCTCCGCACGCACAAGGCCCGCGCCCGGGCGGCCCAGGTCCGCATCGGCACGGGGCCCGGAGGCGTGCCGGGGCCGGCGGCCGTCGTCGCCGTGCCCTCCTGTTACATGAACGAGTCCGGCGGCCCGGTCAAGGCGCTGCTGTCCTTCTTCTCCGTACCGCCCGAGCGGCTCGTCGTCGTGCACGACGAGCTCGACCTCGACGCGGGGACCGTCCGGCTCAAGCGCGGCGGTGGGGAGGGCGGCCACAACGGGCTGCGCTCGGTCAGCTCATCGCTCGGGACGAAGGACTACCACCGGGTGCGGGTCGGCATCGGGCGCCCGCCCGGCCGGATGGACGCCGCCGACTTCGTCCTGCGCGACTTCTCGCCCACCGAGCGCAAGGAGCTCCCGTTCCTCCTCGGCGATGCGGCCGACGCGGTGGAGGAGCTCGTGACGCTCGGGCTGCTCGACGCGCAGCAGCGGGTGCACGCCCCCCGCTGAGCCCGTCTCGCGGGTGGTCCGTCGTCGACCTCCCAGCACTGTGGCACAACGGATTCCGGGGTCGTCGGGCCGTGCGACGCAGGTGCCTGCCGGGCGGTCCGAGGTGGTCGCGCGCCCGGCCGGGCGCTCCAGCGGCCCCCATGTCCCACATCTGGGGACCTCGCGCAACGACTTCCGCACGAATATCTCCGAAAGGCCTATCCGACCCCCGCCGTTGGGCCTAGACTGCGGGCACAACGTACGCCGCACCTGGTGCAGGGCCAGGTGTGACGTGAAGATCGGCGGAGATGCCGGTCGGCATGCAGGGGCCGACGTCATCGTCACTCTTCGAACACCATCGATTTGCAGGGGTCGACGGTTCGATGAGCATTGCTCAGAATATTGGCGCGCGCCCGTGGGCTCCACGCGGCGTCGCACACATTGATCTGGCCTCGTACGGCCACGCCCGGGCCACGGCCGGGCTCACGGAGTGGGAACGGCGGCACCGCCGAGCCACGATCGGCGTCGACACGGCTGCCGCGGTCGTCGGCGTGGGGGTCGGGCTCGCCGGGCGCAACCTCCTCATCGGCTCCCACCGCTCCTTCTTCGGCACCACCGCGACGTTGTGGACGACGCTCGCCGTCGTCGCCGCCGCGTGGGTCGTCGTGCTCGCGAAGAACGGGGCCTACGCGAACCGCTTCGTCGGCGCCGGCAGCGAGGAGTACCGCGCCGTCACCCGGTCGGCAGTCGGCCTGGTGGCACTCGTCGCCTTCGCGTCCTTCGCACTCCAGCTGGAGTTCTCGCGAGGCGTGCTGCTCCTGTCCGTCCCGACGATGACGGTCACGACCGTGCTCGGCAGGTACGCGCTCCGGCACCGCCTGGCGGCGCAGCGCTCCGCGGGGCAGCACCTCCGGTCGACCCTCATCGTGGGCGACGCGCGAGCCGCCCTCGACGTCGCCCACCGCATCGAGAACGACCCGGCGACGACGGGGATGAAGGTCGCCGCCATCTGCGTGGCCGACCTCGACGACCCGGTGCTCGCGACGGAGAACCACACCGACATCCCGATCTCGGGCACGGAGGCGGACACCGTCGAGGTCGTCGACCGGCTGGGGATCGGCGCCGTCGCCGTCGCCAGCAGCCCGACGATGGCGGGGCACGCCCTCCGCCGGCTCGGTTGGGCGCTCGAGCAGCGTGACGTCGACCTCCTCGTCGCCCCCGGCGTCGTCGAGGTCGCCGGGCCGCGCCTCACGATGCGGCGGGCCGCCGGCCTCCCGATGCTCCACGTCGAGCGCCCGGTCCAGAGCGGCTGGCGCTACGGTCTCAAGCTGCTCGCCGACCGCGTCCTCGGGATCACCGCCCTGGTGGTCCTCGCGCCCGTGCTGCTCGTCGTCGGGCTCCTCGTCCGGCGCGACTCACCGGGCCCGGCGCTGTTCCGCCAGGAGCGCGTCGGTGAGGGCGGTCGGGTGTTCTCCATGTACAAGTTCCGCACGATGGTCGTCGACGCCGACGACCGCCGCGAGGAGCTCGCCGCCGACAGCGACGGCAACGACGTCCTCTTCAAGATGCGCCGTGACCCGAGGGTGACCCGGGTCGGTGCCGTGCTCCGGCGCTTCTCCCTCGACGAGCTCCCCCAGCTCCTCAACGTCGTGCGCGGCGAGATGTCCCTCGTCGGCCCCCGGCCTCCTCTGCGGGCCGAGGTCGACCAGTACGAGAGCGACGCCGTGCGCCGGCTCCGGGTCCGCCCGGGGATGACCGGGCTCTGGCAGGTCTCCGGGCGCAGCGACCTCTCGTGGTTCGACTCCGTGCGACTCGACCTCTGGTACGTCGACAACTGGTCCCTCGCCCTCGACGGGCAGATCCTCCTCCGCACCGGGCAGGCCGTGCTCCGCGGCCGCGGCGCCTACTGACCGCGCAGCGCTGCGCCGACCGCCGCCACCGCGGCACCCGCCACCACCGGACCTCGCCCCCGGCCACCGTCCTCGCACGGAGCACCGGAGACCGGGCCCACGCCACACGAAAGCAGGGATCCCATGTCACTCCTCTCTCCCACCCGCCGCCCCGACGGGTTCGTCCGCGGCACCGGACCGACCCTCCTCGTGGCCTCCACGGGGGGCCACCTCGAACAGCTGATCCGCCTGCGGGACCGGCTCGGCGAGGAGATGGGACCCTTCGAGTGGGCGACCTTCGACGGCAACCAGTCGCGGGCCCTGCTACGCGACGAGACGGTGCACTACGTGGGCTACATCAAGCCGCGCGACTTCGGGGCCGTCGCCCGCGACCTCCCGGACGCCCTGCGGCTCATCCGCGAGGGTCACTACCGGGCGGTCGTCTCGACCGGCTCGGGCATCGCCCTGCCGTTCTTCGTCGCGGCCCGCCTCCACGGTGTGCCGTGCCACTACATCGAGAGCGCTGCGCGGTCCGACGGGCCGAGCCTCACCGGCCGCCTCCTCGGCGCGCTGCCCGGGACGCGGCGCTACACGCAGTACGAGCCCCTCGCGACGCGCCGGTGGGCCTACTGCGGCTCGCTGTTCGACGGTTTCGAGGCCGACCACGTGCCGGCGTCGGGCGCCGACCCCGACCGCTCCCTGTCCCGCGTGGTGGTCACCCTGGGGACCATGCCCGGGTACGGCTTCCGGAGCGCGGTCGAGCAGCTGAACCGCCTGCTGCCGCAGGTGTGCGCCCCCGACGCCGACATCCTCTGGCAGACCGGGGCCACCGACCTCACGGGCCTCGGCATCGACGGTCGGGACCAGATCCCCGCCACCGAGCTGAGCGACGCGATCCGGCAGTCGGACCTCGTCGTGGCCCACGGCGGAATCGGCTCGGCCCTCAACTCGCTCGACTCGGGTCGGGCTCCCGTGCTGCTGCCGCGGCGCGTGGCACGCGGCGAGCACGTCGACGACCACCAGGTGCTCATCTGCACCCAGCTCGACGACCGGGGGATCGCGGTCGGTCGGGAGGTGGACGCCCTCACGGTGGAGGACCTCTGGCGCGCAGCGCGGACCCGGATCCGGTCCATCACCGGCGTCGTCCCGCTCGACCTGGCCGCCGCCCACTAGGCCGGGGCGGCCGCGCCGCGCGGTCAGTCCCGGACGGCCAGGTCGGAGAAGAGGTCGTCGGCCCCGAGGTCGCGCACCGTGGCGCGCATCGGGCCGACGCCGGTCACCCGGTAGTCGCACGTGCCCTGGTAGTCCCACAGGGTGATCGCCTTGATCTGGGGGCGCTCGCGCAGGACCTCCGGGATGGCCGCGTACCAGGCCGCCCTCGCCGCAGGTCGTCCGTCGCGGTCGACGCTCCCGAGCTCACTGATCATCATCGGCTTCGTGAGGTCGATGCCGGCGGCCGGCCCGTCGGTCTGCAGCCACGAGTAGAAGACGTCGAGCGACTGCGCGAAGGACGCCGTCGGCACGTCGGGGGCGCACTCGTGGTTGTAGACGTCCCAGCTGATCCAGTCGACCACGTCGTTGCCGGGCCACAGGGAGCCCACGCTGCCCAGCCCCCGGGCGAGGCCGGACGCCACCCACACCCAGCGGACGTTGTCGGCGCCCTCCTGGCGGAACACGTCGTGCACGTGCCGCCATGCCGCCACGAACTGTGCCGGCGAGCCACGAACCGCCTTGCGGGGCAGGTCCATCTCGTGGTCGAACGTCACGAAGACGGGCTTGTCCAGGCCGGCCAGCCCTCGTGCCTGGGCCCGCAGACCCCGGTCGTGGGCGCCGGACGCGACGTCGGCCCACGTGGTCGCGTCGGCCGTGTCCGCGACCCGCGCCTCGATGTTGACGTGCAGGGCCCGCCCGCTCTCGACGATCGTGCGTTCGTCGCTGTCCGGGACGACGTCCTCGAGTCCGTGGAACCGGTAGACGAGGTCGTACGGTCGCCCCGCGAAGGCCTCCGCCTCGGCGAGCGCGGCGAGGGACGGCTGCTGTGTGGCGATCCCGAACAGCACGCCGCAGGGCGCCGTCCCATCGGGCTCGAGGTGGCATCCGCCGCCGGGGACGCAAGCGCCGAGGGCGAGCGTGAGCGCCACGCCCACGACCGTCGCGACGACGGATGCGCGCCGCCGTGGGCGGGGACGGGAAGGGGGGTGGGGGGCCCGACCCTCAGACACCGTGGCCACGTCGGTTGAGCTGGGCCTGGACCCAGTCACCCGGGACGCCGCAGAGCACGAGCCCGGCGAGCACCCAGCGGGGTTCCCCCGGGTTGCGTCGCACACACCGGCCGAGCCACCGCAGGGACTCCCGGCGTTCGCCGAGCACGGCGTGGCCGAAGGCCAGCTTGCCGTACTGCAGGCCCGCACCGACCCGGTCCTCCTCGAGCTCGGGGTGGTGCTCCAGCAGCCAGCGACGGGCGTCGACCTTGTCCCGCCAGGCGTCGTTGAAGTAGGAGCTCGCGCCCCACCGGATCCCGACGAGCGGCTCGTCGACATGGGCGATCGGCGCGGACCGTGCCGCCCGCAGCAGGAGGTCCCAGTCCTCCGCCATGCTGCGCGGCAGCGTCTCGTCGACGAGGCCGAAGTCGTCGACCATGGCGGCGCGACGGAAGACGAACGAGGACGAGTGCAGCATGGCCATCCGGGAGCGGGTGAGGTCGCGGAGGGTGACCGAGGAGCGGTCGGCGAGGCGGACGGTGCTGCGCCCCTCGTAGTCGACGCGCATCGCCGTCGTGACGAAGTCGGCCTCGGGGGTGGCGAGCAGCCGCTCGACCTGGGCGGTGAGCTTGCCGTCGAGCCAGACGTCGTCGTCGTCGCAGAAGGCGACGAGCTCGGTGTCGAGGGCGAGGATTCCGGTGTTCCGAGCGCCCGCGAGCCCCGGGGTCCTCGAGTTCGTCGTGGTGACCACCTCTCGGCGCTCGGTCCCCTGCTCGAGGGTGGTGTCGGGCTCGCTCCGGTCGAACACGAGGACCACGCGGATGCGACCGGGGTAGTCCTGCCCGAGGATGGAGGCGAGCGCCTCGCGCACGAGCACGGGGCGGTCGTGGGTGGCCAGCACCACACCCACGTCCGGCCACTCGGGGGGCCGCGCGGTGCTGTTCCGGTCGGTCGCCGGCACGCCGGACCTCCATCTGGTCGTTCCACCCCCGGCCCTGCTGCACGGAGATGGCGCACCCCCGAGTCTAGGTGCGCCGACGCCGGGGGACGGGTGGTTCCGTGGATCGCCGCCCGGCCCGGCACACCGACGTGCGACGCTTCTGCCGTGCAGACGACCCCCGACGGACGGCCCCTCCCGGGGTGGGCGCGATGAGCCCGGGCGCCGGGACGCGGTCGGCCTCGGTCGGGGGTGTCGCGCGAGGGGGCGCGGTCAACGTCATCGGCTCCGCCCTGTCCGCGGTCGTCGGCTTCGCCCTCACCGTCGTCATCACCCGGGCACTTCCGCAGGAGTCGGCGGGCGTCTTCTTCAGCACGACCTCCGGCTTCCTCGTGGTGGTCGCGGTGGCCCAGCTCGGGACCAACACGGGTCTCGTGTACTTCGTCTCGCGCACGAGGGCCCTCGAGCAGCCGCAGCTCGTGCCGGAGTACCTGCGGACGGCGGCCGGCCCGGTGCTCCTCGGCAGCCTGGTGCTGGCCACCGGGATCTTCGCGGCCGCGCCGCGCATCGCCGCAGTCATCAGTCCCGACCAGGTCGAGCTCGCGACGGTCGCCATCCGGGTCCTCGCACCCTTCGTGCTCGCCGCCTCGGTCGAGAACCTCGCGGTGTCGGCCACCCGCGGCCTCGGGACGATGCGTCCCTCCGCCGTCATCACCCTCGTGCTCCGCCCGCTCTCCCAGCTCTTGTTCGTCGGGGCGGCGGTCGCCGTCGCCGGTCCCGGAGCCGCTCCCGCCGCGTGGGCGGCCGGCTACCTCCTGAGTGCGGCCGTGGCCCTGCGCTGGGCCCGCCGCCTGCTCGGGGTCGGGGTCCTCGGACCGCGCGGGGCAGCCCGCCGCGACCGGGAGTTCTGGAGGTTCACCTGGCCGCGCGGGATCATGGGGGTCGCCCAGGTCGCCATGCAGCGGCTCGACATCGTTCTCGTCGGGGCACTGGCCGGGGCCGCCCCGGCAGCGGTCTACGCCGCGGCGACCCGCTTCGTCGTGGCCGGGCAGATGGGGGCCCAGGCGGTCGGGCTGGCGGCGCAGCCGCAGTTCGCCCACCTGCTCGCGGTCGACGAGCACGAGGAGGCCAAGAGCCTCTACCGGGTCTCGACGGGGTGGCTGGTCCTCATGACCTGGCCGCTCTACCTCGCGCTCGCCGCCTTCGCGGGCACGATGATGAGGTTGTTCGGCACCTCGTACGCCGACGGCGGCCGCGTGGTCGCGGTGCTCGCGGGTGCCTTCATGCTCGGGGCGCTCTTCGGCATGGTCGACGTCCTGCTCGTCATGTCCGGGCGCACGACGTGGACGCTCGTGAACAGCCTCGTCGGGCTGGCCCTCCTCGTGGGCCTCGACCTGTGGCTGGTCCCGCGCCTCGGCGTGCTCGGTGCGGCCCTCGGCTGGGCCGCGGCCATCGTCATCCGCAACCTCCTCGGCCTCGTCCAGGTGCGCCTCGCGATGCGGCTCGACCCGTTCGGCAGGACCTCGTTCGTGGCGGTCGCGGTGACCCTCGTCGGGGTGGGGGCTCCCCTCCTCGCGGCCCGGGCGGTCCTCGGGGACACCGTGGCCGGGCTGGCCGTCGGGGGAACGGTCGGTCTGGTCCTCTACGTGGGGGGTGCACTGCTCATGCGCGACGCCCTCAACCTCCCCGAGCTCGTGCAGGCGCTGCGGTCGCGACGTCGCGGCTCCCGGTCCGCGTAGCCGTCCCACGGACACCCGAACCCCCACGGGAGCACAGGGTGCTGTCGTACAGTTGGCCTCCCCGGACGGCGCTCCACCACGACCGCCGGCGTCTTGGCCGGTGAGCGCAGCGGCTCCCCGAGGACGCGTGACCGGGCACCCCAGGGTGCGAGCCGAGCGGAGGGAGGCGCGACGCGTGGTGTCCATGGACCGTGCTGCGACCGTGCTCGACGACCGCGTCGGGGGACGGTGGGGCTCGGGAGACCTCGGTCCCCGTGTCCCGGTGGCCCGGATCGAGGCGCACCCCGTGGCCCGCACGCGTCACAACCCGGCGTGGATGCTCTGGGTCCTGCTCGTCGGCTTCCCCGTCTTCTGGGCCCTCGGCCTCGCCCAGTTCGCGGTGTCCGTGATGGCCGTCCCCATGGGGCTGGTCCTGATGGCACGCAGGCCTCTCGCCCTCCCTCGCGGCTTCGTGCTGTGGGCGCTCTTCCTCACGTGGAGCGTCGTGGGCGTGCTGCTGCTCGGGGTGAACCCGCCGGGCTACGTGGCGGACGGCGCGGGCAGCCGGCTCCTCGGATTCGGGATGCGTGAGATCTCCTACGTCGGTGTCACGGTCGTCCTCCTCTTCATCGGCAACCTCACCGAGGCCGAGCTCCCGCAGACCCGGGTCGTGCGGATGCTCGGCTGGTTCTTCGTCACGACGTGTGTCGGCGGCGTCCTCGGCCTGCTCGCCCCGCAGTTCCAGTTCACGTCGCCCTTCGAGATGGTCCTGCCGTCCTCGATCAGCTCGAACTTCTTCGTGCAGAACCTGATCCACCCTCGTTCCGCCCAGGTGCAGGAGCTCATCTCCGACCAGACCCCACGCCCCGCCGCGCCCTTCACCTACACGAATGCCTGGGGCTTCAACCTCACCCTGCTCGGGGTCTGGTTCGTGGCGTCCATGCGGCAGCTGCGGACGGTGCGCGCCCACGTGGCCGCGGTGGGGGTCCTCGCGGTCGGGGTCGTCGTCCTCGTCTACTCCCTGAACCGGGCCGCGTGGCTCGGGGTCGGTGTGGCGGTGCTCGTCGTCGCGGTGCAGCTCGCACGCCGCGGCCGGCTCGCCGTCGGGGCCGCCCTCGTCGTCCTCATGACCCTGGGGCTCGGCGCCGTCGCGGTCACCCCGCTCGGCACGGTGGTCTCGCAGCGGCTGGACGCGGGGAAGAGCGACACCATCCGCGGCTTCACGACGGAGAAGGCCCTGGAGCTGTCGGCCGAGTCACCCGTCGTCGGTTTCGGGAGCACCCGGGCCACCCTGGGGTCCGCGGCGTCGATCGCCGTCGGCAAGAGCCCATCGTGCCCGCAGTGCGGCAACGCCAACATCGGCATGAACGGCTACCTGTTCATGCTCCTCGTCACCACGGGGTACCTCGGCGCGCTGCTCTTCTTCGGCTTCGGGGCGGTCGTCTGGTGGAGGAGTCGCCGGATCCACACCCCGGTGGTCCTCGCCGGGACGACCGTCCTGGCCATGACCGCCTACTACAGTCTCTTCTACGACGTCTCGACCGGGATGCTCGTGCCTGCCGTCACCGTCGCACTCCTCTGGCGCGAGAGTCGGTCGGGCGCGAGCGCGCCTCCCGCAGAACCCCCGACCACCGCTGCCCAGATCCGGACGGCCCCCCCGGTCCACCCTTCCGGTGGACCCCTACCTTCGCCTCGCAGGGTCGGTGCCGCCGGTGCGGCCCCCCTGCTGCAGGCCGTCCCAGAAAGGGCCACCTCATGAGCGTGACGCGAACCGATGCCGACGTGGAGCTCGCCGACTACGTGGCGGTCCTGCGCCGTCGGTGGCGGGCGGTGGCACTGGGCCTCGTCGTCGGGATCGTCGCGGCCCTCGCCGCCATCGTCGTCCTCCCCGAGCAGTACACGTCCTCGGAGGCCGTCATGGTCCTGCCGGTGGGGGAGGACGGGTCCGTGCAGAACGGCCGGACGACCTCGTCCCTCAACCTCGACACCGAGGCCCAGATCGTCAAGTCCTCTGTCGTGGCGCAGCTCGCCCTGAAGAAGATCGGGGGGCAGGGCTCGGTCAACGACGTCACCCGGAACGTCATGGTGACCGTCCCGCCGAACACGTCGGTCCTCAACATCTCGTTCACGGCCGGCACCCCGCTGGCCGCGCAACGCGGCGCCAGCGCCTTCAGCAGCGCCTACCTCGAGAACCGCGCGGAAGTGGCGCAGCGCCGGGTCCAGGCCACGCAGGACGCCATCCAGAAGCAGCTCGAGACCGCCCAGGCGACCCTCGCGGACCTCACCACGCAGCTCGACTCGCTGGCCGACGGGTCGTCCGAACGCCTGCTCGTCACCTCACGCCGCGACCTCGCGATCCAGCAGATCGCGCGCCTCAACTCCTCCCTCCTCGACCTGGACACCGGTGCCGTGCTCCCGGGCGACATCATCACCGACGCCTCCCTGCCGACCAGCCCGTCCAGCCCCGACCGGCTCGTCATCGCCGTCAGCGGGGTCCTCGCCGGTCTCCTCGCGGGGCTCGCGCTGGCGTTCGTCCGTGACCGCGTCGACCAGGGCGTCCGCACGCGGCGGGACCTCGAGCGGTTCGGGCTCGAGACCCTCGTCGCGCGGGTGGAGGTCGCGCCGGGGACGGGACGGGCCGACGAGCGGCCGGGGAGCGAGGTCTCCGAGTCCCTGCGCCAGCTGCGCAACGGCCTCCTCGCCCGACTGCGTGGCGAGCGAGGCGCCGTCCTCGTGGCCGGGGTGTCGGACGACCAGACCGGCTCGACCGTCGCCGTGAGCCTGGCGGAGGCCCTGGCGCGGAGCGGTGTCGACGTGATGTTCGTCTCGGCGAACGCGTGGTCGTGCGCCGTCGCCGGCTCGATGGCACCAGCGGGGCACGCGGGACTCGCGGAGCTGCTCCGCGACGAGGCGACGCTCGACGAGGCGATCATCCGGGTGCCCGACGTGCCGAACCTGCGTGTCGTCTCCGCCGGCGCGAGCACCTCGCTGTCGCGCGAGCTGGTCCAGAGCACGCGGGCCAGGGCCGTCTTCGAGAAGCTCGGCGCCCGCAGCCAGGTGCTCGTCATCGACGTCGCGCCGACGGCCGTCAACTCCGATGCCCAGTCGCTCGCGGCCATCGGCCAGGGCGTTCTGCTCGTGGCCACCGAGGGGCGCTCCGTGCGTGCCGAGGTCGGCGAGGCCGTCGAGCAGATGCGCCACGTCGCGGCGCTCGTCCTCGGGGCCGTCGTGGCCAGCGTCGAGGAGCTGCCCGTGAGCAGCATCGCGCGTCCGGTCGGGCTGCGGGACGACAGCGACACCGTGGAGGCGGTGCCCGACGACGAGAGCACCGGGCCGGTGTCCGACGAGGTCGCCGGACCGGCGGATGACGCCGACCGCGCTGACACCGGTGACGCGGCGGACGACGACGTCGACGTCAGCGACACCACGGACGACCCCGAGGAACCGGCCGAGGCGCCGGTGCGCCGGCCCACGCCGGGCCCGCAGGCGGCGTCCGCGGTCTTCCGGGGCAGGCCCAAGGGCCGGCGACCCGCCCGCCGATGAGCACCGCCGCGGGGAGGGGCGCGCCCTCCGGGGCGCCGTCCGACGCGCTGGGCATGATGCGTCGCCTCTACCCGGGGGCGGCGGTCGCCGGCGCCCCCGCGGAGGCCGGCCGGGAGCGGCGCTTCCTCGCACTCCCGACGGCCGAACGCGCCCGGATGTTCCTCCCGGCCGAGTCGCGGCTCGCGGCGCTCGCCCTGCGTAACGCCCGCCGCCCCGTCGGCCGGCGTGACCGGTTGGTCACCGCGGGCGCGAGCGCAGCCCTCAGGGCGGGAGCGGGGCGGGCCCTGTCCTCCCGGTGCACGGTCGTGACCGCCGGGCCGTCCGTCGACGACGTCCTCGCCGACGTCCTGGGGCAACCGGTCCTCACAGGGGTCTTCCTCGGGCCTCCGCGCGCCAACCGCAAGCCGGTCGTGCAGGTCCTCGACCTCCGGGGCAGGCTGCTGGCCGTCGCGAAGGTCGGGGTGAGCCCGCTCGCGGCCGAGCTGGGGCGGGCCGAGGCGCAGGCCCTGCGCGTCCTCGAGGGCGCGGCCCTCCGGCACGTCGTCGTGCCGCGCCTGCTGGCCGAGACGCAGTGGGACGGACTGCCCGTGGTCGTCCAGTCCGCCCTCCCGGTGTGGCAGCAGGGGGGAGACCCCGATCCCGACGCCGTCACCGGGGCCGCCCGCGAGATCGCGACCTGCCTCGGCGTGGAGCGCGCGGCGTGGGGCGCGAGCGGCTACCGCGCGGGTCTCCTCGCCCGCGTCGAGGCGCTCCCGGACGGTCCCGTGCGCGATGCCCTCCGCGAGATCCTCACGCGTGTCCCGGACGAGCTCGTTCTGGAGCTCGGGGCCTGGCACGGCGACTTCAGTGCGTTCAACGTCGCGCAGTCCGGAGCCGCCGGCCTCCTCGTCTGGGACTGGGAGCGGTTCGAGCGCCGGGTGCCGGTGGGCTTCGACCTCCTCCACCACCACTTCATGCCGCTGCTGCGCCGCGGAGCCGCCGCGCAGCCCGACCCAGCAGGGGCGCTGCTCGACGACGCTCCCCGGCTGCTCTCGCCGTTCCGCACCGGACCGGAGTCGGCGGTGGCCGTGGCCACGGCCTACCTCGCCGAGATCGCGACCCGCTTCACGACCGACCGCCAGGCCGCCGCCGGCGGCGCCGGTGGTGACGTGGCCCGCTGGCTGCTCCAGCTCCTCGACCCCCGACCCACCCCCGACCCCAGGAGGACCCGTGGCTGAGCGTGGACCCGCAGCACAGTGGCTGCACCGACAGGCCAGGGAGGCCACCGCCGTGGCCGGCCGGGCGACCGCACCCCTGCGGATGCTGCCGTCGTTCCTGATCGTCGGAGCGCAGCGCGCCGGCACGACCTCGCTCTACCAGACGCTGACCCGCCATCCCGACGTGCTCCCGGCGGGCCTGCACAAGGGGGTCCACTACTTCGACACCGCCTACGACCGGGGTCCGCGGTGGTACCGGGCCCACTTCCCGCTCACCCTGACCCAGCGCCGGCGGGAACGCCACGCCGGGGGGCCGGTCGTCACCGGCGAGGCGAGCCCGTACTACATGTTCCATCCCCTCGTCGCGGAGCGCATCGCCCGGGACCTGCCGGACGTCCGGGTCGTCGTCATGCTCCGGGACCCGGTCGAACGTGCCTGGTCCGCGTTCACGCACGAGAAGGCCCGTGGCTTCGAGACCGAGGACTTCGAGCGTGCCGTCGAGCTCGAGCCGCAGCGGCTCGCCGGGGTGGAGGAGCAGTTCGCCCGCGACCCGTTCCACGTGTCGCCGGCGCACCAGCACAACGCCTACCTCACGCGGGGCCACTACGCCGACCAGCTCGAGCGGCTGGAGCAGCACCTGGGGCGGGAGCGGATCCACGTCGTCGACAGCGACGAGCTGTTCGTGGACGCCGCGCCACAGCTGCGGGGCATCACCGACTTCCTCGGCATCGCGCCGTGGGTCCCGGACGAGTTCGCGCAGCGCAACGCGCGACCGCGGCGGGCGCTGGAGGGGGCCGTCCGGGACCGGCTCGAGGAGTACTTCGAGCCGCACGACGCCCGGCTGGCGCAGTGGTGGGGCCGCACCCCGAGCTGGCGGAGCTGAGGGACGCGGGCGGATCCGTCATGTCCTCGGCCTCGAGCGCCCCGCGCGACCTCACCTCTCCCGACGGTGAGGTCGCGGACCGGCGCCCGCGGACGGGCACCTTCGAGTCCCGTCTCGACCCGCGTCACAACAGCCTCAACGCCC
Source organism: uncultured Actinomycetota bacterium (assembly GCA_963709785.1). Lineage (GTDB taxonomy): Bacteria > Actinomycetota > Actinomycetes > Actinomycetales > Dermatophilaceae > Phycicoccus. Next base: position 170,011 of record CAVPXT010000003.1, on the reverse strand, counting down.
TGAGGCTCGTCCTCGCCGCCCTCGTCATCGTCTCGCACGCCCCGCCCGCCGGAGGCTTCGGCGACCCCGTGCTCGTCGGGGACGTCGAGCTGGGCGGGTGGGCGGTCGCCGGCTTCTTCGCGATCAGCGGCTGGCTGATCACCGGGAGCCGGATGCGCCTGCCCCTCGGGGACTACCTCTGGCGTCGGTCGCTGCGGATCCTCCCCGCCTTCTGGGTCTCGCTCGTCCTCACGGCCGCGGTGCTCGCCCCGCTCACGGCGTGGCTCGGCCCCGGACGCTTCGACCCGGGTGCGGCCTGGGGGTTCGTGTGGAAGAACCTGCTGCTCCACGTGGTCCAGCCGACCATCCCCGGCTCCCTCGACGGGCTGCCGTACACGGCGCGCTGGAACCTGTCGCTCTGGACGCTCCAGTGGGAGTTCCTCTGCTACCTCGGCGTCGGGATCCTGCTCGTCTCCGGGTGGGTCCGCGCCCGCCGGTGGGTCCTCCTCGTCGTCCTCGGTGCCGTGACGGTGCCGTACGCAGTGACGGTGGCCCTCGACGTGAGCACCGGGCCCGGCTTCGCCCAGGGGTCGCGGCTCGGCGGGTGCTTCCTCGTCGGGGCGGTCGCGTACGCCTACCGCGACCGGATCCCGGTCTCCGGGTGGCTGGCCGCCGCCGCAGCGGTCGTGCTCGTCCTGTTCGCCCAGCTGGGGATCGTCCGGGGCTGGGGCGCGGTGCCCCTCGGCTACCTCACCCTGTGGCTCGGGGCCTCGCCCCGCCTCCAGACGGTCGGACGCCGCAACGACATCTCGTACGGGGTGTACGTCTACGCCTTCCCGGTCCAGCTGGTGCTCACCGCACTGGGAGCCGCGTCCCTGGGCCTGGTCGCCTACACCGTCCTCGGGGTCCTCGCGGTCCTGCCCATCGCGTGGCTGAGCTGGCTCCTGGTCGAGCGTCCCGCATTGCGGCTCAAGGCCTTCGTACCTCCGGTGCTGCGGGGTCCACCGCATCGTCGACCGGATCCACAGCGCTGACGGTCCTGGCCCGATTCTCCCCGGCGTCGGTCGCGAAGCGTCCGGTGCGCCTAGGCTGGCCGCATGTCGCGCAGGGCGGTGGCCGGTCTCGTGTTCTACCTGGGTGGGTCGCTCGCGCTCCTCGCGATCGTCACGGGGGCCCATCGCCACGTCCTGCCGGGGGGCCTGGCGACGCAGATCGGGCACAACAGCGAAGCAGTCTGCTTCGCGCTCCTCGTCGCCGCCCTCGTCCAGTTCGTCCGCCCGCGCGTGCTGGGGCTGGCGCGGCCCTGGCCCGCGACCCTCGCGCTCGGCGCGGCCCTCGTCGCCTCGGGTTGGCTGCTCCTCGAGTCGGGCCTCAACCCGTCCCTCGTGACCCTCAACGAGGCCGTGATCGGCGCAGGGCTCGTCTGGGTCTACTCCATGTTCCCGCGGCCGTTCCGCTTCGCTCCCCTCGCGGCGCTGCTCGTCCTCGCGGTCATCGTCGTCTTCTTCCGCACGGCCGTGGTCCTCGACCAGGCCGAGAGCCTCGTCCCGCTGCTCCTCGCGCCGCTCGCCCTGGACCTCGCGGACCGCACCGTCCTCGAGCCGGAGACCCCCGACCGGCGGGTGCTGCGGCTGCTGTGGATGGGGGTGCTGCTCGTCACCGTGCTCGGGTTCATGGCGGCGGCACCCTGGGCGCGCGAGGACCTGTCCGGCCCCCTCCGGCTGGGCATCGACTACGGCCAGCGTGCTGCCGAGGCGTTCTGGGGATGGATCCTCATCCACGGCTACTTCGGGTACCTGCTGCCCCCCGCGCTGCGTCGCCCGTCCGCCCGGGACCGCACGTCGAGCGACGGCGTCCGGGTCTGATGGCGGGCGACGGACAGCCGGTCCTCTACGTGGCGGGGATGGGGCGGAGCGGTTCGACCCTCCTGGAGCGGGCGGTCTCCCAGCTCCCCGGCGCCTGTGGTGTCGGCGAGACGGTCTACATGTGGGAGCGCGGCGTCGTCAACGACGAGCGCTGCGGCTGCGGTCACTCCTTCCACGAGTGCCCGTTCTGGTCCGCGGTGGGGGAGTCCGCGTTCGGAGGCTGGGACCGGGTCGACACCACCCGCATCCGGGAGCTGCAGCGGACGGTCGACGACGTCAAGTACGTGCCGCGGATGCTCGCCGGCGCTCGGGGGCGCGCGTTCCGCAGCCGGGCGGCGGAGTACCTCGACTTCTACGAGCGGCTCTACGCGGGGGTGCGGGAGGTGTCGGGCTGCGACCTCGTGGTCGACTCCTCGAAGATCACCTCGCTCGCGTACCTCCTCGACCGGTCTCCGGCGGTGGACCTCCGGATGGTGCACATCCTCCGGGACCCCCGGGCGGTCGCGTACTCGTGGACCAAGGTCGTGCGGCGTCCCGAGGTGACCTCGGAGGAGGCGTACATGCCGCGCTACTCCCCGGCGTACATGGGGGCCCTGTACAGCGGCCACCACGTCCTCCTGGAGACGTTGCGGCTGCGCGGTGTCCCCACCCTGACCGTCCGGTACGAGGACTTCGCGGAGGCGCCCCTCGAGGCCGTCCGACGGGTGGCGGAGTTCGCCGGTCTCGCGTTCGACCCGCGGTCCGTCTTCCCGACCGACGAGCACACGCTGCGCCTGGGGACCGTGCACACGGCCAGCGGCAACCCCTCGCGCTTCCGGACCGGGGACGTGGAGGTCCGTCGGGACGACTCGTGGGTCGAGGCGATGCCGACCCGTCAGAAGGCCGTGGTCTCGGCCCTGACCGCGCCGTTGCTCGCCGCCTACGGCTACGGGTCGCTGCGCCGACGTCCATAGCACCCGGGGAGTCCTCTCGCACCTCGTGAGGACCGATTTTCTCCAAACGGCTGTTTCCGCTCGGCCCTTCGGACTACAGTGACGGGCACAAGACGTCGTCGACCGGTGCAGAACGGTCGCGGCAGCACACGGTTCCGGTGGCGGGCACGCGTCCGGCGCAGGGGCCAGGTTTCGAACTACTTCGATAGCAGGGGTCGACGGTTCGATGAGCAGTGAGCAGGGTACTGACGCACGCCCGTGGGGGTTCCCACCGGCGGTGATGCGTCGTCATCCGGTCGATCACGGCCACGAACGGGTCCGGTGTGCCCTCACGCCGCCGGACCGGTGTCATCTGTCGCACGCACGGGCCCACCAGCCCGTGGAGTCGTCGCGCCCCGTCCCACCCGCGGAGGCGCCCGCCTCCGCGTCGTTCGTGTCCTCCCACCGCGTCTCACGCGCTCGGCCCTCATGGAGCTGACCATGCCGCTGCATCTTCGACGGATCGCCGCACTCTTCCTCGGCGTCTTCATGGTGGCGGGCGTCCTCAACGTCGCCTCCACCAGCGCGTCCGCCGCGCCCAACCACGACCGCATCGTCTCGGCCGTGCCCCCCGCGTGGACCCCGGCCGTCAACGACGGCTCGGTCGAGTCCATCGTCCAGACCGGGAGCACGATGGTCGCGATCGGCGACTTCACGAACATCACGCCCTCCGGCGGCTCGGCGGTGTCCCGTGACGGGGCCTTCGCCTTCAACGCCACCACCGGTGCGCTCGTCGCCGGCTTCAACCCGACGTTCAACGGTGCCGTCAACGACGTCATCGAGGGCCCGACACCCGGCACGGTCTACGTGGCCGGCCAGTTCACCCAGGTGAACGGGTCCACCGCCCGACGGGTCGCCCTGCTCAACGTGAGCAACGGGTCGCTCGTCGCCGGGTTCAGCGCCCCCAACAGCAACGGCGCCGTCAACTCCATCGTGCGCAGCGGCAACCGCCTCTTCGTGGGCGGCAACTTCACGGCCGTGAGCAACACGGCGCACGCCGGTCTGATGGCTCTCAACGCGACGACCGGAGCGCTCGACACCTCGGTCGACACCCAGGTCTCCGGGCACCACAACGACACCGGCAGCGGGGCCCAGGGCGCGGTCGGCGTGCGCGACCTCGACGTCACCCCGGACGGCTCCCGGGTCGTCGCCATCGGCAACTTCAAGACGGTCGACGGCCTCCCGCGCGACCAGCTGGTCGTCCTCGACGTCTCCGGCTCCGGCACGACCGTCGCGCCGGACTGGCGCACCCGCCGCTTCGAGCCCTACTGCTTCAACTGGGCGTTCGACACCTACGTCCGCGGTGTGAGCATCGCCCCGGACGGCTCCTACTTCGTCGTGGCGTCCACCGGCGGCCCGGCCGCGGGCACGTTGTGCGACACCGCCGCCCGCTTCGAGATGTCGGCCACGGGCGACGCCATCCAGCCGACCTGGATCAACTACTCCGGCGGTGACACCCTCTGGGGCGTGACGACCACCGAGGAGGCCGTCTACGTCGGCGGGCACCAGCGTTGGCTGAACAACAGCTCCGGCAGCGACTCTCCCGGCCAGGGTGCGGTCCCGCGTCCGGGCCTGGCCGCCCTCGACGTCAACACCGGTCTCCCCCTGGCGTGGAACCCCGGACGCAACCCGCGCGGCGCCGCCGTCTACTCGCTCTACCCCACGGAGAGCGGACTCTGGATGGGCAGTGACACGCCGTACGTCGGCAACCGTCGCTACCTGCGCCCGCGCCTCGCGTACTTCCCGCTCTCGGGCGGTGCGGCGCAGGCCTCCGAGACGATCCCGGGGCTGCCCGGCACCGCCTACATCGCCGGGTCGACGGCGAAGTCGAAGGGGAACATCCTCTACCGGGTGAACACCGGTGGTGGCACGGTCGGTTCGGTCGACGCCGGACCCGACTGGGAGGCCGACGACCAGGGGAGCAGCCCGTACCGCAACACCGGTAGCAACGCCTCCGGCTACGCCTCGGGTGCCTCGGTCGACGCCTCGGTCCCCACGACCACCCCCAACGCCGTCTTCGACAGCGAGCGCTGGTCGCCGTCCGACAACCCGTCGCTGCAGTGGGCGTTCTCGGCCCCGACCGGTGCGCCGCTCCAGGTCCGCCTCTTCTTCGCGAACCGCTACTCCGGGACGTCGTCCCCGGGCAGCCGGGTCTTCGACGTGTCGCTCGAGGGCACCAAGGTCCTCAGCAACTTCGACATCGTGGCCGCCACGGGTGACCAGCGCGGCACGATGAAGGCCTTCGACATCGTCAGCGACGGCACGGTGAACATCGACTTCACCCACGTCGTCGAGAACCCGCTCGTCAACGCGATCGAGATCGTGCGCACCGACCAGGCGCCCCCGACGGCAGGCACCAACACCCTCAAGACGGTCGCGCTCACCTCGAGCTCGGCGCAGCCCGCGCAGGCCGTCCCCGACCAGGGCATCGACTGGGCGAGCACCCGCGGCGCCTTCATCGCGGGCGGCAAGCTCTGGTACGGCACGAGCACCGGCGGCCTGAAGTCCCGGACGTTCGACGCCGGGGTCTTCGGACCCGAGGTCACCGTCGACCCGTACAACGACCCCGAGTGGGCCGGCGTCGGAACGGGCAGCGGAGGCACCACCTTCGACGGCAACCCCGTCGCCCTCTACGGGCAGATGTCGAGCGTCACCGCCATGGCCTACGCCGGTGGCCGGCTGTTCTACACCCGGTCCGGGGACGCCAACCTGTACTGGCGGTGGTTCAACACCGACAGCGGGATCATCGGCTCGGAGTTCTTCACGGCGAACGCCGGCCTGTCCTGGGCCGGCACGGCCGGGATGTTCGCCGCCGACGGGTCGCTGTACTTCGTGAGCTCCAACGGCAACCTCAACAAGCTGGCTCTCTCCGGCGGCCTCCCGAGCGGGTCGGCCACCGTGGTCGACGGCCCGGGTGCATCCGGCAACGACTGGCGGGCCCGGGCGGTGTTCCTGGCCTCGTCGGTGCCGACGAACCAGGCGCCGACGGCTGCGTTCACCAGCTCGTGCGTCGACCTCGTGTGCTCGTTCGACGGCTCCTCGTCGAGCGACCCGGACGGCAGCGTCGACGGGTACTCCTGGGCCTTCGCCCCGGGGACGGCGACCGGAGCCACGGCCGACCACACCTTCGCGGCCGCCGGCACCTACGCGGTGTCGCTCACCGTCACCGACGACCGGGGCGCGACGAACACGGTGACCCGCGACGTGACCGTGTCCGTCACCGACCCGACGACGAACATCACGTTCGTCGGCTCGTCCAACGCGAGCGCGAACTGGCCGACGACCTCGGTCACGGTGCCCTCCGGCGTGCAGGCCGGCGACACCATGCTGCTGTCCGCGACGCTGAGCAACCTGCCCACGGTCACCGACCCCGCAGGCTGGACGCGCGTGGGGTCCCAGGACACCATCGGTGTCGGGACCATCGTCTGGCGGCGCACGGCCGCCGCCGGCGACGCCGGGTCCACGGTCACCCTCCAGCTCAGCGCGCAGAACAAGTCGGCGGTCGTGCTCACGGCCTACCGGGGCGCCGGAGCGGTGGGTGCCACCGAGACCACGACGGACGCGGGCACGACGAGCCACACGACCGCTCCGGTCACCGTGAACAGCGGCTCCTGGGTCGTCTGGTTCTTCGCCGACAAGGGGTCGTCGACGTCGCTGTGGACCCCCGGGAGCGGGGTCACCACACGCGACGCCGCCTACTCCACGGGTGGAGGCCGGGTCTCGGCGATGGTCGGCGACTCCAACGGTCCGCTGTCCGGGGCCGTCGGTGCGGTGACCGCGACGACCGATGCCACGAGCAGCCGCGGCGTGGCCTGGTCCATCGTCCTCGAGCCGCAGACGTGATGCGGGACCGGGCGCTCACGCGACCGACCCCCGTGCGGGCGGCGGGTGCCGTGACGTTCGCCGCCGTGCTGCTCCTCACCGGGTGCAGCACGGCGGGGGACGAGGTCGCCGGAGCGGCGCGACCGACGTCCTCGGCGTCGCCGACCGCGTCGGCCTCGTCCTCGGCGACGCCGGGCGCCGGCCCGAGCTCGGGACCCACCGCGTCGGCCTCCCCGACCCCGAGTGCCGACCCCTCGGCGCCCGCGGGCGAGATCGCCGCCTCGGACCCGCGCAACGAGGAGGCCCAGCCCGCGAAGGACGGCAAGCAGACGGCCGTCTTCGCGAGGGTGGCCGGCGAGGCGAAGGCCACGTGCGTCGCCGTCGGGTCTCGGCGCGACGTGCGGTCGGGGTCGATCGTCGGAGGTCCGTTCGACTCCGCCATCGCGGCCTGGGGCCGGACGGCACCGGAGGTGCCCACGCACAGCGTCCAGCTGTACTGGATCCCGATGAACACGGCCGCCATGCCCGGGGTGACCGTGACGGCCACGAACACCACCACCAAGACGACGCTCACGGTGTCGAGCGACACCGTCGGCGACGCCGAGCAGTGGAAGTACTACTCGACGCAGATCGTGCTCCGTGACGCCGGGACCTGGCGACTCCAGGTGTCGGCCGGTCCGGACTCCGGATGCTTCGAGATGACCGTCAAGCCCTGAACCGCCGCTGGTGGGAGACACGGGTGAGGCCCGGTGGGCGTCAGCTCACCGGGCCTCACCCGTGACAGGGGTGGGTCAGGGGCTGGTCCACGCGTCGGCGACGATCGCGCGCACCTGGTTGTACTCGGCCGTCCTGGTCAGCGGCCAGCTGCAGTCCGTGTTGCTCGTGTTCGTCGTCGGACGGTTGAAGTAGTACGCGGACGACAGCGTCGCCCGGTTGGCCTTCATCCAGGCGAAGCCGTCCCGCATCCACACGTCGCGGGCGATGGTCTTGTCCGCACCGAACTCCGGCAGCGACAGCTGCTTGCCGTGCGACTTCGCGAAGGCGAGGGCGCCCTGGAAGATCTCCGACATGGGGCGGTTGACACCGTTGCCCTGGCCGCAGGTGCCCCAGTTGTAGCCGTCGGCGCCGATGACGTCGACGTAGGCGTCGCCCGGGTAGTACTTCGGGGCGTAGTTGCTCGCGGTGCTCTGCGCGAGGAAGCCCCAGCTCGTCGCCTGGAAGACCCAGCGGACGTTGGTCACGCCCTGGCTCCGGAAGACGGTGACGACCTTGCGGTAGGCGGCCTGGTACTGCGCGGGAGTGCCGAGCGTGCGCTTGGCCGCCTGCTCCGGCTCGTGGCCGAACGCGACCTCGATCGTGCCGGGCCGGGCCTTGATGGCCTTCGCCCATCGCACCATGTCGTTGTAGAGCGCGCTCCCGGGTGCCGCGTTGGCCACTGAGGACCACGGGAGACCCTGGGCGTTGATGGTGATCATCTCCCCGACGGCGACGTGGCCGTCCTGGAGGTGGCCGTAGTCGTGGTTCGCGACCCGGCTGCCCGCGGCCGCCGACATCGAGCCGACGTCGCCGACGCCGCCGAAGACGAGCGAGGAGCCGCCGGTGCGTGGTGTCGTGATCGGGGCCTTGCGGCCCGTCGCGGTGTCCGGCGTCACGTGGGTGGCATCGACGCTGCCGTCCTGCTGGGGCGACAGCGTGCCCGGGCGGGACGCGGTGGAGGGGGCCGACACCGTCGACGTCCCCGAGGGAGACGACGTCGACGGGGCCGAGGTCGTCGCGGGGGACGACGAGGTGTCCGGATCCTCCGGGCTCGTGGCCGGGGTATCGGTCGGGGCGGGAGAGTCCGTGGAGGTCAGGGACGACCGCGGCTCCGAGACGGCGTCGGTCACGGCGAGGGTGCCGGTGGACAGCGCCGGTGCGAGCATCGCCTCGCGTGAGGACGGGTGGGCGGAGCCCGGCGCGGCGCCCGCGTCGAGCGGGCCGGTGGCCTGACCGCACGAGGCGAGGAGGCCGGCGGCCGCGGCGCAGGAGGCCACGGTCGTCAGGAGGGATGCCGGAGTACGGCGGGTGCTGTGGGGGTGCATGGCACGTCCTAGCTAATGCGCCGGATCCACGGGTCTCGCAGGAGGGGCGGGCTTCGCCGATCACGAGACGGGTGGCTCCAACCGCGCCGGGCGCATGGCCGACAGGGGGTGCGCGGTTGCGCGGAACGTATCCTGACCGGCCTACCCCGTGTCATGTCGAAGAGGTGGGTCTCCCTCAGTCGGCGCTCAGACTCTGTTCGATCGGGGGACGCCGGCATCGGGCGTTCGGCCACCTCACGACCCCTCCTCTGGCGCGCGGTGCTGACGGGTGGGACAAGGGCCTGACCAGCAGGTCTGTCCGTCGGTGGGGGCGACTACTCTGGGGTCGACATGCCCTCTCTCTCCCCGCTGCGTTCCCGCGTCGCCGCGCTCCCAGGAATCTCCCGTCTCGCCGAGGCGCTCAGCGTGCCCTCGGCCGAGGTCGAGGCGACCTCCCCGCCCGGAGCCCGCCCCGCCGTCGTGGCCGCCCTCGCCCCCCGTCCCTCCGGCGCGCCCGTCCTCGCCGTCACCGCCACGGGGCGGGAGGCCGAGGACCTCCACGCCGCGCTCGCCGCGAGCCTCGGCGCCGATGCCGTCGCCCTCTTCCCCTCCTGGGAGACGCTGCCGCACGAACGTCTCTCCCCGCGCTCCGACACCGTCGGGCAGCGCCTCTCGGTGCTGCGCCGCCTCGCCCACCCCGATGCCGGTGACGTCGCCCACGGCGCGCTGGCCGTGGTCGTCGCGCCGGTCCGGGCCGTGCTCCAGCCGATCGCCAAGGGCCTCGGCGAGCTGCGTCCCGTGGCCCTGGCCGCCGGCGACGAGGCACCGCTGGAGAAGGTCGTCGAGGACCTCGCGGCCGCCGCGTACGCCCGGGTCGACCTCGTCGAGCGCCGCGGCGAGTTCGCCGTGCGCGGTGGCATCCTCGACGTCTTCCCGCCCACGGAGGAGCACCCCCTCCGGGTCGAGTTCTGGGGCGACACCATCGAGGAGATCCGCTGGTTCAAGGTCGCCGACCAGCGCTCGCTCGAGGTCACCGAGCACGGGCTGTGGGCCCCGCCGTGTCGTGAGCTGCTGCTCACGCCCGCGGTCCGCGAGCGGGCCGCGGCCCTGGCCGACCAGCTGCCGGGCGTCGCCGACATCCTCGACAAGCTGGCGCACGGCATCGCCGTCGAGGGGATGGAGTCGCTGGCCCCGGCCCTCGTCGACGGCATGGAGACCCTCCTCGAGGCGCTCCCCACCGACGCCGTGCTCGTCGCCTGCGACCCCGAGCGGGTGCGCACCCGGGCCCACGACCTCGTGTCGACGAGCGAGGAGTTCCTCCAGGCCGGCTGGGCCAACGCCGCCGGCGGCAACAGCGTCCCCATCGACCTCGAGTCCGTCCTCGGCACCGCCTCCTTCCACTCGATCGCCGACCTGCGCGAGCAGGCACGGCAGCTCGGCATCCGGTGGCTCGACCTCACCCCCTTCGCCGGCGACGACGAGGGCGACACCCTCGACCTCGGCATGGTGGTCTCGCCGACCTTCCGCGGCAGCACCGAGGACGCCGTCGCCGAGCTGCGCCGCCTCGTCGCCGACGACTGGACCGTCCTCGTGGCCACGGAGGGCCCGGGGCTGGCCAAGCGGGTGTCCGAGGTGCTCGCCGAGCACGAGGTCGCCCACCGGCTCGTCCCGGAGGCGGCGCAGCCGGAGGCCGGCCTCGTCACGGTCACCACCGGGGGCGTCGGCAACGGCTTCCTCGTGCCCGGCGAGCGGTTCGCCCTCCTCACCGAGGCCGACCTCACCGGCGCCGCCGGGGGCTCGGGCACCTCGACCAAGGACATGCGGCGGATGCCGTCCAAGCGGCGCAACCAGGTCGACCCCCTCCAGCTGCAACCCGGCGACTTCGTCGTGCACGAGCAGCACGGTGTCGGCCGCTTCGTCCAGATGACGCAGCGCACGGTCCAGGGCGCCACCCGCGAGTACCTCGTCCTCGAGTACGCCGCCTCCAAGCGCGGCCAGCCCGGTGACCGGCTCTACGTCCCCACCGACCAGCTCGACCAGGTGACGCGGTACGTCGGCGGCGAGCAGCCCACCCTCAACAAGATGGGCGGCTCGGACTGGCAGCAGACCAAGGGCCGCGCCAAGCGCTACGTCAAGCAGATCGCCGCCGAGCTGATCCGCCTGTACTCGGCGCGGATGGCGACCAAGGGCCACGCCTTCGGGCCGGACACCCCGTGGCAGCGCGAGCTCGAGGACGCCTTCGCCCACGTCGAGACCCCCGACCAGCTCGTGACCATCGACGAGGTCAAGGCCGACATGGAGCGCGAGGTCCCGATGGACCGCCTCGTCTGCGGTGACGTCGGCTACGGCAAGACCGAGATCGCCGTGCGCGCGGCGTTCAAGGCCATCCAGGACGGCAAGCAGGTCGCGGTGCTCTGCCCGACGACGCTGCTGGTCCAGCAGCACCAGAACACCTTCGCCGAGCGGTACGCCGGGTTCCCCGTCACGGTGCGCTCGCTGTCACGGTTCCAGAGCGACACCGACGCCAAGGCCGTCCTCGCGGGCCTCGCCGACGGGTCCGTCGACCTCGTCATCGGCACCCACCGGCTGCTCTCGAAGGAGGTCCGGTTCAAGGACCTCGGGCTCGTCGTCGTCGACGAGGAGCAGCGCTTCGGTGTCGAGCACAAGGAGCAGCTCAAGACGCTGCGCACGGCCGTCGACGTCCTCGCGATGTCCGCCACGCCCATCCCGCGCACCCTCGAGATGGCCGTCACCGGCATCCGCGAGATGTCCACTCTCGCAACGCCTCCCGAGGAGCGTCACCCCGTCCTCACGTACGTCGGCGGCTACGACGAGAAGACCGTCACGGCGGCGGTTCGTCGTGAGCTGCTCCGCGAGGGCCAGGTCTTCCTCGTCCACAACAAGGTGTCGAGCATCGAGAAGGCGGCGGCCCGGCTGCGCGAGCTCGTGCCCGAGGCCCGGGTCGCCACGGCCCACGGGAAGATGGGCGAGCACAAGCTCGAGGAGGTCGTCGTCGACTTCTGGGAGAAGCGGTTCGACGTCCTCGTGTGCACGACCATCGTCGAGACCGGCCTCGACATCAGCAACGCGAACACCCTGATCGTCGAGCGCGCCGACCGGCTCGGGCTCTCCCAGCTGCACCAGCTGCGCGGGCGGGTGGGGCGCGGTCGCGAGCGCGCGTACTCGTACTTCCTCTACCCGGCCGAGACGCCGCTCACCGAGACCGCGCTCGACCGCCTCCAGACCATCGCGAGCAACACCGACCTCGGGTCCGGCATGCAGGTGGCGATGAAGGACCTCGAGATCCGCGGCGCCGGCAACCTCCTCGGCGGGGAGCAGTCCGGGCACATCGCCGGCGTCGGCTTCGACCTCTACGTCCGGCTCGTCGGCGAGGCGGTCGCGGCCTTCCGCGGCGACGGCGAGGAGGCCCCCGCGGAGATCAAGATCGAGCTCCCGGTCGACGCGCACCTGCCGCACGACTACGTCGCCCACGAGCGGCTCCGGCTCGAGATGTACAAGAAGCTGGCCGCCGTCGTCGACGAGACCCAGCTCGCCGAGATCGAGGGCGAGCTCGTCGACCGCTACGGCCCGGTGCCCGAGCCGGTGCGCAACCTCCTCGAGGTGGCCCGGCTCCGCACGGTCGCCCGGGCCGCGGGCATCGCCGACATCAGCGTCCAGGGCCAGCACGTCCGGTTCGGCCCGGTCGAGCTCCGGGAGAGCCAGCAGCTGCGGCTCAACCGGCTCTTCCCGAAGTCGATCCTCAAGGCGGCGACCGGCACGATGCTCGTCCCGGCGCCCAGGACCGCCGTCGTCGGTGGCCGTCCGCTGCGCGACCGTGACATCCTCGAGTGGGCCGCCCAGGTGGTCCGGACGGTCGTCATGGACAATGTCGGTGAGGCCGCCCGTGCCGCGACCGCCCCCGCCCGGGGGTGACCTGATGAAAGGACTGCTCGTGACCCTCCCGGTTCGCCGCGTCGCCGCCGCGCTCGCCCTCGGAGTCGCCCTCGCCACCGCCGGGTGCGGATCCCTCGAGGCCGGCCGCGCCGCCACGGTCGACGGCCGCGTCATCACCGAGTCCGAGGTGCAGACGGCCCAGTCCCAGATCAACGAGGCCTTCCCGGACGCCAACCTCACGACCGACGACGTCCTGGCCCGGCTCATCAACGCCCCGTACGTCCTCGACTTCGCCGCGAAGCAGGGCAGCCCCCAGTCGGCGTCCGTGGCCCGGTCGAACTTCCCCACCGGGATGGACCCCGCCCCGGAGACCATCGAGCTGCTCCGCGGCCAGTACGCGCTGCAGTTCCTCCAGCAGGCCGGTCAGCAGATGCCGGTCGAGACCTTCCAGCAGCTCAAGGTCGAGGTCAACCCGCGCTACGGCACCTACGACCCGGCCACGGCGTCGCTGACCGCCGACCTCCCGGCCTGGGTCACGCCCTACAACGCCGACCAGTGACCCCCGGCCGGCTCGGGCTCGTCGTCACCTCGCCCCGGGTCGCTCCGGGCCTCCTCTCGCACACCGCGTGGGCAGCGGTCGCCGGGGCGGACCGACGGCTGGGGCGCGCGCCGGACGAGCCACTCGTCGAGGCGCTCGCGGAGGCGGGGCTCGACGTCGAGTGCGTCGGCGACCTCGCCCCGGCAGCCCTCGCACGCACCCTCGTCGACCTGGCCGCCGGCTGCTCGGTCCTCTGGCTCGGCTCCGACGACGCCGACCCCGGCCTGTCCGACGCCATCGCCTCGGAGGTGTCCCGGCTCGAGGTCCCGCCGGACGTCGAGCTCGTCGTCGGGTCCTGGGACGTCCAGGGCGGCCGGCTCCTCGACGTCGTCGCCGCGATGGACCGGCTGCGGTCGCCGGGCGGCTGCCCCTGGGACGCCGAGCAGACCCACGCCTCGTTGGCGCCGTACCTCGTCGAGGAGGCCCACGAGGTGCTCGAGGCCATCGAGTCGGGGGATCCTCGGGCGCTCGCCGAGGAGCTCGGCGACGTCCTGCTCCAGGTCGTCTTCCACGCCCGGGTGGCCGAGGACGCCGGGGAGGACGGCTTCGACGTCGACACCGTCGCCGGCCTGCTCGTCGAGAAGCTCGTGCGGCGCCATCCCCACGTCTTCGGCGAGGGCGACGCGAGCACGCCCGAGCAGGTCGAGCAGGAGTGGGAGCGGATCAAGACCGAGGAGAAGGCGGCGAACGGCGGGGGCTACGCCGAGGACCTGCTCCACGGCGTGCCCGCCTCCCTGCCCCCCGAGCTCGCGGCCCGCAAGCTCCTCGCCCGGGTCCGCCGCCGGGGCCTGACCCCCGACCCCGCGGCCCTCGACCGGCTGGAGTCGGCCCGCGCCGTGCTCGCGGAGGCCGAGACGCAGGCGCGGCAGGCGCTGCGCGACCTCGCCGACAGCGCCAGCGGTGACGTGCCGGGCGACGGCACGCGCGGCCCCTAGGCTGCCCCGGTGCCCCAGCCCTCTCGCGTCGTCGTCGTCGGTGGGGCCGTCGTCGACGTCAAGCTGCGGATCGCCGGGCCGCCGGTGCCCGCGACGAGCAACCCCGGGGTGGCCACGCACGCGGTCGGGGGAGTGGGGCGCAACATCGCCGAGAACCTCGCCCGGCTCGGGACCCCGACCACCCTCGTCGCCCCGGTCGGGCGGGACGTCGCCGGCCAGTCGGTGCTGGCCCGGACGACGCAGGCGGGGGTCGACTGCACCCACCTCGTCCGGACCGCGCACCCGACGGGGACGTACACGGCGGTGCTCGACGACGCCGGCGACCTGCACATCGCGGTCGCGGACATGCGGGCCACCGACGAGCTGACGGTCGCCGAGCTCGGGGCCGTGCCGTCGCTCCTCGTGGGCGCGGGCGCCCTCGTCGTCGACTGCAACCTCGCCGTCGGCGTCATCCGGTGGCTGCTCGGGGCCGCCGCGGCCGAGGGGGTGCCGGTCGTCCTCGAGCCGGTGAGCGTCGCCAAGGCCACCGCGGCCCGGACGGCGCTCGACGGCTCCGTGCCGCTGCACACGGTGACCCCCAACGTCGACGAGCTGGCGGCGCTCGTCGGGCGGCCCGTCGCCGACACCGTCGAGGACGTCGCCGCGGCGGCCCGGGTGCTCCACGACCACGGGGTCGAGCGGGTCTGGGTGCGGCGTGGGACGCGGGGCAGCCTGCTCTCGGTGGCCGTCACGGGGGAGCCCCGGCGGCTCGTCCGGGTGTCGGCCCCCTCCGTGGAGGTCGCCGACGTCACCGGCGCCGGCGACGCCATGACGGCCGGCTACGTCCACGCCCTCCTGTCCGGCGGCGACGCCGTGGAGGCCGCCCGCCACGGCCAGGTCCTCGCGGCCCTCACGTGCGCCTCGTCCGACACCGTCCGCCCCGACCTCACCGCCGCCCTCGTCGCGGCGCGGCTGACCCCCACCGACCCACCCACCGAGGAGCTCTCCCGATGACCACCCCGCCGCATCCCTCGCTGACCGTCGCCCCGGAGGTCCGCGAGGCGCTCGCCGACGGGCGTCCCGTCGTGGCGCTCGAGTCCACGATCATCAGCCACGGGATGCCCTACCCGCAGAACGTCGGGATGGCCCGAGAGGTCGAGGGGATCGTCCGGGAGGGCGGAGCGGTCCCCGCGACGATCGCGGTGATCGGGGGGCGGCCGACCGTGGGCCTGTCCGACGACGAGCTCGAGCTGCTCGCGTCCGACGGCTCGGTGCCCAAGGTGAGCGTCCGCGACCTCGGCCACGTCGTCTCGACGGGCTCGCACGGCGCCACGACGGTGGCGAGCACGATGCGCCTCGCGGGGCTCGCGGGCATCGAGCTCTTCGTCACGGGGGGCCTCGGCGGGGTGCACCAGGGCGCGGAGTCCTCGATGGACGTCTCGGCCGACCTCACCGAGCTCTCCCGCACCCGGGTCGCCGTCGTCTCGGCCGGGGTGAAGTCGATCCTCGACATCGAGCGGACCCTCGAGGTGCTCGAGACCCTCGGTGTCCCGGTCGTCGGGGTCGGCACGGACGACTTCCCCTCGTTCTTCTCCCGGTCCTCCGGCGTGCCGGTGCCGATGCGGCTCGACACCCCCGAGGAGGTCGCCCGGCTGGCCCGCGCCACGTGGGACCTCGGGCTCGACAGCGGGATCGCCGTGGCCAACCCCGTGCCCGCCGAGGACGAGATGCCGCGTGCCGACATCGACGGGGTCATCGCGCAGGCGCTCGCCGACGCGGCCGCGCTCGGGGTCCGCGGCAAGGACATCACCCCGTACCTGCTCGGGCGCCTCGTCGAGCTGTCCGACGGGCGGTCGCTGCAGACCAACCTCGCCCTGGTCCGGCACAACGCCCGGGTCGGCACGGCGATCGCGGTCGCCCTCGCGGCGTTGCGCTGAGCGTCCGCGGTGCGGGTCGGTCGGGGGTGAGGCCGGTCACCCCGGCTACGCTCGGGGGTGAACCCAGTCCCACCCACGGTCAGGAGCCGATGTGGCCAGCATCGAGGCAGTAGGCGCGCGCGAGATCCTCGACTCGCGCGGCAACCCCACGGTCGAGGTCGAGGTCGCCCTCGACGATGGCACGGTGGCCCGCGCGGCCGTCCCCAGCGGCGCCTCGACGGGTGCCTTCGAGGCCGTCGAGCGTCGTGACGGTGACAAGAACCGCTACGGCGGCAAGGGCGTCGAGAAGGCCGTCGACGCCGTCATCGACGAGCTCGGCCCCAAGCTCCTCGGCTTCGAGGCCAGCGAGCAGCGCCTCGTCGACGCCGAGATGCTCGCCGTCGACGGCAGCGCCAACAAGGAGAAGATCGGCGCGAACGCCATCCTCGGCGTCAGCCTGGCCGTGGCCCGTGCCGCCGCCGACTCCGCCGACCTGCCGCTCTTCCGCTACGTCGGTGGCCCGAACGCCCACGTCCTGCCCGTGCCGATGATGAACATCCTCAACGGCGGCAGCCACGCGGACTCCAACGTCGACATCCAGGAGTTCATGATCGCGCCGATCGGCGCCGAGTCCTTCCGCGAGGCGCTGCGCTGGGGCGCGGAGGTCTACCACGCGCTCAAGGGCGTCCTCCAGGAGAAGGGCCTGGCCACCGGGCTGGGCGACGAGGGCGGCTTCGCGCCGAACCTCGAGTCCAACCGCGCCGCGCTCGACCTCATCCTCGAGGCCATCGAGAAGGCCGGCTACACCCCGGGCGAGCAGGTCGCGCTCGCGCTCGACGTCGCTGCGTCCGAGTTCTTCGACGACGGCTCGTACGCCTTCGAGGGCGGCACGAAGTCCGCCGACGAGATGGTCGACTACTACGCCGACCTCGTCGCGTCCTACCCGCTGGTCTCCATCGAGGACCCCCTCCACGAGGACGACTGGGACGGCTGGAAGGCGATGACCGACCGCCTCGGCGCCCAGGTCCAGATCGTCGGTGACGACCTCTTCGTCACCAACCCCGAGCGCCTCGCGCGCGGCATCGCCACGGGCACGGCGAACGCCCTGCTCGTCAAGGTCAACCAGATCGGCTCGCTCACCGAGACCCTCGACGCCGTCGACATGGCCCACCGCGCCGGGTACCGCTGCATGATGAGCCACCGGTCCGGCGAGACCGAGGACGTCACGATCGCCGACCTCGCCGTCGCGACGAACTGCGGCCAGATCAAGACCGGCGCCCCGGCACGTTCCGAGCGGGTCGCCAAGTACAACCAGCTGCTGCGCATCGAGGAGGAGCTCGACGACGCCGCTCAGTACGCCGGCGCCGGCGCCTTCCCGCGGTTCGCCGCCCGCCAGGGCTGACGGGGCCGGGGGGAGCACCTGATGCCGAGCGGTCGCAGCACCGGACCCGCGTCGCGCCCGCCGCGACGCGGGTCCGCTGCGCGACCGTCGGCGAGCGGGTCCGGCAAGGCCCGCGCGTCGACGCCGAAGGCCGCGGCGACCCGGGCCACCGGGCCCCGCGCCTCGGCCACCACGCCCTCGACCGCCAAGGTGGTGCAGCGCTCGGCCTCGGGATGGCGCGGCCGGGTCGGGGGTGCGGTGTCCAACCGCGCGGTGCGTCGCGGGGCGGTGCTCGCCGCGATCGGGGTGTTCATCACCGTGCTGCTCGCATCGTCCGTCGCGGCCTGGGTCCAGCAGCGGGGGCAGATCGCGAGCCTCCGGGAGCGGGTCGCCACCCAGGCCTCCGACGTCGAGGCGCTGCGGGCCGAGCGGGAGCGGTGGGACGACCCCGCCTACGTCGAGCAGCAGGCCCGCCAGCGGCTGAAGTTCGTGCGCCCGGGCGAACGCTCGTACACGGTCCTGGACCCCCAGCCCGAGTCGGCCGACACCCCGACGATCGCCGGCCCCGGCCTCGACGAGGCCGCCTCCGCCCTGCCCTGGTACTCCACCGTGTGGGAGTCGGTGCGCACCGCGGACGCCCCGGGCGCGCACCGGTGAGCGCTGGGCACGATCTGCCGCCCGTCGCGCAGGAGGACCTCGACGCCGTCACGCGCCAGCTCGGACGGGAGGTCCGCGGTGTCGCCGAGGTCGCGCACCGCTGCCCGTGCGGCGAGCCCGACGTCGTCCGCACGGAGCCACGCCTGCCCGACGGCACGCCGTTCCCGACCTCGTTCTACGCCACCTGCCCCCGGCTCACCGGGGCGCTCTCCACGCTCGAGAGCCAGGGCGTCATGAAGGAGATGACCGACCGACTCGGCGAGGACGCCGAGCTGCGGGCCGCGTACGAGGCCGCGCACGCCGACTACCTCGCCCGTCGCGCGGAGCTCGGCGAGGTCCCCGAGATCGCCGGGGTCTCCGCCGGTGGGATGCCCACGCGCGTCAAGTGCCTCCACGTGCTCGTCGCGCACTCGCTCGGCGCCGGGCCCGGGGTCAACCCGCTCGGCGACGAGGCCCTCGCGATGCTCGAGCCGTGGTGGGAGCGGCACCCGTGCTCGGACGCGTCCGCCGAGGCGTCCGCGGAGGACGAGCGATGACGCGCCGGGTCGGGGCCGTCGACTGCGGCACCAACTCCATCCGCCTCCTCGTCGCCGACGTCGACGACGCCGGGCTGCTCACCGACGTCGTCCGCCGCACCCAGATCGTCCGGCTCGGCCAGGGCATCGACCGGACCGGTGTCATCTCCGCGGAGGCGATGGAGCGCACGCTCGCCATGTCCCGCGAGTACGCGGCGCAGTGTCGGGAGCACGGCGTCGAGGCGGTCCGCTTCGTCGCGACGTCCGCCTCGCGGGACGCCCGCAACGCCGACGACTTCGTCGCGGGCGTCGTGGAGGCGTTCGGCGACCTCGACGTCGTGCCCGAGGTCGTGGCCGGGGAGGCCGAGGCGCGGTTGTCGTTCACGGGGGCCACGGGCGACCTGCGGCGGCTCGGCATCGCCGGGCCGTACCTCGTCGTCGACCTGGGCGGCGGTTCCACCGAGCTGGTCCGGGGCACCGACGACGTCGAGGCCGGGCGGTCGATCGACATCGGCTGCGTGCGGATGACCGAGAGGCACCTCGCGGGCGACCCGCCGACCGACGACGAGGTCGTCGCGGCCCGCGCCGACGTGGCGCTGGCCCTCGACGACGCCGAGCGGACGGTCGACCTGTCCGGGGTGGGCGCGGTCGTCGGGCTCGCGGGCTCGATCACGACGGTCACCGCGCACGCCCTCGGCCTCGACAGCTACGACCGCGACGCCATCCACCTCGCCGAGGTGCCGCTCGAGGAGCACCGGCTCGCCTGCCGCTCGCTGCTCGGGATGTCGCACGAGGAGCGGCTGCGACTGCCGTACATGCACCCGGGCCGGGTCGACGTCATCGGTGCCGGTGCGCTCGTGTGGCACGAGGTGCTGGGGCGGGTGGCCCTGCGATCGCCCGGCGTGCGCGTCGTGACGAGCGAGCACGACATCCTCGACGGCATCGCCCTCTCCGTCGTCGACTGACCTGCCGGAGCGCGCTACCGTGAGCGCGCCCCCGTGGCCCAACCGGCAGAGGCAGGCGACTTAAAATCGCCACAGGTGCGGGTTCGACTCCCGTCGGGGGCGCGCCAGCGCCTCCCGACGGGAGTCAGGGAGACGCTCGAACGGAGTGAGAGCGGCGGTGCCCCGTCGGGGGCGCGCCAGCGCCTCCCGACGGGAGTCAGGGAGACGCTCGAACGGAGTGAGAGCGGCGGTGCCCCGTCGGGGGCGCGCCAGCGCCTCCCGACGGGAGTCAGGGAGACGCTCGAACGGAGTGAGAGCGGCGGTGCCCCGTCGGGGGCACCCGACCCGGGCGGGGTCGAGGGTTCTCAGCGGGAACTCAGGAAGGCCGTCGGACGTCTAGGGTGGTGTAGACGACGGTGAACACCACCGCCACGACCAGCACGGAGGAATCGATGGCCAGCAACCCGGCCTTCAACCGACTCGAGAAGGACGCCCGCAACGGCTACGCGGGCTTCGGCGCCGGCGCCGCGGGGGCCTCGCACGCCGCCACCGACCAGCTGACCGCCCAGCAGCTCCAGGACATGTACAGCGCGCCGTCGGCCCTGCGCCCCGGCACCGACCGGGTCGTCACGATGGACGACGTCGTGATGAAGACCCTCGGCCTCTTCGCGCTCGTCGTCGGGTTCGGTGCCGTGGGCTGGCTCGTCGCCGCCACCGACCAGACCCTCGGGTTCGCGGTCTGGATGGGCGGGATGGTCGCCACCCTCGTCCTCGGGCTCGTCATCGCCTTCAAGAAGACGCTCAGCGTCCCGCTGATCGTCACCTACGCCGTCGTCGAGGGCCTGTTCATCGGGGCCGTGAGCCAGTTCTTCGAGCGGATGTACCCGGGCATCGTCGCCCAGGCCGTGCTCGCCACGCTCGCGACCTTCACCGGCATGTTCATCGCCTACAAGGTGGGCCTCATCAAGGTCACGCCCAAGTTCCGCCGGATCGTCACGATGATGATCTTCGGCTACGCGATCTTCGCCGTCGTGAACTTCGTCTTCGCCATGGTCACGAACACGGCGTTCGGGTTCGGGGGCTCCGGCCCCCTCGGCATCGGCATCTCGCTCTTCGCCGTCGGCCTCGCCTCGGTGACGCTCGCCCTCGACTTCGACATGGTCGACCGGGCCATCGCCACGGGCGCCCCGCAGAAGTACTCGTGGCTGCTGGCGCACGGCCTCATCGTCACCGTCGTCTGGCTCTACATCGAGTTCCTCCGGCTCTTCGCCCGGCTCCGCGAGTGAACACACCCTCCACCGGTGAGGACGCCGGGGCGGCAGGTGCCGCCCCGGCGTCCTCGTCCGCGGACCCGGCATCGCTCGGGGCCCGCGCCGAGATGGACCGCATCCGGCGCCGCTGGTCCGAGCTGCCGATGGACCGCGCCGAGGCGGCCGTCCCGCTCGTCCGGGCACTCGTCGAGGAGGTCGCGCACCGCACGGCGCCCGGCTCGGTCGTCCCCGACCTCGGGCCCGCAGCGCTCGTCGACCAGCTGGCCGTCGTCGTCTGGGACGCCTGCGCCGACGGCACGGTCGACGGCCTCGAGGCCGCGCTCACCGAGCTGCGCCGCGCCCTCCCCTGACCAGAGTCGGGGCAAGCCCGGGGAGTCGGGGGGTCAGGAGAGGCGCTCGACGATGATCGCCATGCCCTGCCCGCCGCCCACGCACATCGTCTCGAGCCCGAACTGCCCGTCGCGCGACTCCAGCCCGTTGAGCAGTGTCGTCATGATCCGGGTGCCGGTGGACCCGAACGGGTGCCCGAGGGCGATGGCTCCGCCGTGCACGTTGAGCTTGTCGAGGTCCATCCCGAGGTCGTCGGCGCTCGGGAGCACCTGGGCCGCGAACGCCTCGTTGATCTCGTAGAGGTCCATGTCCTCGATGCCCATCCCGGCGCGGGCCAGCGCCTGCCTCGAGGCCTCGACCGGCCCCAGACCCATGACCTCGGGTGAGAGGGCCGAGACGCCCGTGGAGACGATGCGTGCCAGCGGGGTGAGGCCGAGCTGCTGGGCCCGGGCGTCGCTCATCACGACGACACCGGAGGCACCGTCGTTGAGCGGGCAGCAGTTGCCGGCCGTGACGGTGCCGCCCTCGCGGAACACCGGCTGGAGGCCCTGGACGCCCTCGAGCGTCACTCCGGCGCGCGGCCCGTCGTCGCGGGAGACGACCGAACCGTCCGGCAGCGTCACGGGGAGGATCTCGCGCTCGAAGAACCCGTCGGCGATGGCCTTCTCGGCGCGGTTCTGGCTCGTGACCCCCCACTCGTCCTGCCGCTCGCGCGAGATGCCGCGCAGCGACGCCACGTTCTCGGCGGTCTGGCCCATCGCGAGGTAGACGTCGGGGAGCAGGCCGTCCTCCCGCGGGTCGTGCCACGGCGCGTTCGTGCGGGCGCTCTCGCCGCTGCGGGCGGCCGCCTCGGCGAACAGCGGGTTCTGGGCGTCACCCGTGCTGCCGCCGGCCCCGGTGAAGGCCTCGTACTGGCTGACGCACTCGACGCCGCCGACGAGGAAGGCGTCGCCCTCGCCGGCCTTGATCGCGTGGAAGGCCATCCGCATGGTCTGGGTCGAGGAGGCGCAGAAGCGGTTGACGGTGGCGGCCGGCAGGTGGTCGAGCCCGGCGAGGACGGCGATGACGCGCGCCATGTTCGACCCGTGCTTGAAGCTCGGCTCGGCGCAGCCCCAGTAGAGGTCCTCGATCGTCTCCGGGTCGAGCGCGGGCACCTGGTCGAGCAGGCCGCGGACCACCTGGACGGAGAGGTCGTCGGGGCGCATCTCCCGCAGCGAGCCCTTGAAGGCCCGGCCGATGGGGGTGCGGGCGGTGGCGACGATGACGGCCTCGGTCACGGGGTCCTCCTGGCGGTGGTCGGCGCGGGCGGTCGGTGCGAGGACCGGCCCGGCGGTAAGCGAGCGCTTACCCGATGGGGCCAGCGTAGGCGCTCGACGCCCCGGGCGGTACCGGGCGGGCGGTGTGGGGTCCGTCTCGCGCGCTGACACCGGTGCCTCGCTGACGCCGGCCCCACCGCTCGGGAGGGGTCGTGCTCGGGCGCGGAGAGGGCCATGATGGCGGCATGGACACCACGCGGAGTCGCGCCAGCTCGGGGTCGCCGTACGAGGGCAGCGTGGGGTTCTCCCGCGCGGTCCGCGTCGGCCAGCACATCGCCGTGTCGGGGACTGCCCCGATCGGTGAGGGCGGCCGCGTGAGCCCCGACGCGGGGGAGCAGACGCGTCGCTGCTGGGAGATCGCCCTCGGGGCGCTCGCGGAGCTCGGTGGCCGGCCGGAGGACGTCATCCGCACGCGGCACTTCGTCACCGACCTCGAGGTGGTCGACGCCGTCTCGGCCGTCCACGGCGAGATCTTCGGGGAGATCCGCCCGGCGAGCACGATGGTGCGGGTCGCGGGCCTGCTCGACGAGCGCTGGCTCGTGGAGGTCGAGCTCGACGCCGTGGTCCCGGAGGACTGAGCCGGAGGCCCGGCGGCGGTCAGCCGGCCGGCCGGGAGGCTTCGGGGTCGCTGGTGCCGGAGCCGTCGTCCGGCGCCCGCGCCGTGACCGCGGCGGGGTTGGGACGCCGTCGGAGCAGCACCGCCCAGCGGCCCCGGGGCCCCCGGTCCTGGCCGGCGATCTCGGTGGGGGCGACCTCGGTACCCGCCTCCCGGACCGCCTGGCCGGCGGCGACGGCGACCGGCCCGACGCCCTCGCCGCGGCGCGGCTCGGGAGGCCGGTCCCCGGTGTCGGCACCCCACACCCGCAGGGCCGCGCAGACGCTGGGGAGCAGGGCGGCCCCGGCGCGGGCGTACCCGGCCGGTGACGGGTGGAACTGGTCGCTGCTGAACATCTCGCGCGGGGAGCCGGCGAACTCGGGGCCCAGCAGGTCGCCGAGGCTCACGGTGCGCCCACCGGCCTCGATGACGGCGACGGTCTGGGCCGCGGCGAGGTCGCGGGACCAGCGCTTCATGAGGGACCGGAGCGGCTGCCGGATGGGCTCGATGGTGCCCAGGTCGGGGCAGGTGCCGACGACGGCCTCGCTGCCGAGCGCCCGGATGCGACGGACGGTCTGTTCGAGGTGGCGCACCGATGCGGACCGCTCGATGCGGTGTGTCACGTCGTTGGCGCCGACCATGATGACGACCACGTCGGGACGCAGGACCTCCTCGAGGGCGTTGGCGAACTGCCGCTCGAGGTCGCTCGACTCGGCGCCCACGACCGCGCGGTTCGTGAGGCGCACCCGGCGCCCGGTGAGGGCCGCCACGCCGTTCGCGACGATCGCCCCGACCGTCTCGTGCGGGTGGTCGGCGCCCATCCCCGCCGCGGAGGAGTCGCCGAGCACGACGAGCTCCCAGGGCTCGCCCGGGCCGGCGCCATACACCCCGTTGTCGTCGGGGGAGGAGTCGAACGGGAGCCCGATGACGCGGCGCGCCAGGGACGCCTCCGCCTTGATGACCCCGTAGCCGAGGGCGCCGAGCGCCGCCCCGGCAGCAGCGATCCCACCGCCGCCGTACGCGGCGGTGGCGGCGATCTTGCGTGCCCTTCGTGCACGGCCCATGTGCTGGTCGTCCTCCTCCCGGATCCGACGTCCCACGGTAGCCCCGTGAGCCGACGGTGCGGTGCGGATCGGCAGGCCGGTGTCTACGCTGGCCGGATGGACGTGGGACCGGGCACGAGCGCGGCGGTCACGCACGAGGTCACGACCTCCGACACCGCGGACGCACTGGGGTCGGGGGACCTGCCGGTGCTCGGCACCCCGCGGCTGCTCGCCTGGGCCGAGGCCGCGACCGTCCTGGCCCTCGACGGCCGGCTCGACCACGGCGGGACGAGCGTCGGCACGAGCATCCGGCTGGAGCACACGGCCCCCAGCGCGGTCGGCGACGTCGTCACCGTGACCGCCGAGGTGGCGGGCGTGACGGGCCACCGGGTGACCTTCACGGTCACGGCCACGGGGCGCGACGACGAGGTCGTGGGGCACGGGACGATCGAGCGGGCCCTGGTGGACGCGGCCCGGTTCACCGCCCGCGTCGCTCGGGACTGACGAGGCGGAGCCCCCGCGCAGCCGTGCGAGGATGGCGCGCGTGAAGTACGCCGACCACATCGCAGACCTCGTCGGGAACACCCCGCTCGTCAAGCTCAGCTCCGTCACCGAAGGCATCGGGGCCACCGTCCTCGCCAAGGTGGAGTACATGAACCCCGGCGGGTCGGTGAAGGACCGCATCGCGCTGAAGATGGTCGAGGCCGCCGAGGAGTCCGGGGAACTGCAGCCCGGCGGGGTCATCGTCGAGCCGACCTCGGGCAACACCGGCGTCGGCCTCGCCCTCGTCGCGCAGCGCAGGGGCTACACCTGCATCTTCGTCTGCCCCGACAAGGTGTCCGAGGACAAGCGCAACGTGCTCCGCGCGTACGGCGCCCAGGTCGTGGTCTGCCCCACCGCCGTCGCCCCCGACCACCCCGACTCCTACTACTCGGTCTCGGACCGCCTCGTCCGCGAGACGCCGAAGGCGTGGAAGCCCGACCAGTACTCCAACCCCAACGGTCCGCTGTCGCACTACGAGTCGACCGGGCCCGAGATCTGGCGCGACACCGACGGCCGGGTCACCCACTTCGTGACCGGGGCCGGCACCGGCGGCACGATCTCCGGGGCCGGGCGCTACCTCCGCGAGGTGAGCGCCGACCGCGAGGGCGGGCGGGTGCGCGTCGTCGCGGCCGACCCCGAGGGCTCGGTCTACAGCGGCGGCAGCGGGCGGCCGTACCTCGTCGAGGGTGTCGGTGAGGACTTCTGGCCCAGCGCCTACGACCCGTCGCAGGTCGACGAGGTCGTCGCCGTCTCGGACGCCGACTCCTTCGAGATGACGCGCCGGCTGGCCCGCGAGGAGGGCCTGCTCGTCGGCGGCTCCTGCGGGATGGCCGTGGAGGCCGCGCTGCGCGTGGCCCGCGACCTCCCGGACGACGCGGTCGTCGTCGTGCTGCTGCCCGACTCCGGGCGCGGCTACCTCTCGAAGATCTTCAACGACGACTGGATGGCCTCCTACGGCTTCATGCGGGCCGAGGGTGAGCGCACGGTCGGGGACGTCCTCCACGCCAAGGCCGGTGACCTCCCCGCGCTGGTGCACACGCACCCGAACGAGACCCTGCGCGACGCCATCGAGATCCTCCGCGAGTACGGCGTCTCGCAGATGCCGGTCGTCAAGGCCGAGCCGCCGGTCGTCTCCGGCGAGGTCGCCGGGTCGGTCTCGGAGCGCGAGCTGCTCGAGGCCGTCTTCGCGGGACACGCTCGCCTCGCGGACCCGGTCGAGAAGCACATGGGGCCGGGCCTCCCGCTCGTGGGCGCCGGGGAGCCGGTGTCGACCGCCCGGCACGAGCTCGAGACCTCCGACGCGGTCCTCGTCGTCGAGGACGGCAAGCCGGTCGGTGTGCTGACGCGGGCCGACCTGCTCTCCTTCCTCGCCGACTGACCCGCCGCCGTGACCGTCCTGCGCTCCCGCCGCGCCGTCGTGACCGCGGCGCTCGTGCTGCTCGCCATGGTGGTCGTCGGCCTGCTGCTCGTGCGGGCCGGTGGCGGCGGGCCGGCCGAGGCCGCGCCGACCGGTGCGGCCCCCGCGCCGGTCGCCACCGGGACGGCCACGAGCACGTCGGGCCCGTCCGGCACCCCGTCGGCCGGGACGACTCCCTCGCCGTCGCCGTCGGCCCGTCCGTCCGCGGCTCCGAGCCCGACGACGACGCGACCCACCGCGCCCCGGACCACGGCCCCGGCGCCACGGACGACGGCCCCGAAGCCGTCCGCGACGAGGAAGCCCGCCGCCTCGACCCCCGCCCCGCCGCCCGCGGCCACGACGTCGACCTCCCAGGCCCGCGAGGTGCTGCGGCTGACCAACCTCGAGCGCGCGTCGGCGGGATGCTCACCGCTCGCCTGGGACTCGCGGCTGGCCACCGCCGCGGTCGGTCACAGCACCGACATGGCGAGGCACGACTACTTCGCGCACACGAGCCGCGACGGCCGGTCCTTCTCGGACCGGATCACGGACGCGGGCTACGGGTGGTCCCGGATCGCGGAGAACATCGCGGTGGGGCAGCCCACCCCGAAGGCCGTCGTGGCCGCCTGGATGGACTCGGCCGGCCACCGCGCGAACATCCTCAACTGCGCGCTCACCGAGCTCGGCGTGGGCGTCGCGCGCAGTGGTGCGTCCGGCAACGCCCCCTACTGGACCCAGGACTTCGGCGCGCCGTCCTGACGGGTCGTCCGTCGGGAACCTCGGCGGGAGGGGCCCCGTCCGAGGAGGATGAGCCACCTCCGGACGGGCCCGCCCCGGCGACCTCCTGTCGGCGTGCCGGCCGTCCTCGCCGCGGTCCTCCTGGCGGGCTGCGCGGGCCCGGCGCCGGTCGCCGCCCCGTCGACGAGCCCTGTGGGCGACCCCGACGCCCTGCTCGCCGGACTGGTCGTGCAGGGCGGCATGTGCGCCGGGGGCCCCTGCCGCACCGCGTTCACGGTGCTGCAGGACGGAGGCTGGCGGGCGAGTCGGGTCACCGGGGAACGGGACGGCACGGGGATGCTGGAGGGTGCACGGCTGGCCGAGCTTCGGTCGGCCGTCGCGGGGACCGCACTCGGCGATGCTCCACCGTTCACCGGCACCTGCCCCACCGCGTACGACGGGCAGGAGCTCGTCGTGACGTGGACCGAGGCGGGACGAATGCGCTCGGCGTCGAGCTGCGAGGTCGAGTTCCCGGCGGCCGACCCGCTTCCCGAGGCGCTGCGCTCCCTTCTGACGAGCATCGAGCGCCCGGCCGGGTGACACTGGGAGCCATGGAACGACCGCGGTACGAGTCGCCCGTGGAGCGAGCCATCCGGGAGGCCCAGGAGCGCGGCGAGTTCGACGACCTGCCCGGGGCCGGCAAGCCCCTCGACCTCGGCGACACGAACGACCCGATGTGGTGGGTGCGCCGGCTCGCGGAGCGCGAGCAGCTCGACTTCACGGGAGCCCTGCCTCCGGCCGTCGCGCTCCGCAAGGAGGCGGCGACCTTCCCGGAGAGCCTGCTCGACCTGCGCACCGAGGAGTCGGTGCGGGCCGTCCTGGACGACTACAACCTCCGAGTGCGCCGCGACCGGCTCCGTCCGCCGGACCCGCGCCTGCCCGCGCTGCTCGCCCCGACCGTCGACGTCGACGACCTCGTCGAGCGGTGGCGCGCGCTGCGAGCATCCTCACAGCCGGCGGTTGTTGACCCGCCGGTAGCTTCGGGGGAGGCTCGTCCGAGGCGCCGCTGGTGGCGCCGCCGCCGAACCCCCTCGGGGAGCTGACCCGGTCGACGACGCCGACCCCGACCGGCCCGGCGCGTCCGACGAGGAAGGCCCGATGAGCGACCACCCCCACCTGCTCGCCCCGCTCGACCTCGGCCACCTGACGCTGCCCAACCGGGTCGTCATGGGGTCGATGCACACCGGGCTGGAGGACCGCGCGAAGGACTTCCCGAAGCTCGCCGCCTACCTCGCCGAGCGGGCCCGCGGCGGCGCGGCGCTCATCGTCACCGGTGGCTTCGCCCCCAACCTCGAGGGCACGCTCTACCCGGGCGCCTCGAAGCTGACCAGCCGCCGCGAGCTGGCCCGGCACCGGGTCGTGACCGATGCCGTGCACGCCGAGGGCGGGCGCATCGCCCTCCAGCTCCTGCACGCCGGGCGCTACGCGTACACCCCGTGGTGCGTCGCACCGTCGGCCGTCAAGAGCCCGATCAGCCGCTTCCGGCCCCGGGCGCTGTCCGACCGGGGCGTGCGCCGCCAGGTGCGGGCCTTCGCCCGCGCCGCCCGGCTCGCCCGCGAGGCGGGGTACGACGGCGTCGAGGTCATGGGTTCCGAGGGCTACCTCGTCAACCAGTTCCTCGCTCCGCGGACCAACCGCCGCACCGACCGGTGGGGCGGGTCGCCGGAGAACCGGCGCCGCTTCGCCGTCGAGGTCGTGCGCGCCGTCCGCGAGGCGGCGGGGCCGGACTTCCTCCTCGTGTACCGGATCTCGGTGCTCGACCTCGTCGAGGACGGCCAGACCTGGGACGAGGTGACCGCGCTGGCGCGTGAGGTCGAGGCGGCGGGGGCGAGCATCCTCAACCTCGGCATCGGGTGGCACGAGGCCCGGGTGCCGACGATCGTCACGTCGGTACCCCGCGCGGCCTTCGCGGGGTACGCCGCCCGGCTCAAGGAGCACGTCTCGCTGCCCGTCGTGGCGACGAACCGCATCAACACCCCCGACGTGGCCGAGCAGGTGCTCGCCGGCGGAGCCGACCTCGTCTCGCTCGCGCGTCCGTTCCTCGCCGACCCGGAGTTCGTCCGCAAGGCCGCCGAGGGGCGCTCCGACGAGATCAACACGTGCATCGCGTGCAACCAGGCGTGCCTCGACCACACCTTCGTCAAGCAGCGCGCCACGTGCATGGTCAACCCGCGAGCGGGCCACGAGACCGAGCTGGTCATCGGGACCGCCCCGGCGCGCCGCAGGGTGACCGTCGTCGGTGGTGGGCCGGCCGGGATGGCCGCCGCCGTCACCGCGGCCGAGCGGGGCCACGAGGTCGAGCTCATCGAGGCGCGCGACCACCTCGGCGGGCAGTTCGACATCGCGATGCGCATCCCGGGCAAGGAGGAGTTCTCCGAGACGATCCGCTACTTCACCCGGCGGCTCGAGGTGCTCGGCGTCCCCGTCCGCCTCGGGGAGTGGGCCGACGCCGACGCGCTCGCGGCCGCCGGGGTCGACGACGTCGTCGTCGCGACCGGGGTCAGCCCGCGGCTCCCCGACATCCCGGGCATCGAGCACCCGATGGTGATGACGTACGACCAGCTGGTCCGGGGCGAGCGCGAGGCCGGCCACCGCGTCGCGGTCATCGGCGCGGGCGGTGTGGGCGTCGACGTCTGCGAGTTCCTCACGAGCGAGCACTCGGCCACCCTCGACGTCGACGCCTGGCGGCACGAGTGGGGCGTGGGCGACCCGGCGCGGACCCGGGGCGGGGTGGTCCCCACCGAGCCCGAACCCAGCCCGCGCGAGGTGGTCCTGCTCCAGCGGAAGGCGACCTCCATCGGCAGGGGCCTCGGGAAGACGACCGGCTGGGTCCACCGGGCGTCGTTGCGGGCCAAGGGGGTCGAGCAGGTCACCGGCGTGGCGGAGTACGTGCGCATCGACGACGACGGCCTGCACGTGCGGCTCGGAGAGGGTGGCACCGAGCGGCGGGTCATCCCGTGCGACACCGTCGTGGTGTGCGCCGGGCAGGAGTCGGTGCGCGGCCTCGCCGACCCGCTCGCCGAGCGCGGGATCCGGGTGCACGTCGTCGGCGGGGCGGATCTGGCCGCCGAGCTCGACGCCGAGCGCGCCATCCGTCAGGGCACCGAGACGGCCGCCGCGATCTAGGGAGCCCGGGGGGCGAGGCTCAGCCGAGCCCGGCGGCGTCGAACGCGGCGTCGAGACGGGCCGCGAGCGACCCGCTGGTCCCGGTGAGCCGGTGCTGGTGGAACGCCGCGCGGACGGCGGCCATCGCGACGCGGGCGGTCAGGCCGGTCCCGAGGTCGGTGGCCGGGTCGGTGCCCGACCGCTCGTAGGCGGCCTCGACGAGCGCCCGCTCGAGCCGGTCCCCGGCGCCGGCGAGCCGCCCGGCGAGCTCGGGGGAGCGGGCCGCGAGCTCGTTGCGCATGCGCCACAGCTCGGGGTCGGACTCGAGCTCTCTCAGCTGCTCGCCGAGCACTTCGCGGACCGCCAGGGCGAGGGGCTCGTCGGCGGGCCGGGCGAGCACGGCGGTGCGGAGCCGGTCCGGACGCTCCGGGTCGGCACCGACGACGGCGTCCTCCTTCGTCGCGAAGTAGTTGAAGAAGGTGCGCGGGGACACCTCGGCGAGGGCGGCGACCTCCTCGACCGTGACGTCCTGGACCCCACGGGCGACCGCGAGGCGCACCGCGGCCGTGTGGAGGCGGCGCCGGGTCTCCTGCTTCTTGCGGTGCCGCAGCGAGGGGCTGCGCGGCTCGACGGCGGGGACCGCGGCGTCCGGGGTCATACCCGCAGTATGGACCGGTGCGGAGAATTCTGCACGGACTGCACAATTGCCGTACCGTGGTGACGTGAACCCCGCTGCCGAACCGCTCGTCACCGAGCACCTCGCGGCCCTCTTCGGCCTGTTGAGCCGCTCCCACGTCGTCGACGCTCCGGTGACCCGCGGCGAGTACGCGCTGCTCGCGCTGACGGCGAAGGTCGGGCCGCGGCGCGCCGTCGACCTCGCCGACGCGGGCGGGCTGGATCCCTCGACGACGAGCCGCCGGGTGGCCGCCCTCGTCGAGCGGGGGTTCCTCGACCGCGAGCAGGACCCCGGCGACCGCCGGGCCCACCGCATCCACCTCACGGACGACGGGTGCGCGGTCCTGGCCCGGGAGCGGCGGCGGCGCGAGGAGCTCGTCGGCATCGCGCTCGAGGAGTGGTCGGAGGGCGACCGCGGCACCCTGGCGGACCTGCTCGGGCGGCTGCAGGTCTCCCTGGCCCGGGTCGCCGGCGAGCAGCAGCTCGTCCGCTGAGCTCCGTGGCCGGGCGGTCAGGACGGGGGGAGGATGTCTGTCTGCGCCGGGAGGTTCGCGACGCCGACGGGGCAGGTGAGCCCGTTCGGGCCGTGGTTGCAGTAGCCCCCGGGGTTCTTGTGGAGGTACTGCTGGTGGTACTCCTCGGCGTACCAGAACGGCCCGGCCTGGTCGGCGGGGGCGATCGTCGTCGTGATCTCGCCCCGCCCGGCCTGCGTGAGGACCTGCTGGAACGCATCGCGCGTCTTCTCGGCCGCAGCCGCCTG
Organism: uncultured Actinomycetota bacterium; assembly: GCA_963709785.1. Taxonomy (GTDB): domain Bacteria; phylum Actinomycetota; class Actinomycetes; order Actinomycetales; family Dermatophilaceae; genus Phycicoccus. The sequence goes on along the minus strand of CAVPXT010000003.1, from coordinate 138,684 downwards.
GCCCGGCGTCGTCGTGTAGACCACCGAGCGGTACGCGGTGCCGACGTCGTTGTACTGCCGGTTGCCCTGCGTGGGGTCGTGGTTCTCCCAGAATGCCTTGAGCAGCAGCTCGGGGGAGGTCACGGACGGGTCGTACGCCACGAGGACCGCCTCGGCGTGGCCCGTGCGGCCCGTGCAGGTCTCGTCGTACGTGGGGTTGGCCGTGTAGCCGCCCATGTACCCCGCGGCGGTCGTCACGACGCCGGGCAGCTGCCAGAAGATCCGCTCGACCCCCCAGAAGCACCCCATGCCGACGTACAGCACCTCGGTGCCGTCGGGCCAGGGCCCCTCGAGCGGGGTGCCGAGCACCTCGTGCGTGGCCGGCACGGGGAAGAGCCGGTGGTCGCGGCCCGGCAGGGCCTCGTCGCGGGTGGGGAGGGTGGTCTTGGCACGGGAGCCGAAAATCATGTCGAGTCCAACTCCGGGGGATGGCACGGTGTTCCTCGTGCCCGACCTCGTCCCCGTCTCCGGACTCGACCCTGCCGCCGACGCCTCCGCCCGCTTCTCGGCGTGGGCCGACGCCTTCACCGCGGCAGGGCGGCACGCCCTCGGTGACGCCCACGACGCGTGGACCGCCGACGAGCTGCGCGGCCTCGAGCGGGACACGACGAAGCACCGTCCCCAGGTGGCGGCGGTCGAGGGCGGCGTCGTGGTCGGGGCGGCCGGTCTCGTGGCGCCCCTGCGCGACAACACGCAGGTGGCGTGGGTGTACCTCGCCACGCTGCCGCAGCACCGGCGGGCAGGGGTCGGGTCGGTGCTGCTGCGCTGGGCCGAGGCGACCGCGCACGACCTCGGGCGCACCACCCTCCTCGCCGAGACCCACTGGCTGGGCCCCGCCGACGCGGACCCCGAGGAGGGCTGGGCCCTGCGGCGCGGCTTCACACCCGCGCAGACCGTCCTGCGCTCCGACCTCGACCTCGCCGCCGGTGCGCCCGTCGAGGTGCCGTCCCCGGCTCCGGGGTACCGCCTCGAGTCGCACGTCGACGCGATGCCGGACGCCGACCTCGAGGACCGTGCGGTCCTCGCCCGGCGGATGTCGACCGACGCGCCCCTCGGTGAGCTCGACCTCGAGGAGGAGGAGTGGGACGCCGCGCGGGTCCGGGCGGAGGACCTCAAGACGGCCGCGATGGGGCGCCGCGTCGTCTCGACGTACGCGCGTCACCTCGCGAGCGGGCGGCTCGTCGGGTTCACGACCGTCCAGGTGCCCCGCGACGCCCCGACGCTGGCCTACCAGCAGGACACCCTCGTCCTGAGTGAGCACCGCGGCCACGGGCTCGGCCTCGCCCTCAAGCAGGCGAACCTCCGCGCGCTCGCGGCCGCGGTGGCGGAGGTGCGCACGGTGCGGACGTGGAACGCCGTCGAGAACGCCCACATGCTCGCCGTCAACGCGGCCCAGGGGTACCGCGAGAGCGGTCACCTCCGGGAGTGGCAGAAGCACCTGCACTGACCCGGGGCCGTTCGTGACCGGCCGGCCCGAGCGCCTACGCTCGACGGCATGACTCCCGACGACCTCGGCTTCTCCTCCCGCGCCATCCACGCCGGGCAGGAGCCGGACCCCCTGACCGGCGCCGTCGTGCCGCCGATCCACCAGGTGAGCACCTACAAGCAGGACGGTGTCGGTGGCCTCCGCGGCGGCTACGAGTACTCCCGCTCGGCCAACCCGACCCGCACCGCGCTCGAGGAGTGCATCGCGGCGCTCGAGGGCGGCGAGCGCGGCTTCGCGTTCGCGAGCGGTCTGGCCGGGGAGGACACCGTGCTCCGCGCGCTGCTCACCCCGGGCGACCACGTCGTCGTCCCGTCGGACGCGTACGGCGGCACGTACCGCCTCTTCAACCGCGTGCTCAAGCCGTGGGGTGCCGACCACTCGATCGCCACCGTCGCCGACGTCGAGTCGGTGCGCGCGGCCATCCGCCCCGAGACCCGGATGGTCTGGGTCGAGACGCCGACGAACCCGCTGCTCGGCATCGCCGACATCGCGGCCATCGCCGAGGTCGCCCACGAGGCCGGCGCGTTGCTCGTGGTCGACAACACCTTCGCCTCGCCGTACCTGCAGAGCCCCATCGCCCTCGGCGCCGACGTCGTGGTCCACTCCACGACGAAGTACTGCGGCGGCCACAGCGACGTCGTCGGCGGGGCCGTGGTCGTCGCTCCCGGTGCCACGACGCGCGACGGCGAGTCGGTCTCGGAGCGGATCGCGTTCCACCAGAACTCGATGGGCGCCGTCGCCGGACCCTTCGATGCGTGGCTCGTGCTGCGCGGGCTCAAGACCCTCGCGGTCCGGATGGAGCGGCACTGCGACAACGCCGAGGCGGTCGTCGACTTCCTCCAGAGCCACCCCGGCGTCACGGCCGTGCACTACCCGGGCCTGCCGGACCACCCGAACCACGACATCGCCGCGCGCCAGATGAAGCGCTTCGGCGGGATGGTGGCCTTCCGGGTCAAGGGCGGCGAGGACGTCGCGGCCAAGGTCTGCGCCGAGACCCAGCTGTGGACGCTCGGGGAGTCCCTCGGAGGTGTCGAGTCCCTCATCGAGCACCCGGGCCGGATGACGCACGCCTCCGTCGCGGGCACCGAGCTCGAGGTCCCCGGCGACCTCGTCCGGCTCTCGGTCGGCATCGAGGACGTCGCCGACCTCGTCGCCGACCTGCGCCAGGCCCTCGACCGCCTCACCTGAGCCGCCGCTCCCCGGGGGTTGACCCCGTCGAGTGAACAGAACACGCCGCGAGAGCCCGGGCTCGCGCGGCGTGTTCTGTTCACTCGACGGGTGGGTCGTGCCGGAGAGGGGGCGACCGGCGGCGGTGGGCTCGGCCACTAGGGTTCCGCGGGTGGGTTCGGTCCTGTGCGTCGACGTCGGGTCGACCTTCACCAAGGCGCTGCTCGTCGCGGACGACGGCGCGGTGCTCGGGCGGGCGTCGCACCCCACGACCGTCGGCACCGACGTCATGGACGGCGTCGACGCCGTGCGTGCCGAGCTCGGGGTGGACCCCGACCGCGGGCGCCTCCTCCTGTGCTCCAGCGCCGGGGGTGGGCTGCGCCTGGCCGTCGTCGGCTACGAGCGCGAGGTGACCGCCGAGGCCGGGTTCCGGGTGGGGCTGTCCGCGGGGGCCCGGGTGGTCCACGTGGCGGCCGGGCCGATGGCCGGGGTCGACGTCGCCGCCCTGCGGGCGGCCCGCCCCGACGTCGTCCTCCTCGTCGGCGGCACCGACGGCGGCAACGCCGACGTCCTCGTGCACAACGCCCGCCGGCTCGCCCGCGCCCGGGTGTCCGCGCCGGTCGTCGTGGCGGGCAACGCCGACGCCGTCCCCGCGGTCGTCGCCGAGCTCGACGCGACCGGCCGGCGGCACGTCGTCGCCGGCAACGTCCTGCCCCGCATCGGCGCGGTGGCGCCCGAGGGTGCCCGGGCCGCCATCCGCGAGGTGTTCCTCCGGCACGTCATCGGCGGCAAGGGGCTCTCCCGCGGCCGGGGTTTCGCCGAGCTCGTCCGGGCGGCGACGCCCGACGCCGTCCTCCGGGGGGTCGAGCTGCTCGCCGAGGTGCGTGGCGAGGACGTGCTCGTGGTCGACGTCGGGGGCGCCACGACCGACGTGTACTCCGTGATCACGCCGCAGGGGGAGGACGCGACCATCCACCGGGAGGTCGTCGGCACGGTCTGGCACGCCCGCACCGTCGAGGCGGACCTCGGGATGCGGTGGAACGCCGAGGGGGTCCTCGAGGCCGCCGAACGGGAGCGACTGCCCCGGGCGGAGGCCGTGACGGGGTACGCGGCCCGGGTCGTCGCCGACCCCGGTCACGTGGCCTCGACGCCCGAGGACTGGGCGGCCGAGGAGGCCCTGGCGACCGTCGCGGTGACCGTCGCCGTGCGTCGGCACGGTCGCCCCGCGGCGGGCGAGCGGCCCCGCCCGCTCGCTGACGTCGGGCTGGTCGTCGGCTCCGGTGGCGTGCTCCGGCACGGTCCGGACGGGCTCGCCGGGCGCGTCCTCGGCGCCGCCCTCACCGACCACGGCGGCGGCTGGCGCGTCCCCGACCGCGCGGCGGCCGTCGTCGACCGCGACTACCTGCTCTTCGCCGTCGGTCTGCTCGCCGAGAGCCGCCCGGCGACCGCGCGGGCGCTCGCTGCCGGCCTCGGGCCGGCGAAAGCCGGGTGACGGGTGTCGGTGGTGGGGCATACGGTCTCCGCATGACGGCCGGCGACATCGCGATCGAGGCCGTCGACCTCGTGAAGCGCTTCGGTGACTTCACGGCGGTCGACGGCGTGAGCTTCTCGGTGCCGGAGGGCAGCGTCTTCTCGATGCTCGGCCCGAACGGCGCGGGGAAGACCACCACCGTGCGGATGATGACCACGCTCTCCCGGCCCACGAGCGGCTACGGCCGGGTCGCCGGCCTCGACGTCGTCCGCGACGCCGACGCGGTGCGGCAGCGGATGGGCCTCACGGCGCAGTCCGCCACCGTCGACGAGCTGCTCACCGGCCGCGAGAACCTCCGCCTCGTCGCCGACCTCTACGGCCTCGAGCGCTCCTCGGTGCGGCGGGTCGCCGACGAGCTGCTCGAGCGGTTCTCGCTCACCGAGGCGGGTGACAAGGTCGTCAAGGAGTACTCGGGGGGGATGCGCCGTCGGCTCGACCTCGCGGCGAGCCTCGTCGCCACGCCGCCCGTGCTCTTCCTCGACGAGCCGACCACCGGCCTCGACCCCCGCAGCCGCGTCGAGCTGTGGGGCGTGCTGCGCGACCTCGTCCGTGACGGCACGACCCTGTTCCTCACCACCCAGTACCTCGACGAGGCCGACCAGCTGGCGGACCGCATCGTCGTCGTCGACCACGGCAAGGTCATCGCCGACGGCACCCCGCTCGAGCTCAAGGACCGCTCGGGCGCCGCGAGCCTCGTGGTCGCGGTGAGCCGCCCCGACGAGGTCGATCGGGCCGCGGAGGTCGTCCGCTCCGAGATCGGCGAGATCCACGTCGACCACGGCTCGCGACGGATCAGCGCCGCCGCCGAGGGCGTCTCGGCCCTGACCCGGATCGCCGCACGGCTCGAGCAGGAGGGCATCGCCCTCGACGACATCGGGCTGCAGCGCCCGAGCCTCGACGACGTCTTCCTCACCCTCACCGGCCACCGCGCCGAGGACCCCGACGCCGAGCCCCAGCCGGAGGACCCGCGATGACCACGACGCCCGACCGCACCTTCCACCCCGTCCACACCGCCGACCAGCGGCCCGGGCCGGGCCGCCAGGTGTGGGCGCTCGTGCGCCGCAACCTCACCCACATCAAGCGCCAGCCCGAGATGCTCACCGACGTCACCGCTCAGCCGGTGATGTTCGTCCTGCTGTTCGCCTTCGTCTTCGGCGGCTCGATCAGCATCCCGGGCGTCGACTACAAGGAGTGGCTGCTCCCGGGGATCATGGCCCAGACGATGACGTTCAGCGCCTTCGTCGTCGCGATCGGCCTCAACACCGACATCGGCAAGGGCATCGTCGACCGGTTCCGCTCGCTGCCCATCGGCCGCTCGGCCGTCGTCGTGGCCCGGAGCATCTCCAGCCTCATCCACTCGATGATCGGCATCGTCGTCATGTCCGTCACGGGCCTGTTCATCGGCTGGGGCATCCACGACGGCCTGCTCCGGGGCCTGGCCGGCTACGCGCTGCTCATCCTCTTCGGCTTCGCGATGATCTGGGTCGGCATCCTCTTCGGCTCCGCGCTGCGCTCGGTCGAGGCCGTCCAGGGCGTCATGTTCACGACCATCTTCCCGCTGACCTTCCTGAGCAACGCCTTCGCGCGCACCGACGTGATGCCCGACTGGCTCCGCCTGCTCGCCGAGTGGAACCCGATCAGCTCCCTGGTCCAGGCCCTGCGCGAGCTCTGGGGCAACGACGGCATCCCCCTGCCCGCCGACGCCGCGCTGCCCCTCCAGCACCCGGTGCTCACCACCGTGCTGTGGGCGGTCGGCCTGTCCGCCGTGCTCGCCCCGCTGGCCGTGCGGGCGTTCGTGCGCCGCACCACCGACTGAGGCGCCGTGCTTCGATGGGCGCATGCCTGCCGTGCGCTTCGTCGACGTCTTCTCCGACCGGCCGTTCCGGGGCAACGCCCTGGCCGTCGTCCATGACGCCGACGGGCTCGACGACGACGAGATGCTCGCGGTCGCCCGGTGGACCAACCTCTCCGAGACGACCTTCCTCGTCGCCCCCACCGACCCGGCCGCCGACTACCGGGTGCGGATCTGGACCACCGGCGGTGAGCTGCCGTTCGCGGGGCACCCCACGCTCGGCACCGCCCACGCGTGGCTCGAGGCCGGGGGAGTGCCGCAGCGCGACGGTGTCGTCGTCCAGCAGTGCGCAGCGGGCCTGGTCGAGGTGCGCCGCGACGGCCTCCTCCGGTTCGCGGCGCCACCCCTGCGCCGGTCGGGGCCGGTGGCCGAGGACGAGCTCGCACGGGTCGTCGACGCCCTCCGGCTCGACCCGGGCGTGGTGCTCGACGCCGCCTGGGTCGACAACGGGCCGGGGTGGCTCGGGCTGCTCCTGCGCTCTCCGGACGACGTGCTCACCGCCGACCCCGACCGGGCCCGCTGCTCCGGGATGAAGGTCGGCCTCGCCGCGGTCCACCCCGAGGACTCCCGCGCGGACGGCGTCGCCCTCGAGGTGCGTGCGTTCTACTCGGACGACCGCGACGTCGGTGAGGACCCCGTCACGGGCAGCCTCAACGCCGGGCTCGCGCAGTGGCTCGTGCCCGCCGGCCACCTGCCCGAGCACTACGTCGCGGCGCAGGGGGCGGTCATCGGACGCGAGGGGCGGGTGCACGTCGACGTCGTCGACGGCGTGACGTGGGTGGGTGGAGCCACCCGCACTCTCGTCGACGGCGTCCGCCCGGTCTGACCGCCGGCCGGTGTCATCCGCAGGGCGCCGGGGCGACCTCGTCCTGTCGGGGTGCCCTGGCACCCCGGCGCGGCGAGGTGAGGGGGGCACGGCGAGGTGAGGGGGGCACGGCGAGGTGAGGGGGGCACGGCGAGGTGAGGGGCGCACGGACCCGGACGCCGGACGGCCCGGCGACGCGGGCCGCACCTCGCACGGACCCGGACGCCGGACGGCCCGGCCCCCTGGAGCGGGGGCCGGGCCGTCCGGTGCGGTGCGGGGCTCAGCCGGTGTACGGCACCGCCTTGAGCACCTTGACCTCGATCTTCTTGCCGGTCGGTGCCTCGTAGGAGACGGTGTCGCCGACCTTGTGGCCGTTGACGGCCGCGCCGATCGGGGACTTCTCGGAGAACACCTGCATCGAGGAGTCGGTGATCTCGCGCGACCCGAGGAGGAACTCCTCCTCGTCGCCGAACATGTCGACGGTGACGATCATCCCGGGCTCGACGACGCCGTCGTCCTTGGGCGTCTCGCCGATCGTCGCGTTCTCGAGGAGCTGGGTCAGCTGGCGGATGCGGGCCTCCATCTTGCCCTGCTCCTCCTTGGCCGCGTGGTAGCCGCCGTTCTCCTTGAGGTCGCCCTCCTCGCGGGCCGCCTCGATCTTCTTCGCGATCTCGGTCCGACCCGGGCCGGAGAGCTCCTCGAGCTCGGCCTTGAGACGGTCGTAGGCGCCCTGGGTCAGGTAGCTCTGGTTGGTCGTCGTCTCGGTCACGGGTGGTCAACTCCTGCGGGTACGTGGGCGCCGGACCCTCGCGGGTGCGCCGGGGGTGCTACGGCAACGGGCCCGGGGCCGACCGCTGGTGCTCAGCGACATCTCGGACCCAGACCCGAACGTGAAGCCCTCAGTCTAGCAACGGGCGCCTCCGGAAGCACATCCTTCGCATCGGACCGCGCCTCCGGGGCCTCCGGCTCAGCCCCCGGTGCCGACCCGGGTGCACGACTCGACGACGCCGGTGACCGCCCGGGCGCTCGTGCGCACCTCGACGACGCGGTGCAGCGTGGTGGGGCCGTCGGCCGGAACGGCGTCCTCGACGGTGCCCACCCGGCCCTTGCGCGAGTCCAGGGCGCTGACCCGGCAGGTGACGGCGGTGCCCTGCGGGCGGGTGAGGTCGTAGCCGACCTTCGTCACCGAGTCCGACACCACGCTGTACCCCGTGACGGTCGGCCGGACCTGGCCCGCGGTCGTGGTCCAGCCGTACCAGGCGACGCCCGCCACGGCGGCGGCCACGGCGAGGATCGCGAGGGCGGTGCGGCGACCGGCGGGGGTCCTCGGGTCGGGCAGGGGCACGGTGCTCCTCGGGGCGTCGGTGGGCAGTGAGAGGATGGTCCTCGGTCCATTCTCGGGCACCGCCCGGTCCACCCACACCGAAGGGTCTCGCATGTCCGAACGGCTCCGGCTCATGTGCGTCCACGCGCACCCGGACGACGAGTCGAGCAAGGGCGCGGCGACGATGGCGAAGTACGTCGACGCCGGCCACGAGGTGCTCGTCGTCTCCTGCACGGGAGGGGAGCGGGGAGACATCCTCAACCCCCGCCTCAAGGACGACATCCACATCCTGCGCGACCTCGCCCAGGTCCGCCGCGACGAGATGGCCCGCGCGCAGGAGATCCTCGGCGTCCAGCACACCTGGCTCGGCTTCGTCGACTCCGGCCTCCCCGAGGGCGACCCGCTGCCGGCACTGCCCGACGGCTGCTTCGCCCTCGAGCCGCTCGAGGTGACGACCGAGGCGCTGGTGCGCGAGATCCGCCGGTTCCGCCCGCACGTCATGACGACGTACGACGAGGACGGCGGCTACCCCCACCCCGACCACATCATGTGCCACGACGTGTCCACGGCCGCGTTCGACGCCGCCGGGGACCCCGGGCGCTTCCCGGACGCCGGTCCGGCCTGGCAGCCGCTCAAGCTCTACTACAACCAGACCTTCAACCGGGCCCGCATCGAGGCCTTCCACGAGGCCCTCACGGCGCTCGGCGAGGAGAGCCCGTACGCCGAGTGGCTCGAGGGCTGGAACCGGCCCGAGCGGGTCGTCACCACCCGGGTGCAGTGCGCCGACTGGTACGACCGCCGCGACGCCGCGCTCCTTGCACACGCCACGCAGGTCGACCCCGACGGCAACTTCTTCCGGGTGTCGCGCGAGGTGCAGGCCCGGGTCTGGCCGGTCGAGGAGTACGAGGCCGCCGCGTCCTACGTCCCGGTCGCCGAGGGCGAGGACGACCTCTTCGCCGGGCTGCCCACCGACCTCGCGGAGGCCGACGCGCTGGCCACCCGAGGCGACCTCACCCTCGTCCTCGACACCCGCACGGAGCGTGCCGCATGAACGACTCACCCCCCGACGTCTCGACCGGCTTCCTCGCGTTCCTGGCCTTCGCCCTCCTCGGGCTCGCGCTGTGGTTCCTCATGCGGAACATGAACGCGCGGATGCGCCGGATGTCGTACCGCCAGCAGCGCGCCCACCGCGGCAAGGACGACCCGCAGGCCGGCCCCGACGAGGTCGACGAGCCTGGCTCCGCGGACGGCGACACCCCGGGTGAGGACGCGGGCGGCGGTGATCCCGGCCGCGGTGACGGCGGGGGCTGAGCCCCGCCGGCTCCGGGTCGGGCACGGGCGCCGAGGCCCCCGGGATCAGGCCGCGGGGCCCGTCAGCGCCATCGACGCGGCGATGAAGTGCGCGGCGAACGCCAGGACGGTCAGCGCGTGGAACACCTCGTGGAAGCCGAACCAGCGCGGCGAGATGTCCGGCCGCTTCGTGCCGTAGACGACCGCCCCGAGGCTGTAGAGCACCCCGCCGACGACGACCCAGGCCATGACGGCGGCACCGGCGTGGTTGACGAGCGGGCCGAAGTAGAAGACCGCGACCCAGCCGAGCATCACGTAGGCGGGGACGTAGAGCCAGCGCGGGGCGTGGCTCCAGAAGACCCGGAAGAGGACCCCGAGCACCGCGCCGCTCCAGACGATGAGGAGCATCGTGCGGGCCTGGTCGGTGGGCAGCAGCAGCGCGAACGGCGTGTAGCTGCCGGCGATGATGAGGAAGATGTTCGAGTGGTCGAGGCGGCGCAGGACGCCCCCGACGCGGGGGGACCAGGTACCGCGGTGGTAGACCGCGGAGGTGCCGAAGAGGAGCACGGCGGTGCCGGCGAACACCGCGGCGGAGACCTTGCCCTCGGTGGTCGTCGCGAGGACGACGAGGATGATCCCGGCGACGAGCGCGATGGGCGTCATCGCTGCGTGCAGCCACCCGCGGAGGTGGGGCTTGACCTGCTGGAGGGCGGCCTCGACCCGGCTCTCGAGCACCTCGAGGCGGCCCTGGTCGGGCGTGTTCGGCTCGGGCTCGGTCATGGGTCGAGCGTAACCTACGCGACCGTAGGTTGCTAGCCGCCGAGGTCAGCAGGGGTGTCGTGGGCCCGGGCCGTGCCCGCCGGGGACGCCGGTGGGGACGGCCCGCGACCGGCACGGCGACGCGGGCGGGGACGCCCGGGAGCACGGAGTAGCGTGGGCCGCACGAACCCGGGCCCACCGGGCGACGGCTCGGGAGCGCGCGGGAGGACGTGAGGCATGCGGCGGCTCAGCGACGTGGTCTACGCCGCGTACGCCAAGCGGCTGACCCGTCAGCTCGGGTCGGTCCACATCCCGCGACACGTCGGTGTCCTCGTCGACGGCAACCGCCGGTGGGCCAAGCTGCGCGGCGCGGGCACGCAGGAGGGCCACCAGGCCGGCGCGGACAACATCGCCAACCTCCTCTCGTGGTGCGAGGAGGTCGGCGTCGAGGTCGTCACGCTCTGGCTGCTCTCCACCGACAACCTCAACCGGCCCGAGGCCGAGCTGCGCCCGCTGCTCGACATCATCGGGCGCACCGTCGACGAGCTCGCGGCCACCCACCGCTGGCGGATCCACCCGGTGGGTGCGCTCGACCTGCTGCCCGCCTCCACGACCCAGGGGCTCAAGGCGGCGAGCGAGTCCACCCGGGACGTCGAGGGGATGATCGTCAACGTCGCGGTGGGGTACGGCGGCCGCCGCGAGATCGCCGACGCCGTCCGCTCCCTCCTCCACGAGCACGCGACGAAGGGCACGAGCATCGAGGAGCTCGCCGAGCTGCTCGACGTCGAGCACATCGCCGAGCACCTCTACACGAAGGGCCAGCCCGACCCGGACCTCGTGATCCGCACCTCGGGGGAGCAGCGGCTCGGCGGGTTCCTCCTGTGGCAGAGCGCCCACAGCGAGTTCTACTTCTGCGAGGCCTTCTGGCCGGACTTCCGCAAGGTCGACTTCCTCCGCGCACTGCGCGCCTACGGCGAACGGCACCGGCGCTTCGGGACGTGAACGCGGGGTGACTTTTCGTCACACGCGTCGCACGAGTCACATCCGCCTCGCCCGTCCCGACACGCCGGTCCCCACCTCCGGCCCCCCGCCGTCGGGGGAGTCGTACCGTCGAGGCACGCACCTCCCTCGACCACCAGGAGCGGCAATGGCCTCGAGTACGCCGACGGCAGGCACCACGCGAGCGGGGGAGGAGCCGCGCCGGACGTTCGTGCTCGACACCTCGGTCCTCCTCTCGGACCCACGGGCCATCTTCCGCTTCGCCGAGCACGAGGTCGTCCTCCCCGTGGTCGTCGTCACCGAGCTGGAGGCCAAGCGTCACCATCCCGAGCTCGGGTACTTCGCGCGCACCGCGCTGCGGATGCTCGACGACCTGCGGATCAAGGCCGGCCGCCTCGACGCCCCCGTGCCCGTCGGCGACGTCGACGGCACCCTGCGGGTCGAGCTCAACCACACCGACCCGATGTCGCTGCCGGCGGGCTTCCGCCTCGGTGACAACGACACGCGCATCCTCGCGGTCGCGCGCAACCTCGCGAACGAGGGCCGGCTCGTCACGGTCGTCAGCAAGGACCTGCCGATGCGGGTCAAGGCCTCCGCGTGCGGGCTCGACGCCGAGGAGTACCGCGCCGAGCTCGCCGTCGAGTCCGGTTGGACCGGGATGGGCGAGCTCGACGTCACCGTCGAGGAGATGGACCACCTCTACGAGTACGGCCGCCTCGAGAACGTGCAGGCCGCCGAGCTGCCGTGCCACACCGGCCTCAAGCTCATGTCGCCCCGCGGGTCGGGGCTCGGGCGGGTCGGCCCGGACAAGCAGGTCCGGCTCGTCCGCGGCGACCGCGACGCCTTCGGGCTGCACGGTCGCAGCGCGGAGCAGCGCATCGCCCTCGACCTCCTGCTCGACCCGGACGTCGGCATCATGAGCATCGGAGGACGCGCCGGCACCGGCAAGTCCGCCCTCGCCCTCTGTGCCGGGCTCGAGGCGGTCATGGAGCGCCGCCAGCAGCGCCGGGTCGTCGTCTTCCGCCCCCTCTACGCCGTCGGCGGCCAGGAGCTCGGGTACCTCCCGGGCTCGGAGGCCGAGAAGATGAACCCGTGGGGGCAGGCCGTCTTCGACACCCTCTCGGCGCTCGTCTCGCGGGAGGTCGTCGAGGAGGTGCTCGACCGCGGGATGCTGGAGGTGCTGCCGCTGACCCACATCCGCGGCCGCAGCCTCCACGACGCGTTCGTCATCGTCGACGAGGCCCAGAGCCTGGAGCGCAACGTGCTGCTCACGGTGCTCTCGCGCATCGGGCAGAACTCCAAGGTCGTCCTCACCCACGACGTCGCCCAGCGCGACAACCTCCGTGTGGGCCGCCACGACGGCGTCGTCGCGGTCGTCGAGGCGCTCAAGGGGCACCCGCTCTTCGCCCACGTCACCCTGACCCGGTCCGAGCGCAGCCCGATCGCGGCGCTGGTCACGGACCTGCTCGAGGGGATCGAGGTCTGAGCCGAACGGCTGTGACCTGCTCGTCTGAGTGGATGCTCAGCGCGCGATTTCGGGTCTGTGCCCGGACTCCCTATTGTAAGGTCTCGATTCCGTAACGCCCCTGCCGTCGCCCCGCCACGCCTGCCCCCGCCCCTGCCGGAAGGTCCCGTCCGCCCCTCATGGCTCGCTACACCCCGCGTCACGCACCGCGCCACGCTGCTCCCAGGCGGTCGCTCGGGCGGACCGCCGTGTCGGTCGTCGGGCGGCCGCTCGTGTCGACGAGCCTGGTCGCCGCGGTCGTCACCAGCGGTGTGGCACTCACCGCGGCGGGCGAGAACACGGCGAACGCGGAGCCCCTGAGCCTGGCCATCGACCCGACGACGACCGCCACCTCCACCGAGGAGAGCCAGGTCGCCCTGCTCGACGCGGTCCGGGTCGCCGCGGACCGGTCCGCCACGAACTCCCAGCGCGCCGTCGTCGCGGCCAAGGCGGCCGCCGTCGACCGCGCCCGGGCCGAGGCCGCGGCCAAGAAGCGCCGGGATGCCGCAGAGCGCGCCGCCCGCGCCGCGGAGCGCAAGCGTGTCCTCGCGAACGCCCAGGACGACCCCAAGGCCGCCGCCCGGCTGCTGCTGCCCGAGTACGGCTTCGGCGAGTCGCAGTGGTCCTGCCTCGACCAGCTGTGGATGGGCGAGAGCGACTGGCGCTGGTGGGCCTCGAACCCGTCGTCCGGCGCCTACGGCATCCCGCAGTCCCTGCCCGGCTCGAAGATGGGCACGGTCGCCGGCGACTGGCGCACCAACCCGGTCACCCAGATCACGTGGGGCCTGGACTACATCAAGCGGTCCTACGGCACCCCGTGCAACGCGCTGAGCCAGTGGCAGGCGCGCTCCCCGCACTGGTACTGAGCCGGCCCGTTCCCCGGGCTCGTGTCCCGGGGCCCCGCGTCAGATCTTGCGGAGGCGGATGCTCGTCACCGCGTGGTCCTCGCCCTTGCTGAGCACCAGCGTCGCGCGGTCCCGTGTCGGTTGGATGTTCTCGACGAGGTTCGGCTCGTTGATCTCCGCCCAGATGCCGGCCGCCGTCTCGCGGGCCTCGGCGTCGCTGAGTCCGGCGTACCGGTGGAAGTACGACTGCGGGTCGGCGAACGCCGTCTCGCGCAGCCGGAGGAAGCGCTCGACGTACCAGCGGCGCACGTCGGTGACCGGGGCGTCGACGTAGACCGAGAAGTCGAAGTAGTCCGAGACGGCGCTCGCCGGGCCGCCGTCCGGGCGGATGCCCGGCGGCTGGAGGACGTTGAGTCCCTCGACGATGAGGACGTCGGGCTTGCGGACCTGGAGCGGCTCCGACAGCACGTCGTAGGTGAGGTGCGAGTACTGCGGCGCCTCGACGACGGGCATCCCCGACTTGACGTCGGCGACGAACCGCAGGAGGGCGCGCCGGTCATAGGACTCGGGGAAACCCTTGCGCTGCAGGAGCCCCCGCTCCTCGAGCTCGGCGTTCGGGTAGAGGAACCCGTCGGTGGTCACGAGCTCGACGCGCGGCGTGTGCGGCCAGCGCGACATCAGCTCGCGGAGGATGCGGGCGGTCGTGGACTTCCCGACCGCCACCGACCCGGCGACACCGACGACGAAGGGGACGCGGCTCGGTCGTTCGCCGAGGAACTCCGAGGTCGCGAGCCGCAGCCCGTGGACGGCCTCGACGTAGAAGTGCAGGAGCCGGGAGAGCGGGAGGTAGACGTCCTCGACCTCGAGCAGGTCGAGGCGCTCGCCGAGACCGCGGAGCCGGGCCAGGTCGTCCTGGGTGAGGCTCATCGGGTGCTCCTCGCGGAGCCGTGACCACGCCCGGCGGTCGAGGTCGACGTAGGGCGTCGGGACGTCGGCGTCCACGGCGACGCCGAGGCGCGCCAGCGCCTGCTCGGCAGCGGTCACGCCCTCATCATCGCCCATCGCTCCCGGGCGCGGCCGGGGACCCGCGGGGCGGCCCCGCCACGAGTCGGGTCGGAGCGGCCCACGGGCTAGGCTGGCGGCCATGTGTGGAATCGTCGGTTACGTGGGGCGCACCGTGGACGGCACGGCGCTCGAGGTCGTCATGGAGGGGCTCTCCCGCCTCGAGTACCGCGGGTACGACTCGGCGGGCGTGGCGCTGGTCACCGAGGACGGCATCGCGTCGGAGAAGCGCGCCGGCAAGCTCGAGAACCTCCGCTCGGCCCTCGAGTCGCACCCCCTGGCCGCCTCCCGCACCGGCATCGGGCACACCCGCTGGGCGACGCACGGCGGGCCGACCGACGGCAACGCCCACCCGCACCACGGCGGGGACGGCGACCGGCTGGCCCTCATCCACAACGGCATCATCGAGAACTTCCACGCGCTGAAGAAGGAGCTCCTCGCCGAGGGCGTCGAGTTCCGGTCCGAGACCGACACCGAGGTCGCCGCGAAGCTCGTCGGCCGCGAGTACGACCGCCTCGGTGACCTCACCGAGGCGATGCGGGCCGTCGTCGGCCGGCTCGAGGGCGCCTTCACGCTGCTCGCCGTGCACGCCGACAGCCCGGGCGTCGTCGTCGGCGCCCGCCGGAACAGCCCCCTCGTCGTGGGCCTCGGCGACGGCGAGAACTTCCTCGGCAGCGACGTCGCGGCGTTCATCGGCTACACCCGGCACGCCGTCGAGCTCGGCCAGGACCAGATCGTCACGATCACCCCGGACGGCCACACCGTCATCGGCTTCGACGGGTCGCCCGCCGAGGGCAAGGCCTACGAGGTGACGTGGGACGCCGCGGCCGCCGAGAAGAGCGGGTACGACACCTTCATGGAGAAGGAGATCCACGACCAGCCGCACGCCGTGGCCGACACCCTCCTCGGTCGCACCGACGAGCAGGGCCGCCTCGTCCTCGACGAGGTGCGCATCCCCGAGGAGCGGCTGCGCCGCGTCGACCGGATCACCATCGTCGCCTGCGGCACCGCCGCGTACGCCGGGATGGTCGCAAAGTACGCGATCGAGCACTGGACGCGCATCCCCGTCGAGGTCGCCCTCGCCCACGAGTTCCGCTACTGCGACCCCATCGTCGACGAGAACACCCTCGTCGTCTCGATCAGCCAGTCCGGCGAGACGATGGACACGCTCATGGCCGTCAAGCACGCGGCCGAGCTCGGTGCGATGACGCTCTCCATCTGCAACACCCACGGCTCGACCATCCCGCGCGAGTCCGACGCCGTGCTCTACACGCACGCCGGCCCGGAGATCGCGGTCGCCTCGACCAAGGCCTTCCTCGCCCAGATCACGGCCTGCTACGTCCTCGGCCTCTACCTCGCGCAGCTGCGGGGCGAGACGTACGCCGACGACGCGAAGGCCGTCATGGCCGAGCTGCAGGAGATCCCCGCGAAGATCGAGGAGCTGCTCGGCCGGATGGGCCGCGTGCAGGAGATGGCCGAGTTCATGGCCGACACCCGCGCGGTGCTCTTCCTCGGCCGCAACGTCGGGTTCCCCGTCGCGATGGAGGGTGCCCTCAAGCTCAAGGAGCTCGCGTACATCCACGCCGAGGGCTTCGCGGCCGGTGAGCTCAAGCACGGTCCGATCGCACTCATCGAGCCCGGCCAGCCGGTCTTCGTGGTGGTGCCGGGGCCCGACACCCCGCACGAGCTGCACAAGAAGGTCGTCTCCAACATCCAGGAGATCCGGGCCCGCGGCGCGCGCACCCTGGTCATCGCCCACGACGGCGACGAGGACGTCGAGCCGTTCGCGAGCGAGGTCATCCGCATCCCGCAGTGCAGCCCGCTGCTCGCCCCGCTGCTCGCGGTCGTGCCGCTCCAGGTCTTCGCGCTGCACCTCGCGACGGCCAAGGGCCTGGACGTCGACCAGCCGCGGAACCTCGCGAAGTCGGTGACGGTCGAGTGACCTCGCGGTGATCGTCGGCGTCGGGATCGACGTCGTCGACGTCGCGCGCTTCGGGGCCACCCTCGAGCGCACGCCGGCGCTCGGGGACCGGCTGTTCACCGAGTCCGAGCGCGGGCTGGCGCTCGCCTCGCGGGCCGCCCGGTTCGCCGCCAAGGAGGCCCTGGCCAAGGCGCTCGGGGCCCCCGTGGGCCTGCACTGGCACGACGCGGAGGTGACCCGCGGACCGGACCGACGGCCCTCGTTCGTGCTCCGGGGCACCGTCGAGGCGGCGGTGGCCGCGCTCGGCGTCACGAGCATCCACGTGTCGCTCTCGCACGACGCGGGGATCGCCTCCGCGGTCGTCGTCGCGGAGCGGGGAGAGGAGCCTCGATGATCGAGGGGTACGCGACCGATGAGGTCTATGCCGCCGAGGAGGCGCTCATGGCGACCCTCGACGACGGCGAGCTGATGGCTCGCGCGGTGGAGGGCCTCGCGGCCGTGGCCGAGGCGCGGCTCGCGGAACGGGGCGGCACCTCCGTGGCGGCGCTCGTCGGACCCGGCAACAACGGGGCCGACGCCCTCTACGCGGCGGCGCGGCTGTGCGAGGCGGGGTTCGGGGCGGTCGCCGTGCACCACGACACGGTGCACGAGGGCGCCCGGGCGGCCGCCGAGGCCGCCGGTGTGGTCCTGACGACCGACCCGCGGATGGTCGCCGAGGCCGACCTCGTGCTCGACGGCATCCTCGGGATCGGCGCCCGGCCCGGGCTGCCCGACTGGGCGGTCGCCTGGGTCGACGCGGTGCCGGAGACGGCCTACGTCCTCGCGGTCGACCTGCCGTCCGGGCAGGACCCGGCCGGTGGCGTCCTCGACCCCGACGGAGTCATCGCCGACGAGACGGTGACGTTCTCGGTCGCCAAGCCGGTGCACCTGCTGCCGGCGACCGAGCAGGCGTGCGGCGTCCTGACCGTCGTCGACATCGGGATCACGATGTCGGCCGCGCCCGTCGTGCGACGCCTCGACCACGACGACGTCGCGGGGCTGTGGCCGGTCCCCGTCCCGAGCGACGACAAGTACTCCCGAGGGGTCGTCGGCATCGTCGCCGGGGGCGAGTCGTACACCGGAGCGGCCGTCCTGTGCGTGAGCGCCGCGGTCGAGGCCGGAGCCGGGATGGTGCGGTACGTCGGGACCCCGACTCCCGACGGGCTCGTGCGCGCCGCGGTGCCGGAGGCGACGCACGGGGTGGGACGGGTGCAGGCGTGGGTCGTCGGGCCGGGCCTCGACACGGCGTCGCGCACCTCGGGCTCGACGGCGCAGCTCGACGTGGCGCGGGACGCGCTCGCGGGGGAGGAGCCGGTCGTCGTCGATGCCGGGGGCCTCGACCTCGTGGATGCCGTCGTCGTGCGGCGGCGCCGGGACCGGGTCACGCTGCTCACCCCGCACGCCGGCGAGTGTGCGCGCCTGCTCGGCCGGCTCGGGGGCTCGGACGTCGGTCGTGACGAGGTGGAGGGGGCCCCGCTGGAGCACGCCCGGCGGCTCGCCGCGCTCACCGGGGCCACGGTGCTGCTCAAGGGCGCGACGACGCTCGTCGTGCCGCCCGGGGAGGGTGCGCCCGTCTGGTCGCAGGCGGACGCGCCGGCGTGGTTGGCGACGGCCGGTGCCGGGGACGTACTGGCGGGGCTGCTCGGGACGTTGCTGGCGGCGGGCCTCCCGGCCGACGAGGCCGGCGCGCTCGGGGCGCTCGTGCACGGCGTGGCCGCGGACCGGGCCAACCCCGGCGGCCCGGTACGGGCGCTCGCGGTGGCGCGGGCGCTGCCCTCGACGGTCGCCGGGCTGCTCCGCCGCTGAGGCGTGGTGGGGCGCCGAGCCCGGGTGCGGCGTGCGGCGGGACGGCGGTGGGGGCCGGGAGGGCAGCACGTCCCGGACCCGGCCGGTCGCTCGCACCCACGGTCGGCCGTCCGGCCACGTTCGGCCACCTGCGGACCGGCGCCGCCCGGCCCGGTTCTAGACTGGTCCGGCCCATGACCGACGCCGCCGCCACCCCTGCCCCCGCGACCGCGGGTGCTTCCGCGTGGGTCACCGTCGACGCCGGAGCCATCCGCGACAACGTCGCCGAGCTGGCGCGCCGGGCGGGTCCCGCGCAGGTGATGGCCGTCGTCAAGGGCGACGCCTACGGGCACGGCCTCGTCACCTCGGCACGGGCCGCCCTCGCCGGGGGCGCCGCCTGGCTCGGTGTCGCCCAGCTCGAGGAGGCCCTCGCCCTGCGCGCCGCCGGGGTCACCGCACCCGTCCTCACGTGGATCTACCCGCCGCAGGGTGACGTCGCCTCGGCCGCGGAAGCCGGCATCGACATCACGGTCGGCAGCGCCTGGAGCCTGCAGTCGGTCCTCGACACCGCCCGGCGCACGGGGCGCACGGTCCGCGTCCAGGCCAAGGTCGACACCGGGCTCGCCCGCGGCGGCGTGCTCACCGACTGGACGGACTTCTGCTCCGCGCTCGCCGCAGCCGCCTCCGAGGGCGCCATCGAGCTCACCGGCACCTGGTCGCACTTCGCCTGGGCCGACGCGCCGCAGCACCCGACCGTGCGGGCCCAGCAGGAGCGCTTCCTCGAGGCCGTCGCCGAGCTCCAGGGCGCCGGCCTCGACCCCGGGATGCTCCACCTGGCCAACTCCGCCGCCACCTTGACCAACCCGTCGGCGCACTTCGACGTCGTCCGCCCCGGCCTGGCCGTCTACGGGCTCTCGCCCGTGCCCGACCTCGGCGCCCCCGCCGACTTCGGCCTCCGCGAGGCGATGCGCGTCACCGCCCGCCTCACCCAGGTCAAGCGCGCCCGCGCCGGCCAGGGCGTCAGCTACGGCCACGAGTACACGACCGAGCGCGACACCGTGCTCGGCCTCGTCCCGATGGGCTACGCCGACGGCATCCCGCGCCACGCCGGCAATGCGGGACCCGTGCAGGTACGCGGTCGGCGCCACACCGTCGCCGGTCGGGTCTGCATGGACCAGTTCATGCTCGACCTCGGCCCCGACTTCGACGGTGCGCCCGGCGACGAGGTGACCGTCCTCGGCCGGGGCGCCGACGGCGAGCCCACGCGCCCAGGACTGGGCGGTGGCTGCCGGCACCATCAACTACGAGATCGTCACCCGGATGGCACCGCGCCTCCCCCGAGTCGTGGTCGGCGGCGAGGCCTGATGGCGCGCGGCCCGGTCGCAGGAGCCCTCGACGCCGTCGGCGTGCGGGTCCGCCGCGTCCGAGCCTCCTGGGCCGACGCCGACCCCGCGGAGGGCTGGGCGCACACCCCGTCCGAGGCGCTGCGGGTCACCGCCGACGACGGCGTCGACCTCCACGTCGAGATCGACGCGCCGAAGACCGCCAGCCGGGGCCGGCGGCACCTCTCCGGCCGCGCACCGACCGTCGTCCTCGCCCACGGCTTCGCCCTCACCATGCAGTCCTGGGTGATGCAGCGCCGCGCCCTCGTCGACCAGGGGCTGCGCGTCGTCACCTACGACCAGCGCGGGCACGGCCGTTCCGGCACCCCGGCTCCCGCCTCGTGCACCGTCGAGCAGCTCGGCCGCGACCTGGCCCGGGTCATCGAGGCCACCTGTCCCAGTGGGCCGGTCGTGCTCATCGGGCACTCGATGGGCGGCATGAGCGTCATGTCGTTCATCGGCCAGCACCCCGAGATCGTCCGTGACCGCGTGCTCGCCGTGGCCCTGGTCTCGACCTCGCCCGGCGGGCACGAGGTCACCGAGTTCGGCCTCGGCCCGCTGGCCGGCCGCGTCGTCGGGGCCGTGGGTCCCGGTCTGCTCACCCGCCTGTCCCGGCACGCGGGTCCCATCGAGCTGGTGCGGAGGATGGGCAGGGGCGTGCAGGACGTCGCCGTCGCCCGGTGGGCCTTCGACTCGCCGGTCAGCCCGGCGCTCCTCGACCTCGTCGCGGACATGATCTTCGGGACCTCCTTCGAGGTGATGGCGGCCTTCCTCCCCGACATCGACGGCCTCGACCTCATCCCCGCGCTGGGCCCGCTCACCGGTGTCGAGACGCTCGTGATGAACGGCGCCGGCGACCTCATCACCCCGCCGTCGCACTCCGAGGAGATCGTCCGACACGTGCCGGGCGCCGAGCACGTCGTCGTCGAGGACGCCGGGCACATCATCATGCTCGAGCACCCCGACCTCGTCACCGTGCAGCTCACCTCGCTCATCCAGCGCGCCCAGCGTGCCGTGGCCGAGGGGGTGGCCGTCGGCAGCAAGCCGCGCGTGCGGCGCACCGTCCAGGACATCTCGAAGAAGCGCCGGAGCCGGGCGCGGCGGGAGGCGGCGTCGTGAGCGCACGCCGTGTGGCGCTCCCGGAGGTGGAGGACACGCAGGCGCTCGGGGCGGCACTCGGGGGGCTGCTGCGGGCCGGGGACCTCGTCGTGCTCACCGGCGGACTCGGGGCCGGCAAGACGACGCTCACGCGGGGCATCGGCGCGGCGCTGGGCGTCCGCGGTGACGTCACGTCGCCGACCTTCGTCATCGCGCGGGTCCACCCGTCCACGGTCGGCGGGCCACCGCTCGTCCACGTCGACGCCTACCGGCTCGGCGGGGCGCTCGAGCTCGACGACCTCGACCTCGACGCGACCGTCGAGGAGGCCGTCACCGTCGTCGAGTGGGGCCACGGCCTCGCGGAGGGGCTGGCGGAGGACCGCGTGGAGGTGGTCCTCGACGTCGACCTCGACTCCGAGGAGCGCACGGCCACGGTGACCGGTCTCGGGGGCCGGTGGGCCGGGACCGGACCGGGCGACGCCGACCCGCTCGCGAGCCTCGGAGGAGCACCGTGCTGATCCTCGCCATCGACACCTCGACCTCGGCCATCGCCGTCGCCGTGCACCGGCCCGGGGCCGACCCCACCGTGGCCGTGGCGGTCGACGCCCGGGCGCACACCGAGCTGCTCGCGCCGCTGGTGGGCCGTGCCCTCGACGAGGCCGGCGCGACCGTCGGTGACGTCACGGACATCGCGGTGGGCACCGGCCCGGGGCCCTTCACCGGGTTGCGGGTGGGCCTCGTGACCGCCGTGACGATGGGGTACGCCCTCGGCGTCCCCGTGCACGGCGTGTGCTCGCTCGACGTCCTCGCCGAGCAGGCCCTCGCCGCGTGCGACGCCGACGAGGTGCTCGTCGCGAGCGACGCCCGCCGCCGCGAGGTCTACTGGGCGCGCTACGCACGCGACGCCGAGGGCGCCCGTGCGCTCACCCCGCCGGCGGTCGAGGCGGCCGCGGCGATCCCGCAGAGCGTCCGCATGCTGCCGACGGCGGGGCGGGGGGCGCTGCTCCACCCCGAGGCCCTCCCGACCCCGCTCGGGGCGGTGCTCGACGTCGACCCGGCCGTGCTCGCCCGGGTCGCGGAGCGGCGCATCGCCGCGGGGGCGTCGATGCCCGTGGAGCCGCTCTACCTGCGCCGACCGGATGCGCTGACCTCCGCCGAGCGCGCGGCCCGATGAACGCCCCCGCCCTCGCCCCCGCCACGACGCGGCTGCGCGACGCCCGCTGGACCGACGTCGAGGCCATCGCGGCCCTCGAGTCCGAGCTCTTCCCCGACGACGCGTGGTCGGTGCGTTCGTGGTGGGCCGAGCTCGCCGGCCGGCCGCGGCGCGACTACGTCGTCGCCGACGAGGGTGCCGGGCTGCTCGGGTACGGCGGGCTCGACCACGGGGGGGAGGTCTCCGACGTGATGACCGTCGCCGTCGCCTCCCGGGCGCGCGGGCGCGGGCTCGGGCGAGGCCTCCTCGACGAGCTCGAGCGCCGGGCGGTGGCCCGCGGGGCGCAGCACGTCATGCTCGAGGTCCGCGCCGACAACGCGGCGGCGACCGCGCTCTACGAGACGGCGGGATACACGGTCATCAGCACGCGGCGGGGCTACTACCTGCCCGGCCCGGTCGATGCCCTCGTCATGCGCAAGACCCTGCGACGGAAGGGATCCGACGATGACTGACGCCCCCCTCGTCCTCGGCATCGAGACCTCGTGCGACGAGACCGGTGTCGGCCTGGTCCGGGGCGAGACCCTGCTCTTCGACGCCATCGCCTCGAGCGTCGACGAGCACGCCCGGTTCGGCGGTGTGGTCCCCGAGGTCGCCTCCCGGGCCCACCTCGAGGCGATGGTGCCGACGATCGACCGCGCCTGCCGCGAGGCCGGCGTCACGCTGCGCGACGTCGACGCGGTGGCCGTCACCTCGGGGCCCGGCCTCGCGGGTGCGCTCATGGTCGGGGTGGCCTCCGCAAAGGCCCTGGCGTTGGCGCTCGGCGTCCCGCTGCACGGCGTCAACCACCTCGCGAGCCACGTCGCCGTCGACATCGTCGAGCACGGACCGCTGCCCGAGCCGACGCTCGCGCTGCTCGTCTCCGGGGGGCACTCCTCGCTGCTCCTCGTCCCGGACGTCACGCACGACGTGCGCAGCCTCGGGTCCACGATCGACGACGCGGCGGGGGAGGCCTTCGACAAGGTGGCCCGCGTGCTCGGGCTGCCCTTCCCGGGCGGCCCGCACATCGACCGCATGGCCCGCGACGGTGAGGTCGTCATCGACTTCCCCCGGGGCCTCACGACCGGCCGGGACATGGAGCGGCACCGCTTCGACTTCTCCTTCTCCGGCCTCAAGACCGCGGTGTCGCGCTGGGTCGCCGCGAAGGAGGCTGCGGGAGAGCCGGTCCCGGTCGCCGATGTGGCGGCGAGCTTCCAGGAGGCCGTCACCGACGTGTTGACCCGCAAGGCCCTCCTCGCCTGCCGCGAGCACGGCGTGGGGCACCTCCAGATCGGCGGGGGCGTCGCCGCGAACTCCCGCCTGCGGGCGATGGCGCAGGAGCGCTGCGACGCCGCGGGCATCGAGCTGCGCGTGCCGCGCCCCGGGCTCTGCACGGACAACGGCGCGATGGTGGCCGCCCTCGGTGCCCAGATGGTCCTCAAGGGGCGCCCGGCCTCCGATCTCGGCATCTCGGCCGACTCCTCGATGCCGGTGACCGAGGTCTCCGCCTGAGAGCTCAGCTCTGCGCCGGTGCCAGGAACTGGTGCACGAGCGGGACCACCGAAGCGCCCTCACCCGTCGCAGCCGCGACCCGCTTCATCGACCCCGCACGGACGTCGCCGACGGCGAAGACCCCGGGGACGCTCGTCGAGAGGTTGGCGGGCGGGAGCCGGTCGGCCCACAGCGCCCGGGGGACGTCGCGGCCCGTGAGGACGAACCCGTGCTCGTCGCGCGCGACCGACTCCGGCAGCCATCCGCAGTGCGGCTCGGCGCCGATGAGGAGGAAGAGCCCTCCGGCCGGGTGACGGCGGCGTGCGCCCGTCCGGGTGTCCTCGAGCTCGAGCCACTCGAGCCTCCCCTCGCCGCCGCCGTCGACGACCTGTGTGCAGGGGGCCACGGTGATCCGCGGGCTGTACTCGATCTCGCCGACGAGGTACGCGGACATCGTCTCCGCGAGGCCGGGCCGCCGGACGGCGACGGTCACCGAGCGGGCGAACCGGGAGAGGTGCACCGCCGCCTGCCCGGCGGAGTTGCCACCCCCGACGACGACGACGTCCTGGTCCTCCATCTCCCGCGAGAGCGACATCGCCGCGCCGTAGTTGACGCCGCGGCCCAGGAGCGCCTCGACGGCCGGCACGCCCAGGCTGCGGTAGCTCACGCCGGAGGCGACGACGACGCTGCGTGCTCGCACCTCGAAGTCGCTGCCCCGGAGCACGTGGGGTGCTCCGCCCTTCCCCACGACGAGCTCCTCGACCTCGTAGCCGGTGTGGAACCGGGTGCCGAAGCGCAGCGCCTGGTTGCGGGCCCGCTGTGCGAGGCGCATGCCGGAGACGCCGCGGGGGAAGCCGAGGTAGTTGCGGATCATCGAGCTGGTGCCGGCCTGCCCACCGATGGCGCTGGCATCGAGGACGACGGTCGAGAGCCCCTCGGAGGCCGCGTACACGGCCGTGGCGAGACCGGCCGGCCCGCCCCCGACGACCGCGACGTCGACCAGCCCGGTGCCGTCAGCGGTCTCGGCGACGAGGGCGCGTTCGGCGTCGGTGTCGAAGAAGCTCCGCGCGACGTCACGGACCGACGTGGGCACGACCGGTGGCCGGTTGACCGCCCAGACGCGCGGGTACCCGGCACCCGGTGGGAAGTGCTCCTGCAGGCGCCGTCCGGTCTCGGTGTCGGGGTGCACGATCCGGCTCGGCAGCCCCATCCGGTCGAAGAAGTCCCGGAGGGCGACGGTCAACGCGTCGTGCTCCGGCGAGACGATCTTCGCGACGACGACGTCGGGGTCGGTGGCGGTCCAGCCCCAGTCGCTGAGCAGCTCGGTGACGGCGTGGTGGAACTCCTCGTCGCGCGTGCCGCGGGGCAGGAGGAGGTACGCGTCGTACTTCCCCTTGGCCATCCCCGACCGCAGCCCCGGCGCGTCGGTGAGGAAGCGGTCGAACGGCGAGACGATGAGCCGCCGCGCGGTCGGCACGAGGTGGCGCCACGCACCGAACGCGGCGAGGACGTTCTCCTCGTCGGGCAACCGGGAGTCGCTGACGAACATCGCGACCCGTCGGCCCTCGGCGAGGACGGCCTCGGTCACCGCGCACGCCTCGGCGCAGGACGTCGCGGTGCGGAGGGCGTACTCGCGCGAGTAGCGCCAGAACTCCTCCCGCAGCGCCTCGGCGTGCTCGCCGACGAGGACGATGGCCGGGGCGTCGGCGGGGCTGTCCGTCACGGGGTCGAGCCTAGGACCCCGGGCGCCGCCGCGGCAGTGCCCGTCAGCCGTCGGATCCGCCGGAACAGGGCAGCAGCCCCATCCGGTCCTTGAGGGTGAGGACCCGCTCGACCGAGGCCCGCACCTGGTCGGCGAACTCGGGGTCGGCGGCCGCCTTCGCCTTGAGCGCGGCGAGCATGGCCGGGGCGGTCGAGGCGTCGCCGGTGAGGACGATGTCGCCGCCGGCCTCGATGACCTTCACCGCCCGGTCGGCGGGCTTGGTGGCCTTGACGGCCTCGGCGTTGACGTCGTCGGTGATGACGACCCCGTCGAACCCGAGGTCGCCGCGCAGCAGGTCGGTGACGATCGGCGCGGAGAACATCGCGGGCACCTTCGGGTCGATCTTCGAGTACGTCGCGGACCCGACCATGACGAGACCGGCCCCGGCGTCGATGCCCGCGAGGAACGGCTGGAGGTAGGGGTCGTCGACGGTCGTCGTGTCGTCGGTGATCCCCGTGGAGCTGAAGTCGGTGTTGTTGCGGATCCGGCCCAGGCCCGGGAAGTGCTTGACGGTCGGCTCGACGCCGCCGGCGAGCATCCCCTCGATGAACGCGGTCGCCGACGTGGCGACGACCTCCGGGTCGGAGCCGTACTCGCGGTGGTACCTGCCGATCGGCCCGTTGCCCGTGCCGAGGTCCTTCGGCACGGTGTCGGTGACGGGGGCGAGGTTGACGTTGACCCCGGCCGCCTTCATCTCCTTCGCCCACCCGGTGGCCGCCTTCGTGAGGGCGGCCGGTGTCATCGTCGCCTGCTTGCTGGCCGAGGGGGGCTGGGTGAAGCCCGAGCCCCGCAGCTGGTGCACCTCGCCGCCCTCCTGGTCGGCCGCGATGAGCAGCCCGAGCCCGGCGGTCGCGCTGTCGGAGACCAGCCCCTGGAGGTGGGTGGAGGTGCTCGTCACCTTCTCGGCGCCGTCCCAGCCTCCGAGGTAGATGACGTTGCCGACGTGCTGCTCGGTGATGAGGTCGTCGAGCGAGCCGCGGGCGGCGTTGGTGTCGAAGCCGACCATGAGGAGCTGGCCCAGCCGCTGGTCCTCGGTCAGGGCGTCGAGGGCGCGGTCCGCGCAGACCGGCGTCGTCGACGCGGACGGGGACACCGAGGGCGCGGCCGTCGGGGCGGCCGTCGTCGTGGTGTCGGTGCCCGAGGAGCCGGAGCAGCCGCTGACGGCGAGGGCGAGCACGCCGATGAGCGCCAGCGCGGCGTGACGGGGGCGGGCGGCGGTGCGTCGGGTGGTCACCGGCACGACGCTACGCGACCGGGCCGGGGCCGGGGAGCATCCGCCCGGGTCCCGGCACGCCGACGTGGCCGACCCCTCACGCGGCGGCCACCGGATCGGCCATGATCGTCCCCGTGCAGGGAATCCCGGTCGTGCTCGACGTCGACACCGGCGTCGACGACGCCTGTGCGCTGCTCCTCGCCGCGCTCCACCCGGGCCTGGACCTGCGGGCGGTCACCTGCGTCGGCGGCAACGCCCCGCTCGTCGACGTCGTCCGCAACACCCTGACCGTGCTCGACCTCGTCGACTGCCGGGGCGTCCCGGTGGGGGTCGGGGCCGCGCGCCCGCTCCTCGAGGACCCCGTCGACGCGAGGCACGTGCATGGCAGCGACGGCATGGCCGACCTCGGCCTCCCCGCCCCGTCGATGCGTCCGGACCGGCGGGTGGCGGTCGACCTGCTCCGGGACACGATCGACGCGGCGTTCCACGAGGGCCGCCCGGTCACCCTCGTGCCGCTCGCCCCGATGACGAACATCGCCCTCCTCGCGCGGCTGCACCCCGCCGCCTTCGGCCGCCTGGAGCGCGTCGTCTTCATGGGCGGCGGCGCCTCGGTGAGCAACGCGACGGCGGCTGCCGAGTTCAACGTCTTCCACGACCCGGAGGCGGCGGCGATCGTCCTCGACGCGTGCGCGGTCCACGAGGTGCCGGTGACGATGTACGGCCTCGACGTCTTCTACGAGCCGAAGGTCACCGACGCCCACGTCGAGCGGCTGCGCTCCATCGACACCGCCCCCGCCCAGCTCGCGGCCGCCCTCGTCTCCTTCCACCACCGGCGCTTCGCGAGCGACGGTGCGACGATCGGCGACGCCGGGGCGGTGGCGATGCTCCTCGCGCCCGACGCGGTGCGCACCGAGCGGCTCCCCGTCCGGGTCGAGCTCGCCGGCACGTGGACGCGCGGCCGCACCATCGTCGACACCCGCGACTGGGCCGGCGACATGGCCCACGACCCCCACGGTCCGGCGCCGGCGGCCGTCGACGTCGCCCTCGAGATCAACGGGCCGTGGGTCGCCGACGTGTGGCTGCGGACCGTGGGAGGTGAGCACTGGTGAGCGGACGCGTGCTCGTCCTCGGATCCCTCAACGTCGACCTCGTGACCCGGGTGGAGCGGCACCCGCGCCCGGGGGAGACCGTCCTCGGGGAGGGGCTGCGCCGCCTCGCCGGAGGCAAGGGGGCCAACCAGGCGGTCGCGGCGGCCACGGCCGGCGCCACCGTCGCGATGGCCGGCTGCGTCGGCGACGACGACGGGGGGCGGGCCTACCGCGCCCGGCTCGCGGGGCTCGGCGTCGACGTCTCGGACGTCCGGGTCGTCGACGGGACGGAGACCGGCCACGCGCTGATCCAGGTCGCGGACGACGGCGAGAACTCCATCGTCGTCGTCCCGGGGGCCAACGCCGCCCTCGACGGGCGCGAGGTCGAGGCGGTGGACGCGCTCGGGCCCGGCGACGTGCTCCTGCTCCAGCTCGAGGTGCCCCTGCCCGTCGTCTGCACCGCCGCCCGACGGGCCGCCGGACGCGGTGCGCGCGTCGTCCTCAACGTCGCGCCGTACGCCGCGCTGCCGCCCGACGTCGTCGCGCTCGGTGACCCGGTCGTCGCCAACGAGCACGAGATGCAGGCGCTCGCCGAGGCCGGCGCCCAGCCCGCGTCGCTGCTCGTGACCTTCGGCGGCAACGGGGCCTCGTGGGACGGTGCGACCGTGCCCGCGCACGTCGTGGACGCCGCCGACGTCGTCGACACGACCGGGGCCGGCGACGCCTTCTGCGGGGCCCTCGCCGCCGCGCTCGCCGCCGGGCGGACGCGTGAGGAGTCCCTCGCCGCGGCCCTCGGGGCGGGCGCTGACGCCGTCCGGCGCGAGGGCGCCCAGCCCGATCCCCACCTCTGAGCAACACCGGTCACGGCCCACCGCCACGGGCCGGGCCCGCGTGCCAGAGTGGACGCCATGGCCTCCACCGACGCCGGCCCCCGTCCGTCCACCGGAGCGGACGAGCCGCCCCCGCTCGTCGCCGACGCCGGGGCGCTGCGCGCGTTCCTCGACGGGCCCCACGCCGCGGTCCGGGACGAGGTGCGCGCCGCGCTCGTCGAGCAGGCGGGGCTCCTCGACGAGGGGGTCGACCTCCCGCGCGAGGACCTGCGCCGGCGGGTGCGCGACCTCGTCGTCGAGATCGGCGCGAGCGGCCGCGCCGCGTACGGCTTCCCGCCCGAGTACGGCGGGGGCGGCGACATCGGCGCGTCCATCGCCTCGTTCGAGACCCTCGGCTACGGCGACCTCTCCGTCCTCGTGAAGTCCGGTGTGCAGTTCGGGCTGTTCGGTGGGGCCGTGCTCCAGCTCGGGACGCGCCGCCACCACGAGGCGTACCTGCCGGACATCCTCGCCGGGCGCCTGCTCGGGTGCTTCGCGATGACCGAGACCGGCCACGGCAGCAACGTCCAGGCGCTGCGCACGACGGCGACGTACGACCCCGCCACCGACGAGCTCGTCGTGCGCACCCCCGACGACTCCGCGCGCAAGGACTACATCGGGGGCGCAGCCCGGGACGCCGAGCTCGCGGTCGTCTTCGCCCAGCTCGAGGTCGCCGGCGAGGGTCACGGTGTGCACGCCGTCCTCGTCCCGATCCGGCGCGACGGCGAGGTCCTCCCCGGGGTCCGGGCCGAGGACTGCGGTGCCAAGCTCGGGCTCGAGGGCGTCGACAACGGCCGGCTGTGGTTCGACGACGTGCGCGTGCCCCGGGCCAACCTCCTCGACCGGTTCGCCGAGATCGACGACGACGGGCACTACCGGTCGGGCATCGAGAGCCCCGACCGCCGCTTCTTCACGATGCTCGGCACCCTCGTCCAGGGCCGGGTCAGCGTCGGCGGCGCGGCGATCGCGGCGTCCAAGGTCGCTCAGGAGCTGGCCGTGCGCTACGCCCTGCGGCGGCGCCAGTTCGAGTCGACCGACGGCGAGCAGGAGACCCTGCTCCTCGACTACGGGATGCACCAGCGGCGCCTGCTGCCCCTCGTCGCCCGCACCTACGCCCTGAGCTGCGCGCAGGAGGAGGCGGCCCGCCAGCTGCACGAGGTCTTCTCCCGCGACACCCCGGAGGCCGACGACCGGGCACGGCGGGCGCTGGAGTCCCGGGCCGCCGGAACCAAGGCGCTCGCGACGTGGCACGCGAGCGCGGCCATCCAGGAGTGCCGTGAGGCGTGTGGGGGAGCGGGGTACCTCGCGGCGAACCGGTTCGCGGCGCTCAAGGCCGACACGGACGTCTTCACGACGTTCGAGGGCGACAACCACGTGCTCCTCCAGCTCGTGGCCAAGGGGCTGCTCACCGACTACTCCTCGGAGTTCGGCGACCTCGACCAGTTCGGGATGGTCCGCTTCGTCACCGGGCTCGCCGTCGAGACCGTCATCGAGCGCACCGCGGCGCACCAGCTGTTCGAGCGGATCCGCGACGCGCTGCCCGGCGGGCGCGACGGGTGGGACCAGGAGGCGGGGCTGCTCGACCCCGACTACCAGCTCGCGATGCTGCGCTTCCGCGAGGAGCACCAGATCGCCGGGGTGGCCCGGAGGCTCACGGCCGGCGTCGACGCAGGGAGCCCGCCCGGGGCGGTGTTCAGCGCCGTGCAGGACCACGTCATCACGGCCGCCCGCTCGCACGTCGAGCGGCTCGTCCTCGAGGCGTTCGTGGCGCGGGTGCGGGCCCTGCCCGAGTCGCCGACCCGGGACGTCCTGACCGCCCTGTCGGACCTGCACGCCCTGACGACGATCGAGGCCGACCGCGGGTGGTTCCTCGAGCACGGGCGGCTCTCGGCGCCCCGGTCCAAGGCGGTCACCCGTGAGGTCTCCGCGATCCTGCGGCGGCTGCGCCCCGTCGCGGGGGAGCTCGTCGAGGCGTTCGGCATCCCGCCGGAGGTGCTCGGCGCCCGCGAGCTCCTCGGCTGACCCCGACTTCTCATGCTCCGGTCTGCGCGTCGCGCCGCGACACGCCGTCCCGGCGCGGACGCTGGCATGAGAAGTCGGGAGGGCCAGGGTCAGGCGGGCTCGACGATGATCGCCATCTGCTGACCGGCCACCCGGGTGAGGACGACCGTCGCCTGCGCGCCGTCGCCCGCCTTGCGCCCGATCTTCAGCTGCCGCCGCAGCTCGTCGTCGTCGAGGCGCACGCCCCGCTTCTTGATGGTGAGCCCGGTGACGCCGTGCTGGACGAGCCACGACCGCAGCACCTTGACGGTGAAGGGCATCGACTCCAGGACGGCGTAGCGGCGGGCGAAGGGCAGGTCGACCTCCGCCTCGGCGAGGACGTAGCCGAGCCCGGGGTCGACCTCGACGCCGAGGGTGGCCGCGGTCACCGCGCCGAGCAGCCCGGCCTGGGTCACGGCCTTGTCCGGCTCGTAGAGCCAGGCCCCGATCGACTCCGGCCCCTCGGCACCGGGCGGGTCGGGCTCGGCCATCGTCTCGTCGACCTCGACCGGGGAGCGGCCCGGCGCGAGGATGCGGGCGCTGCGCCCCGGCTCCTGGGCGAGCGGCCCCCACCAGACGGCGCACTCGAGCACCTCGCCGGCGTAGGAGGTCCACTGCGCCTCGGCGCCGAGCGGGATGGCGTCGTGCGGCATCGAGGGCGAGAGCTTGGCCCCGGTCGCGGGGACGGCGGTCGCCACCTGGAGGACGAATTCCCACGTCGGGCGGATCTCGTCGAGGCGGAACACGCGCTTGATCCGGCCGTGGCGCCCGGTCTTCCCGGGGACGCGCCGGGCCGGGTCGAGCCACACGCCGACCCGGGAGCGCAGCGGGTCCCGCGGCGCCTCGAACTCCTCGGCGTAGCCCTCCCGGGCGCGCGAGTCCGGCCAGGGGCGCAGGTTGGTGTCGGCGACCGCGGCGGTGACGGGGTCGATGTCGACGCCCTGCACCGTGACGCCGAGGGCGGACATCGCGACGGCGTCGCTGCCGATACCGCACCCGAGGTCGTGGACGGTCGCGAGGCTCGCGTTGTAGAACCGGCCGGCGTGGGTGGCCGCGACCTCGAGGCGGGAGGCCTGTTCGAGCCCGTCCGGGGTGTAGAGCAGGTCGCCGGCGAACTCGCCGAACTTGGCCTCGGCCCGCTGGCGCAGGCGCTGCTGGGTGAGCACGGCGGCGACGAAGTCGGCGGAGTGGCCCTGCCGGCGCAGCCCCTCCTGCAGCCCGAACACCGCCGATGCGTCGTACGGTGGGAGCGAGCGGAGGAGTGCCTTGCCGTCGGGCGACCCGAGTGCTCGCACGATGCCGACGTCCACGGCCGCACATCCTGCCACCCGGCCCTGCGCGTGCGGACCGAACCCCACGAACCCGTTCCGGGGACCGCCCACTGGCACTCGAGTTGACCGAGTGCTAACCGCGTCCTAGATTTGGCTCACTGGCACTCGTCACCGGCGAGTGCCAGCGCAGCCCGGACCGGGATCGACCCCCGCGACGGCGTGAACGGCCCGGCAGCGCACGTTCCCATCCAACTTCGACTCATCCCAGCAAGGGGAGGAGCACACCGTGTCGGTTTCCATCAAGCCGCTCGAGGACCGCATCGTCATCAAGAGCCTCGAGGCCGAGCAGACGACTGCGTCCGGGCTCGTCATCCCGGACACCGCGAAGGAGAAGCCCCAGGAGGGCGAGGTCCTCGCGGTCGGTCCGGGCCGCATCGACGACAAGGGCAACCGGGTTCCGCTCGACGTCCAGGTCGGCGACCGGGTCATCTACAGCAAGTACGGCGGTACCGAGATCAAGCACCAGGGGGAGGAGTACCTCATCCTCTCCGCCCGCGACGTGCTCGCCGTCGTCGGCTGAGCACCGCACTGACGCCGTGACCGCGTCCCGGCGGCCCCGTGCCGCCGGGACGTGTCCGGCACCCCCTGACATCCGCGACGGGCCGGGCGCCACCGCGCCGCCCGTCACCCCCAGCAAAGGACAGCAATGGCCAAGGAACTGGAGTTCAACGACTCCGCCCGCAAGGCGCTCGAGCGGGGCGTGGACGCCCTCGCGAACGCCGTCAAGGTGACGCTCGGCCCCAAGGGCCGCAACGTCGTCATCGACAAGAAGTGGGGCGCCCCGACGATCACGAACGACGGCGTCACCATCGCCCGCGAGATCGAGCTCGAGGACTCCTACGAGAACCTCGGCGCGCAGCTCGCGAAGGAGGTCGCCACCAAGACCAACGACGTCGCCGGCGACGGCACCACCACCGCGACCGTCCTCGCCCAGGCGATGGTCCACGAGGGCCTGCGCAACGTCGCGGCCGGCGCCTCGCCGTCCGGGCTCAAGCGCGGCATGGACGCGGCCGTCGAGGCCGTCTCCACCCGCCTGCTCGAGACCGCCCGTGAGATCGAGTCCAAGGGCGAGATCGCCCAGGTCGCCTCGCTCTCCGCGCAGGACCAGGAGATCGGCGCCACCATCGCCGACGCGTTCGACAAGGTCGGCAAGGACGGCGTCATCACCGTCGAGGAGTCCTCGACCGCCTCCACCGAGCTCGAGTTCACCGAGGGCATGCAGTTCGACAAGGGCTACATCTCCCCGTACTTCGTCTCCGACCCGGAGCGGATGGAGGCCGTCGTCGAGGACGCCTACGTCCTGGTCAACCAGGGCAAGATCTCGGCGATCGCCGACGTCCTGCCGATCCTCGAGAAGGTCGTCCAGGCCGGCAAGCCGCTCCTCATCATCGCCGAGGACATCGACGGCGAGGCCCTCTCGACGCTCGTCGTCAACAAGATGCGCGGCACCTTCAACGTCGTCGCGGTCAAGGCGCCGGGCTTCGGTGACCGCCGCAAGGCGATGCTCCAGGACATCGCCGTCCTCACCGGCGGCCAGGTCGTCGCCGAGGAGGTCGGCCTCAAGCTCGACCAGGTCGGGCTCGAGACGCTCGGCCAGGCCCGCCGCGTCGTCGTCACCAAGGACGCCACGACGATCATCGACGGCTCCGGCAACGCCGACGAGGTCGAGGGTCGCGTCGCCCAGATCAAGCAGGAGATCGAGCGCACCGACTCCGACTGGGACCGCGAGAAGCTCCAGGAGCGCCTCGCCAAGCTCGCCGGCGGCGTCTGCGTCATCAAGGTCGGCGCGCACACCGAGGTCGAGCTCAAGGAGAAGAAGCACCGCATCGAGGACGCGATCTCCGCGACCCGCGCGGCCATCGAGGAGGGCATCGTCGCCGGTGGCGGCTCGGCCCTCATCCAGGCCGTCGCCGTGCTCGACGACCTCACCCTCGAGGGTGACGAGAAGGTCGGCGCGAACATCGTCCGCAAGGCGGCCGCCGAGCCGCTGCGCTGGATCGCCGAGAACGCGGGCCTCCAGGGCTACGTCGCGGTCGCGAAGGTCTCCGAGCTCTCCGCGGGCATGGGCCTGAACGCCGCGACCGGCGAGTACGAGGACCTCATCAAGGCCGGCGTCATCGACCCGGTCAAGGTGACCCGGTCGGCGCTGCGCAACGCGGCCTCGATCGCCTCGATGGTCCTGACGACCGACACCCTCGTCGTCGAGAAGAAGGAGGAGGAGGAGCCGGCCGCCGCCGGTGGCCACGGCCACGGTCACGGCCACTGAGCCTCCCCTCCCCGTCGCCGGGCCAGCCCGGCCGACACCCGTGACGCCGCCCGGTCCCCTCGTGGGGCCGGGCGGCGTCCGTCGTCCCTCGGGTGGGGCGGGGGCCGGCGGCGCCGCGTAGGGTCGGAGGATGCGGCTGCTCGGGGTGCTCGGTGGGATGAGCTGGACCTCGACCGAGGCGTACTACCGCGGGCTGAACACCGGCGTCGCCGCGCGGCTCGGTGGGCTGCACTCGGCCCGGCTGCTGCTGCACTCGGTCGACTTCGCGCCCGTCGCCGAGGCGCAGCACGCCGACGACTGGGACGCCACGGCGCGCATCCTCACCGACGCCGCCCGGGGGCTCGCCGTCGGGGGCGCCGAGGCGTTGCTCCTCGCGACGAACACCATGCACAAGGTCGCCGAGGAGGTCGAGGCCGCCGCCGGGATCCCCCTGCTGCACATCGCCGACCCCACCGCGGACGCACTGCTCGCCGGCGGTCACGAGCGCGTCGGG
Source organism: uncultured Actinomycetota bacterium (assembly GCA_963709785.1). Lineage (GTDB taxonomy): Bacteria > Actinomycetota > Actinomycetes > Actinomycetales > Dermatophilaceae > Phycicoccus. Next base: position 104,054 of record CAVPXT010000003.1, on the reverse strand, counting down.
CTGCTCGCCACCCGCTTCACGATGGAGGAGGACTTCTACGTCGAGCGACTGCGCGGGCGCGGCGTCGACGTCGTCGTGCCGGACGCCGGCGACCGCGACCTGGTCCACCGCGTCATCTACGACGAGCTGGTCCACGACGACGTCCGGCCGGAGTCGCGCGCGGCCTACCTCGAGGTGGTCCGGCGGCTCGTGGCCGACGGCGCGGACTCGGTCGTGCTGGGCTGCACCGAGATCGGCCTGCTCCTTCACGACGGCGACGCCGACGTCCCGCTGCTGGACACCACCGCCCTGCACGTCGCGGCCGGCGTCGACTGGCTCTGCGCCCCCTGACCCGACCCCGCAGACTCGACCTCGTGCGGGTTGCGGTCACTTCGACGCGCGAACGCGCGGTCGGAACCGCCCCGAAGTCGCACGAAGTCGGGAAGGAAAGGGGAGGCGGGAGAAGGGCGGGGGTCAGCCGGCCGTGACGCGCAGGGACGCCCCGCCGTCCAGCGCCACGACGTCGCCCACGCGCACCTGGCGGCCGCGGCGCGTGTCGACCTCGCCGTTCACGCTGACCAGCCCCCGCTCGACGAGCTCACGGGCCGTGGCGCCGTCGTCGACGAGCCCGCTCAGCTTGAGCAGCTGACCGAGCCGGATGGACGCGTCGCGGATCGGGACCTCGAGGGGGGAGTCGGACACCCCGTCAGGGTACGGGGATCCGCGCCCGGACGACGAGCACGAGTGCCGTCCGGGCGCGGATCCCACGGATGCCACAGCGGCGGTCGTGGGCTCTCGCCCCCACGACCGCGCTGCAGCACCGGGCCCGCAGGTGGACCGTGGGCTCTCGCCCCCACGGTCCGCGGTCCCTCATCGGCCCCCCGGAGGGCCGATCGGCTCCGGTGTGGAACGCGGAGCCGGGTCTTGGAGCGTCCTTACGACGCCATGTGCCGTTCGCGGGCGTAGACGCCTTCACGCTCGTCCTCGGTGAGACCGCCCCACACGCCGTACGGCTCGCGCACCGCCAGGGCGTGCTCGCGGCACTGCTGGATGACGGGGCACCCCACGCAGACCTCCTTGGCGGCGGAGTCGCGGCGGTGGCGCTTGCTGCCACGTTCGCCCTCGGGGTGGAAGAAGGACTCGGGGCCGATTCGACGGCACGCGCCCTCGAGCTGCCAGTCCCACAGGTCGGCCACGGGGCCCGGAAGCCGGGTGATCTCGGCCATGTGTACACCTCCACGCACTGATGTGCCGCGTCCACGATGCGGCTGCAATTCACCGTATGTGGCGTTTGTTGTGGGGTGGGCAAGCCCCGGGTAAGGCTTTGGTAAGGGTGCGAGCGCCCTCCCGGCCGGCCCGAGGGCCCGCCGCGCCACCCGCGGTCGGTGGAACATCGTCCGGGCCGTAGAATCGGGTGATGAGCCTCGGACTCGACGAGACCCGCGCCACCACCGACCGTCCCGAGCCGCACGCGTCCCCCGGGAACGCGCCGTCCGTGCCGGCGGCGTCGGCGGAGCCCGCGCAGGGTGGCCCCTTCGCGGAGCTCGGCCTCACCTACGACGACGTCCTGCTCCAGCCCGGGGAGACCGACGTCATCCCGAGCGAGGTCGACACCACCTCGCGGCTCACCCGGGAGATCTCCCTGCGGGTCCCGCTGGTCTCCGCGGCGATGGACACGGTCACCGAGGCCCGGATGGCGATCGCGATGGCCCGCAACGGCGGCCTCGGGATCCTCCACCGCAACCTCTCGATCGAGGACCAGGCCTACCAGGTCGACCTCGTGAAGCGGACCCAGACCGGGATGATCTCCAACCCCGTGACGATCGGTCCGGACGCCACCCTCGAGGAGCTCGACGAGATCTGCGGCCGCTACCGCGTCTCCGGCCTTCCCGTCGTCGACCCCGGGGATCACCTCCTCGGCATCGTCACCAACCGCGACCTGCGCTTCACCCCCGTCGCCGAGTGGAGCGACACCCTCGTCCGCGACGTGATGACCGAGATGCCGCTCATCACGGGGCACGTCGGGATCAGCCACGAGGAGGCCACCCGCCTGCTGCGCCAGCACAAGCGCGAGCGGCTGCCGATCATCGACGACGAGGGCCGCCTGTCGGGCCTCATCACCGTCAAGGACTTCGTGAAGTCCGAGCAGTTCCCCCACGCGAGCAAGGACGCCGACGGCCGGCTGCTCGTCGGTGCCGCGGTGGGCTACTTCGGGGAGGCGTGGGAGCGCGCCACGACGCTCGTCGAGGCCGGTGTCGACGTACTCGTCGTCGACACCGCCCACGGCCACGCCCGGCTCCTCCTCGAGATGATCGAGCGCGTCAAGAAGGACCCAGCGCTGCGGCACGTCCAGGTCATCGGCGGCAACGTCGCGACGCGGGCGGGCGCCCAGGCACTCGTCGACGCCGGGGCCGACGCCGTCAAGGTCGGTGTCGGGCCGGGCTCGATCTGCACGACCCGCGTCGTGGCCGGGGTCGGCGTGCCCCAGGTCACCGCCATCCACCAGGCCTCGCTGGCGTGCGGCCCGGCGGGCGTCCCGCTCATCGGGGACGGTGGCCTCCAGTACTCCGGGGACATCGCCAAGGCCCTCGTGGCCGGTGCGGACACCGTGATGGTCGGCTCGCTCCTCGCGGGCTGCGAGGAGAGCCCGGGCGAGCTCGTCTTCATCAACGGCAAGCAGTTCAAGGCGTACCGCGGGATGGGCTCGCTCGGCGCGATGTCCTCGCGCGGCAAGAAGTCCTACTCCAAGGACCGCTACTTCCAGGCCGACGTCACCTCCGACGACAAGATCGTCCCGGAGGGGATCGAGGGCCAGGTGGCCTACCGCGGGCCGGTCGGCACCGTCGTCCACCAGCTCGTCGGTGGCCTGCACCAGTCGATGTTCTACGTCGGCTCGCGCACCGTCCCGGAGCTCAAGGCGCGCGGCCGGTTCATCCGCATCACGACGGCCGGCCTGCGCGAGTCGCACCCTCACGACGTCACCGGCATCGTCGAGGCGCCCAACTACTCCTCGAAGGGCTGAGGCCCGGGTCGTGGGTCCGGCCGGGCGCCCGTAGGGTCCTGCGCGTGCGTCGACTGCTCCTGCTGCTGCCCCTCCTCGCGCTCGCCCTCGCCGGCGGGTGCGGGTCCTCCGGTGGTGCGGCGGAGCCGTCACGCAGCAGTGCCGCCCCGACCGGTGGGCCGCTGCCCTCGCGTGCCCCGACCCCGTCGCCGCGGCCCCTGGCCACCGCCGTCGACGAGCTCGTGACGGCGGTCCCTGCGCCGACGTCGGAGGCGCCGCCGCAACCGGGGACGGGGACGGGCGGCGTGACCGGCCTGGCGGGGGACACCCGGAACCAGATCGTCTGGGCGCCCCTGTCGAACCCGTCCGCGGTGCGCTCCGAGGGGTCGGTGTCCCGGTACCAGGCATGGTCGACCTCCAAGGTGCTCGTCATCGCCGCGTACCTCGACACGGTCGTCGACGGCGACCCGACGAGGATCCCGGACACCGAGCGCGGGTGGATCCGTGCGGCGCTGACCCGCAGCGACGGGGACGCCGTCGTCGCCGTGCGCGGGAAGATCCCCGGGAGCCCCGGGGCGGCGATCACGGCGGTGCTGCGGTCGATCGGCGACACGACCACGTCGGCCCCGGACCGCTCGCAGGGCGCGATGTCGTGGAGCCCGCGCGAGCAGGTGCGGTTCATGGCGGCGCTGGCGAACGGGAAGGTGGTCAGCCCGGCGGCGAGTGCGTGGCTGCTCGGCCAGATGCGCCCGATCCCCGAGCACCAGTGGGGGCTCGGCACCATCGGGGCGAGCGCGTTCAAGGGCGGCTGGCTGACCCCGAGCTCGGAGACCCGGCAGATGGGCATCGTCGGCGGCTACGCGGTCGCCATCATCACCGTGGGTCAGGGGCCGGCGGTCGTGCAGACCGACGGTGACTCGGCGCACGTCCAGCAGATGAACCGCCTCGCGGCCCGGCTCGCCGACCGCCTCGGCTGAGGCCGGCGGGCGTCGCTGTACACGAACTGACACATTCGTCGGTTCGTGTCCGGAGGGGGCGCTCCCGTACACGAACTGACACATTCGTCGGTTCGTGTCCGCTCAACTCGACGGGCCGGGCCGGGGTCAGGCGCCGGCGAGGGCGTCCCGCCACGACCGGGCCACCAGGCCGCCGTCGGCGGAGCGGTCGACGGAGGTGGCCGCGAGCAGTGCCCGGACGATCGCCCGGGTGACGCAGTGCGCCGCGGCCTCGTGGAGCGCGACGAGGTCGAGCGCCTCGGGAGCCTCCCGCGCCCCCGTGGCCAGGGCGAAGACGGTGTCACCGTCGAACGCGGTGTGCACGGGGGAGAGGGCACGAGCCATGCCGTCGTGGGAGACCGTCGCGAGCCGTCGGCACCCCGCCTTGCCGAGACGCGCGTCCGTGGCGACGACGGCCAGGGTCGTGGCGGTCCCGGCACGCATCGCCTCCGCCTCGGCCCGGCGCTCTGCCCACCAGGCCGTTGCTGCCTCCGGGGTCGGCTCCGGCAGGTCGGAGAACTCACCCTCGAGGCCCCAGCGCGTGCCGAGCAGCGCGCCGTCCGGGCCGACGGCGGACCCGACCGCGTTGGTGGCGACCAGGGCCCCGACGGTCACCCCCGAGTCGAGGACCGCGGAGGCCGTGCCCACACCTCCGCGCAGGCCGCCGGTCCGGGCGCCCGTGCCGGCACCCACCGCGCCGCACTCCACCGGACCTGTCGTGGCTGCCGCGTACGCCTCGGCACCGTCGGCCGGACCGGGGTGGTGGCGCCAGTGCCCGCCCCGTCCGAGGTCGAAGAGGATGGCGGCCGGGACGATCGGGACGCGCTCGTCCTCGCCGAGCCCCACCGGCCAGCCGCGCCCGTCCTCCCAGGCGGCGCCGGCGACGCCGTCGGCTGCCCCCAGACCGAACGCGCTGCCCCCGGAGAGGACGACCGCGTCGACCGCGTCGACCGCGTTCGCCGGGTCGAGCAGGTCGGTCTCACGCGTCCCGGGCCCACCGCCGCGCACGTCGACCCCGCCGACGGTTCCGGGCGGGGGCAGGACGACGCTGACCCCGGTGAGCCAGCCCGGCTCGTCCCGGGTGACCTGGCCGACGCGTACGCCGCCGACGTCGGTGATGGAGTTGAGGGGTCCGGGGTGCACCGTCCCAGCATGACCGATGCCGGCCCCGCGGTGAGCGGGACCGGCATCGGTGGGGAGGCGGGTGGCCTCAGTGCAGCATCGCCGCGGGGGCGACCTCGTCGGGTGCCCCCTCGTCGAGCAGGTGCGACGTCTCGTGCTTGCGCGGCAGGAAGGCCGCCGACACGAGCGTCAGGGTGACGAATCCCGCGGCGAACCAGAAGGTGTGCGCGTACGCCTGGGCGGCGAGCTCGGCGACCCGGGCGCCGAGCGCGGCGACGGCCGCCTGCGGGTCACCCGACTGCTGGGACAGGAAGTCCCCGACCAGCGGCAGCTTCGCGACGACCCCCTGGGCCGCCTCGGGGCCCTGGGTCTGCACCGTCTCGAAGTACTGGCCGGCCTGACCGACGAGCGGGCGGTCCTTGAACGCGTTGGTGAGGATGACCGAGAAGGTGGCCACCCCGACCGAGCTGGCGATCTGCTGGGTGATGTTGAGCAGCGTCGTGCCGCGGGCCACCTCGTGGTGCGTCAGCGTCTTGAGCGCCGAGGTCATGATCGGCATCATCGTGCCGCCCATGCCGAGGCCCATGACGAAGAGGACCGGGATGATGAACCCCCAGTGCGAGGAGTCGGCCTCGATCTGGGTCAGCGCGAACATCCCACCGGTGATGAGGAGCAGCCCGAACGGGACGATCCGCCCGACCGGGAAGCGGTCGACGAGCGCACCGGCGATGGGCATGGTCAGCATCGCGCCGAGGCCCTGGGGGGCGATGAGCCACCCCGCGGAGAGCGGCGTCTCACCCTGGACCTGCTGGAGGAACTGGGGGATGAGCAGCAGCCCGCCGAAGAACGACGCCGCGAAGATGAACATCGTGATGAGGGCGATCGTGAGGTTGCGGTTGCGGAACAGCCGGAAGTCGAGGAGCGGGTGCTCCGGGCGGAAGCTGTAGATGACGAACGCGACGATCAGTGCGAGCCCGACGGCCCCCGGCAGGAGCACCTTGGTGTGGGCGACGCCGCCCTCGCCCGGGATGGACGAGATGCCGTAGAGGAACAGGGCCAGACCGGGGCTCATCATGAGCACGCCCCGCCAGTCGAAGGACTCCGACGGGTGCGGACGGTCCGAGGGCAGCGCGAAGAAGGCGTAGCCGAGCGCGAGGATGCCGATCGGCAGGTTGATGAGGAAGATCCAGTGCCAGCTGAAGTGGTCGATGAGCCAGCCGCCGAGGATCGGGCCGAAGATCGGGCCGAGCAGCATCGGGATGCCGAGGACGGCCATCAGCCGGCCCATCCGCTTGGGCCCTGCGGCCCGGGTCATGATCGTCATGCCGAGCGGCATGAGCATGCCGCCACCGAGGCCCTGGAGGACGCGGAACCCGACGAGCATCTCGATGCTCGTCGCGGTGGCGCAGAGCACCGACCCGGCGACGAAGAGGCTGACGGCCAGCATGTAGAGGCGCTTGGTGCCGAACCGGTCGGCGGCCCAGCCGGTGAGCGGGATGACCGTGGCGAGCGCGAGGGTGTAGCCGGTGACGGTCCAGGCGACGGTCGAGTAGTCGAGCGGCACCCCGTCCTTGGCGAAGTCGGTCTGCAGGGTGCGCAGGGCGACGTTGACGACGGTGATGTCGAGGATCGACATGATGGCGCCGAGCACGACGACGCCGGCGATCTTGAGGACCGCGGCGTCGATCTTCTCGGGGTACTCCGGGGGCGCCGCGGGGGCGGCTGCTGCAGGTGACACGTGGGCTCCATGTCGAGTGGTCTGGGCGTGGGGTGCACGCCGGGCTGGCGGAGGTCGCCGACCCGGTGAGGGCGGTGGCGACGGTGCCGTGGTGGAGTCTGCCGGAGGGGTCCGACAAGCCGGAAACGCTTTTGCGTCCGATCCTCTTCCCGGCCTCCGGTGGGCGGGGGCGGGCCGGGCACCGCACGTCGGTAGGCTGCCCCGGTGACCGAGATCGAGATCGGCCGTGGAAAGCGCGGCCGCCGCGCCTACTCCTTCGACGACATCGCCATCGTGCCGTCGCGCCGCACGCGCGACCCCCAGGAGGTGTCGACGGCCTGGCAGATCGACGCCTACCACTTCGACCTCCCGGTCATCGCGGCGCCGATGGACTCCGTGATGTCGCCCGACTCGGCCATCGCCTTCGGGCAGCACGGGGGGCTACCGGTCCTCGACCTCGAGGGCCTCTGGACCCGCTACGAGGACCCCACGCCGCTCCTCGCCGAGATCGCGACGCTCGACCCGGCGCGGGCGACCCAGCGGATGCAGGAGATCTACCGTGAGGAGATCCAGCCCGAGCTCGTCACCGAGCGGCTCCGCGAGATCCGGGCGGCCGGGGTCACCGTCGCCGGGGCACTCAGCCCCCAGCGCACCCAGCAGCTGTGGAAGACCGTCGTCGACGCCGGCGTCGACCTCTTCGTCATCCGCGGCACGACGGTCTCCGCCGAGCACGTGTCCGGTCGGGCCGAGCCGCTCAACCTCAAGCGCTTCATCTACGAGCTCGACGTGCCCGTCATCGTCGGCGGAGCCGCGTCGTACTCCGCTGCGCTGCACCTGATGCGCACCGGCGCCGCCGGTGTGCTGGTCGGCTTCGGCGGGGGTGCCGCGCACACCACGCGCGTCACGCTCGGCATCCACGCCCCGATGGCCTCGGCGATCGCCGACGTCGCGGCCGCGCGCCGCGACTACCTCGACGAGTCCGGCGGCCGCTACGTCCACGTCATCGCCGACGGTGGGGTCGGCACGAGCGGCGACATCGTCAAGGCGGTCGCCTGCGGGGCCGACGCGGTGATGCTCGGGGCGGCGCTGGCACGGGCCACGGATGCACCGGGGCGAGGGTTCCACTGGGGCCCGGAGGCGCACCACCCCGAGCTGCCGCGCGGCGAGCGGGTCGAGGTGGGCGCGGTCGCCCCGCTCGAGGAGCTGCTCTTCGGGCCGAGCCGCCTCGCCGACGGCACGACCAACCTCGTCGGGGCCCTGCGCCGGGCGATGGCCACCTCCGGGTACGTCGAGCTCAAGGAGTTCCAGCGCGTCGAGGTCGTCGTCGCGCCGTACCAGCGCAGCATCTGACCCCGCCGCCCCCGGCGGCTTTCTCGGGTCACCCGAGAAAGCAGCACTTCACCCCGGAAGCCTTCTCGGGTGAAGCGCGGGCTTCTCGGGTCACCCGATAATCCCGCGGCACGTGACGGGGGCGCTCCCGGTGGTTACCCTGCGGTAATGCCCGACGTCATCGCCGACCCGGAGACCGACCCCCGCGCCACGTACGCGGTCGACCCAGCCCGCGTGCGCGCGCTGCTGGCGGGGGTGGTCGCCTCGGGGGACCCGGTGACGACGCACACCCCGATGACCGGTGCGCCCCTCGCGGTCCTGCCCACCTCGACCGCGTCCGACGTGGGCGTCGCGGTCGACCGCGCACGGGCCGCGCAGCGACGCTGGGCGAGCGTCCCGGTCGGCGCCCGCGCCCGGATGCTGCTCGCCCTCCACGACCTCGTCCTGGACCGGCAGGGCGACCTGCTCGACCTCGTCCAGCTCGAGTCGGGCAAGGCCCGCGCGCACGCCTTCGAGGAGGTCGCCGACGTCGCGATCGTCGCCCGCCACTACGCGCGTCGCGGCCCGGCCCACCTCGCCGACGAGCGCCACCTCGGGGTGTTCCCGCTCCTCACCCGCAGCACCGAGCACCACCGGCCCAAGGGCGTCGTCGGGATCGTCTCGCCGTGGAACTACCCGCTGACCCTCGCCGTCACCGACGCCGTCCCGGCCCTGCTCGCGGGCAATGCCGTCGTCCTCCGTCCGGACCCCCAGGGCTCGCTCACCGCGCTCGCCGCCGTTCGCCTCCTCGTCGAGGCCGGGGTCCCCGAGGACCTCGTCCAGGTCGTCCTCGGCCCCGGGGACCCCACCGGCCAGGCGGTCGTCGACCGTGCCGACTACGTCTGCTTCACCGGCTCGACCGCCACCGGACGCACGGTCGCCGCCGCCGCCGCGCGGCGCCTCGTGGGGGCCAGCCTCGAGCTCGGCGGCAAGAACACCGTCTACGTCGCGGACGACGCCGACCTGCGCCGCGCGGTCCCGGGGGTGCTCACCGCGTGCTTCTCCTCGGCCGGCCAGCTGTGCGTCAGCGCCGAGCGGCTCGTCCTGCACGAGGCCGTCGCCGACGAGTTCCTCGGCCGCTTCCTCGACGCCGTGGCCGGGATGCGGCTCTCGACCGGTCTGCACTGGGACGCCGACATGGGCAGCCTCGTCGGCGAGGCCCAGCGCGACCGCGTCCTCGCGCACGTCGAGGACGCCGTCGCCAAGGGGGCGACGGTCCTCGCCGGGGGACGCGCGCGGCCCGACGTCGGCCCGTACGTCGTCGAGCCGACCGTCCTCGCGGGCGTGACGTCCGCGATGGCCTGCCGCGACGAGGAGACCTTCGGGCCGGTCGTCGCGGTCTACCGGGTCGCCTCCGACGACGCCGCCGTCGCCCTCGCCAACGACACCGAGTACGGCCTGAACGCCTCGGTCTGGACCCGGGACACCCGGCGCGGCCGCTCGATCGCCGCCCGGATCGATGCCGGCACGGTCAACGTCAACGAGGGCTACGCCGCCGCGTGGGGGAGCATCGGTGCCCCGATGGGCGGGATGAAGGCGTCCGGGCTCGGCCGACGGCACGGGCGCGAGGGCATCCTCAAGTACACCGAGAGCCAGACCGTCGCGGTCCAGGGCCTCGTCAACGTCGCCGACGTCCCCGGCCTCGCCGGGGAGGCGTACGCCAAGGGCCTCACCCGGGCGCTGCGCGCCATGAAGGCGGTGGGCCTGCCGTGACGGCCGCCATCGAGCCCGACGTCGACGTGGTCGTCATCGGGTCGGGGTTCGGCGGGTCCGTCGCGGCGCTGCGAGCCGCCGAGAAGGGGCACCGGGTGCTCGTGCTCGAGGCCGGCCGGCGCTTCGAGGACTCCGACTTCGCCCGCACCTCGTGGGACGTACGGCGCTTCCTCTGGGCACCCCGGCTCGGCTGCTACGGGGTCCAGCGCGTCCACCGGCTGCCGGACGTCGTCATCCTCGCCGGTGCGGGCGTCGGCGGTGGGTCGCTCAACTACGCGAACACGCTGTACCGCCCGAGCCGGCCGTTCTACGAGGACCCGCAGTGGCGGGACGTCGCCGACTGGGAGCGCGAGCTGGCGCCCCACTTCGACACCGCGAGCCGGATGCTCGGAGTCGTGACGAACCGGTGCGACGGACCGGTCGAGCGCGCGATGCAGGGTGCAGCCGAGGACCTCGGCGTGGGGGAGTCGTTCCGCCGCACCCCGGTCGGTGTGTTCTTCGGCCCGCCCGGCGAGACCGTCGACGACCCCTACTTCGGCGGGGCGGGTCCGCGGCGCACCGGCTGCACCGAGTGCGGCAACTGCATGGTGGGCTGCCGGGTGGGGGCGAAGAACACCCTGGTCAAGAACTACCTCGCGCTCGCCGAGGGGCTCGGCGTCGAGATCCGGCCGATGCGCACGGTGACCCGGCTCGGGGTGGTCCCCGGCACCGACGCGGGCGACGGGTCGGGCACCGTCCACCGGGTGCTCCACGAGCGCACCGGGCCGCTCGGGGGCCGCGACCGGCAGGTCGTCACCGCGCGGCGGGTCGTCGTCGCGGCGGGCACCTGGGGCACCCAGACCCTGCTCCACGCGATGCGCGAGGAGGGCGAGCTGCCCCGGCTCTCGGACCGTCTGGGGCACCTGACCCGCACCAACTCCGAGGCGCTCCTCGGGGTGATGACCGAGCACGCCCCGCGGGAGGTCGACCTCACCCGGGGCGTCGCGATCACCACCTCCTTCCACGTCGACGCCGACACCCACGTCGAGAACTGCCGGTACGGGAAGGGCTCGAACGCGATGGGCCTGCTCAACATCCTCGAGGTGCCCGGCGGGACGGGGCGGCCACGGTGGCTGGAGTTCGTCCGGATGGTCGCGCGCGACCCCCGGCCGCTGCTGCGGATGGCTCCGCTCACCCGGCGGTGGAGCGAACGGGTCGTCGTCGGCCTCGTGATGCAGAGCCGGGACAACTCGCTGCGGGTCAGCGGGAAGCGTCGCTTCGGCCGGCCCTCGCTCACCTCCGCCCAGGGGCACGGGGAGCCGAACCCGACGTTCATCCCCGCCGGGCGGGCGGCGATGGACGCCCTCGCGGGACGCATCTCGGCGGCGACGGGCGAGTACACCGTGCCCGGCGGCTCGTGGCCGGAGGTCCTCGACGTGCCGATGACGGCGCACTTCCTCGGGGGCGTGCCGATCGGGTCCTCGCCGGAGCGTGGGGTGCTCGACGGCTACCAGCGCGTCTGGGGGCACCCCGGCATCTCGGTGCTCGACGGGTCGGCGATCTCGGCGAACCTCGGGGTCAACCCGTCGCTGACGATCACCGCGCAGGCCGAGCGGGCGATGGCGCACTGGCCCGCGGCCGGGCAGCCGGACGAGCGTCCGGCGCAGGCGCCCCTCGACTGATTGCGGATCCGCCACCTCGGAGCCGGCCCGGGGTCGCCCTCGAGGTGGCGGATCCGCAAGAAGTCGGGGTGGGGACGGCCCCGGCAGCGTCGGGGCGGTGCGGACGGCCAGATCAGGAGGTCAGGGCGGCGCGCACCAGGGCCGGGTCGGGGTTGGAGTGGGGCACCCCGTCGACGACGACCGTCGGCACGGTCTCGTTGCCGTCGTTGACGCTCCGGACGTACGCCGCGGCCTCCTCGTCGCGCCAGATGTCGACCCACGCGGCGTCGCGGCCGGAGGCACCGAGGCCCCGACGCAGCCGCTCGCACCACGGGCAGCCGGGCCGCCAGTAGACGACGACGGGCCGCTCGGACGCGAGCGCCTCGGCGTGGCTGAGGCCGCCCCGCCCACCGCGCCAGGGCGAGGTCCACCAGGCCATCGCCCCGAGGAACGCGACGGTCAGCAGGGCGCTCCACCAGCGGCCCCCGACGGCGTGGAAGACCCCGAGGACCAGCCCGACCACGGCGAGCAGCAGCCACATCCGTCGTTCCATGCGCACCCTCCTCGTCCTCCGGACCATCCACCGTACGCGTCGCCCGCAGGGTGCGGGAGCACCGCGAGGGTCAGCCCTCGTCGCGCCAGGAGCGCCAGAGCGCCGCGTAGGAGCCGTCCGCCGCGAGCAGCTCGTCGTGCGACCCGAGCTCGTGGACCCGGCCGGCGTCGACGACCGCCACCCGGTCGGCGTCGTGCGCCGTGTGCAGGCGGTGCGCGATGGCGACGACGGTGCGCCCCGTGAGCACCGCCCCGAGCGAGCGCTCGAGATGCCGGGCGGCCCGCGGGTCGAGCAGCGAGGTCGCCTCGTCGAGGACGAGCGTGTGCGGATCGGCGAGCACGAGCCGGGCGAGCGCCACCTGCTGGGCCTGGGCCTCGGTGAGGGCGTGCCCGCCGGAGCCGACCCGGGTCGCCAGCCCGTCGGGGAGCGCCCGCGCCCAGGTCAGGGCGTCGACGGCGTCGAGCGCGGCGAACAGCTCCTCGTCGGTGGCCGCGGGGCGGGGCAGCCGGAGGTTGTCCTCGAGCGTGCCGACGAAGACGTGGTGCTCCTGGGTGACGAGGGCGACCTGCCCGCGCAGCTCGTCGAGCTCGAGGTCGACGAGGGGCACTCCACCCACCGTGATCCGGCCGGTGCGTGGACCGTCGACCCCGGCCATGAGCCGCCCGAGCGTGGACTTGCCCGCGCCGGACGGGCCGACGATTGCCAGCCGCTCGCCGGGACGCAGGTCGAGGGAGACACCGTGGAGGACGTCCTGCCCCTCCCGGTACGCGTACCGGACGCCGTCGACGGTCATCCGGTCGTCGTCGGGCTCGGCACCGGTGGCGACCCGGTCGGCCGGCACCTCCCCGACGCCGAGGATGCGCGACATCGACGTGGCGGCGAACTGGATCTCGTCGAGCATCCCGACGAGCTCGCCGAGGGGGTCGAGCAGGCGCTGGACGTAGAGGACCACCGCGGTGGCCGTGGCGACCGGGACCACGCCGTCCCAGGCGAGCCAGCCACCCCAGAGCAGGGCCCCGGCCACCGGTGCGAAGAACCCGACCTCGAGCCAGGGGAACCAGCGCAGCCGCAGCCCGACGGTGTACCGCTCCGCGTCGTGGCTCTCGCGGATCGCCTCGGCGAAGCGCTCGCCGCGCTGGTCCTGCAGCCCGAGCGCGTCGACCGTCGCCGCACCCTCGACCGTCTCGGCGGCCACGCCGTTGAGCCGGGCGTACGTGGCGTGCTCCCAGAGGTACCCGGGGCCGGCGTGGCGCAGGTAGCGACGGGTCGGGAGGAACCAGATGAGCGGGGTGAGCAGCAGCGGCAGCGCGGCCAGCGGTGAGGCCAGCACCGTGGCGACCCCGGTGACGAGCACGGTGGTGATGGAGACGACGACGGTGGGGATGCCGAACCGGATGACGTAGCTGATGGCGTCGATGTCGTTGGTGGTGCGGGCGAGGAGGTCGCCGGTGCCGGCCCGCTCGACGGTGGACAGCGGCAACCGCACGGCGGAGGCGACGAAGTCCTCGCGGAGCCGGGCGAAGACCTGCTCGGACAGCACGAACGACCCGCGGCGGGCGACCCAGGTGGTGGCGGTCTCGGCGAGCAGCGCGACCGCGAGCAGGCTGACGAGGACGGAGATGCTCGTGATGGCGGCCCGCCCGGTGGTCACGGTGCCGACGACCTGCCCGATGACCCACGGCCCGGCGAGGCCGACGACCGCCGCGACGAGGTGCCACACCAGGACCCACAGCAGCGGGCGGCGGTGCTCCCGGAGCAGGACCTTGACGTGGGCGCGCACGACCGGCCCCGGCGCGATGGGCAGCGTGCGGCGGGCGTGGTCGGTGCGCTGGGCGATCGGGGACATCAGTCCTCCTCCCCGCGGACGACGACCGCCCGGTAGACCGCGTTGCCGCGGGAGAGCTCGCGGTGGGTGCCGGTGGCCACGACCCGACCGCCGTCGACGAGGTGCACGACGTCGGCGTGGTCGAGGAGCAGCGGGCTCGCGGTGACGACGACGGTGGTGCGTCCCTTGCGGTGCTGGGCGAGCCGCCCGGCGATGCGGGCCTCGGTGTGCGCGTCGACGGCGCTCGTCGGCTCGACGAGGACGAGGACGTCGGGGTCGCGCAGCAGCGCCCGGGCGAGGGCGAGCCGCTGCCGCTGGCCGCCGGAGAGCGAGCGGCCGCGCTCCTCGAGCTCACCGTCGAGGCCGCCGTCGACCGCGGCGAGGGCGTCGTGGGCGTCGGCGACCTCGAGGGCGGCGAGCCGGTCGTCGTCGTCGGCCCCACCGAGCTCGCGGCGCAGCGACCCGCTGAAGAGTCGGGGGTCGGCCTCGGAGACGAGGACCCGGGTGCGGACCTCCTCGACCGGGAGGTCGTCGAGGGACAGGCCGCCCCACGTGACGCCGTGCCGGCCGGGGACGGTCCGGCCCAGCCGGGCCGCGACGGCCGCCGTCTCCTCCGGGCGGGCGCTGACCAGCGCGGTGAGCCGGCCCGGCTCGGCGGTGACCCCGGAGGTGGGGTCGGTGAGCGTCCCGGGAGAGGCGACCTGCGTGCCGCGCGGCAGGTCCGGGTGGTCGGGGCTGGTGCCGACGATCCGGGCGATGCGGCGGGCCGCGACCCGGGTGGTGATGAGCTTGTCGGCCATCTCGACCGCGGTCTGCAGCGGGATCGTGAGGAAGGCGGTGTACCCGTAGAACGCCACGAGCTGGCCGGGGGAGATCTCGCCGTCGACGGCGAGGCGCGCCCCGACCCCGGTGACGACGAGGACGAAGACGCCCGGCAGCAGGACCTGGGCGGCGTCGAGCGTGGCCTGGGTGCCGGCGACCCGCCAGCCGGCCTCCTTGACGGTCTGGGACTGCGCCCGGTACCGGGTGAGGAAGGCGTCCTCGCCCCCGATCCCGCGCAGCACCCGCAGCCCGGCGACGGTGTCGGCGCCGAGGGCGGTGAGCCGGCCCGCCTCCTCGCGCTGGGCACTCTGGCGGCGCTGGAGGGGCTTCATGACGAACGCGAGCGACGCCACGAGGAGGGGACCGCCGAACAGCATGATCAGCCCGAGCAGGAGCGAGCCGCGGAGCAGGATGACCGCGACGACGACGAACGACACGATCGCACCCATGAACCGGGCGAAGACGTCGAAGCTGTGGCCCATCCGCCCGAAGTCGCTCGTGAAGCTGGCCAGCACCTCGCCGGCGGGCATCGTGCGGGTCAGGGCGGGGCCGGTGCGGCGCACCGCGCGGTCGGCGACCACCCCGGCCCGGAAGGCCGCGACGAGCCAGTTCTTGACGGCGAACCAGTGCCGGCCGTTGCCCGCGACGGCCGAGACCAGCCCGAGCCCCACGACGGCGAGCGACCACACCACGAGGGAGCGCCCGTCGCGGGCGACGATCCCCTCGTCGACGGCCCGGCCCACGGCGGCCGGGACGAGGGCGACGGAGAGCATCCACGGGATGCCGAAGGCGGCGCCCGCGAGGAGGGTGCGCCACTGGTGGCGTGCGAGCCACACGAGCAGGCGGTCGGCATCGGCCGGCGCCTGGTCGTCGGGTCGCACGCCGTACTGCCACGGGGGTCGCTTCGGCATGGTGCCTCCACGCTAGGCCGCGGGACCGACACCGCGCCAACCGGTTTCCGGCTCCTGCGGCCTCAGGGCAGCCGGCGGACCCGAGCGGTGGCCGCCTCCCGGGAGCGGCGAGCGCGCTCGGCCGCCTCCGCAGGAGTGAAGGGAAGCTCCTCGTACGGGTCGCCGACGCGGACCGGGCCGCCCTCGACGACCCGGAACACGGTGCCGGCGCGGGCGTGGAGGGCGGCGGCGGCGCCCGGCCCGATCTCGTCGTCGAGGACCCGGCACGGCGCCGCGACGCGCACCACCTCGAGGAGGGTCTCGCCCAGGCGAGCCCGCGCCCCGGGGGTGGTGACGACCGGGCCGTGGGAGACCGTGACGTTGCGCCGGGTCCCCGACGCGGGCACCTCGGCCCCGAGCACGACGGCGGCCTCGGTGAGCTGTTCGGCCGACTGGACGGTGACGTGCCGGTGCCGGGACCCGTGGTACCGGTCGCCGACGAGGCCGGCACCCGCCTCGGCCGTCACGGCGTCGACGGCACGCATCGGCAGCCGCCGCCCGGGAGCGACGTGGAGCGCGCTGACGACGGGACGGTCGGGGGGTACCGGGGAGCCCTCCACCACGTACCGATCATCGCAGGGTGCCGGCGCCTTCCACGGTCCGGTCTTCGCGCGTAGCGTCACGGCCAGGAGGCGCGCCCCATGACCGCAGTGCAGGACCTCGTCCGCGCCCGCGCCGAGTTCGAGCGGGGGGAGTGGTCGAGCGCCCTCGGCCGCTGGGCGGGCCTCGACCAGGACGCCCTCACCGGGGACGACCTCACCTCCGCCGCGGAGGCGGCCCACCTCCTCGGCCGGATGGAGGTCTCGGTCGGCCTCTTCCGGCGGGCGCACGACGAACGGCTCGCGGCCGGGGACGTCGCCGGTGCGGTGCGGGCGGCCTTCCGCCTGTCGATGATCGCCGGGACGGCCGGCGACCCCTCCGCGTCCGCCGGATGGGTGGCGAGCGCCGAGCGCCTGCTCCAGCAGCTGCCCGAGGGGTCCGTCGAGTCCGGCTACGTGGCCTTCGCCCGGATGTTCGGGCACCTGCGCGCCGGGCGGATCGAGGACGCCCACCGCTCCGCACTCGCGGCGGCCGACGCCGGCCGCCGCCACCGCGACCCCGGTCTCGTCGCGATGGGCCTGTGCTCCCAGGGCCGGCTCTCGATCTACTCCGGGCAGGTGCCGACCGGTCTCACCCTGCTCGACGAGGCGATGGTCGAGGCGGCGGCCGGGGCGCTCGACCCCGTGACGGTCGGCCACGTGTACTGCACCGCGATCGAGGGCTGCCAGGAGGTGTCCGACATCGGCCGGGTCGCGGAGTGGACCGAGCTCCTGCGGCGCTGGTGCGCCGAGCGCCCGGACCTCGTCGTGTTCACCGGCCAGTGCTCGCTGCACCGCGCCCAGATCCTCCGGGCGCGCGGTGCGTGGGTGGAGGCCCTCGAGGAGTTCGACGCCGCGATCACCCGCTACGAGCGGGCCGGGGCCGCGGACGCCGTGGGCCAGGCCGCGTACGAGCGCGGTGACCTGCTGCGGATCCGCGGTGACCTGGACGCCGCCGAGGGCTCCTTCCGGCTCAGCGCCGACCGGGGGGTCGACCCCCAGCCCGGGCTCGCCGAGCTGTGGCTCGCCCGCGGGGCGACGCCCGCGGCGACCGGCGCCGTCACCCGGCTGCTCGCGGAGACGTCGGGCGGCCCGGCCCGCAGCAGGGTCCTCCCCGGAGCGGTCCGGGTGCTCGCCGCGACAGGGGATCCCGCGGCCGCCCGCGAGGCGGCCGGTGAGCTCGAGGACCTCGCCGCGGCCTTCGGCACCGAGGCGCTGCGGGCCGAGGCGGCCCTGGCGGCGGCGACCGCCGCGCGCGCGGGCGGGGACGCGTCCGGTGCGCTGCCGCACCTGCGCCGGGCCCGTCGGCTGAGCACCCACCTGGACCTGCCGTACGTGGGGGCGCTGGCCCGGGTCGGCACCGGGCTGGCCCTGCGCTCCCTCGGTGACGAGGAGTCCTCCCGGCAGGAGCTCCTCGCGGGTCGTGCGGCGCTCGTCGCGCTCGGCGCCCGGCTCGACCTCGCCGAGCTCGACGCCCTCGACCGCCGGCCCGACGCCCCCTCCGCCGACCGTCCGGGGGGCCTGAGCGCCCGGGAGGTGGAGGTGCTCCGCCTCGTCGCCTCGGGGCGTGGCAACGCCCAGATCGCGGCCGACCTCGTGATCAGCGAGCGCACGGTGGCCCGCCACCTGAGCAACATCTTCACCAAGCTCGGTGTGGGGAGCCGCACCGCCGCGGCGGCGTTCGCCCACCGGCACGGCCTCGTGGGCGACTGACCCGGCTCCCGCGCGCCGCGACCAGCTAGGCCGCGCGGACGCCGGCCCCCGCCCCGACCGGGGAGCGGTGGCGCAGGAGGTGCGCCACGACGTACGCGGCGTCGCGGCCCACGCCGGGCAGCACCATCGACGAGAAGGAGTACTGGAACGCGAGGCCGCAGAAGTACAGGCCGGGGACGTCGGACGCGACGCCGCGGTACTCCCGGGGCCAGCCGTCCTCGCCGACGACCGGCAGGTCCAGCCAGTCGAACCGCTGCCGGTAGCCGGTGGCCCAGACGATGTTCGCGACGTCGAGCACGGTGCCGTCGGCGAGCGTGGGCCGCCCGTCGGTCACGGACACGACGCGCTGCTCGTGACGCACCACGCCCCGCTCGGCCAGGTCCTCCCGCGTGACGCGCAGCATCGGGCCGCCGTGGTCCCGCACGTGCGGCATGAGCCGACGCCCGACGGGGGTGCGACGCGTCAGCAGGTGCCGCCACGCGAAGAGCACGAGGGGGAAGGCCGCCGGGGCGCCCGTCCCGCGCCACCGCAGGGGCAGCTGGCCGCAGTCGCGACCCGCGAGGTGGGTGCTGCGCCCGGCCGCCAGCTCGTGGGCGATGTCGCAGCCCGAGTGCGACGCCCCGACGACGAGCACCGCCCCGGCGCGCAGCTGTGCCGGCCGTCGGTACTCGCTCGAGTGCAGCTGGAGGATGGCGGGGTCGAGGTCCGCCGCCACCTCGGGCACCGCCGGGGTCCGCCCGAAGGTGCCGGTGGCGACGACGACGTTGCGGCACCGCAGCGTGCCACCGCTCGTCGCGACGTCGAACCCGTCGCTGCCGTCGGCCGCCCGCGCCACGCGGTCCACCGCGGTCCGCAGGCGCACCGGGAGGTCGAAGTGCTCGGCGTAGGTGCCCAGGTACGCGGCCAGCTCGTCCTTGGTGGGGCAGGTGCCCGGATCTCCCGGGAACGGCAGCCCCGGGAGCCCCGCGTACCGACCCGGCGAGTACAGCCGGAGCGAGTCGTAGTGCTGTCGCCAGCCGTCCCCGACCCGCTCGGCCCGGTCGAGCGCGACGCACTCCACGCCGCGGCTCCTCAGCTCCCGGGCGGTCACGAGGCCGGCCTGCCCCGCGCCGACGATGACGGTGTCGATGGTCTCCATGAGGTGCCTCCTGCGGCGGTCGATGCCCCGACCGTAGGAGCCGGGCGCGCCCCCGCTCATCCGCCGTGCTGCCCATCCGGCCGGGCTCCGGGTGGCGTGGAATGACCAGTCCGCACCTCGGCGGCGCGGCGGTCCCGGTGCGGTCGCGTAGCCTCGGGACGTGCTGCGGACGGCCCTGACCCCGAGGTTCCTCGGGCTGCTCGCCGTGGTCCTCGTCCTCGGTGCGGTCTTCGTCCAGCTCGGCCGGTGGCAGCTCGGTGTCGCCGAGAACCGGGCCCAGCAGGACGCCCTCCGGTCCGCCGCCGCGGCGGCGCCGGTGTCGCTCGTCGAGCGCCTCGCCCCGCACTCGGCGTTCCCCGGCGAGCTCTCCACCCGTCCCGTGACCGCCTCCGGCCACTACACGGACGGCCAGCTGCTCGTCCCCGACCGGCGGCTCGACGGCGTCACCGGGTCCTGGGTGCTCACCCCGTTCGTCGTCGACGGCACCGGCGCCACCCTGCCGGTGCTGCGTGGCTTCCTCCCGGACGGGGAGGCGGCCGGCCCGCCGCCCACCGGCGACCTCGAGATCACCGGGGGACTCGCACCGCCGGAGTCCCCGACGACCGTCCCCACCGGCCCGGGGGAGATCGGCTCCGTCGACACCTCGGTCCTGGCGAACACCTGGCCCGGCGACCTCTACAACGCCTTCGTCTTCCTCCGGACCGAGACACCGGCCGCCGGGACGCAGCTCGCGAGGGTGCCGACCCCGACCGCCCCGACCGGCCTGAACTGGCGCAACGCCGCCTACGCGGTGCAGTGGTGGGTCTTCGCGCTCTTCGCCCTCTGGCTGTGGTGGCGGATGGTCCGCGAGGAGCACCGCCGGACCGGTGCGTCGGCGGCCCCGGTGCCGGGCGACAATGGGGTCCGTGAGCACACCTGACACCGCGTCCGGCACCACGATCGCCCCGCAGGACGTCGACGCCGTCCGACCCCGCCTCACCTTCTTCAAGGTGATGGCGTTCATCGTCGGCGTCGGCCTGCTCGTCCTCGTCGTCGAGATGGTCCTGTCCTACGGCTTCGGCCTCAAGGGCGCCGAGAACCCGCTCTCCTGGTGGCCCCAGCCGCACGGGTTCATCTACATGGGCTACCTCGTCGCCACGGCGCTGCTCGGCTTCAAGGTGGGCTGGTCGCTCCCGCGGATGCTCCTCGTGATGCTCGCCGGCTGCGTCCCGTTCCTCTCGTTCTGGGTCGAGCGGCGGGTGGCCCGGGACGTCGAGGCAGGACTCGCCGCCGCGCGCGGATAGCCTTGGCCGCGTGAGCGCCCCCGAGCTGCCGGCCGACCCCTCGCCCGTCGACCCGTCCCACGTGGTCGTCGAGGGGGGCGAGCCCGTCCACCTGGCCGACCGACCCGTCCTCGTCGTCGACTTCGGCGCCCAGTACGCCCAGCTCATCGCGCGGCGCGTCCGCGAGGCGAACTGCTTCAGCGAGGTCGTCCCCCACTCGATGCCCGCCGAGGAGATGCTCGCGAAGGGCCCGGCGGCCATCGTCCTCTCCGGCGGCCCCTCGTCGGTCTACGAGGAGGGCGCCCCCCGGCTCGACCCGGCCGTGCTGCAGGCCGGCGTCCCCGTCTTCGGCATGTGCTACGGCTTCCAGGCGATGGCGCTGGCCCTCGGCGGCACCGTCGCCCGCACCGGGCTCTCCGAGTTCGGTGCCACCCCCGCGACGGTCACCGACACGGAGTCGACCCTCTTCAACGGCCAGCCCGCCGAGCAGTCGGTGTGGATGAGCCACGGCGACTCCGTCGAGGAGGCTCCCGCGGGGATGCGGGTCACCGCCACCACCTCGGGTGCCCCGGTCGCCGGGTTCGAGGACGACGAGCGCAGGCTGTACGGCGTCCAGTGGCACCCCGAGGTGATGCACTCGACCTTCGGCCAGCGGGTGCTCGAGAACTTCCTCCTCAAGGGAGCCGGGCTCACCGGCGAGTGGACCGCCGCGCACGTCGTCGACGAGCTCGTCACCGCGGTCCGCACCCAGATCGGCGACAAGCGCGTCGTCTGCGGACTCTCCGGCGGGGTCGACTCCTCGGTGGCGGCCGCGCTCGTCCAGAAGGCGGTCGGCGACCAGCTGACCTGCGTCTTCGTCGACCACGGCCTGCTGCGCGCCGGTGAGGCCGAGCAGGTGCAGGAGGACTTCGTCGCCGCCACGGGCGTCGACCTCGTCACCGTCGACGCCGCCGACCAGTTCCTCTCCGCGCTCGCCGGGGTCAGCGACCCCGAGGAGAAGCGCAAGATCATCGGCCGCGAGTTCATCCGCGTCTTCGAGCAGGCCGCCCGCGACATCGTCGGGGAGCACGCCGGGGAGGACGACCACCCGGTCGAGTTCCTCGTCCAGGGCACGCTCTACCCGGACGTCGTCGAGTCCGGCGGCGGCACGGGTGCGGCGAACATCAAGAGCCACCACAACGTCGGCGGGCTGCCGGACGACCTCCAGTTCACCCTCGTCGAGCCGCTGCGGCTGCTCTTCAAGGACGAGGTGCGCCAGGTCGGCCTCGAGCTCGGCGTGCCCGAGGGCATCGTCTGGCGCCAGCCCTTCCCGGGGCCGGGGCTCGGCATCCGCATCGTCGGCGAGGTGACCAGGGAGCGGCTCGACATCCTGCGGGCCGCCGACCGGATCGCTCGCGAGGAGCTCTCCGCGGCCGGCCTGGACCGTGAGATCTGGCAGTGCCCCGTCGTCCTGCTCGCCGACGTCCGTTCGGTCGGGGTCCAGGGGGACGGACGCACGTACGGCCACCCGATCGTGCTGCGCCCGGTGTCCTCCGAGGACGCGATGACGGCCGACTGGACCCGCCTGCCCTACGAGGTGCTCGCGAAGATCTCGACCCGCATCACCAACGAGGTGCGCGAGGTGAACCGGGTCGTCCTCGACGTCACGAGCAAGCCGCCGGGCACCATCGAGTGGGAGTGACCGTCTCGAACCGCTGACGCCGTCTCCACGGGTCCCGGCACGGCGCCGATCGGCGCGTGGCAGGCTGGGGTCCGCATACCCGCCGGTAGTTCACCCCGAGGACGGACCCCCATGGAGAGCACGACGACGACGGTCACGGCTGCCGACGGCACCGACCTGTTCACCCACCGCTGGCTCCCCGACGGGGACGCCCGGGCGGTCGTCGTGGTGGCCCACGGGATGGCGGAGCACTCCGCCCGCTACGCCCGCCTCGCCGAGGTGCTCACCGCCGCCGGGTACGCCGTGTACGCCCCCGACCACCGGGGCCATGGCCGCACCGCCGCGGCCGCCGACCACGGCTACTTCGCGGACGCGAAGGGCTGGGCCACCGTCGTCGCCGACCTGCGCGCCGTCGTCGCCGAGGCCCACGCCGAGCACCCCGGCCTGCCGGTCTTCCTCCTCGGCCACTCGATGGGGTCGTTCCTGGCCCGGTCCTTGGTCATCGAGGACTCCAGCGCCCTCGCGGGCCTCGTGCTCTCCGGCACGGCGGGCGACCCCGGTGTGCTCGGCAAGGTCGGTGCCGGTGTCGCCGCCACCGAGGCGCGGGTGCGCGGCCGTCGCCACACGAGCACGCTCATGGACAAGCTGACCTTCGGCCAGTACAACGCCGCGTTCAAGCCCAACCGCACCGACTTCGACTGGCTCTCCCGGGACGAGGCCGAGGTCGACGCCTACGTCGCCGACCCGCTGTGCGGCAACACCTTCACCTCCGGTTTCTTCAGCGACCTGCTCGGTGCGCTCGCCGGGATCAACGACGCCAAGGCCGTCGCCGCCGTGCGGCGCGACCTCCCGGTCCTGCTCGTCGCGGGTGACCAGGACCCCGTCGGCGACGGCGGCAAGGGGCCGCGCGCGGTCGCGCAGCAGTACCGCGACGCCGGGCTGACCGACGTGACGACCACCCTCTACCCCGGCGCCCGCCACGAGGTGTTCAACGAGACGAACCGCGACGAGGTCGTCGCCGACGTCGTCCGCTGGCTCGACACCCACCTCCCGGGCTGATGCCGCGTCCGGCGCGCCCGGCGTCGCTGGCTAGGGTTGCCCCGTGCTGAGAACGGCCGCCGCCGTCCTGGCGGGCAAGACCGCCCGAGCCCTCGCCCGTCGTCGGGGCGGAGGGTCGGCCTTCCCCGGCCTCGTCGCCGAACGGGTCGACCCGCAGATCCTGCGCCGCTCCCTCGCCGGCGTCCGGGGCGGCATCGTCGTCGTCAGCGGGACGAACGGCAAGACGACGACGACCAAGATGCTCGTCGCCGTCCTGCGGGCCCACGGTCGCTCCGTCTTCACCAACCCGACCGGCTCCAACTTCACCCGCGGCGTCCTCTCCGAGATGCTGCCGCAGCTGCCGCTGACCGGTCGGCTCGAGAGCGACATGGTGGTCGTCGAGCTCGACGAGGCGCACGCGATGCGCTTCATCGACGAGGTGCCGCCGACGCACTCGCTCCTGCTCAACGTCGCCCGCGACCAGCTCGACCGGTTCGCCGAGATCGACCACACCGCCGACCTGCTGGCCCGCCTCGGCGCCGCGAGCACCGAGGGCGTCGTCGCCAACACCGACGACCCGTTCATCGCGCGCGCGGCGGACGCCGTCGACGTCGACGTCCGCTGGTTCGGTCTCGACGCCTCGATCGCCGAGCGGCTCACCGAGCTCACCGAGCACGACGCCCGCTTCGACGACGCCCCGACGGCCCGGCCCATCGGCGCCGGGGACGCCCGGCTCCGGCCCCGGGACGAGCGCGCCTTCGACGTGGTCTTCGACGACGTCACCGTCGGCCCGGTCACGCTCCAGCAGCGCGGGCTCGCGGCGATGATCAACGCCACCGCCGCGACGACCACGGCGCGGCTGCTCCTCGGCGGGGCGTTCGACGCGTCGACGACGGCCGCGGCGCTCGCCGACGTGCGCCCCCCGTTCGGCCGGGGCGAGGTGATCATGGTCGACGGCCAGCCGCTCGAGCTCGTGCTCGTCAAGAACCCCGCCGGCTTCGGGGTCGCGCTCTCCACCTACGGCTCGACCCCGGTCGCGACGATGATCGCGATCAACGACAACGACGCCGACGGCCGGGACGTCTCGTGGCTCTACGACGTGTCGTTCGCGTCGCTGCGGGAGCGAGGTGTCGCCCTGACGAGCGGCGTGCGGGCCTACGACATGGCGCTGCGCCTCCACTACGACGACGTCGTCACCGAGCGGGTGGTCCCCGACCTCGACGAGGCCCTCGCCGCCTTCGTCAGCGCCCACCACGACGAGCCCAAGCGGATCTTCTGTACGTACACGGCGATGATGGCGCTGCGTCGCACCCTGGCCGCGCAGCACGGGCTCGCCCAGTTCGGGGAGGACCTGCCGGCATGACCACCGAGACCTTCGAGCCCGCCGGGCCGAGCAAGGGGACGATCACCCTCGTCCACCTCTACCCGCGCGAGATGAGCATCTACGGCGACCGCGGCAACACCCACGCGCTCGCGAGCCGCATCAGGCGGCACGGCTACACCGCGGAGGTCGTCCTCCACGACCCGGGCGACCCGTTCCGCGACGACGCGCACCTGTTCATGGGCGGCGGCGGACAGGACTCCGGGCAGGCGCGGGTCGAGGCCGACCTCGAGGCGATCGGCCCGACCCTGACGGCGATGGCGGCCGACGGGGTCCCGATGCTCGTCATCTGCGGGATGTACCAGCTCTTCGGCAACTCCTTCCACACCGTCACCGGGCGGGTGCTGCCCGGGCTCGGCATCCTCGACGTCACCACGCGCGGCAACGACAAGCGGATGGTCGGGCCGGTCTGCCTCGAGACCGAGTTCGGCCAGGTCGTCGGCTACGAGAACCACTCCGGCTCGACCGTGCTCGGCGAGGGGCAGGAGGCGTTCGGGACCGTGCTCTCGGGCCACGGGAACAACGGCGAGGACCGCAGCGAGGGTGCCCGCACCCTCCACGTCATCGGCACGTACCTGCACGGCCCGCTGCTCCCGGCGAACCCGATGGTGTCCGACGCCCTCATCGCGGTGGCCGCCGAGCGGGCGACCGGCCGCTCCTTCGAGCCCGAGCCGATGGAGGACCCGCTCGCCGACGAGGCGCGCGAGCGCCAGGTCCGCCGACTGCTGCGCTCCTGACCCGTCGGGTCACGCCCGCCCGAGGACGACCGGGTCGCCGGTGCGACGATGAGGGTGTGAGCACCTCCGACACCGTCGCCGCCGAGTTCGCCCAGTACGTCATCGAGTCCCCGACCGCGTTCCACGCGGCGGCGGTCGCTCGCGACCGCCTCGTCGCGGCCGGGTTCACCGAGCTCGACGAGCGCGAGGCCTGGCCGAGCGGGCCCGGGGGGTACGTCGTCGTGCGCGACGGCGCGGTCATCGCGTGGCGGGTGCCGTCGGGGGCGGGGCCGACGACGCCCTTCCGCGTCCTCGGTGCCCACACCGACTCGCCGGGTTTCCGGGTCAAGCCGAACCCCGTCGTGCAGCGGGACGGGTGGGAGCAGCTGAACGTCGAGGTCTACGGCGGCCCGACCCTGCCGACGTGGTTCGACCGCGACCTCGCCCTCGCCGGGCGGGCCGTCCTGCCCGACGGGAGCACCCGGCTCGTCGCCACCGACGCCGTCGCGCGCATCCCGAACCTCGCGATCCACCTCGACCGGGGTGCGAACGAGGGCGCGGCCATCGACCGGCAGCGGCACCTCGTCCCGGTCGTCGGGGTCGAGGGTGCCGGTGGCGCGGCGGGCTGGCTGGGCGAACAGCTCGGCGACGCCGTCGCGTGGGACCTCTTCCTCGCCGACACCCAGCCCCCGGCCCGGCTCGGCATCGGCGGGGCGTTCCTCGCCTCCGGCCGGCTGGACAACCTCACGAGCGTGCACGCCGGCCTCACGGGGCTGCTCGACGCCCCGGAGGCAGCGCACATCCCGGTGATCGCCGCGTTCGACCACGAGGAGGTCGGCTCGGCGACCCCCTCGGGGGCGTCCGGCCCGTTCCTCGAGGACGTCATCGAGCGGGTCCAGGAGGGGCTGGGGGCCACGCGCTCCGACGCCGCCCGGGCGTTGCGCGGGTCGTGGCTGCTCTCCAGCGACGCCGGGCACCTCGTCCACCCGAACCACGCGGAGAAGCACGACCCGACCAACCACCCGCGGCCCGGCGGCGGCCCGCTGCTCAAGATCAGCGCCAACCAGCGGTACATGACCGAGGCCCGCGGCGAGGCGGTCTTCGCCGCCGCCTGCACCGCGGCGGGGGTGGCGTGGCAGCCGTTCGTCAACACGAACACCATCCCCGGGGGCTCGACGATCGGCCCGCTCGCGGCGACCCGGCTCGGCATCCCGACCATCGACGTCGGGGTGGGGCTGCTCTCGATGCACTCGGCCCGCGAGCTCGTGCACGTCGACGACCTCGCGGCCCTGCACGGGGCGGTCGCCGCCTTCCTCGCCGGCTGACCCCACCGCCGTGCGGGCGCGGGGCTAGGTCGGTTCCGGGCCCTCGGGGGTCGTCGGGACCGCTGCGCCGGCGGCAGCGCCCGGGGCCGCCTCCTCCGGGAGGGTGAAGACCGGCTCCTCGCCCTCGGCGGGCGGGTCGGTCTTCGTGCTGAGCGACCACAGCAGCCAGCCGAGCCCCCCGAGCGGCACCTCCATGACGTGCGTGAAGAGCGAGAAGAGGATGACGCCCGCCGTCGCGGACGCCGCGTCCGCGCCCCAGCCGACGAGCACGACGGTCGTCGCGGTCTCGGTGACGCCCACCCCGCCCGGGGTGATCCCGACCGCCGTGAGGAGGCGGCCGATCGCGTACGCCGCGAAGAGCAGGGTGAGCGACAGCTCGACACCGGTGTCGCGCATCACGAGGACGAAGAGGACGTAGTACGCCCCGAAGAAGCCGGCCATGCCCAGCGTCATCGACCACCACCGCCAGCGGACGATGTCGATGATGCGACCGCGCAGGTCGTGCACGAGGTCCTCGACCCGCATCGTGGAGTCGGGGCGGCGTCGGCGGATGACCGGCCCGAGGATGCGGTCGAGGAGGGTCCCGAGGCGCTGCGCGACCCGCTCGCTGCCCATGACACCCGCGAAGAGCGCGATGATCCCGATGCCGGTCAGCGACCCGGCGATCGCGAGGTCGGTGAGCGCGGGCGGCAGGGTGACCCCGCTGAACACGAGGACGAGGATCGCCACGACCGGCAGCGCGATGCGGGCGAGGACGTTCCAGACGCCGGTGACGATGGCCGAGGTCGACGTCGCCCGTCGCGAGAAGCCCCACGAGCGGCAGATCGCGTACGTTGCCGCGAGCCCGACCGCACCGCCGCCGGGCAGCAGGTTCGAGACCGAGGACCCGCAGAGGTTGATGACGAGCGCCTTGCCGTGGGTCAGCCCGCGCAGCGACCCCGTGAAGGTGAACGTGTAGGCGTAGAGGCCGACCAGCATGAGGAGCTGGAACCCCACCGCGTGGTGCCAGGGCACGGACCGGATGACGTGCCAGATCTCGGCCCAGGACGTCTTCGCGAAGTAGGGGAGCCCCCAGACGAGGAGGACGACGGCCAGCGCCATGCCCAGGACGAACTGGAGCAGCTGTCGCCGGTGCGTGGGCACCTCGACGCCCGCCGCCTTCACGGCAGCCCCTCGAACACGTCCGTCGACACCGGTCCCCCTGCTGGTCGGGACGGGTCGCGGAACCACTCCCGTCCGAACACCAGATCGTAGAGGGGCCGGGGGATGCGGAGGAAGGCGGCCAGTGTCCGGTCGCCGGTCTGGCCGCCCTCCCCGACGGCCGGCGCCCCGCCGCCGGTCGCCTGGGAGGCGTGGGCACGCATCGACTCCCGCTTCGCGCGGACCTGTCGCCGCACGTCGATGCGGTGGGTGATGTCGGCGCGCGCGGTGTACGCCCGCTCGAAGCTCGTCGGGTCGAACTCGGCGGGGAACCGGTGGACGCGACCGACCACCCGCAGCGCGCGGACGATCGTGTCGCGGGGGACGGTCGCCTCGAGCACGCGCGGGGTGCCCGCGATCTCGGCCGCCCGCGCACCCACCTCGTGCACCCGCCGGTGGTCGCGGTGGCCGTACCCGCCGTTGACGTCGTAGGAGAGGAGCACGTCGGCCCGCTCGGTGCGCAGCACGGCCGCGAGCCGCTCGGCGGCCTCCTCGAGGGGGGCCCGGCAGAACCGGGTGGTGCCCGGGAGGTCGGGCTCGGGCTCCGGGCCGCTCCCGCTGTCGGCGTAGCCGAGCCACTCCACCCGGGCGACGCCGAGGGCCGCGGCGGACCGTTCGGCCTCGGCGAGTCGGCGGGCGCCCAGGCCCCCGCCACGGCGCAGCGCCTCGGCCGCGAGGCCGGCACCGCCGTCGGTCGCGAGGACGAGGACGACCCGGTGGCCCTCCGCGGCGGCACGGGCCATCGTGCCGGCCGTGAGCAGGGCCTCGTCGTCGGGGTGGGCGTGGAACGCCACGAGCGTGCGGGACATCGTCGCCCATCCTCCCGCATGGCAGGGTGGACCCTCGTGAAGGTCGCCCTCCTGTCGGACTGCTACCCGCCCCGGCTCGGCGGGATCGAGCGGCAGGTGCACGACCTCGCGCACCACCTCGCGGCGTCCGGGCACGAGGTCGAGGTGTTCACCGCGACCACCGGCCCCTCGGGGGAGCGGCACGGCGTCCGCACCACCGAGGCCGACGGCGTGGTCGTCCACCGGATGGCGATCCCCCTCCCGAACGGGGTGCCCGTCAACCCGTTCGCGCCGCCGGAGGTGCGCCGCAGGCTCGAGGCCGGGGGGTTCGACGTCGCGCACGCCCACCTCGGGGTGGTCAGCCCCTTCGCCACGGACCTGGTCCGCACGAGCCTCGGCGTCGGAATCCCCGTGGCCGCCACCTTCCACTGCGTCTTCGGCCGGTCCGCCCCCCTCTTCCGGGCGGTCGGGCACATCGGTCGGTGGGCGCGCCGGGGGGTGGCCCTCAGCGCCGTGTCGGGGATGGCGGCGGGGCGGCTCCGGGCGGCCGCCGGCGACGTGGAGGTCGGCGTGCTCGGCAACGGCATCGACGTCGCGTGGTGGGCGCCCGACCCGTCCGCGGCCCCGCACGCTCCCGAGGCCGGTGTGCACGTCGTCACCGCGATGCGGTTCGTCACCCGCAAACGGCCGCTGGCACTGCTCGGTGCGCTCCACGAGGCTCGTCGGCTGCTCGACGCCGCCGTCCCGCTGCGGGCGACGGTGGCGGGGGAGGGGCCGCAGCGGCCGGCGATGGAGGCCTACCTGCGGGCCCGGGGGATGGACTGGGTCTCGCTGCCGGGCCGTCTCGACCGGGAGGGGCTGCGGCGGCTGCACCACTCGGGGGACCTGTACGTCTCCACCGCCCACCTCGAGGCGTTCGGCATCGCGGCCCTCGAGGCGCAGGCGGCCGGCCTGCCCGTGGTGGCGCCCCGCGGCACGGGGGTGGACGACGTCGTCCGGGACGGCGTCGACGGGCTGCTCGCGGACTCCGACGCCGCGGTCGCGCAGGGCCTCGCGCGGCTCGCGGCCGACGACGTGCTCCGGGCGAGCCTGCGGAACCACTTGCGCGAGAGCGCGACCCGTCACGACTGGCCGACCACCGTCGAGCGGACGCTCGGCGAGTACCGCCGGGCCGGGGCGCGCCCGTGATCACCGTCCTCGGGGAGCGGGACGGTGCGGAGGTCGTCTCCTTCGTCCTCGGCCACGGCGAGGACCCCCTCCACGGGCTCGCGGCCCGCGGGTGGAGCGGGCGTGGGGTCGCCGTCGCCGGGGTGCTCGACGACCTCGTGCTCCGCTACGAGGTGGTCGCGGTGTCGGCCCGCCGGGACACCTCTGCCCCGCGCGGGCCGGGACTCGACCGGGCGCAGCAGGCGTCGGTCCGTCCGCGGCAGCGGGTCGCCGCGTACGCGGTCGTCGTCGCCGAGGGGATGCTGCTGCTCACCCAGCTGTCGTCCTCCACCGGTGCCGCGGGGCGCTGGAACCTACCGGGCGGAGGCCTGGAGCAGGACGAGTCGCCGACCGACGCCGTGGTCCGCGAGGTGCTCGAGGAGACGGGGCAGGCCGTCGACGAGGTGCGCTTCGTCGAGGTGATGACCCAGCACTGGGTCGGGCACTCGCCCCG
Source organism: uncultured Actinomycetota bacterium (assembly GCA_963709785.1). Taxonomy (GTDB): domain Bacteria; phylum Actinomycetota; class Actinomycetes; order Actinomycetales; family Dermatophilaceae; genus Phycicoccus. The sequence goes on along the minus strand of CAVPXT010000003.1, from coordinate 73,910 downwards.
CGGCGCCGAGGACTACCACGCGGTGCGGCTCATCCACACGGCGCGCTGCACGCGGCCGACCCGCCCCGTCGTGCACGACGTGGGCGGGTCGACCTCGGACGCGCGCTGGGTGCCGCTCGCGGAGCTGCGGGGGGTGCCCGTCGTCGCGAGCATCCCGGGGGCGCTGCGGGCGGCGGGGGTCTCCGCGCCCTGGGCCCGGCCTCAGTCCTGACCGCGGTTGCTGCGCAGCCCGACGACGCCCACGAGGAGGACGAGGACGCCGCCGGCGACGATCGTCCACGGTCCGAGGTCGGCCCAGGGGACGCGGACGTCCGCGAGCTCGCTGATCAGCACCGCTCCGGCCGTCGCGAGGCCGAGGATGCCGAGGAGGACCGCGAAGGGGGCCGGCCCGGAGCGGTAGCGGGGCGCCGGCGGACCGGCCGGGGTGTCGGGTCCGGCGTCGGCGGCGTCGGTGTGCGGTGCGTCGTCGTCGAGCCCGAGGTCGGTGCTCAGGGGGCGGGTCGTGTCGTCGGTCGTCATGTCAGTTCTCCTCGATGATGGTGATCGCGCCGAGGCCGAGGTCGGCCGTCACGACGAGGTCGGGGGTGGTGCCACCGAGCTCGACGTCGTAGCTGACGTCGGTGCCCGACCGGGTCTGCACGACCTCGGTCGTGCCTGCGGTGGTGCGGGTCTCGTGGCGCAGGTCGCCGGCCCCGAGCTGGTTCTCGAGGCGGACGTCGAGCCCGTCCGGCACGACGATGACGAGGTCGCCGACCCCGACGTTCACGTCGAGGTCCTCCGGGCCGGTGCCGGGTGCCGAGTAGTCGGCCAGCCCCGTGAGGTCGAGCCGGGCGTCGCCGAACGCGAGGTCGTAGGAGGCCGGCAGGCTCGTCGTCGTCGGAGCCCAGACCCGCTCGCCGACGCCTCCGCGGGCCGGCACGTGCAGCGCGGCGACGGTGATGGTCGTGACGAGCCCGAGGACGATGACGAGGAAGCCGCTGAACCCCGCCGCGCGGCCGGTGACCCCGAGGCCGAGGACGATCCCGGAGACGGCGGCCAGGGCGATGACGAACCCGAGCACGACCGCTTCGCCGGGGTAGCCGAGGGGGCCGGCGAGGGCCACGCCCAGCCCGACGAGGGCGATGGACAGGCCGAGGGAGACGAGCCCCACGAACCCGCTGGGGCGGCGGCGCCGGGGAGCCGGCGGCGGGGGCGGTGCGATGGGGCGCGGCGGCACGGGGGGCACCGGGGTGCCTCCGTAGGGGCCCTGCGGGTGGGCGGCGGGGCCGTACGGCGCCTGTCCGTGGGGGGCCTGGCCGTACGGGGCCTGGCCGTACGGGGCCGCCGGGGCGGCCGGAGCGGCGTACGAGCTCGGGGGGGCGGACATCGGGGTACCTCCGGGGGGTGGGGGCGGCGGGGGAGCGGTCTGCGACGCCCACGGTCCGGGCGGGGCGGGGGCGCGGCTGCGGGTCGCGAGGACCCACACGACGAGGCCCACGGGGACGAGCAGCCACCAGGAGCCGCCCCACGGGTCGCCGCCCGCGCCGATCGAGAGCAGGCCCCCGACGACGACCACGGCGGTCAGGACGGCGAGGACGGTCGCCCACGCGTCGCCGTGGCGCAGGGCGCGCTCGGCGAGGATGGCGCCGTGCTGGTCGGGGAGCAGCAGCCACAGCACGAGGTAGATCGGGATGCCGACGCCGCCCGCGATGGTCAGCGCGATCGCCGCGGCCCGGATGAGGAGGGGGTCGACGCCGAAGCGCCCGGCGATCCCGGCGCAGACACCGCCGAACCACCGGCGCCCGGTGTCGCGGTGGACGCCGAGGCCGCGGAGGCGCTCGAGCGAGTCGTCGATGAAGCCGCCCGCACCGGGTGGGGGGCTCTGCTGGGTGGAGGTGTCCGTCATGGCACCCACTCTCGTGCTCCGGAGGTGCTCCGCGCCATGAGGGTCGACCCTGAGCACCCCCTGACCGGACCCCGGGCCGGGGGTCCGGCGGGGCGTTCGTGCGTCAGGATGGTGTCGTGCCCACTCCCTACGAGCCCGCGACCCGCGTGCGCACCGACTCCGGCCCGGCGCCGGAGCGGCAGCCGTCGCGGCCCGGGCTCGTCCGCGACCGCAGCGTCGGCTGGACGCCGGGGGTGTGCGACGCCGTCGCCCGACACCTCGGCGTCTCCCGCCGGCTGGTGCGCGTCGCGTTCGTCGTGCTCGCCTTCTCCGGGGGCGCGGGAGTCGCGGCCTACCTGTTCCTCTGGGCGCTGACGCCCGAGGGCGACGGCCTCGCCGGACCACCGGCCCCGACGTCGTGGTCGGAGCGTCGCCGCTGGACGGTCCTGCTCGTCGCCGGTGCGGTGCTCGTCGTCGCGGGTGGGGCCCTGCTCGTCCCCGGGGTCGGGGTGTCGGTGCGCGGCTCGGTCCTCGTCCCGATCTTCGTCATCGCGGTGGGCGCCGTCGTCGCGTGGTCCAACCTCGACCAGGCCCAGCGCTCGCGGTGGCTGACCGGGGGCCGCGACGGCATGGGGTGGGTACGGGTCGTGCTCGGTGCCGGGCTCGCCCTCGTCGGCATCCTCGTGATGGTCACCCGCGGGCGCTCGGTGAGCGTCCTCTGGGACGCCGTCCTCGCCGCGCTCGCGGTGCTCGTCGGCGCCCTCATCCTCGCCGCGCCGTGGGCGGTGCGGCTGTGGGGCGACTTCCGGCGCGAGCAGGACGCCGCGGTGCGGGCCACCGAGCGTGCCGACATCGCCGCGCACCTGCACGACTCGGTCCTGCAGACCCTGGCGCTCATCCAGCGCCAGTCCGCCGACCCGGCCGCGGTCACCCGGCTCGCCCGGGCCCAGGAGCGCGAGCTGCGCACGTGGCTGTACGCCGGGCCGCAGGGCTCGCAGTCCTCGCTCGCGGCGGCCGTCACCGAGGTCGCCCACGAGGTCGAGGACCTCCACGGCGTGCCCGTCGACCTCGTCGTCACCGGCGACCGTCCGTTCGAGCAGCACGGGGCGGCGCTCTCCCGGGCGCTGCGCGAGGCCCTGCTCAACGCCGTCCGCCACGGCAGCCCACCCGTCACCGCCTACGTCGAGATCGGCCCCGCCGGGGTCGAGGCGTTCGTCCGCGACCGGGGGGAGGGCTTCGACCTCGACGCCGTCCCCGGTGACCGCCTCGGCGTGCGCCAGTCGGTCCTCGGCCGGATGGAGCGGCACGGCGGGACGGCCCGGGTCCGCCGGCGCGAGGACGGCACCGAGGTGGAGCTCCGGCTCCCACCGATCGAAGGAGAAGAGTCATGACCAGCCACGCCCCCACCGCGAAGACCCCCGCCGCGCCGATCCGCGTCGTCCTCGTCGACGACCACCGGATGTTCCGCACCGGGGTCCGTGCCGAGCTGACCGAGGCGATGGCCGGCGGGGGCCCGGTGTGCGAGTTCGTCGGCGAGGCACCGGATGTCGACGCAGCCATCGTGGTCATCCGCAAGGAGACCCCGGACGTCGTGCTGCTCGACGTGCACCTGCCGGGCGGCTCGGGCAACGGCGGCGGGGACGTCATCCGGGGCTGCGCCGGCGTCGAGACCGCGGACGGGAAGCCGGTGCGCTTCCTCGCCCTCTCGGTCTCCGACGCCGCCGAGGACGTCATCGCCGTGATCCGCGCCGGGGCGCGCGGCTACGTCACCAAGACGATCAACGCGCGCGACCTCGTGACGGCGATCCGCCGGGTCGCCGACGGGGACGCGGTCTTCTCGCCGCGGCTCGCGGGCTTCGTCCTCGACGCCTTCGGGGCGGCGGCCGGTGAGATCGCCGAGGTCGACGAGGAGCTCGACCGGCTCTCGGCACGCGAGCGCGAGGTGATGCGGCTCATCGCGCGCGGCTTCCAGTACAAGGAGGTGGCCAAGGAGCTCTTCATCTCGGTGAAGACCGTCGAGACCCACGTGTCGTCGGTGCTGCGGAAGCTCCAGCTCTCCTCCCGGCACGAGCTCACGGCCTGGGCGATGGGCCGCCGACTCGTCTGACGACGCGCGCCCTACGCTGGTGCCATGGGCCTCCTCGAGAACGTCTTCGTCCTGCTCCACCTCCTCGGGATGGCGGCGATCGTCGGCAGTGCGGTGTTCGTCGCCCGCGGCCGGTCGACGCCCGCCCTGCTCTGGGGGGCCCGGGCCCAGCTCGTCACCGGGCTGATCCTCGTCGGCATCGTCGAGGCGGGTGACGAGCCGGTCAACCACGCGAAGATCGGCGTCAAGCTGCTCATCGCGATCGCCGTCGCGGCGTGCGCCGAGATCGCCGCCGCGAAGGTGCGCAAGGGCGAGGGTGAGCGGGCCCAGCTCGTCACCGCCGCGGGCTGGCTCGCCGTCCTCAACGCGGCGATCGCCGTGCTCTGGACCTCCGGCTCCTGACCCGACGGGCGGGGCCGGGGCGACCCCCGGCCCGCAGAGGTCACGGCAGGAGCAGGAGCTTGCCCTGGGTGCGGCGGCCCTCGAGGTCGCGGTAGGCCCGGGCGGCGTCGGTGAGGGCGTACCGGCCCCCGACGGCCACCGCGAGGCTGCCGTCGGCCACCGCGCCGAGCACCTCACCGGCCCGCCACTCGAGCTCCTCGCGGGTGGCGAGGTGGTGCCCGAGGGTCGGGCGGGTCACGAACAGCGAGCCGCCCGAGTTCAGCCGCTGGAGGTCGAACGGGGGCACCTGGCCGCTCGCCGCTCCGAAGAGGGCGAGGACGCCCCGCGGCCGCAGCGACGCGAGCGAGGCATCGAAGGTGTCCTTGCCGACCCCGTCGTAGGCGACGTCGACGCCCCGCCCCGCGGCCTCGCGCACCGCGGCGGCGAGGTCGTCGACGGCGCGGTAGTCGATGACGTGGTCCGCGCCGAGCCGGGTGGCCGTCGCGCACTTCTCCGGGCCGCCGGCGGTCGCCACGACGACGCCGCCGCGGGCGCGGACCATCTGGACGAGGAGCTGGCCCACCCCGCCGGCCGCGGCGTGCACGAGGGCCACCGTCCCCTGCTCGACGGGGAAGGTGCTCGTCGTGAGGTAGTGGGCCGTCAGCCCCTGGAGCATCACCGCCGCGGCGTCGTCGAGGTCGACGTCGTCGGGGACGTGCACGACCGCCGACGCGGGCCGCACGGCGTACCGCGCCCCGCTGCCGACCACCTGGGGCCACGCCACCCGGTCGCCGACCGAGAAGCCCTCGACGCCGGGTCCGACCGTGACGACCGTGCCGGCGCCCTCGTTGCACGCCACGAAGGGCGTCTGCAGGGGGTAGACCCCCTCGCGCTGGTAGACGTCGATGAAGTTGACGCCGACGGCGGAGACCTCGACGAGCAGCTCCCCGGGGCCCGGGTCGGCGGCGGGGCGGTCCTCGACGACGAGCACGTCGGGCCCCCCGGTGGAGGGGACGACGAGTGCAGGTCCGTGGCGGTCGCTCATCGCCCCACAGTAGGTCGGGGTCAGCCGTGGGTGGCGATCCAGTAGCGGCGCTTCCCGTCGCGGACGTCCTCGAGGACCCCACCGTTGCGCTCGATGGCCGCCGCCGAGCCCACGTTGTCGTCGTCGCAGGTGACGAGGACCGGATCGATGCCGAGGGCTGCCGCCTCGGGCAGGGCCAACCGCAGCGCGGTGGTCGCGACACCCCGTCGTCGGGCCGGGGGTCGGACCGAGTACCCGATGTGGCCGCCGACCTCGAGGAGGAAGGGGGTGAGGTGATGGCGGACCGAGAGCGACCCGAGGTAGGTCGTCGGCTCGTCGTCGTCGACCACCCAGAAGAACGTGCAGGGGACGTGGCCGGTGGGCCGCGGTGCGTCCTCCCGGGCCTGGGCGCGGCGCCGTGCCGCGAAGCGTTCGAACCCCTCGGTGGTCTCGAGCTCGGCACGGGTGAACGCGACCCCGTCGAACCCGCCGTCGTCGGGCTCCTCGACCCAGACCCCGTCGCCGTCGCGGTGGCCCTCGCCGATCGCGACGAACTCGTCGTGCGCTGCGAGGTAGGACTCGCGGAGTCGGATGTCGGGCTTGGCCAGGACGATCATGCCGCGACGCTAGCCCCGCTCCCGCCTCTGCGCCAACGGGTTACGAGCGCCGCAGACTGAGGAGCACGGCGTCGAGCATCTCCGGCGTGAGCCGCTTCGTGAAGGTGTTGTGCGGGCTCACGTGGTAGCAGCCGACGAGCCGCACCATCCGGCCCTCCGGTGTCAGCAGAGGGACCTCCGCCCCGTGGCCGAAGCGGGGCTTCGGACGCGGCACCTCCCAGCCGAGGGACCGTGCCGCCGCGAGGGCGGCGTCCCACCCGATCGAGCCGAGGCAGAGCATCGCCCGCAGCCGGGGCGCGGAGAGCGTCAGCTCGCGCTCGAGCCACGGGGCGCACGCCGCCCGCTCGGCCGGCGTCGGCTTGTTGGCCGGGGGAGCGCACCGGACCGCTGCCACGATGCGCAGGCCGGTGAGGGCCTGGCCGTCCCCGGCCGCGACCGACGTCGGCTGCGCCGCGTACCCGGTGCGGTGCAGTGCCGCCCAGAGGAAGTCGCCCGAGGAGTCGCCGGTGAACATCCGGCCGGTCCGGTTGGTGCCGTTGGCCGCGGGGGCGAGCCCGACGAGCAGGACCTCGGCGTCGGGGTCACCGAAGGAGGGGCCGGGCCGGCCCCAGTACGGCTGGTGGGCGAACGACGCGCGCCGGCCGGTGCGCGCGACGTCCTCGCGCCAGCGGACCAGTCGCGGGCAGGCCCGGCACACCGAGACGCGTGCCTGGAGCTCGGGCACCGAGGTGGACGACGCCGCCAACCGGCGGACCTGCGGCGCCGTGGCCGCGACCGGGGTGTCGGCGTCCGCGGGGTCCCCCGGCCACCCGGTTCCGGGCGGGACGGGGGAGGGGAACGGCGTGCCCGTCACCGGGTGGGGATCGACGGTGGCCATGTCGCCACCGTAGGCGCCCGCTCGAGCCGTTGACGCCGTGCGAGCGACGGACCACGATGGTGGCGCGGTCGCAAGGAGGTGCGGCGATGGATGACCCGGACCCCGCCGTCGAGGCGGCGAGGGCGTACGAAGAGCTGCACGTCGGGGCGCTCTTCCGGCAATGGACCGGGCCGGTGCTCGACGCGGCCCGGGTGGGCGCCGGTGACGACGTCCTCGACGTCGCGTGCGGCACGGGTGTGCTGGCCCGGGCCGCGCTGGCCCGCGTGGCACCCGACGGCCTGGTGACCGGGCTCGACGTCGGCGCCGGGATGCTGACGGTCGCGGAGGAGATCGAACCCGCCGTGCGCTGGGTCGAGGGCGCGGCGGGTGATCTGCCCTTCGCCGACCACGCCTTCGACGCCGTGGTCTCCCAGTTCGGGCTGATGTTCTTCCCGGACCGGGTCGGGGCCGTCCGCGAGATGGTGCGCTGCACCCGCCCCGGGGGGAGGGTCGTCGTCGCGGTCTGGGAGTCGATCGAGCGGTCGCAGGCCTATCCCGAGTCCGTCGACCTCCTCCTGCGGCGGGCGGGAGCGGACGCCGCGGAGGCCCTGAGAGCGCCCTTCGCCCTCGGGGACCCCGCAGAGCTCGCCCAGGTCTTCGCCGACGCGGGCGTGCCGGGCGCCACCGTCGCGACCCTGCGGGGCACCGCCCGCTTCCCCGGTGTGCGGTCGATGGTCGAGGCCGACCTGCGCGGCTGGCTGCCGGTGATGGGCGTCCACCTCGACGACGCCCTCGTCGTGAGCATCCTCGAGGAGGCGGAGTCCGTGCTCGCTCGCTACGTGGAGGAGTCGGGCGAGATGGTGTTCGACGCGCCGGCCCACGTCGTCACCGTCACCGTCTGAGCCCGGGCGCCCGTCGCGCCGGTTCCCGATCCACGTGCGCTTCGACACCGCGGCAACCGGCGCGGCGTGGCGGGCCCCCGGTTCCCCCCGTTGTCGCGACGATGGTCTCGTGACACGCGTGACGGTGGTCGGTGGCGGTGTCGTCGGGCTCACCTCGGCGCTGCGCCTCGCGGAGGCCGGCCACACCGTCCGGTGCGTGCGTGACGTCCCGGCCGCCGGGACCGTGTCGGCCGTCGCCGGGGGGCTGTGGTTCCCGTACCACGTCGAGCCCCGGGGCCGAGCGGTCGCGTGGGGGCTGGTCTCCCTCGCCCGGTTCACGACCCTCGCCGAGGAGCCGGGCGCCGGCGTCGCCCTGCGCGAGGGCCTCCTCGTCGAGCGTGCCGGACCCGACCGCTGGTGGACCGAGGGGGTCACCGGGTGGCGCGACGCGACGCGGGGCGAGCTGCCCGAGGGCGCCACGTCGGGTGTCGTGGCCACCGTGCCGCTCGTCGCGATGCCCGTCTACCTCGACTGGCTCGACAGGGCCTGCCTCTCCGCCGGCGTCGCCGTCGACGAGGGACGGGTCGGGGACCTCGACGAGGTCGAGGACGACGTCGTCGTGCTGGCCACCGGGCTCCGCGCCGCCGAGCTGCTCCCCGGCGCCGAGGTCGCACCGTCCCGGGGGCAGGTCGCCCTGCTCGCGAACCCCGGCCTCGATCGCTGGTTCGTCGACGACGGCTTCGCCGGGGGGATGACCTACGTGCTCCCCCACCCGGGGTGGGTCGTCTGCGGGGGCACCGACGCCCCGGGCGGGTCCGAGGAGCCCGACCCCGACGTCCACCGGGCCATCGTCGCCCGGTGCCGGGAGGCCGTCCCCGCGCTCCGGGACGCCGAGGTGCTCGGCTCGCGGGTCGGGCTGCGGCCGGTGGCTCCGGCGGTGGACCTCAGGGTGCACGAGCTGCACGGCCGGCCGGTGGTCTCGAACGTCGGGCACGGTGGCGCCGGCGTCACGCTGTCGTGGGGCTGCGCCGACGAGGTCGTGGCCCTGGTCGACGCGCTCGCCTGACCGGCCGGTCAGGCGTCCGGGGCGGGCCTGCCACGCGCGGACTTGATCTCCCCGCGGCGCTTCTTGGCGGCCAGCCGGCGCTCGCGCGAGCCCCGGGTGGGTCGGGTCGCCCGCCGGGGCGGTGGTGGTGGCGCCATCGCGTCGCGCAGCAGCTCGGCCATCCGGTCGCGGGCGGCCACGCGGTTGCGGCGCTGCTGGCGGTGCTCGGACGCGGCGACGACGAGCACCCGGTCGTCGACGAGCCGGCCGGCCAGGGCCCGGAGCACGCGGCGCCGCTGGGTCTCGCTCAGCGCTGCGGTGCCGACGACGTCGAGCTCCAGCTCGACCCGGCTGTCGGCCGTGTTGACCCCCTGCCCGCCCGGGCCCGACGACCGCGAGAACCGCTCGACGAGCTCGGCCGCCGGGACGGTCAGCCCGTCCGGCACACCAGGACCCGGCGGGACGACGAGGTCCATCAGGGCTTCCCCGTGTCGTCGGGCTCGGGCGGGGCCTCGGCTCCCTCCGCCTCGTCCCGCTCGGCCCACTCGAGGAGCGGCGCGATGTCGAAGACGGCGTCGTCGATGCCCGCGTGGAGGTCGCCGAGCTCCGCGTAGCGCTGCGGGACGGTGGCGATGGTGAAGTCGTTGGGCTCGGCGTCGTCGACCTCGTCCCAGGCGATGGGCGTCGAGACGGTGCCGATGTCGTTGCCGCGCACCGAGTACGCGGCGGCGATGGTGTGGTCGCGGGCGTTCTGGTTGTAGTCGACGAACACCGCCGCGGGGTCGCGGTCCTTGCGCCACCACGTCGTCGTGACGTCGTCGGGGATGCGCCGCTCCACCTCGCGCGCGAAGGCCAGCGCGGCGCGCCTGACGTCGGAGAACCCGTGGTCCGGGGCGATCCGCACGTACACGTGCAACCCGTGGCCGCCGCTCGTCTTCGGCCACCCGGTGGCGCCCAGCTCGTCGAGCACCTCGTGGGCGACGTGCGCGGCGCGTCGGACCCGGGAGAACGGCGCGTCGGGCATCGGGTCGAGGTCGATCCGCCACTCGTCGGGCTTCTCGGTGTCGGCGCGGCGGCTGTTCCACGGGTGGAACTCGACCGTGCTCATCTGGCAGGCCCACGCGACGTCGGCGAGCCGGGTGACGCAGAGCTCGTCGGCGTGCAGCCCGTACCGGGGGAAGTGGAGGCGCACCGTCTCGACCCACGGCGGGGCCCCGCGCGGCAGCCGCTTCTGGTGGACCTTGTCACCGGCCACGCCGTCGGGGAAGCGGTGCAGCATGCACGGCCGCTCCCGCAGCGCGTTGACGATCCCGTCGCCCACCGACAGGTAGTAGCGCACGAGGTCGAGCTTGGTCTCCCCGCGCGCGGGGAAGTACACCCGGTCGGGGCTGGAGACGCGGACGTCGAAGCCGTCGACGTCGAGGACGACCGGCTCCCCGAACTCACCCTTGCGCGAGGCCATGGCCCCCACGGTAGGGGTCAGGAGGTGGACAGGGCCGCCGAGATCGCGACGAAGGCGACGACGAGCAGGCCGAAGCGACACCCCGCCGTGAGCGTGAGGGTGGCGACCGCGCGTGGTCCAGGTTGGACGGAGCCTCGACCGGGGGGTGGCGGCGGCGTACCGTTGTGACAGGGCCCTCCGTGGCTGGGTCGACCGTCCCCCTGCACCGGTCCCCGCCCCGGGGGGCCCACGACGTGCGCCCGGCGACGCCCGGCGGGCCAAGCAGTAGGACTCCTACCTAGTTGACATAGCCACCTAGTGGAGCGGACCATCATCTCCGTGGGCACGTCATCGGGACGCGAGGACCGGGAGAGCCAGTGGCTCAAGGGGGTCCTCGACCTCGCCGTCCTCGCGGCACTGGCCCGCGAGGAGTCCGCGTACGGGTACGGCCTCCTCCGTTCACTGGCCGAGGTCGGGTTCGGTGGCCTCAAGGGGGGAACCGTCTACCCGCTCCTCGGACGGCTCGAGGACGACGGGCTGGTGCGCAGCGAGTGGGTCGTCGGTGACGCCGGCCCGGCCCGCCGCTACTTCTTCCTCACCCCGGCGGGGCACGCGTCGCTCGAGGCCGGTCGCACGGGATGGTCCGCGTTCGCGGCCCGGATGACGAGGGCGCTGGAGGGCTGACATGACACCGACCAACGACCCGATCCCACCTCGCCCGACCGCGACCGCGGCCTCGGGCTACGCGGCCGTGCTCGCGGAGCAGCTGCGCCAGAGCGGGATGCGCGAGGAACGGGTCCGGGTCGTCGTCGCGGACGTGCTCGACCACGTACGGGCCACGGGGGAGGACCCGGTCGAGGCCTTCGGCCAGCCGGCGGACTACGCCGCGCAGTGGGCCCCGCCCCTCGGTCCGGGCCCGATCGTGCTGCGGGTCCTCCTGGGGGCCCTGGGGGCGGCCGGCTTCTTCGCGGTCCTCTACGCCCTCCTGGACCGGTGGCGACTGGACGGGTGCCGTGCGCATCAGGGTGAGTGAGGCCTTCACCGTCGGGGCCTTCGCGCTCGCCGCCGCCCTGCTCCCGTGGACACTCGACCTCTGGGTCTCTCGGCGGGCTGCGCGCCGGTTCGGCACCGGCCGGGACGTGCCGACGACCCTGGTGCGTGTCCTCGGCCCCCTGGTGCTCTTCGGCGGCCTGTTCCTCGTGGGGAGCCGCCTCGGGTGGATGGGCTCGGAGACGGTCCTGTGCTCCGTCCCACGCTGGGTCCTCGCCGGCGGGGGCGCCGTCGCGGCACCGCTGATCTTCGTCGTGAGGGAGCCTCGCGCGCCGTCGGTGCCGCGGCCCTCGGGGCACCGCACCCGCTGGTGGTCGCGGCTCCGTGCCCGCCTGCTCGGCTCCCCGCCCCGCGGACGTCCCTGAGGGGCTCCGGCCGACCCGGCCGCGGTCGGTGTCGGGACGTAGGGTGGTCCCCGAGATGAGCACCCTCTTCGACGGCCTCGACTTCGGCGACCCCCAGCACCCCCACGTCGACCCCACCACGCACGCCAGCGCGCACGCGGCCATGGTCAACGCGGCGGGCGTCCCGTCATGGGCGGAGGCGGCCGCGGAGGGCCGGGGGCCCGAGGGTGGTCCCGGCGAGGGAGCGCACACGGGCACCGACGCGGCGGCCCTGCTCGAGGGGCTCAACCCGCAGCAGCGCGAGGCCGTGCTCCACGAGGGCCCGCCCCTGCTCATCGTCGCGGGCGCCGGGTCCGGCAAGACGCGCGTGCTCACCCACCGCATCGCCCACCTGCTCGCCGACCGCGGCGTGCAGCCCGGTCAGGTGCTCGCGATCACGTTCACGAACAAGGCGGCCGCCGAGATGCGTGAACGCGTCAGCGACCTCGTCGGGCCCCGCGCCCGGGCGATGTGGGTGCTGACCTTCCACAGCGCCTGCGTGCGCATCCTGCGTCGCGAGGCCGACAAGGTGGGGATGCGCTCGACCTTCTCGATCTACGACGCCGCCGACAGCCAGCGGCTCATGTCGATGGTCCTGCGCGACCTGGACCTCGACCCCAAGCGGTACAACCCGCGGGCCTTCGGCCACCAGGTCTCCAACCTCAAGAACGAGCTCGTCGACGAGGAGACCTACGCCCGGCGGATCGCGGAGGAGGGCACCCACCAGGAGCAGGTGCTGGCCCAGGCGTACACCGAGTACCAGCGCCGGCTGCGGCAGGCCAACGCGCTCGACTTCGACGACATCATCATGACCACCGTCCACATGCTCCAGGTCTTCCCCGACGTCGCCGAGCACTACCGCCGCCGCTTCCGGCACGTCATGGTCGACGAGTACCAGGACACCAACCACGCGCAGTACCAGCTGGTCCGTGAGCTCGTCGGGTCCGAGGAGACGCGTACCGAGCACGGGGTGCCCCCGAGCGAGCTCGTCGTCGTCGGCGACGCCGACCAGTCGATCTACGCCTTCCGCGGCGCGACGATCCGCAACATCGAGGAGTTCGAGCAGGACTACCCGCAGGCTCGCACCATCCTCCTCGAGCAGAACTACCGGTCCACCCAGACCATCCTGCGCGCCGCGAACGCCGTGATCGCCCGCAACGAGGGGCGCCGCCCGAAGAACCTCTGGACCGACAGCGGCGATGGTGCCCGCGTCATCGGGTACGTCGCCGACAACGAGCACGACGAGGCGTCCTTCGTCGCGCGCGCCATCGACCGGCTCTCCGACGAGCACGGAGTGCGCCCCGGCGACGTTGCCGTGTTCTACCGCACCAACGCCCAGTCGCGGGCCCTCGAGGAGGTCTTCGTCCGGGTCGGGCTGCCCTACAAGGTGGTCGGCGGTACGAGGTTCTACGAGCGCCGAGAGGTCAAGGACGCGCTCGCCTACCTGCGCCTGCTCTCGAACCCCTCCGACACCGTCAACCTGCGGCGCATCCTCAACGTGCCGAAGCGCGGCATCGGCGAGCGCGCCGAGGCCTGCGTCGCCGCGCTCGCCGAGCGCGAGCGGATCCCGTTCGTCGCGGCCCTCGGCCGGGCCGCGGACGCGCCGGGGATCGCCACCCGGTCGGTCGCGGCGATCGCCGGCTTCACGACGATCCTCGAGGACCTCGGCCGCGTCCGGGACGACGAGGACGCCGGTGTCGCCGACCTGCTCGAGGCGATCCTCGACCGCACCGGGTACCTCGCCGAGCTCCGCGCCAGCCACGACCCCCAGGACGAGACCCGGGTCGAGAACCTCGCCGAGCTCGTCGCGGTCGCCGGGGAGTTCGACGAGGCCCGCCGCGAGACCGGTGAGGTGATCGGGCTCGAGGACTTCCTCGAGCGCGTCTCGCTGGTGGCCGACGCCGACGAGATCCCCGACAACGCCGAGGCCGAGGCGGCCGGCGTCGTCACGCTCATGACGCTCCACACGGCGAAGGGCCTGGAGTTCCCCGTCGTGTTCCTCACCGGGATGGAGGACGGCACCTTCCCGCACCTGCGCAGCCTGGGCGACCCCAAGGAGCTCGAGGAGGAGCGGCGGCTGGCCTACGTCGGCATCACCCGGGCCCGCGAGCGACTGCACCTGTCGCGTGCCGCGGTCCGGTCCGCTTGGGGCTCACCGCAGTACAACCCGCCGTCACGCTTCCTCGACGAGATCCCCGCCGAGCTGGTCGAGTGGGAGCGCGAGCTCTCGGGTGCCGCTGCCGTCGGCCGGCGCGACCAGCGGCCGGCCGTGGCGACGCTCGCCGCGCGACCGGGCGTCCGCTCGCCGGGAAACCGGCCGATCGTCCCCCTCTCGCCGGGCGACCGCGTCACCCACGACACCTACGGTCTCGGCACGGTCGTGCGCACGATGGGCGAGGGGGAGAAGACCCAGGCGGAGGTCGACTTCGGCGGCGAGCTCGGGGTCAAGCGCTTCGTCCTGCGCTTCGCGCCCCTCGAGAAGCTCTGACGGGCACGAAGGGCACGAACCGGGGCGTCACGGCCGCGTACTCGCGGTAGCCGGGGAACGCCTCGGCGAGGCGCTCCTCCTCCCAGCGGGCCTTGACCCCGAAGAACACGACCGTGCCGACACCGAGGACGAGCCCGGCCACCTGCCGCGTGCCGATGGTCAGCCCGAGGACGACGCAGAGCACGCCGGTGTAGATCGGGTGCCGCACGAACCGGTACGGGCCGCCGGTCCGCAGCTCCCCCCGCCCGTTGGGCACCGGGGTCGGGGTGAGCGCTCGCCCCAGCGCGAGGCTCGCCCCGACGACGGCGACCAGCCCGAGGACGGTCAGCCCGGTGGCGCCCCAGCGCAGCCACGCGGGCATCGGCCACGCGGTGCCGGTCGGGACCAGGACGAGCCCGACGAGGAGCACGACCTGCACGGCGACGAGGAGCCACCCCGTGCGCGTCCGGTCCACCTCACCCCGCCCCGGAGCGGTCGAGCACGTCGACGGCGAGGATGGTGGGCAGGTGCCGCGCGACCTCGTCCCAGGTCTCGCCCTCGTCGCGGCTGGCGAACACCGACCCCGAGTTGGTCCCGAAGTACACGCCCGCGGGATCCTGCCGGTCACCGCTCATCGCCTGCCGGAGCACCGTGAAGAAGCAGCCCTCCTGGGGCAGCCCCGCCCGCTGCGCCTCCCACGAGGCGCCGGCGTCCCGCGAGCGCCAGACCGCGGCGGCGGCGTCCGGGGGGTACCGGCCCGCCATGTCGCCGTTGAGCGGCAGGGTCCAGACCGTGTCGGCGTCCCCGGGGTGCGCCCACAGGGGGAAGCCGAACGTCGAGGGCAGGCCCTCGGTGAGGTCGTGCCAGGTGTGGCCGCCGTCCTCGGAGCGCCACACCCCGTGGTGGTTCTGCTGGTAGAGCCGGTCGCCGCCGGCGTGCTCGAGGTGGTGGACGCACAGCCCGGTGTGCCCGTCGGAGGCCGCGGCGGGGTGGTCGTGGCCCTCGCCGGCGGAGGGGTCGGCGAGGTCGTTGCGCCGTTCCCAGGTGACGCCACCGTCCTCGGTGGCGAAGACGCCCGCCGAGGAGACACCGATCCACACGCGCTCGGGGTCACGGGGGTCGGCGACGATCGAGTGGAGGACGAGCCCGGCGCCGCCCGGCACCCACTCCTCGCGGGACGGGTGGTCGGTGAGGCCCTTGACCTCCTCCCACGTGGCACCGTCGTCCTCGCTGACGAGCAGCATCGCGGGCTTGGTGCCGGCGTACAGGCGCTCACCGGACCGGCCGAGCGACCAGACCTGGCTGAAGCGGTCGCCGAACGGCGCCGGTTCCTCGGTCCAGCCGATGGCCGCCGCGAAGTCGGGGTCTCCGGCCGCCCACGCATCGACCTGCCCGGTCGTCAGCTTGGTGAGATCCCAGGTGTGGCCGCCGTCGCGAGAGCGCCACACGCCCGCGCCGGACCAGTCGCCCCCGCCCCCGGCCCACATCGTCCCGGTCGTCGGGTCGCCGACCACGTGGTTGACGGGCCAGCCGTCGCAGTACGGTCCGCGGACCGTCCAGCGCGAACGGTCGGCGTCACCGTCGAGGACGAACGCCCCCTTGGTCGTCCCCACGAGCAGCTGGACGTCCTCGGTCATGGCATGCCCCTTCCCGGTCCGCGGCCGCCGCGGTGGTCGGCGGGCGGTGTGCCCCCAGTGTCGCGAGCCCACGGCGCGGCGGCAAGGGTTCGTGGCCCGGGCACGGGTCGACCCCGGCCGCGGGCCGGGGTCGTGGGGTGGCGCCGGGGCGCCGGGTCACCAGAGGCCGTGGTTCTTCAGCCAGGGGACGGGGTCGATGGGGTTGTCGCCGGTCGGGGCCTTCTGGAACTCCAGGTGGAGGTGCGACCCGAACGAGTGGCCGGTGTTGCCGACGAGGCCGACCTGCTTGCCCGGCATGACCTCCTGGCCGCGCGTGACGTCGATGCGGCTCATGTGGCCGTACCAGGAGGTGCTGCCGTCCCAGTAGAGGATCTCGACCTTGTAGCCGAAGCTGTCCTCCCAGCCGGCCTTGATGACCGTGCCCTTGGACATCGCGTAGAGCGGGGTGCCGGTCGGCGCGCCGAGGTCGATGCCGTCGTGCTGCTTGCCCCAGCGCCAGCCGAAGCCGGAGGTGATGTTCCAGACGTGGATCGGGCGGACCCACTTCTTGGCCTGCTTCTCGGCCTCGGCCTTGGCCTTGGCCTCGGCGACGGCCTTGCGCTCGGCCGCGCGGGCGGCGCGCGCCTGTGCCTCGACCCGGCCCTGGAGCGCAGCGGACTGCAGTGAGGCGTCCTGGCGGCGGCTGGCGATCTCGGTGACGGCCTGCTCCGCGGCCACCTCCTGGGTGCGCGCCATGGCCGTCTGCTGCCCGGTGAGGTCGAAGCCCTGCGGTGCGGACTCCGCCACGGTCGCCCCGGTGGCCGTCACCACGAGGGCGGCGGCAGCGGTGGTCGGCAGGACGAATCCGGGACCGAGCGCTCGGGGCAGACGCACACGACGCTTCTGGACGCTGTGGCGTCCGGCGTAGTGGCGCCCGGTGTACTTCCGGGAACTCACGACGGGGGGAACCTCAGGGGGTGGTGGGGCAGGGACCTGACGGGGCGCGTCCACCGTAGCGTGACCATTCCGTGACACACAGCCCGTCCGGGTGATCCGCCGTCGTGTCGGACGCAGGTCATCCGCCCGAAGGCCGCTGACCTGCACAAACACCGCTCGGTGTGATGAGGACCACCTGAGAGGCGTCTCAGGAATTTCCCCGGTGGGGGCATTGTTCGGCGCCGGTCACTCCCGACGGGAGAGGGGCGTGACCCCCTGCCGGAGGGTGGAGCCGTCGGCGTCGAGCTGGGCCAGGGCCGCGGAGATGCCGTGGACGACGTCCCCGAGCATCGGGAGCGTGAGGTGCCCGGCGCCGTGGAGCCGGACGCTGCGCGCCGACAGGTCGGGGTGGCGCAGGGCCGCCGAGCTCTGGGGGACGATCGCGGCGTCGGAGTCGGACCAGTAGGACACGAAGCGGGTCCTGCAGCCTCGGACCGGGCGGGCGAGCTCGCGCATCAACCCGCTCCCGGGTCGCATCTGGCGCATCAGGCGGGAGGGGAGGGCGTACGCCGCCCAGGTGCCCTCGTGCGGGGTCCCGAGGGTGACGAGGGTGTGCACCCGGGCGTCGCCACCGAGCCGGGTCACGTAGTAGCGGGCGATGAGCCCGCCGAGGCTGTGCCCGATGACGTGGATGCGCTCGAACCCGGTCTGCTCGCAGACGGCCTCGACCTCCTCGGCGAGGCGCAGCGCCGCCGTGCGGACGTCGGTGAGGAGGGTCGCGTAGTTCATCGCGAACACGTTCGAGAAGCCACGACGGGTGAGCCCGCGGCGCAGCACGGTGAAGATCGAGCGGTTGCTGACGATGCCGTGCACGAGCAGGATCGGGGTCCCCGCGGCCTCGACGTCCGACACGAGCAGACCCCGCTGCACGGGCGGGAGGTGCTCGAGGCGGTAGGTGGGCTCGGCCGCCCGGCGGCCGCTGCCGAGCAGCCCGAGGGGCCAGGTCGCGAGGTGGGCCCCCAGCCAGACGGTCTCGACGGCGGCCCCCGCGAGCACGGCGGGGTCGGCGAGTCCGCGGACGGCCCGGGCCACGGCGCGGGGGACCCCCGACGCGGACGGCGGACGCACCGGGGGCGCGGCGACGGTTTCGCGACGGAACGGCTGCGGTCCGGCGGTCATGGCGGGTTCACTGTACGTGCAGCGGTCCTCGTTCCGGGCGGTCCCGGCTCCGGTCAAGGCCCCGTCGTGTCGCAGTAAAGAGTTCCGTCCTCGGGGTCAAGACTTCGCAAGAAGTGTTGTCCGGCGTGCTGCAGCGGAGGATGTTTCCAGTCGTGCCCGGACCCGGGCGTGCCCCCTGAAGGAGATCCTCGACCGTGAGACGACTCACCCCCGGCCTCGCCCTCGGCGCGGCCCTCGCGACCATCGTCGCGGGCGTCCCTGCCGCCGCATCCGCCGCCACCCCCGCGGCGCTGCCCTCGGCCTCCTCCCCCGGCAAGGACCACGACGCGCTGGGACTCTCCAGCGCGGAGAAGCTCGTGCCCCGAGGGGTCGTCACCGACCGCGACGGCACCACCCACGTGCGCTACGCCCGGACCTGGAAGGGGCTGCGGGTCATCGGCGGCGACCTCGTCGTCGAGAAGAGCCGGGCCGGTGCGGTCGAGGAGGTCCGGTTCAACGCCGGCCGCAGGAACGTCGGGGCGAAGACCGTGACCCCGACCGTCGCCAAGTCCGCGGCCCTGTCGACGGGCACCGCCCGGTCGAAGGCCTCGGGCGAGAAGAGCAAGGGCGAGCTGGTCGTCTGGGCCGGCTCCGGCACCCCGCGCCTCGCGTACGACGTCGTGACGACGGGTGTCAGGGCCGACCAGACCCCGAGCCGCCTGCACACGGTCGTCGACGCCCGCTCGGGCGCCGTCATCACGAGCTGGGACGAGATCGTCAACGGCACCGGCAACTCGATGTACTCGGGCACGGTGACCCTCAACACGGTCCAGAGCGGCTCGACGTGGCAGCTCAAGGACGGCCACGGCAACTACACGACCGACCTCAACGGCTCGACGAGCTCGAGTGCGGCCGGGACGCTCTTCACCGACGCGGACAACGTGTGGGGCACCGGCGCGGCCTCGAACCGGCAGACCGCCGGCGTCGACGCGCAGTACGGGGCCGAGAAGACGTACGACTTCTACAACACGGTGCTCGGGCGCGCCGGGATCTGGAACAACGGCTCGGGCGCGCGCAGCCGCGTCCACTACGGCAACGGCTACGTCAACGCGTTCTGGGACGGAACCCAGATGACGTACGGCGACGGCAGCGGGAACACCCACCCGCTCACCTCGCTCGACGTCGCGGCGCACGAGATGAGCCACGGCGTCACCGAGAACACCGCCGGCCTCATCTACTCCGGCGAGGCCGGTGGGCTCAACGAGGCGACCTCCGACATCTTCGGGACCGCGGTCGAGTTCTTCGCGAGCAACTCCGCCGACGTCGGGGACTACCTCATCGGCGAGAAGATCAACATCAACGGCAACGGCACCCCGCTGCGCTACATGGACAAGCCGTCCAAGGACGGGTCCAGCCAGGACTGCTGGAGCTCCAGCACCAAGAATCTCGACCCGCACTACTCCTCGGGCCCGCTGAACCACTGGTTCTACCTGGCCTCAGAGGGCAGCGGCGCCAAGACCGTCAACGGTGTCTCGTACAACAGCCCGACGTGCAACGGGTCGAGCGTCACCGGCGCCGGTCGGGACGCCATCGAGAAGATCTGGTACCGGACCCTCTCGACGAAGCTCACCTCGACGAGCACCTACGCCTCGGCCCGCAACGGCGCGATCGCCTCGGCGAAGGAGCTGTACGGCGCGTCCTCGGCCCAGTGCGCCGCCGTCGAGTCGGCGTTCTCCGCGATCAACGTCGCGGCCGGTAGCGAGTCCTGCGGGAGCACCCCGCCCCCGCCGCCGCCGACCGGTGGCAACCTCCTCCAGAACCCCGGGTTCGAGTCCGGCGCGACGGTGTGGACCGGTACCTCCGGCCCGATCACCAACAACACGGGCCGCCCGGCCCGCACCGGCAGCTGGAAGATGTGGCTCGGCGGCAACGGCAAGACCTCGACCGAGACCGAGAGCCAGACGGTGACCATCCCGTCGTCCGCGACGTCGGCCACCCTGAGCTTCTGGGTGCGCATCGACACGGCCGAGACGACGACCTCGCGCGCCTACGACACGATGAAGGCCCAGGTGGTCGTCGGCGGGTCGACGACGACGCTCGCGACGTACAGCAACCTCAACAAGAACAGCTCGTACGTGCAGAAGTCGTTCGACCTCACGGCGTACAAGGGCCGGTCGGTGACCGTGAAGTTCCTCATGGCCGAGGACGTCACGCTCCAGACGTCCTTCGTCGTCGACGACACCGCCCTGTCGGTGTCCTGACCCGGTGGTGGCGCCCCGGGTGACCGGGGGGCCACCGCCACTCGCACCGGACGGTGCGCCGCGTCCTGTCACGCGGCGCACCGTCCGTCGTGCGTCGAGGGTGGGCCGTTCGCGGACCGGGGCCACCGGCGGGCGCACGTGCCGACCGCTCCGCCGTGAGATTCGCCCCATCGGGCGCCTCCGGTTCGGACCTGCGCCCGGGGCGCCGATACGCTGCCCTGCGGACACCATTCGCCGACAGTGAGGACGGATCGCCTCGTGGACCTCTTCGAGTACCAGGCCCGTGACATGTTCGAGAAGCACGGTGTCCCCGTGCTCGCAGGGGCCGTCGCGACGACGCCCGAGGAGGCGCGGGAGGCCGCCGAGCGGATCGGCACCGCCAGCGGCGGGGTCACCGTCGTCAAGGCGCAGGTGAAGACCGGGGGGCGCGGCAAGGCCGGCGGCGTCAAGGTCGCCAGGTCCGCCGACGAGGCGGAGGAGCACGCCCGTGCCATCCTCGGCATGGACATCAAGGGCCACACGGTCCACCGCGTCATGGTCGCCCAGGGCGCCCAGATCGCCGAGGAGTACTACTTCTCGATCCTCCTCGACCGTGCGAACCGCACCTACCTCGCGATGTGCAGCGTCGAGGGTGGCGTCGAGATCGAGCAGCTCGCCGTCGAGCGCCCCGACGCCCTGGCCCGCGTCGCGGTCGACCCCAACGTCGGCATCGACGACGCCACGGCCCGCGAGATCGTCGAGGCGGCCGGCTTCGACGCCGACACCGCCGCGAAGGTCGAGCCGGTGCTCAAGGCGCTGTGGACCGTCTACCGCGAGGAGGACGCGACCCTCGTCGAGGTCAACCCGCTCGTCAAGACCGAGGCCGGTGACGTCGTGGCCCTCGACGGGAAGGTCACGCTCGACGCGAACGCCGACTTCCGCCACCCCGACCACGCGGCGCTCGAGGACCAGTCGGCCACCGACCCGCTCGAGGCGGCGGCCAAGGAGAAGAACCTCAACTACGTCAAGCTCGACGGGTCCGTGGGCATCATCGGCAACGGCGCGGGCCTGGTCATGAGCACCCTCGACGTCGTCGCCTACGCGGGGGAGGAGTTCGGCGGACAGAAGCCGGCGAACTTCCTCGACATCGGGGGCGGCGCCTCGGCCCAGGTGATGGCCGACGGGCTGCACGTCATCCTCTCCGACCCGCAGGTCAAGAGCGTGTTCGTCAACGTCTTCGGCGGGATCACCGCCTGCGACGCCGTCGCCAACGGCATCGTCGGGGCGCTGGACGCCCTCGGCGACGAGGAGGACCGGCCGCTCGTGGTGCGCCTCGACGGCAACAACGTCGAGGAGGGTCGGCGCATCCTCGCGGAGCGCAACCACCCCCGCGTCATCATCGAGGAGACCATGGACGGCGCCGCCCGCAAGGCCGCCGAGCTGGCCTCCGGTAACTGACCACCGAGCGCGAAGAGAGACACGAGACACCCATGGCCATCTTCCTCACCGCAGACTCCAAGGTCATCGTCCAGGGCATGACCGGCTCCGAGGGCATGAAGCACACCCAGCGGATGCTGCGCAGCGGCACCGCGATCGTCGGCGGGGTCAACCCCCGCAAGGCCGGCACCGAGGTCGAGTTCGAGGACGGCGTCACCGTCCCCGTGTTCGGCTCGGTCGCCGAGGCGATGGAGGCGACCGGCGCCGACGTCAGCGTCGTCTTCGTGCCGCCGGCGTTCGCCAAGTCCGCCGTCATCGAGGCGATCGACGCCGTCATCCCGCTCGTCGTCGTCATCACCGAGGGGATCGCGGTCAAGGACACCGCCGAGTTCTTCGCCTACTCCCAGGAGAAGGGCACGACCCGCATCGTCGGGCCGAACTGCCCCGGCCTCATCAGCCCCGGCAAGTCCAACGCCGGCATCATCCCCGCCGACATCGCCGGTGGCGGCCGCATCGGCCTGGTCTCGAAGTCCGGCACGCTGACGTACCAGATGATGTACGAGCTGCGGGACTTCGGCTTCTCCACGGCCGTCGGCATCGGCGGGGACCCGATCATCGGGACGACGCACATCGACTGCCTCGCGGCGTTCCAGGACGACCCCGAGACCGACGCCATCGTCATGATCGGTGAGATCGGTGGCGACGCCGAGGAGCGCGCCGCGGCCTACATCAAGGAGCACGTGACCAAGCCGGTCGTCGGCTACGTCGCCGGGTTCACCGCTCCCGAGGGCAAGACGATGGGCCACGCCGGTGCGATCGTCTCCGGCTCGTCCGGGACCGCCTCCGCCAAGCAGGAGGCCCTCGAGGCCGCCGGCGTCAAGGTCGGCAAGACGCCGTCCGCGACCGCCGACCTGATGCGCGAGATCATGGAGTCGCTCGCCCGCTGACCCACCCCCGAGCACCCGACTTCTTGCGAATCCCCCACCCTCCGAGGGCCCGATGTGGCCTTCGGAGGTGGGGGATTCGCAATGAGTCGGAAGCGTCGCGGCGTTGCGGGCGCTCGCGGCACGCGGGGGTGGCCCACACTGGTCCCGATGACCGTCACCGACCGCCTCCGCTCCGCGTTGCCCGGGCACGCCCCGGACTCCGACGCGACCGGCTGGGGTCCGGGATGGCGACGGTCGGGGCTGATCGGCGTCGTGACGGGCCTGGCCTCCGTGCTCGTCGTCCTCGTGCCCGTCCTCGTCGCGTGGAACGGCGACCTGCGGACCACGGCCGGCGCCGGTGACGCGGTCGCCGTCGCGGCCTCCCTGTGGCTGCTCGCCGGCGGGGCGCATCTCGCGGCCGGGGCGGCCACCGTGTCGATGACGCCCCTGCTCGCCTTCGGCCTGCTCGTCGTCCTGGCCCGCATCGGGGCGCGGGAGGCGATGGTCCAGGTGAGCACAGAGGGCCCGGACTGGGCTGGCCTGCTGCCGCGCCCGCTCGCCGCCGCCGTGGGGGCCTGGTGGGCGGGGTACGCCCTGGTCGTCGCGGTCGCCTGGGCGCTCGCCGGTGGTGGCGCCTTCCCACCGCGTGCCCTCAGCCTGCTCCTGCCGGCCGTGCTCGTCCCGCTGGCAGCCCTCGTCGTCGCGCTGCGGGCGGTGGGCCGCGATGCCCCCGACGTCCTCGGCCCGCGGCTCGTGCCGGTCCTCCCGGACGTCGTGCGCCGCGGGGTGGGTCCCGGGCTCGCCGGCGCCGCCCTGCTCGTGGGCGTGGGCATCGTCGTCGTGCTCGGCGCCGTCGTCGTCTCGTGGCCGCAGGTCGCCGCCGTGCAGGCCGACCTCGCCCCCACGGGCGCCGGGACGGCAGTGCTGCTCGGGGCCCAGGTCGCCGGGCTCGCGAACCTCGGGATCTGGGTCGTGTCGTTCGTCGCCGGGCCGGGCTTCTCCGTCGTCGCGGGGGCCACGGTCACCTGGGACGGCGTCGAGAGCGGTCTCCTCCCGCTGGTGCCCGTCCTCGGCGCGCTGCCCCAGCCGGGGCGCTTCCCCGGGGTCGTCGGGGTCGTGTGCGTCGTCCTGCTCCTCGTGGTCGGCGCGTGGATCGCCCGCCGTGCCCTGCGGACCGTGGCCCGGCTGTCCCGGTTGCGCACCAAGCTCGCGGTCGCGATGTCCGCCTGCGCGACGACGGCCGCTGCCCTCGGCCTCCTCGACCTGCTCGGCGGGGGCTCGCTCGGTCAGTTCCGGCTCTCCTCGATCGGCGCCCCGGCGCTCCAGCTCGCACTCGTCGTCTTCGCGGAGCTCCTCGTCGGCGCCGTCCTCTACGTCCTGCGCGACGCGTGGCGGCTCCGCCGGTGACCTCGGTGCCGCTGCGCCTCGCCGTGCTCGTCTCCGGCTCCGGGACCACCCTCCAGGCGATCCTCGACGCCGATGACGCGCCGGTCCAGGTGGTCGCGGTGGGGGCGGACCGCGAGGGCACCGCTGGTCTCGAGCGCGCCGAGCGGCGGGGCATCCCGACGTTCGTCTGCCGGGTCGCGGACTTCGACTCCCGCGCCGAGTGGGATGCCGCCCTCGCCCAGCGCCTCGATGAGCACCGGCCCGACCTCGTCGTGTCGGCCGGCTTCATGAAGGTCCTCGGGCCGGAGGTCCTCGGGGCGCACCCCGTCGTCAACACCCACCCGGCGCTGCTGCCGAGCTTCCCCGGGGCGCACGGCGTGCGGGACGCCCTGGCGCACGGCGTCCGGGTCACCGGCTGCACCTGCCACTGGGTCGACTCCGGCGTCGACACCGGGCCGATCATCGACCAGCGGGCCGTCCGGGTCGAGGACGGTGACGACGTCGAGAGCCTCCACGAGCGGATCAAGATCACCGAACGGGAGATGCTCGTCGACGTCCTGACCCGCCTGGCGGCCGACCGGTCATGGCGCTGACCCCCGCCGAGCTGCCGCCCGCGGCCGTCGAGTTCATGCGCGAGCGGCACCTCGCGACGCTCACCACGCTGCGCCGCGACGGCAGCCCGCACGTCGTCCCCGTCGGGTTCACCTGGGACGCCGAGGCGCTCGTGGCCCGCGTCATCGCCAGCCGGGCGAGCGCCAAGGTCGTCCAGGCCCGCGCCGGCCGCCGAGCGGCGATCTCACAGGTCGACCGGCGCCGGTGGCTCACCCTCGAGGGCGCGACGCACGTCCTCGAGGACGCCGAGGCGGTGCGCGACGCCGAGGCGCGCTACGCCGTGCGCTACCGGCAGCCCCGTCCCAACCCGCAGCGCGTGGTCGTCGTGATGACGGTCGACCGGGTGCTCGGGGCCTCCTGGCCGGACCCGCTGCCGCCGTCGCCCTACGCCACCTGACGCGGTTCGGCCGGCGGGCCCGGTCTCGCTACACTCGGCGGCGACGACTGGCGAGGGTGGGTCACCACCAGGGAGTCGAGACGCCGGAGCATCGCCCGCCTGGGTGCCCGGGACGAAACGTCCGACCCGTCGACCCGAGGAGCCCCTCATGTCATCCGTCTCCGCCCCCGGCCCGTCCGAGGACGTCCGCCCGGTCCGCCGCGCCCTCGTCTCGGTCTACGACAAGACCGGGCTCGACGAGCTCGTCCGCGGCCTCCACGACGCCGGCGTGGCCCTCGTCTCGACCGGCGGCAGCGCCGCCCTCATCGAGGGCCTCGGCCTGCCCGTGACGCGTGTCGAGGAGCTGACCGGCTTCCCCGAGTGCCTCGAGGGCCGGGTCAAGACGCTGCACCCGACGGTCCACGCGGGCCTGCTCGCCGACACCCGCAAGGACGACCACCTCGCCCAGCTCGAGGAGCTCGGCGTCGAGGCGTTCGAGCTCGTCGTCGTCAACCTCTACCCGTTCGCCGCGACCGTGGCCTCGGGCGCGACGCCGGACGAGTGCGTCGAGCAGATCGACATCGGCGGCCCGACGATGGTGCGGGCCGCCGCCAAGAACCACCCGAGCGTCGCGGTCGTCACCGACCCCACCACCTACGGCGCCGTCCTCGACGCCGTCCGGGGCGGCGGCTTCACCCTCGAGCAGCGCAAGCGCCTCGCGGCGGAGGCCTTCGTGCACACGGCCACCTACGACGTCCACGTCGCGTCGTGGATGGGCAACGCGTACACCGACACCACGGACGGCTCGGGCTTCCCGGCATGGGCGGGCGCCACCTGGGCCAAGGCCGCCGTGCTCCGGTACGGCGAGAACCCGCACCAGCAGGCCGCCCTCTACACCAACGGGTACCAGCCCCAGCCGGGGCTCGCGCAGGCGACGCAGCTGCACGGCAAGGAGATGTCGTACAACAACTACGTCGACGCCGACGCCGCGCTGCGCGCCGCGTACGACCACGGCGACCAGCCGACCGCCGCGGTCATCAAGCACGCCAACCCGTGCGGCATCGCGGTCGGCGCGGACATCGCGCAGGCGCACCGCAAGGCGCACGCCTGCGACCCGGTCTCGGCGTTCGGCGGCATCATCGCGACGAACCGCCCGGTCACCGCCGAGATGGCCGAGACGGTCGCCGAGATCTTCACGGAGGTCGTCGTGGCGCCGGGCTTCGACCCGGCGGCGCTGGAGATCCTCACCCGCAAGAAGAACGTCCGGCTGCTCGAGTGCGCCCCGCCCTCCCGCGGCGGCGCCGAGACCCGTCCGATCAGCGGTGGCCTGCTCATGCAGGTGCGCGACACGGTCGAGGCCGAGGTGCGCGACGACGCCGGCACCGTGACCGGCGGGGACGATGCCGAGAACTGGCGGCTCGTCGCCGGCGACCCGGCCGACGCCGCCACGCTCGCCGACCTCCAGTTCGCGTGGCGCTCGGTGCGGGCCGTGAAGTCCAACGCCATCCTCCTGGCGCGCGACGGCGGGTCGGTCGGCATCGGGATGGGCCAGGTCAACCGGGTCGACGCGTGCCACCTGGCCGTGACCCGCGCCGGGGAGGAGCGGGCCCGGGGTGCGGTGGGGGCCTCGGACGCGTTCTTCCCGTTCGCCGACGGGCTCCAGGTGCTGCTCGACGCCGGCGTCCGGGCGGTCGTCGCCCCCGGCGGCTCGATGCGCGACGCCGAGGTCGTCGAGGCGGCACAGGCCGCCGGCGTGACGATGTACTTCACGGGCACCCGGCACTTCGCGCACTGACGCCGGTCCGTCACCGGGCGGGAGCGGGTCGGTTCAGGCCGACCGCTCCCGCTCGGCCTCGACCTTCGGCGCCGTCCGGACCAGCCGGAGGAAGGTGACCAGCCCGATCCCGCCGACGGCGTTGCCGAGCACCGCCCAGCCGAGCGCCACGAGGAACTGGCCGACGGTCACCGGCGCCCCCGCGACGGCGGCTCCGAGGATGAACACCGAGTCGAGCACGCAGTGGAACAGCTCGGCCCCGACGAGCACGGAGCCGAAGAGGATGGCGGGGACGATCCGCACCCCGAGACTGTCGGTCGAGTGCTGCATCCGGGTCATCAGGGTGATGACGAGGCCCGCGAGCACCGCGAGCATGAAGCTCTGGAGGGTGGCGCCGAGCTCGGCGTAGTGCATCCCCGTCTCGCGGGCCACCTCGTGCAGGTCCGGACGCGCGGTGAGGATGACCCAGATGGTCAGGGCGCCCCCGACGATGTTCGTCACGAGGGTGACCACCCAGAGCCGGAGCAGCCCGAGCCACGGGCCCTTCTCGGCGACGGCGGCCGTCACGGGGACGAGGAAGTTCTCCGTGAACAGCTCGCTGCGCGCCAGCAGCAGCGCGACGAACCCCACCGAGAACGCGAGCCCGGCCAGCACCTGGTTGCCCGTCTCGTGCGTGACCACGAGGTAGGCGAGCATCCCGACCCCGATGTCGATGCCGCCGAGCAGCCCGGTGGGGACCAGGGCCCAGAGCGGACGGGCGAGCCGTTCGTTGCCCTCCGCGACGAGCCGCTCGAAGGCCTCGTCGATCTCCTCGTCGGGCTGCTCGTCGGCCCGGTCGTCCTCGGTCTGCGTCACGCGCGAACGCTAGCGCGCGCCGGGGGTGGCCGGGTTCCGGCGAGGGTGGGGTTCGACAGCCCGCGCATCCCTCAGGGCCGGTAGCCGGTGGGCTCCTCGCCGAGGTCGACGATCGCGGCGACCGGTCCGCCGCCGTCCGGGCCCTGGTGCGCCGCCGAGACCGAGACGAACACGGCGGGGTCGCCGGTGACCGCCGCGGTCACGCCGCCGACGGCCGCCTTGATCTGGCGGTGCCAGTGCACGTCGGAGTCGTCGAGCATCGCGTTGCGCCGCCCGCGGACCGCGCCGTCCTGGCTCGCCTCGCACTTGAGGAAGAGGTTGACGAGGCGCCCGCCGAGGTCGGTGTGGTGGGGGCGCTCGGGCAGGTCGAGCCCGGCGTCGCGGATGGCCGCCCAGAGCCCGTCCTGGTCGAGGGCGTCCTCCATCACGGAGTGCCCGATGCGGTAGCGGCCCCCCACGCCGCGGGCGTTGCCGACGACGACGACCTGCGCCCGGTCGAGCTCGACCCCCGAGGAGCACGACGCGACGGAGGAGTAGAGGCTCCGGTCGCGCAGGACGTCCTCGTCCCGCGGCATCTCGATCTCGCCGAGCGCGACGGCGATGCCGAGCGCCGTCCCACCGTTGGAGACGTCCATCGAGGTCAGGGTGTCCTCGGTGAAGACGTCGTGCCCGCGAGCCCTGGCGTCCCGGATCGTGTCGATCGTGAGCAGGGGGGTCTTGGTCTGCACGTAGTGGACGTCGGCGGGGTCGGTGATGCCGGCCCGCTCCATCGCCACCCGCACCGCGGCGGCGACCTTGGTGACCATCGCGCTGCGCCCGATGTCCTCGGGCTGGAGCTGCTCGCTCATCGCGAAGCCGACCGTGAGGCGGGGCTCGTCGGTCTGCTCGGCCCGCTCCGCCGGGACGGTCGCGAAGATCGTGGCGTGCGGGCTGATCACCCCGTCGGTCCCCCCGGACCACACGATCGGCACGTCCTTGACCCGGTCGGGGTCGGCGCCCTTGGCGACGAGCAGCTCGCGGAACGCCCGGTCGGCGATGATGCGGGTGTAGTCGTTGACCCCGCCGTTGCCCTCGGTCTTGCCGATGACGGCGATGACGCGGTCGGCGGCGATCACCCCGTCGTCGATGAGCCGGCCGAGCTCGGAGGCGTCGGAGACGGAGTGCAGCGGGACCTTGCGGACCTCGATGGCGTCGGGCACGGGTTGTCCTCTCAGTCGGGCTCGACGACGGTGCCGAAGGCGCCGTCGACGGCGTCGGTGATGTGGGTGAGCGAGGTGATGACGCCGCGGGGGCCCCCGCCGGCGACGAAGCGGGTGACGGCCTCGACCTTGGGGCCCATCGAGCCGGAGGCGAACTCCCCGGCGTCGGCGAGGGCGAGCAGCTCGGCGAGGGAGATGCGGCCGAGGTCGCGCTGGGCATCGGTGCCGAACCCGACGGCGGCGTGGTCGACGTCGGTGGCGATGACGAGGACGTCGACGCGCAGCTCGCGGGCGAGCAGGGCGGCGGTGAGGTCCTTGTCGATGACGGCCTCGACGCCGCGGAGCCGGCCGTCGGGGTCGCGGACGACGGGGATGCCCCCGCCACCGGCCGCGACGACGACGTGACCCGCGTCGAGCAGGGTGCGGGCGGCGGCCACGTCGAGGACCTCCAGCGGCTCGGGGCTCGCGACGACGCGTCGCCAGCCCTTCTCGCCGCGGTCCTCCCACACCTGGCCGTGCTCGACCATCCGCCGGGCCGCCTCGGCGTCGAGGTAGCGCCCGATCGGCTTGCTGGGGTGGGTGAAACGGGGGTCGTCCCGGTCGACGAGGGTGCGGGTCACGAGAGCGGAGACCGGCCGCGCGGCACCGGCGGCGCGGAGGGCGTCGTCGAGCGCGTCGAGGATCGTGAAGCCGAGCGTGCCCTGCGTCTGCGCACCACACCAGTCGAGGGGGACCGGTGGGACGACGTGCGCGGCGAGCTCGTTCTTCACGAGGATGTTGCCGACCTGCGGACCGTTGCCGTGGGTGAGCACGAGCTCGTGCCCGGCGGCGACGAGCGCTGCGGCCGAGCTCATCGCGCCGGTCACGGCCTCGATCTGGGCGGCGGGGGAGGCGCTGCCGTCGGGCCCGGTCATGGCGTTGCCCCCGAGGGCCAGCAGGACCCGCATCGTCACCTCGCCTCCGCCGTGGGGCCGACCCGCCTGGGGGTGCCCGGGACTCGACCCTAGGGACGCCGGGGCCGGCCCGGCGTTGTCGAGATGTGCCCAACCACGGTCGTGCGGTTGGCAAGACCCACGTCGTCGGGGTGGCGCCCTCCCGTCGGGGCCCGTCGTGGGGGATGCTTCCCCCCATGACCTCGCAGGGATCCGACCGCACCTGGCTCGTCGCCGTCGCCGCCTCCCTGTGGGGGCTCTCCTCGCTCTGGCGCGGGCCGCTGTCGCAGGAGTACCCCGCCCTCGCGATCGTGTTCTGGGAGCACCTCGTGCTCGTCGCCCTCACCCTGCCGTGGCTGCTGCCCGCGGTGCGCCGTGTCCGGGCCTCGAGCCGCCGCACCCAGGTGAGCGTCCTCGTCATCGGGGCGGGGTCCTCGGCGCTCGCGACGACCCTCTTCACGGCGGCCTTCCGGCTCGGTGACCCGATCACGCCGCAGGTGCTGCAGAAGCTCCAGCCGCTCATCGCCGTCGCCCTCGCGGCGGTCGTGCTCGGCGAACGGCTGCGGCCGGTGTACGCGGTCTTCCTCGTGCCGGCGCTCGTGGGCGCCTGGCTGCTCGCGTTCCCCGACCCGCTGTCGGTGAGCATCTCCAGCGTCCAGGCGGCGCTCCTCGCGCTCGGGGCCGCGGCGCTGTGGGCCGCGGGGACCGTCCTCGGGAGGGCGGCCTCGGCCGAGCTGCGCTTCTCCGACCTCACCGCGCTCCGCTTCGCCGTGGGCCTGGTGACCCTCGCGGTCACGGCCGCGGTCACCTCGACGCCGCTCGCCCTGTCGTGGGGCGCTGCCGGCAACATCCTCCTCCTCGCGCTGGTCCCGGGGCTGCTGGCGCTCGTGCTCTACTACCGCGCGCTCGGCCGCACGCCGGCCTCCCGCGCGACCCTCGCCGAGCTCGCCTTCCCGCTGTCGGCCGCGGTCGTCGGGGTCGTCGCGCTGGGGGCCCGCCCCAGCGCCTCGCAGTGGGTCGGGTTCGTCGTCGTGCTCGTCTCGGTGGTCGGGCTGGCGCTCAACGAGCAGCGCAACCGCCGTCCGTCCGTCGTCGCGCCCGACCGCGCCGACGAGGCCCTCGCCGTCGCCCGCTGACCAGCGGGGCTCTCCCCTCTCTCCCGCACCCGAACGTGTGTGAACACGCCGGGGATCACCGGCGTGTTCACACACGTTCGCGGTGTGGGCGGGGTCAGGCGGGGTCGGCTGCGTCCGCGTCCCGGGCGTCGAGCCAGGCCCGGACGGCCGCCCCGTGCTCGTCGAGCCCGGGTGGCGGTGCATGGTGCTCGCGGCCCCCGGCGAACGCGTTGTCGTCGAAACGGATCGGGGGCCCGGGGAGCTCGATCCGCCCGAGCACCGGGTGGTCCACCGGGACGACGAGCCCCTGGGACCTCGTCTGCTCCCACGCGTAGACCTCGTCGACGGTCCGGACCCGTCCCGCGGGGATGCCCAGTGCGGTGAGGCGGGCCAGCAGGTCCGCGGCGGACCACGTCGCGAAGACCCCGTCGACCGCCTCGGTCAGGGCGTCCCGTGCGCTGACCCGCGCGGCGTTGGTCGCGAACCGTGGGTCGTGCGGGTCGAGCCCGAAGGCCTCGGCGAAGCGGACCCACAGGCCCTGGGAGGCGACGGCGACCTGCACCGGCCCGTCCGCGGCGTGGAACATGCCGTAGGGCGCGATCGAGGGGTGGTGGTTGCCGCGGGCGCGTCCGACCTCGCCGGCGACCGTCCACGCCGTGCCGTGCATCGCGTGGACGCCGACGACGGAGGCGAGCAGCGAGGTGCGCACGACCCGCCCGCGGCCGGTGACCTCCCGCTCGCGCAGTGCCGCGGCGACGCCGAGCGCACCGTGCAGCCCCGCGAGCAGGTCGCCGATGGGGACGCCGACGCGCTGGGGCTCGTCCGAGCCGGGGCCGGTGACCGACATCAGGCCCGCCTCGCCCTGGGCGATCTGGTCGTAGCCCGGGCGGCCGCCCTCGGGACCGTCGTGCCCGAAGCCGCTGATCGACAGCAGGACGAGCCCCGGGTTGAGCTCGTGCAGGCGCTCGACCCCGAAGCCGAGCCGGTCCATGACCCCGGGCCGGAAGTTCTCGACGAGGACGTCGGCGTGCCGGACCAGGCGGGTGAGCGTCTCGCGGCCGTCGTCGGACTTCAGGTCGAGGACGATCGACTCCTTGTTGCGGTTGGCCGCGAGGAAGTACGTCGAGATCGGGTCGTCCTCGGGGCCGACGAAGGGTGGCCCCCAGCCGCGGGTGTCGTCACCGGTGGGGGACTCGACCTTGACGACGCGCGCGCCGAGGTCACCGAGCACCATCGTGGCGTGCGGGCCGGCGAGGGCCCGGGAGAGGTCCACGACGGTGATGCCGTCGAGCGGTCCGGTCACGTGCGCTCCTCGGTGGGGTGGGGACGGCGTCAACCTAGCCGCTGGGCGGGGGGCGACCACCGGCGGAGGGGGCCGGGGTCGACGCCCGGCGCCTGTCAGGTTCTGCCAGCAGGCCCCTCAAGTTGAGCGGATGCTCAACTTGAGCATATGCTCAAGCCATGGACGACATCGCCGGCCCCGCCGACCCACCGCCGCCCGCTCGCTCGAGGACGGCCCTGCTCGCGGTCGTCGTGGGCCTCGTCGGGATGGCCGGGGTCGGAGTCGCCGCCGCCACGGGCCGGCTCGACACCGCACTCCTGTTCGTCGGCGTCCCGTGCCTGCTGGCCTTCGGGATCGGCGTCGTCCGGGGACGTGGCGGCTGGGGCACCGTCTTCCAGGTCGTCACCGTCGTCCTGCTCCTCTCGGCCGCCCTCCTCCAGGAGGCCGCGGTGTGCGTCCTCATCGCGGCTCCACTCGTCTACGGGGTCGCGGCGCTCGTGTACGCGGCGGTCCTGAACGAACGGCGCGGCGCGGGGTCGCTCGCGCTGGTGCCGGTGCTCGCCGTCGTCCTCGTCGAGGGGGTCCTCCCCGGCACCCGCCTCCACCCGGAGCAGTCGACGACCGCCGAGCGGGTCGTCGCGCGCACCTGCTCCGACTTCGAGGCCGCCCTCGCCCGCGGCCCCCGGATCGACCCCGCGGCCGACCGGGGGCTCCTGCTCCGGACCTTCCCGTACCCGACGCCCACGGCAGCGACGGGGACGGGGCTGGCGACCGGCGACGCGTGGAGGCTCACGGCCGCCGGAGGGCAGCTCACCACCCGCGTGACGAGCCGGGACGGCCGCTCCGTCGACTTCGCGGTCGACGGCGACTCCACCCGGCTCGAGCGCTGGGTCACCGTGCGCGGCGGGAGGCTGTCCTGGTCGGAGGTCGACGGGGCGTGCCGGGCCCGGCTGACCGTCGACTACGAGCGCCACCTCGACCCGGCCGCCTACTTCGGACCGGTCAGCGCGGTCTTCATGCACGCCGGTGCCGCGGCCTTCCTCGCCGGGCTGGACTGAGCCGTGACCGAGCCGTTGCTGCGCAACCTCACCCTCGCGCTCCCGGCGCTGGCCGTCGTCGCCGCCGTCGTCGCGCGGGCGCGGGACGGGGGGCTGCGGCGCCGCGTCCCCGCCGCGGTGCTCGCCACCCTCCTGGCCTGGGTCGGCGTCCTCGCGGTCGAGGTCCTCGGGGACTGGTGGCGGTTCGACCCCGGCCCGTCCTCGGTCCTCGGGATGCCCCTGGAGACGAGCCTCGGCTGGGCCCTGGCCTGGGGTGCCCTGCCGGTCCTCGCCGGCGGGCACCCCCTCCTCTGGTGGCTCGGGCTGCTCTGGCTCGACGTGACCCTCGTGCCGCACCTCGAGCCGCTCGTCCACCTCGGTCCGGCGTGGCTCGTCGGCGAGGGGCTGCTCCTCGGCGCCGTCGCGGCCCCGGCCCTGGCCCTCGGGCACCTCACGGCCACCGGCCGGTGGCTCGGGGTCCGGGTCGCCCTCCAGGGAGCCACCTTCACCGCACTGGTCGGCTGGGCCGTCCCCACCCTCGCCCTCGCCCACGACGGGCTGGCGTGGGTCGACGTCGTCGACCACGGGTTCGTCGTCCGGGGCGCGCTCCTCGCGGCCGCCGTCGTCCTCGCCGTGCCGGCACTGTCGGCGGTCGTGGAGCTGTGGCGGGTGGGTGGCGGGACCCCGTTCCCGTGGGACCCGCCCCGGCGGCTCGTCACGACCGGCCCGTACGCGTACCTGCACAACCCGATGCAGACCGCGGTGGTCGGGCTCCTCGCCCTGCTCGCGGCGGCGGCGGGGTCGGTGACCCTGGCCATCGGGGTCGGTGTCGCCCTGGTGTTCTCGCTGGCGGTCGCCGAGCCGCACGAGCGGATGGTCCTCGGCGAGCGCTGGGACGACCATGGTGCCTACCACCGTGCGGTCCGGGGCTGGGTGCCGCGCCGGCACCCCGTCCCCGCCGAGCCCTCGACCCTGTGGGTGTCCGCGACGTGCGGGCTGTGCCGCAGCACGGGGGCCGCGGTCCGCACGCTCGGGCCGACGTGCCTGGACCTGCGGGACGCCGAGGGCGCCCCGGTGCACCTCACCCGCATGCGCTGGGTCGGCGCGGGCACCCACGACAGCGGGGTGGCCGCGCTCGCGAGGGCGCTGGAGCGCACGACCCTGCCCTGGGCGTGGCTCGGGTGGCTCGTGCGCCTCCCGCTCGTGCGCCCCGCCGTGCAGGCGGTCGCCGATGCGTGCGGCCTCGGTCCGCGCGAGCTCTCGGCGCCGGTGCGTACGGTGTCCTCGTGAGCAGCGGGACGAAGCAGCACCTGATGGCGGCAGCCGTCCGGCTCACCGCCACGGGGGGTGCCCGGGCCCTCACCGCTCGGGCGATCGGCGCCGAGGCGGGCGTCAACCAGGCGCTGATCTTCTACCACTTCGACACCGTCGAGAACCTGCTCCGCACCGCGTACGCGGAGGCCACCCGCGCGATGGTCCGCGACTACGCGGAGGAGCTCGCGGCCGCCACGACCTTCACCGACCTGTACGCGGTGGGGGAGCGGCTCGGCCGTCGCTCCCGCGAGGACGGCAGCGCCGTGCTGCTCACCCACGTCATGGCGGCGTCCCACACCGACCCGGAGATGGCCGCGGCGCTCGCCGACTCGCTCGGTGTGTGGCGGGAGGTCGTCACGCTGGCGGTGCGCCGGGTGGTGCGCCACCACGGGCTGGACGGCGCCGTCGACGCCGACGGACTGGCCGGGGCGCTCGCCGCGTCGACCATCGGCATGGTCGCCGTCGACGCCCTGCCGGGCGCGCCGCTCGGGACGACGATGCGGTCCGTCGAGCCGGTGCCGCGGGTGGTCGACGCACTCGCGGCGCGCTTCCCGCGCGCGCTGGCCCGCCGGATCGGTCGCAGCCTCGCACGCCGCGACGTCGAGCGGGCGTGACCTCCGGTCAGAGCCAGTCGACGTCGGCGGAGGAGGCGCCGCCGGACAGCCTCGCGTAGCCGGGGCCCCGGTCGAAGAACGGCTGCGCGCCGCGCGCCGCGCGCAGCTCGCCGCGCAGGGTCTCAGAGGCGGCGGTGTCGAGGACCGGTTCGTCCTTCGTGCCGGAGGCGACGACCCCGTAGTCGCGGCGGGCGCCCTCGAACGACACCTTGCCCCAGCGCAGGTCGCGCTCCACCTCGTCGTAGGGCCGCTCCAGGGGGTCACCCCAGCCGCCGCCCCCCGTGGTGCGGATCCGGATGACCTGCCCGGCGCGCACCGGCTCGGCGTCGGCCAGGGCGTCGACCACCCGCTCGTCCGGGCCGCCGAGGTCGACGGTCACCTCGAACGGCTGCCCGGCCTTCCCGCCGCGGACGCCCCAGCAGGCGAGGATGGAACGGTCCGCGATCGACATGAAGTGGGCGTCGCGGAGCATCCGGACGTGCTTCTCGTAGCCGAGCCCGCCGCGGTACCGCCCGGCGCCGCCGGAGTCGACGGCCAGGCCCAGCCGCTCGACGCGGAAGGGGAAGCGGCTCTCGGTGAACTCGGTCGGCAGGTTGCGGGAGTCCGGGACGACGTGGATGGTGTCCTCGCCGTCGGCGTAGTACCGCCCCCCCGAGCCGCCGCCGAGCACCTCGCGCATCAGGTAGTCGTTGCCGTCGTCGTCGGTCCCGTAGACCCCCGTGTAGCGGATCGTCTCCTGGTCGGCCGGCATCCGCCCGTCGACGGCCTTCGCGACGACGCCGGCGAGCACCCCGAGCAGCCGGAGGATGACGAAGGTGCGGGCGTTCGTCGGCGCGGGGTGGACGGGGGTGAGCAGGGTCCCCTTCTCCGGGAACCGCATCTCGATGAGGGGCACGACGCCCTCGTTGACGTCGAGCTCGGCCATCCGCTCGGGGCTGTCGGCGAGGTTGCGCAGGATCGGGGCCAGCCACTTCTTGAGGAAGTTGCCGCCGACGTAGTCGCCGCAGTGGTTGATCGGACCCTTGGCCTGCGCGCTGGTGCCGGTGAAGTCGATGATGACCCGCGGCCCGCCGTCGCCCGGGCCGGGCCCGCCGGTGCTCGTCTTGGTGAGGGTGATCCGCTGGGTGTGCAGCATCGGCTCGTCGACGCCGTCGTGCTCGGCGTAGTCCTCCCAGACGTAGGTGCCGTCGGGGATCCGGTCGAGCACCTCGCGCCGGTACGTCTCCGTCGTCGCGTCGAGGATGGCGTCGAAGGCCGCTTCGACGGTGTCGCGCCCGTAGCGTGCGAACAGCTCGCCGAGCCGGCGGGCGCCCATGAGGCAGGCGGAGCACTCCGCGTCGAGGTCGGCGGCGAGGCTGTCCGGCATCCGGCTGTTCCGGGTCATGATCCGCAGCGCGGCCCGGTTGGGGACGCCGCTGTCCCACAGCTTGATCGGCGGGACGGCCAGACCCTCCTCGAAGACGGTGCGCGCGCCGCTCGGCATCGACCCCGGCACGGCGCCGCCGATGTCGTCGTGGTGCCCGAAGGCCTGGACGAACGCGACGACCTCGCCGTCGTGGAAGACCGGGACGGTGACGCAGAGGTCCGGGAGGTGCCCGATCCCTCCCTCGGACTCGTAGACGTCGTTGTGGAAGTAGACGTCGCCCTCGTGCATCGTGGCGATCGGGAAGTCGCGCACGATCGGGTGCACGAGCGCCGAGTACGACCGTCCCGTCAGCTTGCGCAGCTGCCGGTCGTGGATGCCGGCGCGGAAGTCGTGGGCGTCACGGATCATCGGGCTGCGGCTCGTGCGGGCGATGGCGGTCTCGACCTCCATCTCCACGCTCGCGAGGGTGCCCTGGACGATCTCGACGAGGATCGGGTCGACGGTCGTGCCCGCGGGGGTCAGCCGCCCACCGTGCTCGTAGGCGGTGGGCAGGCCGGCCGGGTTCGCCGGGGACGCCGCGAGGTAGGCCTCGAGGTCGGTGGCCGGGTCGGGGCGGGGTGCGCCGCTCATGGGGTCGGCTCCTTCGTGATGACGAGGTTGCCCCAGGTGTCGACACGGACGCCGAAGCCGGGGTGCACGGGCACGGTCGAGCCGAACTCCTCGATGATCGCCGGGCCGGCGAAGGCGTCGCCGGCACGCAGGTCGGGGCGCCAGAGCACCGGGGTGGCGACGTACCCGTCGTCCGCGTCGAAGCAGACCGGGCGGGTCGAGGTCTGCCCGGGCAGGTGTGCACGAACTGACACATTCGACGGTTCGTGTCCGGGATCGGGGTGTACACGAACTGACACATTCGACGGTTCGTGTCCGGGGTCGGTGCGCTCGGGCAGGGGCTGGAGCTCAGGGCGGGTGATCGGCCCGACCCCGGTGACCCGCAGGTTGACCCACTCGACCTGCTGGCTCGGGTCGTCCCGGAAGTCGTACCCGTAGAGACGCCGGTGCTCGTCGTGGAACCGGCCGGCCACCTCCGCGGCCCACGCCGCGTCGACGGCTCCCGCCCCGGCCGGAACGCGCACCTCGTACGCCTGACCGAAGTACCGGAGGTCGACGGTGCGGACGAACTGGTGCTCCTCCGGCGCGAACCCCTCGGCGGCCAGGGCGGCCGCACCCCGCGCGGTCAGCGCGTCCACGACCGCCGAGACCGGTGCGAGGTCGAGCCCGGCGTGCCGCGCGACGTGGGTCTGGACGTAGTCGTTGCGCACGTCGACGGTGAGCAGGCCGAACGCGCTGAGGTTGCCCGGGTTGGGCGGGACGACGACCCCGGCGAGGTCGAGCACGTCGACGAGCCGGCAGGCCAGGAGGGACCCGGACCCGCCGAAGGTCGTCAGCATGAAGTCGCGGACGTCGAGCCCGCGCTTGACCGACACCTGCCGCAGCGCGTTCGCCTGGTTCCACGCCGAGATCTCGAGCACCCCGGTCGCGCACCGCTCCAGGTCGAGCCCGAGCCGCTCCGACAGCGTGACCAGGCCCGCGCGGGCGGCATCGACGTCGAGCGGGATCTCCCCGCCCAGCAGGTGAGGTGGGATGCGCCCGAGGACGACGTGGGCGTCGGTGATGGTCGGCTCGGTACCCCCGTGGCCGTAGCAGAGGGGTCCGGGGTCGGCGCCCGCGGACTGCGGCCCCACCTTGAGGGTGCCCTCGGGCGAGACCCAGGCCACCGAGCCGCCACCCGCACCGACCGTCACGACGTCGATCATCGGGATCTTGCTCGGGTACGCCCCCACCGAGCCCTCGGTGGTCAGCGTCGGCTCGCCGTCGAGCACCACCGAGACGTCGGTCGAGGTCCCCCCGCCGTCGCAGGTCAGCACCCGCGGGAACCCCGCCTTCTCGGCGATGAGCGCCGCGCCGAGGGCTCCCGCGGCGGGCCCGGAGAGCACGGTCGTGATCGGCTGGTGCACCACCTCGTCGGCGGAGAGCACGCCGCCGTTGGACTTCATGACGTAGAACGGCACCGGCCGTCCCCCGGTGAACCCGTCGAGCCGTTCGTGGATGTTGCGCACGTACCGGCTGACGTTCGGCTTCACGGCGGCGTCGACGAGGGTCGTCATCGCCCGCTCGTACTCCCGGTACTCCCGCAGCACCTCGCTGCTCACCGACACCACGGCCTCGGGGTGCTCCCGGCGCAGCACCTCGCGCATCGCGAGCTCGTGGGCGTCGTTGGCGTAGGAGTGCAGGAAGCAGACCCCGATCGTCGTGATGCCACGGTCCCGGAACCACCGGGCGGCCGCGACGGCGTCCTCCTCGGAGAACGGGCGCACCTCCTCGCCCGAGACGTCGAGCCGGCCGCGGACGGTGCGCACCGCGTCGGCGGGGACGATCCGCGGGGGCTTGACCCAGAAGTAGCTGTTGCCGTACCCGTCCGGCACCGCCTGGCGGGCGATCTCGAGCATGAACTCGTAGCCCTCGGTCGTCACGAACCCGAGCGCCTCCACCTTGCCCTCGAGGAGCTTGTTCGTCGCGACCGTCGTGCCGTGCGAGACGGCGGTCAGGTCGTGGCCCGTGGCCCCCAGCACCCCGAGGATCTTCTCGATGCCGGCGATGAAGCCGTCCGCCGGGTTGGCCGGCGTGCTCGGGGTCTTCGTCGTGACGAGCTCGCCGGTCTCCTCGTCGACCGCGACGACGTCGGTGAACGTGCCTCCGGTGTCGATGCCCACCCGGATGCGCCTGCGCTGCCCGTCCGCCATGCGCACGATCCAACCCGCCCGGCGCCGCCCCCGCGTTGGCAGATGCTGCCGACGGACCGGGGGAGGGCGGGCCATCCTCGCCAAGCCGCCCCGCGAGGGGCGGGCGGGCGCGCCGTCAGCCGGGGGCGACGACGTCGAGGTCGACCGGCCCGTCGATGCCGTCGATGCGGGCCCGGCTGCTCACCTGCCACCACGCCCACCCGTCCTCGGCGGGCCGGACGAGCAGTCGCCGGGCCCAGCGCTCGCGGTCGGCGAGGTCCGCGGGCAGGGGGTAGCGCTGCTCGAAGGTGCCGATGACGTAGAGGCGCACCCGCTGCCCGGTCCCGGCCTCGACCGCGGAGACGAACGCACGCAGCCGGTCCTGGATGACGTCCGCCGGGGGCCGGGCCGCGCAGTTGCCGCTCAGCTCGAGGTCGACCACGGGCGGCAGGGCGGAGGAGTCGGCACCGACCGCGCGCAGGCGGCCGAGGAAGTTCGCGGCCTGCTCCTCACCCTCCTTGCACAGGGTGAAGAAGTGGTACCCGCCGACGTCGACTCCGGCGTCACGCGCTGCGCGCCAGTTCGATGCGAACCGGTCGTCCTCGAAGGTCGACCCCTCGGACGCCTTGACGTAGGCGGCGCCGATGCCGTCACCGGCGACGGCGGGCCAGTCGATGGTGCCCTGGTGCGCCGAGACGTCGATGCCGTAGCGCTCGTCCGCCTGCAGCGCCGGCCGGTAGTGGGGAACCCCGTAGGTGAGCCCGACCCAGCCGGCGGCGCCGGCGAGGGCCACGAGCACGACGAGTGCCGCCCCCCACCGCACGAGTCGCCGAGCCATCCGAGAAGGGTAGACACCGCACCCATCCGCTGCGCCACCGGCTCCGAACACCAGTCAGGACCGTGCTCTTGGCCTCCCCGGAGGTCGCGGACGGGTCCTGACGATGGCAGAAGGCCCGCCGCGCGCCCGGGGCGCGCGGCGGGCCTTCGTCCGTCGTGGCGGGTGTGGTCAGTCCGCCGCCTGCTCGGCCGCCGGGACGACCGGGCCGGACCCCGGGGCGTCCCCGGTGTACCGCTGGATGAGCGACTGGATGTCGATGCCGGTGGTGTTCTTGAGCATCGCCATCGTCTGGGTGAGGTTGTCGGTGACCTGCCGGGGGAGGGCTCCCGCCCCGTCGGTGGAGACGACCGTCAGCTGGTCGATGGCGGCCATCGGCGCGGCGATCTCGCGCGCCACCTGCGGCAGCACCTCGACGAGCATCTGGAGCACCGCGGCCTCGTTGTACCGGGCGAAGGCCTCGGCGCGCTTGTTCATCGCCTCGGCCTCGGCCTGCCCGGTCGCGAGGATCGCGCTGGCCTGCGCGTCACCCTCGGCGCGGGTCGCCTCGGCCTGCGCGACGCGCAGGGCCTTGTCGGCCTCACCACGGCGCGAGCCCTCGATGGCCTCGGCGTCCGCGAGCGCGGAGCGCCGGGCCTTCTCGGCCTCACCCGTGAGCCGGGCCTTCTCGGCGTCCGCCTGGGCGGCGGCGATCGACGCGGCCTTGCGGGCGTCGGCCTCGTAGATCGCCGCGTTGCGCGCGCCCTCGGCCTCCTGCTCGACCTGGTAGCGCGCCGCGTCCGCGGGCTTGCGGACCTCGGTGTCGAGCTGGCGCTCCTTGAGCGCGGCCTGCCGGACGGCGACCTTCTCCTGCTCGGTGAGGATCGCCTGGTCGCGGTCGGCCTGGGCGAGCGGGCCGGCGGCGGCGGCCTGCGCGGACGCGGCGTCGGTCTCGGCCTTGATCTCGGACTGCTTGAGCGCGAGCTGGCGCTGGCTGACCGCGATCTCCTGCTCGGCGACGATGCGGGCCTGCTCGGCCGCCTGCCGGGCGTTGGCCTCGGCGATGGCAGCCACCTGGCCGACCTTCGCGGACTCGGGGCGCCCGAGGTCGGAGAGGTAGGAGCCGTCGTCGGTGATGTCCTGGATCTGGAAGGTGTCCAGGACCAGGCCCTGGCCGGTGAGCGAGGACTCGGCCTCGTCGGCGACCCGCTGGGCGAAGGCCGCGCGGTCGCGGATGATCTGCTCGACGGTCAGCGAGCCGACGATCGAGCGGAGCGAGCCGGCGAGGGTCTCCTGGGTGAAGGTCTCGACCTCGCCCTGCTGGGTGAGGAAGCGCTGGGCCGCGGCCCGGATGGAGTCCTCGTTGCCGCCGACCTTGACGATGGCCACACCGTCGAGGTTGAGCTTGACGCCCTGGCCCGAGACGGCGCCGCGGATCTGCACCATGATGCGGCGGCTCGACAGGTCGAGGATGTGGAGGCGCTGGACGAACGGGATGACGAACGCCCCGCCGCCCATGACGACCTTCTGCCCGGACAGGTCGGTGGAGATCTGCCCGGTCTCGGGGTTCTTCACCTCCCGGTTGCCCTTGCGGCCCGTCACGATGAAGGCCTCGTTCGGACCGGCCACGCGGTAGCGCGAGGCGATGATCAGCCCGGTGAGGACGACGAGGAGGACGAGCCCGAGGACGGCGATGAGGCCGACCGAGACGTCGAACCCGAACATGGTGCCTGACCTTTCAGGGTGCTGGGGGGCACCCGCGGTGAGTAGGTGAGCGTCGGACGTGGCGGACGGCCCCCCGGTTCCGTCCGGTCCGCGGTCGGTGCGGCGGTCGGGTCAGTCCGGCCGGCGCGTGACCGTGACCGAGGTGGGGCTGAGGACGGCCTTGACGACGACGGCCGTACCGCTCGGCAGGGGCTCGTCGGCGCGGGCGTTGAGGCGGGTGATGTGCCCGGCGGCGACGACGCTGACCATCCCGTAGCCGTCGTCGGGCACGGGCTCGACGACGGTGCCGGTGAGGCCCACCAGCCCGGACGAGCGGACGTTCGACTCGTCACCGCCGCGCATCAGCGCGGTGCTGGCCCAGCCGGCGGCGGCGCCCGCCGCGACACCGGCGACCACACCGACGAGGATCGCGACGCCGCTGGAGGCGCCGGCATCGAGGGTGAGGGCCCCGACGAAGCCGAAGGCGGAGAGGAAGCCGGCGACCGCGAGGCCGGAGAAGGCATCGGGCCCGACGCTCTCGAGCACGCCGTCGACGATGTCGCCGAGGACGAGCGAGACGAGGAGCAGGAGGATGCCGACCCCTCCGATGACGAGCATCGTGACCTGCATGTCGCGTCCTTCCCGCCCCCGGGCTCGGTGTCCGGCGCCGCGCTGCTCGGGCACCTGGGTGGTGAGGCTATCTCGTGGGGCGCGCCACCGTGCGTGGTCGCGGGAGGAGGCCGGCGGTGCCCGACGGGCTAGATCTTGGTGAGCCGCGTGTACGGGCTGGCGATGCGGGCCCGCTGCGCGCCGAAGTCGACGACGACCCCGGCGGCCTCGAGCGTGAGGATGCGGCCGAGGCCGAACTTGTCGTGCGTGACACGGTCCCCGACCTCGAACACCTCGATCACCGGGGTGGGCCTGGCCCGGAACGGACTCGAGGCGGAGTACTTGGGCTCGCGTGCGGATCGGTTCGTCATCACCCCCAGTATGCGCTTGTTCGGGGCCCCGACACGCCGGACTGGCTCCGAAGGCCTCAGGCGTGGGGGAAGGGGGACTTCGCCGGGGCCTCGAGGTCCTCGCGGTGGGTGCGGATCAGGGTGAGGTTGCGGTCGCGGAGGTGGTCGAAGCCCTGCCCGATGTTCGACCCGGGGGTCAGCGAGGCCAGCGCCTCGGCCGGGTCGAGCCGGGCCGAGACCCAGCCCTCGTGGGAGGCGGCCTTGGCGACGATGTGGCCGACGGGCGTCACGACGTGGCTGTTGCCGAAGTAGTGCACGCCCCCGGGGTCGGTTCCGGTGGCGTTGGCGCCCACGACGTACACGTGGTTGTCGTAGGCCCGGGCCCGGGAGGTGAGCTCCCAGACGTCGGCCGAGCGCAGCAGCGCGGACGGCCGGCAGATCACCTCGGCGCCGCGGACCGCCTGGATCCGGGAGAGCTCCGGGTAGTCGCCGTCGAAGCAGATGATCATGCCGATCCGGCCGAGCTCGGTGTCGACGACGGTGACCGAGTCGCCCGGCGTCACCCAGCCGCCGCCCGCGACCGCCTCGGAGCAGAAGGGGTGGGTCTTGCGGTAGACACCGCGGATGACGCCGAGGGGGTCGACGAGGACCGAGGAGTTGTAGACGACGTCGGGGGTCGCACCACGCTCGTAGGTGCCCGCGACGAGGTGGATGCCGAGCTCGGCCGCGACGTCGCACAGCCGCTGGGTCACAGGGCCCGGGACCTCGGAGACGAGGTCCCAGAGCTCCTCGGTGGCGCAGCCGGGGGTGAAGCCCGTCGTGCACGACTCGGGGAGGACGACGAGCTCGGCCCCGGTGGCCTCGACGCAGCGGCGGACGACATCGACGCACCGGGTGATGTTCTCGGTGACCGTGTCGGCGGTCAGCGGGCCGGGGACGGGGGCGACCTGCACG
This sequence comes from uncultured Actinomycetota bacterium, assembly GCA_963709785.1. Lineage (GTDB taxonomy): Bacteria > Actinomycetota > Actinomycetes > Actinomycetales > Dermatophilaceae > Phycicoccus. Next base: position 30,429 of record CAVPXT010000003.1, on the reverse strand, counting down.
GCCGCGACGGTGAACGCGCGCATCAGCGCCGCCCACCGATCCGGGCGCCGAGCGCGACGCCGGCGAGCACGAGCAGGCCGCCCGCCAGGCCGGCCAGGACGAGGTCGCGGGTGGAGGTCGGCGCGGCGACGGGGGCGGCCGCGGCCGAACGCCCCACGAAGGTCGTCCCCACCGGGGCCTCGGCCGGCACCGCGGCGTCCGTCACCGACGTACCCGCCGGCGGGATGGGGGGAGGTGCCGGGACCCCGGCGCCGGCGATGTCGGCGTCGAGGGCGGTGAAGAACTGGCCGGCCATCTTCCGGGTGACCCCGGCGAGCATCCGCTGGCCGACGCCGCCGATCGTCCCGCCGACGGTGGCATCGGCGTCGTAGGCGAGGTCGGTGCCGCCACCGGTGGCGCCGGAGAGGCGCACGCGCACGTCGGCGTCGATGGTCCCCGGCGCCCCTGCGCCGGTGGCACGGAGGGTGAGCGTCGACGGCTCGTCCATCTCGGTGAGGGCCACCTCGCCGGAGTACCGGCCCTTGATGGCGGCGACCCCGGCCGTGACGGTCATCGCGTAGCGGTCCTCGCCGACGGTGGTCAGCGCCTCGCACCCGGGGATGCAGCGGGCCAGCACGGCGGGGTCGAGGATGGCGCGCCACACCTCGTCGGGGGTGGCGTCGAGGGTGGACGTCCCGGTGATCTTCATGAGGGTGGGCCTTCCTGCACCTGGGGGGAGTCGGGGGTGCGGTGCTGCTGACGGAGCTCCCAGAGCTCCGCGGGGCTGATCGGCATCGACCGGATCGGGAAGCCCTCGGCGTCCTCGATCGCGGAGGCGATGACGGCCGACACGGGGATCGTGCCGGCCTCGCCCGCGCCCTTGATCCCGAGCGCGTTGAGCGGCGAGGGCGTCTCGAGGTGGTCGGTCTCGATGTGCGGCACCTCGGAGGCGTAGGGCACGAGGAAGTCCATGAACGAGGCGTTGAGCAGCTGGCCGCCCTCGTCGTAGACCATCCGCTCGTAGAGGGCGCCACCGACGCCCTGGGCGACCCCGCCGTGGACCTGCCCCTCGACGATCATCGGGTTGACCATGACGCCGCAGTCGTGGACGACGCAGTAGCGCAGGATGCGGATCTCGGCCGTCACCGGGTCGGTCTCGACCACCGCCGCGTGCATGCCGTTGGCGAAGGTCGCCTGGGTGGGGGAGTAGAAGTCCTGCCCCTCGAGGCCGGGCTCCTCGTCGTCGGCGACCGGGGGCTTGTCGGGGTCGAAGGTGCCGGCGAACTGGGTGGCCGCGGCGGCGGAGGCGTCGAAGGCGTACCGGAGCGGGTTCGAGAGGACCGCGACGGTCCGCAGGTCGATGCTCGTGCCGGGGGCGCCCTTGACCGAGATGACGCCGTCGGCGATCTCCAGGTCGTCGGCGGAGACCTCGAGGGCGTCGGCCGCGATGCGGAACGCCTTCTCGCGCACGACCTTCGCCGCAAGGGCGACGGCGTTGCCCGACATCACGGCGCCGCGCGACGCGAACGTGCCGACCGCGTACGCCATCCGCCGGGTGTCGCCCGTCGTGACGTGGACGTCCTCGAGCGCCACCCCGAGCTCGTCGGCGACGATCTGGGCGAGGATGGTCTGGTGGCCCTGGCCCTGCGTGGTCAGCCCGGTCGCGACGTTGACCCGGCCGCTCGTCTCGACCTGGACGTGACCGCCCTCGTACGGCCCGACGCCGGTGCCCTCGACGTAGCAGCCGATGCCGAGACCGACCCGGCGTCCGGCCGCCTCGGCGTCGCGTCGGTACGCGGCGAAGTCGTCCCAGCCGACGAGCGCCTTGAGCTTCCCGAGCGAGGCGGGGAAGTCGCCGGAGTCGTACTTGAGCGGGCGGCCGTCCTGGAACATCAGGCCCTGGTCGTAGGGCATCTCGTCGGGCTGGATGAAGTTGCGGCTGCGGACCTCGGCGCGGTCGAGCCCGAGGTGGGCGGCGATGGCGTCCATCGTGCGCTCCATCGCGAAGCAGCCCTGCGGCCGGCCGGCGCCCCGGTAGGGCGTCACGAGGACGGTGTTCGTGTAGAGGCTCCAGAACTCGACCCGGTAGGCGCCGGGCTTGTACGGCCCGAGGAGCTGGGTGGCGGTGATGATCGGGACGATGATCCCGTACGGGGTGTACGCGCCGTTGTCGTGCCAGAAGCGCACGTCGAGAGCGAGGAGGCGGCCGTCGTCGTCGAAGCCGACGGTGACCTCCTGGAGCTGCCCGCGCTCGTGCGCGGAGGAGACGAAGTGCTCGCGGCGGTCCTCGGTCCACTTGAGGTCGCGGCCGAGCCGGCGGGCGGCCCACGGCACGAGGACCTCCTCGGGCCACGGGTGGACGATCTTGACCCCGAACCCGCCGCCGACGTCGGGGGTCACCACCTCGACCTTCGCCAGGGGCATCCCCAGCTTCGCGGCGACGGCGGCACGCACGCCGGTGCTCGTCTGCGTCGAGGAGTACAGGCGCAGCGAGTCCTCGTCGCGGTCCCAGCGGGCGTAGACGCCCTTGCCCTCCATCGGGGTGCAGGCGCTGCGCTCGATGGAGAGCTCGAGGGTGAGCCGGTTGGGGGCGGCCGCCATCGCGGAGTCGACGTCGCCGACCTCCTGGAGCAGGGTCGCCGAGACGTTGCCCGGGACGTCGTCGTGGACGAGCCGGCCGGCCTCACGGGCGTTGTCGATGCCGACGACCGCGGGCAACGGCTCGTAGCTGACGGTGATGCGGCCGCACGCGTCCTCGGCGAGGTACCGGTCGCGCGCCACGACCATGACGACGGCCTCCCCGACGTGGTTGACCTCGTCCTTCGCGAGGCAGTACCCCGTGCGGGCGTGGGTCATCGCGGGGTGGGGGATGAGGACGGGCAGCGGCTCGGCGACGCGGCCGTCGAGGTCCTCCCAGGTGTAGACCGCCTCGACGCCCTCGAGCTCCCACGCGTCGGCGATGTCGATGTCGACGATGCGGGCGTGGGCGTGCGGGCTGCGGACGAACGCGGCCTGCAGCGCGCCCCGGCCGAGGTCGTCGAGGTAGCGGCCCTGCCCGGCGAGCAGGCGCGGGTCCTCGCGGCGCTGGACGCGCTCGCCGACCTGGCGGGTGGTCACGACGAGCCACCCCGGTCGCGACGGATCTCGGCGGCGCGCAGCACGGCCGAGACGATGTTCTGGTAGCCGGTGCACCGGCAGAGGTTGCCCGAGATCGCCTCCCGCGCCTCCTCGGCGGTGGGGTCCGGGTGCTCGTCGAGGTACGCGCTGATCGTCGTGATGAACCCCGGGGTGCAGAAGCCGCACTGGAGGGCGTGGCACTCGGCGAACGCCTGCTGCACGGGACCCAGCGCGGTGGGGTCGTCGCCGAACCCCTCGACGGTGGTGATGTCGTGCCCGCGCGCGGTGACGGCGAACATCAGGCAGGCACGGGCCGGGCTGCCGTCGACGAGGACGGTGCACGCCCCGCACACGCCGTGCTCGCACCCGACGTGGGTGCCGGTGAGCCCGAGGTCGTGGCGGAGGAAGTCCGAGAGGAGCCGGCGCGCCGGCGCGCTCGCGGTGCGGTGGACGCCGTTGACCCGCAGGGTGACCTCGAACAGCTGCTCCGGGGCGGTGTCGCTCATGCCGCCCCCTCCGCGCGCTCGCCGGTGAGGCCGACCAGCGCCCTCCGGGTGAGCTCCGCGGCCAGCATCCGCCGGTAGTCGGCGTTGGCGTGGATGTCGGTCTCGGGGTCGACGTGGGCGCGGACCCGCTCGACGACGTCGTCGAGGGGCAACCGGTCCGTGGACGCCCCCGCGAGGAGGTCGGTGAGGTCGAGGACGTCCGGCACCGGCGTCACGGACACGAACGACGCCCGAGCCGAGGCCACCGCGTCGCCGTCGAGGGTCAGGGCCAGGGCGACTCCGGCGAGCGCGTAGTCGCCGGACCGCCGGGCGGACTCGGCGAACGTCGTGCGGGTGCCGGCGGGGAACCGGCCGAAGCGCACCGCGACGACGAGCTCGTCCGGCGCCAGCGTGGTCTCGAGGGGGCCGGTGAAGAAGTCGACGGCGGCGATCTCGCGCGCGCCGCGCGGCCCCACGGCCTCGACGACCGCGCCGGTGAGGGCGGCGACGGCGGGCATCTCGCCGGACGGGTCGGCGTGGGCGATCGAGCCGACGGTGGTGCCCCGCGAGCGGATCGCGGGGTGGGCGACGTGGCGCACCGCCTGGCGCAGCAGCGGCAGGGCGCCGGCCGCTCCGTCGTGCCGCTCCAGCCCCGCGTGCCGCACGAGGGCCCCGACCCGGACGTGCCCCTCCGACACCTCGAGCCCGTCGAGACCCGCCACGGCGTTGACGTCGACGAGGTGGCCGGGGGAGGCCAGCCGCATCGAGAGCAGCGGCACGAGGCTCTGCCCACCGGCGAGCACCTTCCCGTCGTGGCCGACCTCACCGAGGACCGCGACGGCCTCCTCGACGGAGCGCGGCGCGTGGTGCACGAAGGGAGCGGGCTTCACCTGTTCGATCCTGCCTCTCGGAACGGGTCCACGGAAGGGGATTGCGCGTCGCGGTCGGGGACGCCGCGCGCCCCGCCCGTCGTGGTGGCCGGGCGGGGCGCACGGGTCGCGGTCAGGGACGGCGGTCGCGGTCGGGGTCCCGGTGACCGGAGGTACCGGGGTAGCCCTCCTGGTAGAGGTCGTCGACGCCGTCGGCATCGCCGTAGACGTGGTCGCCGACGGCCATCGCGGTGCCCTCGGCGGCCGCCCGCAGCTCGGGCGGGGCGATGAGCCGCGCCAGGTGCCAGCCGGCGACCGTGACGATGGTGCCGAGCGCGATCCCGCTGAGCGAGAAGTTGTCGGTGATCCTCAGCTCGACGTTGCCGATGCCGATGATGATGCCGGCAGCGATGGGGACGAGGTTGATGGGGTTGCCGAAGTCGACCCCGTTCTCCTTCCAGATCTTGGCGCCGAGCAGGCCGATCATCCCGTAGAGGACGACGGTGATCCCGCCGAGGACGCCGCCCGGGACGGACGCCACGAGGGCCCCGAACTTCGGCGAGAGCCCGAAGACGATCGCGACGATGGCCGCGACGTAGTAGGCGGCCGTCGAGTACACGCGGGTGGCCGCCATGACACCGATGTTCTCGGCGTACGTCGTCGTCGGGGAGCCGCCCACCGAGGTGGCGATGACGGTGCCGACGCCGTCCGCGGCGATGGCCCGGCCCATCACCGGGTCGAGGTCGTGGCCGGTCATCTCGGCGACCGCCTTGACGTGGCCGGTGTTCTCGGCGATGAGGGCGATGACCGCGGGCAGGACGAGGAGGATGGCGGTGACCGAGAAGCTCGGGGTGTGCCAGCCGACGACCTCGGTGCCGTCGGCGGCCACCGTCGTCTGGTTCGGGAAGCCGAGCCACGACGCGCCCCCGATGCCCGAGGTGTCCCAGCGCAGGTGCTGGGTGGCCTCGGTGGCGCCGCCGAGGACGGAGGTGATCTGGCCGACGGTGGAGTCGAGCAGCCACGACAGCGCCGTGCCGAAGATCAGGGCCAGGAAGATGGCGATCCGGCTCACGAAGCCGCGGAACGCGACGGCGCAGACGATGGTGAAGAGCATCGTGAGGATGGCGACCCACTGGTCCTGGGGCCAGTAGATACCCGCGACGACGGGGGCGAGGTTGAAGCCGATGAGCATGACCACGGCGCCGGTGACCACCGGCGGCAGCACCTCGTGGAGCACCGAGGATCCCAGGACGTGGATCGCGACACCGACCAGGGCGAGGACGAGACCGGCGACGAGGATCGCGCCGGTGACCTCCGCCGAGGTGCCACCCTGGGCGCGGATCGCGGCCACGCCGCCGACGAAGGACGCCGACGTGCCGAGGTAGCTGGGGACCTTGCCCTGGACGATGAGCAGGAACGCGATGGTCGCGATGCCGCTCATCATGATCGCGAGCTGGGGGTTGAGGCCCATGACGAGCGGGAAGACGAACGTCGCGCCGAACATCGCGACGACGTGCTGGGCGCCGAGGCCGATGGTGCGACCCCACGAGAGGCGCTCGTCGGGGGCGACGACCTCCCCGGGGGCGAGCGACCTGCCGTCGCCCTTGACCTTCCAACCGAGACCGAGCGACATGCGAGGGACCTCTTCCGCCGGGGCCGCGCCGTGACGTGGCGCACAGGACCGTGATACCGGGAACCTAGTGACCGCGCTCGGCGACACCCCCGTCAATGGTTGACAGTGGGACACCGGAATGGTTGGCAACCTCGACCGTCTGCGGCCCCGGTCAGCCCGCGAAGGCGTGGGCCAGGGTGGCGCCGAGGCCGGAGCCGGAGCCGAGCCGCTCACGCCACCCCGCGGGTCCCCGGCCCCCCGTAGCGTCGTGGGATGACCACCCAGCGCTTCGACTTCGCGTTCGACCCCCGCTACCGGATCGCGGGGCTGCCCTTCGCCGTGCTGCCCGCGACCGCCCGGGTGGAGGTCGGCGACGGCCTGTTGCGGGCGCGCTTCGGGTGGTGGCGGCTGGAGACCCCGCTCGACAACGTGGCCCACGTGGAGCAGTCCGGCGGCTACGCCTTCCTCAAGACGGCCGGGCCGCCGCACCTGTCCTTCACCGACCGCGGCGTCACCTTCGCGACGAACGGCGAGCGCGGTGTGTGTGTCTCGTTCCACGACCCCGTCCGGGCCATCGACCCGACGGGCCACATCCTCCATCCCGGGGCGACCTTCACCGTGGCCGACCCCGACGCGTTCGCTGCCGCGCTCCGCGCCGCCTGACCATGCCCGAGCGGCGGGTCTACCGCTGCCCGGACGACTCCTGCTGGCATGGAGTCTTCGAGAGCGACGGGTTCCGGAGGGCTTTCCTCACCGAGGTTGCTTCTCAGGCGGGCGTGGGCTGGCGGGCTGATGTCGGCGCGCCGGGGTTCGCGGCGCGTCGGGAGATGATGCTCGAACGCCTGGCAGACGCGATCGGCGAGAACCTCGACACCTCAGCCCTGGCCGCCATCGTCGGCGTCGAGCTCTGATCGGGGACACTGGGAGAAACGCCGACCGCCGCTTCGACAGGAGTCAGCCGTGACCGAGGGAACCGTCCGCTGGTTCGACGCCGACCGGGGATTCGGCTTCATCGCCCTCGGGCAGGAGTCGGAGGACCTGTTCGTGCATGCGTCCGAGATCGTCGGCGACGAGGCACCCACGCTGCTCCGGGAGGGGCAGGTCGTCGAGTTCGAGATCGGCGAGGGGGGCCGCGGCCCGCAGGCACGCCGCGTGCGGGTCACGGCCGACCGGGCCGCCGACACACCGCTGGGTGTGCTCGGCACCGTCTCCTGGTACGAGCCTGCCAAGGGGTACGGATTCGTCACGCCCGACGGCGGCGGTACCGAGATCTTCGTGCACAGTTCGGCCATCGTGGGGGGCGGGGTGGTCGCGGAGGGGCAGCGGGTGGCGTTCTTGGTCGTCGACGGGGAGAAGGGACCGCAGGCTGACCATCTGCTCCCCCTGGGAGCCCAGGCCGCACAGGGGGCCGTGGCGTCCGACGGGGCGGACGGCACCGTGTCCTGGTACGACCTGGACAAGGGCTTCGGGTTCATCACCCCCGAGTCGGGCGGCCCCGATGTCTTCGTCCACGTCCGGGAGCTGGCCGACGGGCTCCCCGACCTGGACGAGGGGGACCGGGTGACGTATGACGTCGTCGTGAGCGAGAAGGGCCCGCAGGCTCGCGACGTGCGCCTCGCACGCAGCTCGGCACCGCGAGGCGCACCCGCGACGTCGACGACCCGCGCCCGGCCGGGACACCAGAAGGCAACGGCCGTCCCGGCACGCGGCGGCGAGGGAGTGGTCGCCCGCTACGACGAGGAGCGGGGCTTCGGCTTCATCTCCCCGGACGCGGGAGGCGCGGACCTGTTCGTGCACGTGTCGGTCATCAGGGGCGCCGAGGGTCTGCAGCAGGGCGACCGGGTCCGGTACCAGGTGCGACAGAGCGATCGCGGGCCACAGGCCGACCGCGTCGAACGGGTCTGACCCGGCGCCGCGGTGCTCGTGCCGACGGGCGGCGGTCAGAACGGAGGGGGGTCGTTCGTCCTCGCCCCGACCGCGCGGTGGTGGGCGCGAGCGGTGTAGCGCAGCGGCACGGACGCCCTGACGACGTGGACGCGGCACGTGGCCGGCGACGCCGCCCGGTGCTCGAGGTGGTGCTCGAGGGCGGAGTGGGGACCCTCGGGCAGGACGAGCGAGGGCCTTCCCGGGCGTGGGGGGTCGGCGTCGGTTCCGGTGTCGGGCAGCACGCCGAGGCGGAGCCGGTCGGGTGGGTCGGTGGTGCGGGTGCGCCCGGTGGGGTCGGTCCAGGTCATCGAGGCGTCCGGGTGGAGGACCACCCGCCAGCCGGGGCGCTGCTTGGTGCGGTGGTGCCGACGGCAGAGGCAGGTGAGGTTCGCGGCGCTGGTCGGTCCGGCGGGGAAGGGGACGGCGTGGTCGAGGTCGCAGAACCGCGCGGCGACGTGGCAGCCGGGGAAGCGGCAGTGCTGGTCGCGGTGTCGGACGAAGGCGGCGAGCCGTGCACCGGGTCGGTAGGACGTGGTGGTGAGGGAGCCGTCGGGGTCGACGGGGGCGCCGCTGGCCGGGTCGCAGGGCAGGAGCGGAGAGCGCTCGGGGCCGCCGGCGCCGACGCTGCGCTCTGCGGCCTGGTCGAGCCAGGCCCGGGGGACGAGGACCGGGTCCCCGGGGCGCAGGCCGGTTGCCTCGACGAGGTCGGTCGGGGCGCCCGCTGCCGAGGGTGGGGCCACGACGGGCGCTGCGCTCGCCGCCGGCGCGGCCGCGGTGGCGACCGTGACCCGGACGTCGATGGTCGCCTGCCGGGTGACGAGGTCGGTGAGGGCCTTGGCCCGCGCCCGGTCGATCCGGTCGCAGACCGCGTCGGTGACGTACTGCTGGGCCAGGGCGTCGATGGCGGCCCACGCCGCGCAGGCCTCCTCCGAGGGGAAGGTGCCGTGCCAGGTGTCGACGCCGGGCTCGTCGACCCAGCGCTGCAGCGAGGACTCGGCGCGGGCCCGGACGGCGCGCTGCCGCAGCAGGTCGGGCGAGATGCGGGCCAGGGCCCGGCGGACCCGCCGCCGCAGCGCCGGTGCGGCCTCGTGGTCGAGGTGCTCGTCGATCGTGGCGACGACGGTGGACGCCACCTCGGCCGGCACCTCCTCGAGCTCGTGCGCCACGACCTGGGCCCGGTAGGCGTCGAGCCGCCCGGCGCTCATCGCCGCGTGCAGCCCGCCGAGGCCGGTGTGGGTGCCGGTTCCGTCGGGGCCGTCGGCCGCGCGGCGGACCGCGTCGCGGACCCGGTTCTCCGCGTGTACTGCCGACACGCTCAGCACTCCGGAGACGATCGCCGGTGCGTCGAGGGCCACGTGACCGGGCGCGCGACGGGACTCCACGAGGGTGCCGTCCTCGGCCATCTCGGTCTCCACGGCGGCGAGGGCGACGACCGCCCTGTCCTGCAGCGCGGCCGCCACGTTGGCCAGGGCCTGAAGCTCTCCGACGAGGGTGGCGCACTCCTCGACGGAACCTGCCGGAGGAGGGGCGTCGACGGCCTCGTCGAGGATCTGCCGGGCCGCCCGCGCGGCCACCACCAGGTCCTGTGTAGCGCCCATCGTCTCCCCCTTCCCCGATGGCTCCAGCCTACCGCAACGAGCCACGGAAGCCAAGGGCTTTGTAGGGCAATTATGCTGTCGGGGAGAGCGATTCGATACCCGAGGGCGCCCGTCAGAGGCCCTTCATCCGGTGCACCCGCAGCGCGAGGGCGAGGGTGAGCCGGAGCTGCGGGTCCGTGGTGAACGGGCCGAGCATCCGCTCGAGCTTGGCGATGCGGTAGCGCAGGGTGTTGTAGTGGAAGAACAGGCGCCTCGCGGTCTCGGCGACGTTGAGGTTGGTGTCGATGAGCACGGACAGCGTGTGCCGGAGGTCGGCGTTCTCGGGGACGTCGTCCGTCGCGAGGTCGCCGAGGCTCTCGGTGACGAACCGGCGCAGGTCCGCGGAGTCCGGGACGAGCGCGAGCAGCCGGTAGATCCCCAGCTGGTCGAAGTGCGCGACACCTGACCCACCATGCACCTGACGGCCGACCTGCACCGCCGTGAGGGCCTCCTCGTAGGCGCGCGGCAGGTCCGCCGGCGAGGCGACGAGCCGGGAGACGCCCGCCGAGAACGTGCGCCGGCCACCCCCGCCGTCCCCCCGCACGACCCGGACGAGCTCACCCACCGGGCGCAGCACGGCCTCGGCATCCGCCGCGGCGTCGACCGGGAGGAGGACGACGACCTCCTGGCTGAAGCCGACGACGGCGACCGAGGTGTCCCGGGAGCGGACCGCCTGCGTCCACGCCCGGACGAACCGGTCCTGCAGCGAGCGGACCTCGTCGGCGGAGCGGGTGGTCTCGGCGTCGTTCTCGTCGGTCTCGGCGACCACGACGACCAGCGGTCGGTCGACGTCCCAGCCGAGTGAGGCGGCATGCGACGCCACGTCGGCCGTGTCCCCGGCACGGCCCGCGAGGGCGTCGCGGAGGAACTCGGCGCGGTACTTGCCCTCGACCGCGGCGACCGCCTGGTCCTTGGTGATGGCGAGCGCGGCGACGGTGGCCGCCCGCTCGAGCAGGTGCACGTCCGCGCGGGTCAGGGCCGGCCCGGGGGAGAAGGCGCCGAGCACGCCCAGCTCGGAGGACCCGGCGACGATGCGGACGAAGCCGCGGGCGGGGTCGGCGGTGCCCGCGGGGTCGCGCCAGCCGACCGGCTCGTCCTCGACGAGGAGCCGGCCGGTGCGGTCGAAGCACGCGAGGTCGGTGAGGTTCGGGGCGTCCTCGAGGGCCCCGGCGCTCGCGAGCAGCCGGCCGTCGGTCGTCGTGACGGTCGCCGCGCCGCCGAAGAGGCCGGCGACCGCGGCCGCGACCTCGGGCAGGCCGCCGCCGTCGAGGACCACCCGGACGAGGACCCGGTGCACCTCGTCCTCCCGCTCGAGGAGCGCCCGTTGCTGCTCGACGAGGTCGGCGAGCCCGGTGGCGTCGGGGGCGGGCGAGGCCGCGGACCGCGATGGCAAGGTCTGTGCGTCATCACGGGGATCGTTGGCAACTCTGACCATCCGGGCACTGTAGCGGGGTCACTAGCGTCTCCGTATGCCTTCGCCCGCGCCGGCCGCCGTGCCTGGCCCCGTCGTGCTGCCGGGAGCGCTCTCGCCGCTCACCGCCGACCTCGTCCGTGGCCCGCGGCGCCCCGCGGTCGTCCTCGCCGCCTACCGGTACGGCGCGTACCTCGCGGTGGGTGGCCGGGTGCTCCCGGTGCTGAGCCGGGACGCCGTCGCGCTGCCGGGAGCGGTCCGTCTCGCCGAGCCGGCGGCCCGGCTCGACCTCGGGGTCCGGTCCGGAGAGGTCGTCGTCGTGGGGGCCGGTGCCATCCGCCTGCCGGGGGCGCTCGTCCGCGGAGTCCGCACCTGGCGCCCCTCGCGGGTGCGGTGTGCTGCGCCGGCGACGGCCGACGCGTCGGGATGCGGGGACGTGCGGGCGGCGCTCGCCGAGGCCTGCTCCGGAGCCGAGGACTGGCTGGTGCGCGGTGTCACCCGGGTGCTGCGGACCGCCGCGCACGACCACCGCCCGGCCGTGGACGCGCTCGTGGGGCGCGGCCCCGGCCTCACCCCGAGCGGGGACGACGCCCTGGCCGGCGCGCTCCTCCTGCGCCGGGCCCTCGGGGCCGGCCCGCGGCCCGGCTGCGCGGACCCCCTCCACGCCGCCGTCGGTGCCCGCAGCGGTGCCACCACCGCCGTCTCGGCCGCGCTCCTCGACGGGGCGCTCGGGGGTTGGGCCGCCCCCGAGGTCGTGGCGCTCGTCGATGCGGTCGCGCGCCGCGACGCCGCCGCCGTGCGCAGCGCCCTGCCACCCGTCCTCGCGATCGGCCACCACTCGGGGCGCGATCTCGCGACGGGGCTGCTGGCCGCGTTCGACGTGCTCGTCCCCGCCGGGAGGATGGCCGCATGACCGACCACGTCGAGCTCCGCCGCGGGGCGTACCACGACTCCGTCAGCCTGCTGCAGGTCTCACGCGCGGTCGCCGGCACCGCCGGTGTCGAGGCCGCCCAGGTGGCGATGGCGACCGAGCTCAACGTCGACGTGCTGCGAGGCATGGGGTTCGCGGTGCCCGACGAGGTGGGGCCGAACGACCTCGTCGTCGCGCTCCGTGCACCCGACGACGACGCGCTCGCGGCCGGGCTCGCCGCGGTCGAGGAGGCTCTGCGCGCCCTGTCCGCCCCCACGTCCACCGGCGCCGACGACGAGGTCCCTCCCCGGACGCTGGGCTCGGCCATCCGGCGCTCCGGTGCCGGGATCGCCCTCGTCTCCGTCCCCGGCGCGCACGCCGTCACCGAGACCTACGACGCCATCGGGGCCGGCGCCTCGGTGATGCTCTTCTCCGACAACGTCTCCGTCGAGGACGAGGTCGCGCTCAAGGACGCCGCGGCGGCCGCCGACGTCCTCGTCATGGGCCCCGACTGCGGCACCGCCCACGTCGGCGGGGTGGCGTTCGGCTTCGCGAACGTCGTCCGTGAGGGTCCCGTGGGCATCGTCGCCGCGTCGGGGACCGGTGCGCAGCAGGTGATGTGCCTCCTGGACGCCGCCGGGGTGGGAGTCAGCCACTGCCTCGGGGTGGGCGGGCGCGACCTCGGCGCGGCCGTCGGCGGGCGCTCGACCCGCCAGGCCCTGCGTGCCCTCGCGGCCGACGGGGGCACCGAGTGGGTCGTCGTCGTCTCCAAGCCGCCGGATGCCGCGGTCCTCGCCGAGGTGCGGGACGAGGCCGAGGCCCTCGGCCTCCGGGTCCACTGGGCCACCCTCGGGGAGGGGCGTCCCGACCTCACCGCCGCCGTCGAGGCCGCCCTCCTGGCCGAGGGCGGCGAGGTCCCCGCGTGGCCGGCCGCCACCGCCGCCCCGGACGACCCGGCGCTCGACCGGGGCCCGTCGCTGCGGGGGCTGTTCTGCGGCGGCACGCTCGCCGACGAGGCCCTGTTCGTCGTCGCCGAGGTGCTCGGACCCGTCGCGTCCAACCTCGGCCACGGGCCGGCCCTGCCCCCGGGCCTGCGCGACCCGGGCCACCTCGTCGTCGACTTCGGGGCCGACGAGCTGACCCGGGGCCGAGCCCACCCGATGATCGACCCGACGCTGCGGATGGAGCGGATCGCCGCCGAGGCGGCCGACCCCGCGTGCGGCGTGCTGCTCCTCGACCTCGTCCTCGGGTACGGCTCGCACCCCGACCCCGCCGGCGAGCTCGCCGAGGCCGTCGCGTCCGCCCGCCGGATGGCCCGTGGGGCCGGCCGCGCGCTCCCGGTCGTCGTGTCGCTCACCGGGACCGAGGCCGACCCCCAGGTCCGCAGCCGGTGCGAGGCCACCCTCGTCGGGGCGGGTGCGTCGGTGTTCCTGTCGAACGCGGCGGCCGCCCGGCACGCCGTCGCCGTCCTCGGAGGTGCCCCGTGACCACTCCGCTGCGCGGGCTCCTGTCCGCCGACCCCGTCGTCGCGACCGCGGGGGTCGCCCTGTTCGCCGAGGCCCTGCGTGACCAGGCCGTCCCGGTCACCGACGCCGGCTGGCACCCGCCGCCGCCGGGCACCGAAGACACCCTCGCGCGGGTGATGGCCGACCCGCGTCGGGTCGCCGCCAACGCCACGGCGTTCGCCCGGATGACGGCCGCCGAGGCGGTGCTCGTCGACGTCGCGCCCGCGTCGGAGGCGATCGGCCTCGAGCGCGGGACCTTCCTCCACGCCGGGCCGCCCATCACCTGGGAGCGGGCCTCGGGTCCGATGCGGGGGGCGCTCGTCGGCGCGGTGCTTCTCGAGGGCCTCGCGGACACCCCGGAGGCGGCCGAGCGGCGCCTTGCCGCGGGGGAGTTCACCCTCGAGCCGTGCCACCACCGCGGGGGCGTCGGGCCGATGGCGGGGGTCGTCAGTCCCTCGATGTGGGTCTACGTCCTGCGCGACGACGTGCACGGCCATGCCTCGTGGTGCTCGCTCAACGAGGGTCTCGGCAAGGTCCTGCGCTACGGCGCGTACGGGCCCGAGGTCATCGAGCGGCTCCGCTGGATGGGTGCGGTGCTCGGCCCGATCCTCCGGCAGGCGGTGCGCTCCGTGGGGCCCGTCGACGTCCGCGCGATCATCGCCCAGATGCTCCAGATGGGCGACGAGGGTCACAACCGCAACCGGGCCGGCTCCCTCATGCTCCTGCGCGAGCTGCTCCCCGGGATGATCACCGCCGACGCCTCGCCGGCCGACGTCGCGGAGGCCGTGCGCTTCTCCGGTGCGAACGAGCACTTCTTCCTCAACCTCGGGATGCCCGCGTGCAAGCTCGCGACCCTGGCCGCCGAGGGCATCCCGGGGTCGACCGTCGTCACGACGATGGCCCGCAACGGCACCGACTTCGGCATCCGCGTCTCGGGCACGGGCGAGCGCTGGTTCACCGGCCCGGCGAACACCCCGCAGGGGCTCTTCCTCGGCGACTTCGGCCCCGACGACGCCAACCCGGACATCGGCGACTCGGCGATCACCGAGACCGGTGGCATCGGCGGCTTCGCGATGGCGGCCGCTCCCGCGATCGTCCGGTTCGTCGGCGGGGACGTCCCGTTCGCGCTCGCGGCGACCCGGCGGATGTACGAGGTGACGGTCGGGGAGCACCCGCTGTTCCAGGTGCCGGTGCTGGGCTTCCGCGGGACGCCGGTCGGCATCGACGTCACCGCGGTGGTCCGCACCGGCGAGCTCCCGCAGATCAACACGGGGATGGCGGGGCGGGTCGCCGGGACCGGGCAGGTCGGTGCGGGCCTGGTCACGCCCCCGGCGGAGTGCTTCCTCGCGGCGCTGGAGGATCTCGCCGGTTCCGTGCCGCGCTGACGGCCTCACGCAGGGCCGACCCCGGCTGCAGCCCCGGGGGAAGCCGGGCGGCGCGCACGAGCAGCTCGAGCGGGCCGGTGCCCCACGTGCGGTCGAGGAGCCAGCAGGTGGCGACGACGACGGCGGTCGTGAGCAGCAGCACCGGCCAGGTGTCGTCGCGGGCGCCGCCGCGGACGGCGGCGACGAGGGCCAGGACGAGGACCTGCACGGTGTAGCCGGTGAGGGCGAGCCGCCCGACGGCGAGGACGGGCGAGAGGGCGGCCGCCGCGCCCCGCGCGCGCGTGGCGGCGTCGGTGAGGGCGAGGGCCGCGACGACGGTCCCGGCGGCGAGGAAGGTCGCGGCCACGACCTCCGCCGTCGTGCCGGAGTAGGCGTGCGCTCCGGCCGGGGTCGTGGCCCCGAGCGCGTGGACGGCGCCGCTCGTCGCGAGGAGGACGGCGGCGACGGGGGTGGCCGCGCGCCAGTGGGTGAGCCGGGGCAGCAGCAGGGCGAGCACGAGCCCGCCGAGCGCCATCGGGAGGAAGGAGACGAGGCGGTAGTTGGGGCCGGCGGCGAGCCACAGCAGCAGGTCGCGCGTGCCGGGGCCCGTGGTGGTGGCGTGGACCGCGAGGTGGTCGCGGGCTCTCTCGGTGACGAGGGGTCCGAGGACCGCCGCGCCCGCCGCCACACCCACCGCGAGCACCGGCAGGCGTCGCAGCGCGAGGGCCAGCGGCGCGAGGACGAGCACGAGCACGCCGAGGTAGGGCAGGACGACGTCGATCTGCGAGTAGGTGGCCTGGAGCAGGACGCCCAGCGCGACGAGCAGGACGCCGCGGAGGGCGTTGTCGGCGACGAACCGCAGCGGGTCGACACCGGGGACGGCGAGCGAGAGCCCCATCGCGGCACCGATGACGACGGCGAAGAGCGGGGCGGTGAGGTACTCGCTGAGGGCGAACACCCCACCGGCCGGGCTGAGGTGTGCGACGAGCATCGAGAGCACCGCGAGGCCTCGCGCCAGGTCGAGGCCGGTGAGCCGGGGGGTGCTCGCGCCCGGTGCGATCTGCGGCGGCACGGAGACCCGGCCGTGGGAGGCGTGCCGGCCGGAGCGGCGGGCCTGCTCCCTGCTGCTCACGCGCTCGTCGCGTCGAGGTGCTGGAGCAGGTCGTGCGCGGCGAGCTCGACCTCCTTGTGCCGCCACTCCGACGCACGGTAGACGCACGCGATGAGGGCGCTGCGGTGCACCCGTCGGAAGTCGCCGGCCACGAACGCGTACCGGGCCTTGGTCTCGTGGCCCGGCCCCTCGGTGAGCCCGAGGTGCCAGGCGCCGTACTCGTCCCAGGTGTGCTTCTCGAGGTAGGCGTTCTGGGCGTCGGCGTCGGGCTGCACCTCGCCCCAGTCGCTGTCGAGAACGTACTGGTGGGCGTCGATGAGGCCTCGCACGAAGGCGACTCCCGCCTCGTTCACCGCATACGTCGCCACATCGACCACGCTAGTCACTCCAGCGTCGTCGTGGGGCGTCTTCGCGCGTCGGGCCTGTCGACCAATCCGGCGGGGTCTCGGCCTCGAACCCCGTCTCGCTGCCGTGAGCACACGCCACGGCTCCGGCACCCCGGTGGGGCGGCGCGGCAGAGGGGCCGCCCCACCGGTCTCGTGCACGGCGGCCCGGGCCGGTGGGAGGATGGCCGGGTGACGGCGACGACTCTCGACGGCAAGGCGATCCTCGCGACGATCAAGCACGAGCTCACGGCCCGGGTGGCCGCGCTCGCGGAGCGGGGCGTCGTCCCCGGGCTGGGCACGGTGCTCGTCGGCGACGACCCCGGCAGCCGCTGGTACGTCGGCGCCAAGCACAAGGACTGCGCCGAGATCGGCATCCACTCGATCCGCCGCGACCTGCCGGCCGGCACCGGTCAGGACGAGGTGCTGGCCGTCGTCCGCGAGCTCAACGAGGACCCCGCGTGCACCGGGTTCATCGTCCAGCAGCCGACCGGGCTCGACGAGAACGCGATCCTCTCCGCGGTGGACCCGGCGAAGGACGTCGACGGGCTGCACCCGACGAACCTCGGCTGGCTCGTCCTCGGGGAGAAGGCGCCCCTGCCCTGCACGCCGGTCGGCTGCATCGAGCTGCTCCGTCGCTACGACGTGCCGATCGCCGGCGCCAAGGTCGTCGTCATCGGGCGGGGCCTCACCGTGGGCCGGCCGCTCGGGCTGATCCTCACGCGGCGCTCGGAGAACGCGACGGTCACGTTGTGCCACACCGGTACCCGGGACCTTGCGGCCGAGGTGCGGCAGGCCGACATCGTCATCGCCGCCGCCGGGGTGCCCGGCATCGTCACGGCGGACATGGTCAAGCCGGGTGCGGCGGTCCTCGACGTCGGGGTGTCACGCATCGTCGACGACGAGACCGGCAAGGGCCGCGTCGCCGGTGACGTCGCGGACGACGTGTGGGACGTGGCGCGTTCGTGTCGCCGAACCCCGGTGGCGTCGGCCCGATGACCCGGGCGATGCTGCTGAGCAACGTCGTCGAGGCGGCCGAACGCGCGGCGGGGCTCGCGCCCTGAGCAGAGGCGGCCGGCCCACGAAGCACCCGTCGAGTGAACAGAACACGCCGTACGAGCACCAGCTCACACGGCGTGTTCTGCTCACTCGACGGGTGGAGGCCCGCCGGCGGTGGCGTCAGATGAGGCCGAGGCCCTTGACGGCGTCGCGCTCCTCGGCGAGCTCCTTGACGGAGGCGTCGATCCGCCCGCGGGAGAAGTCGTCGATGTCGAGCCCCTGGACGATCTCCCAGCGGCCGTCGCGGACGGTGACCGGGAAGGAGGAGATGAGCCCCTCCTCGACGCCGTAGGAGCCGTCGGAACGCACCGACATCGACACCCAGTCGCCCTCGGGCGTGCCCTCGACCCAGGTGCGGGCGTGGTCGATCGTCGCCGACGCGGCGGACGCGGCCGAGGACGCGCCCCGAGCCTCGATGATCGCCGCGCCGCGCTTGGCGACGGTGGGGATGAAGGTGTTCTCGAGCCACTCGTGGTCGCCCACGGCCTCGGCGGCGTTGCGTCCGCCGACCTCGGCGTGGAAGAGGTCGGGGTACTGCGTCGCGGAGTGGTTGCCCCAGATCGTCATCTTCCGGATCTCGGTGACCGGCACGCCGAGCTTCGCCGCGAGCTGCGAGATCGCGCGGTTGTGGTCGAGCCGGGTCAGCGCCGAGAAGCGCTCGGTGGGGATGTCGGGGGCGTTGCTCATCGCGATGAGGGCGTTGGTGTTCGCCGGGTTGCCGGTGACCGTGACACGGATGTCGTCGGCCGCGACCTCGTTCAGCGCCTTGCCCTGCGGGGCGAAGATGCCGCCGTTGGCCTCGAGCAGGTCACCGCGCTCCATGCCCGGCCCGCGCGGGCGGGCCCCGACGAGGAGGGCGTGGTTGACGCCGTCGAAGACGGTCGTCGCGTCGTCGCCGATCTGGACGCCGGCGAGGGTCGGGAACGCGCAGTCGTCGAGCTCCATGACGACGCCCTCGAGCGCCTTGAGGGCCGGGGTGATCTCGAGGAGCCGCAGCTCGACGGGGGTGTCCGGGCCGAACAGCGCACCGCTCGCGATGCGGAACAGGAGGCTGTAGCCGATCTGGCCGGCGGCGCCGGTGACGGCCACCTTGACGGGCGTGCTGCTCACGGTGTGTACCCCTTCGGACGAGTGTGGATCGTGTCGGTTCGACGCTATCAGCGCGCGGACCCGGCGCGGCAGCCGCCTGATGTGGTGGGGTGGCCCACATGTCGACGACGGCGCCGGACGGGCGTGACCCGCGACCGGTGGTCGTGACCGGGCTCACGGCGCTGGTGTCGCTGGCCCTCGTCCTCGCGGCGGCGCGCTGGGGCTGGCTCGGCCCGGACGTCGGTCGCGGGTCCGGGTTCTGCGAGGCGGCGCGGCCCGGGTGGGTGCGTCAGCCGGCCAACGCCTGGAGCAACCTCGGCTTCGTCGTGTTCGGTCTCGCGGTGGCCGTGTACGCCAGCCGGCCGCTCCGGCTCGGTCTCACCCTCGGGGCACGGCCCGCACTCGCGACCGCCTACGCCGTGCTCGTCGTCCTGCTCGGCCCGGGCAGCATGGCGATGCACGCGACCCAGACCGACCTCGGCGGCCACCTCGACCTGCTGAGCATGTTCCTGCTCTCCGGCTTCGCGGTCGCCTACGCGACCATGCGCTGGACCGGACGCGGGCCCGCCACCCTGGCCGTCGGATTCGTGCTCGCCGTCGGGGTCGGGATGGCCGTCCACCTCCACGGCGGCTCGGTGCCGCTCGTCGGCCACGTCGGGAACGCGGTGTTCGGCATCGAGCTGTGGCTGGCCATCGGGCTCGAGGTGGCGCTGTGGCGGCGCGGGCGCTCCGGTGCGGGCGCTCGTCAGGACGCGCGCTTCGCGCTCGCCTCGGTGGGGGTGCTCGCCGTCGCCTTCGCGATCTGGACGACCGGCAAGACGGGGCACCCGTGGTGCCACCCGGACACGCTGTTCCAGCAGCACGCGGTCTGGCACCTCATGGACGCCGTCGCCGCGTACCTGCTGTTCCGCCACTACGCGGCAGAGCGGCCCGCCTCAGCGGGGGGCGTCGGGGTCCACGCCGTCGGCGACGACGAGGTCCGCGGGGTCGATCTCCCCTGAGATGTCGCGGTCGCGGCGGTCCACCCCGGTGATGAGGTGGAAGGTCGCCCCGGCGATCGCCGCCCCGACGATCGGTGCGAGCCAGAACAGCCACAGCTGGCCGGGCGCCCCGTTGCCGTTGAAGAACGCGACGCCGGTGGAGCGGGCCGGGTTGACCGAGGTGTTCGAGATCGGGATCGAGATGAGGTGGATCAGGGTGAGCGCGAGGCCGATCGCCAGCGGCGCGAAGCCCTGCGGGGCACGCGAGTCGGTGACGCCGAGGATGACGTAGAGGAAGACCGCGGTGAGCAGGATCTCCGCGCAGAGCACGGCGACGAGCGAGTAGCCGCCGGGGGAGTGCTCGCCGTACCCGTTCGCGGCGAGGTTGCCGGTGGCGTCGAAGCCCGGCTTGCCGCGGGCGATGCCCCAGAGCGCGAGGCCGGCGAGCAGCCCGCCGACCACCTGGGCGCCGACGTACGCGGGGACGTCCTTCCACTCGAACCGGCGCGCCACCGCGACACCGATGGTGACCGCAGGGTTGAAGTGCGCGCCGGACACGTGCCCCACGGCGTAGGCCATCGTCACGACGGTGAGCCCGAAGGCGAGTGCGACGCCGAGGAAGCCGATGCCGAGGTGCAGGCTCCCCCCGCTCACGACGTTGGGGGCGAGGAAGCCGGCGGCGAAGACCGCCGCTCCGCACCCGCCGAAGACGAGCCAGAACGTGCCGAGGAGCTCTGCGCCGACCCGCTGCGCCATGGAAGGGGTTCTCATGAGCGGTCAGTCTGGCCGTCGCGGACCCTCGGCGTACAGAGGACGCGCTGGGTGGGACGCGGGGAGCGTCCGCCGCGCCGGCCTCAGCGGGGTGTCACGACGATCTTGGCGCGGGCGTGGCCGCCGGCGATCTCGGCGATGCCGGCCGGCACGCCCTCGAGCCCGACGACGCGGTCGACCGCGGGGACCACCTCGCCCGACGCGAGCAGTCCCGCGAGGAAGGCCAGGTCGTCCTGCACCGGCGCCGCGGTGAACTGGTGGAACGACGCGTCGGCGGGGCGCAGGGCCAGGGCCGTCCGGAGCAGGTGCGGGAGCGGGCCGAGCCAGCGGTTGGTCATCGGTCCGCTGACGGCGACGAACCGGCCCCCCGGTGCCAGCACCCGTCGGTACTCCGCCGGGGTCCGGTTCCCCGCGACGTCGAGCACGACGTCGAAGCGGTCGCCCCGGTCGACGAAGTCCGTCGTGGCGTAGTCGATGACCGTGTCCGCCCCGAGGGACCGCACCAGCTCGGCGTTGCGGCCGCTCGTGACGGCCGTGACCTCGCCGCCGAGCGCCTTCGCCACCTGGACGGCGAAGGTCCCGACGCCGCCCGCGGCTCCGTTGACGAGCACGCGGTCGCCCGGCTCGACCGCACCGTGGGTGCGCAGCCCCTGGAGGGCGGTGAGGCCGGCCACCGGGGTCGCTCCGGCGGCCTCGGACGACACGCCGACCGGCAGGGCGACGACGTGCGCGGCATCGACGGTCGCGTACTCGGCGCACCCGCCCCCCGCGCTCTCACCGAAGACCCGGTCCCCGGGGTGGACGCGGGTGACGTCGGCGCCGACGGCGACGACCGTTCCCGCGACATCCGCCCCCGGGATGCGCCGCCGGGGCCGGCGCAGGCCCTGGGTGGTCCGGACGAGGTACGGGGTGCCGGTCAGGAGGCGCCAGTCGAGGGCGTTGAGCGAGGAGGCCTCCACCGCGACGAGCACCTCGTGGGCCGCGGGCTCGGGGACGGCGACCTCGGCGACCGAGAGCGCCTCGCTCGTGCCGTACCGGTCGTAGGTCACGGCGCGCATCGTCCGGGGGAGGGCGGTCGTGGCGGTCGGGTCGGGGGACGGATGCATGGGGTGCTCCTCGAGGGTTACGTACGTTGTACGTCGTGGTGCGCCCAGCGTGGAGCGTACGCTGTACGTTGTCAAGACCCCGCCACCCACGAGGAGCGAGATGCCCCGAGCCACCACGGCGTCGCGGGAGCCGCTGGGCCGGGCCGCGATCGTGGCGGCCGGCACGGCGCTCGCCGACGAGGAGGGCGTGGGCGCCCTGACGATGCGCCGCCTCGCCGACCGGCTGGGCTTCGCGCCGATGGCCCTCTACAACCACGTCTCCGGCAAGGACGAGCTGCTCGCCCTGATGGTCGACGCCGTCGCCGCCGAGGTCACCGCGCCCCCGCCGGGGGTACCGCCGCTGGCCGCCGTCCGGGCGCACGCGATCTCGACGCGCGAGGCGCTGGTCCGGCACCCGTGGGCGCCGGCGCAGTGGCAGCAGCACCTGCCCGGTCCGGCTCGCGTCGACCACATGGAGTACCTGCTGCGCGTCCTCTCCGAGAGCGGCCTGCCGCCCGAGACCGCGCACCACGGCTTCCACGCCGTCAACAACCACGTGCTCGGCTACACGCTCCAGGAGCTGGCGATGACGTTCTCGGCCTCCGACGAGGGCGCGCGCGTCGAGGCGTTCCTCGCCTCGGTCTCGCCGGAGACCCACCCGCGCACCATCGCCCACGTCCACGAGCACCTCACGGGGCACACCGCGAGCAGCTTCGAGCTCGTCCTCGACCTCATCCTCGACGGCCTGGCGCGCGGCCCGGCCGGGTCGTCGTCAGCGCCTGCGTAGGCTGGGGGAACCACAGGGACCCCCAGGAGGACCGATGGCCGACCACGGACCCGCCCCCTTCGTCATCGACATCGAGGCCGCGACGCTCGGCAACGACGCGTACCGCACGACGGTGTGGACCGGCGCCCACCTGCAGCTGACGGTCATGGCGATCGAGCCCGGCCACGACGTCGGCCTCGAGGTCCACGACGACCACGACCAGTTCATCCGGGTCGAGGAGGGCACCGCCAGGGTCCGGATGGGCCCGGCCGAGGACGACCTCTCGTTCGACGAGACCGTCACCGGTGACTGGGCGGTCTTCGTCCCGGCCGGGTCGTGGCACAACCTGACGAACGTCGGGGACGGCCCGTTGCGCCTGTACTCGATCTACGCACCGCCCGAGCACCCGCACGGCACGGTGCACCCGACGAAGGCCGACGCGGACGAGGCCGAGCACCACCACTGACCGGCACGACGGGTCAGTCCTCGGTGAGGATCCCGTCCCGCTCGCGGTAGCGGGCTCCCGTCACCGGGCAGACCCACGCGCCCTCGCCGTCGCCGGGCTGGAGCGGCTCGCCCGCTCGCCCGACCCACCGGATGCGGCGGGCGGGGACGCCGACGACGAGCGCGAAGTCCGGGACGTCCTCGATGACCACGGAGCCCGCGGCGACCAGGGCCCAGCGGCCGATGGTCACCGGTGCGACACACACCGAGCGGGCCCCGATCGAGGCACCCTCGAGGCAGTGCACAGCGACCATGTCCCAGTCGTCGCCGCGCTTGAGGCGTCCGTCCGGGGTCACGGCGCGGGGGTAGTGGTCGTTGGTGAAGACGACCGCCGGCCCGACGAAGACGCCGTCCTCGAGGACCGCCGGCTCGTAGACGAGGGCGTAGTTCTGGAGCTTGCAGTTGTTGCCCATCCGGACGCCGGGGCCCACGTACGCGCCGCGGCCGATGACACAGTTCTCCCCCAGGACGGCGTCCTCGCGCACCTGCGCCAGGTGCCAGACCGAGGTGCCATCGCCGAGCACGGCGTTCTCGGCGACGTCGGCGGAGTCGACGATGCGAGCGGACATGAAGCCCTCCTCGGGGCTGGTGGACGGTGGGCGGCCCCGGGGTCGAGCGCCTCGGTCAGACGGTGAGGGCGTCGACGATGGCGTTGAACGTGGCCGAGGGGCGCATCACCGATGCCGCCTTCTCCGGGTCCGGGTGGAAGTACCCGCCGATGTCGGCCGGCTTGCCCTGCACCGCGATGAGCTCGGCCTCGATCGCGTCGGTGCGGTCGACGAGCTGCTCGGCGACGGGGGCGAAGATCTCGGCGAGCGCGGCGTCATCGGTCTGCGCCGCGAGCTCCTGGGCCCAGTAGCGCGCGAGCCAGAAGTGGCTGCCGCGGTTGTCGATCGACCCGATCTTCCGCGACGGGCCCTTGTTCTCGTTGAGCAGCGTCTCGGTCGCCCGGTCGAGGGCGTTGCCGAGCAGCTCGGCCCGCTTGTTGCCGCCCCCGGCCTCGTGGCGGAAGGACTCGGCGAGGGCGAGGAACTCGCCGAGGCTGTCCCAGCGGAGGTAGTCCTCCTGGACGAGCTGCTGGACGTGCTTCGGGGCCGAGCCGCCGGCGCCGGTCTCGAAGAGGCCGCCGCCGTTCATCAGCGGGACGACGGAGAGCATCTTCGCCGAGGTGCCGAGCTCGAGGATCGGGAAGAGGTCGGTGTTGTAGTCGCGCAGCACGTTGCCGGTGACCGAGATGGTGTCCTCGCCGCGGCGGATCCGCTCGACCGAGAGCTTCGTGGCCTCGACCGGGGACATGATCCGGATGTCGAGCCCGTCGGTGTCGTGGTCGCGCAGGTAGGTCTCGACCTTGGCGGTGAGGTTGCGGTCGTGGGCGCGGGTCTCGTCGAGCCAGAACACGGCCGGGGTCTGCGAGGCGCGGGCGCGGGTGACGGCGAGCTTGACCCAGTCGCGGATCGGGGCGTCCTTGGTCTGGCAGGCGCGCCAGATGTCGCCGGCCTCGACGTCGTGGCTCATGAGGACCTCGCCGGAGGCGTCGACGACGTCGACGGTGCCCGCGGCGGTCATCTCGAAGGTCTTGTCGTGGCTGCCGTACTCCTCGGCCTTCTGCGCCATGAGCCCGACGTTGGGGACCGACCCCATCGTCGTCGGGTCGAACGCGCCGTGTGCCTGGCAGTCCTCGATGACGGCCTGGTAGACGCCGGCGTAGGAGCTGTCCGGGATCACCGCGAGGGTGTCGTGCTCCTCGCCGTCGGCCCCCCACATGTGGCCGGCGGTGCGGATCATCGCCGGCATCGAGGCGTCGACGATGACGTCGCTCGGGACGTGCAGGTTCGTGATGCCCTTGTCGGAGTTGACCATCGCCAGGTCGGGGCCGTCGGCGAGGCCCTGCTCGAACGCGGCCCGGATCTCCGCACCGTTCGGGAGCGCGTCGAGGCCGTCGAGGATGCCGCCGAGCCCGTTGTTGGGGGAGAGGCCCGCGGCGGCGAGGTCGGCGCCGTAGCGCTCGAAGACCTCCGGGAAGTAGGCGGTGACCGCGTGCCCGAAGATGATCGGGTCGCTGACCTTCATCATCGTCGCCTTGAGGTGCACCGAGAGCAGGACGTCGTCGGCCTTGGCCTTGGCGACCTGGTCGCGCAGGAAGGCGTCCAGCGCGGCGACGCGCATCACCGTGGCGTCGACGACCTCACCCTCGAGGACCGTGAGGCCGTCCTTGAGGACGGTGACCGTGCCGTCGGCGGCGGTGTGCCGGATGGTCAGGGTGTCGTCGGCGGGCAGCACGACGCTCTGCTCGTTGGCAGCGGAAGTCGTCCGCCGCCCATCGTCGCGACGGCGGTGCGGCTGTCGGCGCTCCACGTGCCCATCGAGTGGGGGTGGCTGCCGCGCGTAGTTCTTGACGGCCGCCGGGGCGCGGCGGTCGGAGTTGCCCTCGCGCAGCACCGGGTTGACGGCGCTGCCCTTGACCTTGTCGTAGCGGGCGCGGATGTCGCGCTCCTCGTCGGTGCTCGGGTCGTCCGGGTAGTCGGGGAGCGCGTAGCCCTGGGCCTGCAGCTCGCGCACGGCCGCCTTGAGCTGCGGCATCGAGGCGGAGATGTTCGGCAGCTTGATGATGTTGGCCTCGGGCGTCGTCGCGAGGTCGCCGAGCTCGGAGAGGGCGTCGTCGACGCGCTGCTCCTCGGTGAGGTGCTCGGGGAAGAGCGCGAGGATGCGCCCGGCGAGCGAGATGTCGCGGGTCTCCACGTCGACGCCGGCGGACGAGGCGAAGGCCTCGACGACCGGGAGGAAGGAGTACGTGGCCAGCATCGGGGCCTCGTCGGTGAGGGTGTAGATGATCGTTGCCATGGCCTGCGTCGAGCTCCTCGGGTCGCGGTTATCTTGACGTCAAGAGAAATTCTACCGGATGGTCGTGGCGCGCGCCCGCTTTTAGGCGCAGGGCAGGGCTGGCCGGCAGGTCACGGCTGCCCGGGTTCGCGGTGGGGCGCACGTCGTTAGGGTCCGTTAGGGTGTGAGCGACACCGCAACCATCCAACTCGGGGATTCTGTCCATCGTGCGCATCGCCATCACCGGCGGAGCCGGCTTCATCGGATCCAACTTCTCCGCCGCTGGCGCTGCTCGCGAGGCACCAAGTCGTCATCCTCGACGACTTCTCGACGGGATACCGCGACAACGTCTCTGACGGTCCCGCGACTTCGTCGAGGGGACGATCCTCGATCGCTGACGCGCTCGACGAGCGTTCAACGGCGTCGACTCAGTCGTCCACCTCGCGGCCTTGGGGAGTGTCCCCGCAGCATCGCCGACCCGCTGGCCTCGCACGCGGCGAACGCCACGGGGACGCTCCTGGTCCTCGAGGCCGCCCGTCGGGCCGGGTGCGGCCACGTCGTCGCGGCGTCCTCGTCGTCGGTCTACGGGCTCGAACCCGGCGCTGCCCAAGGGCGAGCGCGAGTGGGTCCGCCCGATGAGCCCCTACGCCGTCACCAAGCTGGCGACCGAGCAGTACGTGCTGGCCTACCAGCAGTCCTTCGGCATCGACACCCTCGCGTTCCGCTTCTTCAACGTCTACGGCCCCGGCAGCGGGCCGGTCACGTGTACGCCGCCGTCATCCCCATCTTCGTCGACGCCCTCCTGCGCGGCGAGCCGCTGCCGGTCAACGGTGACGGCTCGAACTCCCGCGACTTCACCTACGTCGGCACGGTGTGCCGGGTCCTCCTCGACGCCGTCGAGCGGCGGGTCATCCACCCCGAGCCGGTCAACCTGGCCTTCGGCACCAACACGACGCTGCTCGAACTCATCGAGCGGATCGCAGCCACCTCCGGCCTGGACGCCGGAGGTCGTCCACCGGGAGCCGCGACCCGGCGACGTCAAGCACTCCCAGGCCGACAACGCCGTCCTGCGTTCGCTCTTCCCCGACGTCGAGCCCGTATCTCTCGACCAGGGCCTGGCCGACACCCTCGCGTGGTTCAAGGAGATCGTCGTGAGCACCAACCTCGTCGTCATCGGCCAGGGCTACGTCGGACTGCCCATGGCCCTGCGAGCCGCAGAAGCGGGCATGTCCGTCGTCGGCCTCGACACCAACCCCCGCGTGGTCGACGACCTCAACGCCGGGCTCTCCCACATCGATGACGTTTCCGACGAGGAACTCGCGGCCGGGCTGGCGCTGGGCTACCGGCCTCCGCGGACCCGGCTGTCATCGCGGACGCCGACGTCGTCGTGGTGTGCGTGCCGACCCCGCTCGCCGAGGAGGGTGGGCCCGACCTCGCGCCCGGTGGAGTCGGCGGCCGAGGCCATCGGCGCGCACGTCCGACCCGGCACCCTGTGCATCCTGGAGTCGACGACCTACCCCGGGACGACGGAGGAGGTCTTCGCGCCGCTCGTGTGCGGGACCGGCTCGATCCCGGGTCGACGACGTCTTCATCGCGTTCTCCCCGGAGCGCATCGACCCGGGCAATGCGACGCTTCGGCGTCGAGAACACCCCGAAGGTCGTCGGTGGTCTCACGCCGGAGTGCAGCCGCGCGGCCCGCGCCTTCTACGCCCAGTTCGTCGACACGGTCGTCGAGGCCAAGCGGGCGCGCGAGGCCGAGATGGCCAAGCTGCTCGAGAACACCTTCCGACACGTCAACATCGCGCTCGTCAACGAGATGGTGCGCTTCTGCGACGAGCTCGACATCGACCTCTGGGACGCCATCGACTGCGCCGAGACCAAGCCGTTCGGCTACATGGCCTTCCGCCCGGGCCCGGGGGTCGGCGGCCACTGCATCCCCGTCGACCCCTCCTACCTGTCGCACCGGGTCAAGGCCAAGCTGGGCTACGCGTTCCGGCTCGTCGAGCTGGCCGAGGAGATCAACACTGCGATGCCGCTCTACGTGGCGGACCGGGTGCGCGCTCTGCTCAACGACGAGCGCAAGGCCGTCAACGGCGCGAGGATCCTGCTGCTCGGCGTCACCTACAAGGCCAACATCTCCGACCGCCGCGAGAGCCCTGCCGACCCGCTGGCCAAGCGCCTCCTCGCGTGGGGCGCCGACCTGCGCGTACCACGACCCCCATGTCGCCGACGTGGCAGGTCAAGGCGCCTCCGACGGCGCGCAGTCGCTGACGTCGAGTCCCGGACCTTGAGGCCGCTGTCGCGGAGCGCCGACGTCGGTCGTCCTCCTCCAGCGGCACCGCGAGTACGACCTCGGCGAACTGCCGAGACGCGCCCGTCGTTTCCTCGACACTCGTGGGGCGATCGACGAGACCGCCACCGCACGCCGCCTATGACTAACCCGGACGCAGTGGTCGGGCTGGGGGCGGATCGACCCTGGGTTGCCTATGTGACGCCCCACCCGTTTCCTTGGGGCAGCGCAGGATCCCGACGCATTGCCGGGATCGCCGAGTCTCTGCTGGACCTGGGGTACGACGTCGTCGTCCTGAGCGGCAGCGAGGCAGACTCAGGACGGCAACTTCTCCGACGGCCGTCCGGGGCAGGGCTCTTCATGGTCGGAACGGCCGAGGTAGCGACTTCGATGTGGTTGAAGCGCCAGTTCGCGCAGCACGCACTCGGAGGCCGCGAGGCGACGCGCTGGATCCGCTCCCAGAACCGGACGCCGACGCACGTGTTCGTCTACGGCGGTGGCACCGGCTACGCCGTGCGCGTGCTTTCGACAGCTCGTGCCGTTGGGGCCGTGTCGGTCGCGGACGTCGTCGAGTGGTACTCCCCGCGGCAGTTCTCGGGCAGTGTTGTCGCGCCCGCCTGGCTCTCGGCCCAAGCCGCGCTGCGCTGGGTTTACCCGCGGTTCAACGCCGTCATAGCAATCAGTACATTCCTGCGCGACCGCTACCCCCGAGTGAGGGTGCGTGAGGTCGTCCCCCCCACGCTTCACGTCAACCGGCAGGAGAGCGACCGGGCCGCAGCGGCCGGCACCGGCGGGGCGGCTTCCGTGCGGCTCTGCTACTTCGGCACTCCCGGAAAGAAAGACCTCCTCGGCCAGATAATTGAGGGATTCGCACGGGCGCGAGACGAACTCCGCCCCGGCATCGAGCTCAGCCTGACCGTCGTCGGCCCCACGACGGAAGAGGTCGCGAGCCTGCTCGACGACAGCGTGCCCGCCGGCGTCACCATCATGGGCAGGGTCTCCCAGATGGCCGTGGCCGACGTCGTGCAGCGGTGCGACTTCAGCATCCTCCTGCGCCCCGAGGCCCGATACAGCCGCGCAGGGTTCCCCACCAAGTTCGTCGAGAGCCTGGCGACCGGGACACCCGTCATCAGCAACCTCACCAGCGATCTGTCGGCCTTTCTCCAGGATGGCGTGAACGGCTTCGTCGTCGCGGGCAGCACCGGTGCGGATCTGGCCGAGTGCCTTCTGAGAGCGTCACGCCTAACGCTCGACCAAAGGTTGGCGATGCGGGGAGCCGCTCGTGCCACGGCTCTCCGGCACTTCGACGTCAACGTGACAACCCCGCTTCTGGCCCGGTTGATGCTTGGAGAGACCGATGGGTAGGTCAGTGTTGCGGGTCCTGCTGGTCTCACCCCTTCCACCCCCTCGCGGTGGTATCGCGCGGTGGACCGAGCTGATCTCGGCCCACCTCTCAACGAGCCCCGATGTGTCCACGGAAATCGTGGACACCGCCTTGCGGCTCCGATCGCCCCAGAGCGCCTCATGGGTTAGTCGCCTCGTCGCGGGTTCGATCGAGGCCCTGTGGACCATTGGCCGGGTGGTCGTGCGAACAACTCTGCGCCGGCCGGACGTCGTGCACATCAACACCTCCGGGCAGTTCGGTCTCTTGCGCGACCTGGCGGTCGCGCGATGGTGCCGGTTGCGGGGGCTCCCAGTCGTCGTGCACATCCGGTTCGGCGAGTTCCGGAGATGCTGCAGCGCAAGGGGCCCGAATGGCGACTGCTTATGTCTCTCCTTCGGAGCTCGCGGGCGGTCATCGCCATAGACACGCCCACAGCCCAAGCGCTGGGAGGGGCATCAGTCGGCGCTCCCGTGGACCACGTCCCAAACTGCGTCCTGCTCGGCGCGATCGCCCCGGCGGACCTGCGCAACAAGCGGTCGGTCGTGTACGTCGGGTGGGTCATCCCTGCGAAGGGTGTGGAGGACCTGCTGGTGGCGTGGGGGCTCGTCGAAGGCGCCGATCTGCGGCTCGAGCTGATCGGCGCCTGCACCCAGGAGTACCGGGAGGACCTGCACCGACGCGGTCTGCTCGACGCCCGGACGACCATCTCCGGCGAGGTTCCTCACGCCTCGGTGGTGACTCCTGACCCGCATCGAGTGATGTGTTCAGCTGCCGAGCCATAACGAGGGCTTCCCAAACGTCGTTGTCGAGGCGTTCCGGTGAGCACATCGTCGCGACGTCGGTCGGGGCGTCCCGAGATGTTGGCCGAGAACGCCGGGGTCCTCGTGCCGCCACATGACCCGAAGGCTCTCGCGG
This sequence comes from uncultured Actinomycetota bacterium, assembly GCA_963709785.1. Taxonomy (GTDB): domain Bacteria; phylum Actinomycetota; class Actinomycetes; order Actinomycetales; family Dermatophilaceae; genus Phycicoccus. The sequence continues at coordinate 457 of CAVPXT010000003.1, read as the reverse complement.
CTGCTCTCACGTCGTTGCTGTCTCAAGGCCAGGATCGGCTCTCTCTGGGCCGAGCTGCCCGCACGCGCGCCGAGGAGCATTATTCGGTCGAGACGGTGGCTGCCGAGTACGAGATGATCTGGCGCGAGGCCGCTGGGCACCCGGGCGGCCGATAGGGCTAGCGCCCGACGCCCATTCTCACAGCATCCTGTCACGTGGCGTTTGACGATCGTACGGGTCGTTTCGGCCCCACGTGCTGACTTGCCCATCGATGGAGCGAGACCAGAAAGTAGACGCCGCACAGGCTGACGAACGCGATGAAACCTGGTCGCATCAGGCCGATCTGGTTGTTCGCCGGGACGTACGCGATGAGGATCGCGAGCTGCGCGAACATCAGTACCGAGAGCCGGCGACGCAGAAATGCGCCCTCGATCCAGAACCGGGCTAACCACCAGCCGACGACACCCATAAAGAGGAT
>CAVPXT010000002.1:0-197284 GCA_963709785.1 uncultured Actinomycetota bacterium | reverse complement strand
TGCCGACGACCACCACGGCGAGGAGGACGAGGAGCCCTGCGACGGTGGCCGAAACAACATCTGAGGCGTCGAAGCACGAGCGGACTCCGCAGGTTCGGGTGGCGGGGCAGTGAACGGATCCTAACCGATGGGTAACCTGTGCCCTGACCGTTCCGGATAGGGGTGCAGGTGAGTCCTCAGGCAACTGCGTCCCTCCTGCGTCGAGCGACGTCCACCGACGCGTTCCTCGGCGTCCGCCATGGGGTCGGCGAGTGCCCTCGGGTACGTGTTCGTACTCATCCTCTCGCGGGCCCTGGGGCCTGGCGACTTCGGCGGCTTCTCCTCGCTCAACAGCATCGGGATCGTCCTCGCGATCCCCGCGGGGGCCTTCCAGATCATGGTCGCGAGCCGGGTTGCCCGCCGCGGACCCGAACGCCTTGGACCTGCGGCTGCCCCTCGTCGTGGGACTGACGGGGTGCCTCGGCACCCTCGCGCTGTCCCGGTCCTCGCGCACGTCACGAGGGTCGACTCGGTCCTCGCTCCCCTCCTCGTCGGGGTGGGGCTGGTCCCCTTCACCGTGAACGGGGCGCTCATGGGCAGGCTTCTGGGATGCGCCGCATCCGCGCCCTGTCCCTCGTCTACGTGGTCGCAGGGACCTCGCGCGTTCTCGCGGCCGCGGCCGCCTCCGCTCTCGGGCTCGCCGTCGCGGGTTCCTTCGCACTGGTCGTCCTCGCGAGCACGGTCACCGCGGCGATGGCGTGGTGGCTGTGCCGCGAGCACGCCCGGCTCCCGTGGTCCGCGCCGCCCGGTCCGCGGATGCGGACGCTGCGCGCGCTCTACCGCTCGAACTCGTCGATGGGCGTGCTCATGGCGCTGACGAGCGTCGACGTCGTCCTCGCCCGGTACGTGCTCACCGGGGTCGAGTCCGGTGAGTACGCCCTCGTCTCCACCCTGGGACGCGCCCCCGTGTGGGTCACCCAGTTCCTCGCCCTCGCCCTCGTCCCGGCACTCGCCCGCTCGGGGTCGCGCCGCGCGGTCCTGCGGGCGGGCCGCTCGCCCTCGGCGTCTGCCTCGTCGGAGCCGCGGTGGCGGCTGCGGCGCCGGAGCTGTGGGTCGGCATCCTCGGGGGGGACGCCTACCGGAGGGGCGACCGGGCTGCTCCTGCCCTACCTCGCCCTCGGCACACTGCTTGTCCTTGGCCCAGGTGCTCGTCATCGCCGAGATGGCCCAGGGTCGGGCACTTGCTCGCCAAGGTCGCCTGGGTGGCCGTGACCCTCGAGGCGGCGCTCGTTCTCACGGCTTGGCGGGACAACGCCTTCCAGGTCCTGGGTGCGGCGGTGGTCGCCACCGGCTGCGTGGTCCTCGTCGGCCTCGCCGAGCTCCTGCTCGCCCCGCGGCACCGACCGGCCGGCCGCGCGGACCCGGTCGAGGTGCCCCTTCCACTCGGCAGGGACGTCCACGTGAGCGGCCTGCGCCAGCACCTCGCGTCCGCCTCCCTCGCGTTCCGTTTCTACGTCCTGCGCTCGCTGGTCCTCGACCTGGGCACCGCACGGATGGGGGCATGGCCCGCGCGGTCGCGTGTGCGCTTCCTCGCGAGCAAGGCCCGTGCGATCCTGCGGCTTTGTGACGGGCCGCACGGCCACCGTGGCCATCGGTCCGATCCGGGTGCGGGTCACCGGGTTGTCCGACCTCGGCACCGTGCAGGCATCACTCGCCGACGTCCACGACGAGCTGGTCGGCCCGGGACACCTGGCGACGCGGCGGCGTCCCGTGGTCGTCGACGTCGGGGCGAACATGGGCCAGTTCACGACCGCGGTGAAGGCGTTCTGGCCGGAGGCAACCATCCTCGCGTTCGAGCCGGACCCCGACGTCCACGCAGTCCTCGCCGACAACGCTCGACGGCTGGGAGGGGTCACCACACGGGCGGTCGCGCTCGGCACCGAGACCGCGCGGCTGCCGCTGCACCGCCACCACCTCTCCGCGATGTCGACCTTGCGGCCCGGTCTCGTCGAGACCTACGCGGCCGGGCACACGGTGGAGGTCCTCGTGGTTCGGCTCGACGACGCGACCGAGCACCTGACGACGGTCGACCTGCTCAAGGTCGACGTCGAAGGGTTCGAGGTGGAGGTCCTGCGCGGCGCACCCCGGCTGCTGCAACGCACGCGCTTCCTCCTCGTCGAGGTGAGCCTGGGCCGCGCGGATGCGTCCACCGAGCCGGAGGTCGTAGCGGTGGTCACCGCGGCCCGTCCTGACGCCCGCGTCATCGGCCGCGGGCGACCCATCGGCGGGGCCCAGCGTCCCCATACTGCCAGGACATCCTGATCGACCTCGCGGGGGCCACGGGCGGCGGCGCCTGACCCCGGCACCTGCTGACGGACGCTGAGCTCAGCGTTTTCGCGGCCGGCACCGAGATCTCGTGACCGGCCCCGGACTGGAGCCGCTAGGCGAGGGGAACGAGCCACCGAGCACGGGCCAGCGTGCGCCAGGTCGTCCTCCGAGCCGGGCCGAGAACCATCCGCTGTGCGACCAAGGCGGCCCGGACCCGCGGGCTGAGCCCTCTCCGCCGGCCGCCGCGGCGGAACCGGAGCGCGTGCAGACCGTTGGCCCACTGGGGGTCGTCGTTGCACCGTGCATCCCAGCGCCGCACCACGGTCCACCCTCGATGCGCCGCGAGGAAGCGCGCGTGCGCCCGCTGGACCAGCGGCCAGGTCGCGTCGTCGACGAGGACGAGCGCCTCGTCGGCAAGCAGCGGCTCGATGATGCCGAGCGCGAGGTAGTGGGAACGCGCCGTGTGCTCACCGTCGTAGAAGTTGACCCCGACCGAACGGTCCACACAGCGCCCGGACCCGAGGAGTGCGAACGCGTCCCCCTCGACCAGCCGGACGTCCCGTCCGGCGCAGTGCCGTTCGAGGTTGTCCATGAGCTCGGCCCGAGCCTCCGCACCCGTCATGCCGAACTCGGCGAAGTTCTCGATGGCGATGAAGGTCCGGTCGGAGACTCCCCGGGACACACCGCAGATGGACCGGCCCTTGAAGCTGCCGACCTCGACGTAGCATTCGTCGGCAGGCAGGAGCGAGGCGGCGAGGTTGAGGACCGCGACCTCTCGGGCGGTGGTCATCCCGGCGACCGCACCGACCAGCTCGATGTGCGCGGAGTTGGCGAGCGTTCCCTCGTAGGGATCCCGAGGAACAGGTCGTCGAGCTGGTCCAGGAAGGCCGTGACGTCCACCGGCCGGCTCAGGACACGTGGGTGGGGTCGGCAGCTGGCCGTTCTGCCCCGCGTCCGGCGCCGAAGAGAACCAGCCCACCGGCTCCGACGATCAGGGCGAGGACCGCCATCGTCGCGCTGCGCAGCTGGTTGACCTGCGGTACGTCTTGGCAGATCCCCGCGGCGAACTGATCGGTCGGCGGCTGCAGCGCTGACCCACAGCCGAAGACACCCTGCGACGTGGGCATTGCGATAGGCACGATCAGCAGGTAGATCGCGACGACAAGGAGGACGAGAGCGAGCAGGAGGGACACCTTGCTCCCCGTGGGGAGTCGTGTGGCCACGCCTGCGCCGCGGTTGCGGCGGAACGGCATGGGCAGAGGCTACCGCCGCGCACGGTGCTCGGACAGGGCTTAGGGAGCCGGGACCCTCCGACTCGACACGGCACGCCGGCGCAACTTAGGGCGCCTCGGTGCCGGAGGCGCGATGATGCTCGACATGCCTGTTCGTCTGGCGCGCCCGCCCGCTGCGAGGACCTCCGCTGCGGTCCCCGCGGTGGTGCTCGCAGGCGGTCCGGGCACTCGGATGGGGCCCCTCACGCGAGACCAGCCGAAGCACCTCCTCGAGGTCGCCGGCGAGCCCGTCCTCGTCCATCAGCTGCGCTGGCTCGCCCACCACGGTGTGCTCGACGTCATCCTCGCCACCTCCTACCTCGCCGAGCAGTTCGCGCCCCTGCTCGGCGACGGCAGCCGTTGGGGCGTCAGGCTCCGCTATGTGACCGAGGAGACCCCCCTCGGGACGGGCGGCGCGCTCGCCCATGCCACCCGCCACCTCGACCTGCCGGCGGACGGACTCCTCGTCGTCGTCAACGGGGACCTGCTGGCCGGGCACGACCTGGGCGCGCAGCTGGCCATGGCCACCCACCCCTCGGACCTCGTCCCCGATGCCGTGCTCCACCTGCGCACCGTCGCCGACGCCCGCCCGTACGGCTGCGTCGTCGCCGCCGCGGACGGGCAGGTCTCCGCCTTCCTCGAGAAGAGTCCCGTCCCACCGAGCCCGGAGGTCAACGGCGGGACGTACGTCCTGCGCTGCTCGGCTCTTGACCGTGTCCCGGACGGCGTGGTCTCACTCGAGAAGGACGTCCTGCCGACACTCGTCGGCCATGGCCGCGTCGTCGCGTACCGAGAGCAGGCGCTCTGGGAGGACGTCGGGACGCCTGCGGCCCTGATGCGCGCCTCACGGACCCTCGTCGAGCTCTCCGGTCGCTCCCTCCACATCGACTCGTCCTCCCACGTCGATGCCACGGCGCAGGTCGGCGACGGGTCGGCCGTGGGGCCGGACGCCGTGGTCGGGGCCGGGGCGAGCATCCTCGCGTCTGTGGTCATGCGCGGTGCACGCGTCGGAGCAGGAGCCACTGTCGTCAGGTCCGTCGTGGGCCCTGGTGCCCGGGTGCCGCCGGCCGGAGTCGTGGCGGACGGCGTCGTCAGCTGAGTGGGAACCCAGCCGTCAGTGCGCGGCGTCGTGCCAGGAGCGGCCGACCCCGACGCTGACGTCGAGCGGCACGTCGAGGGCCTGGGCGGCGCCCATCTCGCGCCGCACGAGGGCCTCGACGTCGGCCCGCTCCCCCGCGGCGACCTCGAGGACGAGCTCGTCGTGCACCTGGAGCAGCATCCGGCTGCGGGCGCCCTCGGCCTTCAGCGCGGCGTCGACACCCTTCATCGCGAGCTTGATGATGTCGGCGGCCGAGCCCTGGATGGGGGCGTTGAGGGCCATCCGCTCCGCGCCCTCGCGGCGCTGGCGGTTGTCGCTCAGGAGGTCCGGCAGGTACCGGCGCCGGCCGAGCATCGTGGCGGTGTACCCGGTGGCGCGGGCCTCGACGACGACCTCGCGCAGGTAGTCGCGGACCCCACCGAACCGGGCGAAGTACTCGTCCATGAGGCCCTGGGCCTCACCGGTGGAGATGGTCAGCTGCTTGGAGAGGCCGAACGCGGAGAGGCCGTACGCGAGGCCGTAGCTCATCGCCTTGACCTTGCTGCGCATCTCGGAGGTGACGTCCTCGGGCTCGACCCCGAACACGCGGGCCCCGACGAACCGGTGGAGGTCCTCGCCGGTGCGGAAGGCCTCGATGAGCCCCTCGTCGCCGGAGAGGTGGGCCATGATCCGCATCTCGATCTGGCTGTAGTCGGCCGACATCAGCGACTCGTAGCCCTCGCCGACGACGAACACGTCGCGGATGCGGCGGCCCTCCTCGGTGCGGATCGGCACGTTCTGGAGGTTGGGGTCGGTCGAGGACAGCCGCCCGGTCGCGGCGATCGTCTGCAGGTACGTCGTGTGGATCCGGCGGTCGTCGGCGACGGACTTGATGAGCCCCTCGACGGTGACCCGGAGCCGGCTGGTGTCGCGGTGCCGCAGCAGCGCCTCGAGGAACGGGTGCTCGGTCTTGACGAACAGGTCGGCGAGCGCGTCGGCGTCGGTCGTGTAGCCGGTCTTCGTGCGCTTGGTCTTCGGCATCCCCAGCTGGTCGAAGAGGACCTCCTGCAGCTGCTTGGGGCTGCCGAGGTTGACGTCGTCGCGCCCGATGGCCTCGTAGGCGTCGAGCTGGGCCTGGCGCATCTTCGCGGCGAAGTCGGCCTCGAGCGCGGTGAGGGCGTCCTGGTCGACGGCGATGCCGGTGCGCTCCATCTCGGCGAGGATGTCGACGAGCGGCAGCTCGAGGTCGCGCAGCAGCTCGGTGCCGCCGGTCTCCTCGACCTTCTCGGCGAGCACCACGGACAGCTCGAGCACCGCCCGGGCCCGCACCATCGCGTCGCGGGCGGCGGTGTCGTCGCCCTCCTCGACGTCGAAGGACAGCGTGCCCTGGCTCCCCTGGTCCGAGGCGGCGTCGGAGTCCGCGGTCAGCTCGCGCCCGAGGTGGCGCACGACGAGGTCCTCGAGGTCGTAGGAACGCTGGTCCGGGCGGACGAGGTAGGCCGCCAGTGCGGTGTCGCTGACCACCCCCCGCAGTGTGAGCCCCCGCGCGGAGAGCGCCTGGAGCTGGGGCTTGGCGTCGTGGAGGACCTTCGGCGCGTCCGGGTCGGCGAGCCACGCGGCGAGCACGGCGTCCTGCTCCGGGGTGAGCGTCGTGAGGTCGAGGTAGGCGGTGGCGCCGTCCTCGCCGGCGAGGGCGACCGCACCGGCGTCGCCGGCACCGGCCCGGTACTCGCCGGAGACGACGACACCGTGGGGCAGGCGCCGCCCCACCGCGCCGTCACCGAAGCGCACCGCGAGGTCGTCGGCGGTGAACACGTCACCGTCGAGCTCGAAGCCGCCCTCGACCTCGTCGGACTCGACCTCGAAGGTCTGGAACAGCCGGTCGCGCAGCACACGGAACTCGAGCCCGTCGAAGACCTGGTGGACCTCCTCGCGGTCCCAGGACGTGCGCTCGAGGTCGGCGACGCCCAGCGGCAGCTCGAGGTCGTCGACGAGGCGGTTGAGGCGGCGGTTGCGCAGCACGTCGTCGAGGTGCGCGCGGAGGTTCTCGCCCGCCTTGCCCTTGATCTCGTCCGCGTGGCCGACGATGCCGGTGAGGTCGCCGTACTGGCCGATCCACTTCGCGGCGGTCTTCGGGCCGACGCCCGGAACGCCGGGCAGGTTGTCGCTCGACTCGCCGACGAGCGCGGCGAGGTCGCTGTACCGGTTCGGGGGCACGAGGTACTTCTCCTCGACGGCCGCCGGGTCCATCCGCCACACCTCGGAGACCCCGCGCACGGGGTAGACGAGGGTGACCTTGTCGCTGACGAGCTGGAAGGCGTCACGGTCGCCGGTGCAGATGACGACCTCTCCCCCGGCCTCGGTGGCCTGCCGGGTCAGCGAGGCGATGACGTCGTCGGCCTCGAAGCCCTCGATGCCGACGTGCTTGATGCGCAGGGCGTCGAGCACCTCGCGCAGCAGCGGGAGCTGCCCGGAGAACTCGGTCGGCGTCTTGGCCCGCCCGGCCTTGTACTCGCTGTACTCCTCGAGCCGGAAGGTCTGGCGGGAGACGTCGAAGGCGACGCCGACGTGGGTCGGCGCCTCGTCGCGCAGGACGTTGATGAGCATCGCGGTGAAGCCGTAGACCGCGTTCGTGTGCTGCCCGGTGCTCGTCGAGAAGTTCTCGACGGGGAGGGCGAAGAACGCCCGGTAGGCCAGGGAGTGTCCGTCGAGGAGGAGGAGCTTCACGCGTGGCAGCCTAACGACCATGGCCGACACCACCGACCCCCTGGCAGCCGTCGCCCGCATGCGGGCGATGAACCCCGACTCCCTGATGGACCGGATGGGGATCGAGGTGGTCGAGGCGACGGCGCAGCGCCTCGTCGCGACGATGCCGGTCGCCGGCAACACCCAGCCCTACGGGCTGCTGCACGGCGGCGCGTCCGTCGTCCTCGCCGAGTCCCTCGGCTCCATCGGCGCGGCCCTGCACGCCGGGGAGGGCAAGGCCGTCGTCGGGCTCGACATCAACGCCACGCACCACCGTGCGGCGCGCTCAGGGCTGGTCACGGGCACGGCGACGGCGTTGAGCCTCGGGCGCACCCTCGCCTGCTACGAGGTCGTCGTCACCGACGAGGACGGCCGGCGGGTCTGCACCTCGCGGATCACCTGCCTCGTGAGGGACGCGCCCCCCGGGTCCTGACCCTCAGGCCGAGCGGGACGAGAACGCGCGCTGCCGCAGGCTGCGGCGCCGGCGAGTCAGCTCGAGGCCGGTCTCGGCGGTCTCCGGCGCGATCTTGCGCCGCAGCGTGCCCGTCGCGACGACCCGGCGGGTGACGGCCGAGCCGAACCCCAGGCGCGCGAAGAACCGGTTCGCGTCGCGGCTGGTCGTCGGCACGTTCGAGACGACCTGCTCGCACCCGGCGCGCTCGGCGGAGCCGAGGACGGCCGCGATGAGCGCCTTGGCGATCCCGTGGCGGCGGACGTCCGGGGAGACCCACAGCTGCTCGATGGCGACCTCCGCGGCGGGGCTGATGCCGAACGGGTTGTCCGTCGTGATGACGTACCCGGCGGGGCGGCCGTCGAGGTGCGCGACGAACGCCTGGACACCGGGACGACGGAGGGCGGACGAGAGACGACCGTCGGCGATGGTGCGCGCGCACACCTCGGGGCTGGTGCCCCCCTCGACCCGCGCCTCGAGCCACAACGCCGTGACGTCGTGGAGGTTGTCCACGACCGCCATCACGTCGACAGGACGTCGCGCCACTGCGCCTCCTCCGAGAGGTCCGACGGCCCGGTGGGAGCCGGTCGGACGGGGTGGTCTCGCTCCCGGGACTGTAGCCCCCGGACGGCCGCGCGTGGAAGCGGTTCGACCTCCGACTTCGACGGCCGGTCTCCGCGATGCCTCAGGAAAGCGTCACGACGGAAGGGTCAGGCCTTCTCCATCCCCGAGATCACGGCGTCCGCGACCTCCTTCATCCCCATCCGGCGGTCCATCGCGGTCTTCTGGATCCAGCGGAACGCGTCGGCCTCGCTCACCTTGAGCCTGGCCATGAGGACCCCCTTGGCACGGTCGACCGCCTTGCGGGTCTCGAGCCGCTCGCCGAGGTCGGCGACCTCCGCCTCGAGCGCCTTGAGCTCGGACCAGCGCGAGAGGGCGATGTCGAGGGCCGGCGTGATGTCGGTCGCGGTGAACGGCTTGACGACGTAGGCCATCACCCCGGCGTCCCGGGCGCGCTCCACGAGCTCGGTCTGGCTGAAGGCCGTGAGCATGACGACCGGGCAGAGCCGCTCGGCGCCGATCGCCTCGGCCGCCGAGAGGCCGTCCATGACGGGCATCTTGACGTCCATGATGACGATGTCCGGCTTGAGGGAGCGGGCCATCTCGACGGCCTGCTCGCCGTCGCCGGCCTGGCCGACGACGTCGTAGCCGGCCTCACGGAGCATCTCCGCGAGGTCGAGGCGGATGATCGCCTCGTCCTCGGCGACGAGGACACGCTTGGTGGTGGGGGCTGCACTCTGGGTCATGTGCCGGGAGCGGGACTCGAACCCGCACGCCCTCGCGGGCAGAGCATTTTGAGTGCTCCGTGTCTGCCGTTCCACCACCCCGGCGGGGGCGGAGTCAGCATACCGACGGGGTGCACCCGTCCCTCAGGCCTGTCCGGTGTCGGCGTCGAGGTACGCGGGTGCCACCCGGTTCTTCGCGTCGCCGATGCGGTGCACGCGCAGGGCGTTCGTCGAGCCGGGGATGCCGGGGGGCGACCCGGCGACGATGACGACGGTGTCCCCCTCGGTGACCCGGCCGAGGCCGAGGAGCACGTCGTCGACCTGCATCGCCATGTCGTCGGTGTGCCGGACCTTCCCGACGAGGAAGGTCTCGACGCCCCACGTGAGGGCGAGCTGGCTGCGGGTGGCCTGGTTCGGGGTGAAGGCGAGCATCGGGATGCGGGGCCGGACCCGGGCGAGCCGCCGCGAGGAGTCGCCGCCCTCGGTGAAGGTGATGAGGTACGTGACCCCGAGCAGCTCGCCGATCTCGGCCGCCGCCGCGGTGACCGCACCGCCCTTGGAGTTGGGGCGGGTGCCGAGCGGGCGGATGCGGTGCAGGCCGTGGGTCTCGGTGTTCTCGATGATCTTGGCCATGGTGCGGACCGCCGCGAACGGGTGCTTGCCGACGCTCGTCTCGCCGGAGAGCATCAGGGCGTCGGCACCGTCGAGGACGGCGTTCGCGGCGTCCGAGGCCTCGGCGCGGGTGGGCCGGGAGTTCTCGATCATCGACTCGAGGACCTGGGTGGCGACGATGACCGGCTTCGCACGGCGGCGGGCGATCTCGCAGGCGCGCTTCTGGACGAGCGGGACCTGCTCGAGCGGCATCTCGACGCCGAGGTCGCCGCGGGCGACCATGACGCCGTCGAAGGCCCGGATGATCTCGTCGAGGTTCTCGACCGCCTGCGGCTTCTCGATCTTCGCGATGACGGGGAGCCGGGAGCCCTCCTCGTCCATGATCTCGTGGACCCGGCGGATGTCGTCGGCGGAGCGCACGAAGGACAGCGCGATCATGTCGACGCGGGTGCGCAGGGCCCAGCGGAGGTCGTCCTCGTCCTTCTCGGAGAGCGCCGGCACCGAGACCGCGACGCCGGGGAGGTTGATCCCCTTGTTGTTCGACAGCGGCCCGCCCTCGATCACCTGGCAGACGACGTCGGTCTCGGTGACCTCGGTGGCGACGAGGGCGATCTTGCCGTCGTCGATGAGGATCCGGTCCCCGGAGTGGACGTCTCCCGGCAGGCCCTCGTAGGTGGTGCCGACCTCGTGGGCGTCACCGGGGACGTCGCGGGTGGTGATCGTGAAGGTCGCCCCCTTGACGAGCTGCACCGGGCCGTCGGCGAACCGGGCGGTGCGGATCTTCGGGCCCTGGAGGTCCGCGAGGATGCCGACGGCGCGCCCGACCGAGTCGCTCGCCGCCCGCACGTCGCGGTAGACCTGCGAGTGGTCGGCGTGCGACCCGTGCGAGAGGTTGAGGCGGGCGACGTCCATCCCCGCCGTGACGAGCTCGCGGAGGTTCTCCGCGGACGACGTGGCAGGGCCCAGGGTGCAGACGATCTTGGCGCGACGCATGGGTCCGAGCCTAGCGGTGGAAGCGTTTGCACCGTGACGCGGGCCACATCGCGAACGCCCTGCGTGGTCGCCCGGTCAGGCGGTCAGCGGACGGTCGGTCGGGTGGACCGGCCGGGGCAGGCGCGACGGCTTGTGCATGAGCCACGAGTCGACCTCGTGCGCGACCGACCGCCCCTCGGCGATGGCCCAGACGATGAGCGACTGGCCGCGGCCGGCGTCACCGGCCACGAACACACCCGGCACGCTCGACATGAAGTGGCCGTCGCGCGCGACGTTGGTGCGCTCGTCCTTCTCGACGCCGAGCTGCTCGAGCAGCCCCTCCGCCCGGGGGCCGAGGAAGCCCATCGCGAGGAGCACGAGCTGGGCGGGGATCTCCCGCTCGGAGCCCTCCACCTTCTCGAAGCCCCGCTCGCCCCGCTGCACCTCGTGCAGGCGCAGCGCCGCGACCCGGCCCTCGTCGTCGCCGACGATCTCGCTCGTCGACACGGCGTAGACGCGGTCGCCGCCCTCCTCGTGGGCCGAGGCGACCCGGAACAGCATCGGGTAGGTGGGCCACGGGTTGACGTCGGCGCGGTCGACCGGTGGCTGGGGCATGATCTCGAGGCTGGTCACCGAGCGAGCACCCTGGCGGTGCGCGGTGCCGATGCAGTCGGCGCCGGTGTCGCCGCCACCGATGACGACGACGTCCTTGCCGGCGGCGGTCACCTGGCCCTCGACGTCCTGGCCGAGGGCGACCCGGTTGGCCGGCGGCAGGAAGTCCATCGCCTGCATCACGCCGTCGAGCTCACGGCCCGGCACCGGCAGGTCACGCGGGACGGTGGAGCCGATCGCCACGACGACGGCGTCGAACCGCTTGCGGAGGTCGGCCCCGGTGAGGTCCTCCCCCACCGCGACCCCGGTGCGGAACCGGGTGCCCTCGGACTTCATCTGGGCGATCCGGCGGTCGAGGACCGACTTCTCCATCTTGAACTCGGGGATGCCGTAGCGCAGCAGCCCACCGGGCTGGTCGGCCCGCTCGTACACCGCGACGGTGTGCCCGGCGCGGGTCAGCTGCTGGGCGGCGGCCAGGCCCGAGGGCCCGGAGCCGACGACGGCGACGGTCTTGCCGGAGAGCCGCTCGGGGGCCTGCGGGAGGACCGTGCCGTTCTCGAAGGCGCGGTCGATGATCGTCACCTCGACCTGCTTGATCGTGACCGCGGGCTGGTTGATGCCGAGGACGCAGGCCGACTCGCAGGGCGCCGGGCAGAGCCGGCCGGTGAACTCCGGGAAGTTGTTCGTCGCGTGCAGCCGGTCGATCGCCTCGCGCCACTCCCCGCGCCGTGCGAGGTCGTTCCACTCGGGGATGAGGTTGCCGAGCGGGCAGCCGCTGTGGCAGAACGGGATACCGCAGTCCATGCAGCGTCCGGCCTGGCGCTGGAGCTCGGGGACCGGCTGGTCCTCGTAGACCTCCTTCCAGTCCCGGATGCGCACCGGGACGGGCCGCCGGCGCGGCAGCTCGCGCTCACGGTTCTTCAGAAAGCCCTGGGGGTCAGCCACGGGACGCCTCCATGATCCGCTCCCACACCTGGGGACCGTCGGGGTCGAGGCCCTCCGTCTTCGCGGTCGCCCGCACGTCGAGGACGCGCTGGTACATGCGAGGGAGGACGAGGGTGAAGGCCGACCGGGCGGTCCCCCAGTCGGCGAGGAGCCGCGCGGCGACCTGCGAGTCCGTCCAGTGGACGTGCCGCTCGAGGAGGTCGTGCACGACGAGCTCGTCCTCGGCCCGCAGCGGGAAGAGGTCGACGAGCTCGGGGTTGACCCGCTCCGGGTCGAGGTCGAGGACGTACGCGACGCCCCCGGACATCCCGGCCGCGACGTTGCGGCCGGTGGGCCCGAGGATGAGGGCGGTGCCGCCGGTCATGTACTCGAGGCCGTGGTCGCCCACCCCCTCGACGACCGCGGTGGCCCCGGAGTTGCGGACGCAGAACCGCTCGCCGACCCGGCCGCGCAGGAACAGCTCGCCGGACGTCGCACCGTAGGCGATGACGTTGCCGGCGATGACGTTGTCCTCGGCGACGAGGGCGGAGCCCAGCGCCGGCCGGACGGTGACCCGGCCGCCGGAGAGGCCCTTGCCGACGTAGTCGTTGGCGTCACCCTCGAGCCGCAGCGTGACGCCCGCCGGGAGGAAGGCGCCGAAGCTCTGGCCCGCGGACCCGGTGAGGGTGAGGTCGACGGTGCCGTCGGCGAGCCCGTCGGGGTGTGCCTTGGTGACCTCGTGCCCGAGCATCGTGCCGACCGTGCGGTTGACGTTGCGCACCGCGAAGGAGGCCTGCACCGGCTCGCCGTGGTCGATGGCGTCCCGGGCGGCGGCGATGAGCTGGTGGTCCAGCGCCTTCTCGAGGCCGTGGTCCTGGCCCACCCGGTGCCGGACGCCCGACCCGTCGGGACTCTCGACCTTCGTGAGGATCGGCGACAGGTCCAGGCCCGAGGCCTTCCAGTGCTCGACGGCACGGGAGACGTCGACGTGCTGGATCTGGCCGATGGCCTCCTCGATGGTGCGGAACCCGAGCGCGGCGAGGTGCTCTCGCACCTCCTCGGCGATGTACTCGAAGAAGGTCTCGACGAACTCCGGCGCCCCCGAGAACCGCGCCCTCAGCTCCGGGTTCTGGGTCGCGATGCCGACCGGGCAGGTGTCGAGGTGGCAGACGCGCATGAGGATGCAGCCGGAGACGACGAGCGGCGCCGTGGCGAAGCCGAACTCCTCGGCCCCGAGCAGCGCCGCGATGACGACGTCGCGCCCGGTCTTGATCTGCCCGTCGACCTGGACGACGATCCGGTCACGCAGCCCGTTGAGCACGAGCGTCTGCTGGGTCTCGGCGAGGCCGAGCTCCCAGGGACCGCCCGCGTGCTTGAGCGAGGTGAGCGGGGAGGCCCCCGTCCCGCCGTCGTGGCCGGAGATCAGGACGACGTCGGCGTGGGCCTTGCTGACACCCGCCGCGACCGTGCCGACCCCGACCTCGGAGACGAGCTTGACGTGGATCCGGGCCTGGGGGTTGGCGTTCTTCAGGTCGTGGATCAGCTGCGCGAGGTCCTCGATCGAGTAGATGTCGTGGTGCGGCGGCGGGCTGATCAGGCCGACGCCGGGCGTCGAGTGCCGCGTCGAGGCGATCCACGGGTAGACCTTGGGCCCGGGCAGCTGTCCGCCCTCGCCGGGCTTGGCGCCCTGGGCCATCTTGATCTGGATGTCGTCGGCGTGGGTCAGGTACATCGAGGTGACGCCGAAGCGCCCGGACGCCACCTGCTTGATCGCCGAGCGGCGCTCGGGGTCCAGGAGGCGGTCGGTGTCCTCGCCACCCTCGCCGGTGTTGGAGCGCGCCTTGAGCCGGTTCATCGCGATGGCGAGGGTCTCGTGCGCCTCCTTGCTGATCGAGCCGTAGCTCATCGCGCCCGTCGAGAAGCGCTGGACGATCGAGGCGACCGGCTCGACCTCCTCGAGGGGGACGGGCTCGCGCGGCTCGACGCCGCCCAGCTCGAAGAGACCGCGCAGGGTCATCAGCCGGCCGGACTGCTCGTCGATCCGCTGGGTGTACTGCTTGAAGACGTCGTAGCGGCGGCTGCGGGTGGCGTGCTGGAGCCGGAAGACCGTGTCGGGGTCGAAGAGGTGCGGCTCGCCCTCGCGGCGCCACTGGTACTCGCCGCCGACGACGAGCTTGCGGTGGGCCTGGCGGATGCCGTCCGGGGGGTACGCGGCCTCGTGGCGCGCCGCGTTCTCGGCCGCGACCACCCCGAGCCCGATCCCGCCGAGCTGGCTCACGGTGCCCGTGAAGAACTCGTCGACGAGCTCCTGGGACAGGCCGATGGCCTCGAAGACCTGCGCGCCACGGTAGGACGCGACGGTCGAGATCCCCATCTTCGACATCACCTTGAGGACGCCCTTGCCGAGCGCCTTGATGAGGTTGGCGACCGCCTGCTCCTCGGTGACCTCGGTGATGTCGCCGCGGCGGACCATGTCCTCGACGGTCTCCATCGCGAGGTAGGGGTTGATGGCGGCGGCCCCGTAGCCGATGAGCAGCGCGACGTGGTGGACCTCGCGGACGTCGCCGGCCTCGACGATGAGCCCCACCTGGGTGCGGGTCTTCTCGCGGATCAGGTGGTGGTGGACGGCCGAGGTGAGCAGCAGCGACGGGATCGGCGCGGTGTCCCGGTCGGAGTCGCGGTCGGAGAGGACGACGAAGCGCGCGCCGTCGGTGATCGCGGCCGAGACCTCCGCGAAGATCTCGCGCAGACGCGTCCGCAGGGATGCCTCGCCGCCGCTGACGTCGTAGGTGCCGCGGACCACGACCGTCTCGAAGCCGGGCAGGTCGCCGTCGGCGTTGATGTGGACGATCTTCGCGAGCTCGTCGTTGTCGATGACGGGGAACGGGAGCACGACCTGGCGGGCGTGCGCCGGGTTGGCGTCCAGGAGGTTGCCCTCCGGGCCGACCGAGCTGACGAGCGAGGTGACGAGCTCCTCGCGGATCGCGTCGAGCGGCGGGTTGGTGACCTGCGCGAAGAGCTGGGTGAAGTAGTCGAAGACGAGCCGGGGCCGTTCCGAGAGCACCGCGATGGGGGTGTCGGTGCCCATCGACCCGAGCGCCTCGCCACCGGAGCGCGCCATGGGCGCGAGGATGATGCGCAGCTCCTCCTCGGTGTACCCGAAGGTGCGCTGCCGCCGGGCGACCGAGGCCGCCGTGTGGATGATGTGCTCGCGCTCGGGCAGGTCCGCGAGCTCGATGACGCCGGCGTGCAGCCACTCCTCGTAGGGGAGCTCGGCCGCGAGCCCGGACTTGACCTCCTCGTCGCTGACGATCCGCCCGGCGGCGGTGTCGACGAGGAACATCCGGCCCGGCTGGAGCCGCCCGCGGCGCACGACGTTCTCGGGCTGGAGGTCGAGGACCCCGGACTCGGACGCGAGCACGACCAGGCCGTCGTCGGTGACCCAGTACCGGCCGGGGCGCAGGCCGTTGCGGTCGAGGACCGCCCCGACGAGCGTGCCGTCGGTGAAGCACACGGCCGCGGGGCCGTCCCAGGGCTCCATGAAGGTGGAGTGGAACTCGTAGAACGCCCGGCGCGCGGGGTCCATCGAGGCGTGGTTCTCCCAGGCCTCGGGGATCATCATGAGGACGGCGTGGGGCAGGGACCGGCCTCCGAGGTGGATCAGCTCGAGCACCTCGTCGAACGAGGCCGAGTCGGAGGCCTCCGGGGTGCACACCGGTGAGAGCCGGGCCAGGTCGCCGCCGAGCAGCTCGGAGTCGAGCTGGCTCTCGCGGGCGTGCATCCAGTTGCGGTTGCCCTTGACCGTGTTGATCTCACCGTTGTGCGCGATGAGCCGGTACGGGTGGGCCAGCGGCCAGCTCGGGAAGGTGTTGGTCGAGAAGCGCGAGTGCACGAGCGCGAGCTCGGTGGTGAACCGCTCGTCGGAGAGGTCGGGGAAGAACGGTTCGAGCTGACCGGTCGTCAGCATGCCCTTGTAGACGACGGTGCGCGCCGAGAGCGACGGGAAGTACACCTCGGCCTCGCGCTCGGCGCGCTTGCGCAGGGCGAAGGCGACGCGGTCGAGCTCGATGCCGGAGCGGCCGTCGCGCGCGGCGACGAAGAGCTGGCGGAAGCACGGCATCGTGGCGCGGGCGGCCTCGCCGACGAGGTCCGGGACGACGGGGACGTCACGCCAGGCGAGGACGGTCAGGCCCTCGGCCTCGGAGATCTCGGTGATCCGCTGCTCGGCCACGGTGCGGGCGGCCTCGTCGGTGGGCAGGTACGCCATCCCCACCGCGTAGGAGCCGGGCGGGGGCAGCTCGGTGTCGAGGACGGCCCGGAGGAAGTCGTCCGGCACCTGGGTGAGGATGCCGGCGCCGTCCCCGACGAGCGGGTCCGCACCGGTGGCGCCGCGGTGGTCGAGGTTGCGCAGTGCGTCGAGGGCGTGCACGACGATGTCGTGGCCGGCCGTCCCGCGCATCGTCGCGACCATCGCCACACCGCAGGCGTCGTGCTCGTGCTCACGGCGGTAGAGGCCGACATCGGCGGGCTGGGCGGAGAAGCTTGCGACGGACACGTCGGGTCACCGTCCTCGGGGTCGACGGCCCCGCTGGGCGGGGACCGGGCACGGCAAGGTCAGGCGCGGACGTCGATGGCCACGTCCCGGAATGCTATCGCCAGCCCTCGCCGTCTTGCCATTCGAGCCGCGCTATCCCACATCCTGGGACTCGGGCGGGGTGTCCACCGGGTCGTCGGACGGCTCGGCCACGGGCGCCGCGCGGGTGGCCCGGCGTCCGGTGTACCAGATGATCCACAGGCCGAGGAGGAACACGACGATGCTCGTCCAGACGTTGAGCCGCTGCCCCAGGATGAGCTCGGCCTCGTCGGTGCGCATCTTCTCGATGACGATGCGGCCGACCGGGTAGCCCGCGATGTACAGACCGAAGAGCTGCCCGGGCGAGAGCCGGCGGCGGCGGTCCAGGACCAGCAGCGCGGCACCGAGGACGACCAGGAAGAGGGACTCGTAGAGGAAGGTCGGCTGGAAGATCCCGGCCACGACCGGGTTGCCCGCCGCGTCGGTGACGGCACGGCCGGCGGACTGGTCCCACTCGTGGATCTGCAGCCCCCAGGGCAGGGTGGTCGGTCCGCCGTGGAGCTCGTTGTTGAACCAGTTGCCCCAGCGCCCGATGGCCTGGGCGAACGCGATGCCGGGGGCGGCCGCGTCGGCGAAGGTGAGGAACGAGGTGCCCGAGCGCCGGCAGCCGATCCAGACCCCCACGGCGCCGAGCGCGACGGCCCCCCAGATGCCGAGCCCGCCGTTCCAGATCTTCACGGCGTCGATGAGGTGACCGCCCTCGCCGAAGTACGGACCCGGGGTCGTGACGACGTGGTAGAGCCGCCCGCCGACGATGCCGAAGAGCACGGCGTAGGCCGAGACGTCGAGGGCGACCCCCGGGTCGACCCCGCGCTGTGCGAGCCGGCGCCCGGTGAGCCACACCGCGAGGACGATGCCCGCGAGGATGCACAGCGCGTACGCCCGCAGCGTGAGCGGCCCGAGGTGGAAGGCCGCCACCGTGGGGCTCGGGAGGTAGGTGGTCACGTCAGCGCCGCACCCGCGGTGAGGGGGGTGGACGTCACTTCGTGGCGTCCTCGATGGCCTTCGTGAGGAGCTCGGGGGTGCCGACCTGGGCGAGGTCGAGGTCGGTGCCGTCGAGCCGCAGGGTCGGGGTGCCGCGCACGCCGTCCTCGAAGCTCTTGGTCTCGACCGAGTTGACGTAGTCGACGTACTTGCCCGCGTCGTAGCACTGCTGCCAGGTCTCGAGCGCGGAACCGCTGATGCCGGCCGCCTGAGCGAAGCCCTTGAGCTCCGCGTCGGTGTACCCGGCACCCTCGCTGGGCTGGTTCGCGTAGGCCTGGTCGTGGAACTCCTGGAACTTGCCGGCGTCGGCGGCACAGAACGCCGCGTTGCCCGCCTTGGTCGAGGAGTCGTTGCGCAGGTTGTCGTCGAGGAAGTTCTTCACGTGGTAGACGAGCTTGACCTTGCCCTGGGAGGCGAGGTCCTCGACCGTCGAGCCGAGCTGGTCCTCGAAGGACTTGCACGCCGGGCACTGGAAGTCCTCGTACACGTCGAGCGTCGGCGCGCCCGCGGCGAGGGTGACGTCCTGGAAGGCGGGGTAGCCCGCGCCGAGGGCCGCGGCCCCGGCGGGCACGGCGTTGCCGCCCCCGGTGATGTCGTTCTGCTTCGAGGTCTCCATCCAGATGACGCCCGCCACCACGGCGACGATCGCCACGACGACGACGACGGTCGCGACGACGATCTTGTTCGCCCCGCCCCCGCTCGCCTTCTGGGCGGCCTGGATCTTCGCCTGGCGCGCGTTGCCGGAGGGCTTCGCCTTCGTCGGGTTCTTGGCCATGTCGTCGTGGTGCCTTTCAGGTCAGGGTGGATCAGTGTCCGAAGAGCGTGCGGTCGAGCGATGCCAGGGACCGCGGTCGCCACCACAGCCAGGCGCCCGCGAGGGCGAAGCTGGCGTCGCGGGCGATCTCCTGAGGGTACTTCGTCTCGTCGGCACCGATCTGTCCGCCGCCGCCGAAGCAGCCGCAGTCGATGGTCAGCCCGCGGGCCCAGGCCTGGGAGATGCCGATGATGAAGGCGAGCATGAGCAGCGTCGAGACGATCGCGGCCGGTCGCGTGAACAGGCCGAGGACGAGCAGGATCCCCAGGACGATCTCGAGGAACGGCAGGGCGAGCCCGATCCACCCCGCGACGTCGAGGGAGAGGAAGGGCAGCTCGTAGGCCTGGACGGCCCGCTGCGAGGTGAGCGGCCGCCCGACCTTCGCCGCACCGGCCCACACGAGCACGACCCCGAGGAAGAGGCGTGCCAGCAGCCCGACGACGTCGAGGACGCGCTCGGTGCGGTACCAGGGCGTGGCGCCCGTGGCGTCCACCTCCTCGGTGGTCGTGCTCATCGGTGCCCCTCCCGGACGCCCTGGGCCAGTTCTGCGGTCAAGGTGCGCAACGTCTCGAGGCGCTGCGAGAGTTCCCCGGCGCCGCCGAGGGCCCGGACGAGGGCCGACCCGACGATGACGCCGTCGGCGTAGGCGGCGATCTCGGCCGCCTGCTCGCGGGTGGAGACCCCGAGCCCGATGCACACGGGCAGGTCGGTGACGGCCCGCACCCGGTCGACGAGGCCGCGGGCGTCGGTGTCGACGCTCGTGCGGGCCCCGGTGACCCCCATCGTCGAGGCCGCGTAGACGAACCCGCGGCAGGCGCCGGTGACCCTGACCAGCCGGTCCGGGGTGCTGCTCGGCGCGACGAGGAAGACCCGGTCGAGGCCGTGCCGGTCACTCGCGGCGACCCACTCGTCGGCCTCGTCGGGGATGAGGTCCGGGGTGATGAGCCCCGCTCCCCCGGCGGCGGCGAGGTCGGCGGCGAACCGCTCGACCCCACGGTGCAGCACGAGGTTCCAGTACGACATGACGAGCGGGGTGGCGCCGGCCTCGCGCACCGCGGCGACCGCCGTGAAGACGTCGTCGACGTGCGCGCCGCCCCGGAGGGCCGTGGCCGTGGCCTGCTGGATCACCGGGCCGTCGATGACGGGGTCGCTGTACGGGACACCGACCTCGACGACGTCGCACCCGGCCTCGACGATGGCCCGCATCGCCTCGATGGACCCCTCGACGGTGGGGTAGCCGACGGGGAGGTAGCCGACGAGGGCGGCACGACCCGCGGCGCGGCAGCGGAGGAGGACGTCCTCGACCCCGGCGACGGTCGTGCTCACTGGGTGCCCTCCTCGACGAGGCCGAACCAGGCGGCCGCCGTGTGCATGTCCTTGTCGCCGCGCCCCGAGAGGTTGACCAGGACCAGCCCGTCGGGGCCCAGCTCGCGGCCCAGCTCCATCGCCCCGACGAGGGCGTGCGCGGACTCCAGGGCCGGGATGATGCCCTCGGTGCGGCAGAGCAGCGAGAACGCCTCCATCACCTGGTCGTCGGTGGCGTACCGGTACTCGGCGCGACCGCTGTCGCGGAGGAACGCGTGCTCGGGCCCGACGCTCGGGTAGTCGAGCCCGGCGGAGATCGAGTGCGACTCGATGGTCTGGCCGTCGGCGTCCTGCATGAGGTAGCTCATCGCGCCGTGGAGGACCCCGGGCGTCGCGGACGAGCCCGCGAACCGCGCCGCGTGCCGCCCGGAGTCGACGCCCTCTCCCCCGGCCTCGACACCGACGAGGCGCACCCCCGCGTCGCCGACGAACCGGTGGAAGATGCCCATGGCGTTCGAGCCGCCACCGACGCAGGCGACGACCGCGTCGGGGAGCCGGCCGGTCAGCTCGAGGACCTGCGCGCGCGCCTCCTCGCCGATGATCGCGTGGAAGTCACGCACCATCTCGGGGAAGGGGTGCGGGCCGGTGACGGTGCCGATGGCGTAGTGCGTCGTCGCGACGTTGGTGACCCAGTCGCGCAGCGCCTCGTTGATCGCGTCCTTGAGGGTCGCGCTGCCGTGCTCGACGGGGACGACCTCGGCGCCGAGGATCTTCATCCGCGCCACGTTGAGGGCCTGCCGCTCGGTGTCGACCCTGCCCATGTACACGGTGCACTCCAGGCCCATGAGGGCCGCGGCGGTGGCGGTGGCGACCCCGTGCTGGCCGGCACCGGTCTCGGCGATGATCCGGGTCTTGCCCATCCGCTTGGTGATGAGGGCCTGGGCCAGGACGTTGTTGATCTTGTGCGAGCCCGTGTGGTTGAGGTCCTCGCGCTTGAGCAGCACCCGTGCGCCGCCGCAGTGCGCCGCGAACCGGGGCACCTCGGTGATGATGCTCGGCCGGCCGGTGTACGTGGCGTGCAGCCGCGCGAGCTCGTCCTGGAACTCCGGGTCGACGGCGGCCTTCTGGCGGGCCTCGTCGAGCTGCTCGAGCGCCGGGACGAGCGCCTCGGGGACGTAGCGCCCGCCGAAGTCGCCGAAGCGCCCCGGGCGGGGCAGCTCGTCGACGGTCAGCTCGGAGGCGGTGGGCGTGCTCGGGGTGGGGTCGGTCATGACGCGTCCTTCCGGGCCCCGGCGGCGACGATGGCGGCGGCCGCGGCGGTGGGGTCGCCCGTGCGGACGAGGGCCTCGCCGACGAGGACGACGTCGGCGCCCTGCGCGGCGTACGCGGCGGCCTCCGCCGGGCCGGTGATCCCCGACTCGGCGACGGTGACGGTGCCGTTCGGGATGAGTGGGCGCAGGCGCGAGAAGGTGTCGGCGTGCACCTCGAGGGTCTTGAGGTTGCGGGCGTTGACGCCGATGACCGAGGCGCCGACGTCGACCGCGCGCTGGGTCTCGTCCTCGTCGTGCACCTCGACGATCGCGGTCATCCCGAGCTCCCCGGCGCGGGAGAGCAGCGCCGCGAGGGTGGCGTCGTCGAGGGCGGCCACGATGAGCAGCACGATGTCGGCACCGTGCGCGCGCGCCTCCCACACCTGGTAGTCGGTGACCACGAAGTCCTTGCGCAGCACCGGGATCCGGACGGCGGCCCGGACGGCGTCGAGGTCGTCGAGGCTGCCGCCGAAGCGCCGGGACTCGGTGAGGACCGAGACGGCGCTGGCCCCACCGGCGGCGTACCGCGCGGCGAGGTCCGCGGGGTCCGGGATCTCGGAGAGGGGTCCCTTGCTCGGGCTGGCACGCTTGACCTCGGCGATCAGCGAGAGCCCCGCGCGCCGGAGCTCGGCCTCGGCGTCGAGCGGCGGCGCGGCAGCGTCGACCGCGCCGCGCAGCTGGTGGAGGCTGCGGGAGCGCTCCCGGACGGCGAGGTCCTCGCGGACCCCGGCGACGATGGAGTCCAGGACGGTGGTCATGGCTGGACGGCCGTCATCGGATCGAGGGGGCCTCGTGGTGGTCGCGGTCGGCCGCGCCGTACCCGGCCATCGAGAGGACCTTGCCGGCGATCGCACCGACGAGCGCCAGCACGGCGCCGCCGACGAACAGCCAGACGTTGGGGAACATCACCGCGAGCGACATGATCGTGCACGCGACGATGATGATGCCGACCGCGGTCCACGCGGCCACGCTGTGGCCGTGGTCTTCGTGCTCGCTCATGGGGTCCACCTTACGGTCGTGGGCCGGTGGGGCCCGGGGCTCGGAACTCGTGACGATTCTGTCAGGTGGGGCGGTCGTCGCCGACGTCGGTCGGGTCGCGGCCGGCCGTGAGGTCGTCCCACGCCGTGCCGACGCGCTCGCCACGCGACCCCGCGACGTGACCCTCCGCCGTCCCGGGCACCTCGTACCGGCGGGACGGGCCGGCCCAGCGGCGCCGACCGAGGAGGGCACCGGCCAGGCCGAGACCCGCGACGAGGACCCCGAGGAGCGCGAGCCAGGGCCAGAGCGTGGCCGTGGCGGACGCCTCGACCGAGCCGGTGCGCCCGACCCGCGCCGCGGCCACCGGACCGAGGACGCCGGAGGGGTCCGCGAGGACCCGCACGGTGAGCACGGCGGCCCCGACGAGGCAGGCGGTCCACAGCACGAGGGCGACGAGCCGGGCGACCCGGCCGGCGGCGACGGCGGCGACGGCCGCCGCGGCGACGGCCAGGGCGATCGCGGACAGGCCGGGCGCGACGTCGGCACCGGTCGCGGTGACCGTGCTCCCGCCGAGCACGGCGTCCGCGACGGTGCCCGACACCCACGGCCGGAAGCCCGCGACGAGGACCACGCCCGCGCCGAGGAGGGCGAGCAGGACGACGGGCCCGCGGCCGGTCAGCCGCCTCACGTGACGGTCCGCATCGCCCCGGCCGTCGCGACCGCGCGCAGCGCCGCGGTGGCCTTGTGCACGCACTCCTCGTGCTCGCGGGCCGGGACGGAGTCGGCGACGATGCCGGCCCCGGCCTGGACGAACGCCGTGCCGTCCTTGACCACCGCGGTGCGGATCGCGATGGCCATGTCGAGGTCGCCGTGGAAGTCGAGGTAGCCGACGACGCCCCCGTAGATGCCGCGGCGGGAGGGCTCGTACCGCTCGATGAGGGCCAGTGCGCGCGGCTTCGGCGCCCCGGAGAGCGTCCCGGCCGGAAAGGTCGACACGAGGACGTCGTAGGCACTGACGCCGGGCCGGGTGTCGCCGACCACCGTGGACTCGATGTGCATGACGTGGCTGTACCGGCGGACGTCCATGAACTCGACGACGTCCACGGTGCCCGGCCGGCACACGCGCTGGAGGTCGTTGCGACCGAGGTCGACGAGCATCACGTGCTCGGAGCGCTCCTTGGGGTCGGCGAGCAGCTCCTCGGCGAGCCGGACGTCGTCCTCCGGCGTCTTGCCCCGTGGCCGGGACCCGGCGATGGGGTGGGTGATCGCCCGCTCCCCCGTGACCCGGACGAGCGCCTCCGGGGAGCTGCCGACGACGGAGTACGACGATCCGTCGGGGTGCGGGAGCCGGAAGAGGTACATGTAGGGGCTGGGGTTGGACGCCCGCAGCGCCCGGTACACCTCGAGGGGGTCGGCCGGGCAGTCCAGCGAGAACCGCTGCGAGAGCACGACCTGGAACACCTCGCCGGCGCGGATGTCCTCCTGCGCGAGCTCGACGACCTCCTCGTAGTGCTCCCGGCTGGTGTTGGAGCGCACCTGCGCCATCGCCTCCTCGGCGGCGGCGGTGTCGACGACGGCCACGGTGCTCGGCGCGGGGGCGGCGAGGGCGGCGGTCATCGCGTCCAGGCGGGTGACGGCCTCGGCCCACGCCTGCTCGACTCGGTCGTCGGTGTCGTCGTAGTTGACGGCGTTCGCGACGAGGAGGATCGAGCCGTCGGCGTGGTCGAGGACCGCGAGGTCGGTGGCGAGCATCATCGCGAGCTCGGGGAGGCCGAGCTCGTCGGGCAGGTCGGCGGGCACCTTCTCCCAGCGGCGGACCGCGTCGTAGGAGATGGCGCCGACCATGCCGCCGGTCAGCGGTGGGAGCCCGGCGATCGGCGGGGTGGCGAGGGCCTCCATCGTGCCGCGGAGCGCCTCGGTGGCCAGCCCCTCGGTGGGCACGCCGACCGGCGGGTCGCCGATCCAGTGCGCCCGGCCGTCGCGCTCGGTGAGGGTGGCCCGGCTCGCGGCGCCGACGATCGACCAGCGGGACCAGACCCCGCCGTGCTCCGCCGACTCGAGGAGGAACGTGCCCGGCCGGTCACCGGCGAGCTTGCGGTACACCCCGACCGGGGTCTCGGCGTCGCCCATGAGCCGGCGGACGACGGGGATGACCCGACGGTCGCGGGCGAGCACCCCGAAGGCGTCGAGGGCGGGCCAGGTCTGGCCGTAGGCGAGGTCGGGGGTCTCGGCGGTGGGGGCGCTCACGCGTCGCCCCCGACGACGGCGCCGAGGTCGGCGGCGTCGAAGCAGGTGCGGTCGCCGGTGTGGCAGGCGGCACCGACCTGGTCGACGCGCACGAGCAGGGCGTCGCCGTCGCAGTCGAGGGCGACCGACTTCACGTGCTGCACGTGCCCCGAGGTGTCGCCCTTGCGCCAGTACTCGCGGCGGCTGCGCGACCAGAAGGTCACCCGCCCCTCGGTGAGGGTGCGGCGCAGCGCCTCGTCGTCCATCCAGCCGAGCATGAGCACCTCGCCGGAGTCGTGCTGCTGGACGACGGCGGCGACGAGGCCGTTCGCGTCGCGCGTCAGGCGCGCGGCGACGGCGGGGTCGAGGACGGCGTCGGTGGTCGGCACCCGCCCATTCTGCCGTGGCGCGGGGGCCGCCCGGTCACCGCCCGGGGTCCGGGACGGGCCGGAGGCGGGCGTCGAGGGCCACCGCGCCCGCGAGGACCAGCGCGACGAGGACCGTGATGCCCACGCAGGCGACGGCGACCGCGCCCGCACCGCCCTCGGCGGGGTCGAGGAAGGGGTACGGGTACCAGCCCGTGGCCGCACCGACACCCAGGGTGTAGGCGAGCCAGGCGAGTGGCCAGGCGAGGGCCTCCACCGCGGTGCGGGCGACGGTCCGGGGCCGGGGACCGACGAGTGCCCAGGCGAGGAGGGCGAGCACGGGGACCGCCATGTGGAGCATCTTGTCGGCGAGCCAGTTCGCACCCTCGAGGTGGAGCAGCGGCCGCAGCAGCACGAAGTGCACGAGCCCCGTGACGGTGATCCCGACGAGGGCGGCGAGCCGGACCGGTCGCCACCAGCGTCCGTCCCGGAGCGGGTCGCGCCACAGCTGCCACGCGGTGACGGCGACGAGCAGGTTGCTCTGGATCGTGAAGTACGAGACCAGCCGCACGAGGCGCGTGCCGAGCGGCGGGACCTCCGTCTCGGCGAGCACGGAGGCGCCGGTGGCGACGAGCACCGTCTGGAGGACGAGGGCGGCGGTGGCGACCACCGCGACGAGGAGGTGCAGCTGCCGCGCACGAGGGACCGTCACGCGGGCGAGTGTAGGGGCCGAGGGCGGGCGTCAGCCGGAGGTCAGCACGGCCGCCCCGGTGCGTGTGCACCAGAGGCCGATCCCCAGGAAGACCGGCGCAGCGAGGACCCCGCACCAGAAGCTGTGGGCCGCCACCGACACGGGGACGAGTGCGGCCACCACGGCCGCGGCGCTGAGCAGCACCGCCACCAGGTGGAGGACCGGCTGGCCGAACACCCCGGCGAGGGCGAAGAAGTGCACCCCCACGACGAGCAGGACGAACGGGGCCAGCAGCTCCGAGTGTCCGGTGCGGGCGAGGACGACGCCCGCCGCCGCGGCGACGGCGACCTCCACCCAGAAGACCACGAGATAGGTCGTGAAGGCCCGGCCGCCGGGGTCCAGGGCGGTGCCGCTCCCCCAGTGTCGGGCGGCGACGGTGCCGCTCCACCCCGCGAGCGCGAGGCCCGCGACGGCGAACAGGCCGAGGAGGACCCGCCAGGCCGCGCCCCGGGGCGGCCCCTCCTGGGCCCACCCGGCCCAGACGAAGGACGCGACGCCGAACACGGCGCCGATCATCGCCAGGTCGCGGGGGGAGGTCGTGTCGAGCACGGCGTCGACCCTACGTCGTCAGCCTGCGGTCACCGACCGGCGAACCGGGAGGCCCTGGACGAACAACGCGTCCTTGACCTGGCCGATCGTCAGCTCCCCGAAGTGGAACACGCTCGCGGCGAGGACGGCGTCGGCACCGGCGTCGACGGCCGGCGCGAAGTGCTCGACCGCCCCCGCCCCACCGCTCGCGATGACGGGGACGGTGACGGCTGCCCGGACGAGCCGGATCAGCTCGAGGTCGAAGCCGTCCTTGGTGCCGTCGGCGTCCATCGAGTTGAGGAGGATCTCCCCGGCACCGAGCGCCTCCGCGCGGGCGCACCACTCGACGGCGTCGAGCCCGGTGCCCGTGCGCCCGCCGTGCGTCGTCACCTCGAAGCCTCCCGTGGGCCGACCCGTGTCGTCGCGGCGCCGCCGGACGTCCGCGGAGAGCACGAGGACCTGCGCGCCGAAGCGGTCTGCGGTCTCGGCGATGAGCTCGGGCCGGGCGATCGCCGCGGTGTTCACCCCGACCTTGTCGGCGCCGGCCCGCAGCAGCCGGTCGACGTCCTCGACGGTGCGCACGCCCCCGCCGACGGTCAGCGGGATGAAGACCTGCTCGGCGGTGCGGGCGACGACGTCGTACATCGTGGCGCGGTCGCCGCTGCTCGCCGTGACGTCGAGGAAGGTCAGCTCGTCGGCGCCCTGCTCGCCGTAGCGGCGGGCCAGCGTGACGGGGTCCCCGGCGTCGCGCAGGCCGCGGAAGTTGACGCCCTTGACGACGCGGCCGTCATCGACGTCGAGGCACGGGATGACGCGGACGGCCACGGACATGGGGCGATCGTAACCAGCACTAGGCTCGCCGCCATGGCCGCGTCCGAGCTCCCGGACCCCGCGCAGGTCGCAGCGGTGGTCGCCGCCGCCCGGCGGGCGCACCACGACGGGCCCGGGCCGGTCGTCGTGGCCCTCGACGGTCGCAGCGGCGCGGGGAAGTCGGTCCTCGCGTCCGCCGTCGCGGCCGAGCTGGGCTGCCCGATCGCCCGGATCGACGACGTGTTCCCCGGCTGGGACGGCCTCGCCGCCGGGGTCGCGCTGTTCACCGAGCACGTCCTGGAGCCGCTCTCCCACGGTGAGGAGGGGCTGCTCCCCACCTGGGACTGGGCGGCCGACCGCGCCGGTGCGCGGCGGCCCGTCCCCGTCACGGACGTCCTCGTCGTCGAGGGGTGCGGGGTGCTCGTGGCCCCGGCGTCCCGGTACGCGGACGTCGCGGTGTGGGTCGAGGCCTCGGACGACGTGCGCCGGCGACGCGCCCTGGCCCGGGACGGCGACACCTACGCCCCGCACTGGGAGCGCTGGGCCGCGCAGGAGCGTGCCCTGTATGCCGCCGACCCCCCGATGGCCCGGGCCGACCTCGTGCTCCGGACGGCGGACGCGGCGTGAGCGGCACGGTGGATGCCGCCGCCTCCCGGGCGCGCGCCGCGGTGACTGACACCCGGGACGCCCTGACCCGCGGGGTGCACCGCCTCCGGATGCGGGTGGTCTTCCTCCTCCAGATCGGTACGGGGGTCGTCCTCGCGTGGACGCTCGCGCGGCAGGGGCTCGGGCACACGCAGCCGTTCTTCGCGCCGGTGACGGCGATCCTCTGCCTCGGCCTCACCTACGGCCAGCGCCTGCGGCGGATCGTCGAGGTGACGGTCGGCGTGGCCATCGGCGTCCTCGTCGGCGACGTCATCGTCATCCTGCTCGGCAGCGGCGGGGTCCAGATGGCCCTCGTCGTCGTCGCCGCGATGGCGATCGCGATCGTGATCTCCTCGGGCCAGCTCGTCGTCATCCAGGCCGGGGTTCAGTCGGTCTTCATCGTCGCGTTCGTCGCGACGACCGGGGAGGGCGTCTCGCGGTGGCTGGACGCCCTCGTCGGCGGTGCCGTGGCGCTCCTCATCGGCACGGTCGTGCCGACGAGCCCGCTCGCCCGCCCTCGGGCGGAGGCGGCACGCACGGTCCGTGGCATCGCCGTGGCGCTGCGCGACGTCGCCGAGGCCCTGCGCACCGGCGACCCGGCGACGGCAGCGACCGCCCTCGACGAGTCCCGGTCGCTCGAAGGGCAGCTCGCGGACCTGCGGACCGCCGCGGCCGAGGGGGTCGCCGTCGTGCGCCAGTCCCCCCTGCTCCGCCGCCACCGCCCGCAGGCCGTCGCGGCGTCGGCCCTGGTCGTCCCCCTCGACCGGTGCGTGCGCAACCTGCGGGTCCTCGCCAGGCGCGCAGCGGTCGCGGTCCGGCGGAACGAGCCGGTGCCCGCGCACTACGTCGACCTCGTGGCCGACCTCGCGGCGGCCGCCGAGGACCTCGCCCGGGTGCTCGACGAGCACACCCGCCCCTCGGCCGGGCGGGGCGTGCTCGAGCGCGTCGCCGGGCTCTCGGCCCGGGCCGCCCCGGGGGCCGGGTTGTCCGCGGAGATGATCCGCGGGCAGGTGCGCTCGATGGTCGTCGACCTGCTCGTCGTCGCCGGGCTCGACGACGAGGAGGCCATCGCCCTGGTGCCGGAGTCCCACCTGCCCTGAGTGGCTGGCAGGATGCGGCGGTGAGCACCCCGCCCTCCCCCGCCGTGCCGCGGTGGGCCGTCGTCGCGGCCCTCGTGCTCGTCGCGGCCAACCTGCGCACCCTCATGGCGAGCCTGCCCCCGCTGGCGGAGACGATCCGCGCCGACCTCGGTCTCTCGAGCACGGCGCTGGGAGTCCTCACGACCCTGCCGGTCCTCTGCATGGGCCTGCTCGCGCCGGTGGCGAACCAGGTGGCCCGCCGGGTGGGGGCGATGACCGCCGTCGGGTACGGCGCGGGCTTCGTCCTCGCGGGGATCGCGGTCCGCGGTGTCGGCGGCGGTCAGGTCTGGGCCCTCTACGCAGGGACGTTCCTCGCCGGGGTGGGGATCGCGCTCGCGGGCACGCTGCTGCCGGGGGTCGTCAAGACGATCTTCCCCGCGCACCGGTCCGGGCTCGGGACCGGCCTGACGATGGTGGCGATGATGGGCACCGCGGGCGTGGCGTCCGCGTCGGCGGTACCCCTGGCCGGCGTCCTCGGCGGGTGGTCGGGGTCGCTCCTGGCCTGGGCCCCCCTCGCCGCGCTCGCGGTCGTCGTGTGGCTGGCGCTCGTCCGGGCCGAGGGTCGCGCCGTGGCCGAGCCGCCCACGCCGGACGTGTCCCACGCCCTGCCGTGGCGCAGCGTCACCGCCTGGACGCTCGCCGCGTACCTGTCCTTCCAGTCGTGGCAGTTCTACTCGTCGCTGGCGTGGCTGGCGCCGACGTACGAGTCGCACGGCTGGACGCCCGGGGACGCCGGCCTGCTCATGTCGGTGTTCACCGCCTCCCAGCTCGTGTCCGGGCTCGCCGCCCCCACGCTGCTCGACCGGGTCCGGGACCCGCGGGTGCTGCTCGTGGGGGCGAGCGCCCTCGGTGGGCTCGGCGAGGCCGGGGTGTGGCTGGCCCCGGACGCGGCACCGTGGGGGTGGGCGCTGATGATCGGGGGCGGGCAGGGCGCGTGCTTCGCCCTGGGCCTCGGGCTCCTCGTCCGCTACGCGGTGACCTCCCGGGACAGCGCGCGACTGACCGCGATGGCGTTCTTCGTCAGCTACACCGTGGCCTCGGCGGGCCCGGCCACGATGGGTGCGGTCCGCGACGCGACGGCTTCCTACACGGGGCTGTGGACGGTGCTGGCGCTCCTCGCCCTCCCCCAGGTGCTCGTGTCGAGCCGGCTCCGGCCGGATGCCGCGCGCGTGGGCGAGCGTCCGGTCGAGGTCGACGCCTGACGGACGCCTCCGGTCAGGTCCTGAGGTCGGCCAGCTGGCTCGTGTGGGCCGGGAGGTGCCGGGCGGCCTGGACGGCGACCGCGACCTCGGCCCACGGCAGCTCGGCGTCGAGGACCACCTCGCCCTCGTGGTGGAGCACGCAGTGCACCGGGGTCCGCTGCTGCTCGGGGTCGAGCCGGGCGACCGCCGCCATGGCGGCCTCCGCGACCGCGCGGCCGCGCTGCACCTGCGCGAGGAGGTCGTCGCTGCGGGCCACCTCCGCCGCGAGCACCGCCGGGTCCTGGCACACGAGGTTGCGGAACTCGAGGTCGGTCCTGCGGTGGACGACGGCGTGCGCCACCGCCGTCATCGCGAGGTCGTTGAGAGCAACGTGGGCGAGCACCTGCGGCGCGTCCCACTCCCCCGGCGCCGGCGCCGGGCCGAAGCCGCCGCCCGCCGCCTCGGCGAAGAAGGCGTCGTACGCGGCGCGCACCCCGGTGAGGTCGAGGGCGTCCGGGCGGGGCTCGGCGACGTCCGTGAAGTGGTCGAGCACCTGCCCCCAGGTGCCGGGGCCGACGTACCCGCGCCGGCGGGCGGCGGCCTCGGCACCGAAGTGCTCCCACCCACGGTGCTCGAGCTCGACGCGCGTCCCGTCCTCGTCGGGTACGAAGCGCACCTCGACCTCGGAGGCCGGGGTGGCCTCGCGCCCGGGGTGCCAGGTGAGGACGAGCCGGTGCGGCGGCTCCCACGCGAGGACCTCCCCCCAGACCGACTCGGTGCCGTCGACGGCGCGCTCGACGAGGCGGTCGCCGACGAAGGCCACGCCCCCGGCACGGTCGCCGTTCACGCTGTGTGTCGGGAGCGGCCACCACGCGCCGATCCGGTCGGTGAAGGCCGCGAAGGCCGCGTCGGGGGCGCACCGCACGTGGGCCATCCGCAGGACGGGGGCGAGCTCGGGCGTGGTCATCGGGTCTCCTCCACGTGCGCGGCGAAGGCGGTGAGGGCGTCGTCCCAGAAGCCGTCGACCCAGGCGCGCACGTCACCGAAGCCGTCGGGGCGCACCCGGTAGAGGCGACGGGCGCCGTCGGGGCGGACGTCGACCAGGCCCGCCTCGCGGAGCACTCGCAGGTGCTGCGACACCGCGGGCTGGGACACCTCCGTCGCGTCGGTCAGCTCGCGGACGCTGTGCTCGCCGTCGCGGAGGAGCTCGAGGACGCCGCGCCGGGTGGGGTCACCCAGGGCGTCGAGGACACGTGCTGCATCGGCCATGACTTATGATAAGTCGTGGCTGATGTCTGCTGTCAAGAGGCCCGGGTGCGTCGGTCCCGCACGAGGGCCGCGAGCCGGCGGGCCTCCTCGCGGCCGGCCTCCCCGTCGACCCGCTGGACCGCCATCACCGCGAGGACGTCGGTGTCGTCGAGCTCGAGGCTGACCCACGGGTCGCCGTCGACGAAGCGCACGTCGACGATCTCGTCCCACGCCACCGTCCGGGTGAGCATGAGGTTGCGCACCGTCAGCCCGTCGGGGCCGGGGGTCGCGTGGATCGCGGCGTACCGGGCGAGGAACCCTCCGACGGCGAGCCCGAGGGCGACCAGGGCGAGCTGGTCGCCGACGGTCCAGGTGCCGAGGGCGCCCATCGCGAGGGCGACGACGACGCAGATGGCGACGAAGACGGCCGCCACCGCGAGCGGGACGACGCGTCCGCGGCGGGGCCGGAACGGGGCGTCGAGCCCGTCCGCCCCGCCGCTCACAGCCGGCACGCGGTGATGTCGGTGACGAGGATGGCGCGGGCACCGAGCTCGTACAGCTCGTCCATCACGGTGTTGGTCACCGCGCGGGGCACCATCGCCCGGACGGCGCACCAGTCGCGGTTCTGCAGCGACGACACGGTGGGGCTCTCGAGGCCGGGGGTCACGGCGCAGGCGCGGTCGACGAGGTCGGCCGGGACGTCGTAGTCGAGCATCACGTAGTGGCGCGCGGTGACGACGCCGAGCAGCCGCCGGCGGAGGACCTCGATGCCGGCCTTCTCCTCGCTGCCCTCGCGGCGGACGAGGACGGCCTCGCTCCGCAGGATGGGCTCGCCGAAGACCTCGAGCCCCTGGCTGCGCAGCGTCGCACCGGTCTCGACGACGTCGGCGATGACGTCGGCGACGCCGAGGGTGATGGCGGTCTCGACCGCACCGTCGAGGCGGACGACGTCGGCGTCGACCCCGTGGTCGGCGAGGTGCTTCTCGACGAGGCCCTGGTAGCTCGTGGCGACCCGGTGCCCGGCGATGTCGGCGACGCTCGTCGCCGCGCCCGCGCGGGCGGCGTAGCGGAAGGTCGAGGCGCCGAAGCCGAGTGCCATGAGCTCGACGGCGGCCGACCCGGAGTCCAGGAGCAGGTCGCGCCCGGTGACGCCGCAGTCGACGGTGCCGGAGCCGACGTAGACGGCGATGTCGCGGGGGCGCAGGTAGAAGAGCTCGACACCGTTCGCGGCGTCCTGGACGACGAGCTCCTTGGTGTCACGGCGGGTGCGGTAGCCGGCCTCGCGGAGCATGGCGGCGGCGGGGTCGGACAGTGACCCCTTGTTGGGGACGGCGATGCGCAGCATGGGGGTGGATGGTCCTCGGGCTCGGGCCGCTCAGAGGTGGCGGTAGACGTCGTCGGGGGTGAGGTCGGTCGCGACCATGAGCACCTGGAGGTGGTACAGCAGCTGGCTGACCTCCTCGGCGGTGCGGTCGCGGCCCTCGTGCTCGGCGGCCATCCACACCTCGGCGGCCTCCTCCACGATCTTCTTGCCGATCGCATGGACGCCGGCGTCGAGGGCCTTCACGGTGCCGGACCCCTCGGGGCGGGTCCGCGCCTTCTCGGCGAGCTCGGCGTACAGGGCGTCGAACGTCTTCACGAGAGACAAGGGTACGGGCCCGCGAGGGCACGGCTGCGCGCCGTCCGGCCTCGCCGCGTGCGCTGCCGCTCAGAAGGGCGGGTCGCCGGTGGGCGCGCGCCATGCGGTGGCGGGGTCGCCGGTGCGGGGTGGGGAGGGTGGCGGTGAGGCGTCGCGGGGTGAGGTCGTGGGTGTCGGTGCGGCAGGCGGGGCGGGGTCGGGGGGCGCCGAGGTGGTGTTCGTGGCGGTGTTCGAGGGTGCTGTGGGGTGCGTCGGGGAGGGTGAGGCAGGGGATGCCCGCGGGCTGGCCCTGGTCGGGATGTTGGCCGCTGCTGGGGAGGGTGGCGTGGTGGAGGTGGTCGAGGGGGTGGGTGGTGCGGCTGCGGCCGAGTGGGGTCGGTCCAGGTGAGGGTCGCGTCGGGGTGGAGCTGGGCAGTCCAGCCGGGGCGTTGCTTGACGCGGTGGTGGCGCCGGCAGAGGCAGGCCAGGTTGGTGGCGGTGGTGGGTCCGGCCGGCCAGGGGGTGACGTGGTCGAGGTCGCAGAACCGGGCGGCGACGTGGCAGCCGGGGAACCGGCACCGCCCGTCCCGGGCCCGGACCAGAGCGGCGAGTCTCTTGCCGGGCCGGTACGCGCCGGTCGCCAGCGACTCGCCCTCGTCGGCGAGGGCGCCGGTGACCGGGTCGCACGCCACGACCCGGGCTCGTCCGGCCTGCGCGAGCCAGCCCCGGTCGACCAGGACCGGCTCGGTGCTGCCCGGCGCGGCGACCTCGACGAGACCGGGGCTGGTCCCTCGGCTGGTCGAGGCGGGGGTGGTGAGGACGACCTGGACGTCGACGGTCGCCTGCTGGGTGACGAGGTCGGTGAGGGCCTTGGCGCGGGCCCGGTCGATGCGTTCGCAGGTGCCGTCGGTGACGTACCGCTGGGCGAGCGCGTCGATCGCCGCCCACGCCCGGCAGGCCTCCTCGGAGGGGAACGTCCCGAGCCAGGTGTCGACGCCGGGCTCGTCGACCCACCGCCGCAGGCTCGACTCCGACCGGGCACGCTGTGCGCGCTGGCGGAGCAGGTCCGGGCTGATCCGCGCCAGCAGTCCGGCGGGCCCGGCGGCGGAGGCGGGCGGAGTCCTCCACCCCGAACCACCCCTCGAGTGACGCGACCACCGTGGCCGCGACCTCGGGCGGGCACTCCTCCAGCTCCGCCGCGACGACCTGCGCCCGGTACGCGTCCAGCACGCCCGACGCCATCGCCGCGTGCAACCCGCCCAGCCCGGTGCACGACTCCGTGCCCTCGGGGCCGTCGGCCGCGGTCCGCAGCGCCTGACGGACCCGACGTTCCGCCGCGACCGCCGTCAGGCCCAGCACCCCCGACACGACCGACGGCGCATCCAACGCCCCGTGCCCGAGCGGCCGGTGCACCTCGATGAGGGTGCCGTCCTCACACCACTGCGGCTCGACCGCGGCCAACCGCACGATCGCCGCGTCCTGCGCTGCCGTCGCCTCGTTCACCAGGCACTGGAGCTCACCGGCCACCACCGCCCACTCCTCCCGCGACCCCCGCACCCCACTCCGGTTCCGCGACCGAGGACAGGGCACTCACGGGCGACACGCACCGCGTCCAGCACGTCCTGCGGACCGACCGTGGTGACCATGGGCTCCCCCTCCCCTCGTACCCACGATCCTACCCGCGACCACCCACTCGCACAAGTGTTCGAACACGCCAATTCCGCTGAGCAGCAGAGGATCTGGCGCGCCCCGAGGGATGCGAGGGGGTCCCCCGTGGCCGCTGCGACGCAACCCCACCAGAGGCCGGAAGCCGGGCGCCTCAGCCGACCGCCGCCCGGTCCTCGACGCCGGCACCGGCTCGCGCCGCCTCCGACTCCCGCGTCACCTTGACCCACTGGGTGAAGCCGTAGATGACGAACAGGCCGTAGAAGATGTACATGACCGACGTCGGGACGTACCCCGTCGCGAAGCCGAGCGGCACGCCGATGAGGTCGACGCCGATCCAGGCCAGCCAGAACTCGTTCCAGCCCCGCGCCATCGCGTAGGTCGCCGCGATCGAGCCGACGAAGATCCAGGCGTCCGCCGCGTAGTACCACCACTGCGGCGTCCAGAACGGGTTGGGCGCGAGGTCCCACAGCGCGACGAACCCCTGCCACGCGAGGACCGTGCCGACGAGCCACGCCGCACCGACGACCACCCGCTCGCGCCCCGTCATCCAGCGCGGGACCACCGCCGGCGCACCTGCCCCACCCGACGCCCGGCGGTGCTGCGCCCACCGCGTCCACCCGTAGATGCTCACGATGATGAAGAAGACCTGCCGCCCGGACTGGCCGAAGAGCGGGATCCGCTGGTCCGCCCCGAACGCCGCCCCGATGTAGACGAAGAACAGCATGATGTTGGCGAGGATCCCGACCGGCCACGCCCAGACGGCGCGCCTCATGCCGTACCAGGCCGAGGCGACGCCGATGAGGACCCCGAGCAGCTCGAGCCAGTGCAGCTCGTACTTCCCGATCGGGATCGCGGCATCGATCGCCTGCTGGAAGAGGTTCTGCGACGGGTCGGTCGCGGCGAGGAGCATGCTCACGGTCAGCCTTCCTGCGGGGTCGTCACGGGGCGCGGGGCTCGGTCACCGAGGGCGCGCAGGGTGGCAGCGGTGGAGACGGCGGCGGTCGCGGCCTCATGGCCCTTGTCCTCGCGCGACCCGGGGAGACCGGAGCGGTCGCGGGCCTGCTCGTCGTCGTCGCACGTCAGCACGCCGAACCCGACCGGCACCCCGGTGCGCACGGCGACCTCGGTGAGCCCGACCGTCGCGCCCTGGCACACGTACTCGAAGTGCGGTGTCCCCCCACGGATGACCACGCCGAGCGCCACGAGGGCGTCGTGGGCGGGCGCCAGCCGCGCACACGCGACGCTCAGCTCGACGGTCCCGGGTACGCGCACGACCAGCGGGTCCACGACGCCGCACTCGGCGAGCCCGCGGCGCGCGCCGTCGAGCAGGCCGTCCATCACCTCCTCGTGCCACGACGCGGCCACGACGGCGACGCGCAGGCCGCTCCCGTCGGGGCGCAGGGTGGGTGCTCCGGCTCCGCTCACGCTGGTGTCTCCTCGGTGCTGGTGGTCAGGCGGACGTCGCGCCGTCGGCGGGGTCGAGGACGAGGTCGTGCCCCATCCGGTCCCGCTTCGTGCGCAGGTAGGCGGCGTTCGTCGGCAGTGGCGTGGTGCGCAGGCGCTCGACGGCGGAGACCTCGATGCCGTGTGCGCGCAGTCCCTCGACCTTGGCCGGGTTGTTCGTCAGCAGCCGCACGGACGAGATGCCGAGGTCGGTGAGCACCCCGGCGGCGACGGCGTAGTCGCGCGCGTCGACCGGCAGCCCGAGCTCGACCTGGGCATCGACGGTGTCCCGCCCGCGGTCCTGCAGCTCGTAGGCCCGCAGCTTGGCCGCGAGCCCCACCCCCCGACCCTCGTGGCCGCGCAGGTACACGACGACGCCACCGTCGGCCGCGACCCGGGCGAGGGACCGGTCGAGCTGGGGGCCGCAGTCGCACCGCTGCGACCCGAGCGCGTCCCCGGTGAGGCACTCGGAGTGCACGCGGACCAGCGGCGAGCGTCCTCCGAGCCCGCGCGGCCCGACGAGCGCCAGGTGCTCCTCCCCCGAGACGGTGTCGCGGTAGGCCAGCGCCCGGAACCTCCCGTGCTCGGTCGGCAGCGAGGTGTCGGCGACACGCTCCACCCGGTCGTGCAGCTGCCGCCACGCGACGAGGTCGGCGATCGTCAGCACGGGGAGGTCGTGCTCGGCACCGAGCGCGAGGATGCCCGGCAGCCGCGTCATCGTGCCGTCGTCCTCGACGACCTCGCCGATGACCCCGACGGGCTCCAGCCCGGCGAGCCGGCACAGGTCGACCGTGGCCTCGGTGTGCCCCGCGCGGACCAGCACCCCGCCGGCACGGGCCCGCAGCGGGATGACGTGCCCGGGCCGGATGAGGTCGGCCGCGGTCGACGACGGGTCGGCGAGCACCCGTGCCGTGTGCGTCCGGTCGGCGGCCGAGATGCCGGTCGTGACACCCGCCGCCGCGTCGACGCTCACCGTGTAGGCGGTCCGCAGCGGGTCGTGGTTGTCGCGGACCATGAGCGGCAGGCCGAGCCGGTCCGCCGTCTCGTCGGGCATCGGGGCGCAGAGGTAGCCGGAGCTGTGCCGCACGGTCCACGCCGTCCACTCGGGCGTGAGGGTCTGCGCGGCGAGGACGACGTCGCCCTCGTTCTCGCGGTCGGCGTCGTCGACGACGAGGACCGGACGGCCGGCGCGCAGCGCGTCGAGCGCCTCCTCGACGGTGGCGAGCCCGGTGACGGCGCGGTGCTGGGTCATGCGGTGACCTCCGTGGGGGCGAAGCGGGTGGCGAGCAGCCGCTCGACGTACTTGGCGAGGACGTCGACCTCGAGGTTGACGGGGTCGCCCACTCCCTTCGCGCCGAGCGTGGTCAGCTCGAGCGTCGTGGGGATGAGCGAGACGGAGAACGCGTCGTCGGTGACGTCGACGACCGTCAGCGACACCCCGTCGACGGTGATCGACCCCTTCTCGACGAGGTAGGGCGACAGCTCGGGGGGCAGCGAGAAGCGGACGACCTCCCACCGTTCCCCGGGCTCGCGCGCCGTCACCGTGGCGGTGCCGTCGACGTGCCCCTGGACGACGTGGCCGCCGAACCGGGAGGACGCCGCCATCGCGCGCTCGAGGTTGACCCGGTCCCCGGGGGCGAGCACCCCGAGGCTGCTGCGGTGCAGGGTCTCGGCCATGACGTCGACCGTGAACGACCCGCCCCCGTGCTCCACGACGGTGAGGCAGACCCCGTTGACGGCGATCGACGCACCGTGGGTGGCGTCCGAGGTGACGAGGGGTCCGTGG
Organism: uncultured Actinomycetota bacterium; assembly: GCA_963709785.1. GTDB lineage: Bacteria > Actinomycetota > Actinomycetes > Actinomycetales > Dermatophilaceae > Phycicoccus. Next base: position 159,594 of record CAVPXT010000002.1, on the reverse strand, counting down.
ACGCTGAGCCGAGCCGACTCGGTCCCCCGCTCCAGGGCGGTGACGGTGCCGAGCTCCTCGACGATGCCGGTGAACACGGTCAGCTCCTTCCGGTGGGGTGGGCGGTGATGCGGACGTCGCCGCCGAGGACGGTGACGTCGGTGGTCTCCAGGCGCAGCGCGTCGTCGATGCTGCTGCCGCCGAGGTCGCCCACGCTGGCCGGCCCGCCCCCGAGCAGCACCGGCGCGACGTAGGCGACGACCTCGTCGACGAGCCCGGCGCGCAGGAAGGCGGCGGCGAGGGTGGGTCCCCCCTCGAGGAGGACGTGGTGCACCTGGCGTTCGTGGAGCACCGAGAGGACCTCGGCGGGGTCTCGGGACGCGACGACGAGCGACCCGGCGGCATCGTCGAGGACACGCAGGCCGGCGGGCAGGTCACGCTTGCCGACGACGACCCGCAGCGGCTGGCGGCCGGTCACGGCTCCGTCCGGCCCGCGCACGGTGAGGGCCGGGTCGTCGGCCAGGACCGTCCCCGTGCCGACGACGACGGCACCGCACCGGGCCCGCAGGCGGTGGACGTCGGCCCGGGCGGTCTCGCCCGTGATCCAGCGGCTCGTGCCGTCGGCGGCGGCGGAGCGGCCGTCGAGGGTCGAGGCCGTCTTCCAGGTGACCCAGGGGCGCCCGGAGCGGCGGGCGTGCAGCCAGGTCCGGTTCAGCGCCTCGGCCTCGGCGGTCAGCGGGCCCTGCGCCACGGTGACGCCGGCGTCGGCCAGGCGGTCTGCGCCCCCGGCCGCGGCGGGGTCCGGGTCGGGCACGGCGTACCGCACGGCGGCGACGCCCGCCGCGAGCAGGGCCTCGCTGCACGGCGCGGTGCGCCCGGTGTGGTCGCAGGGCTCGAGGGTGACGTAGGCGGTGCCCCCGCGCGCGGACTCCCCCGCCCGGGTGAGGGCGTCGACCTCGGCGTGCGGCGAGCCGGCGCCGCGGTGGTGGCCGACGCCGACGACGACTCCGGCGGCGTCCGTGACGACGCAGCCGACGCGGGGGTTGGGGTCGGCCTCGGGGCCGAGCAGGGCGGCGTCGAGCGCCCGCTGCATCAGCGCGGTGTGCTGCTCCATGGGGCCTGCCCTCGTGCCTCGAACCGGTCGGTCGGTCGGGCTCCGGGCTGATGGCCTACAGACGCACGCACCTCGAGGGTGCGCCCGTCGTCAACGGCCGCCGACGGGACCCGAGGGTCCCACCGGCACGTGCTGCCTCCCATCCGGACTTTCACCGTCGGTCCAGGATTTCCACCTGGTCAACCGGCCGCTGGCTGCGGCCGGGTCGCGGACTGTCACCGCCGGCTCGGAATTGCACCGACCCCGGAGCACGTACCCGACCAGTATGCGCCACACCCGCCCGGGAGAACAGCCTGCGTCCGCTGTGCGATCCCTCACGGCCAGCCGGGGGCTCAGCCCTCGACGACCAGCCCCATCGCCCGGAGGATCCCCGCGGCCGCGACCGCGTCGACCCGCAGCCCCCGGACCCGGTTCTCCCCCGGGTCGACCGCGTAGCCCGTCGCGCCGACGAGGTCGGCCTCCCGCAGGTCGGTGCCCGCGAAGGTCGCGCCCGAGAGGTCGCACCCGGGCAGCTCGACCTTGCGGAGGTCGGCGCCGGCGAGGTCGACCTCCCGCAGCGAGCAGTCCGCGAAGCGCGACCCGGCACCCTCGACCTCGCGGAAGGACCCGAGGTCGAGGCGGCAGCGCTCGAAGTCCCACGGGCGCGTCGAGAGGGGGGCGGGGCGGGCCCGACCCCACGCCACCGCGAGCGCCTTGCAGTCGACGAAGCGGCAGTCGGTGAAGCGGCTGCCGTCGAGGTCGGCCATCGACAGGTTGCAGCCGGTGAACGTGCAGTCGGTGAAGGTGCAGTCGCGCAGGACACCCTTCTCGAGGACGCACCCGTCGAACCGGCAGGCCTCGAGCTCGACGCCCTCGAGCACCTCGCCGGGCGCGAGGCCCTCGGTGAGGTCGAGGTCGGCCGCGTACCCGGCGGCGTCGGCCAGGCGCTCGGCGAGCGAGGCCATGGTCAGTGCCGGTGCCGCTCGGCGAGCGCCCGCAGCTCCGCGATGGCGTCGGCCGCGGACTCCTTGCCGTAGACGGCGGACCCGGCGACGAAGACGTCTGCCCCGGCCTCCGCACACTGCTCGATGGTGTCGGCGGAGACACCGCCGTCGACCTGCACCCAGATCTCGCCCCCGCGGCGGCGGACCGCCTCGCGCACCTGGCGGACCTTCGGCATCTGGTCGGCCATGAAGGACTGCCCACCGAAGCCCGGCTCGACCGTCATCACGAGGACCATGTCGACCTCGGCGAGCAGCTCCTCGTACGGGGCGAAGTCGGTGCCCGGCTTCACCGCGAACGCCGCGCGCGCCCCGGCCGAACGGATGGCGCGGGCCGTCGCGACGGGGTCGGCCGCGGCCTCGACGTGGAAGGTCACCGAGCCCGCGCCGGCCTCGGCGTACCCCGGCGCCCAGCGGTCGGGGTCCTCGATCATGAGGTGGCAGTCGAGCGGGACGGGCGAGACCTGCTGCAGGCGCTCGACGACGGGCAGCCCGAGGGTCAGGTTCGGGACGAAGTGGTTGTCCATGACGTCGACGTGCGCCCAGTCGGCGGTCGAGATGGCCTCGAGCTCGGACTGGAGGTTGGCGAAGTCGGCGGCGAGGATCGAGGGGGAGATCTGCACGGCCGCCACCCTAGCGACGCTCAGCCGCGCTTGCGGAGGAGGGCGAGGAACATCGCGTCGGTGCCGTGGACGTGCGGCCACAGCTGCACGTACGGGCCGTCCCCGAGCTCGGCCAGCTGCTCCCCCGCGGCGTCGGTGACGTACGGGCGGGCGTCGAGCACCTCGACGTCGTCCCGCTTCTTGAGCACGTCGGACACGACGAACCGGGTCTCGGCGACGTGGGGGCTGCACGTCGCGTACGCGACGACACCACCGGGCGCGACGGCGTCCAGCGCCGAGGCGAGGAGGGACCGCTGGAGCGGGCCGAGGGTGGAGAGGTCGGACGGCTGACGACGCCAGCGCGCCTCGGGCCGGCGGCGCAGTGCCCCGAGGCCGGTGCACGGGGCGTCGACGAGGACGCGTGAGTAGGCGCCGGGCTCCTCCTCGCCCACCTCGCGGCCGTCGGCGGTCCGGACCTCGACGGTGCGACCGGCCTCGGCAGCGCGCTCGATGACCTGCCCGAGGCCGGAGCGCACGAGGTCCGCCCGGTGCGGGCTCACCTCCACCGCGGTGAGGTCGGCACCGCGCTGCAGCGCGAGCGCGCCGAGGATGCCCGCCTTGCCGCCGGGTCCCGCGCACAGGTCGAGCCAGCGGGCCGGGAGACCCTCGGGCACCTCGACCGCGGCGAGCGCCAGGGCGACGTGCTGGGAGCCCTCGTCCTGGACGGCCGCGCGACCGTCCCGGACGGCGGCGATCCGGCCGGGGTCGCCGCTGCGGAGCACGACCCCGAGCGGCGAGCCGGTGCTGACCTCGGCGTCGGCGGCACGGACGAGGTCCTCGACGGCGACGAACCCGGGCCGGGCGACGAGGTGCACCCGGGGCGGGACGTTGTCGGACGCGAGCAGGGCCGAGAGCTCGGCGTCGACGGTCTCCGGGGTCGCTCGGCCGTGGCCGAGCAGTGCCGCCCGCAGCGCGGTGACGACCCACTCGGGGTGGGAGTGGCGCACCGCGAGCGCGGCCGCTCCCCCGCCCTCGGGCGTCACCGCCTCGGTCCACTCCTCGAGGGTGCGCTCCCCCACCCGGCGCAGGACGGCGTTGACCAGCCCGGACGCGCCCTGCCCGACGACCGTACGTGCCAGCCCGACGGTCTGGTCGGCGGCCGCGTGCGGAGGCACCCGCATCCCGAGGAGCTGGTGCACCCCGAGGCGCAGCACGTCGAGGATGTTCGGGTCGATGCGCTCGGCCGGGCGGTCGGCGGCGACCGCGATCACCGCGTCGTAGAGCCCCTGCCACCGGATGGTGCCGAAGGCCAGCTCGGTGGCGAAGGCGGCGTCGCGGGGCTCGAGGCGCCGCTGGCGGATCATCTGCGGCATCTCGAGGTTGGCGTAGGCGCCGTCGGCGACCGCGCGCAGCAGCGTGTACGCGGCGAAACGCGTCGGCTCGGCGCGCCGGGTGCGCTGGGCAGGGGTGGTCACGGAACGGCGGCGGGGGCCTCCGCCGTGGGGGCGGGTGGGTCGGTCGGGCACCTGAGGAGGCTAGCCGCGCGAGACTCCGAGCGCCGAACCCCGCAGGCGACGCAGGTACCGGACGTGCTCCGTCCGGATCCCGCCCTACGGTGTCGACATGAGTCAGACCCCTGATCCGCAACCCACCGGGCGCACCGTCCACCAGGTCGTCCTCCGGGACGTGCGCGCCGAGGAGGTCGACCTCTCCGGCGCCGTCGCACGAGACGTCCGGGCGCGGGGGGCCAGCCTCACCTCGGCGGACCTCAGCGGACTGAGGATGCGCGACGTCCTGCTCGCCGACGTCGTGGTGCGTGGCGCCTGGGTCCAGGGACTCGCGATCAGCGGCGAGATCGAGGGCCTGACCGTCAACGGCGTCGAGGTGGGGCCGCTCGTCGAGGCCGAGCTCGACCGGCGCTTCCCCGACCACGCGGCGATGCGCCCGAGCGAGCCGGAGGGCTTCCGGCACGCCTGGGACGTCGTCGAGGAGCTGTGGGAGGGCACCGTGGCCCGGGCACGCACGCTGGACCCCGCGCTGCTCCACGAGTCCGTCGACGACGAGTGGTCGTTCATCGAGACCCTGCGTCACCTGGCCATGGCCACCGAGTCCTGGCTCCTGCGCGCGATCCTCGGGGATCCGACCCCCTGGCACCCCCTGTCCCTGCCGTGGGACGAGGCGCCGGACCTGGACGGGGTCCCGCGCGACCGCGACGCCCGCCCCGACCTCGACACCGTCCTCGCGCTGCGCGCCGACCGGATGGGCCGGGTGCGCGAGTACCTGGACGGCCTGACCGACGACGCCCTCGCCGCCGACACGGTGCCCGTCGAGGGCCCCGGCTGGCCCGAGTCGCACGCCTTCCCCGTCCGTGAGTGCCTGCTCACCATCCTCAACGAGGAGTGGTGGCACCGCCGCTATGCCGAGCGCGACCTCGACGCGCTCGAGGCGCGGGGCCCGGCGTCAGCCTCCTGACGGTGTCTCCCCGAAGCCCAGGGGTTCGCGGGTGACCCGGTAGGTCGCCCACCGGAGGGACTCGACCGCCCCGTCGTCGTCGCGGAGGACGCGCAGCGGCTCGTGCCGCTCGGCCCCCGTCGTCGCGCGGAAGAGGTCCGGGCCCAGCCGCTCGAAGGTCCACGCGTCGCGCGACGCCGGCCAGGCGGGCGAGCGCGCCTCGAGGACGCCCTGCCGGACCGAGAGGTCCCAGGGGCTCCCCTCCGAGTACCACCGGCCGAGCAGCGGGCGGAGCTCGTCGGGCACCTCGGTGCCCGGCCGCCAGGGCTCCGGCTCCGGCGGCTCGCGGTCGAGGACGACGTCGACGAGGGCGGCGGCGAAGCCGGCGGGGTCACCGGGTGTGCTCGAGTTCATGAGGACGATGCCGGCGGTGCCGGTGGAGCGGTCGGTGAAGACGCCGGTCACGTGCCCCGGCATCCCGCCGGTGTGCCCCGCGAGCACGCGCCCGCCGGGCGAGCGCAGGAGGAAGAAGCCGAGCCCCATCCCCATCTGCCAGCCGTCGGCGTCGACGAAGGCCCGTGGGCGCGTCATCTCGGCCATCGTCGCGGGGTCGAGGACGTCCGGGTCGGGGTCGGCCACGAAGGCGGTCCAGCGCGCGAGGTCCTGCGCGGTCGAGGCCAGGGCACCGGCGGGTCCGGTGGCCGCGAGGTCGAGGACCGGTTCGGGCCGTGGCACGTCGTCCCACGGCCCGACGTAGTAGCCGTGGGCGTGCGGGCCGCCGTCGAAGCCGACGCTCGTGCGCGTCATCCCGAGGGGGTCCAGGAGCCGGGCGCGGAGGGACTCGTGCCACGGTCGGCCGTCGAGCCGGGCCACGACCTGCCCCAGCAGCGCGAACGCGAGGTTCGAGTAGTGCCACTGCTCCCCCGCCCGGAGGATGACCTCCGCGTCGTCGGCCTCGCGCAGCAGCGTCTCCTCGTCGGGGTGCTGCAACGTCACCCACACGTCGCCGACCGGTTCGCGCTGCAGGCCGCTCACGTGCGAGAGCGCGTCCCGGACCGTCAGGCCGTGGCCGAGGCCGGGGAGGTGGTCGGCGAGCCGGTCCTCGAGCGAGAGGCGGCCCTCGTCGCGCAGCTGCAGCACCATCGTCGCGACGAACGTCTTGGTGTTGGAAGCGACGAGGAACTGGTCCTCGCCGGTCGGGACGCGTTCCGTGCCGGCCTCGGCCGTGCCGATCCCGGCCTCCCAGAGGAGTTCTCCGCGCCGCACGACGCTCGCGTGGAGACCCGGCACGCGGCCCGTGCGCTGGCGGTCGAGGGCGGTGCGGCGCAGGAGGGCGGCGGTGGAGTCACGGACCATCCCCCGACGTTAGGACACGAGACCGTCCGGGGCGACGTCGGTCAGGGTGTACCGCCTCCCACTGCGCGACCGTCAGGTCCTGGACGGCGCCGGCGAGGCGCCGCGTCCGCCTGCGGGCCGCCCGGGCCCGGCGCACACCTGCCATGACGGCGACGCTAGCCGAGCTGCTCGCCGGGAGCGATGCGGGTACCGCGGGCCCAGTCCGCGGCCGGCATCGGCTTCTTCCCGTGCGGCCGCACCTCGCCGAGGGCCACCGGCCCCGAGGCCGTCCCGACGAACACCGTCCGCTTCGTCGGGTGCAGCGCACCGGGCGCGAGGGGCGGGAGGTCCTCCGGGGCGCTCGGCGCCGGGTCGAGGGGGCCGACCTTGAGCCGTTCGCCGCGGAAGGTGGTCCAGGCCCCGGGCGCCGGGGTGCAGCCACGGACGTGCCGGTCGACGACGTGCGCGGGGAGCCCCCAGCGCACCTCGGCCTCCCCGGTCGACAGCTTCGGGGCGTGGCTGACGCCGTCGGCCGGCTGGGGCACGGCCCGCAGCGAGCCGTCCGCGAGCCCGTCCATCGTGGCGACGAGCAGCCCGGCACCGATCTCCGCGAGCCGCTCCAGCAGGGTGCCGGCGGTGTCCGTGGGGCGCACCACCTCGGTGACCGCGCCGAGCACCGGGCCGGTGTCCAGGCCCTCCTCGATGACGAAGGTGCTCGCGCCGGTCACCTCGTCACCGGCCATGACGGCCCGCTGCACGGGGGCCGCGCCGCGCCAGGCCGGCAGCAGGGAGAAGTGCAGGTTGACCCACCCCTGTGGCGGCACGTCGAGGGCGACGCGGGGCAGCAGCGCGCCGTAGGCGACGACCGGGCAGCAGTCGGGTGCGATCTCGCGCAGCCGGTCGAGGAAGTCGGGGTCTCGCGGCCGGTCCGGGGTCAGCACCTCGAGACCGTGCTCGAGCGCGACCTCCTTGACCGGGGAGGGCGACAGGGTGCGCCCCCGCCCGGAGCGGGCGTCGGGGCGGGTCACGACGGCGGCCACCTCGTGGTGGGACGCGAGCAGCGCCCGCAGCGAGGGGACGGCGGTGTCGGGGGTTCCGGCGAGGACGAGACGCACCCGGCGAGTCTAGGTGCGCGTGGCCGGGGCAACCCGGGCCTGTCGCGGTCTACGACGAGCGCGCCGCACACCCCTGACGCAGTCCGAGCAGGCACAGGGCGATCGCCCCGGCCGCCACGACCACCGTGAACGGCTCGGCGGTCCCGATGCCCAGGAGCAGCAGGGCCGTGAACAGGACGAGCCCGAGGACGATCCACCAGGCAGGGAGCCAGCGGCGCCACGCCGACGCCGGTCGCGGCAGGACCGAGGGGTCCCGCGCATCGAGGACCATGACCAGCCCGGAGGGGAGGCACTCGTCGACGCGGGTGACCGCGGCCCGACCACGGCGCCACATCGTCGGTTCCACGCTGATGCCCCAACCGTCGCGGCGGATGACGTGGCGGCCCCCGTCGGGGAAGGCGAGGACGCCCGCGACGTCCCCGACCTCCACCGTGCGCCAGCGCTCGCCCGACCCGACGGCCAGGCCCTCCTCTCCGACGACGAGGTCCTCGTGTACCGCCGGGGCGTTCCGGGTCCGGTACCTCGTCCCGCCGGGGCGCCGCTGCCGCTCCCCCATCCGCAGCATCCGCAGCTCGTGGTTCCAGGCGGCATCACCGGGGACCCCGAGGAGCAGGCTGTCGCCGAACCCGGCGACCACCGCGTGGACGTCGTCCCGGGTGACGGCGGCGACCTCCTCGACCACCGCCTCGGGCGACTGCGGTGGCTCGCCGCGCAGGTGGGCGACGGCGGCTCGGTAGGCGAAGCCCGTCGCCTGGTACGGGTCCCTGAGCCCTCGGACCGCCGCGGCCACCGCGTCCTCGACGACCCCCGCGATCGGCCCCCGCTCACGCAGGGCCGCCAGTCCGGAGAGGGCGTAGTGGACGACGGTCGGGTGGAGGGACCGCGCGACGTCGGATCCCGCGAGCACGACGCCGGTGTCGGGACCGACCGCCTCGTACGTCCCCCACGGTGCGTACGCGCCGCCCGCCGCGTCCCGCAGGTCGCGCCGCAGCATGTCCTCCACGACCTGGGGGAGGAACGTCGCCGGGACCGTGCGCGGCACCTCGCCGGACAGGACGAGCCGTCCGGCGGTGACGTACGCGGCGGGTCGCGCCTCGGTCGTCGTCGGGAGGTCGGGCACCGGAACGGGGGCCCCGGGCCCGAGCGCCAGGCGCAGCCCCTCCGGAGGCGGGCCGTCGAGGACGAGGACCGCGTTGCCGGCAGTGAAGGAGGTGCCGAGCAGCTCGCGCAGCGGCCCCTCCGCGGCGCGGGCGAGGCCGGGCTCCGCATACCCGACGAGCCCGGGCCCCCGGGCGCCGTAGCGCTGCAGGAGCGCCGCGGTGCCGTCACCCTGGCCGCGGTACTCCGCCTCCGCCCGCAGGACCCGGCTCTCGTGCCCGAGGCGGCCGAGGTCCGGGGCCGCGAGCCACGTCGTCACGTCGCGGAGGAACGCCGCGACGTCGCCGTGGGCCCCGTGGGCCTGGACCTGGGTGTGCAGGAGAGCGGTGGACCCGTTGACCGACAGCGTCCCCGTCCCACGACCGTGCAGCGCGAGGTGCTCGACGAGGTGGGACCACCCCGTCGTCGGCAGGGTCTCGTCCACCATGCCGGTGCGGAAGACGAGGACGGCCCCGAGCGTCGGGCGTCCCGTGTCCACCCAGAAGGTCCGCACGCCGTCGATCTCGTCCTCGCGCAGCTCAGGCAGCACCGCGATCTCTCCCACCCCAGAAGTCACGGGCAGGAACCTAGGGCAGCCGCGCCGGCCGTGGGGCGCGAACGACCGCGAGTCGGCCGTTCGGCTCAGGACGTGGGGTCGCGGGGGTCGACGCGGACGGTGACCGGTTCGGGGTCCTTGCGGGCCGAGGACCGGGCGCGGAGGGCCGCGAGCTCCCGGGCCAGGACGAGACCGTCCTCGACCGGCACCGTGACGAGCGCTCGCCACCGCTCCTCGCCGTGCGGCAGCGGCCCGAGAGTCGTGGCGCTCGCCGGCAGCTCGAGCTCGGCGAGCGCGCCACCGACGGCCGCGCGGGTGCCGGTGACGGCCGCGAGCCGGGCCGTGGGCGGCAGGGACAGCTCGCGCCGCTCCTCGAGCTCGCGCTCGGCGAACCACACCGGGTCCCACCGCACGAGGGCCTCGACGGCCGGCACCGTGACGTGCGTGGGCGCCCCGGCGAGGACGACCCGGCCCCCGTCGACGGCCGGCCGGACGAGCGCCGCCGCCGCGCACCAGCGACGCAGGGCCTCCTCCCCCGCGTCGAGGGTCGGCCGGTCGAGCAGCGCCCAGGCGTCGAGGAGCAGCGCCGCGGCGTACCCGCCCTCGGCCACCGGCTCGGCGCCGGGGGTCGACACGACGAGGCGCGGCGACCCGGCGACGGCGTCGAGCACCGTGCCGGCCCCCGAACGCTCGACGGGGACCCCCGGGAAGGCCCGCCCGAGCTCCTCGGCGGTGCGCCGGGCCCCGACGACCGACGAGCGGAGCCGGGTGCCGGAGCACGCCGGGCAGGAGAACGCCGTCTCGACCCGCCCGCACCAGCGGCAGGCCGGGGGGCCCTGCGGGCCGGTGAGCCCGAGCGGCCCCGCGCAGACCCGGCACCGGGCCGGGCGCCGGCAGTCCTGGCACGACAGCGACGGCAGGTACCCCCGGCGGGGCACCTGGACGAGCACCGGTCCCGACGCCAGCGCCTCCTTCGCCGCCCGCCACGCCACCGTGGGCAGGTGGGCGGCGGCGACCGCGGCGTCGCGCTCGACGTCGGTGCCCTCGCCGGCCACCCGCACGGCGGGCACCGCCTCCCGCACGACCCGGCGGGACGCCTCCACCGGCCGGAGGACACCCCGCGCGACGAGGTCGGCCACCGCGGTGGAGCGGACGAACCCCGCGGACAGCACCGCCGCGCCCGTCCGCGCGGCCCGCGCCAGCAGCACCTCACGCACGTGGGGGTACGGCGCACGCGGCTCGTCGAGGAGGTCGTCGCCGTCGTCCCACCACACGACCAGCCCGAGGTCACGCACGGGGGCGAAGGCCGCGGCCCGGGTGCCGACGACGACCGGGGCGTGCCCCCGCAGCGCCTTGAGGAAGGCGGTGTAGCGCGCCTGGGGGCCCTGGTCGGCGGTCAGCCGGGTGTGCCGGCCCGGGCCGACGGCGGCCAGCACCGCGGCCTCGGCCCGCACGACGTCGCGGTGGTCGGGCACGACGACGACCGCGCCCCGTCCGGCGTCGACCGCCGCGCGCACGGCCTCGGCGACGAGCACCGGCCACCCGGTGCCGGGGTCGGCCGGCGGCAGCGCCAGGACGGCGGCCGCCGGGCCGCTCCCCCGCCGCACGTGGTCGAGGAAGGAAGGCCCCGCGGGGTACCGGACCCACGCCGCCGGCTCGTGCGCCGGCAGCGGCGGGCGCTCGGGAGCCTCGACGGCGAGGGCCTGTTCGGCCCGGGCGTGGCGGGGCGGCACCGCGAGGCGCAGCACGTCGCCGAGCGTGCCCGCGTACCGGTGCGCGACGTCTCGAGCGAGCGCGAGGACCTCCGGCGTGAGCACCGGCTCCGCCGAGACGAGCCGCCGCAGCGGGCTGAGCCGGCCGGTGTGCTCGGGAGTGTCGCGCCGCTCGAGGACCCAGCCGTCGAGGTCCTGGCCCGCGAAGCGCACCTTGACCCGGGTGCCGGGCACGGCGCCCTCGGTCATCGACTCCGGGACGGTGTACTCGAAGGGGCGGTCGAGGTGGGCGAGCCCGGTGTCGACCTGGACGAGGGCCACGGGGCGGTCCTCGGTGGTCGGGTCCTCCCCCGCGAGGCGTCGCGGCCGCCGCGCGCGACCGGGGGCGATGAGGGACAGCTGCTGCGCGTCCTCGCCCGTCTCCGTCACGGCCCCGAACCTAGCGGAGCCCGCCGACCCTCCCGGGGTCGGCGGGCTCCACCTGTGGACGACGGGGCCGGTCAGCCGGCGACGGCGCGCTGCAGCGCCTCGACCCGGTCGGTCCGCTCCCAGGTGAAGGCGTTCTCGACCCCCGCGACCCCGGTGCGGCCGAAGTGGCCGTAGGCGGCCGTCGCCTTGTAGATCGGCCGCAGCAGGTCGAGCTCCTCGAGGATCGCGAGCGGCCGCAGGTCGAACACGGTGCGGATCGCGGACTGGATCTTCTCGACGGGGACGGTCTCGGTGCCGAAGGTCTCGACGTAGAGCCCCACCGGCTGGGCGACGCCGATGGCGTAGGCGACCTGCACCTCGCAGCGGCGCGCCAGCCCCGCGGCGACGACGTTCTTGGCGACCCAGCGGGTGGCGTACGCCGCGGAGCGGTCGACCTTGGACGGGTCCTTGCCCGAGAAGGCACCGCCACCGTGGCGGGCCATGCCGCCGTAGGTGTCGACGATGATCTTGCGACCGGTGAGGCCGGCGTCACCCATGGGGCCGCCGATGACGAACTTGCCGGTCGGGTTGATGTAGGTCCGGTAGGAGTCAGTGCGCAGGTCCGTGCCGGACCCGGCGAGGTCGGCGAGGACCGGCTCGATGACGTGGCTGCGGATGTCCGGCTCGAGCAGGCCGTCGAGGCTGATGTCCTCGGCGTGCTGGGTCGAGAGCACCACCGCGTCGAGGGCCACCGCGGTGTCGCCCTCGTAGGCGATGGTCACCTGGGTCTTGCCGTCGGGCCGCAGGTACGAGAGCTCACCGTTCTTGCGGACGGCGGTGAGCCGCTCCGAGAGCCGGTGGGCGAGGAAGATGGGGAGCGGCATCAGCTCGGGGGTGTCGTCGCACGCGTACCCGAACATCAGGCCCTGGTCGCCGGCGCCCTGCTTGTCCTTCGGGTCGATGCCACCGCTGCGGTTCTCGTAGGCGGTGTCGACGCCCTGCGCGATGTCGGGGCTCTGCTGGCCGATCGAGACCTCGACGCCGCAGGAGGCGCCGTCGAAGCCCTTCGTCGAGGAGTCGTACCCGATGCCGAGGACGGTCTCGCGGACGATGGTCGGGATCTCGACGTACGCCTCCGTGGTCACCTCGCCGGCGACGTGGACCAGGCCGGTCGTCACCATCGTCTCGACCGCGACCCGGCTGTGGGGGTCCTGGTCGAGCATCGCGTCGAGGATGCTGTCGGAGATCTGGTCGCAGATCTTGTCCGGGTGTCCCTCGGTGACGGACTCGGACGTGAACAGGCGTGCGGACACGCGGCAACTCCTTCGATGTGGGGCCTGCGACACCGCGACGGGCGGCGGCGCACCCGCCCCAACATACCGGGCGGTGAGATCGATGACGGGCATGGTCCGGTGTCGGGCCGGGTGTCTGGAATCATGGGCCCCGTGTCGGACGGGTCCAGCATCGAAGCGGCTCCGGCCGGGCAGGGCGTCGACGCGTCCTCGAGCCCGGTCGACGAGGCGCTGACCCTGCTCACCCGCGCCCAGGACCTCGCCGACCAGCTCCGTGAGGAGGCCGGCCGCGAGCTCAGCTCGGCGCGCACCGAGGCCGCCCGGATCCGGTCCGAGGCCGATGCCGCCCAGCACGAGCTCGCCGACCTGACCTCCCGCGTCGAGTCCGCCCGCGAGGACTCCGCGCGCCGGCTCGAGGAGACCCGCTCCGAGGTCGAGATCATGCTCGCCGACGCGGCCGACCAGGCCGCGCTGCTGCGGGCGCGCGCCACGAAGACCAGCGACGAGGCGGTCTCGATCGCCGAGGAGCAGGCGGCGTCCCTCGTCGCCGACGCACAGCAGCGCGCCGACGAGCTGCTCGAGCGGGCCCGCGTCGAGCACGAGACGACGATGACCCGCCTCGCCGACGAGGACCGCGCCCACCAGGCGCGGTGGGCCGAGGAACACGAACGGCACACCGCCGAGCTCACGGCGCTGCGCGAGGCCACCGACTCCGAGCTGCACGGGCTGCGCCAGGAGGTCGAGACCTATGCCGCCCGGCACCGCGAGGACGCCGAGGCCGAGGTCAGCGCGCGCCTCGCCGACCTCTCCACCCGCGAGCAGGGTGCCCGCGTCGAGGCCGACCTGCTCGTCGAGGACGCGCACAAGGAGGCCACCCGGCTCGTCGCCGACGCCGAGGCCGAGGCGGCGTCCGTCGTCGACAGCGCCGAGAAGCACCTCGCCTGGGCCCAGGGCACGGTGCGCGAGGTGCTCGAGCGCGCGGACGCGGAGCGCGAGCGGCGAGCCAGGGAGCACCACCAGGAGCTCACCGAGCGCACCCGGTCGCACCGGCAACGCGTGCAGACCCTGCTCGGGAGCGCGACGGCGAAGGGGCGGGACCGGCTCGCCGAGGCCGAGTCCGAGTCGCGCCGGATGCGCGAGCTCGCCGAGTCCGTCCTCGCCGAGGCCCGGGCCGACGCCGCCCGCACCCGTGATGCCGCCGCCCGCGAGTCCGAGCGGCTCGTGGCCGAGGCGCGCGCCCGGGAGGCCGAGGCCACGGCCCGCGCCGAGCGCCGGCTGGCCGAGGCCGAGGACGGCGCGCGGCAGGTCCGGCAGAGCACCGCCGCCGACATCGAGCAGATGCACCGCGAGGCGCACGAGTACCACCGCGCCGCACGGGCCGAGATCGTCAAGGCCTCGGACGAGGCGCGCCAGCGTGCGGACGCCGTCCGCGCCGAGGCGCACGCGGCCGTCGAGCGGGCCCGCGCGGAGGTCCACACCCTCGCCGCCCGACGCGACGCGATCACCAGCCAGCTCGGCCGCCTCTCCGGGGTCATCGAGGCCCTCGCCGTCCACGACTCCGCCACCGGCACCGCCGGGGCGGACAGCGACCACCCGCACGACGACACAGCACCCACCCCCGACGAGGAGTCCCCATGAACCAGCCGGAGTTCCCGACCGTCTTCCGCGGTTACGACCCCGTGCAGGTCGACGCCCACCTGGCGTCCCTGCACCAGGCGGTCCAGACGGCCCGCCAGGAGGCGGAGTCCGCCCGGCAGGAGGCGGCGGAGTCCTCCGTCGAGCTGTCGAAGATCCGCCAGGACCACGAGGCGGCGACCGCCGAGCTCGACGACCAGCGCGGCCGCCTCGCCCAGCTCGAGGACCAGGGCCGCAAGGCCTCGAGCCCGACCTTCGCCGACCTCGGCGAGCGGATCGGGTCGATGCTCGGTCTCGCGGACGAGGAGGCCGCCTCGATCCGCGCCGCGGCCGCGACGGAGGCCGACGAGGCCCGGCGCTCCGCGGACGACGAGTCCCAGCTCGTGCGCGCCGAGGCCGACCGCTACGCCGAGGAGGTCCGGAACCGGGCCGACACCGACGCCGCGGAGGTCCTCTCCCGCGCCAAGGCCGAGTCCGACTCGATCATCGACGACGCGGCCCGCGAGGCCGCGGCCCGCCGCGAGGAGGCCGAGGCCTACTTCGAGCACCAGCGGGCCACCGCCGCGTCGCAGGCGGCCGACTTCGAGAAGACCCTCGGCGAGCGGCGTGACGCCGCCGCCGCGGAGTTCAACGACCAGATCGCCAAGCAGGACACCGCGCTCGCCGCCGTCCAGGAGCGCGCCGACCTGCTCGCCCGGGAGGCCGAGGAGGACCACACCGCCAAGACCGGCGAGGCCCAGCGCCTCCTCGAGGCCGCCCGCACCGAGGCCGCGGACATCGTCCGCTCCGCCAAGGAGCAGGCCGACCGGGTCCGCCGCGACTCCGAGCGCGAGCTCGCCGCCGCCACGGCCCGCCGCGACAGCATCACCGCCCAGCTGTCCAACGTCCGCAACATGCTCGCGACGCTCGGTGGCCCCGCGGCCGCCGAGGCGATCGTCGCCGCCACCGAGGACGCCCCGGCCGACGAGCCCGGGGTCGAGGAGGGCGACGTCGAGGAGGGTGACGTCGAGGCGACCGAGACCGACGAGGTGGCCGAGGGGCCGCAGGACGAGGTCGAGGGCGAGGGCGAGGAGGCCGAGCCGGAGGACGCCGACGAGGACGTCGACGACGAGGAGATCACCGACGAGTCGGACGAGGACGCCGAGGAGCTCGAGACCGGCACCGACGAGGACGCGGCCACCGCTCGTCGCTGACGCCTGCGCCGGCCCCCGCTCCCGACGGAGCGGGGGTCAGAGCAGGTCGGCGACGACGTCCCAGACGGCCTCGGCGACGGCGGTCTTGCTCGCCGGGCCGACGTCGAGGACGTCCGCGCTCCCCCGCCGCAGGACGTGCACGGTGTTGTCGTCCTTGCCGAAGGTGACGTCGGCACCGACCTCGTTGACGACGAGGACGTCGCAGCCCTTGCGCGCGAGCTTGGCACGGCCGTGGTCGAGCACCGAGCCGGTCCCGTCCCCGGTCTCGGCGGCGAAGCCGACCAGGACGGGAGCGGACGAGGCCCCCCGCGCGGCGACGAGGCCGGCGAGGACGTCGGGGTTGCGCACGAGCGCCACGGTCGGCGCGGACTCGTCGGCGGTGCCGTCGGACCCGACGTCGTGGGTCTTCTTGATCTTGTGGGTGGCGACCTCGGCGGGCCGGAAGTCGGCGACCGCGGCGGCCATGACGACGACGTCGGACGCCGCGGCCTCCGCGCGCACCGCGGCCTCGAGCTCGAGGGCGGTCTCGACCGGGACCGCCCGCACCCCGTGCGGCACCGGGAGGCCCGAGGTGGTGACGAGCACGACGTCGGCCCCCCGCTCTGCGGCGACCGCGGCGAGGGCGTACCCCTGCTTGCCGGAGGACCGGTTGCCGAGGTAGCGCACGGGGTCGAGCGGCTCACGGGTCCCGCCGGCGGTGACGACGACCCGCCGCCCCCCGAGACCTCCCCCACTCTTCATGCTCGCGTCCGCCGACACGCCGTCCGCGCCGCGTGTCCCGCGGGCCCCGGCATGAGAAGTCGGGGAGGCCAGCTCGCGCTGGCAGACGGCGAACAGCTCCTCGGGCTCGGGCAGCCGCCCGGAGCCGGTGTCGGGGCCGGTGAGCCGTCCCGACGCGGGCGGGACGACGTGGACGCCCCGCTCGCCGAGGGTCGCGACGTTCGCCTGGGTGGCGGGGTGCTCCCACATCTCGGTGTGCATCGCCGGGGCCATGACGACCGGGCAGCGCGCGGTGAGCAGGACGTTGGTCAGGAGGTCGTCGGCCTGCCCGGTGGCGGCCCGGGCGAGCAGGTCGGCCGTGGCGGGGGCGACGACGACGAGGTCGGCCTGCTGCCCGATCCGGACGTGCGGGACCTCGGTGATGTCGGACCAGACGTCGGTGTGCACCGGCTTGCCCGACAGTGCGGACCAGGTGGCCTCGCCGACGAAGTGGAGCGCCGCGGCCGTCGGGACGACCGTGACGTCGTGGCCGGCCTCGGTGAGCAGCCGCAGGAGCGAGCAGGCCTTGTACGCCGCGATGCCCCCGGCGACCCCGAGGACGACCTTCACGGGACTCAGCCCTCGGTGGGCGTCTCGGTGGTCGGCTCGGAGGTCAGCAGGCCCTCGTTGATCTCACGGAGCGCGATCGAGAGCGGCTTCTCGTGGACCTCGGAGTCGACGAGCGGGCCGACGTACTCGAGCAGGCCCTCCTGGAGCTGGGCGTAGTACGCGTTGATCTGCCGGGCCCGCTTGGCCGAGTAGAGCACGAGGGCGTACTTGGAGTCCGCCTGCTCGAGGAGCTCGTCGATCGGCGGGTTGGTGATGCCGATGGGGTTCGCCGTGGTTCCGGACACGCGTCAGTCTCGATTCGATGTGGGGACGGGGGTTCGCATCCATAGTACGAGTTCCTCGCCCGCACGCCGAACGTCGTCGTTGACGACCGTGGCGTCGAACTCCTCGGCCGCGGCGAGCTCGACCCGTGCGGTGTCGAGGCGGGCGGCGCGCTCCTCGGCGTCCTCGGTGCCGCGGCCGACGAGCCGGCGGACGAGCTCGTCCCAGCTCGGGGGTGCGAGGAAGACGAAGAACGCCTCCGGCATCGTCTCGCGGACCTGCCGCGCGCCCTGGAGGTCGATCTCGAGCAGGGCCGGACGGCCGGAGGCCAGGACCTCCTCGACGGCGGCCCTCGGGGTGCCGTACTTGGCCCGGCCATGCACGACCGCCCACTCGAGGAGCTCGCCGGCCGCGACGAGCTCGTCGAAGCGCTCGTCGGAGACGAAGTGGTAGTGGACGCCGTCGACCTCGCCGGGGCGCGGGCGCCGCGTGGTGACCGAGACCGAGAGCCACACCTCCGGGTGGTGCTCGCGGACGTAGGCCGCAAGGGTCCCCTTCCCGACCGCGGTGGGTCCGGCGAGGACGGTGAGGCGGGAGGGCTGCGTCACTGCCGCCCGAAACGGTCGAGGAGCGCCGCCACCTGGTTCTGGCCGAGGCCGCGGACGCGGCGGCTCTCGGAGATGCCGATCTCCTCCATGATCTGGCGGGCCCGGACCCGGCCGACACCGGGCATCGACTCGAGGAGGGCGGAGACGCGCATCTTGCCGACGACGTCGTTGCTCTTCCCGTCCTGGATCACGTCGCCCAGCGAGGCGCCCGCGCGCTTGAGCCGGTTCTTCACCTCGGCTCGCTCTCTGCGGGAGGCCGCCGCCTTCTCGAGGGCGGCGGCGCGCTGTTCCTGGGTGAGGGGGGGAAGTGCCACGAAGGTTCCTTGCTGTCCCTGCGGGCGCTGGCTGCTCAACACCCGGCTGTACCTTCGCGACTGTACCGCGCGTGAGCAGTCCCTTTTCGTCAGGGACGCGCCGCTCCGGCGACCGTGGCGAGCGTCTCAGCGCTACGCCGTGCGGCGGCGCGCAGTGCGGCCACGTCCGGCCCGGCACCGAGCACCTCGCGCGAGCTGGTGCCGAGCACCTGCCCCACGGCGGGGCCGAAGGTGGCACGCAGCCCCTTCGGGGGTCCCTCCCTGCGCTCCGAGGCCCGGAGCGAGCAGCGGCGCAGCGGAACCGGCGAGGTCGAGACCCAGGTCGTGGACCGCGGACCCGACGGTGGCGCCGACGACCATCCCGATGCTGCCGAGGGTGCCCGCGGCGCGGGCGGCGGCGTTGTCGGCCGTGACCCCGTCGACCACCGTGCCCGCGACGCTCCGCCCGTCGAGGACGGCGTGCTGCACGCTCGGCCCCTCGGGGTTCGAGGTGAGCGCCAGGACGAAGAGCCCCCGCCCGGTCTGCTCGGCGAGCTCGACCGCGGGGCGCAGCGAGCCGTACCCGAGGAACGGGCTGACCGTGATGGCGTCGGCCGGCGCGGGGGCGTCCGTACCGAGGAAGGCCTCGGCGTAGGCGTCCATCGTCGAGCCGATGTCCCCCCGCTTCGCGTCGAGGATGGTCAGCGTGCCGGCGGCGCGCAGCCCGTCGAGGACCCGCTCGACGAGCGCCACACCCCGCGACCCGAACACCTCGAAGAACGCCGACTGCGGCTTGACGGCCGCGACGTGGCCGCCGAAGGCCTCGACGCAGGTCATCGCGAACCGCTCGACGCCCGCGAGGTCGTAGGTGAGCCCCCACGACTCGACGAGCGCGCGGTGCGGGTCGATGCCGGGGCAGAACGGGCCGTGCTCGTCCATCGCGGCGCGCAGCCGGGCACCGAAGGGGGTCGGGGTCATGCGGGGGCCATCCTCTCGTGGGCGATGCCGACGACGTCGGCGAAGCGGGTGAACCCGTGGCGGGCGACCTCGGCCTCGAGCTCGGTGAGCACCCGGCGGGGTGCCGAGGGGTCGTTGAACGTGGCCGTGCCGACCTGCACCGCGGACGCCCCGGCCGCGACGAGCTCGAGGGCGTCTGCACCCGTCCGCACTCCCCCGACCCCGATGACCGGCGCCCACGGAAGGGTGCCCGCGCGCATCGCGGCGGTCACCTGCCAGATCGCCCGCACCGCGACCGGACGGATGGCCGGCCCGGACAGCCCGCCGGTCACCCCGGCCAGCTGGGGGCGGAGCAGGTCGGTGTCGATGACGATGCCGAGCAGGGTGTTG
Organism: uncultured Actinomycetota bacterium; assembly: GCA_963709785.1. GTDB lineage: Bacteria > Actinomycetota > Actinomycetes > Actinomycetales > Dermatophilaceae > Phycicoccus. The sequence goes on along the minus strand of CAVPXT010000002.1, from coordinate 140,247 downwards.
ATCATCGTCAGCCCGTCGGCCCCGGCGCGCAGGGCGGCGTCGGCGATCGCGACGATGTCCGTGACGTCCGGCGTCAGCTTCGCGAAGACCGGCACGCCCTCGGGCACCCGGGTCCGCACGATCTGGACGACCCGCTCCGAGGAGACCGGGTCGCACGCGAAGACCAGGCCGCGGTTGGCGACGTTCGGGCACGAGATGTTGGCCTCGACGCCGACGACGCACCCCCACGCCGGCGACGCGACGAGTCGCTGGACCACCTCGCCGAACTCCTCGGCGGTGTTCCCGGCGACGGACACCAGGACCCGGGCCCCCCGCGCGGCGAGCCACGGCAGGTCCTGCTCGCAGAACACGTCGATGCCCGGGCCCTGGAGGCCGATCGAGTTGAGCATCCCGGACGGCGTCTCGGCCATCCGGGGTGTGGCCCGCCCGGAGCGCGGGTCGCGCATCACCGTCTTGGTGACGAAGGCGCCGAGCTCGCAGACGGGGAAGAACCGCTCCAGCTCCTTGCCGTTCGCGGCGCAGCCGGAGGCCGTCATCACCGGGTTCGGCAGCGTGGTGCCCGCGAGGGTCGTCCGCATGTCGACCATCAGTGACCTCCCGGCCTCGGGGCGCCGAGCGCGTCGTCGGGCACCCGGGTGATGCCGCCCTCGATGGCGTCCCAGCGCACGCGGTCGCCGCGGAACACCGGCCCCTCGACGCAGGAGCGGACCATCCGGGTGACGCCGTCGTTGCCGGTGACGGGCATGACGCAGGTCATGCAGACCCCGATCCCGCAGGCCATCGACTCCTCGACGGCCACCTGGGCGACCGCGCCGTGGGCGGCGGCGACGTCGGTGACCGAGCGCAGCATCGCCATCGGGCCGCAGGCGTAGACGACCCCGGCGCCGCTGCGGTCGACGACGTCGCCGAGGACGTCGGAGACCCAGCCCCGGCGGCCCGCCGACCCGTCGTCGGTGGTGACCGTGACTCCGTCGGCCGTGCGGCGGGCCTCGAGGACCCCGAACAGCCGGTCCTCGGAGGCGGCGCCGAGGACCATCTCGACGTGGCAGCCCCGCTCGCGCAGCGCCTCGGCGAGCCAGAACAGCGGCGCGGAGCCGTAGCCCCCGCCGACGAGCACGCAGGCCACCGGCTCCGCCGGCAGCGGGAACGGGCGTCCGAGGGGGCCGACGACGTCGACCGCGGCGTGGGCCGAGAGCCCGGTGAGCCACGTGGTGCCCGGTCCGTGGGCGGCGACGACGACGTCGACGGTGCCGCCGTACGTGCCGGACGGCTTGACCTTGTGGAGCGAGAAGCAGCGGCGCAGGAGGTTGGCCGAGGTGGGCCCGCCGACCGCGAGCGCGACGAACTGCCCCGGGTGGGCCAGCTCGGCGACGCCCGGGGCGACGAGGGTCAGGTGGTGGTAGGCACCGACCCGGCGGTTGGCGATGACCTCGCCGGCCACCTGGACCACGCCACCGCTCACGCCTGCGCCCCGATCCCGAACAGGTCGAGGGCGGCCGTGTGGTCCTGCAGGCTCGTCACCTCGAGGTCGTCGTGCTGGACGGCCTCGATCGCGAGGACGGCGGCCGCGAGCTGCTGCACGGTCGTGATGATCGGCTTGTCCATCGCGGTCGTCGCGGCGCGGATCGCGTAGCCGTCGGCGCGCGTCGTCGGGCTGGCGCCGCTCGGGGAGTTGACGACCATCGCGATCTCCCCGGCGTTGATGAGGTCGACCACCGAGGTGCCGCCCTCGCCGCGCTCCGCGTGCTTGAGCACGACGTCGGCGTCGATCCCGTTGCGGCGGAGCACCTCCGCCGTGCCGGAGGTCGACAGGATGCGGAAGCCGAGGTCGACGAGCCGCTTGACCGGGAAGAGGATCGCCCGCTTGTCGCGGTTCGCGACGGAGACGAACACCGTCCCGCTCGTCGGCAGCCCGCCGATCGCGCCGAGCTGGGCCTTGGCGAAGGCCCGGCCGAAGTCGGTGTCGATGCCCATGACCTCGCCGGTCGAGCGCATCTCCGGGCCGAGCAGGCTGTCGACGACGAGCCCCTCGGTGGTCCGGAACCGCTTGAACGGCAGCACCGCCTCCTTGACCGAGATCGGCGCCGTCGCCGGCATCCGCCCGCCGTCGGTGTGCTGCGGCAGCACGCCCTCCTCGCGGAGCTGGGCGACGGTGGCGCCGAGCATGATCCGGGCCGCGGCGTTCGCGAGCGCGACACCGGTGGCCTTGGCCACGAACGGCACGGTGCGCGAGGCCCGCGGGTTGGCCTCGAGGACGTAGAGGATGTCCTGGGCCAGGGCGAACTGGACGTTCATCAGCCCCCGCACCCCGATGCCCTGCGCGAGCCTGAGCGTCGACTCGCGGACCCGCTCCAGCTCGGTGGCGCCGAGGGTGACCGGCGGCAGGGTGCACGACGAGTCGCCGGAGTGGATGCCGGCCTCCTCGATGTGCTCCATGATCCCGCCGAGGTACATCTCCTCACCGTCGTAGAGGACGTCGACGTCGATCTCGATCGCGTCGTCGAGGAACTTGTCGACGAGCACCGGGTGGTCGGGGCCCGCGGTCGTGGCGCGCTCGACGTACCCGCTGAGGGTCTCGTCGTCGTAGACGATCTCCATGCCGCGCCCGCCGAGGACGTAGGAGGGGCGCACGAGCACGGGGTAGCCGATCTCGCGGGCGATCTCGACCGCCTCGGCCGCGCTGTACGCCGTGCCGTGCTTGGGGGCCGGGAGGTCGGCCTCGGCGAGCACGCGGCCGAAGGCGCCGCGGTCCTCGGCGAGGTCGATCGCCTCCGGGGAGGTGCCGACGATGGGCACGCCGGCCGCCTTGAGCGCCTTCGCGAGCCCGAGCGGGGTCTGCCCGCCGAGCTGGACGATGACCCCCGCGACGGGACCGGCCTGCTGCTCCGCGTGGACCACCTCGAGGACGTCCTCGAGGGTGAGCGGCTCGAAGTAGAGCCGGCTGCTCGTGTCGTAGTCGGTCGAGACCGTCTCGGGGTTGCAGTTGACCATGACCGTGTCGTAGCCGGCGTCGCGGAGGGCGAACGAGGCGTGGACGCAGGAGTAGTCGAACTCGACGCCCTGACCGATCCGGTTCGGTCCGGACCCGAGGATGATGACGGCCTCCCGCTCGCGCGGCGCGACCTCGTTCTCCTCGTCGTAGGCGCTGTAGTGGTACGGCGTGAGGGCCGCGAACTCGGCGGCGCAGGTGTCGACGGTCTTGTAGACCGGGCGCACCCCGAGGGCGTGCCGGACGCCGCGGACGACGGCCTCGGGCATGTGCCGGAGCGAGGCGAGCTGGACGTCGCTGAACCCGTGCCGCTTCGCGAGCCGGAGCAGCTCGGGGGTGAGCTCCTCGGCCTCGGCCACGACGGTGGCGACGTCGCCGATGAGCGCGACCTGGTCGAGGAACCACGGGTCGATGCCGGTGGCCTCGTGGACCTCCTCGACGGAGAGCCCGCCGCGCATCGCCTGCTGCACCTGGACGATCCGGCCGTCGGTGGGCCGCCGGGCGGAGTCGAGCAGGGCGTGGGCGGCCTCCGGGGTCGGCACGGGGCCGTCCCAGTGGAAGCTGCTGCCGGACTTCTCGAGCGAGCGCAGCGCCTTCTGCAGCGCCTCCGTGAAGGAGCGGCCGATCGCCATCGCCTCCCCGACCGACTTCATCGTCGTCGTCAGGGTGTCGTCGGCGGCGGGGAACTTCTCGAACGCGAACCGCGGCACCTTGACGACGACGTAGTCGAGCGTGGGCTCGAAGGACGCCGGGGTCTCGCGGGTGATGTCGTTCGGGACCTCGTCGAGGGTGTACCCGATGGCCATCTTCGCGGCGATCTTCGCGATGGGGAAGCCGGTGGCCTTGGACGCCAGGGCCGAGGAGCGCGAGACGCGCGGGTTCATCTCGATGACGATGATGCGGCCGTCCGACGGGTCGACCGCGAACTGGATGTTGCAGCCGCCGGTGTCGACCCCGACCTCGCGGATGACGGCGATGCTGATGTCCCGCAGCCGCTGGTACTCGCGGTCGGTGAGGGTCAGGGCGGGCGCCACGGTGATCGAGTCGCCGGTGTGCACCCCGACGGGGTCGAGGTTCTCGATGGAGCACACGACGACGACGTTGTCGGCGTGGTCGCGCATCACCTCGAGCTCGTACTCCTTCCAGCCGAGGATCGACTCCTCGAGGAGCACCTCGGTGACCGGGGAGTACTGCAGCCCGGTGCCGGCGATGCGCCGCAGCTCCTCGGGGGTGTGGGCGAAGCCGGAGCCGAGGCCGCCCATCGTGAACGACGGGCGGACCACGACCGGGTAGCCGAGGTCGTCGGCGGCGGCGAGCACCTCGTCCATCGAGTGGCAGATGGCCGAGCGCGCCGACTCCGCGCCGCAGCGCTCGACGACGCCCTTGAACTTCTCGCGGTCCTCGCCGAGCTGGATCGCCTCGACGTTGGCGCCGATGAGGGGGCAGTCGTACTTCTCGAGGATGCCGCGCTCGTGGAGGTCCATCGCGCAGTTGAGCGCCGTCTGGCCGCCGAGCGTCGCGAGGACGGCGTCCGGGCGCTCCTTGGCGATGATCCTCTCGACGATCTCGGGGGTGATCGGCTCGACGTAGGTGGCGTCGGCGAACTCCGGGTCGGTCATGATCGTCGCCGGGTTGGAGTTGACGAGGATGACCCGGATGCCCTCCTCGCGCAGGACGCGGCAGGCCTGGGTGCCCGAGTAGTCGAACTCGCAGGCCTGCCCGATGACGATCGGGCCGGACCCGATGACGAGGACGGACGTGATGTCGTCGCGCTTGGGCATCAGGCGTGCACCTCCTTCGCGGTGGTCATCAGATCGACGAAGCGGTCGAACAGGTAGCCGGCGTCGTGCGGACCGGCCGCCGCCTCCGGGTGGTACTGGACGCTGAAGGCGACGAGCCGGTCGCCGGCGCGCACCTCGAGCCCCTCGACGACGTCGTCGTTGAGGCAGACGTGCGAGACGGCGGCCGAGCCGAACTCGGTCTCGGTGCTGCCCTCGAGCGGGGCGTCGACGGCGAAGCCGTGGTTGTGCGCGGTGACCTCGACCTTGCCGGTGGTGCGGTCCATGACCGGCTGGTTGATCCCGCGGTGGCCGTACTTCAGCTTGTACGTGCCGAACCCGAGCGCCTTGCCGAGGATCTGGTTGCCGAAGCAGATGCCGAAGTACGGGATCCCGGCACGCAGCACCCCCCGGAGCAGCTCGGCCTGCGCCTCGGCGGTCGCCGGGTCGCCCGGACCGTTGGAGAAGAACACCCCGTCGGGTTCGACCGCCCGCACCTCCTCGAGGCTCGCCGTGGCCGGCAGGACGTGCACCTCGATGCCGCGCTCGGCCATCCTCCGCGGCGTCATCGACTTGATGCCGAGGTCGACCGCGGCGACGGTGAACCGCCGCTCCCCCACCGCCGGGACGACGTACGGTTCCTTCGTCGCCACCTCGGCCGCCAGCGAGGCCCCGGTCATCTCGGGGGCCGCGGTGACCCGGTGCAGCAGGTCGGGGCGGGAGTGTGCGGCGAGGTCGCCGGAGAAGATCCCCACGCGCATCGCGCCGCGCTCGCGCAGGTGACGGGTCAGGGCACGGGTGTCGACCTCGCAGATGCCGACGACACCCTGGGCGTCGAGCTCGTCCTCGAGGGACCGCGTGCTGCGCCAGCTCGAGGGCCGCAGCGCGGGGTCGCGCACGACGTACCCGGCGACCCAGATCCGCGAGGACTCGTCGTCCTCGTCGTTCCAGCCCGTGTTGCCGACGTGCGGCGAGGTCATCACGACCACCTGCCGGTGGTAGCTGGGGTCGGTGAGGGTCTCCTGGTAGCCGGTCATCCCGGTGGAGAAGACCGCCTCCCCGACGGTGGCGCCGAGGCGGCCGTACGCCCGGCCGGTGAAGGTGCGTCCGTCCTCGAGGACGAGGACGGCGGGCTCGCGGGTGGTCAGCACGGTGCGGGTTCTCCTTCCCGCGCGGTGACGTCGCCGCGCAGGATCGTCGTGTGGACGGCGCCGGTGAGCGTGCGGCCGTGCCACGGGGTGTTGCGGGACAGGGAGTGCGACGCGGCGCGGTCGACGGTGACCGAGGCGGTGGGGTCGACGAGGACGAGGTTGGCCGGTTCGCCGGGGGCCAGCGGACGGCCGTGGCCGGCGAGGCCGGCGATGCGCGCGGGCTCCGCCGACATCACCCGGGCGAGGTCGGCGAGGGTCAGGCCACCGCTCGTCACGAGGAGGTCGTGGACGACGCTGAACGCGGTCTCCAGGCCGAGCATCCCGAAGGCGGCGTCGACGAAGGCGTGCTCCTTGTCGTGCCGGGCGTGCGGGGCGTGGTCGGTGGCGACGGCGTCGATCGTGCCGTCGAGGAGCCCTTCGCGCAGGGCCTGCTGCTCCTCGGTGGGACGCAGCGGCGGGTTGACCTTGTAGACGGGGTCGTAGCCGCCGACGAGCTCGGTGCCCAGCGCCAGGTGGTGCGGGGTGACCTCGCAGGTGACGGCGATGCCGCGGGCCTTGGCCCAGCGCACGACGTCGAGGCCCTCGGCGGTGCTGACGTGCGCCACGTGGACCCGGGAGCGGGTGTGCTCGGCGAGCATGACGTCGCGGGCGATGATGCTCGCCTCGGCCACCGGGGGCCATCCGGGCAGCCCGAGGCGGCCCGACAGCTCGCCCTCGTGGCAGCAGGCCTGCGGGCCGGCGAGCGCGGGGTCCTGGCTGTGCTGCGAGACGACCCCGCCGAAGGCGCGCACGTACTCGAGGGCGCGCCGCATCACGCGTCCGTCGGCGACGCAGTGGCCGTCGTCGGAGAACACCCGCACGCGGGCCCGGGACCGGTTCATCAGCCCGAGCTCGGCGAGCTCGCGCCCCTCGAGGCCCTTGGTCACCGCGCCGATCGGCACGACGTCGACGAGCCCGGCGGCCCGGCCGAGGTCGAGGACGTGCTCGGCGGCCTCGGCGGTGTCGGTGACCGGTGTCGTGTTCGCCATCGCGAGGACCGCGGTGTAGCCCCCGACCGCGGCCGCGCGGGAGCCGGAGCGGATCGTCTCGGCGTCCTCGCGGCCCGGCTGGCGCAGGTGGGTGTGCAGGTCGACGAACCCCGGCAGCGCCGTGAGGCCGTCGGCGTCGAGCCGGCGCAGCCCCTCGGTGTCCTCGACGGACCCGACCTCGGTGACCAGGCCCTCGCGCAGGGCGATGTCGCCGCGGCGCTCGGTGCCGTCGGCCTGGTGCCAGGTGACGCCGGTGAGGAGCAGGTCGCTCATGCCGCCACCTCCTCGCCGGCGAGCAGGTGGTAGAGCACGGCCATCCGCACCGCCACCCCGGCCGAGACCTGGTCCAGGACGAGGCTCTGCGCGGCGTCGGCGGCGTCGGCGCTGATCTCGAGGCCACGGTTCATCGGCCCCGGGTGGCAGATGACGGCCGCGGGGTTGGCGTCGGTGAGGGCGGCGAGGCGCTCGCGGGTGAGGCCGAAGCCCACGGTGTACTCCCTCGGGGTCGGGAAGAAGCCGCCGCTCATCCGCTCGCGCTGGACGCGCAGCATCATCACGGCGTCCGGGCCGGAGGCGAGCACGGCGTCGAGGTCGTCGGTGAGGGTCAGCCCGTCGGCGGCGGCCCAGGTCCCGATGCCGCTCGGCATGAGGGTGGGCGGCGCGACGAGCGTGACGTCGGCGCCGAGGGTGCGCAGGGTGATCGCATTGGAGCGGAACACCCGACTGTGGGTGAGGTCGCCGACGATCGCGACGCGGCGCCCCTCGAGGCTGCCGAGCCGTTGCTCCATCGTGTACGCGTCCAGGAGGGCCTGGGTGGGGTGCTCGTGGGTGCCGTCGCCGGCGTTGACGACGCTCGCGTCGACCCACTGCGCCACCTGGTGGGCGGCCCCGCTGGCCATGTGCCGGATGACGACGCAGTCGACGGCCATCGCGTCGATCGTCATCACGGTGTCGCGCAGGGACTCCCCCTTGCTCGCCGAGGACCCCTTGCCCGTGATGTTGATGGTGTCCGCGGACATCCACTTCCCGGCGATCTCGAAGCTGCTCCGGGTGCGGGTGGAGTCCTCGAAGAAGAGGTTGATGATGGTCCGCCCGCGCAGCGTGGGCAGCTTCTTGACGTCGCGGCGCTGGACCTCGTGCATCTCGGCGGCGGTCGCGAGGAGCATCCGCACGTCGTCGCGGCTGAGGTCGGCGCTGGAGAGCAGGTGCCTCATCGGGTGCCTCCCGGGGTCGAGGGGCTGCCGGCGCGGGTCTCGCCGGCGGCGATGGTCACGGACTCCTCGCTGTCGTCGACCCCGGTGAGCCGGACCATGACGCGCTCGGTGTGCGCCGTCGGCAGGTTCTTGCCGACGTGGTCGGCGCGGATCGGCAGCTCGCGGTGGCCGCGGTCGACGAGCACGGCCAGCCGCACGGCGCGCGGCCGACCGAGGTCGGCGAGGGCGTCCAGGGCGGCCCGGATGGTGCGCCCGGAGTAGAGGACGTCGTCGACGAGGACGACGACCTTGTCGTCGACCCCCTCGCTCGGGATGTGCGTGGGCAGCGGGGCCCGGGTCGGCTGGTGGCGCAGGTCGTCGCGGAACATCGTGATGTCGAGCGCGCCCGTGGGCACGTCCACACCCTCGACCTCCCGGACGAGCTCGGCGAGCCGGCGGGCCAGCTCGACGCCGCGGGTGGGGATCCCGAGGAGGACGAGGTCGTCGGCGCCCTTGTTGCGCTCGACGATCTCGTGGGCGATGCGACGCAGGGCCCGGGCGACGTCCGGCTCGCTCATCACGGTGCGGGGGGCACCGGGAGCGGGGTCGTCGGCTCCGGCGGGGGAACTCTCGTCGGCGCGCGTCATCCGCGTGCGACCTCCTTCCCTGCCTCACGGGACAGGTCGTTAAAGGATGTCTGGCGGGCGCCACTCTAGCCCGTCGGCGGCGTCCGTCCGCGCACCGGCCCGCAGTGCGGACGGCTCAGGGTGCCGGTGCCGGTCGGAACCCGGAGCAGAGCACGCGCAGGTGGGTGATGCGGTCCCCGTCGGTGCGGTAGTACGCCTGCTGCTCGGCCGTGCGCGGGCCGTCCGGGGTGCTCAGGGCGAGCCGGTAGGAGACGCGCTCGGTGTCCTCCACGGGCGTCCCGACGGTGACGTCGAGCAGGCCGGTCACCTCGTCGGAGTCCTCGAACCAGCAGTCGAAGAGGATGCCGAGGACCTCCTCGGAGGTCGACGCCTCCCACGCCCGCCCCGGGGTGAGCCCGCGGAAGTCGACGTCCGCGGCCAGGGCTGTGAGCACGGCGTCGTGGTCCTTGGCCGCGAGAGCGGTGGCGAAGCGCTGACCGGTGGTCTCCATCGGCCCAGTGGAGCACGGCGCCGGGCTGCGCACCAGACCCCACCGGCCGAGATCGGCGGGAACGGCATCCATCCCGTGAGACACATAATGCCAGACTATGGGTTCAGTAACAGACTGTCATGGTCAGTCATCGCCGAGGCCCCGAAGGAGGCTCCCGTGTCCACGACGACCACGACCACTCGCACCGGTCCCCCGATGTGTCCGGCACCGGCGGCTGCCGAGCCGGCCCGGCAGCCGCTCTTCCCCCCGGCCGACGCCGACGCGGAGTCCTACCGGCGCTGGCTGGCCGCGTCCCCGTGGCCGGAGGTCGTCTTCGCGAGCGCCGGCGGGCGCTGACCCTGGCCGCCCGGGCTCCGGCGCGGGAGGATCGACGGACGGGGCCGCCACGAGGGCGGCCCGCGGCGGAAGGTGGAGCCATGGCGCACACGTACGGCATCAGCGAGGTCGTGGGGACCTCGACCACGTCCATCGACGAGGCGATCTCCTCCGCGGTCGGCCGGGCGAGCACCACCGTGCGCGGCCTGGACTGGTTCGAGGTCACCGAGATCCGCGGGCACCTCGAGGACGGGAAGGTCGCCCACTACCAGGTGGGGCTCAAGCTCGGCTTCCGCCTCGACGAGGACTGAGCACCGGCGGTCCCACACCGGCCGCCGGGTCAGGCCAGGGTGGGCTTGACCTCGGCGAGCCGGGCGAGCAGCCCGTTGACGAAGCGCGGGCTGTCGTCGGTGGACAGCTCGGTGGCGAGCGTCACCCACTCGCTGATCGCGACGTTCTCGGGGACGTCCGTGGAGTGGAGGACCTCCCACGCGCCGAGGCGGAGGATCGCGCGGTCCACCGCCGGCATCCGCTGGAGGGTCCAGCCCTGCGAGTAGGTCGAGATCAGCTCGTCGAGCTGCTCGCGGCGCTCGGACACCCCGGTGACGAGATCGGCGGTCAGCTCCGCGAGCGGGTGCTCCGTCACCGGCTTCGCGAGCCGCTCACGGAGCAGCTCCGCGGGGTCGACGCCGCGCTGCTCGGCCTCGAACAGCAGGTCGAGGGCGCGCTTGCGGGCCTTGGTGCGGGCGGCCACGGGTCAGCTGATCCGGCCGAGGTAGGAGCCGTCGCGGGTGTCGACCTTGATCTTGGTGCCCTGCTCGAGGAAGAGGGGCACCTGGATCTCGGCGCCCGTCTCCAGCGTCGCCGGCTTCGTGCCACCGGTGGAGCGGTCGCCCTGCAGGCCCGGCTCGGTGTAGGTGATCTCGAGGATGACCGAGGCGGGGAGCTCGATGTAGAGGACGCTGCCGTCGTGGCGGGCGACGATCGCCTCCTGGTTCTCGACCATGAACTTCGCGGCGTCGCCGACGACCTCGGGGGTCACGGGGAGCTGGTCGTAGGTGTCGCCGTCCATGAAGATGAAGTCGGTGCCGTCGTTGTAGAGGTACTGCATCGTCCGCTTGTCGACGTTCGCCGTCTCGACCTTGACGCCGGCGTTGAACGTCTTGTCGACGACCTTCCCGGAGAGGACGTTCTTCAGCTTCGTCCGCACGAACGCGGGGCCCTTGCCGGGCTTGACGTGCTGGAACTCCACGACGGACCACAGCTGGCCCTCGAGGTTGAGGACGAGGCCGTTCTTGAGCTCGTTGGTCGATGCCACGAAGAAGTCACTTTCTGCGGTTCGGTCGGTCGGCGCCCCGACGTCCGGGCGCGCGCCACCCCGGCGAGGGGGTGGGGATCAGCGATCATCGTACCGCCCGGGCCGGGGCGGACCGCACACCAGCGGGCCCGGGCACGGTGTGCGCGCGGGGCGGCGGTCGGCTCCGGGTCCACGCGGCCGGCTGCCCGGTGGCCCGCCCGGATGGCGGTGCGGTGGCGCCACCGTTCCCGCAGGTCGCCACCACCCGGGAGGACGGACCCGACCCGGGCCGCGGCATCACGAGACGCGGCGGGGCGCGAGGTCCACCCAGCCGGGTCGGGGCACCGGCCGGACCCCCTGCTCGGCGAGGATGGGGCCGAGCCGGGCCGGAGCCATCGCGTCGCGCCAGGTCCACCGGGCGAGCCGGAGCTGCCGGCGGATGCGGTCCTCCCGGAGCTTCTCCGCCCAGAGCACCTGTTCGGCCTCCCGGGGGGTCGCGCCGGCGGGCACGGCGTACTTGCGGCGCCCGTCGAACTCGCCGGCGACGCCCGGCCATCCGAAGTCGACCAGGCCGATGGGGCCGTCCGCGTCCTCGACGGGCACCTGGAGCTGCGGGCGCGGTACGCCGAGCTCGAGCATCCGCGCACGAGAGAGGCTCTCGCCCGCCGACATCGACCGACCATCGGCGAGCTCGGCCACCAGCGAGGCGGTGGGTCGCCCCCGCACCCTCGCCGGGACCGCGTCGGCCGCCTCGCGCAGCGCCGACGCGGTGCACAACCGGTGCCGGAGCGCGTGGTCGGCCGCGCAGAACGCGGTCGCCAGGGAGCCGGTCCGAGCCAGGTCGATGACGGTACGGGCGACGTCGGTGAGGAGGAGGCCGCCACGGCGAACCGGCTCGGCGGGCGCACCGACGTGCGGACGCAGCATCCGGGAGCCCCGGGTGCGAGGGCCACGCACGAGCATCGTGACGTGCTGCGGCCAGTCCTCGACGCGCGGGAGGCCCCACACGGCCGCGGCCGACTCCAGGACGTAGACGTGCCGGCCGGGCTCCCGGCAGGACAGGTCGGTGGCGTGCACCACCGCCGCGTGGCGTTGCTCGGGCGTGCAGCCGGCCCACACCGTCTGGTCGACCCACCAGCCGTGCCGGACGTGGTGCCACCCCGACCGCCCGGGGTCGATCCCGAGGAGGCGAAGGTCGGTGGACCGTCGGAGCAGTCCGGGATCGAAGGGGATCGGAGGCGGGTCGCCGAGCATCCCCGACGATGACACGGGCGGCGCGGGGCGCGGGACCGTCATCCACAGGCCGGCGCGCACATCCGGCCGGCGTCGGCTCGGACTCGACATCCGGCCTCGGGTCCACCCGCGCGGCTGCCCGATGGCGTGCCCGGATGGCGGTGCTGTGGCACCACCGCGTCCGCAGGTCACCGCCAGCCGAGAGGGTCGCCGCCAGCCGAGCGGGGTCAGGGCGCGAGCGCGGCGTACGCCTCGCGCAGGAGCGGCTCCTCCGGCCCCTCGAGCCGCACCGGGTGCGCGAGCCCGTCGAGGACGACGAACCGCAAGGTGGCGCCGCGGGACTTCTTGTCGCGGGCCATCGCCGCGAGCAGGTCCTCGAACGGGGCGCCGTCGTACGTCGTCGGCAGCCCCACCGACGCGAGCACGGTCCGGTGCCGGGCGAGGAGGGCGTCGTCGACGGTGCCGGTGCGGTGGCCCAGCTCGGCGGCGAAGACCATCCCCACGGCCACGGCCTCGCCGTGCCGGCGCGCGTAGTGCTCCACCTGCTCGACCGCGTGGCCGAGGGTGTGCCCGTAGTTGAGCACCTCCCGGCGGAACGCCTCCAACAGGTCGGCGGCGACGACCTCCGCCTTGACGCGGATCTTGCGCTCGACGAGCTCGGCGAGGACGTCGCCGTCCCACCGGGTCGCGGCCTCCGGGTCGGCCTCGACCAGCTCGAGGATGCGCGGGTCGGCGATGAAGCCGCCCTTGACCACCTCGGCGAGCCCGGCCACGAGGTCGGCGCGCGGCAGCGTCGCGAGGACGTCGAGGTCGCAGACCACGCCGGCCGGGGTGTGGAACGCCCCGACGAGGTTCTTCCCCTCGGGCGTGTTGATGCCGGTCTTGCCGCCCACCGCGGCGTCGACCATCGCGAGCAGGGTGGTCGGCACGTGCACCACCGGCACGCCGCGGAGCCAGGTCGCCGCCACGAAGCCCGCGAGGTCGGTGACCGTGCCTCCCCCGACGGCGACGACGACGTCGGTGCGCGTGAAGGCGTGCCCCCCGAGCACGCCCCAGAGCCGGCCGGCCACCTCGGCGGTCTTGGCGCGCTCCGCGTCGGGCACGGCCACCTCGTGGACGATCAGCCCTGCCCCGCGCAGCGCGGAGCCGACGGTCGACGCGTACCGCTCGAGGCCCTCGGGCCGCACGAGGAGGACCTGGCGGACACCGGCCGGCAGCATCCCGACGACCCGGTCGAGCACCCCGCGCCCGACGACGACGTCGTGCAGGTCACCGACCGCGATGGTGACCGGGTCGCTCACGCGGCGCCCCCGAGCAGGGCGGCCACCTCGGCCGCGACGTCGTCCGCGGTGCGCCCCGCGGTGTCGACGACGTGGCTGGCGACCCGCTCGTACACGGGGCGCCGCTCGTTCATCAGGCGCACCCAGGAGGCCCTCGGGTTCACGGCGAGCAGGGGCCTACTCCGGTCGAAGCCGACGCGCTTCGCGGCGTCGGCGATCCCGACGTCGAGGAAGACGACGGTGTGACCGGCGAGGCGCGGCTCGGTCTCGGGGTCGACCGGGGCTCCGCCCCCGAGGGCGAGGACGCCCTCCTCCTCGGCGAGGGCACGGGCCACCTCGGCCCGCTCGAGGGAGCGGAAGGCGGGTTCGCCGTCGATGACGAAGATGTCGCCGATCGAGCGCCCGGCGGACTCCTCGACGGCGGTGTCGGTGTCGTGGAACGGCACACCGAGCAGCCCGGCGAGGGCCCGGCCCGTGGTGGTCTTGCCCGATCCCGGCGGGCCGACGAGCACGACGCGCGGCATCAGGCGTCCCACGTGCGCATCGAGGCCGGGATCGCCTCGAGGTAGGCCCGGTGGTTGCGGGCGGTCTCGGTGACGGAGTCTCCGCCGAACTTCTCGAGGCAGGCCTCGGCGAGGACGAGCGCGACCATCGCCTCGGCGACCACGCCGGCCGCAGGCACCGCGCACACGTCGGAGCGCTGGTGGATGGCCGTGGCGGGGTCCTCGGAGGCGACGTCGACGGTGGCGAGCGCGCGCGGCACCGTCGAGATGGGCTTCATCGCCGCCCGGACGCGGAGCACCCCGCCGACCGACATGCCGCCCTCGGTGCCCCCGGCGCGGCCGGTGCGGCGGCGGATGACGCCGTCGGTGCCGCGCTCCATCTCGTCGTGGGCCTGCGAGCCGCGTCGGGCCGCGGTGCGGAAGCCGTCACCGACCTCGACGCCCTTGATCGCCTGGATGCCCATGAGGGCCCCGGCGAGGCGGGAGTCGAGGCGCCGGTCCCAGTGCACGTGCGAGCCGAGGCCCGGCGGCAGCCCGGTGGCGACCACCTCGACGACGCCACCGAGGGTGTCTCCGTCCTTGCGGGCCGCATCGACCTCGGCGACCATCGCGGCCGAGCCCGCCGCGTCGAAGGCGCGCACCGGGTCGGCGTCGAGGGCGGCGACGTCGTCGGCGGTCGGCACGGGGGCGTCGTCGGTGACCCCGGCCGAGCCGATGGCGACGGTGTGCGAGACGAGCCGGATGCCGTACGCCTGCTCGAGGAAGGCCGACGCGAACGCGCCGAGCGCGACCCGGGCCGCGGTCTCCCGGGCCGAGGCCCGCTCGAGGACCGGCCGCGCGTCGTCGAAGCCGTACTTCTGCATCCCGACGAGGTCGGCGTGCCCGGGGCGCGGGCGGGTCAGCGGGCGGTTGCGCGCGACCTCCTTCTCCGCGTTGACGTCGTCGGACGCCGCGTACGCGTCGGCGCTCACCGGGTCCGGGCTCATGACGGTCTGCCACTTCGGCCACTCGGTGTTCCCGATGCGCAGGGCCACCGGCGAGCCGAGCGTCAGCCCGAGGCGCACTCCCGCGAGGATCTCCAGCTCGTCCTGCTCGAACTTCTGCCGGGCCCCCCGGCCGTACCCGAGGCGGCGGCGCGCCAGGGCCGCGGAGACGTCGGCGGTCGTGACCTCCACCCCGGCGGGCAGGCCCTCGATCGTCGCGACGAGGGCGGGTCCGTGCGACTCCCCCGCGGTCAACCAGCGCAGCATGTCGGCAATCCTGTCACGCGGGGGTCAGCCACCCGCGAGGCCGGTCACGATGCGAGGAGCCAGCGTGATCGACACCCACGCGCCGAGGCACATGGACGGCCCGTACGCGAAGGGTGTCTTGGCGCCGGCGCGGCGGGTGAGCAGGAGGAAGACGGCGGCGACCCCGCCGAGGAGGAACCCCGCGGCCATCCCGATGACGACCTGGCCGAGACCGAGGAAGCCGAGGACGGCCCCGATGAGCGGCGCGAGCCGGACGTCCCCGCCGCCCACTCCGCCCCCGGGCATCACCGCCAGGAGGAGGTAGAACCCACCCATGACCGCGGCGCCGATGACGGTGCCCTGCCACCGGGCGACGTCGGTGGCGAGGATCGCCACGGCCAGGAGCACCACCGTCGCCCCACCGGTGGGCACGACGAGCCCGATCGGCAGGCGGTGCACGTCGAGGTCGATCCAGATGAGCCCGACCGTCAGCCAGGCGAAGAGCAGGAAGACCGGCAGCGCGGCCCAGCCCCCGAGGTCCCCCACGGCCCAGGCGGCGAGCCCGGCCAGCGCCCCGGTGGCGGGGCCCGTCCACCACGGGCTCGCCGGCGGGTGCTCGGCCTCGTCCTCGGGGATGCGGTAGCCCCCGGTCGCGAGCTCGCGTCCGGTGAGGTGACCGACGGTGCCGAGGGCGAGCGCCGCCAGCACGACCGCCCACCACGGCGTCACGGGCGCACCCCGAGCGCCTCGCGGCCGGCCCGGAACATGGCCTCCACGGGGGCGGGGCTCCCCGTGAAGAGGGTGAACTGCTCCGCCGCCTGGTGCACGAGCAGGTCGAGACCGGAGACGACGGTCATCCCGGCCTCGGCGGCGGCCCGTGCCGCCGGCGTCGGCCAGTCGGCGTACACGACGTCGAGGAACACCCCCGCATGCGCCGCCGGCACCGTCGCGGCGACCTGCGCGCCGGCTGCCGGCGGCACCGTCGAGACGACGACGTCGTCGCGGGTCGAGACCCACGGGTCGATGCCGGCCACCGACCCGTTGCGAACGCCCACGCCGGCGTCGAGGGCCCAGGCGAGGAGGTCCGCGGCCCGCCCGGTGTCGCGGGCACGGACGGTGAGCGTCGTGACCCCGAGCGCGGCGAGGGCCAGCACGCACGAGCGGGCCGTGGCACCGGCGCCGATGACCAGGGCACGGGCCGGGCTGCCGGGCAGGTGCGGCCGCAGGGCCCGCTCGGCACCGACCACGTCGGTGTTCGTCGCGTCCCAGCCGCCGTCCGCACGGCGCACGAGGGTGTTCGCGGCGCCCGCCTGCCGGGCGACGGTGGACACCTCACGGGCCACACCCAGGGACGCCTCCTTGAGGGGCATCGTCAGCGACAGCCCGCGCCAGGAGTCGTCGAGGCCGTCGACGAACCCCGGGAGGCCGGCGGCGTCGACGTCGTGGAGGTCGTACCGCCACCCGTCGAGCCCGGCCGCCGCGTACCCGGCCCGGTGCAGGACCGGGGAGAGCGAGTGCGCGACCGGTGAGCCGAGGACCGCCGCCCTCAGCACTTGCCCGAGTTGTCGGAGCACCACTGCTGGAACTCCTGGACGTTGCGGTTGTGCTCGGCCAGCGTCGAGGCGAACTTCGTCTCGCCCGTGCTGGGGTCGACGGTCACGAAGAACACCCAGTCACCGGGCTCGGGGTCGGCGGCGGCGGCGATCGAGGCCTTGCCGGGGTTGCCGATCGGGCCGGGCGGGAGCCCGGCCACCTTGTAGGTGTTGTACGGGCTGTCCGAGTTGCGCTGGGCGTCGGTCGTCCCCGCCTTGCCCCGCTGCTGCGCGGCGTAGTGCACGGTGGAGTCCATCTGCAGCAGCCCGTAGCTCGGGGGGCCGCTCCCCAGGCGGTTGAGCACGACGCGGGCGACCTTGCCGCGGTCGGCGTCACCGCTCACCTCGCCCTCGACGATCGAGGCGATGATGAGGGTGCGCTCCCAGTCCTTCTCGGCGACACCCGCGTCCTTGAGCGCCCTGGTCGTGAGCGCGACCATCTGCTTCAGCTGCTCGGTGGCCGAGGTCTTGTCGTCGAACTCGTAGCTCGCCGGGAACAGCCAGCCCTCGACGTTGCCGTCGGCGGCCGACGGCAGGCCGATGGCCTCGGTGTCCTTGGCGGCCTTCTCGTACTCGGCGACCGGGACCCCGGTGGCCTTCGAGAGGGCCGCGAAGGTCTCGTCCTTCCAGAGGCCCTCGCGGATGGTCACCCGCTGGGCCACCCGGTTCGCCGGGTCGATGAGGAGGGCGAAGGCGTCCTGGCCACGCATCCCCTTGAGCATGACGTAGGTGCCCGGCTGGATCTTGGCGGCGGACTGCGGGTCGGCCACGGCGGCCTCGAGGTAGGCGGTCCGCGTCTTGGTGACCCCGGCGTCGCGCAGCGTCGTCGCGATGTCCTCGCCGGTGTCCCCCTGCGCGATGACGACCTCGACCTCTCCCTCACCGGGGCCGGCGAAGTCGACGTCGGTGCTCTCCGAGCCCCCGAAGAGCCCGCTGACCGAGGGGCCGAGGACGCTCCAGGCGGCGTACCCGGCGCCGCCGATGAGGGTGACGGCGACGAGGACCGCGAGGATGCGGCGGCCGGTGCGGCGCTTCTTGCGGCGCCCGTGCAGCTCACGGCGGGACTTCGGCGCCCGGCGCGGCTTCTCGTCACCGAAGATCGTCTCGGTGAAGTCTTGGCTCACGTCCTCGTGCCCTTCGTCCGTGGCTTGCGCCGTCGTCCTCCGACCCGCTCCCCGGCAGGGGTCCCGGTCGTCCGCTCCGTGTCCAGGGCCGACTGGAGGATGAGCACCGCCGCGGCCTGGTCGACCACGGCGCGCTGTCGCCTCCCGGCGAGCCCGCTCTCACGGAGCGCGCGGTGCGCCTCGACCGTCGTCAGCCGCTCGTCGACGAGCCGGACCGGGACGGGGGCGATGCGCGCCGCCAGCACGGAAGCATACGTGCGCGCGCGCCGCGCGGCGGGTCCCTCCTCCCCGGAGAGCGACCGAGGGAGGCCCACGACGACCCGGACCGCACCGTGGTCGAGCACGAGCCCGGCGATCCGGGAGACGTCCTCGTCGTCCGGGGCGGCCGGGGTCTCGGCCGTCCGTGGGACGGTCTCGACGGGTGTCGCGAGGAGGCCGTCGGGGTCGCTGACCGCGACCCCGACGCGCACCGACCCGACGTCGACGCCCAGCCGGACGCCGCGTTCGAGACCCTCCTCGGGCGCCGGCATCAGCCGGCGAGCTCCCCGACGCGCCACTCGACCGCCCCGAGCGCCTCCCCGACCTTCGCGGGGTCCTGGCCGCCGCCCTGGGCGATGTCGTCCTTGCCGCCGCCCCCACCGCCGAGGACGCCCGCGGCGACGCGGACGAGCTCGCCGGCCCGGATGCCGCGCTCACGGGCGGGCTCGTTCGTCGCGACGACGACGACCGGCCGCCCCTTGGCGACGCCGGTGACGACGACGACGCTGGGCCGGTCGGCCCCGAGCCGGCCACGCAGGTCGAGGGTCATCGTCCGCACGTCGTCGGCGCCGGCCTCCCCCGCGTCGTGCGCGAGGAACGTGACGCCCCCGACGTCACGGGCACCGTCGGTGAGCGAGCCGGCCTGGGCCTGGAGCTGCTCCTTGCGCAGCCGCTCGAGGTCTCGCTCGGCCTCCTTGAGCCGGGTGACGAGGCCGCCGACCCGCTCGGGCAGCTCCTCCGGTCGCCCCTTGAGGAGCTCGGTGAGCTGGCCGACGATCGCCCGCTCCCGGGCGAGGAACGAGAACGCGTCGGAGCCCACGAGCGCCTCGACGCGCCGCACGCCGGACCCGATGGACGCCTCGCCGAGGAGGGTCACGAGGCCGAGCTGGGTCGTGCGTTCGGCGTGGGTGCCCCCGCACAGCTCGCGGGCCCAGTCCCCGACCGAGATGACGCGGACGGCGTCGCCGTACTTCTCACCGAAGAGTGCCATCGCACCGGCGTCGCGCGCCTCGCTCTGGGTCATCACGTCGGCACGCACCGCGAGGTCCTCGAGCAGGAGCGCGTTGACCCGGGACTCGACGTCGCGCAGCACCGAGACGGGCAGTGCCGACGATGCGTGGAAGTCGAAGCGGAACCGACCCGGCGAGTTCTCCGAACCCGCCTGGGTCGCGGTGTCCCCCAACGCTTCCCGGATCGCCTTGTGCACCATGTGGGTGGCGGTGTGGGCCCGGGAGATGGAGCGGCGTCGCTCGATGTCGACCTCCGCGAGGGCGCTCTCGCCCGTGGCCACCTCGCCCGACACGACGGTCGCCCGGTGCACGATGAGCCCGCCGATCGGCGACTGGACGTCGCGGACCTCGACCAGCGCCCCGCTGCCGAGGCGGAGCAGCCCCCCGTCGGCGAGCTGGCCACCGCCCTCGGCGTAGAACGGCGTGCGGTCGAGGACGAGCTCCACGTCGTCACCCGTCACGGCGGACGCGACGGGCGCACCGTCGCGGAGCATCCCGGAGACGCGCGCCTCCGAGACGACCTCGGAGTACCCGGTGAACTCGACCGGGCCCCCGACGCCGTCGGAGAGGGCGCGGTAGACGCTGGTGTCGCCGTGGGCGGTCTTCTTCGCCCGGGCGTCGGCCTTGGCGCGCTGGCGCTGCTCCTGCATGAGCCGCGTGAAGCCCTCGCGGTCGACCTCCAGCCCCTGCTCGGCCGCCATCTCGAGGGTGAGGTCGATCGGGAAGCCGTAGGTGTCGTGGAGCTGGAACGCCTGGTCGCCGGCGAGGACGCCCCCGCCGGACTCCTTGGTGCGGGCGACCGCGGTGTCGAGGATCGTCGTGCCGGCCGTCAGGGTGCGCCGGAACGCCTCCTCCTCGGCGTAGGCGGTCTGCGAGATGCGGTCCCAGTCGGTGCGCAGCTCGGGGTAGGACTTCTCCATCCGCTCGAGCGAGACCGGGAGCAGTGCCGGCAGGCACGGGTCCTCGAAGCCGAGGAGGCGCATCGAGCGCACCGCGCGGCGCAGCATCCGGCGCAGGACGTAGCCGCGACCCTCGTTGCCCGGGGTCACGCCGTCGCCGATGAGCATGAGCGAGGAGCGCACGTGGTCGGCGACGACCCGCAGCCGCACGTCGTCGGGGTGGCTGGAGCCCGCCGAGTGCCCGGAGTGCTCGCCGTAGCGCTTCCCGGTCATCTCCGCGGCCTGCGCGAGGACCGGGTACACCTCGTCGATCTCGTACATGTTGTCGACGCCCTGGAGGATCGAGGCGATCCGCTCCAGGCCCATCCCGGTGTCGATGTTCTTGCGGGGCAGCTCGCGCGCGACGTCGAAGTCGTCCTTCGCGCGCACGGCGGAGAGCTCGTACTGCATGAACACGAGGTTCCAGAACTCCATGAACCGGTCCTCGTCGACGGCCGGGCCGCCCTCGGGGCCGTACTCGGGGCCGCGGTCGTAGAAGATCTCCGAGCTCGGGCCGGCCGGGCCCGGCACGCCCATGTGCCAGTAGTTGTCGGCCTTGCCCCGCCGCACGATCCGCTCGATCGGGACGTCGGTGAGCTCGGTCCACAGCTCGATGGCCTCGTCGTCGTCCTCGTAGACGGTCGCCCAGATGCGCTCCCCGTCGATGCCGAAGCCGCCGCGGTCCTGGGGCGTCGTGACGAGCTCCCAGGCGAGGCGGATGGCCCCCTCCTTGAAGTAGTCGCCGAAGGAGAAGTTGCCGTTCATCTGGAAGAACGTGCCGTGCCGGGAGGTCTTGCCGACCTCCTCGATGTCCTGGGTGCGCACGCACTTCTGGACGCTCGTCGCGCGGTCGTAGGGGGCGGTCTCCTGGCCGAGGAAGTACGGCTTGAAGGGCACCATCCCCGCGTTGACGAAGAGCAGGTTGGGGTCGTCGAGGAGCAGCGAGGCGCTCGGGACGACGGTGTGGCCGTTGCCGGAGAAGAACTCGAGCCAGCGGCGCCGGATCTCAGCGGTTTCCATGTCGTGTCAGTCCTGGGTCGTCAGTCCGTGCGCGGGCATCCCGACATCGTATGCCGGGCAGCGCACGGGAGCGGGTGGGCGTGCGGAGGCGGGGGCGAGCGCCCCTAGCGAGCTCGCCCGCCGTCGGCGTCCCGGGGCTCGGCGCGCCCGGCGGGGTCGAGGAGCAGCTCGCGGGCCTGTTCGGGAGAGAGCGAGCGCCCGGCGTCCTCCTCACCGAGGTCGCCCCAGCCGGCGTCGACGTCGAGGTCGGGCACGCGGGCGTCCGCGGCGTGGCGGGGTGCCCGGGTCGTGGCGTCCTCGCGGACCGCCACCTCGACGGCCTCGCGCAGCTCGGCCTCGCGCTCGGTGGCCGCCTCACGGACGGTCGCGACGAAGCGGCGGGTGGCGGGCATCCGCCAGACCGCGTAGCCGACCCCGGCCGCCAGCACGCCGAGGACGACCGTGCGGGCCCTCACGAGGAGGCCTTCCGCAGGCCCCGGACGGCGGTCCGGACGCCGTAGCTGTAGGCCGCGACCTTGATGAGCGGCGAGCCGACCGTCGCCGCGAAGACCGAGGTCAGCGCAGAGGCGTTGGTCGTCATCGTCGAGACCGAGCTCGTGATGGCGTCGACCCGGGTCAGCTGGTCGTTGGTGAGCCCGACGGTGTCCGTGAGGCTCTTGAGCGTGGGCTGGACGTTGTCGGTCGTCGTCCGCACGCTGTCGCGGGCCTCGTCGAGGATCCGGCCGGCCTTCCCGACCAGCCCGGCGACCCGCACGACGAGGTACGCGAACGCGAGCGCGGCGATGAGTCCGGCGATCCCTCCGAGCGTGACGTCCATGCGCCCGACCCTACCGGCCGACGGGTCAGGCGTGCCGGACGCACCGGCTCGCCCACGGGCGTGCCTCGAGACGGGCCGCGGGGATCTCCTCCCCGCAGACCTCGCAGGTGCCGTAGCTGCCGTCGGCCACCCGGGCGCGGGCGCTGCGGACCTGGGCGAGGACGTCGAGGAGCTGCTCCTGGACCGCGACGGCCGAGAGCCGGTCGACGGCCAGGGACGTGCCGTCGCCGATGCGCTTGCCGAAGGAGATGTTCTCCCCCGCGGCGGGGGCTGCGGTCAGCGTGGCGAGGTCGGCGACCAGCTGCTCCTCGTGCGCGGCGAGTGCCTGGTCGGTGTCCATCCCCCCACCGTAGGTCAGCGGTCCGACACCGACGGCCGGAGCGGCGGGGCCGTCCGCGCAGGTCAGCGGCCGAGCCGGTCGCGCAGCCAGCGCCAGCGCTCCTGGAGGCGGGCCTCGAACCCGCGGTCGGTGGGGCGGTAGTAGTCGGTGCTGCCGTGGAGGTCGTCGGGCAGGTACTGCTGGGCCGCGACGCCGTCCGGCTGGTCGTGGGCGTAGACGTACGCCGGCGCCTTGCCCTTGCCGGTGGCCGCGGCGGAGGCCTCCGCGATGCGGCTCGCCCCGCCGTACCCGCTCCCCCGCAGGTGCAGCGGCACCGGCCCGCCCCGGCCGGCGCGGACGTCGGCGATCGCCTCGTTGACCCCGGTGTACGCGGCGTTCGACTTCGGGGCCAGCGCGTTGTGCACGACGGCCTGGGCGAGGATGATCCGCGCCTCCGGCATCCCGATCTGGGCGACGGCGTGCATCGCGGCGACGGAGGTCTGCAGGGCGGTCGGGTCGGCCATCCCGACGTCCTCGGACGCGGCGATGACGATGCGGCGCGCGATGAACCGGGGGTCCTCCCCCGCCTCGAGCATCCGGGCGAGGTAGTGCAGCGCGGCGTCGACGTCGGAGCCGCGCATCGACTTGATGAGGGCCGAGGCGACGTCGTAGTGCTGGTCGCCGGTGCGGTCGTAGCGGACGGCGGCGTGGGCGACGGCCTGCTCGGTGTGGGCGAGGGTCACCGCGAGCGCCTCCGGGCGGTCCGCGCCGGGCGCGACGGAGTCGTCGGCCACCCCCGCCGCGGCCTCGAGGTAGGTGAGGGCTCGGCGGGCGTCGCCCCCGGCGAGCCGGACGAGGTGCTCGCGCGCGTCGTCGGCGAGGGCGTACCCGCCGTCGAGCCCGCGGGGGTCGTCGACGGCGCTCGTGAGGACCTCGGCGACCTCCTCGTCGGAGAGCGGGACGAGCGTGACGAGCATCGAGCGTGAGAGCAGCGGCGCGATGACCGAGAAGGACGGGTTCTCGGTCGTGGCGGCGACGAGGATGACCTGGCGGTTCTCGACACCGGGCAGGAGGGCGTCCTGCTGGGCCTTGGTGAAGCGGTGGATCTCGTCGAGGAAGAGGACGGTCTGGCGGCCGTAGAGGTCGCGGGTGCGGTTCGCCTGCTGCATCACCGACCGGACGTCCTTGACCCCGGCGGTGACGGCCGACAGCTCGACGAACTCACGGTCGGCTGCGGTCGCGACGAGGTGGGCCAGTGTCGTCTTGCCGGTGCCCGGAGGCCCCCAGAGGATCGCGGAGAGCGCACCGGCCGCGCCGCCGCTCCCGGCGATGAGGCGTCGCAGCGGGCTGCCGGGGCGAAGCACCTCGCCCTGGCCGCGGACCTCCTCGACCGAGCGCGGTCGCATCCGGACGGCCAGGGGCGGCACGACGGCGGACGGCGCGTCGGCGGTGTCACGCGCCGCGGCGCCGAAGAGGTCGGTCCCGTCCTGGCTCACGGTCCCGAGGCTAACCCCCGCGGGCCGAGGCCCCCGACCGGCGGGTTGGTGCTCGGTGGCGCGTCGGGGCGTGGGATCCTGTGCGACGTGACGAGGCGGGCCGGGCACGGCCGGACGGCGCTGGAGCGCTGGGGCCGGTTCGTCGCCACGCACGCACGCGCCGTCCTCGTCGGCTGGCTGCTCTTCGTCGTCGCCGGCTTCGCCGTGGCCCTCGGCGGCCTCGGAACCCCGAGCCTGTTCGACCGGCTCGACACCGGCGAGATCGTCGTCGACGGTGAGAACCAGGCCGGGCGGGCGGTCCTGGCGGAGGCCGGCGGCAGCGGCTTCAGCACGTACACCCTGCTCGTCGAGGGGGTCGACCTGACCGACCCGGCCGCCGCCACCGCCGCGACGACGGCGGTGCGCGACCTCCTGGCCGTCGACACCGTCACCTCCGCCGTCAACCCGTTCGTGGTCCCGGACGGGCCGACCGGGCCGCAGGCGGCGCCGATGCTCCTCGACGGCACCCCCACCGCCGGCGGGTTCGCCACGATCGTGACGTTCGACCCGGACAACACCGCGGAGGAGGAGGACGCCGCGACCGCCGCGGTCGACACCGTCTTCGACCGACTCGTCCGCGACAGCGGTGCGACCGCCTCGGAGCGCGGCGGCCTGCGCGGCCTCGTCGACCGGATCGTCCACCAGGTCAAGGTCGACGGCCAGCGCGGCGAGGGCATCGCGCTCCCGGTGAGCTTCGCCGTCATGGTCGTCGTCTTCGGCGGCTTCCTCGCGGCCGGCTTCCCCGTGCTCGGTGCCATCGCCTCCATCGCCGGCGCGCTCGCCTCGCTGCTGGGCTTCTCCTACCTCCTCGACCTCGACGCGACCGCCGTCAACGTCGTCACCGTCCTCGCCCTGGGCCTCTGCATCGACTACGGGCTGCTCGTCGTCAGCCGCTTCCGCGAGGAGATGCGGACCCTCCTCACGGGGCGGCCGTCGACCGAGCTCACCCCCGACGAGGTCGTGGCAGCGACCGGGCGCACCCTCGACCGTGCCGGCCGCACCGTCGTCTTCTCCGCGCTGACGGTCGCGATCTCCCTCGCCGGCCTGCTCTTCCTCGACATCGCCTTCATCCGGGCCGTGTCGCTCGCCGGCGTCTCGGTCGTCGTCGTCGCACTCGCCGTGGCGCTCTCCCTCGTCCCGGCGCTCTGCGCGCTCGGCGCGCGCCGGCTCATGCGGCGCGGCACCGAGGTGGGCGCCGACACCGGCGTCTTCTCCCGGCTCGCCGAGGCCGTGCACCGGGTGCCCTGGGTCGTCATCGGGGTCGTCTCGGCGCTGCTCGTGCTCCTCGCCGTGCCGGTCGCAGGGATGCAGCTGACGGCCTCGGGCGCCGAGCTGCTCCCGAAGGGCACCCCCGAGCGGACCTTCTTCGAGGACTACCGCGCCGGCTACCCGAGCCTCGCCGGTGCGCAGGTGCTGGTCGTCGCCGAGGCACCCGTCGCCGACGTCCGGGCCTGGGCGGAGTCGGCCGCCGACCGGCCGGGGGTCGCCCGGGTCGACCCGCTCGGCGAGCTGGACGGCGGGGTCGTGACCGTGCCGTTCCAGACCGGGGACAACGGCACGGGCGAGGCGTCGCGGTCTCTCGTCGACTCCCTGCGCACCGACCGGCCCCCGTTCCGCTCGTGGGTGGTCGGGCAGGCCTCCGGCATCCTCGACTTCCGGCAGGCCGTCTCGGAGCGCGCGCCGTTCGCGATCGGTGCCGTCGTGCTCGCGACGCTCGTCCTGCTCTTCCTCATGACCGGGTCGGTGGTCGTGCCGGTCAAGGCGCTCGTGATGAACGTGCTCTCCCTCGGCGCCGCCCTCGGCGTCACCGTGTGGGTCTTCCAGGAGGGGCACCTCGACTCGCTGCTCCGCTTCACCTCGGCCGGGGGCGTCGAGAACACCATCCCGATCCTCGTCGTGGCGTTCGGGTTCGGGCTCTCGATGGACTACGAGGTGTTCCTGCTGTCCCGGATCGTCGAGCTCCACGAGCAGGGCCGCAGCACCCACGAGGCGGTCGTCCTCGGCCTCCAGCGCTCCGGCCGGATCATCACCTCGGCCGCGCTGCTCATGGTCATCGTCTTCTCGGGCTTCGCGGCGGGCGACCTGCTCATCATGAAGCAGATGGGGGTCGCGCTCGTCCTCGCCATCGCGATCGACGCCACGCTCGTCCGCATGCTCCTCGTCCCCGCGACGATGGCGGTGCTCGGCCGCGCGAACTGGTGGGCTCCGGCCCCGCTGCGCCGCCTCCACGTGCGGTTCGGCATCACGGAGTGAGCACCGTCCGCCGCCTCGACTCGGTCGAGGGCCTCGTCACCGCCACCGGCCACCACGTCGTCGCGGTCCTCGACGTCGGCTCGGGGTTCACTCCCCCCGGCTGGGTCCTCGAGGGCCCCGAGGGGCACGCGGTCGTGTTCCCCCGACGGTCCGACCACGGCGTCCCGGGAGCCGCGGTCCTCGGGGACGGCCCGGGCATCGACGCGCTGTTCGCCGACGCCCGCGTCCGGGAGTGGTTCCGCGACAGCGGTTCCCAGCACCTCAGCGCCCCCCGAGAGCACCAACACCTCGTCCAGCGACACCTCGACCTCGGCGAGCGCGGCGGTGACTGGGACTGGATGTGGACGCGCACCGCTCCCCCGCCGGCACCCGGCGAGGACCGCGTCGTCCCCCTGGCCCCGGCCGACCGGGCCGAGGCCACGGCCTTCCTCACGGCCGAGAGCCCCCGCACGCACGGACAGCCCTTCGCACGTCCCGGCCAGGTGTGGGTGGGGGTGCGTGACGCGGACGGCGCGCTCGTCGCCTGCGGAGGGAGCGAGCCGTCGAGCGCCGGCACCCCGACCCTGGCCGGCATCGCGGTCGCCGGTCGGCTGCGGCGGTCCGGCCTCGGAGCCGCGGTCTCCGCCCACCTCACCCGGCGGGCCGTCTCGGAGGTCGGCGCGTGCGCCCTCGGCATGTTCGCCGACAACGCCGCCGCACGCCGGGTGTACGAACGCCTCGGGTTCGTCACCGGGATGGAGTGGCGAAGCCGGTGGCTCGCGCCCCCACCGGGGCCGGACGGTGCCTATCGTGAGGAGATCGAGTCCCCCCACGAGAGGTGAGTCATGGCCACCCTGACCAACGGCACCGTCGACATCCACTACGAGGACCACGGCGGTGACGGTCGGCCCGTCGTCCTCATCCACGGGTGGCCGCTGAGCGGCGCCTCCTGGAGCCACCAGGTCCCGGCCCTGCGCGACGCCGGCCACCGCGTCGTCACCTACGACCGCCGCGGCTTCGGCGAGTCGGCGAAGCCCGGCGAGGCCTCCTCCTACGACTACGACACGCTGACGAGCGACCTCGAGGCCCTGATGCGCGAGCTCGACCTCACCGACGCGAGCCTCGTCGGCTTCTCCATGGGCGGCGGCGAGGTGGCCCGCTACCTCGAGAACGTCGGCGAGGACCGGCTGCACAGCGTCGTCTACGTCTCGGCCGTCCCGCCCTGCCTCAAGAAGGACGACGAGCACCCGGACGGTGCGCTCGACGACGCCACGGTGGAGAGCATGCAGGCCGGCCTCGCACAGGACCCGGCCGGCTTCCTCGACGGGTTCCTCACGAACTTCTTCTCCGCCGACGACGAGCTCAAGGTCACCGAGGAGGAGCGCCAGGAGGCCCTCACCCTCGCGCACCGGGCCGACACCCACGCCGCCGTCCAGTGCATCCGCTCCTGGGTCGAGGACTTCACCGGCGGCCTGCGCCGGAGCACCGTGCCGACCCTCGTGATCCACGGCGACTCCGACGCCATCGTGCCGATCGAGGTCTCGGGACAGCGGACCGCCGACCTCGTCGACGGCGCCGAGCTGCACGTCGTCGAGGGCGGCCCGCACGGCATCCTCGTGTCCCACAAGGACGAGGTGACGACGGCCCTCGTCGAGTTCCTCGCCCGCTGACGGGTCCTAGGGCTGGGGCTGCGGCTCGGGCGTCGCGTCGATGCCCGCTTCCTTCCGCTGCTCCGGCGTGATCGGCGCCGGGGCCTCGGTCAGCGGGTCGTAGCCGCCACCCGACTTCGGGAAGGCGATGACGTCCCGGATGCTGTCGAAGCCACCGAGCAGCATGACGATCCGGTCCCAGCCGAAGGCGATGCCGCCGTGCGGCGGGGCGCCGAACTGGAAGGCGTCGAGCAGGAAGCCGAACTTCTCCTGCGCCTCCTCCTGCGACAGTCCCATGACCTCGAAGACCCGCTCCTGCACGTCACGGCGGTGGATACGGATCGACCCGCCCCCGATCTCGTTGCCGTTGCAGACCATGTCGTAGGCGTACGCGAGCGCCGGGCCGGGGTCGGTGTCGAAGGTGTCGAGGAACTCCGCCTTCGGCGAGGTGAACGCGTGGTGCACCGCCGTCCAGGCGCCCCCGCCGACCGCGACGTCACCCGCGGCGACGGCGTCGGAGGTGGGCTCGAAGAGCGGCGCGTCCAGGACCCAGAGGAAGCTCCACGCGTCCTCGTCGACGAGCCCGCAGCGGCTGCCGATCTCGAGCCGGGCGGCACCGAGCAGGGCCCGCGAGGCCTTGGGCGCCCCGGCGGCGAAGAAGATGCAGTCGCCCGGCTCCGCCCCGACGTGGCCCGCCAGGCCGGCGGTCTCGGTCTCGGTGAGGTTCTTGGCCACCGGGCCGGTGAGCGAGCCGTCCTCCTGGACGAGCACGTAGGCCAGCCCCCTGGCCCCGCGCTGCTTGGCCCACTCCTGCCACGCGTCGAGCTGCTTGCGGGGCTGGCTCGCGCCGCCGGGCATGACGACGGCACCGACGTAGTCGGCCTGGAAGACCCGGAAGGAGGTGTCGGCGAAGAAGTCCGTGCACTCGACGAGCTCCTGGCCGAAGCGCAGGTCGGGCTTGTCGGTGCCGAATCGGCGCATCGCCTCGGCGTAGGTCATCCGCTCGAACGGGGTGTCGAGGGAGACGCCGATCAGCTCCCAGATCTCCCGGACGACCGCCTCGCCGAGCTCGAGGACGTCGTCCTGCTCGACGAAGGACATCTCGATGTCGAGCTGGGTGAACTCGGGCTGGCGGTCGGCGCGGAAGTCCTCGTCGCGGTAGCAGCGCGCGATCTGGTAGTACCGCTCCATCCCGGAGACCATGAGCAGCTGCTTGAACAGCTGCGGGGACTGCGGGAGGGCGTACCAGCTGCCCGGGGCGAGCCGCGCGGGCACCAGGAAGTCGCGGGCACCCTCGGGGGTGGAGCGGGTGAGGGTCGGGGTCTCGATCTCGACGAAGTCGCGGTCGCCCAGGACGCGGCGGGCGGCCTGGTTGACCTTGCTGCGAAGCCGGATGGCGTGCCCGGCCGAGTGCACGCCCGGGCGCCGCAGGTCGAGGTACCGGTGCTTGAGGCGGGCCTCCTCGCCGACCGTGACCCGCTCGTCGACCTGGAACGGGAGCGGGGAGCTCGGGTTGAGCACCTCGATCTCGCGCGCGACGACCTCGACCTCGCCGGTCGGCAGGTCGGGGTTGACGTTGCGCTCCTCACGGGCCGTCACCTCGCCGACGACCCGGACGACGTACTCGCTGCGCAGGTCGTGGGCCGCGCCGGTCAGCACCTCGTCGCGGGCGACGACCTGGGCGACGCCGCTCGCGTCGCGCAGGTCGATGAACGCCACCCCGCCGTGGTCACGCCGCTTCGCCACCCAGCCGGTGAGCGTGACGGTCTGGCCGGTGTGAGCGGCACGCAGGGTGCCGGCCTCGTGGGTGCGGAGCACGGAGGGTCCTTCGTCTCGGGGGGTGCGGTCGGCGTCCCATCCTACGGACCACGGGTCGGCGCTCCGAACCGGATTCCGCGGGAGGACGGCGAGCCGCTCCGGGCCCACGACACCACGCCCTAGCATGCGGACATGGCTGACGCGGCTGCTCCGCCGGTCACGGACCTCGCGGACGTCTTCCCCGACCTCGAGCGGCTCCGTGCGCGAGCCCTCGGCGGCGAGCTCGACGGGGCGCTCGCCGACCTCGCCGCGCTCGGCGAGGTGCACGTCCCGGACCAGGTCGTCGCGTGGGAGGTCCTCGCGCGCACCCCGGACCTCGACGCCGCGCTCGAGCAGCGCCTGGCGGAGCACCCCCTCGACGTCCCGGGCCGCACGCTGCTCGCGCACCGCCTGGTGCTGGAGGCCGAGGAGGCGGGAGCCGGAGCGCGGTCCACCGAGGTCCCGGCCGACCGGTTCGGCGACGTGCACGACCGGCTCCGCCGAGCCGAGCAGGTGCTGCTCCGGCTGTGCGCAGAGGACCCCGAGGACCCCCAGCCGTGGCACCTGCGGCTGTGGACCGCGGTCGAGCTCGGTCTCCCCCGCGGCGAGGCCCGGCGCCGGTACGTCCGCCTGCACGACGCGGACCCGCACCACCACGCCGGCCAGCGGCGGATGCTGCAGGCCCTGAGCCCCTCCACCGGCGGGTCCTGGGACGACGCGCTCGGGTTCGCCCGTGAGGTCGCCGCCACCGCCCGGGCGGGCGATGTCGAGGGCACCATCGTCGCGGCCGCCCACCTGGCCCGCTGGCGCGCCGAGAGCTCCGGGCGCGACCGGGGGCACCTGCGCCACAAGGACGTCCTCGGGGAGCTCGAGGACGCCGCGGACCGCTTCCGCGGCCTGCCGTGCCCCTCGCGCTTCGCGTGGGTCCTGCCGCACACCGAGTTCGCCGTCCTCTTCGGCGTCGCGGGCCGCACCGACCGGGCGCTCGCGCACTTCCGGGTCCTCGGGACGGCCCTCGCGCCGGGACCCTGGGAGGCGGCCGGGCACCACCGCACGGCGCTCTCCGCCCTGCGCGCGCGGGCCATCGCCGAACGGGAGGGCCGATGACCGTCGTCGAGACCGAGGTGGACGGGATCCCCACGCTGCTCGCGGCCCGTGACGACGGCGGGTGCTCCGCGGGGCTCGTCTTCCGGGTCGGCGGGGCGGACGAGCACCTCGCGGTCCGGGGTGTCACGCACCTCGTCGAGCACCTCGCCCTCCGCGCCGCCGGGCTCCCCGCGACGCACGCACGGGACGGCCTCTCCGACCTCGTGACCCGCTTCTCGGTGACCGGCACCCCCGACGAGGTCGCGGCGGCCCTCACGGCGGTCTGCGCCGGGCTGCGCACCCCGCCCACGCGGCTCCTCGACGAGGAACGTCTCGCGATGCGCGCCGAGGAGCTCGCCCGGGACGACGCGGCGACCCGTGGGGCGGCCCTGATGCGCTGGGGAGCGCGGGGCCGGGGCCTCGCCTCGTACCCCGAGGTCGGGCTGGCCGGCCTCGACGCCGAGATCGTCGCCATCTGGGCCTCGGCCGCCTTCACCCGTGGCAACGCCGTCCTGTGGGTCAGCGGCGAGGGCGTCCCCCGGGGCCTGGACCTCACCCTGCCCGAGGGCGACCTGCCGCCGCTCCCGAGCACCGCACCGGTCCTGCCGCGCACCCCGGCGTGGTTCGCCGTGCCCGACACGGACGCCCTGCAGGTCACGGGGCTCGCGCCGCGCTGCGCCGCCACCGACGTCTACGCCCACCTCCTCGACCGGGCCCTGCGCGAGGACCTCGACGGGCTCGTCACCTCGGTCCGGGCGCACGCGAGTGCCCACGACGCCCACACGGCGATGGTCACGGTCGACGCGCACGGCCGGCCCGAGGCCCGCGAGGCGCTCGGGGGCGCCGTCGTCGACGCGCTCGCGCGGGTGCGCTGGGGGCGGCTCGGCGCCACCGACCGCGCGGCCGTCGACGAGGCGCTCCTCGCGGCGGACCGGCCCGACCACGAGCCCGACCTCCTCGCGGGGCGGGCCGCCGACCGGCTGCTCGGGCGCACCACCCCCCTGCGCGAGGCGCGCCTGGCGGAGCTGCGCGCGGTCAGTGCGGAGGACGTCCGCGCCGTCGCCGAGAGCTTCCACGGCAGCGCCCTCGCCCAGGTCCCCGTCGGCGGACTCGACTGGGCCGGCTTCGCGCCCACCCCGTCCGGTTCGTCGGCGGTGGTCGACGGCCGCGAGCACCCCGTGCGCGGTGGCGGGCGCGCGGTGCTCGTCGTCGGGACGGATGGCGTCTCGCTCCGCTCGGCCGCCGGGGTCGTCACGGTCCGCTACCGCGAGCTCGCCGCCATGGAGGCGTTCGCGGACGGGGGTCGCTGGCTCGTCGGCGAGGACGGCTTCCGGGTCCACGTGGAGCCGACCGTCTACGAGATCGACGCCGAGGACGTGGCCCGCATCGACGAGGCCGTCGACGCCGCCCGCATCGTGCACCTCGCGGCCCGGCCGGACGACCGGCTGCCCCGGCCCGCCGACCCGCGGACGTCCGCCGCACCGAGGCGCCGGCTCCCTCGCCTCCCCCGCGGCCTCGGACGCACCGACCGGGGCTGAGCGAGGTCAGCCCGACGCTGCGGGCAGGATGCACACCTCGTTGCCGGACGGGTCCCGCAGCACGCGCCACGGCAGGTCGCCCCACCCGTGGTCGAGCTCGCTGCCCCCGAGGTCGAGGGCCAGGGCGACCGCGTCGTCCAGGTGCTCCCCGGGCTCGAGGCGGACGTCGAGGTGGAGCCGGTTCTTCTCGGCCGGGTCCTTGGGGCGGGGCTCGGGGAGGAGCTCGAGGAGCGGTCCGAGGCCGCTGGGGTGACGCAGCGCCGCCGACCCCGAGACCGGGTCGGGTCGCCACCCGGTGAGGGCGGCATAGAACCGTAGGTCGCGCTCGGGGTCGGCGCTGTCCAGCGGCAGGGCCGCGATCCCCGCACCGGCGAGGTACTCCGGCCGGTGCTCCATGACGCAGAACGGGTTGCCCTCCGGGTCGGCGAGCACCACCCACGGCACCTCCCCCTGGCCGATGTCGAGCGGCCGGGCACCGAGGCCGAGCGCGCGGGTGACGACCGCCTCCTGGTGCTCGCCGCCGACCAGGTCGAGGTGGAGGCGCGGTCCCACCCGGGGTGCCTCGGGGACGCGCGGCACGCAGAGGTCGAGCCACGGCCCGTCGGGGCCGCCCAGCCGGGTCTCCACGAGGTCGGGGGTGTCGGTGAGCCGCGTCCCATCGAGCAGGGCCTCCCAGAACGCGCCGAGCCGCGCCGGGTCGAGGGCGTCGAGGGCGATGTTCTCCAGGAGCACCTGCCCAGTCCTACCACCGCCGCGACACCGCGCACCGCCCCGTGTCACCGTAGAGGGGACCGATCCGAACCCCGGAGGCCCCGTGAGCAGCAGTCTTCCCCGCAGGGTGGTCCTGCGCAGCGCGGCGGGCACGCTTCTGGGGGTGGCCGTCGCCGGTGCCCTCACCGGGTGCACGGAGGACGAGCCGAGCCGAGCCGCCGCCCCGTCGGGGACGCCCACCCCGGAGCGGCACGAGGTGGTGCTCCACGACGACGCCCGGGCGTCCGCTCTGGCCGCCGGGGAGGAGCCGACCCTCGCGGCCTCCCGGGCCCTGCTCGCCCGGGCGACCGCCGTGGTGGTCACCTCCGGCGGTCCCGACGCCGCCGCGGCCGGCACGACCGTCGCGACGGGGCTGCACCTCCCGCTCCTCGTCGCCGGCGACGGGCTCCGCGAGGAGCTCGACCGGCTCGGCACCCGGACCGTCCTGCGCGTCGCTCCGGCGTCGGGCGGGGGGGCACCGTCGAGCACGCCCACCAGCCCCACCACGAGCCCCACGGTGGGCGACCTCGGCGACCGCGAGGTGGTCGAGGTCCGCCCCGGCGAGGCACCCGACGTCCCCGGCCTCCCGCCCGTGCCGCCGACGGGGACCGCCGTCGTCGCCACCGCCCCCGGCGCGCCGTCCCCGCCGGTGCTCGAGGCGCTGCTCGCGGCGTGCGGCGCGACGTCGATCGCGCTGGAGTCCGAGGACCCCCGGACCTCGACGGCGGACGCGAGGGCCCTGCGCCGAGCGAAGGACGCCGTCGTGCTCGGGGTGGGCGGGCTGGGTCCGCACTTCGGGCAGCGGGTCCGCACCGTCCGGTACGCGGCGGAGCTCCCCGGCGGCGGCTTCCTGCCCTTCCCTGGCCGCCGCATGGTCGCGCTCTACGGGCACCCGCGCACCGGGGCGCTCGGCATGCTCGGGGAACAGTCCGCCGCCCGGTCGGTCACCCGCGTCCGCGACCTCGTGACGCAGTACACCCCGCTGCTCGAGGAGCAGGTCGTGCCCGCGTTCGAGCTCATCGCCACCGTGGCCACCGGATCCGCGGGCGCCCAGGGCGTGTACTCGCAGCGCACCCCGCTGCGCGACCTCACCCCCTGGGTCGACGTGGCGGAGGAGGCCGGGGCCTACGTCGTGCTCGACCTCCAGCCCGGACGGGCCGACTTCCTCGACCAGGCCCAGGTGTACGAGGAGCTGCTGCGGCGTCCCCACGTGGGGCTCGCACTCGACCCGGAGTGGCGGCTCGGTCCCTCCGAGAAGCCCCTGCAGCAGATCGGCCACGTCGGCATCGACGAGGTGAACCGCGTCGGCCGGTGGCTGGCGGCCCTCGTCCGCGAGCACGACCTCCCGCCGAAGGTGCTCACCCTCCACCAGTTCCGGACGTCGATGATCCGCGACCGCGACCGCCTCGACACCTCCCTCGACGAGGTGCAGTGGCTGGTCCACGCCGACGGGCAGGGGTCACAGGGAGCCAAGCAGGGCACGTGGGCGGCGCTGCGCCGGGACCTGCCCGAGGGGGTCTGGCTCGGCTGGAAGAACTTCGAGGACGAGGACAGCCCCATGCTCACGCCCGAGCAGACCGTCGCGCAGGTCCGGCCGACCCCGTGGTTCGTCAGCTACCAGTGACCTCGGGGGCCGGCACGGGGCCGACGTAGAACCACCGCCCCGCCCGGGTCTCGAAGCGGCTCCGCTCGTGGACCTCGCCGCGCTGCCGGGTCCGGCCCTCCCCGGCGACCCAGCTCGCCCGGAACTCGACGACGCCCTGCTCGTCACCCCCTGCGCCGCCGGCCACGTCGAGCACGTCCAGCTGCACCCACCGCACCCACGGCTCGGGCTCGACCCGCGCCGGACGCGTCCTCGGGTGCCACGTGCGGTAGAGGTGGTCACCGTCGGCGAGGGCGTACGCGGTGTAGCGCGAGCGCATCAGCTCCTCCGCCGTCCGCGCGACGCGGGCCCCCTCGATGACCGGGCCACAGCACTCCCCGAGGGCGGCGCCGGGCGGCAGGCCACCGCAGGGACAGCGGGAGGCGGGATCGAGCGCCTCGTCGGCCGACCCGGACACCTTCAGCCAGGCGGCCGACCCCCTGGCGCCACCGAAGGTCTCAGCCACGTCCTGATCATCCCACCCGTGTCTGAACGTCACGTGTGACCGGTACCCCGCGGGGCCGGCCCGCACACGTCGGGGTGCCTCGGCGTCCTCAGCGCCCGGAGGCCCCGGTCCGCCCCGGACTGCGCTCGGGCCACGGGGCCTCGGCCGCCCGCAGGCCGCTCCATCCCCGCGCGCGCAGCGCCTCCGCGGCGAGAACGGCGATGACGAGGGTCGGGCTGTGCAGGCGCCCCGCGAGGACCCCGGCGACGAGGTCGTCGAGGGGGACGCGGCGCACCGGCATCCCGAGCTCCTCGCCGTGCCGCTCGTGCCGCTCCTCCGCAGGGACCTCGGCGAGGTCGCGCGCGAGGAAGATGCGCAGGCTCTCGGTGGAGCCGCCGGGCGAGGCCCAGTGGTCGACGAGCGTGTGCCACTGCGTCGCGGTGACGTCGGCCTCCTCGGCCAGCTCGCGCGCGGCGGCGACCCGGGCCTGCTCACCGTGCACGTCGAGCAGACCGGCCGGGATCTCCCAGTCGAACGCCCCGACGGGGTGGCGGTACTGCTGGATGACCACGGCCCGGTCGCGCTCGTCGAGGGCCAGCACGGCCACGGCGCCCGTGTGGTCGACGTAGTCGCGGGTGACGACACCGGCCTCGCCGAGGTCGACCCGGTCGGTGCGGACGTCCCAGACCCGGCCGGCGAAGGCCACCTCGCTCGCGAGCACCGGCCGGCGCGCGAGCCGGTCGTGCAGCGGGTCAGGCACGCGCGTCCGCGGGCTCCGCCGTGCGGGGCCGCTCGACCTCGACGAGCCGTGCGGCCCGCTGCTGCTCGATCGCCGCGCCGATGAGGCCCGCGAACAGCGGGTGCGCCCGCGTCGGCCGGGACTTGAACTCCGGGTGCGCCTGGGTCGAGACGTAGTAGGGGTGCACCTCGCGCGGCAGCTCGACGAACTCGACGAGGCCGAGCTCGGGGTGGGTGCCGCTGATGACCAGGCCGGCCGCCTCGAGCTGCTCGCGGTACCGCTCGTTGACCTCGTAGCGGTGCCGGTGCCGTTCGTCCGCCGTCGTCGCGCCGTACGCCGCGGCGACGACCGACCCCTCGAGCAGGTCCGCGCGCTGGCTGCCGAGCCGCATGGTGCCCCCGAGGTCGCCCGCGCCCTCGACGAACGCCTTCTGCTCCTCCATCGTGGCGATGACCGGCGCGGTGGTGTGCGGGTCGAACTCGGTGGAGCTCGCCCCCTCGATCCCGGCGACGTCCCGCGCGTACTCGATGACCATGCACTGGAGACCGAGGCAGATCCCCAGGGTCGGCACCTGCCGCTCGCGCGCCCAGCGCAGCGCGCCGACCTTGCCCTCGATCCCCCGCACGCCGAAGCCGCCCGGGACGAGGACCGCGTCGACCCCGCCGAGGACCCGCTGGGCCCCGGCGTCGGTGGCGCAGTCGTCGGAGGCGACCCAGCGGATGTTGACGCGGGCGTCGTGGTGGAACCCGCCCGCGCGCAGCGCCTCGGTGACCGAGAGGTAGGCGTCGGGCAGGTCGACGTACTTGCCGACGAGGGCGACCTCGACCTCGTGCTCGGGCCGGTGGACGCGGTCCAGGAGGAGGTCCCAGTCGGTCCAGTCGACGTCGCGGAAGACGAGGCCGAGGCGGCGCACGACGTAGGCGTCGAGACCCTCGCGGTGCAGCACCTTGGGGATGTCGTAGATGCTCGGCGCGTCGACGGCGGCGGCGACCGCCTCGTTGTCGACGTCGCACATGAGGCTGATCTTGCGCTTGATCGACTCGGGGATCTCGCGGTCGGCCCGCAGCACCAGGGCGTCGGGCTGGATGCCGACCTGGCGCAGCGCCGCCACCGAGTGCTGGGTCGGCTTGGTCTTCAGCTCGCCGCTCGGGGCGAGGTACGGCACGAGGGACACGTGGAGGAAGAAGACGCTGTCGCGGCCGAGGTCGTGGCGTACCTGCCGGGCCGCCTCGAGGAACGGCAGCGACTCGATGTCGCCGACGGTGCCGCCGATCTCGGTGATGATGACGTCGGGCGCGTCGGCGTCCTCGACCCCCGGGGAGCCGGCCGCCTGGGCGCGCATCCGCTCCTTGAGCTCGTTCGTGATGTGCGGGATGACCTGGACGGTGTCGCCGAGGTACTCGCCGCGCCGCTCCCTCGTGATGACCCGGTTGTAGACCTGCCCGGTCGTCACGTTCGCGCTGCCGCGGAGGTTGACGTCGAGGAAGCGCTCGTAGTGGCCGATGTCGAGGTCGGTCTCGGCGCCGTCGTCGGTGACGAAGACCTCACCGTGCTGGAACGGGTTCATCGTCCCGGGGTCGACGTTGAGGTACGGGTCGAGCTTCTGCATCGTCACCCGCAGTCCCCGGGCGCGGAGCAGGTGCCCCAGGCTCGAGGCCGTGAGTCCCTTGCCGAGCGAAGAGGCCACGCCTCCGGTCACGAAGATCTGTTTCGTCTGGAGCACCACGGGCTTCAACGATACGTCATCGGGCGCCGGCCTCGCGGTAGGCCCCGAGCGCGGCGTCCAGCGCGTCGCCCTCGGTGGGCAGGCCCTGGGCCCGTTCGACCGCCTTGGAGCGCAGGTCGTCGCGCACCCCGCCGTGTGTCACGACGTCGCGGATCCCCCGCGAGAGCGAGACCGGGTCGCCGCCGGGTACGAGCACCGCGGCGTCGCCGACGACGGCGGCGGTGCCGCCGACGTCGGTGGCGACGATCGCCGCACCGGCGTGGAGGGCCTCCTGCAGACCGACCGGCTGGCCCTCCCACAGGGCGCTCGAGACGACGACGTCGGCGGCGGCGAGCAGGTCGGGCACGTCGTCGCGGCGCCCGAGGAGACGCACCGGGAGCCGCTCGGCCTCGATCCGCCGCAGGAGCGGCTCGTGGAGGGGCCCGTCCCCCGCGACGACGGTCAGCAGGTCGAGGTCGGCGAGGTCGCGGTGGGCGTCGAGGAGCAGGTCGAGCCCCTTCTGGGGCGCGAGCCGGGCCAGGACGACCGCGAGCGAGGTCCGGGCGTCGATGCCGAGCTCGGCGTGGACGGCGTACCGGTCCCGGGACGGGGGGACGTACGGCGGGGCCGGCACCACGGCGAGCCCGGTCGAGCGCGCGCCGAGCCGCTCCATCCGCGCCACGAGGTCGCCGGAGACGCCGAGGACCACCGCGGACCCGCGCGCCACGACCCGTTCGAGACCGGCGTAGACCGCCGCGGTGACCCGGCTGCTCGGCGGCGCGTTGTGCAGCGTCGTGACGACGGGGACGGGCCGGCGGGAGGCCGCGAGGACGGCGAGCGCACCGGCGCGCAGCCCGTGGGCGTGGACGACGTCCGCGCCCGGGACGAGGCCGGCGAGGGCCCGGACGGCGCGGGTGTCGCGCAGGGGGTGCGGGCGATCGGCGACGTCGAGCTCGACGGTGCTCGCGTGCTCCGCCAGCCCGAAGCGCTCCACGGCCTCGCGGGGGGCCGCGACGACGACGTGGTGCCCGTCCCCCGCGAGCACGCCGACGAGCCCGCGGACGTGCGCCCCGACCCCGCCGGCGCTCGTCCCCATGACGAGCAGCACCTTCATCCCTGGCTCCCTCCCCGGCGGCGGGCGCGTCCCCGCTCCCGGATCTCCCCCATCATCGTGCGGTCACCGTAGAAGACGGCGAGCACTCCTGTCACGAGAGCGGCCAGACCCGCCGCGAGGCCCCAGAGCACGGCGTCGAGGAGCCCGGCGTAGGTGCGCCCCCGGGTCAGCAGGTCCCCGACGACGACGGCGAGGGCCAGCGCGACGACCACCGCCCCGGCCGTGCGGGCCGCGCCACGGGTCACCTCGGCCCCCCACGTCCGCCGGACGAGGGCGGTCAGCGCCACCCCTGCCAGCACCATGCCGAGCGTCGAGGACACCCCGAGGGTGCGCAGGACGGCCTCCGCGGAGCCCCCCGACCCGACGATGAGCAGCGGCGGCCCGGCGGCCACGACCCACCCGAGGGCGGTCGCGAGCGCGGCGTCGAGCGGGCGCCCCCGGACGTACAGGGCGCGGGTCAGCAGGGCGACGACGCCGAAACCGACGAGCCCGGGCGCGAAGGCGACCAGGGCCCCGGGCAGCGCGGCGAGGGCCTGCGGGCTGGCCCCTGCCGCCCCTCGCCGGGCGTCGATGACGGCGAAGAACGCGCCGACCGCGGGGGCCGCGGCGATGAGGACGCCGGCGGCGACCCCGGTGAGCACGATGACCGCCCGGAGCGAGCGGGCGAGGGTCGGCCCGACGTCGGCACCCCCGGCGTGCCCCTGGGCGAGGGCCGGGAAGGTGCTCTGGGCGACCGGGACGGCGAGCACGGCGTACGGGAGCAGGTAGACCGCCTGCGCGTACGTGTAGACGGAGAAGACCCCCCGGTCGAGGGAGTGGTTGGCGAGCCACAGGGTCGCGAGGACCGCGCCCTGCTGGGCGACGAGGGCGAGCACGCCCGCTCCGGCGAGGCTGCCGATGCGCCGCGCGTCGTCGCGCTCCGGACGCA
Source organism: uncultured Actinomycetota bacterium (assembly GCA_963709785.1). Lineage (GTDB taxonomy): Bacteria > Actinomycetota > Actinomycetes > Actinomycetales > Dermatophilaceae > Phycicoccus. The sequence continues at coordinate 100,876 of CAVPXT010000002.1, read as the reverse complement.
GTCCCGGACTCCAGCGCCACCCGGTGCGCAGCGCCGGGACGATGAGCGGGACGGAGAGGACGACGACCCCGAGCGTGGTCCCCCAGCCGAGCACCGCGAGGGCCCGGTCCGACACCACCGCAGGGGAGGTCTCGCCGTCGACGAGCCGGCCGTACCACAGGTAGCTGGTCAGCACGACGACCGAGGAGAGGAGTGGGGCGAGGGCGGCCGTGAGGAAGCGGCGGTGCGCGTGGAGGACGCCGGTGAGGACGATGCCGACGCCGTAGAGCGGCACCTGGAGGGAGAAGATCCGCAGCAGGGTGACCGCGACGTCCCGGGATCCGTCGTCCGGCACGTCGAGCAGCGCGTCGACGAGGGGTCCGGCGAGGGCGAAGAGGAGCACGCCGAGCGGGGCGAGGACGGCGAGCGCCCAGGTGAGCAGGACCGACGCGAGCCGGTCCGCCCGCTCCCGCTCCCCCGCGCCGAGCCGGTCGGCGATGAGCGGGACGGCCACGGCCGCGAGCGTCCCCCCGGCCGCGACCTCGAAGACGACGTTGGGGAGGGCGTTGACGCTCTGGTAGATGTTGCCGACGCCCTTGGCCCGGACCGCGTCCGCGAACACGAGGACCCGGGCGAACCCGGCCGCCCGGGCGAGGAGGGTGACGACCGCGATGAGACCGGCCGCGCCGGCGATGCCGAGGGCCGCGCGCTGTCGGGTCATCGGGCCGGCCGGCCCCAGGCGTCGAGCTCGCGCAGCCCCGGGGTGGACTCGATGACGGCCGTGAAGCTCACCTTCTCCGACGCCAGGGTCAGGGCCGTGAGGACGGCGAGTGCCGCGAGGCGACCGCGGCGGCCGGAGGCCTCGACCAGCGCCGTCCCGACGAGGGCGCCCGCGGCGTTGGCTCCGGTGTCGCCGAGCATCGCGCGGCCGGCGAGGTCCGGCCGGAGCACCCCGAGCGAGGCCGCGACCGCGGCCGCCGCGTGGGCACGGGAGCGGCGGCCGGCGGGGCCGTCGCCCCCGGCGAGGGCCAGCGGGGTGGCCGCGAGCACGGTGGCCTTGAGGGCGCGCCCGGGGCGCAGGTCGAGGAGGTTGGCGAGGTTGGCCGCGCCCGCGACGACCGCCCCGGCGACGACGGTGTCGAGGGCCGCGACGTCCTCGCGCCCCCGGTCCGCGAGCGCTGCCGCGACCAGCCCGGTGACACCGAGTCCGAGGACCTTCACGGCCCCGGTCGTCACCTCGCCCCGGGCCGCCGCGCCGAGGTGGCCCCGCAGGCCCTTGGACGAGCCGTCGCCGGCGAGGTCGTCGAGCGCACCGAAGGCTCCGGAGCCGGCCGCCGCCACGACACCGGCCGGCCCACCGGCCACCGCCCCGAGCGCCCCCCCGACGACCCAGGCCGGTCCCTCGAGGAGGGTCACGGGGTCACCCGCGTGGTTCGTGCGCTCCCACCGCGGTGAGGTCACGCGGGCCGTGAGGACGCGGTGCGCCGCGGCGGCCCCGAGACCCCCGAGCAGCACGGCGACCGCCCGGTGGGCGCCCCTCACGACTGCGGGACGGGCGCGAAGGCCGCGTCCGTACCCGAGGCCAGGCCGTACTGACCGGCTGCCCCGCCGCCCTGCTGGACGAGGGCGAACACGACGCTCGCCAGCCCCATCGGGTCGGCGGCGTCGTCGACGCCGGAGACGTCCGCTGCGGCCGAGGAGGTGTCGCGCAGCGTCGCGAGGACCGAGGTCCCCTTCTTCTCCGACCCGAGGTCCGCGGCGACGACGACGCCCCGCGACCGGCCGTCGAGGGCCACGGCGAGGTCGACCCAGCGCCCCGCGGTCTCCGCCCGGGCGGCCTCGTCACCGTCGGACACCGCACCCGAGACGACGACCACGAGGTCGGCCCGCGTGAACTCCGGGGCGTCGAGCGAGATGAGGCCGGCATCGGCGAGTGCCTCGAGCCCGGCACGGGCGGTGGTGTCGTCGGGCCCGCTGTCACCCGCCGGGGCGGTCCGGGTGAGGAGGGTGGCGAGCAGGACGTCCTTCGGGGCCGAGGACCCGAGCCGGGTGTCGGCACCGGTGTCGGTCCTCACCTGCTGCACGGTGCGGTCGCGGGCACCGGCCACCCCGTCGTCGGTGCTCACGAAGTCCGAGGAGACCGACGTCGTGGACGCCAGCCGCGCCCCCGCGCTCCCGAGCGCCTCGACGACGGACTCGCTGACCGCCGCGTCGGCGCCGGGCAGGACCACGAGGGCGACGCTGCGGTCGCGGAGCACACCGGCCAGCACCCGCCCGGACACCGCGTCGAGGTAGGCGCCCCGGGCCTCGGCGTCGGCCTTGGCCGCGTCGAGCTGGTCGTTGAGCTGGGTCTTGTCCTCGCGCAGCCCGGCCACCTCGTTCTGGAGGGTCGAGCCGATCTCACCCTTGAGGGGGCCCGCACCGAGCACGATCCCCACCGCGAGGGCGAGGAAGATCGAGACGATCGAGACGATGTGGTAGCGGAAGTCGATCAACCGAACACTCCTCCGAGGACGGTCCACAGGTCGTCGATCTTCGCGGCGAGCACCTGGAGCAGGGCTCGCCCGCCGTCCGTGGACCACAGCGCGGCACCGAGGGCGAAGACCCCGACGACCAACATGAGCAGGATGCTGAACGAGGAGATGCGCGTCCGGTAGAGACGGCTCACTCCCTTGGCGTCGACGAGCTTGCCGCCGACGCGCAGCCGGGTGAGGAAGGTGCTGGCCATCCCCGACCGGCCCTTGTCGAGGAACTCCACGAGGGTGACGTGCGTGCCGACGGCGACGATGAGGGTGGCGCCCTTGTCGTCGGCCAGCAACATGGCGACGTCCTCGCTCGTGCCCGTCGCCGGGAAGACGACCGGTTCGACACCGAGCTCGCGGACCCGCTCGAGACCGGGCGCGTTGCCGTCGCGGTACGCGTGCACGACGATCTCGGCCCCGGAGCGCAGTGCGCTGTCCGACACCGAGTCCATGTCGCCGACGATGAGGTGGGGGCGGTGCCGCGCCTCGATGAGGGCGTCCGCGCCGCCGTCGACCCCGATGAGGATCGGCTTGTACTCGCGGATGTAGGACCGGAGGGTCTCGAGGTCCTCCTTGTAGTGGTAGCCGCGGACCACGATGAGGACGTGCCGGCCGTCCAGGTCGGTGCGGATGTCGGGCACACCGACCCCGTCGAAGAGCAGCTCACGCTCCTTGCGGAGGTAGTCCATCGTGTTCTCGGCGAAGGCCTCGATCTCGGCGGAGAGACCGGCCCGGGCGAGGGTCATCGCCTCCTGGACGGCGTCGGCGTCGAGGAGGCGACCGTGGCCCACCGGCCCGTCCGTGGCGAGGAGGTGGCCGTCCTCGAGCCGCAGCAGGGTGCCGTCCTTGACCGCCATGACGTCGGGACCGGAGGCGTCGACCAGCGGGATGCCCGCGGCGACGATGATCTCGGGGCCGAGGTTGGGGTACCGGCCGGAGATCGACGAGGCGGCGTTGACGACGGCGGCCGGGCGGCAGGCCACGAGTGCCTCGGCGCTCACCCGGTCGATGTCCTCGTGGTCGATGACCGCGACGTCCCCCGGCTTGAGCCGCTTCGTGAGGTTCTTGGTCCGCCGGTCGACGCGCGCCGGACCGGACCCGCCGTCGGCAGGACCGCGGTCGCGTCGGTTGAGCATGCGGATGGACATCTGCACCATCGTGCCACGGCTGCTCAGGGCCGGGCGCGACCGAGGAGGTCGCGCGCGTGGTCCAGGGCCGCGCGCGTGCCGGACCCACCGAGCATCCGGGCCAGCTCGGCCACCCGGGCCTCGCCGTCGACCTCGTGCACCATGCTGCGCGTCACGTGCCCGTCGTGGGACTTCTCGACGACGAGGTGGCGGTCCGCGTGGGCGGCGACCTGGGCGAGGTGGGTGACGACGACGACCTGCGCGTGGCGGGCCAGGGCGGCCAGCCGCGCCCCGACGTCGACGGCCGCCCGGCCACCCACCCCGGCGTCGACCTCGTCGAACACGAACGTCGGGACGGAGGTGACGGCGTCGGCCGTCGCGACCTCGATGGCGAGCATGACGCGGGACAGCTCACCGCCCGAGGCCGCCCTGGTCACCGACCGCGGGGTCGTGCCGGGGCCCGACGCCAGCCGCACCTCGACGCTCTCCCGGCCGTCGGCGCCGTAGCGCCCGGAGTCCTCGACCGCGACGGTGACGGTGGCGGCGCCCATCGCGAGGTGGGTGAGCTCGTCGGTGATCCGGGCGCCGAGCACCTCCGCGGCGGCCCTGCGGTGCCCCCCGAGCCGTTCGGAGGCCTGCTCGCGCTCGGTGCCCAGCGCCGCGGCCCGCGCCTCCAGGTCGCCGATGCGGTCCCCGGTGCCCTCGAGCTCGGTGACGCGGGCGGCCGCCTGCTGCCCCCACGCCAGGACGTCGTCGACGCTCGGCCCGTAGAGCCGGGACAGGTCGGTGAGGGCGGCCCGGCGCTGCTCGACCTGGTCGAGCCGGGCGGGGTCGACATCCGCGTCGGCGAGGTAGGAGCCGAGGTCGGCCGCGACGTCGGCGGCGAGGTAGCGCAGCTCGTCGACGCGGGTGCCCAGCGCCGCGAGCGAGGGGTCGTTGGCCGAGGCGGAGGCGATCCCCGCCGAGGCGGTCGCGAGGGCCTCGAGGACCCCGGGGGTCTCGGTCCCGGCGTCGGTGACACCGCTGAGCACGTCGTGGGCGGCACCCGCCGCGGCCCGGAGCTCCTCGGCGTGTCCGAGCCGACCGGACTCGGCCCGGAGCTCCTCGTCCTCACCCGGTTGCGGGTCGACCGCCTCGATCCGCTCGAGGCCGAGCCGCAGCGTCTCGGCCTCGCGGGCCCGCTCGGCCGCCGCCTCGCGGAGCGCCTCGAGCTCGGCCTCCACCGCGCCGAGCTCGGCATGGACCGTGCGGTAGGCCTCGAGCGAGGCCGCGAGGTCCGGGCCGCCGAAGGCGTCGAGCACCTCGCGGTGCTCGTCGGCGCGTCGCAGGCGCCACTGGTCGGCCTGCCCGTGGACGGCGACGAGGTGCTCGGCGAGGTCGGCGAGGACGCCGACGGGCGCGGACCGGCCCCCCACGTGGGCCCGGGAGCGTCCGTCGGCCTGGACGGTGCGGACCAGGACGAGCCCGTCGGTCGTGTCGGCCCCGGCCTCCGCGGCGCGCACCAGCGCGGGGTGGCCGTCGGGGAGGTCGACGACACCCTCGACCACGGTGCGGGGGGCCCCGGCCCGGACCAGCCCGGAGTCGCCGCGCCCACCGAGCAGCAGGCCGAGCCCGGTGACGACCATGGTCTTGCCGGCGCCGGTCTCGCCCGTGAGGACGGTCAGTCCCCGGTGGAGGGGCAGCACGGCCTCGTCGATGACCCCGAGGTCGCGGATCCGGATCTCCTCGATCACCGCTCGGAGTCCTCCGCGGCGGCGCGCTGGCGCGCGGCCGCGCGCCAGCCGTGGACGGGCAGGTCGAACTTCTCGACAAGGCGGTCGGTGAAGACCGCGTCGGAGAGCCGCGCCAGCCGCACGGGCAGCTCGGAGCGCTCGACCTCGACCTGGGCGCCCGGCGGCAGCGTGACCGCCCGGCGGCCGTCGCACCAGAGGACCGCCGAGGCCTCGGCGTCGGCCAGCAGCTGGACGGACAGGTGGGACTGGGGGCCGACGACGAGCGGGCGGGCGAAGAGCGCGTGGGCGCTGATGGGGACGAGGAGGAGGGCCTCGACGTCCGGCCAGACGACCGGGCCGCCGGCGGAGAACGCGTACGCGGTGGACCCGGTGGGGGTGGCCATGACGATGCCGTCGCAGCCCCACGTGGACAGCGGGCGCCCGTCGATCTCGACGGTGAGCTCGAGCATCCGTTCCCGCGAGGCCTTCTCGACGGTGACCTCGTTGAGGGCCCACGACGTGAAGACCGGGTCGCCGTTGCGGCGGGCCCGGACCTCGAGGGTCATCCGCTCCTCGACGGTGTAGTCCCGCGAGCAGATCCGCTCGACGGTGGCGTCGAGGTCCTCGCGCTCGGCCTCGGCGAGGAACCCGACGTGCCCGAGGTTGACCCCGAGCAGGGGCGCCCCCGACCCCCGGGAGATCTCGGCGCCCCGCAGGATGGTGCCGTCACCGCCGAGGACGCACACGAGCTCGCAGCCGATGTCGTGTCTCGTCTCGTCGACGGCCCCGACGCCCTCGACCGACGCGAGCGGGGTGCCGACGAGGTCGCTCTCGGGGGCGCACACTCCGATCCCGGAGGACAGCAGCCGGGTCGCGACCGCTGCGGCGAGCTCCTGGGCCTCGAGCCGCGAGGCGTGGGAGACGAGGAGGACACGGCGCGACGGGGTCGTCATCGTCGTCCTCCCGTGGTCGGTGCGGTGGCCTCGCGCAGTGCCGCGCGGACCTCGTCCTCGCTCATTGTGTCGGACGGGGTGGGCCGCACCCACAGGAGGTACTCGACGTTGCCGGTGCTGCCGGCGATCGGGCTCGGCCGCAGGCCACGTGGGTGCAGCCCGGCGGCGGCGAACGCCTGGAGGACACCCACGACGGCGGCCTCCCGGTCCCTCGCACCGGTGACGATCCCGCCCCGCCCGAGCCGGGAGCGCCCCACCTCGAACTGCGGCTTGACGAGCGCCACGAGGTCGCCGTCCGGGGTGAGCAGGCCCGCGAGCTCCGGCGCGACGAGGGTGAGCGAGATGAAGGACAGGTCCGTGACGACGACGTCCGCCGGTCCCCCGACGTCCCCGGGTGCGAGGCCGCGGATGCTCGTGCCCGGCCGGTCCTCGACCCGCCGGTCCTCGGCGAGGGCCCGGACGAGCTGTCCGTGGCCGACGTCGACGGCGACGACGTGGGCGGCACCGTGCTCCAGCAGCACCTGGGTGAACCCCCCGGTCGAGGCCCCCACGTCGAGGCACCGACGGCCCTCGACGGCCAGCCCGGCACCGCCCCAGGCCTCGAGGGCGGCGAGCAGCTTGTGCGCGGCCCTCCCGACCCAGCGGGGGCCGTCGACGTCGAGCACGATGTCGGTCGCGTCGTCGACGGGTGTGGCGGGCTTGGACGCCGTGGTGCCGGCCACCCGCACCAGGCCGCGCTCGAGGAGGTCCCGGGCGTCGCCGCGGGACCGCGCGAGTCCCCTCCGGACGAGCTCGGTGTCGAGTCGTGCGATGTCAGCCGCCGAGGTCGCCGAGCCGGGCGCGCAGGGTCCGCTGGACCTCCTCGCCGGCGGCGAGCTGGCCGTCGAGGTCGTCGTCGGGGACGGACGCGAGGTCGCCGAGGGCGGAGTCGATGACGATGTCGCCGGTCTCGGGGGGAGCCTCGTCGGTCGGCGGGGTGTCGGGGTGCTCGGTCACGAGCCCGCCGCCTTCTTGGCCGGAGCCTTCTTCGCCGGAGCCTTCTTCACGGGCGCCTTCTTCGGCGTCGTCGTCTTCTTGGCCGTCGTCGTCTTCTTCGCCGTCGTCGTCTTCTTCGCCGGAGCCTTCTTCGCGGGCGCCTTCTTCGCGGGCGCCTTCTTCGCCGTCGCCTTCTTCGCCGTCGTCGCCTTCTTCGCGGGCGCCTTCTTCGCCGTCGTCGCCTTCTTCGCGGGCGCCTTCTTCGCCGGAGCCGTCGTGACCAGGGCCGGAGGTGCCGCGAGGGCGGGCTCGGCCGTGTCGGCCACCGCGCCACCGGCGCGGGCCGGACGCCGGCCCGTGGACCGGGCCAGCTCGTCGACCTGGGCGGCCAGCCCGGCCACGGTGGCACCGAGCGACTGGACCTCGGTGAGCATGCGGCCGACGTCCACCCGGTCCATCGCGGCCTCCACCTCGCGCTGGACGAGCCCGACCACCTGGGCCCGGTTCTGCTCGGCGGCCTTGAGCAGGTCACCGGCGAGCCGCTCGGCCTGCTGGGCGATCGCCGAGGCCGATCCGCCGGCACCGGCCAGGGCGACGATCTCCTGGGCCGCCTCGACGGCTCGGGCACGCGTCATCTCCCCGAGTCCGGATGCGAGCTCGACGTAGGCGCGGACGGAGCGCTTGACCATGGGTCCTCCTCGATCGGGCAGCCGGGGTGCCGCCTCGGGGCCACGCTACCGGGCCGTCATCCGGTGCAGCAGGTCCATCGCCTCGGCCCGCCGTCGGCCGGCGTCGTCGCCGCGTCCCGCGTCGAGGGCCTCGTACGTCGCCGCGAAGGCCGCGGCGACCGCCGCCAGGGAGGCCTCGCCGTCGTCGGGGTCGACCCGGAGCCACCGCAGGTCGGGGGCGACGTACGTGGGGCGTTGCTCCGGCGGCGCGTCGAGCGCCGCCTCGGCGTCGTCGACACCCGTGAGCACGAGGAGCGAGTCGGTCCCCGCGCGCACCGCACCCTCGATGTCGGTGTCGAGGCGGTCCCCGACGGCGAGCACCCGGTCGGCACCGAGCCCCAGCCGGTCCGCCGCGAGCAGGTACAGCGGGGACTCGGGCTTGCCGGCCACCGCGTCGGGCCGGTGACCTACGGCACGGGCGACGGCCGCGACGAGCGACCCGTTGCCCGGCGCCACACCCCGGTCGGTCGGGAGGGTCGCGTCGGTGTTCGTCGCCACCCAGCGCGCGCCGTCCTCGATGGCGTACGCGGCCTCGGCGAGGTCCGCGGCCGTGACGTCCGCTCCGTAGCCCTGGACGACCGCGACGACGGGGCGCGCGGAGTCCGCGGCACGGGTGACCGGCAGGTACCCGGCCTCACGCAGCGCGGCCGCCACCCCGGCACCCCCGACGCCGAGCACGGGGGCTCCGGCCTCGGTCCCGTCACGCCCGAGCAGCCACGCAGCCGCCTGGCTGCTCGTGACCACGGCGTCGACCGACGTCGAGAGTCCGAGCTCGGTGAGGTGGTCCACCACGTCCTGGGGTGTGCGCGAGGCGTTGTTCGTCGCGTAGACGACCGGCACCTCGAGCCGCGAGAGCGACTCCACCGCGTGCGGCACGGCGGCCGGGCCGCGGTAGACCACGCCGTCGAGGTCGCAGACCACCGCGGCGTAGCGGTCCCAGAGACCGCTCACGCCGAGCTGTCCTGCACCGTCTCCCCCGCCGCGACCGGTCCGCCCCCGGGCTCACCGTCGTCCTCGTCGTCGCCGTAGTCGGTCACGGCGATCCCGTCGAGCTCCTCGACCCGCTCGACGGCGTCGGTCTCGTTCTCGGTGTCGCCCTCGACCACCCGGAGGAACCACTCACGGGCCTCGTCGGTGCGGCCGAGCGCGAGGAGGGTGTCCGCGTAGGCGTACTGGAGGCGGTGCACCCCGGCCTTGCGGCCTCGGCGCAGCGCCGGCACCTGGAGTGCCAGCAGGGCGGCGTCGAGCTGGCCGAGGTCACGGCGGATGCCCGAGACGACGATCGCGAGCTCGACGCGCTCGGCCTCGGTCAGCTCACGGGTCTCCGGGGACGCGGCCAGCTCGAGGGCACGGGTGTGCCGACCGAGGCCTCGTTCGCAGTCGACCATGAGGGGCAGCAGGTGGGAGGACCCGCTGAGCCGGCGCACGGTGCGGAACTCGGTGAGCGCGCGCCCGAAGTCCCCCATCCGGTAGGCGACCATGCCCAGGGCCTCCCGTGCCGCGGGGACCCGGCCGGCGCGGCGCACCGCGGTCTCCGCGTGTGCGAGGGCGACCTCGACGTCGTCGGCCTCGAGGAAGACCGACACCATCACGAGGTGGCGGGCCACTCCCTCGGCGTTCTCCTTCGACAGGGTGCGCAGCTGCTGGTGCACGGAGCGGTCGAGCTCCTTGCCGGTCACCTCGTCGGGCAGCCGCGGCTCCGGAAGGCGGGGGCTCTTCGGCGCGAGGCGGCTCCCACCCCGCTGCTCCTCCTCGGGACCACCCGGGCGGCGCGGACGCTCGCCGGCTCGCGCCGGGCGGTCACCGGGACGCCCCGGACGGCTGCCGCCCCGACCACTGGACCCGCGCGCGTCGGAGCCCCGAGACCCACCGGATCCCCTGGGCTGGCGGTCTCCACCGGGTCCTCCCCCACCGCGGTGGGGTCGCTGCTGGTCCTCGGGCACGTCTGGTCCTCTCCTCGCCTGGCCACGGCCGGCGGTCAGTCTACGGCGGCCCCCGGGCGCCACCGCGTCGGGCGTTCCGGGCTGCATTGTCTGCGGACATGAGAAAGGGCCCGTCGCGAACGACGGGCCCTTTCTGGAAAGTATGTCCGGCTGCGTCCTACTCTCCCACACCGTCACCAGTGCAGTACCATCGGCGCTGAAGGGCTTAGCTTCCGGGTTCGGAATGGAGCCGGGCGTTTCCCCTTCGCTATGACAGCCGAAACTCTATGGAGATGTCAGTCTTCCCGACCGTATCTCGGGAACTGCACAGTGGACGCGAACACAAAAGGTCTTTTGAGTGTGTATCAAGTTATCGGCTTATTAGTACCAGTCAGCTACATGCATTGCTGCACTTCCACATCTGGCCTATCAACCCGGTAGTCTAGCCGGGAGCCTCTCGGGGCAAGCCCCATGGAAACCTCATCTTGAAGCGTGCTTCCCGCTTAGATGCTTTCAGCGGTTATCACTTCCGAACGTAGCTAATCAGCGGTGCTCTTGGCAGAACAACTGACACACCAGAGGTTCGTCCATCCCGGTCCTCTCGTACTAGGGACAGCCCTTCTCAAGTTTCCTACGCGCACAGAGGATAGGGACCGAACTGTCTCACGACGTTCTAAACCCAGCTCGCGTACCGCTTTAATGGGCGAACAGCCCAACCCTTGGGAGCAACTCCACCCCCAGGATGCGACGAGCCGACATCGAGGTGCCAAACCATGCCGTCGATATGGACTCTTGGGCAAGATCAGCCTGTTATCCCCGGGGTACCTTTTATCCGTTGAGCGACGGCGCTTCCACAAGCCACCGCCGGGTCACTAGTTCCGACTTTCGTCCCTGCTCGAGATGTCTCTCTCGCAGTCAAGCTCCCTTGTGTACTTACACTCGACACCTGATTGCCAACCAGGCTGAGGGAACCTTTGAGCGCCTCCGTTACATTTTAGGAGGCAACCGCCCCAGTTAAACTACCCACCAGGCACTGTCCCTGATCCGGATCACGGACCGAGGTTAGATATCCAGAACGACCAGAGTGGTATTTCAACGTTGACTCCACACACACTGGCGTGCATGCTTCACAGTCTCCCACCTATCCTACACAAGCCGTACCGAACACCAATACCAAGCTATAGTAAAGGTCCCGGGGTCTTTCCGTCCTTCTGCGCGTAACGAGCATCTTTACTCGTAGTGCAATTTCGCCGAGTTCGTGGTTGAGACAGTGGAGAAGTCGTTACGCCATTCGTGCAGGTCGGAACTTACCCGACAAGGAATTTCGCTACCTTAGGATGGTTATAGTTACCACCGCCGTTTACTGGGGCTTAAATTCTGAGCTTCGATCCGAAGATCTAACCCGTCCTCTTAACCTTCCAGCACCGGGCAGGCGTCAGTCCGTATACATCGTCTTGCGACTTCGCACGGACCTGTGTTTTTAGTAAACAGTCGCTTCTCCCTGGTCTCTGCGGCCCTTTCCCCTAGGAGGCAAGCTCCTTCAGGGTCCGGGCCCCCCTTCTCCCGAAGTTACGGGGGCATTTTGCCGAATTCCTTAACCACGATTCACTCGATCGCCTTGGTATTCTCTACCTAACCACCTGAGTCGGTTTGGGGTACGGGCGGCTCGAACCTCGCTAGAAGATTTTCTTGGCAGCATAGGATCACCCTGCTTCCCGCATTCGCGGTCACTATCAGGTCTCAGGATATGTGTGAGGCGGATTTGCCTACCTCACTCCCTACACCCTTGGACGTGGACAACCATCGCCACGCGGAGGCTACCTTCCTGCGTCTCTCCATTGCTTGACTACTACAACCTTGGGTCGCGCGCTCCGCTCAAGTCGTCACCCGAAGGATCGGACAGGAGTTTCAGGCGCTTAGCATCAGAAGGTTCGTCATGGGCGGTTCTTCGCCGGTTCCGGAATATCAACCGGATGTCCATCGACTACGCCTGTCGGCCTCGCCTTAGGTCCCGACTTACCCAGGGCAGATTAGCTTGACCCTGGAACCCTTGGTTATTCGGCGGACGGGTTTCTCACCCGTCTTTCGCTACTCATGCCTGCATTCTCACTCGTGTGGCCTCCACGGCTGGATCACTCCGCCGCTTCCCTGGCCACACGACGCTCCCCTACCCATCAATACGCTTGGACCGTGAACCCTCAGGTATCACGGCCGGGCAAAGTATCAATGCCACAGCTTCGGCGGTGTGCTTGAGCCCCGCTACATTGTCGGCGCGGAATCACTTGACCAGTGAGCTATTACGCACTCTTTAAAGGGTGGCTGCTTCTAAGCCAACCTCCTGGTTGTCAATGCAACTCCACATCCTTTTCCACTTAGCACACGCTTAGGGGCCTTAGCTGGTGATCTGGGCTGTTTCCCTCTCGACTACGGAGCTTATCCCCCGCAGTCTCACTGCCACGCTCTCACTTACCGGCATTCGGAGTTTGGCTAACGTCAGTAACCTGGTGAGGCCCATTAGCTATCCAGTAGCTCTACCTCCGGTAAGAAACACGTGACGCTGCACCTAAATGCATTTCGGGGAGAACCAGCTATCACGGAGTTTGATTGGCCTTTCACCCCTACCCACAGCTCATCCCCTCAGTTTTCAACCTAAGTGGGTTCGGTCCTCCACGACGTCTTACCGTCGCTTCAACCTGGCCATGGGTAGATCACTCCGCTTCGGGTCTAGACCCAGCGACTCATTCGCCCTATTCGGACTCGCTTTCGCTACGGCTTCCCCACACGGGTTAACCTCGCCACTGAGCACTAACTCGCAGGCTCATTCTTCAAAAGGCACGCTGTCACCCCACAAGGAGGCTCCAACGGATTGTAGGCACACGGTTTCAGGATCTATTTCACTCCCCTCCCGGGGTGCTTTTCACCTTTCCCTCACGGTACTTGTTCACTATCGGTCACCAGGGAATATTTAGGCTTAGCGGGTGGTCCCGCCAGATTCACACGGGATTTCTCGGGCCCCGTGCTACTTGGGATGGTTCTCTGGAGTTCGCGTCATTTCGTCTACGGGAGTGGCACCCTCTATGCTGGACCTTTCAATGTCCTTCGACTATGGCGCGAATTTTTGACTCCATGTCAGCTTGTCAGAACTGACTGAGAAGTCCCACGACCCCTTACCTGCAACGCCTGACAGCTATCACACAGATAAGGTTTAGCCTCTTCCGCTTTCGCTCGCCACTACTCACGGAATCGCGGTTGCTTTCTCTTCCTGTGGGTACTGAGATGTTTCACTTCCCCACGTTCCCTCTACCCGCCCTATGTGTTCAGGCGGGAGTGACTGGACTTGCCTCCAGCCGGGTTTCCCCATTCGGAAATCCTCGGATCACAGTCTGGTTATCGACTTCCCGAGGCTTATCGCAGATTCCTACGTCCTTCTTCGGTTCCTGGTGCCAAGGCATCCACCGTGCGCCCTTAAAAACTTGATTGCACAAAGATTTTAAGATGCTCGCGTCCACTGTGTAGTTCTCAAAATACGGGCGGTTCCTTGTCAGTCTCGGCGCCTACCGGCTGTGCCGGCGGTTCGTCCGTGCCAAGGTTCCTGGCCGAATTGGCCTGAGGTTGAGCGCCAGAAAGCGCCCGAGCCCTCAGGACCCAACAACGTGTCAGGCACCGCGCCTCTGCCGCCGGCTTTCCACGCTCCGAAAGGAGCTGTACTCGCTGGTGACCCAGACTCGGTGCCAAATAATCGATGTTCCACCCTTGAGCTCCTGGTGTCCGACGTATGCGGACATACCAGGCTCTGGATCGCCGAAGCGACCAGTGCTCCTTAGAAAGGAGGTGATCCAGCCGCACCTTCCGGTACGGCTACCTTGTTACGACTTAGTCCCAATCGCCAGTCCCACCTTCGACGGCTCCCTCTCAAAGAGTTGGGCCACCGGCTTCGGGTGTTACCGACTTTCGTGACTTGACGGGCGGTGTGTACAAGGCCCGGGAACGTATTCACCGCAGCGTTGCTGATCTGCGATTACTAGCGACTCCGACTTCATGGGGTCGAGTTGCAGACCCCAATCCGAACTGAGACCGGTTTTTTGGGATTCGCTCCACCTTGCGGTTTCGCAGCCCTTTGTACCGGCCATTGTAGCATGTGTGAAGCCCAAGACATAAGGGGCATGATGATTTGACGTCGTCCCCACCTTCCTCCGAGTTGACCCCGGCAGTCTCCTATGAGTCCCCGCCTTTACGCGCTGGCAACATAGAACGAGGGTTGCGCTCGTTGCGGGACTTAACCCAACATCTCACGACACGAGCTGACGACAACCATGCACCACCTGTATACGAGTGTCCAAAGAGAACGTCATCTCTGACGCGTTCTCGTATATGTCAAGCCTTGGTAAGGTTCTTCGCGTTGCATCGAATTAATCCACATGCTCCGCCGCTTGTGCGGGCCCCCGTCAATTCCTTTGAGTTTTAGCCTTGCGGCCGTACTCCCCAGGCGGGGAACTTAATGCGTTAGCTGCGGCACGGATCTCGTGGAATGAGACCCACACCTAGTTCCCAACGTTTACGGCGTGGACTACCAGGGTATCTAATCCTGTTCGCTCCCCACGCTTTCGCTTCTCAGCGTCAGTAGTGGCCCAGAGACCTGCCTTCGCCATCGGTGTTCCTCCTGATATCTGCGCATTTCACCGCTACACCAGGAATTCCAGTCTCCCCTACCACACTCTAGTCTGCCCGTACCCACTGCAAGTCCGGGGTTGAGCCCCGGATTTTCACAGCAGACGCGACAAACCGCCTACAAGCTCTTTACGCCCAATAATTCCGGACAACGCTCGCACCCTACGTATTACCGCGGCTGCTGGCACGTAGTTAGCCGGTGCTTCTTCTGCAGGTACCGTCACTTTCGCTTCTTCCCTACTGAAAGAGGTTTACAACCCGAAGGCCGTCATCCCTCACGCGGCGTCGCTGCATCAGGCTTTCGCCCATTGTGCAATATTCCCCACTGCTGCCTCCCGTAGGAGTCTGGGCCGTGTCTCAGTCCCAGTGTGGCCGGTCGCCCTCTCAGGCCGGCTACCCGTCGTCGCCTTGGTGAGCCTTTACCTCACCAACTAGCTGATAGGCCGCGAGTCCATCCCAGACCGAAAAACTTTCCAGACGGTAGAGATGCCTCTCCGTCTCGTATCCGGTATTAGCTCCGGTTTCCCGGGGTTATTCCAGAGTCTGGGGCAGGTTACTCACGTGTTACTCACCCGTTCGCCACTGATCCGGTCGGAGCAAGCTCCGTCCTTCACCGTTCGACTTGCATGTGTTAAGCACGCCGCCAGCGTTCGTCCTGAGCCAGGATCAAACTCTCCGTTGATGTGTGACTCTCGGCGAACCGAGAAATCGTTACCCTTGGAGGGTTGTTTCACTGGCTGAGCACGAACAACTAGCTTTCGCTGTTGTTCGTTGTCCAACCAAAGGATTTTCGTGCATCGATCTGCTTCCCAGGCCTGATGACCTGTTCCGCCTCACGATGCGACGAGGTAATTGGCATCGATTTTTGACACGCTGTTGAGTTCTCAAGGTTCGGACGCGCACCCACGACTCGCTCAGCGAGCGTGCCGTCGGGGCTGTTCCGTTGTGTTCTCCCAGTTGCTGGAAGCAACCGTTCAAACCTACCCGCGTCCATGCTTGGGCGTCAAATCCGTGACCCGCTCTTGGAGCGGCCGGCTTCGATCGCGCTTGGATCTCTGCGGTGCTTCCCAACTCTAGCACCCTTTCGGGGGCTTCCTCCAACCGGTGTCTCGGGCGCTTCCGCGTCCGAGCCGACCCTCGGGAGTGGGAGCCAGCTCGTGGGACCGGCCACTTGGTGCGGGGCTGTTCGGCCCTGCCGCTTGGTGTCCGTTCCTCCCTCTCGGGCTGACGTCGAGAACATTAGGACACTCTCCGCGCAGAACACAAATCGGCTCCGCCCCTCGAGGCCTCCGTGCGGCGCCGGTACGACGAAACCCCCTGTAGGACAGGGGGTCTGGTCGTGAAACTGCGCTCCTCAGGAGCTCGGAGGGGACTCGATGCGTCCCGCGGCCAGGTTCTTGCGGCCCCGGCGCAGCACGACGACCCCACCGGCGAGCACGTCCGCCGCCCGGATCACCGCCTCATCGTCGGTCACCTTCTCGCCGTTGACCGATGCACCGCCCTCCCCGATCGTGCGCCGCGCCGCGTTCCGGGAGTCGGCCAGGCCGACGGCGACGAGCGCGTCGACGACGGGCATCCCGACGCTCACCTCCCCGCCCGGCAGCTCGGCGGTCGCGTCCAGCAGCGTCGGCCCGTCGAGCCCCCGGAGGTCCCCTCTCCCGAAGAGCGCCTCGCTCGCGGCCTGGACCGCCGCGGTCGCCGCGGCCCCGTGGACGAGGGTCGTGACGTCGGCGGCGAGGGTGCGCTGCGCCGCCCGCTTCCAGGGCTCGTCGGCCACCTGCCGCTCGAGCTCGGCGACCTCGTCCGGGCCGCGGTCGGTGAAGACCTTGAGCAGGGTGATGACCGACGCGTCCTCGACGTTGAGCCAGTACTGGAAGAACGCGTACGGGCTCGTCATGTCGGCGGACAGCCAGATGGCGTTGCCGGCGCTCTTGCCGAACTTCTCCCCCGCGCTGTCGGTGAGCAGCGGCGTCGTGAGCAGGTGCACCGACCGCCCCTCCGCACGGTGGATGAGGTCCGAACCGGCGACGAGGTTCCCCCACTGGTCGCTGCCGCCGGTCTGGAGGGTGCACCCGTACTGGCGGTACAGCTCGAGGTAGTCCAGTCCCTGGAGCAGCTGGTAGCTGAACTCCGTGTACGAGATGCCCTCGTCGCTGCCGAGCCTGGCCGCGATGGCGTCCTTCTTGAGCATCTGGTTGACCCGGAAGTGCTTCCCGACGTCGCGCAGGAAGTCCAGGGCCGACATCCCCTCGGTCCAGTCGAGGTTGTTGACGAAGACCGCGGCGTCCTCGCCCGTCGTCTCGAGGAAGGGCCGCACCTGGTCCTGGATGCGGGCCACCCACTCGGCCGTCTGCTCCTTGGTCTTCAGGACCCGCTCCGAGGTGGGGCGCGGGTCGCCGATCAACCCGGTCGAGCCGCCGACGAGGCAGATCACCCGGTGCCCGGCGCGCTGGAGGTGGCGCAGGACGACGAGCTGGACGAGGTTGCCGAAGTGCAGCGACGGCGCCGTCGGGTCGAACCCGCAGTACGCCGTGATCGGCCCGTCGGCGAGTGCCGTGCGCAGCGCGGACTCGTCGGTGGTCTGTGCCACCAGCCCGCGCCACTGCAGCTCGTCGAGGATGTCGGTCACGTCGTCGTCCTTCCCGGTGGTGGCGGCCGGCGGTCCCGGCCTCTCGCCCGCTCAGCCTGCCACGAGGCGGGGCTGCGCGAGGCCGTGGTCCACGCGGCCCGCCGCCGCGCCGCGGGTAGGTTGCGCGCATGGACACCGCCCACCCCGCCCCCGTCCCCCGGTCGGTGGGCGCGACCCTCGCCCTGCAGGTCACCGAGCCGGCCGAGCTCGTCCTGTCGGTGGCCGTGGCCTCGACCCTCGCCCTGGCGTCCGAGGAGCTCGACGTGACCGTCGACGGCGTCCCCGTGGCCGTCGACGAGGTCCGCGCCGGCGTCGGGACCCGGCTCCACCGGGTCGCCACCGCACCGGTCGGGCGGCTCGAGGTCGCCTACCGCGCGAGGACCGACGAGGACGCGCCCCCCACCGACCGCTCCCCCGACGCCGTGAGCCCCCTCGAGCGCGTCGAGCTGACCCGCCCGAGCCGGTACTGCGACTCGGACCGGCTCGCCGTGCTCGCGACGACGCACTTCGGCCACCTCGCCGACGCCGACCTGGTCGAGGGCGTCCGGTCGTGGGTCCTCGGCAACGTGCTCTACGCCCCCGGGAGCAGCGGCCCCGTCGACGGCGCCCTCGAGACCTACCTCGGCCGGCGCGGGGTGTGCCGCGACACCGCGCACCTCGTCATCACCTTCCTGCGCTCGCTGGGCGTGCCTGCACGCCTCGTCTCGGTCTACGCGCCGGGGCTCACGCCGATGGACTTCCACGCCGTCGTCGAGGCCTGCGTCCGAGGGAGGTGGGTCGTCGTCGACGCCACCGGTCTGGCGCCCCGCGGCTCGCTGGTGCGGGTGGCCACCGGCCGCGACGCCGCCGACACCGCGTTCCTCACGGTGCTCTCCGGGCGGGCCGACTTCCTCGGCCTCACCGTCACCGCGGCGACCGAGGGGCCGCTCCCGGCGGACGACGGCCGCTCACCGGTGCGCCTCCCCTAGGCCCCGGCGGGCACCGGGTCGGGCTCGCGGACGACGTCGACGCCGACGTCGAGGGTGGACGTGCCGGCCTCGGTGTAGACCACGCCCCGCAGCGGGGACATGTCGCCGAAGTCGCGGCCCCACCCGGTGACGATGTAGCGCGAGTCCGCGACCTGCGAGTTCGTCGGGTCGAGGTCGACCCAGGTGCCGTCGGGCACGGCGACCGACACCCACGCGTGGGAGGCGTCCGAGCCGGTGAGCTTGCGGGTGCCCGGCCTCGGGAAGGTCTCGATGTACCCGCTGACGTACCGCGCGGAGAGCCCGAAGGAGCGGAGGACGCCGAGCGAGAGGTGGGTGAAGTCCTGGCAGACCCCGGCCCTCAGCTCGAGGAGCTCGGGGAGGGTCGTGCGGACCGAGGTGACGCCCGTCGTGAACGAGAAGTCGCGGCGGATCCCGACGGTCAGCGCGTGCAGCGCCTGCCCGAGCGGGAGGTCCGGCGCCAGCAGGCTGCGGGCGTAGTCGGCGACCTCCGGGTGGGAGCCGACGACCGCCGAGGGCAGCCGGGTCATCGCGAGCTCGACGGGGGCCAGCCCGTCGACCCCCGCGGCCGTCAGCCCGGCCGCCTCGCGCACCGTCCAGCGGTCGAGGGCGTCGAGGTCGACCCGGGGCCAGTGCACCGCCACGAGGCTGCGCTTGACGATCTCGAGCGTCCGGTGCGGGGTGCGCAGCTCGGCGTAGTGGCTGTGGTTGCCGAAGATGTCGACGTGCTCGGAGAGGACGTCCGGCTCGGGGTCGATGACCAGCTCGTGCTCGAGCACTCGCTGCTGCGGCGTCTCCCGGGGGCGCAGGTAGCCGCGCTCGTAGCAGGCGCGCACGTCGTCGTCGTACGTGTACGTGGTCCGGTGCGTGACCCGGTAGGTGCGCGGCGTGAAGTCGTCGTCGTCCTGGGCCACGTCACACCCTCGGGCTTCCCGCGGACCACTCCGTGGCCTGTGCGTGGTGGGGCGGCTTGCGCCGGAAGTGCCGGTCGGTGAGCCCGTCCGAGAGCGCCGCCGTCCCGTCGCGGAGCTGCCGGAGGAGGGCGCGCAGCACCTCGCGGTCGCCGGCGCACGCCTCCTCGACGTCGAGTGCGCGGAGCAGCTCGAGCAGCTCGCGGGCCTGCGCCTCCCCCACGTCGTCGCCGACGATCGCGAGGCCCTCGGCGAGCCGGTGCAGGCCGAAGGCGACCGACCGCGGGTTGCCGGGGTCCAGGAGCAGCAGGGTGAGGGCGGAGTGCACCGGCCACGCCGGGCCCTCCCCCGCGGCGGCGCGCCTCCGGTGGGTGATGCCGCTCTCGCCCGCCACGAGGACGGCCTCGGCCACCTGGCCCTCGGTGACCGGCGGCAGGTCCACGACGAGCGTCTGCCCGAGCAGGGCCAGGGTGTGGTGGACCCGTTCGATGCGGGCCCCGGAGTCGAGGAACCCCCACGAGTCGTCGCGCACCATGCTCTCGGCCACCACGCCGGCGACGGCGAGCGTGGACTCGAGCACGTCGTCGAGCCGGGGGTGGATGACCCCCTCCTCGGCCGCGGCCTCGTCGAGCCCCCGCTCGAGGCGCTCCAGCACCGGCCAGATGTCGGCGGACAGCACGTCTCGGACCTCGCGGGCGCAGCGGACCAGCCGTTGCACGGCGTAGGCGACGCTGCCCCGGCGCGTGGGGTCGACGAGGATGCCGCGCAGGGCGTCCGCCTCGGGCGCCGGTCCCAGCGACGCCCCCGTCAGCCGCTCGACGACGCGCACCATGGCCGTCATCGCCGCCCCACCGGCGGACTCGGGACGACCCTGGTGGTCCTCGACGAGGTCGGCCGTGACCCGGAGCAGTCGGGCCCCGGACTCCGCCCGCTCGGCGTACCGGCCCAGCCAGAAGAGGTTGTCCGCGACGCGTGGGGCGAGCCCGCGGTGCACGTGCACCGGGACGAAGGCTCGGGCCCGGGCCCGGCCGATGCGGACGACGGTGGTCTCCGGTTCGCCACCGGTGTCGAGGACCCACACGTCCTTGCTCGGGGCGCCCGCGGTGTTCGTGATGGTCGTGGCCCCCGGAGTGGCCGCCACGCGGGCCAGCCCGCCCGGGAGGAACTGGTACCGGTCGCCGCTCGCGACCCCGAAGGTGCGCAGCACGAGGCGGCGGGGCTCGAGCCCCTCGGGCGTCACGACCGGGGCCGTCGACAGCGCCACGTGCTCCTGGGCGCACCAGGCCCAGGGCTCGGCCTCGATCCGCGCGCGGAGGTCCTCGGCGGCCGCCGCGGGGGCCTCGCCGGGGAAGCGGTAGGGGCCGAGCTCGGGGCTGACCGGCTTGACGACGAGCTCGTCGAGGTGGGCCAGCACGTGGGAGCGCTGCGCCGGGTCCCCGCACCACCACGTCGGCACCGTGGGCACGACGAGGTCCTCACCGAGCAGCAGCCGGCAGAGCGAGGGCAGGTACGCGAGGAGGCCGGGGTTCTCCAGCACCCGGGACCCGAGGGGGTTCGCGATGCCCACGGTGCCGAGCCGTCCGGCCTCGAGCAGGCCGGGGACGCCGAGCTGGGAGTCCGCGCGCAGCTCCAGCGGGTCGCAGTACGCGCTGTCGACGCGGCGCAGGACGACGTCGACGGGCTCGAGGCGGCCGCCGGCCCGCAGCCAGACCCGCCCGCCCCGCACCGACAGGTCGTCGGCCTCGACGAGGGGGAAGCCCATGAGCGTCGCGATGAAGGCCTGCTCGAACGCGGTCTCGCTCGCCGAGCCGGGGCTGAGCACGACGACCCGGCGCGTCTCGGACCCCTCCGGGGCCAGCTCGGCGAGCGACTCGGTCATCGCGTGGAAGAACCCGCGGAGCCGCGCGAGCGGGGTCCGGCGGTGCAGCCCGGCCATGACCCGGCTCGTGATGCGGCGGTTCGCCATCGCGTAGCCGGCACCCGACGGAGCGGCGGTGCGGTCGCCGATGACCGTCCACGTGCCGCCGGCGTCGCGCCCGAGGTCGGCGGCGACGACGCCGAGCCGTCGCTCGCCCCGGGCGGGCAGGCCGTCGGCCCGCGGCACGAAGCCCGGGTGCCCCACGACGAGGTCGGCGGGCAGGGTGCCGTCGGCCAGCAGGCGGCGGGGCCCGTAGATGTCGGTGAGGAGCAGGTCGAGCAGGACCGAGCGCTGCTCCAGGCCCCGCTCCAGGGCCGCCCACTCGTGGGCGCCGAGGACGACGGGCACGGGGTCGAGGGACCAGGTGCGCGGGCGGCGGTCCTCACCGGCCGCGCCGTACTGGATGCCCTCCTCGCGGACCAGGCGCCGGGTCTCGGCGGCGGCTGCGCGCAGCCCGGCGGTGCCCAGCTCCTCGAGCGCGGAGGCGACCGTCTCCTGGCCGGAGCGCACCGCGCCGTGGGCGTCGAGGACCTCGTCGGGACGTCCGCCACCCGCCGTGCGGGACCGGTAGCCGTCGACGACGTGGTCGCGGACGCTCGGTGGGCTCAGGCTCACGCCGTGCACCCTAACCGTGGTCCGCGGGATGCCGGCCCGGTGAGTGGCGGCGCAGGTCGAGTGTCGCGGCGTCCTCCTCCGGGGAGCCCCACGACGGCGGGACCGGCGGGACGTGGACGGGGCCCCCGGTCATCCCCGTGGCGCGGAACCGCGCCGAGCGGCGGGCCTCGGCCTCCATGGCGTTGACCGGCGGGGTCTCGTAGCTGCGGCCGCCGGGGTGGACGACGTGGTGGGTGAACCCGCCGAGCGAGCGGGCCTGCCAGGTGTCGACGAGGTCGAAGACGAGCGGTGCGTGCACCCCGATCGTCGGGTGCAGCGCGGAGTACGGCGCCCACGCGCGGTAGCGCACGCCCCCGACGACGCGCCCGGGCTCGGACGCCGGCACGAGGGGCACGGGCACCCCGTTGCACGTGAGGACGTGGCGCCCCGGGACGAGCCCGACCGCCCCGACCTGGAGGCGCTCCACGGAGGAGTCGACGTACCGGGTGGTCCCGCCGAGCCCGATCTCCTCGCCGAGCACGTGCCACGGCTCGACGCCCTGCCGCAGCTCGAGCTCGACACCGGCGACCGTGCACGAGCCGAGCCGCGGGAAGCGGAACTCGAGGAACGGGCCGAGCCAGTCGGGGTCGAAGCGCGCCCCGCCCGGACCTCCGGCGCGCTCGAGGAAGCGGTTGAGGTCGGCGACGACGTCGAGCAGGTCGGCCTCGGCCGTCGCGGGCAGGAGGAACCGGTCGTGCAGCCGGGTGCCCCAGCGCACGAGCGGGCCGGAGTAGGGCTCGGCCCAGAACCGGGCGACGAGGGCCCGCACGAGCAGCGCCTGGACCAGCGCCATCCGCGGGTGGGGCGGCATCTCGAACCCGCGGAGCTCGAGGAGGCCGAGACGGCCCCGGTCGGTGCCGGGGTCGTAGAGCTTGTCGATGCAGAACTCGGACCGGTGCGTGTTGCCGGTGAGGTCGGTGAGGAGGTGGCGCAGCAGGCGGTCGGCGAGCCACGGCGGCGGCGTCCAGCCCTCCTCCGCGCCGGCGGGCGGGGTGCTCGCCCGCTCCAGCTCGGCGAACGCGGTCTCGAGCTCGTAGAGCCGCTCCGGGCGGGCCTCGTCGACCCGGGGCGCCTGGCTCGTCGGCCCGACGAAGCGCCCCGAGAAGACGTAGGAGAGGGACGGATGGTGCTGCCAGTACGTGATGAGCGAACGCAGCACGTCCGGGCGGCGCAGCAGCGGGGACTCGGCGGGCGTCGAGCCGCCGAGGGTGAGGTGGCTGCCGCCTCCGGTGCCGGTGTGGCTGCCGTCGAGGTCGAACTTCTCCGTCGCGAGGCCGCACGCCCGCGCGTCCTCGTCGAGGCTGGTCGTGAGGTCGCGCAGCTCGGCCCAGGAGGCGGTCGGCTGGACGTTGACCTCGATGACACCGGGGTCGGGGGTGACCGACAGGCTCGTGACGCGCTCGTCACCGGGCAGCGGGTAGCCCTCGACGACGACCGGCACCCCGACCGCGGCGGCCGCGGACTCCACGGCCGCGACGAGCTCGAGGCCGCGGTCGAGCGAGACCACCGGTGGGAGGAAGACGCAGAGGTGGCCGGCGCGCTCCTCGACGGCGAGCGCGGTGCGCGGCGCCTCCTCGACGTCACGCACGACGGCGGGGGCCGGCGGGGTCTGCGGGACCGCGTCGGGCGCGGCGAGCGGGCCACGGGGCTCGTAGGGTGAGCGGTCGAGGACGAGGGGCGGCTCGCCCCACGCGAGGGAGTCCAGGGGCAGCCGCATCCCGAGCGGCGAGGTGCCCGGCACGAGGAAGAGGTGGCGGCGGCGCGGGCGCCACGCGGTGGTGCCCCATCCCCCGCTCTCGGCGTCCTCGAACAGGGGGAGGACCCAGCCCCGGGGCGTCCCGGCGGACTCGTCGGCGGCGTCGACGGCGGCCGGGACGGGGGCGGAGGCCGACGCGTCGTCCGGGGCCAGGTCGCCCTCGGGTGCGCCCTCGCCCTCCGCCGGTGGCCGCCGGGCGAGGTCCCACTGCACCGCGAACGGGTCCTCGTGGGCCGGGAGGCACAGCCCGGCCGGCACCCCGAGCCGGGCGGCGACCTCCAGCGCCACGGCCTGCACGGTGGCGGCCACCCGCTCGTCACCGAGCGTGGCGCGATCGAGCGTCGGCGCGCTCCACGGCCAGGCGCGCAGCGCGGGGTCGTGCCAGACCGGCGCACCGTCGCGGCGCCAGGTGAGCTGGATCGCCCACCGCGGCAGCTCCTCGCCGGGGTACCACTTGCCCTGCCCGTGGTGGACCAGCCCGCCCGGCGCCCACCGCTCCAGGAGCCGGCGGGCGAGGGCCTCGGCGCGCTCGCGCTTGGCCGGGCCGTCCGCCGTCGTGTTCCACTCCGGGGCGGCGTGGTCGGTCGCGACGAAGGTCGGCTCGCCGCCCATCGTCAGGCGCACGTCACCGTCGCGCAGCAGGGCGTCGACGTGCTCGCCGAGTGCGTCGACCGCCGCCCACTGGTCGTCGTCGTAGGGCCGGGTGACCCGGGGGTCCTCGTGCAGCCGGGTCACGGTGTTCGAGAACGAGAAGGTGACCTCGGCGGGCTCGGTGGCGCCGCTGATGGGCGCCGAGGACGCCGGCGTGGGGGTCGCCGAGAGCGGGATGTGCCCCTCCCCCGCGAGCAGCCCCGAGGTGGCGTCGAGCCCGATCCAGCCGGCGCCCGGGAGGTAGACCTCGGCCCAGGCGTGCAGGTCCGTGAAGTCGGCGCTCGGACCGGACGCCCCGCCGTCGGTGGGTGCCTGGTCGGCGACGAGCTGGACGAGGTAGCCGCTGACGAACCGGGCGGCCAGGCCCATCTCGCGCAGGACGGCGACGAGCAGCCACGCGCTGTCCCGGCACGAACCGATGCCGCGGGCGAGCGTGGTGTCGGGGGTGAGCACGCCCGGGTCCATCCGCACCGAGTACGCGACCGACCCGGCGACGGCGGCGTTCACCCGGACGAGGAGGTCGACGATCCCCTCCTGCGGGGACCCGGGGGCCGGGTCGCGGGCCAGGCCGTGCTCGGCCATGAAGGCCCGGACGGCGACACCGGGCCCGCTCCCGGGACCGCCCTCGTCGACCGGGCGCAGGTACGGGTCGAGGTCGGACCGGAGCTCGGGCGGGTAGGCGAACCCGTGGTGCTCGGCGTAGTCCTCGACGAAGAAGTCGAACGGGTTGATGACGGTGAGGTCGGCCAC
Source organism: uncultured Actinomycetota bacterium (assembly GCA_963709785.1). GTDB lineage: Bacteria > Actinomycetota > Actinomycetes > Actinomycetales > Dermatophilaceae > Phycicoccus. The sequence continues at coordinate 76,035 of CAVPXT010000002.1, read as the reverse complement.
GAGGTCGACCGTGACGTCGAGCTCGGTGACGCGCTCGGGGAAGACGAGGCGGGCCAGGTGGTTGCCGAAGGGGTCCTGCTGCCAGTTCACGAAGTGGTTCGACGGGTGCACGGTGAGGGAGTAGGCCGTCACCGGGGTCCTCGAGTGCGGCGCGGGGCGCAGCCGCACCGTGTGGGGGTGCACCGTGACGGGCCGGTCGAAGGTGTAGGTCGTCCGGTGCTGGAGGGCCACGAGGATCGTCACCGCTGCACCGTAGACCGCCCACGTGTCGTCCGCGTGACGCCGCCGGATGCCGAGGCGGGCCGGTAGGCGCTGACCGTCGGCTCGCCGTCGAGCCAGAATCGCCACGGGAAGGCCGCACCGTCGCCGCCGGGGCCACGCACCCCGACCCGGGGGCCGGTCCGCACGCGGCGGCGCTCCTCCCCCTCCGCCGGGGTGAGGGCGGTCCCGGGCGGGGGGTCCAGCAGGTCGAGTCCGTCCTCGTCGCGCGCGATGCCGAGGGTGCGGGTCAGCCGCGCCGGGCCGCGGGCCCAGTCCCGCTCGGGGACGCCCGCCCGACGGCTCCCGGCGACGTCGTGGCCGGCGACGACCTCACCGGCCCGCAGCAGCACCGCCGCGGCCTCCCCCTCGGGTCCGGTGACGACGTTCATGCAGAAGTGCATGCCGTAGGTGAAGTACACGTAGAGGCGCCCCGCCGGGCCGAACATCACCTGGGTGCGAGGAGTGCGGCCCCGGTACGCGTGCGACCCGGGGTCGACCGACCCCGCGTACGCCTCGACCTCGGTGAGCCGCACGGTGACTCCGCCGTGGGTGAACCGTGCGCCGAGCAGCGCGGGTGCCACCTCGAGGACGGGCCGGAGCAGCAGGTCGGCGAGCGGGGGCATCGCTCAGCGCACGACGGGCAGCTCGGCTGCCCACGCCCGGGCGTCCCCGGCACGCTCGGCGACCCGTTCGAGCTGCTCGGCGACCCGCACGGGCGCCGTCCCGCCCTTCGCCGACCGGGAGGCCAGCGACCCCTCGACCGACAGCACGCTGCGCACACCCGGCGTCAGGTGCTCGCTGATGCCGGCGAGGTCCTCGTCGCTGAGGTCCCACAGCTCGATGCCGCGCGCCTCGCACTCGCGGACGCACGCCCCGGCCACCTCGTGCGCGACCCGGAACGGCACGCCCTCACGGACGAGCCACTCGGCGACGTCGGTGGCGAGCGAGAAGCCCTGCGGCGCGAGCGAGGCGAGGCGGTCGGTGTCGAACACCAGCGTCGCGACCATCCCGGAGAACGCCGGGAGCAGCACCTCGAGCGTGTCGATCGCGTCGAAGACCGGCTCCTTGTCCTCCTGGAGGTCGCGGTTGTACGCGAGCGGGAGCGCCTTGAGCGTCGTCATCAGCCCGGCGAGGTCGCCGACCAGCCGGCCGGCCTTGCCACGCGCGAGCTCGGCGACGTCGGGGTTCTTCTTCTGCGGCATGATGCTCGACCCCGTCGAGTACGAGTCGTCGAGGGTGACGAACGAGAACTCCCTGGTCGCCCAGAGGATCACCTCCTCGGCGAGCCGGGAGACGTCCACGGCGGTCATCGCGGCGACGAACGAGAACTCGGCGACGAAGTCCCGGGAGGCCGTGCCGTCGATGGAGTTCTCCACCGCGGCAGCGAAGCCGAGGTCGGCGGCGACCGCCTCGGGGTCGAGGCCGAGGGAGGAGCCGGCGAGCGCGCCGGAGCCGTACGGCGAGACGGCCGTGCGGGCGTCCCAGTCGCGCAGCCGGTCGACGTCGCGCAGCAGCGCCCACGCGTGGGCCAGCAGGTGGTGCGACAGGAGCACGGGCTGGGCGTGCTGGAGGTGGGTGCGCCCGGGCATCGGGACGCCGAGGTGCCGGCGCGCCTGGCCGACGAGCGCGTCGACGACGTCGAGGACGAGCCCCGCGACGACCCGCGCGTGCTCGCGCAGGTACATCCGGAAGAGGGTGGCCACCTGGTCGTTGCGGGAGCGTCCCGCACGCAGCCGGCCGCCGACGTCGGGACCGGCGCGCTCGATGAGGCCGCGCTCGAGCGCGGTGTGGACGTCCTCGTCACCCTCGGCGGGCACGAAGGCTCCCGACTCGACGTCGGCCCGCAGCCGGTCGAGCGCGTCGAGCATCGCGGCCAGGACGTCGTCCTCGAGCAGCCCGGCCGCGTGGAGCACCCGGGCGTGCGCGCGCGAGCCCGCGAGGTCGTGCGGCGCGAGCCGCCAGTCGAAGTGTGTCGACTTCGACAGCGCCGCGAGGGCGTCCGCCGGGGCCCCGGAGAAACGTCCGCCCCAGAGGCTGACGGAGGGGGTCTCGGACGGGTCGGGCGGGGTCACGGGGTGTCCTTCCGGGTGTACGACAGGAGGCGGTCGACGAGCTCGCGGCTGCGGGCCTCGCCGGAGGTGATGACCATGATGGTGTCGTCGCCCGCGATGGTGCCCAGCACCCCCTCGACCGAGGTGTGGTCGATGCCGGAGGCGAGGTAGTTCGCGGCCCCCGGCGGCGTGCGCAGGACCACGAGGTTCGCGGAGTGCTCCGCGGAGACGAGGAGCTCCTGGCACCGCGACGCGAGCCGCGAGGTGCGCTCCAGCGCACCGGGCGCGGGCCGCACCGTGCGGTCGCCGCCCTGGCCGGGGACGGCGTAGACGAGGGCCTTGCCGACCCGGACGCGCTCGGCCCCCACGTCGACGAGGTCCCGCGACAGCGTCGCCTGGGTGACCTCGATGCCGTCCCCGGCGAGCACGTCGAGGAGCTCGGTCTGGCTGCGGACCGGCGTGGACTGGAGGATCTCGACGATCCGCTGCTGGCGCGCCGCGCGCGAGGTCGAGACGGTCACCGCTCCCCCCGGGCGTGGGAGAGCAGCCACGACAGCAGCGCCTTCTGGGCGTGCAGCCGGTTCTCGGCCTCCTGCCACACGAGCGACCGGGGTCCGTCGATGACCTCCGAGGTCACCTCCGAGCCCCGGTAGGCCGGCAGGCAGTGGAGGAAGACGGCGTGCTCGGCCGCACGGGCCATGAGCGCCGCGTCGACCCGGTACGCCGAGAACGGCCCCTCCTCGGCCTTGCGCTGCTCGGACTCGGCCTCCTGGCCCATCGAGACCCAGGTGTCGGTGGCGACGACGTCGGCGCCCCGCACGGCCGCCACGGGGTCGTCGGTGACGAGCACGGACCCCCCGGTGGCGGCAGCGACCTCCTCGGCCCGGGCCACGACCGCCGGCGACGGCAGGTGCGACCCGGGGGTGGCGACCCGCACGTGCATCCCGGCGGTCGCGCAGCCCAGCAGGTACGAGTGGGACATGTTGTTCGCGCCGTCGCCGACGTAGGCGAAGGTGCGCCCGGCGGGGTCGCCGACGGCCTCGCGCACGGTCATCAGGTCGGCGAGGACCTGGCACGGGTGGAAGTCGTCGGTCAGCGCGTTGACGACCGGGACCCCTGCGTACGCGGCCATCTCCTCGAGGTCGGACTGCGCGAAGGTGCGCCACACGACGGCGGCGGACTGGGGCCCGAGGATGCGGGCGACGTCGGCCACCGGCTCGCGGACCCCGACGCCGGCGAGCCGCCCGTCGACGGCCATCGGGTAGCCGCCGAGGCCGCTCACCGCGCCGACGAACGACACCTGGGTGCGCAGGGTCTGCTTGTCGAAGAGCATCGCGACCGTCAGCGGTCCCTCGAGGCAGCGGTCCGAGAACGGCGCCTCCTTGAGCACGAGCGCGAGGTCGAGCACCTCGCGCTGCTCGGCGGGGCCCAGGTCGTCGTCCCGCAGGAAGTGACGCAGGGTCATCACGGCTCCTCGGTGGCGAGGTCGAGCAGCCCCGGCAGGGCGTCGACGAAGAGGTCGAGCTGCTCGGTCGTCACGACGAGCGGGGGGGCCAGGCGGATCGCGTCGGGCGCGACCGGGTTGAGGATGAGGCCGGCGTCGCGGCCGTGCGCGGCGACCGCGGCAGCCCAGTCCCCCGCCAGGGTGACCGCGCGCAGCAGGCCGGAGCCGCGGATCCCCGTGACGCGCGGGTCGTCGAGGGCGAGGACCCGGCGCTCGAGGTGGTCGCCGACACGCTGCACGTGCGCGAGCAGCCCCTCGGACTCGATGGTGTCGAGGACGGCGAGCCCCGCGGCGCAGGACAGCGGGTTGCCCCCGAAGGTCGACCCGTGCTGCCCGGCGGAGAGCAGGGCCGTGACGTCGGGCCCGAAGGTGACGAGGGCCCCGATCGGGACCCCTCCGCCGAGCCCCTTGGCCAGGGTCATGGCGTCCGGGACGACGCCCGCCTGCTGGCAGGCGAACCACGTCCCGGTGCGGCCGACCCCGGTCTGGATCTCGTCGACGACGAGGAGCGCGCCGGCCTCGGCGGTCAGCGCGCGGGCCGCCCGGAGGTACTCGGGCTCGGCGGGGACGACCCCGCCCTCGCCCTGGATCGGCTCGAGGACGACGGCCGAGGTGTCCGGCCCGACCGCCGCCTCGAGGGCGGCGACGTCGCCCCACGGCACGTGCACCACACCGGGCAGCAACGGCTCGAAGGGCTCGCGGTAGGCGGCCTTGTGGGTCAGCGCGAGGGCCCCCGTCGTGCGGCCGTGGAAGGCGCCCTCGGCGGCGATGATGCCGGTGCGCCCGGTGCGGCGCGCGAGCTTGACCGCCGCCTCGATGGCCTCGGCACCGCTGTTGCAGAAGAAGACCGCAGACCCCTCGGGCGCCTCCGCCACCCGCAGGATCCGCTCGGCGAGCTCGACCTGGGGCACCGAGGTGTAGAAGTTCGAGACGTGCACCAGCTGCCCGACCTGCTTGGAGACCGCGGCGACCAGGGCCGGGTGGTTGTGCCCCAGCGCGTTGACGGCCAGGCCGCCGACGAGGTCGAGGTAGCGGCGACCGTCGACGTCCCAGACCCAGGCGCCGTCGCCGTGCTCGAGGACGAGCTGGGGCCGGCCGAACACCCCGAGGAGCGAGCGCTCGTAGCGTCCGAGCAGCTCCTCGGTCAGGGGCGCGGGACCCGTCGTGGCCTCACTCATCGTCATCCTCCTCGTGGTCCGGCAGGACCATCGTGCCGATGCCCTCCGAGGTGAAGACCTCGAGGAGGACGCTGTGGGGCTGGCGCCCGTCGACGACGTGCGCTTGCGGGACCCCGGCGTCGACGGCGCGGATGCACGCCTCGAGCTTCGGGATCATCCCGGCGTCGACCCGGGTCAGCAGCTCGCGGGCCGCCCCGGCCCGCAGCTCGGACAGCAGCGAGCCACGGTCCGGCCAGTTCGCGTAGATGCCCTCGACGTCGGTCAGGATGACGAGCTTGCGGGCGCCGAGCGCAGCGGCGAGGGCGGCCGCGGCCGTGTCGGCGTTGACGTTGAGGACCTGGCCCTCCTCGTCGAGGTCCGGCGCGATGGTCGAGACGACCGGGATGCGGCCCGCGTCGAGGAGGTCCAGGACGGCCCCGGGGTTGACCTCGACGACGTCACCCACCAGCCCGAGGTCGTGGTCCTCGCCGTCGACGGTCACCCCGCGTCGGCGGGCGCCGAAGAGGTGCGCGTCCTCGCCGGAGAGGCCGACGGCGACCGGCCCGTGCTGGTTGAGCAGGCCGACGAGCTCGCGGCCGACCTGGCCGGTGAGCACCATCCGCACGACGTCCATGACCTCGGGCGTCGTGACCCGCAGCCCGCCGCGGAACTCGGACTCCAGGCCGAGCCGGTCGAGCATCGCCTTGATCTGGGGGCCGCCGCCGTGGACGACGACGGGTCGCAGGCCGGCGTAGCGCAGGAACGCGATGTCCTGGGCGAACGCGGCCTTGAGGGCGTCGTCGGTCATCGCGTTGCCGCCGTACTTGACGACGACCAGGGCCCCGCGGAACCGCTCGAGCCACGGGAGGGCCGCGACCAGGGTGGCCGCCTTGGACTGCGCGACGCGCAGCGCGGCGGCGTCGATCGCGCCGCGGAGCGCCTGCTGCTCGGGTGGGGTCATCGGGGCCTCGGGGTCGGGGTCGGGCGTCGGGGAGTGGTCTGCGGTGGGCGGACTCAGGTGGAGTACGCGGAGTTCTCGTGGACGTAGTCGTGGGTGAGGTCGTTGGTCCACACCGTCACGGCGGCGTCCCCGGCGTGCAGCTCGACGACGACGCGCACCTCGCGCCCGGTGAGGTCGACGAGCGAGCGGTCCTCCCCCACCCCGCCCGCGCGGCAGACCCGGACACCGTTGACCGAGACGTCGAGGGTGTCGGGGTCGAAGGCGGCGGCGGTGGTCCCCACGGCGGCGAGCACCCGGCCCCAGTTCGGGTCGTTGCCGAAGACGGCGCACTTGAAGAGGTTGTTGCGGGCGACCGAGCGCGCCACCTCGAGGGCGTCGTCCTCGGACGCCGCCGAGCACACCTCGACGGCGATGTCGTGGTGGGCGCCCTCGGCGTCGGCGATGAGCTGCCGCGCGAGGTCGCCGCACACCGCCGTGACCGCCGCGAGGAGGTCGGCCTCGCCGACCTCGACGCCGGAGGCACCGGAGGCGAGGAGGACGACGGTGTCGTTGGTCGACATGCAGCCGTCGGAGTCGATGCGGTCGAAGGTCGTCCGCGTCGCCTCGCGCAGCACGGCATCGAGCCGGGCGGGGTCGACGACGGCATCGGTCGTCACGACGACGAGCATCGTCGCGAGGGCCGGGGCGAGCATCCCGGCCCCCTTGGCCATGCCGCCGACCGACCAGCCCTCGCGGTCCGCCGTGGCCGTCTTGGGCACGCTGTCGGTCGTCATGATCGCCTCGGCCGCGACCGGCCCGCCGTCCGGCGCCAGGGTCGCGGCGGCGGCGTCGACCCCGCCGAGCAGCCGCTCCATCGGGAGCCGCTCGCCGATGAGGCCGGTGGAGCAGACGACGACGTCGCCCGCCGCCACGCCGAGGAGCCCGGCGACGTGCTCCGCGGTGCGGTGGGTGTCCTGGAAGCCGGGGGCGCCGGTGCACGCGTTGGCGCCGCCGCTGTTGAGGACCACGGCGTCGGCGCGGCCGTCGGCGACCACGGTGCGCGACCAGGTGACCGGTGCCGCCTGGACCCGGTTGCTCGTGAACACGGCGGCGGCGTGGTGGTCGGGCCCGTCGTTGACCACGAGGGCGACGTCGGGGCGGCCGGAGGACTTGAGGCCGGCGACGACGCCGGACGCGCGGAAGCCGCGGGGGGTGGTGACCGACATCAGCTGCGTCCTCCGGTGAGGGTCGTGGGGGTGATGACGAAGCCGGCGCGGCGCCAGGCCTGCGCGGCATCGGCCGTGCGTCCGACCGGGACCAGGACCCAGTCGGTGTCGAACGTCGAGAGCCCGAGGACCGAGATGCCGGCGTCGACGAGCGGCGCGAGGATCTCGGCGAACACCCCGACGGCGGAGAAGTCGAGAGGTCCGGCCACCTCGACCGCGCGGTACGGGCCCTCGGTGCGCGCCCCGCGCGGCACGACGTCGGTGGGGCAGACGACCGAGGTCTCGTCGGCGGTGCGGGTCAGCGAGGCCAACGGCCCCTGCTGCCAGTCGAACGACGGGTCCTGGTCGCTCGGCAGGCGCACGATGGAGACGTCCTCGGGGTGCTCCATGAGGTGCCGCGGCATGGGCTTCACGGGGCCACCCCCGCCACCGGCAGCCCGGTCGTCTCCGGCAGCCCGAGCGCCAGGTTGAGGCACTGGAGCGCCGCCCCGGCGGTCCCCTTGGTGAGGTTGTCGACGGCCGCGACGACGACGACGCGGCCGACCCGCTCGTCGAGGACCACCTGCAGGTGGACCGTGTTGGACCCCAGGACGTTCGCGGTGCTCGGCCAGCGGCCCTCGGGCAGCAGGTGGACGAACGGCTCGTCGAGGTAGGCGGTCTCCCACGCGGCGCGCACCTCGGCCGCGGAGACGCCCTCCACCGCGCGAGCGGTGCACGTCGCGAGGATGCCCCGCGGCATCGGTGCCAGCGTCGGGGTGAAGGACAGGGTGACCGGACCGGCGCCGCACGCGGACAGGTTCTGCTCGATCTCGGGGGTGTGCCGGTGGACCCCGCCGACCCCGTAGGGCGACATCGCCCCCATGACCTCGGCCCCGAGCAGGTGCGGCTTGAGCGACCTCCCGGCGCCGGACGTGCCCGAGGCCGCGACGACGGTGATGTCGTCGGGTGAGACGACGCCGCCCGCGAGGCCGGGCGCGAGGGCGAGGCTGACCGCCGTGGGGTAGCACCCGGGCACCGCGATGCGGGTCGCCCCGGCGAGCGCCGTGCGCTGCGGGCCGTCGGCCGTGGGCAGCTCGGGCATCCCGTACGGCCAGGAGCCCGCGTGCGGGGTGTCGTAGAAGGTGGTCCACGCCTCGGCGTCGCGCAGCCGGAAGTCGGCGCCGCAGTCGATGACGACGACGTCGTCGCCCAGCTGGGCGGCCAGGGCCGCGGAGTGACCGTGAGGCAGGGCGAGCACGACCGCGTCGTGACCGGCGAGGACCTCGAGCGTGGTGTCCTCGAGGACCCGCTCGGCGAGCGGCGTCAGGTGCGGGTGCACCGTCCCGAGCGTCTGCCCGGCGTTGGCACCCGCGGTGACGGCGCCCACCTCCAGGTCGGGGTGCGCGAGGAGGAGCCGGAGGACCTCTCCCCCGGCGTACCCACTCGCTCCGGCGACGGCAACCTGCTGCATGTGCATGAGTATACAGACCGTGCCAACTCCATGCACGTACGACCGGCTGCACGAGAGTCCGCCGGGTGGTCCGCCGTGGCTAGGGTCGACGGGTGCTGCTCACGTTCGTCGTCATCGCCGTCGTCTCGGCGGCACTCGTGGCCGGTGCCCTCTGGGGACTCTACGGACGCCTCAGCCCCGGCGTCGAGGGATTCGTCGTCGCCCTCGCCGGCGGCGCGCTCATCGTCTCGGCCGTGCTCGAGCTCATCGAGCCGTCCACGCACGTGGCCCCACCGTGGGCCGCCTACGCCGTCGTCCTCCTCGGGGCCGCGGTCTTCGTCGTCGCGGACCGGGTCGTCAAGCGGCGATCGAGCGGCGGGGGCGGCGCGGGCCTGCTCGCCGCCATCACCCTCGACGGCGTTCCCGAGAACCTCGCGCTCGGCGTCGCGCTCATCGGGACCGGCCCGATGGAGGTCGCCGCCCTCTCGGGGTCGATCCTGCTCTCGAACCTCCCGGAGGCGGCCGGCGGTGCCCGCGGGATGGTGTCGGGCGACGGAGGGTCCTCCCGCGGGCGCGTGCTCGCCCTGTGGAGCGGGACGGCCGCCATCCTCGCTGCCTGTGCCCTCGTCGGGAACGTCGCGCTGACCGGCGCCCCGGACGCCGCCCTCGGCCTCATCCGGTGCTTCGCGGGCGGCGCCGTCGTCGCCTCCCTCGCGGTCGAGGTCTTCCCCCAGGCGTTCCAGGAGGAGAGGTACACGACCGGGATCGCGGCGGCGCTGGGCCTCGTGCTCGCCCTCGCGCTGAACTCCCTGGGCTGACGGGGGTCGGCCCGCCCGCACCCCGGGCGGCTTCCCCGACCTTTCATGCCCCGGTGCGCGCGACACCCCGCTCAGGCGGCATGTCGAGGGCACGCCAGCATGAAGAGTCGGGGAAGCCGGGGGGAGTCGTGCTCAGGCGATGGGGTCGTCGTCGCGCAGGACCAGGTCGAGCATCCGCTCCCCCGGGGCGAGCCCCCGCTCGGCCATCGCCCGCAGGGACTCCGGGGTGTCGATGCCGGCGCGCACGACGCGGCCCGAGAACGCGTCGAGGCCCCCCGCGGCCAGGGCCAGGACGAGCGCCGTCACCTCCTCGGGCGAGGTCCACTCGGTCCGGCCCACGTGGGCGTCCATCGACTCGGTCATGTCGGTGCGCACGACACCCGGCATGAGGTCGAAGGCCCGGATGCCGCGGTCCCAGCCGGCGAGGTGGGTCGAGCCGGTGATGCGCGCGAGCGCGGTCTTGCTCGCGTTGTAGCCGGATGCGACCGCCCCGGCCCGGCGCGCCGCGCCCGAGCTGAGGTTGACGACACGACCGCCGCCGGCCGCGAGCATGTGCGGGGCGACGAGCCACGTCATGAGGTACGCGCCGCGGACGTTGACCTCCTGGGTGTGCCACCACTCGTCGGGGTCGGAGGCGAAGAGGTCGACCTCGGTGTCGATGACGCCCGCGTTGTTGACGAGCAGGTCGATGCGGCCCTGCCGCTCGACGACGTCGCCGACCCAGGCGGTGAGTGCGTCGCGGTCGGCGACCGGCGCCACCGTCGAGGACCCCCGCTCGACGACCCAGCCGGCGTCCTCGAGGGCCAGCGCGACGGCCCGCCCGATGCCGCGCGAGGCACCGGTGACGACCGCCACGAGGTGCCCGCCGCGGCCGGCCGCGTCGTCGGTGTCCGGGGCCGGGGTCACGTCGCCGTCGTCGTCGACCGGTTCGTCGATGACGTCGGTCATGCGCGCTGCACCGCCCCGTGGGCGCGCGCCGCGGCGGCCACGGCCTCGTCCCGCAGCCGCGAGACCTCCTCGGTCGTCAGCGTGCGCTCCCGCGACCGGAAGGTGAGCCGGTAGGCGAGGGAGCGGCGCCCCTCCTCCACCTGGTCACCCTCGTAGACGTCGAAGAGCTGGACCGCCTCGAGGAGGTCGCCGCCCCCGGACACGAGGGACTCCCGCACGCGCGCCGCCGGCACCGACCGGTCGACGACGAGCGCGACGTCGCTCTGGGCCATCGGGTACGTGGCGAGCGTGCGCGCCACGACGGTCGGTTCGGACGCCACCGTGAGCACGTCGAGGTCGAGCTCGGCGCCCACCGTGCGCGCGGGCAGCCCGAGCGCCGCGACGACCTTGGGGTGCAGCTCCCCGGCATGGCCGACGAGCGTGCCGTCGGCGAGCGCGACCCGGGCGCACCGGCCCGGGTGCCACGGCGCGGCGTCCGCCTGCTCGACGACGAGGTCGACCGCGAGCGCCTGGCCGACGGCGTCGACGAGCTCGAGGACGTCGGTGAGCTCGGCCCGCCGTCCGGCGCCCCACCAGCCGGCCCGGTCCCGGTCGCCCGCGAGGAGCAGGCCGAGGTGCCGCGGCTGCGGCGGCACGGCTGCTCGCACCGCGGCGAGGACGTCTGCCGACGGGTGGACCCCGACGTCCTCGGTCGGCGCCTCCAGCTGCGGACCGTCGAGCGCGGTCACGAGACCGACCTCGAAGAGGCCGACGTCCTTGGCGCCGCGGGAGACGTTGCGCCGCAACGCGTCGACCATGGTCGCGACGAGGCTGGTCCGCATCAGCGGCTGCTCGTCGGAGAGGGGGTTGGCGATGCGCACGGTGCGGGCGCGCTCGGCCTCGACGTCGAGGGCGAGGTCGGCGAGGCGCTGCTCACCGACGAAGGGCGCACTCCAGACCTCGGAGAGACCCTGAGCCGCGAGGAGGTCGGCGACGGTCCGTCGCACCTGCTGGGCGTGCGTGAGCCCCGACCCACCGGGAGGTGTGGGCAGCACCGAGGGGATGCGGTCGTACCCGTGCACCCGCGCGACCTCCTCGACGAGGTCCTCGGGGGTCGTGAGGTCCGGGCGCCACGACGGGGGCGTGACGCTCAGGGCGTCCCCCTCGGCCTGGACGGCGCACCCGATCTCCTCGAGGACGCCCACGACGGTGTCGGCGTCGTAGTCGACCCCGACGATGCGCGACGGGAACGCCACGGACATCGCGATGGGCGCCGGCTCGGCCGGGCTGCCGACGTCGGTGACCCCGGCGTCGGCCGTGCCGCCACCGAACTCGACGAGCAGGTCGACCGCGAGCTGGGCAGCCGCCGGCGCGAGCCGGGGGTCGACGCCGCGCTCGAAGCGGCGGGAGGCCTCCGAGGGGAGCCGGTGCCGCCGGGCCGACCGGGCGACGGTGACCGGGTCGAAGTGCGCGGCCTCGACGAGGACGTCGGTGGTCGTGCCGGTCACCTCGGTGGACGCACCGCCCATGACGCCGGCGACGGCGATCGGCCGCTCCCCGGCGTCGGTGATGACGAGGTCCTCCGGGTGCAGCGTGCGCTCGACGGCGTCGAGGGTCGTGAGGCGCTCGCCGGCACGGGCCCGCCGGACGACGATCCGTTCGCCGAGGGTGGCGAGGTCGAAGGCGTGCAGCGGCTGCCCGAGACCGAGCATCACGTAGTTCGTGACGTCGACCGCGAGCGAGATGGGGCGCATCCCGGCCTCGGTGAGCCGGGCTCGCATCCAGCGGGGGCTGGGCGCGGTGACGTCGAGGCCACGCACGATGCGCGCGACGTAGCGGTCGCACCCTGCGCGGTCGCGGATCGGGGCGTCGTCGGTGAGCTCGACGGGGTACCCGGCGTCGTCCGGCGCGGGCGCGGCGGCCGCGAGGGCGTCCGCGGGGTCGGTGAACCGGGCACCGGTGGCGTGCGAGTACTCCCGCGCGACACCGCGGACCGAGAAGCAGTACCCCCGGTCGGGGGTGACGTTGACCTCGACGGTCTCGCGGTCGAGGCCGAGGAGGGCGATGGCGTCCGTTCCCGGGACGCAGCGCGCGAGGGTGTCGTCGTCACCGGCGAAGCGCCGGGTCAGGACGATGATGCCGTCGTGGTCGTCGCCGAGCCCGAGCTCGCGCTCGGAGCAGATCATCCCGGCCGAGACGTGGCCGTAGGTCTTGCGCGCGGACACCTCGAGCGGGCCCTGGGGCGTGGTGAGCACACCGCCGGGGAGGATGACGACGACGAGGTCGCCCTCCTCGAAGTTCGGCGCACCGCAGACGATGCCCTGGGGCTCGCCGGTGCCGTTGGCCGCACCGACGTCGACCTGGCACCACGAGATCGTCTTGCCGTTCTTCTGGGGCTCGCGCACGAGGGAGAGCACCCGGCCCACGACGAGCGGGCCGGTGACTCCCCCACCGTGCAGGCCCTCCTCCTCGAGGCCCACCGCGACGAGGGACGCCGCGACGTCCGCGCCCGTGGTCCCCTCGGGCACCGCGACGTACTCGCGCAGCCAGTCGACGGGTACGCGCATCAGATCTCCATCCCGAACTGTGCGTCGAAGCGCACGTCACCCTCGATCATGTCCCGCATGTCGCTGACGCCCGTGCGGAACATCAGTGCCCGGTCGATGCCCATGCCGAAGGCGAACCCGGTGTAGCGGTCGGGGTCGACCCCGCAGGCGGTCAGCACGTTGCGGTTGACCATGCCGCAGCCACCCCACTCGATCCAGCCGGTCCCCTTGCACGTGCGGCAGTCGGGGTCCTCGCCGCGGCACACGAAGCACCGCAGGTCCATCTCGGCGCTCGGCTCGGTGAACGGGAAGTACGACGGCCGCAGGCGGGTCGTGATTCCCGCGCCGAACAGCTCGGCGGCGAGCCGGTCGAGGGTGCCCTTGAGGTGGGCCATCGTGATGCCCTCGTCGACCGCGAGGCCCTCGACCTGGTGGAACGCGGGCATGTGCGTGGCGTCGAGCTCGTCGGTGCGGAACACCCGCCCGATCGCGGCGACGTACACGGGCACGCCACGCTCGAGGAGGGTGCGCGCCTGCACCGGCGAGGTGTGCGTGCGCAGGACGAGCCCGCCGTCGGGCGGGTCGACGTAGAAGGTGTCCTGCATCTGCCGCGCCGGGTGGTCGGCGTCGAAGTTCAGGGCGTCGAAGTTGAACCACTCCGCCTCGATCTCCGGACCCTCGGCGATGTCCCAGCCCATCCCGACGAAGAGGTCGGCGATGCGCTGGCTCATCAGCTCGATCGGGTGGCGGCGGCCCATCGGGTGCCGCCCGACCGGCAGCGTGACGTCGACGGCCTCCTCGGTGAGGATGCGGGCGTCCCGCTCGGCCTCGAGCTCGGACTGGCGCGCCGCGAAGGCCTGCCCGACCCGGCCGCGGGCCTGGCCGACGCGCTTGCCGGCCTCGGCCTTGGCGCTCGGCGGGAGCGCCCCGATCTCACGGTTCGCGAGCGCGAGGGGGCTCTTGTCGCCCTGGTGGGCGCCCCGGGCGGCCTTGAGCTCCTCGAGGGTCGTGGCGGCGGCCGCGGCGGCGAGGGCGTCCTCGACGGCGGCGTCGACGGCCTGCGGGTCGAGCACGGCGACCTCGACGGGGTCGTAGCTGGTGTTGGGTCCGGACATCGCTTCCACTTCGGGTCGGGATGGGGCGCGGCCGAGTCTAGGCGGGCGGGCGCGCGGGGCTGGACGGGGTTCTGCCCCCGGGCGGTGCGGCAGCCGGCCGTCGGGCCGGGTGCGGGGACGTCGCGCTCAGGACGCGCGCGAGGCCGGGCCCGAGGGCCCGGTAAATCGGCGCGGAGCGGACGTCACCCCACGAGCATATCGGGGAGCCCCTGCGGGGTCACCTCGACGACGACGCCTCCGCGAAGCGACGGGTCCGGGCACCGACGGTCGTGGAGACCACCACCGTCACGAGAGCACCGACGACCGCGACGGCGAGGAACCCGCCGCCGCCCCCGTAGTGGTCGATGACCACGCCGGCGAACGGCGCCCCGAGGGCCCCACCGGCCGTGAGGGCCGACCCGTGCCACCCCATCGCCTCGCCGCGGACCTCGGCGGGGACGATCCGAGCGGCCTCGTCGACCGTCGCGGTGATCGTCGGGGCGCAGAGCAGCCCCGCCACACAGGCCAGGACGGCGAGGACGACTCCCGAGGAGGCGAACGCCATCGGCAGCGTGACCACGGCGAGCGCCGCGAGCAGCCAACGCGCCGGGACCTCGCGGGGCAGCGCGCCGTAGACGAGCCCCCCGACGAGCGAGCCGAGCCCCCAGAGCGCGAGGACCAGGCCCAGCAGCGGCGTCTCGCCGAAGCCGCGCATCGCGGCGACGAACGACAGGTCGGAGCCGGAGAGGATGACGGCCGTCGCGAGCACCATGACGAGGACGGCGAGGAAGGGGCCGCGCAGCATCGGGGTACGACCGCGGGCGGGCGCGGTCGGCGTCGCGTCCGCCTCGGACCGCAGCGGCGGGTCGGCGAGCCACAGCCCGAGCCCGGCGAGGACCGCGAGCGCCTGCACGACGAAGAGCACCCAGGCGGTGGACCACCGGGTGGCCGCGAAGACCGCGGCCGCGGGGGCCACCATGAAGGAGAGCTCGATGGCGGCGGAGTCCAGGGAGATCGCGGTGCGGCGGTCGCCGTCCGCGACGTCGGCGATGACGGCCTGTCGGATGACCGAGGAGACCGGGACCGCGAAGAGGCCGGCCACCGTCGCGAGGCCGAGCAGCGGCCAGTACCCCACCCAGGGCGCGAGGCCCCAGCAGGTGCCGGAGACCACGAGGGAGGGGCCGACCACCGCACGCAGGCCGTGGCGGTCGAGCAGCCGGCCGCGCCACGGCCCGCTGACCGCGACGGCCGTCGTCACCGCGGCGGCCACGAGGCCCGCCATCACGTAGCTGCGTCCCAGGGTCGTCACGACGTGGACGGTCACGAGGATGCCGGTGGCGAACATCGGCGCCCGGGTCAGGGCACCGAGGACCAGGGTCCTTCGCAGGGACGGCCGGGAGAGCACGCGCCGGTATGGCGCAAGGGTCACCGTCGTCACGAGGACACTCTGGCATCACCCTCGCGGCCCCGCCATCCGAGCGGAGGATCTGCGGACCACCTGTTCAGGCCAGTTCTCTTGACTCGTTCCAGACACGGTGCGAGGGTGGCGGAGACGCAGGGACCCGAGCGAAGGAGCAGCGATGACGACCGACCCGTACGCACACCCCGAGGACCTCGGCACCCCCACCGGGTCGACCATGGCCAACGGCGCCGCGGCCGAGAGCGACGAGCACAGCCTGAGCCTCTCGCCGAACGGGCCGCTCCTCCTCCACGACGTCCACCTGCTCGACACCCTCGCGCACTTCAACCGCGAGAACATCCCGGAGCGCAAGCCGCACGCCAAGGGCTCCGGCGCCTTCGGGACGTTCACGTGCACGCACGACATCTCCCGCTACACCAGGGCCAAGGTCTTCCGGCAGGGCGCGACGACCCGCACCCTCGCCCGCTTCTCCACGGTGGCCGGCGAGCTCGGCTCCCCCGACACGTGGCGCGACGTGCGCGGCTTCGCGACCCGCTTCTACACCGAGGACGGCAACTGGGACCTCGTCGGCAACAACACCCCGGTCTTCTTCCTCCGCGACCCGATGAAGTTCCCGCACTTCATCCGCAGCCAGAAGCGGCTCGCGGACTCCGGTCTGCGGGACGGCACGATGCAGTGGGACTTCTGGACCAACTCGCCGGAGTCCGCTCACCAGGTCACCTACCTCATGGGCGACCGGGGGCTCCCCCGCTCCTGGCGGCACATGAACGGCTACGGCTCGCACACCTACCTCATGACCAACGAGGCCGGCGAGAAGCACTGGGTCAAGTTCCACTTCGAGAGCGCCCAGGGCGTCGAGAACCTCACGAACGAGGAGGCCGAGCGCCTCGCCGGTGCCGACTCCGACTTCCACCGCCGCGACCTGTTCGAGGCGATCGAGGCCGGTGACCACCCGCGCTGGACGCTGTTCATCCAGGCCATGCCGTACGAGGACGCCAAGAGCTACCGGTTCAACCCGTTCGACCTCACGAAGGTCTGGCCGCACGAGGACTACCCGCGCATCGAGGTCGGGACGTTCGAGCTCGACGAGAACCCGGTCAACCACTTCGCGCAGATCGAGCAGGCCGCGTTCGCCCCGAGCAACATCGTGCCGGGGATCGGCTTCTCCCCCGACAAGATGCTCCTCGCACGGGTCTTCTCCTACGCGGACGCGCACCGTGCCCGGGTCGGCACCAACCACCACCAGCTGCCGGTCAACCGCCCGATCCCGGAGGTCGAGGCCCGCGAGAACCACCTGGTCTTCGACGGCCCGATGAACTTCGAGGTCACGGGCGGCCCCACCTACATCCCGAACAGCGACGGGCGCGGGCACTCGACGTTCCAGGGCCCGGTGCCCGAGGGCTGGGAGGCCGACGGCGAGATGGTCCGCCAGGCCTACCTCCTCCACGCCGAGGACGACGACTGGGGCCAGGCCGGCTCGCTCGTGCGTGAGGTGTTCGACGACGCGCAGCGCGACCGCTTCGTCGAGACCGTCGCCGGTGCCCTCGGGGGTGTCCGCGAGGACGTCCTCGAGCGCGCCTTCGTCTACTGGAAGAACGTCGACGCGGAGGTCGGCGCCCGCATCGAGCAGCGGGTCCGGGCCGGCGGGGGTGACCCCATCCCCGGCGCTCCCGACGAGGACAAGTCCGACCTCCGGGAGCCGCTACCGGAGGGTGCGACCACGCACTGACCGAGGCGGCGTCCCGGCGGCGGGCTACTCGTGGTCGGGGAAGGTCGCCCGCAGGCAGGCCCCACCGCCGGGGCCGTCCTCGACGACCACCTCGCCCCCGTGCGCGGCGACCAGACCCCGGACCAGGTAGAGGCCCAGACCGGTGCCGTGCTTGGCCCCTGCCTGCCAGAAGCGGGAGAAGACCAGCTCGCGGTGCTGGGGCTTGATCCCGTCGCCGTCGTCGGAGACGACGACGTCGACGGCCGACGGCCCGTCCCAGCGCGCCCGCTCGGCGGCGATCCGCACCCGCCCGCGGCCGTGGCGCATCGCGTTGTCGACGAGGTTGGTGAGCACCTGCTCGAGGCGGTCCGGGTCGGCCCAGACGACGTCGACGCCCTCGTCGACGTGCACGTCGAACTGGTCGCGCTCGGCACCGGCGGCCACCCGGCGCTCGACCTGGCCGTCGAGCCGCTCGCGCACCGGGATCGGCACCGCGTGGACGGTGAGCCGCCCGGTGCCGATCCGGGAGGTGTCGAGCAGCTCGGTGATGAGCCGGGTGACGCGATCGGCATCGGCCTCGATCGTCTCGAGCATCAGCCGCTTCTGGTCGTCGGTGAACCGGTCCCAGTTGCGCAGCAGGGTCGAGGAGAAGCCCTTGACGCCGGTCAGCGGTGACCGCAGCTCGTGGGCCACGGAGGTGAGCAGCGCGGCGCTCTCGAACTCGGCACGGCGGCGCGCCTCGGCGTCGCGCAGGCCGAGCACGACCGAACGCACCGGCTCCCCGCGCGCGGAGCGGTGATAGCGCGCCGTGACGAGCAGCTCGCGTCCGGAGGGCATCACGAGGAGCCGCTCCCGGTGGCCGGTGAGGGTCCGCAGGCCCTGCCACGGGTCGGCGAGCTCCCACCAGGAGTCACCGCCGAGGTCCTGCAGGGGCAACGCGTCGACGACGTCCCGCCCGAGGACGTCGTCGGCGGCGAGGCCGGTGATCTGCTCGGCCCGGCTGTTCATGAACCGGACGGTCCGCTCGGGTCCGATCGCGGCGATCAGGCCGTCGGGGATGAACTCGAGGCCGTTGGCGGCGAGGTCGTCAGGGACGAGGAACCGCTCCGGCATGCGGGCAACCTACCGCGCGTCGGGCCGTTCGCCGAGGACCCCCGCCGACGCATAGAGGCAGATCGTCGCCGCCATGGCGAGGTTGAGCGACTCGGCGAGGCCGTGGATGGGCACGCGGACCACGTCGTCGCAGGCCTCCCGCGTCTCCTCCGGCAGTCCCCACGCCTCGTTCCCCATGACCCAGCAGTGCGGGCCGTCGAGCCGCGCGTCGGGGAGCTCGGTGGTCCCCGAGCCGTCGGCGGCGTAGGTGCGGACCCCGTGGCGGCGCAGGGCCGCGAGGGTGGCGGGGACCTCGAGGCCGGTGACGACCGGGAGGTGGAACAGCGATCCGGCGGTGGAGCGCACCACCTTCGGGGAGTGGACGTCGACCGAGGCCCCGCTCACGAGGACGGCGTCCGCCCCGGCGGCATCGGCACCCCGGATGACCGTGCCGGCGTTGCCGGGGTCACGGACGGTGGTCAGGAGGACGAGCAGCCGCGGCGCGCCGGTCAGGACGGTCTCGAGGGTGGTCGGCGCGTCGTCGACGACCGCCAGCACCCCCTGGGGCGCCTCGGCGTCGGCCATCGCGGCGAGCACCTCGGGGGTCACCTCGTGCACCCAGAGGTGGGCGGCGAGCGCGGGGGCGACGATGTCGTCCGCGTAGCGCTGGGCCGCCTCGGGGGTGAGGTAGACGTCGCGGACCCGCCCCGGGGCGTGCCGGACGGCCTCGCGCACCCCCTGCGGGCCCTCGACGCAGAAGCGGCCGGTGCGTTCACGCACCGACCGCTTCCGGAGCGAGTGGACCGACCGCACCCGGTCGGCCCGGGGGTTGGTCAGCATGCTCGGGGGGTGGCTCAGGCGGAGGCCTTGGCCTCGGCGCCCTGGTTCGCCTTCGCGATCTCGACGAGCGCGGTGAACGCGGCCTCGTCGTTGACCGCGAGCTCGGCGAGCATGCGCCGGTCGACCTCGACCTCGGCGATCTTCAGGCCCTGGATGAACCGGTTGTAGGTCATGCCGTTGGCGCGGGCCGCAGCGTTGATCCGCTGGATCCACAGCCGACGGAAGTCGCCCTTGCGCGCCCGGCGGTCGCGGTAGGCGTAGCCCATGCTGTGCTGGACCTGCTCCTTGGCCTTGCGGTAGAGCCGCGAACGCTGCCCGCGGTAACCGCTGGCCCGCTCGAGGACGACCCGGCGCTTCTTCTGGGCGTTGACCGCCCGCTTCACGCGTGCCACGTGAGTTCTCCTTGCTCTGCGTCAGTACAGGGTGGTGGGAGGGGTCGCTCAGCGACCGAGGAGCTTCTTGACCTTCTTGAGGTCACCCTTGGAGACCAGGACGTCCTTGGACAGAGCGCGGGCCTTCTGCGG
The DNA here is from genome assembly GCA_963709785.1 of uncultured Actinomycetota bacterium. Taxonomy (GTDB): domain Bacteria; phylum Actinomycetota; class Actinomycetes; order Actinomycetales; family Dermatophilaceae; genus Phycicoccus. The sequence continues at coordinate 56,498 of CAVPXT010000002.1, read as the reverse complement.
GGTCTTCTCGTGGAACTTGTGGACGTGGCCGGCCTGCTCGCGCATGACCTTGCCCGAGCCGGTGACCCGGAAGCGCTTCTTGGCGCCGCTGTGCGTCTTGTTCTTCGGCATGGTGCCGATCTCCTTGCGTCGTGTGCTGTCGGTGGTGCTGGTGCGTGGGGGCGGGCTCAGCCCGCGTCGGTCGTCTCGCTCGCCGCGACCTGCTCGGTCTCGGCCTGCTCGGTCGACTCGAGCTCCTCGGGGTCGACGCCGGTGTCGGCCTCGGCGTCGTCGGCGGCGTGGTCGGCCTTGGCGTCGTCACGGCGCTTGCGCTGCTCGGCCATCGCCTGCGCCTTCTTCTTCGTCGGCGCGATGACCATGACCATGTTGCGGCCGTCCTGCTTCGGCGCCGACTCGACGGTGCCGAGCTCGACGACGTCCTCCGCGAGGCGCTGGAGCAGCCGGAACCCGAGCTCGGGGCGGGACTGCTCGCGACCGCGGAACATGATCGTCACCTTGACCTTGTCACCGCCCTTGAGGAACCGGACGACGTGGCCCTTCTTGGTGCCGTAGTCGTGCGGGTCGATCTTCGGGCGGAGCTTGATCTCCTTGATGACCGTGTTGACCTGGTTCTTGCGGGCCTCACGGGCCTTCATCGCGGCTTCGTACTTGAACTTGCCGAAGTCCATGAGCTTGGCGACCGGCGGCTTCGCCATCGGTGCGACCTCGACCAGGTCGAGGTCGGCCTCCGCCGCGAGGCGCAGTGCGTCCTCGACGCGGACGATGCCGACCTGTTCGCCGTTCGGGCCGACCAACCGCACCTCGGGAACCCGGATGCGGTCGTTGATGCGTGGCTCGCTGATGTGCTTCTCCTTCGTCCGTCCTACCTGCGGGAGACCGTCGGGAACGAGAAAGGCTCCTCGCACCGAGTGCCGAGGAGCCTGGATCCGTCCGGTCGGCAACGGGAGGGCGCGGCACCCCGGAGGGTGCGCACGACATCTCGTCGCGGACCGGGAACCCGGCGACCTCAGTGGTCGGCGCGGGTGGAAGCAGGGCTTCTCTTGCACACCACCCCGTGAGGGGCGGTCGGTCAACACCCGAGGTTAGCAGCCGGGGGCGCCTCCCCCGAAATCCTCAGACGATGCGGAACGCGAGCCCGTCGACCCGGGCGCGCAGCTCACCGTCGGTGGCGAGCCGTTCGCCGACCCGGGTCGCGACGGCCCGGACCTGCTCGGGGTCCAGCCCCGACCGCAGGGTGAGGACCACCCCGAGGACGCCCTCCCCCGCCGGCGTGCCCTCCTCGACGGCGTGCTCGACGACCTCGGGCTCGGCGTCCACCGCGGCCGCGACGGCGCGGGCGACGAACGGGTCGGTGTGCGGCGGCTCCCAGGCCCGTTCCTGGGCCAGGGCCCAGAGCATCGAGGCGCGCAGCACCCGGCTCGCCGGGCCGGCGACGTCGACGACGAGCACGTCGCAGCCCTCGGAGACGGCGGCCTGGGCGGCCCGGGCCGGGGTCACGGGGACGGGACGGGCCTGCGGGTCCCAGGCGGCGAGCGCCTCGGCCCCGGAGAAGACCGGCAGCGCGCGCCGGCCGTCGGGGGCGACGAGGGTGACGACCGCCATGTCGACGCCGTGGTCGACGGCGAGGTCGCCGGTGCGGTCGACCTCCGTCGGCTCGGCGACGACCGGGACGAGCAGCCGGCTGCCCGTCACGGCCGCCATGAGGGCGGTGTCGTCGCCGGAGCCCGCGAGCGCCGCGAGCAGCGCCGGGTCGGCCGCGCCGGTGTCGGTCTCGAAACCGCTCGGGGTGAGCTCGCGCGCCCGCCAGGGGGTCCCGGCGGAGTCGGCGGCGTCGGCGGGCTGCTCGGGGGTCACGGGCGGCCCGCGACGTCGAGCGCCTCGGGCAGGGTGAAGGCGCCCCGGTAGAGCGCCGAGCCGACGATCGCGCCCTCGACGCCGTCGCCGACGAGGGCGCGCACGGCGGCGACGTCCTCGATGGTCGAGATGCCCCCGGAGGCGACGACCGGCCGGTCGGTGCGGGCGCAGACGTCGCGCAGCAGCTGGAGGTTCGGGCCCTTCATCATCCCGTCCTTGGCGACGTCGGTGACGACGTAGCGGGCACACCCCTCGCGGTCGAGCCGCTCGAGGGTCTCCCACAGGTCACCGCCCTCGCTCGTCCAGCCGCGGGCCGCGAGGGTGGTGCCACGCACGTCGAGCCCGACGGCGACCCGGTCGCCGTGCTCGGCGATGGCGCGGGCGGTCCACTCGGGGTGCTCGAGCGCCGCCGTACCGACGTTGACCCGCCGGCAGCCGGTGGCGAGCGCCCGGGCCAGGGACTCCTCGTCGCGGATGCCGCCACTCATCTCGACGTCGATGTCGAGGCGGCCGACGATCTCGGCGAGGAGCGCGGCGTTCGAGCCCCGCCCGAAGGCGGCGTCGAGGTCGACGAGGTGGAGCCACTCCGCGCCCTCCCGCTGCCACGTCAGGGCCGCCTCGACGGGGTCGCCGAACTCCCCCCCGGACCCGGAGACGCCCTGGACGAGCTGGACGGCACGTCCCTCGACGACGTCGACGGCGGGCAGCAGCTCCAGGCGGGGCTGGTCGGGCTCGGTGGTGCTCACGCGGGGTCCTCCGGGGGCGGTGTCACGGGGTCGGGTGCTGGGGTGGTCGCTCGGGCAGCCACCTGGGCACCCGACGCCGCACAGTCTGCCCGGTCAGAGCGAGCGGACCCAGTTCTCGAGGAGGGCGAGCCCGGCCTCGCCGGACTTCTCCGGGTGGAACTGGGTGGCGGCGAGGGGTCCGTTCTCGACGGCGGCGACGAACCGCTCGCCGTGCGTCGCCCAGGTGACCTTGGGGGCGACGGCCGCGAAGGCACCCTCGGGGGTCCGCAGCTCCCAGGTGTGCGCGGCATACGAGTGGACGAAGTAGAAGCGCTCGGTCTCGATGCCGGCGAACAGGGCGCTGCCGGGGGCCGCCTCGACCTCGGACCACCCCATGTGCGGGACGACGGGCGCCTCGAGCCGCGACACGGTCCCGGGCCACTCCCCCACCCCCGGGACGGGCGCGGCGCTCGGCTCGCGGGACCCCTCGAACATCACCTGCATCCCGACGCAGACCCCGAGGACCGGGCGCCCTCCGGCGAGCCGGCGGTCGATGACCAGCGGCCCACCCGCCGCGGCGAGCCCGGCCATGCACGCGTGGAAGTTGCCGACGCCCGGGACGAACAGGCCGTCCGCCGCGAGCGCGGCGTCGAGGTCTGCGGTCAGGGAGACGGCGGCGCCGACGTGCTCGAGCGCGCGCACGGCCGAGCGGACGTTGCCGCTGCCGTAGTCGAGGACGACGACGGAGGGGCTCATCGGGTCTCCTGCTGGCCGCCGGGTGGGGTGCCGCCCCAGGACGCGGCCCACTCGGCACGGTGCTGTGCCTCGTCGGCCATCAGCCGGTCGAACATCATGACGCCCCGCATCGTCGGCTCGACGTCGCTCGCGCCCGGGCAGTCGCCGCGGACGAGGAGGTCGCGACCCGGCAGCCCGAGCATCTCGAGCACGGTGACGAGCACGTCGAGCGAGCTGCCGTCGCGGCCCCGCAGCACGCCGACGACGTCCTCGACCCGGGTCCGTCCCCCGGCCCCCGCGGCGGCCACGAGGCCCTGCACCCCGAGCCGCGGGAGGGAGGGGGTCTCGACGACCCCGGTGCGCGGCTCCCACACGACCCACTGGTGGGCGTGGCGCAGCCCGGCGGACTGGAGGGTGATGACGGCGCGGCCGTGCAGGTCGAAGAAGCCGATCGCCGGGCGACCGCGGCGCGGTGCCGGGCGGGCGGCGAGGACCTCGAGGCCGACGTCGTAGGGCGCCGCGCTGCGGGCCTCGGGCTCGGCGACGGTGACACCGGTCCAGCCGCCGAGCGGCGCCATCGTCGTCGCGACGAGCCCACGACGCAGCCACCGCCCCACGGGCGCGGGCGACCGGCGCACGAGGAGCAGGCCGTGCCCCGTGCCCGAGCGCGCGTCGGCGACCACGGAGTTAGAGCGCACCCTTGGCGCTGGGGACGCCCTCGACACGCGGGTCGCGGGCCACGGCGGCGCGCAGGGCGCGGGCCAGCGCCTTGAACTGGGCCTCGACGACGTGGTGCGGGTCTCGGCCGGAGAGCACCCGGACGTGGAGGGCGATCTGCGCGTGGAAGGCGAAGGACTCCAGGACGTGCCGCGTCAGCGAGCCGATGTAGTGGCCGCCGATGACGACGTGCTCCTGGCCGGCCGGTTCGCCCTCGTGGACCACGTAGGGGCGCCCGGCGACGTCGACCACCGCGAGGACGAGCGCCTCGTCGAGGGGCACCGTGGCGTCGCCGAACCGGGAGATGCCGGTCTTGTCGCCGAGGGCCTCGCGGACGGCCTGCCCGAGGACGATCGCGACGTCCTCGACCGTGTGGTGGGCGTCGACGTGGGTGTCGCCGTCCGCGGACACGACGAGGTCGATGAGCGAGTGCTTGGCGAGCGACAGGAGCATGTGGTCGTAGAACGGCACCCCCGTGCTCACCTCGCCCCGCCCGGTGCCGTCGAGGTCGACGCTCACCTCGACGGTGCTCTCGGACGTGGCCCGGCGCACCGTGGCGGTGCGGTGGGTCTCGGCGGTGCTCACGAGGCAGCTCCAGCGTGGGTCGGGACGAGGGCGGCGAGGGCGTCGAGGAAGGCTGTGGTCTCCCCGGGCGTCCCGGCCGTGACACGAAGATAGTGCGGAATGCCGACGTCGCGGACGAGGACGCCCCGGTCGAGCAGTGCCTGCCACGTCGCGTGGCCGTCCGCGAGGCCCCCGAAGAGCACGAAGTTCGCGTCGCTCGGCACGGGGTCCAGACCCATCCCCGCGAGCGTGTCGACGATGCGGTCCCGCTGCTCCTTGACCGCGCCGACCGTCTCGAGCATCAGGTCGGCGTGGGCGAGCGCGGCGCGGGCGACGGCCTGAGTGGGCGTCGACAGGTGGTACGGCATGCGCACGAGGCGGAGCGCGTCGACGAGCGCCGGGTCGGCGGCGAGGTAGCCCAGCCGCCCGCCGGCGAGGGCGAACGCCTTGCTCATCGTGCGGGTGACCACGAGCCGGTGCCGGCCGGCGAGGAGGGTGAGGGCACTCGGCGTGCCGGGACGGGCGTACTCGGCGTACGCCTCGTCGACCACGACGAGGGCGCCGTCGGCGGCGTCGTGCACCGCCTCCACGACATCGAGGCCCAGCGCGGTGCCGGTCGGGTTGTTCGGCGAGCAGAGGAAGACGACGTCCGGGCGGTGGGCCCGGACCTGCTCGACCGCCGAGTCGACGGCGAGGTCGAACGCCCCGGCCCCCTCGACGCCGCGCATCCCGTCGACCCAGGCGGTGCCCGTCGTCGTCGTGATGATCGGGTGCATCGAGTAGGCGGGGGTGAAGCCGAGGGCCGTGCGGCCGGGCCCCCCGAAGGCCTGGAGGAGGTGCAGCAGCACCTCGTTGGAGCCGTTGCCCGCCCAGACCTGCTCGGGTGCCACCGCGGTGCCGCTGCGCGACAGGTAGGCGGCGAGGTCCTCGCGGAGGGCGGTGAACTCGCGGTCGGGGTACCGGTTGAGGCCCCCGGCGACCTCGGCGACCGCGCGGGTCATCGCCTCGACGACCACCTCGGGGACCGCGTACGAGCTCTCGTTCGTGTTGAGCGCGACGGGGACGTCGAGCTGCGGTGCGCCGTAGGCGGTCCGACCCCGGAGGTCGGCGCGCAGCATCGACTCGATCGTCCCGCGGGCGTCCATGCGCACGAGTCTAGGAGGACGGCGGCACGCGCCGACGCACCGCCGCCGCTCAGGCGCCCGGCTCGACCTCGGGGACGCGGGCGAGCACGGCCTCGCCGTGCCCGGGCAGGTCCTCGGCCCGGGCCAGCGTGACGACGTGCCGGCCGACCTCGCGCAGTGCCGCCTCGTCGTACTCGACGACGTGGATGCCGCGCAGGAAGGACTGCACGGACAGGCCGCTGCTGTGGCAGGCGCAGCCGCCGGTGGGCAGGACGTGGTTGGAGCCGGCGCAGTAGTCGCCGAGGCTGACCGGCGCCCAGGTGCCGACGAAGACCGCGCCGGCGTTGCGGACCCGGGCCGCGACGGCCGCGGCGTCGGTCGTGTGGATCTCGAGGTGCTCGGCGGCGTACGCGTTGACGACGTCGAGCCCCACCTCGAGGTCGTCGACGAGGACGACGGCGGACTGCCGGCCGGCGAGCGCGGTGGCGACCCGCTCGGTGTGCTTCGTCGCCGCGACCCGGCGCTCGAGCGCGTGCTCGACCGCGTCGGCGAGCTCGGGGCAGTCGGTGACGAGGACGGCGGCGGCGAGCGGGTCGTGCTCGGCCTGCGACACGAGGTCGGAGGCGACGTGCTCGGCGTCGGCCGTGGCGTCGGCGAGCACCGCGATCTCGGTGGGGCCGGCCTCGGCGTCGATCCCGATGAGCCCCTTGAGCAGCCGCTTGGCCGCCGCGACGTAGATGTTGCCCGGGCCGGTGACGAGCGACACCGGCTCGCAGACGAGGTCGCCCTCCTCGAAGCCGTACGCGAAGGCGGCGACCGCCTGGGCCCCGCCCATGGCGTAGACCTCGTCGACGCCGAGGAGGTGGCACGCGGCGAGGATCGTCGGGTGCGGCCAGCCGCCGTGGTCTCGCTGCGGCGGGCTCGCGACGGCGAGGCCGGGCACGTCGGCGAGCTGGGCCGGGACGACGTTCATCACGACGCTGCTCGGGTACACCGCGAGGCCGCCGGGCACGTAGAGACCCACCCGGTCGACGGGGACCCACCGCTCGGTGACCGTGCCGCCGTCGGCGACCCGGGTCGTCGTGTCGGTGCGGCGCTGGTCGGCGTGCACGAGGCGGGCGCGGCGGATCGACTCCTCGAGCGCGGCGCGGACCGCGGGGTCGAGCGACTCGAGGGCGGTGGCGATCACCTCCGCGGGGACCCGCAGCGAGTGCGGCCGCACGCCGTCGAAGCGCTCGGCCGCGTCGAGCAGGGCCGCGGCGCCCCGGTCGCGCACGTCCTCGACGATGGGGCGGACCGCAGCGAGGGCGGCCTCGACGTCGAACTCGGCGCGCGGCAGCGCGGCCCGCAGCTCACGCAGGCCGGGACGGCGGCCGCGCAGGTCGAGTCGGGGGATGACGCCGGGCGTGCTGTCGGACATGGGGCAAGTCTAGGTTTCGGCCCCGCCGTGCCCGCGCCGGGACCCGGCCGTGGGGCCGGGGCCCGGCTCACTCGTCGTAGAACTCCACCTCGAACGCCGCGCGCGAGCGGCGCGCCACGCGGCGGTACCGCTCGGCGAGGTCCTGGGCGGTGCCGGCCTCCATGCCGAGGATGCGGGCGACACCGTCGGCGTCCCGGTCGTACGTGGGGACGGCATCGACGGCCTTGCCGCGGAACAGGACCCCGGCGTTGCGCATCGCCGAGGCGAGGCGCCACGCGTCCCCCAGTGCCGTCGCGTGCTCCGCGGTGACCAGACCCAGCCGCTCGGCGGCGTCGAGGGCCGTGAGCGTGGACGGCGTCCGGAGCTCCTCGTGCGCGCCGGCGTGCCGCAGCTGGACGAGCTGGACCACCCACTCGACGTCGGACAGCCCGCCGTGGCCGAGCTTGAAGTGCGTCTTGCGGTCCGCGCCCCGGGGCAGGCGCTCGGCCTCCATCCGGGCCTTGAGGGTCCGGATCTCACGCACCTGCCCGGCGTCGAGACCGGCCTCGGGCCAGCGCTGGGGCGCGACGAGGTCGAGGAACCGCTCCGCGAGGCCCTCGTCGCCGGCGACCGGCCACGCACGGAGCAGCGCCTGGGCCTCCCACACGAGCGACCACCGGGCGTAGTACTCGCGGTAGGACGCGAGGGACCGCACGAGCGGGCCGCTCTTGCCCTCGGGGCGCAGCGAGGCGTCGACGTCGAGGACGGGGTCCGGCCCGTTGCGCCCGAGCAGCGCGATGAGCCGCTTCACGACCTCCATGGCCTGGGCCTGCGCGGCGACCTCGTCGGCGCCGGGCACCGGGTCGTGGACGAAGAGGACGTCGGCGTCGGACCCGTACCCCTGCTCGCGCCCCCCGAGCCGGCCCATCCCGACGACGAGCAGCCGGGTCAGGGGCTCCTCCCCCGTGGCCGCGGCCGCCTCGCGGAGGCACACCTCGAGCGTCACCTCCAGCAGGGCCGAGGTGAGGTCGGTCATCGCCTCCCCGACGCCCGCCAGCGACACACCCCCACCGAGGTCGGCGACGGCGATGCGGAACAGCTCGGAGCGGCGGATGGTGCGGGCGGCGAGCACGGCCGACTCGGCGTCGTCCTTGCGTCCGGCCGCGGACCGCATCCGTCGCAGCACGTCCTCCCGCGAACGCGGCGTGGTCCCCGCCGGGTCCCCGAGGAACTGCACGCACTCGGGCGCCTGCTCGAGGAGCGCCGCCGCGAAGCGGCTCCGCGCCAGCGTGTGCGCGAGCCGTTCGGCGGCGGAGCCCTCGTCGCGGAGCAGCCGGAGGTACCAGTGCGTCGACCCGAGCTCGTCGCTGATCCTCCGGAAGGCGAGCAGCCCGGCGTCCGGGTCGGCCTCGTCGGCGAACCACCCGAGCATCACCGGGAGCAGCTGGCGCTGGATGGCGGCCCGCCGGCTCACTCCGGCGGTCAGCGCCTCCAGGTGCCGGAGGGCACCCGCAGGGTCGCGGAAACCCAACGCGGACAAGCGTGCACGCGCAGCCTCCGGGGTGAGGCGCACGTCCTGGTCGGACAGCCGCGCCACGGCCGACAGCAGCGGTCGGTAGAAGATGCGCTCGTGGAGGTGGCGCACCTCGCGCCGCCGCGCGCGCCACTGGTCCATGACGGCGTCCGCCGGCGCGGACCGGTGCCCGAGGGAGCGGCCCAGCCGGCGCAGGTCGTCGGTGCCCGTCGGCATGAGGTGGGTGCGCCGCAGCCGGTACAGCTGGACGCGGTGCTCGAGCGCCCGGAGGTACCGGTACGCCGCACCGAGCGTCGCCGCGTCGTCCCGGCCGATGTAGCCGCCGGCCGAGAGTGCCTCGAGACCCTCGAGCGTCGTCGTCGTGCGGAGCGACTCGTCGGCCCGCCCGTGGACGAGCTGGAGGAGCTGCACCGAGAACTCGACGTCGCGCAGACCGCCCCGCCCGAGCTTGATCTGTCGCTCGGCCTCGGCCTTGGGGATGTGCTCCTCGACCCGGCGGCGCATCGCCTGGACGTCGTGCACGAAGTTCTCGCGGGTCGAGGCCTGCCACACCATCGGCTGGACCGCCTCGAGGTAGGCCGCCCCGACCTCCGGGTCGCCCGCCACCGGCCGCGCCTTGAGCAGCGCCTGGAACTCCCACGTCTTGGCCCAGCGCTCGTAGTACGCGCGGTGGCTCTCGACCGTGCGCACCAGGGGCCCGTTCTTGCCCTCGGGGCGCAGGGCCGGGTCGACCTGCCAGAGCGCCCCCGCACCGGTGGAGGCCGAGCACAGCCGCATCAGCCGGGTCGCGAGGTCCGTGGCGACCGCGATCGCGTCCTCCTCGGAGGCCCCCTCCGCCGGCTCGGCCGCGAAGATCACGTCGACGTCGGAGATGTAGTTGAGCTCACGTCCACCGGTCTTGCCCATCGCGACGACCGCGAACCGGGTGCGGTCGGCGTCCTCCCCCACCTCGTCGCGCGCGACGACCAGGGCCGCCTCGAGCGCCGCCGCGGCGAGGTCGGCCAGCGCCGCCGCGGTCGTCGGGAGCACCTCGAGGGGGTCCGGGGCCGTGAGGTCGAGGGCGGCGATCCCGAGCAGCTGCTCGCGGTAGCCGATCCGCAGGGCGTCCGCGGGCGCGAGGTCTCCGGGCGAGGACACCTGGGCGACGAGCCGCGCGACCCGGTCGGTCGCGGCGACCGGGGACGCGTCGGTGACCGCCACCCAGTGCTCGGGGTGGGCCACGAGGTGGTCGGCGAGCGCGCTCGAGGCGCCGAGCACGGCGAGCATCCGCCGGCGGGCGGGCGAGTCCTCGCCCAGGGAGGCGAGGACCGTCGCGCGGAGCCCGGCCACCTCGGCCACCGACTCCATGAACCGGACGAGCCCGAGCAGGGCCCCGTCAGGGTCCGCCGCGCGCGAGAGTGCCTCGCTCAGCCCGCCGCGGTCGATCCGGTCCGGGGTCCCGGCGAGGCCGTCGAGCGCGGGGTCGTCGAGCAGGGCGTTCGCCCGCCGGGGGTCGGAGAACCCGAGCCGCGCCGTCCCGGCCGGCACCGACTCCGGGCTGCGTGAGCTCACCGGGCGCCCCTCACAGGGCGGGCAGGTAGCGCTCGAGCTCGAAGGCCGTGACCTGGTTGCGGTAGTCGGCCCACTCGGCACGCTTGTTGCGCAGGAAGAAGTCGAACGTGTGCTCGCCGAGGGTCTCGGCGACGAGCTCGCTGGACTCCATCGTCTCGATCGCCTCGACGAGGCTCGCCGGCATCGGCTTGATGCCCATCGCCCGGCGCTCGGAGTCGGTGAGGCTCCAGACGTCGTCCTCGGTCTCGGGGGGCAGCTCGTAGCCCTCCTCGATGCCCTTGAGGCCCGCGGCGAGCAGCACCGCGAAGGTGAGGTACGGGTTGCACGCGGTGTCGATGCTGCGGACCTCGACGCGGGTGCTCTGGCCCTTGTCCGGCTTGTACATCGGCACCCGCACCAGGGCCGAGCGGTTGTTGTGGCCCCAGGTGAGGTGCGCCGGCGCCTCGCCGCCGCCCCAGAGCCGCTTGTAGCTGTTGACCCACTGGTTGGTGACGGCCGCGGTCTCGGCCCCGTGGCGCAGCAGGCCGGCGATGAACTGCCGCCCCACCTTCGAGAGCTGGTACGGCGCCCCGGGCTCGTGGAAGGCGTTGGTGTCGCCCTCGAAGAGCGACATGTGGGTGTGCATCCCGGACCCGGGGTGCTCGGCGAACGGCTTCGGCATGAACGAGGCGTAGATCCCCTGCTCGAGGGCGACCTCCTTGACGACCGTGCGGAAGGTCATGATGTTGTCCGCGGTCGAGAGGGCGTCGGCGTACCGGAGGTCGATCTCGTTCTGCCCCGGCGCCGCCTCGTGGTGGCTGAACTCGACGGAGATGCCCATCTCCTCGAGCATCGTGATGGCCGCCCGGCGGAAGTCGGCGCTGCTCCCGTGCGGGGTGTGGTCGAAGTACCCCGAGGTGTCGATCGGGGTCGGGCTCTGACCGGGGACCCAGTCCTGCTTGAGCAGGAAGAACTCGATCTCGGGGTGGGTGTAGAAGGTGAACCCCATGTCGCCGGCCTTGGCGAGCGCGCGCTGCAGCACGTGGCGCGGGTCGGCCATGCTCGGCGTGCCGTCGGGGAGGGTGATGTCGCAGAACATCCGGGCGGTGCCGTTGCTCTCGCCGCGCCACGGGAGCACCTGGAAGGTCGCCGGGTCGGGCTTGGCGAGCATGTCCGACTCGTAGACGCGCGCGAACCCCTCGATGACCGAGCCGTCGAACCCGATCCCCTCGGCGAAGGCCCCCTCGAGCTCGGCCGGGGCGACGGCGACCGACTTCAGGGTGCCGAGCACGTCGGTGAACCACAGTCGGACGAACCTGATGTCGCGCTCTTCGATGGTGCGGAGGACGAACTCCTGCTGACGGTCCATGCCCAGCATCCTGCCGCATCGACGTGACGACGGCGTGACGCGACGCGACGAGGGCCCCGGGACGTCGTCCCGGGGCCCTCGTGCGTGGTGCAGACGGCAGGTCAGGTCAGCGGAAGCGGACCTTGACCGTCAGCTGGTCGCCGTGGCGCTTCGACTTCGTGACGGTCATGGTCGTGCCCGACCCCGCCACCTTCGTCGAGCTCCACGGGTTCAGCGCGGACCAGTAGCGGTCCGGGTTGCGGTCGTCGAAGGTGGGGATCCCCTTCGAGGACGGCACCGTCGACGGCGAGCCGTTCTTGTGGAACGTCACGCGGTCGGTGCGCTCGCGGCCGAAGGTGGCGTCGAACGGCTGACGACGGTTGCCGAGCAGCGACCCGTCCGCGAAGGCGACCGGCGCGGGCCGGGCGTCGACGGGGAGGACCTGACCGGCACCCGGGTGGGCACTGGTGTTGTTGTCACCGTACTCACCGTTGGCGAACCACACGAGCATCCCGTTCTGGTACGGGAAGCGCTCCACCCAGTCGGGCTTGGTGTTCGCGTACCCGAAGTTGTACGGGCCGGTCTTGAGCGTCGCGTCGTACCCGTTGTAGGTGCGGTTCTCGGCCAGGTACATGTCCTGGACCTCGCGCGACGTCGTGCCGTTGATGATCTCGAAGCCGCCCTTGGGCGTCCACGCGCCGGCGCCGTTCTCGACGTCGTCGGTGGTCGTCGTGCCGTCGATGGTCACGGACACGTCGTCGACGAAGACCTCGCTCGCGACCCCACCGTCGGTGGAGAAGCGCATCCGGAAGGTGACGTCCTGGCCCGCGAAGGCCGAGAGGTCCCAGTCCACCTTGGTCCAGTCGACGGCGCTGCCGGCACCGTCGATGCCACCGTCGATCGGGGAGCCGACCTGGGTCCACGAGGACCCACCGTTGGTGGACACCTCGCCGTAGAGGTAGTCGTAGTCCTCCTCGATGTCGCCGGAGATGTAGGCGCTGACCGAGCCGCTGGAGGCACCGGTGAGGTCGACGTCGCGGGTCAGCGTGGCGGAGAGGTCGTTGCCGATCCCGCTCCACCACTCACCCTGACCGGAGTGCGGCGTGTTGTGCTCGGTGGTGACGGTGCGCTTCGGCAGCGGCACGATGATGGCCTGGGCCTCGTTCTTGCGCACCTTGTCGGCGGACCCGAGCGTGACGGTGGTGTTCTGGCCGAACGGCACGACCTGCGGGTCGAGCCAGCCGAGCTGGAGCTTCTCCCAGGCACCCATGTAGCCCGGGGTCGTCCCGATGGCGTCCTTGCCGTGGTTGAGCCACGAGCCACCGCTCATGAGGGTCCAGAAGCCGGTGCCGTTGTCGCCACCGGCGGTGTCGTACAGGTCCGGCAGACCGAGGTCGTGACCGAACTCGTGCGCGAAGACGCCGAGGCCACCGTTCTCGGGCTCGGTGGTGTAGTCACCGATCCAGATGCCGGTGTCACCGATCTGGGTGCCGCCGAGCTTGTTGTCGCCCGGGCCGGTCGCGCCCTGGTCGCTGGAGTTGACGTACCAGCGGTGGGACCAGATGGCGTCCGCGCCCTGGGCGCCGCCACCGGCCTCCTCGCCCTCCCCGGCGTGGATCGCCTGGAAGTGGTCGATGTACCCGTCCGGCTCGTTGAAGTTGCCGTCGCCGTCGTAGTCGTAGCGGTCGACCTTGTCGAACTGCGCGAGGTACTTCTTGATCTGCTTGTCGCTCTTGCCGGCGGCCTTCTGGTCGTCGTACCACGCGGTGGCGGTGTCCTCGATGAAGGGCCAGTACGTGGAGGCGTCCGAGTACTTGTTCGAGCCGTAGCGGGCCTCGTTGTAGGGCACCTGCACCCAGTCGGAGACGTCGCCCTTGGCGAGGAAGCGGCCGTTGGACTGCTTGAGGTAGAAGTCCTTGAACGACTCGCCGTCGCCGAACATCATGTTCTGGTAGTGGTCACGGTTGAAGTCCGGGAGCCAGTACGTGGAGTTGTCCAGCTTGCGGTTCGGCTGGGGGATCTGGTTGTGCTGCGGACCCGGCTGCCCGCCGGTGGCGCCGAGCACCTTGTCACCGAAGTCGACGAGGACGGTGAAGATGTCCTCCTCGCGGTCGACCGGGTAGTTGACGTACTTGGTCTTGCCCTTGGTCTTGCCCTTGCGGTTCTTGTCCTCGTGCTTGCTCTTGACCTCGATGACGCGGTTGCCGTTGATCGTCTTGGTCGTGGCCTCACCGTTGACCAGCTGCTTGACGGCGTCCTGGCGGAGCTCGTCCTGCGCCTCGGCCAGGGGGTTGGGCAGGTTGTCGTGCTTGGCCGTGCCCTTCTCCGGGGTCGCCGGAGCGCTGGGAACCGCCTGGGCCGTCGAGGGTGCGAGGGTCAGGGCGAGGGCGGCAGCCGCCACACCCGACACTGCACTGACGTGTCGTCTCTTCACGAATGTCCTCCATGGGGGGTGTTCACCCCGCTCCTGTCAGCGCGAGGCATCGTGACTGAACCACAGAATCCGCGCCAGATCGAGGGGTCCGGAGCGACTTTTTCGCCCCGGCTGGGTCCCCGGCGGCCATCCGAGTGCCCGGTCGGGGTCGCGCAGGACCGCGGAACCACAGGAAACTCGGGGGTTTCCCGGCGCCCGCGCCCACCGGGGCCCCGAGGGTAAAAAGTTGGTAAGGAACCCGCAGGCCTACCATCGGCGCATGAGCGAGCAGAGCGCCGGCGGCCCCGCCCCGGAGTCCACGGCCCCCTACGGCACCGGTGCCCAGGCCGCACCCCAGCGCCGGGTGCGGGTTCCGCACCTGCACCAGATGAAGGAGCGGGGCGAACGGTGGGCGATGCTCACCGCCTACGACATGTACACCGCCGAGATCTTCGACGAGGCCGGCATCCCGGTGCTGCTCGTGGGCGACTCCGCGGGCAACAACGTCTACGGGTTCGAGACCACCGTGCCCGTCACCGTCGACCACCTCGTGCCCCTCGTGCGGGCCGTGACGAGTGCGGCGCGCCGGGCCATGGTGGTCGCCGACCTCCCCTTCGGCTCCTACCAGGCCAGCCCGCAGCAGGCGCTCGCCACGGCCACCCGCTTCATGAAGGAGGGCCTGGCCCACGCGGTCAAGCTCGAGGGCGGTGCCCCGATGGTCCCGGAGGTCGAGCTGCTCGTCCGGGCCGGCATCCCCGTCATGGGCCACATCGGCTTCACCCCGCAGAGCGAGCACGTGCTCGGCGGCTACAAGGTGCAGGGTCGCGGCGCCGGAGCCGACAAGCTCATGGCCGACGCCCTCGCGCTCGAGGCCGCCGGCTGCTTCGCGGTCGTCATGGAGATGGTTCCCGCCCCGGTGGCCGCCGAGGTCACGGCGGCCCTCACCATCCCGACCATCGGCATCGGGGCGGGCGCCGGGTGCGACGCCCAGGTCCTCGTCTGGCAGGACATGGCGGGCCTGCGCGGCGGACGCGCGCCGCGCTTCGTCAAGAAGTACGCCGACCTGCGGGGCGACCTGCTCCGGGCGGCCGAGGCGTACGCCGCAGAGGTGGCCGACGGCTCCTTCCCGGCGGCCGAGCACTCCTTCGAGTCGTGACCGGGAACCCCGGTGGCGGGCAGGAGCGTCCGAACGACATGTGGTCCATGAGCCCCCAGCCGACACACCCCGGCCCGAGCACCCGCTGGGCCGCCCTCCAGCACGGCCCCGAGGCGGCCCGGGCCTACCGCCAGCGCTTCCTCGACCTCGCGGCACAGGGCCAGGACCTGCACGGCGAGGCACGTCTCGTCACCGAGCTGGTCCCGCCCCCCTCACGCGTCCTCGACGCCGGCTGCGGCTACGGACGCGTCGCCAGCGAGCTGACCCGGCTCGGCCACTACGTCGTGGGCGTCGACGCCGACCCGGACCTCGTCGCGCTGGCCCGCGAGGACCCCGCCACCCGCTTCGTCGTCGGTGACCTCTCCACCCTCGACCTGCGCACCGAGCAGGAGTTCCACGCGGTCGTCATGGCCGGCAACGTCGTGCCGTACCTCGCCGACGGCACGCTGCCGGCCGTCCTCGACCGGCTCGCGGCGCACCTGGCCCCGGGCGGTCACCTCGTCGCGGGCTTCGGTCTCGGCGACTCCCTGCCGGCGAACGCCGCGCCGGTCGCGGTGGAGGACTACGACCGGTGGGCGCGGGCCGCGGGCCTGACCTTCATCGGCCGGTGGTCCTCGTGGGACCGCCAGCCCTTCACCGCCGCGAGCACCTACGCCCTGACGGTGCACCGCCTCTTCAGCGGCTGAGGGTCAGGAGTCGCCCGACGTGCCGCGCTCGTCCCACTCGCGGTCCTCGGCGTCCCACTGCTCGGTCTTCTCGCGGGCCGTCTGCAGCGCGTGGGAGGCACCCTCCTCGGTGGCGTAGGGGCCGAGGACGTTCGCGTCCTGGCTGCGGGTGTCGTCGGTCTCGACCTGGCCGGTGTCGACGTTGTACCAGTACGGCATCTCGGGGGTTCTCCTTCACCGGTGCGCTCTGCCTAGACTCCAACCTATGCCCTTGACCTACGCCAGCGTGGCGCCGGGCGCGGTCTCTCCTCGCCGCCCGGTGCCTGCCGACATCCCGCGCCCCGAGTACGTCGACCAGCCCGCCCCGGCGCAGTACACGGGGCCGGAGGTCAAGGACGCCGAGACCATCGCCAAGATGCGCGTGGCGGGCCGCATCGCCGCGAACGCCATGGCCGCCGCGGCCGAGGTGATCGCCCCCGGGGTCACGACCGACGAGATCGACCGGGTCGGGCACGAGTACCTCATGGACCACCACGCCTACCCCTCCACCCTCGGCTACCGCGGCTTCCCGAAGTCGCTGTGCACCTCCGTGAACGAGGTGGTCTGCCACGGCATCCCGGACGACCGTCGGCTCGAGGACGGCGACGTCGTCAACATCGACATCACGGCGTTCGTCGACGGCGTGCACGGCGACACCGACGCGACCTACCTGTGCGGGGACGTCGACGAGGAGTCCCGGCTGCTCGTCGAGCGGACCCACGAGGCGATGATGCGCGGGATCCGGGCGGCCCGGCCCGGCCGCGAGATCAACGTGATCGGCCGGGTCATCGAGTCGTATGCGAAGCGCTTCGGGTACGGGGTGGTGCGCGACTTCACCGGGCACGGGATCGGCACGGCGTTCCACAGCGGCCTCATCGTCCCCCACTACGACGCGGCCCCGTCGTACTCCACGGTCATCGAGGCGGGGATGACGTTCACCGTCGAGCCGATGCTCAACCTCGGCACCCACGAGTGGGAGATGTGGGACGACGGGTGGACGGTCGTCACGAAGGACCGCCGCCGGTCGGCACAGTTCGAGCACACCCTCCTCGTCACCGAGGACGGCCCCGAGATCCTCACCCTGGGAGATGCGGCATGAGCACCGGACACCCCCTCGGCATCGACGTCGGCGGCAGCGGCATCAAGGGCGCCCCCGTCGACCTCGCCGCGGGCGACTTCGCCCAGAAGCGGCTGCGGATCGACACCCCGGACGTCTCCACCCCGGAGGCCGTCTGCGACGTCATCGCCCGGGTCGTCGACCACTTCGACGAGGTCCGCAGCGGTTCCCCCATCGGCGTGACGATCCCCGGCGTGGTCCAGCACGGCGTGGTCAAGACCGCCGCGAACATCCACCCGTCCTGGATCGGCTGCGAGATCGAGGCGCTGCTCGAGGAGCGCCTCCAGCACGACGTCGTCGTGGTCAACGACGCGGACGCCGCCGGGGTCGGCGAGCTGAACTACGGGGCCGCGAAGGGGCACGACGGCCTCGTCGTCCTCACGACCCTCGGCACCGGCATCGGCACCGCGATCTTCAACGAGGGTGTGCTGGTGCCGAACTCCGAGCTCGGCCACCTCGAGATCGACGGGTACGACGCCGAGACCCGGGCCGCGAGCTCGGTCAAGACGCGCGAGGGGCTCAGCTACCCCGAGTGGGCCGAGCGGCTGCAGGTGTACTACCGCCGCCTCGAGGACCTGCTCTGGCCCGACCTCATCGTCGTCGGCGGGGGCGTCTCCAAGGACGCGGACCAGTTCCTGCCGCTGCTCGACCTGCGGACCCCCATCGTCCCGGCCGAGCTGAAGAACAAGGCCGGGATCATCGGCGCGGCAGTGCTCGCCGCGGCATCCCAGCGACGGCACGGCACGCACACGGGCTGAGCCCGCCTACCCCACCGGGCCGAGCTCGACGGCACCGCGACCCGCGAGGTCGTGGATGCGCGTGTCCGGCGACCCGAGGTTCTCGGCCTGGCCGAGGTAGAGCGCGCGGCCCCGCTCCCGGAGCAGCCCGTCGTGCACCGGCACGGCGTGGGGGGCGGCGACGCGGCGCAGGAAGGCCGTCATCTCCCGGCTGCGCTGCCACGGCGCCTGGAGGGGGAAGGCGAGGACGTCGACGGCGCCGGGCTCGGCGTCGAGCGCGTCGCCGGGGTGGAAGAACGACGGCTCCCCCTCGGCGTCGAGGCGCACCCCGACGTTCGGGATGCGCGGGATGTCGTCGTGGATCAGGGCGTGGGTCTCCCCCACCGGCGTCACCGTGACCGAGCCGATCGTCGACGGCCCGTCGTGCGCGTGGCCCTCGAGGCCGAGTCCGGCGAGCACGTCGACACTGCCCGGGTCGCAGAGCACGCGCGCCGCGGGGTTGGCCTCGAGCAGCCCGGGCACGCGGTGCGGGTCGAGGTGGTCGGGGTGCTGGTGGGTGATGAGGACCGCGTCGAGCCCGCGGACGTCGGTGAGGTCGTCGGCGAAGGTCCCCGGGTCGATGAGGAGGCGGGTGTCCGCCATCTCCAGCAGCAGGCAGGCGTGGCCGAGGTGGGTGATCCGCATGGACCCACGCTAGGCCGGATCACGACCCGGCGGGAGCCCCGGCACGGCGGGTCAGCCGAGGACCGCGACGGGACCGCCCCTGACGCGCCCGGCCGCGGCGGCCGAGCGCTCCACGGCATCGACGACCTCGGCCGCGGCGACGAGGTCGTCGGGCAGGACGGTCAGCTCCGGGGGCGGCTCCGCGAGGCCCTTGGCGCCCTCCCCCGCGAGGAACAGCGGGGTCGTGCGGGCCAGACGGGTCAGCGACGGCAGCCGGGCCTCGAACGCGGTGCGCCGGACGCCCGCGAGGACGACGGCGTCCGCGCCGAGGACGCGGGCCGCCTCCGCGAGCGCGGTCATCGGCGTGTTGGCGCCGAGGCCGACGACGCGCCACCACCGCGCGTGCAGCATCGCACCGAAGAGCTCGAGCGGGAGGTCGTGCAGCTCTCGGGGCGGGCAGGCGAGGACGACGGTGCGGGTCTGGGGTCCGCTCACGGGCATCCGGAGCTCGCCGAGGACGCCCCGGAAGGCGCTCGACACGAAGTGCTCGTGGACCACACCGAGCCGGCCGGCCTCCCACTCGTCGCCGACGGCGCGGAGCACCGGCATGATGACGCGGGTGACGGTGGTGTCGACACCGTGGACGATGAGGGCGTCGAGGAGGGTGTCGCGGACGGTCGTGCCGTCGAGGTCGCGGGTCGCCGCGAGCACGCGCTCGCGCGCGTGGCTGAGTTCGGGGGTGGGCACGGAGGTGCTCCTTTCGAGGCGGGACCACCGGGGCGAGAGGCACGCGGTGGGGCCGTTCCGGGGGGCTTCCGTGTCTTGAAAGCGCAGGTCGGCGGTGGTGCGGCGGGATGGTGGACGAGCCGGGCTGTAGGCCGGGTTCTGTCCCGCCACACCGTTGCCGGTGCGGCGGTGACGGTCATCCATCTCGGGTGGCCGTTGCCGACCACCTCCAGCACCCTACCCGCGTGCTCGGGCGGGCAGCCCTCGAACGCACGCTGTCTGGGCTTGCTCCGGATGGGGTTTACCGAGCCGACCTGGTCACCCAGGCCGCTGGTGGTCTCTTACACCACCGTTTCACCCTTACCCCGCTCGCTCGCGCGGCCGGGGCGGTCTGTTCTCTGTGGCACTGTCCCGCGGGTCACCCCGGGTGGCTGTTGGCCACCATCCTGCCCTTCGGAGCCCGGACCTTCCTCGACGCCGGTTGCCCGACGCCGCGACCGTCCGCCCGACTCGTCCGCGCAGCAGTCTAGCCGCCGATGGCGGGGGGGTCTGTGACCTCCGAGTCACCCGCGGCCCGTCGCCGACCGGCGGGCCTATCGTCGAGACGCTGGGGCGGATCCTCCGGCCCGGCAAGCCCGAGGAGGCACTCATGTCTCAGCAGATCGCCGGGCGCCCCGCACCCGAGGCACCTTCGCCACCGTCTGAGGACCGACACGCCGTCGGCACCTCCAAGGCCGGACTTGGACTGGCCGCTCTCATCGCGCTCGTCGTGGGTTCCATGATCGGCAGCGGCATCTTCGCCCTGCCCTCCCAGATGGCCAGAAGCGCCGCCCCCGGCCCCCTGCTCATCGGCTGGCTGGTCACCGGCGTCGGGATGTTGATGCTGGCCTTCGTCTTCCAGACCCTGGCCCGTCGCAAGCCCGACGTGGACGGCGGGGTCTACGGGTATGCGCGCGCCGGTTTCGGCAACTACATCGGGTTCAGCTCGGCGTGGGGGTACTGGGTGTCCGCGTGGGTGGGCAACGTCGCGTACCTCGTGCTGCTCTTCTCGACACTCGGATACTTCTTCCCGGCCTTCGAGGGCGGGGCAACCGTCGCCGCGGTGGTGGGCGCGTCCATCGTGCTCTGGGTCGTGCACGCCATGGTGCTGCGCGGCATCCACGGCGCCGCCCTCGTCAACACGATCGTGACGATCGCCAAGGTCGTCCCGATCCTCACGTTCATCGCCATCGCCGCCGTCGGCTTCAACGCGGGAGTCTTCACCGCTGACTTCTGGGGCCAGACCGCCCTCGTCGACGGCGCCCCGCTCGGCAGCACCCTCGACCAGGTCAAGAACATGATGCTGGTCACGGTCTGGGTGTTCATCGGCATCGAGGGCGCATCCGTCTACTCCCAGCGCGCGGGCAGGCGCAAGGACGTCGGCCGGGCGACGGTGCTCGGGTTCGCCGGCGTGCTCGTCCTGCTGCTCCTCGTCAACCTGCTCTCCTACGGCCTGATGGCCCAGGCGGAGATCGCCGGGCTCGAGGACCCCTCGATGGCGGGCGTCCTCGAGAACGAGGTGGGCAGCTGGGGTGCCGGCTTCATCTCCCTCGGCCTCGTCATCTCCCTGCTGGGCGCCCTGCTCGCCTGGGTGATGCTGTGCGTCGAGATCCTGCGGCTGCCGGCCCTCGAGCACGTCATGCCCCGGGCCCTCGCGCGCGAGAACGGGCACGGCGCGCCTGCCACCGCCCTGTGGCTGACGAACGGCTGCGTCCAGCTGCTGCTGCTCTGGACCCTGGTCAACGACAGCACGTACACCAACCTCGTGTACCTGGCGACCTCGCTGATCCTGCTGCCCTACCTGTGGTCGGCCGGGTACCAGGTCCTGCTGGCCGCGCGTGGTGAGACCTACGAGCACGGTTCCGGACGGTCGCGCGACCTCGTCATCGGGTCCGTGGGACTCGTCTACGCCTGCTGGCTGGTCTACGCGGGAGGGCTGCAGTACCTGTTGGTCGCCGCGCTCTTCTACCTGGTCGGGACGGGCTTCTACGTCTGGGCGCGCCGCGAGAGCCGGTTGCCGGTGTTCACCGTTCCCGAACGTGTCGCGGTCGGGGTCGTGGCCGTGACCTCCGCGGTGGCGGTCTCGATGCTCGCCACCGGCAACCTGTCCGTGCTCTGAGATCGGACGGTGACCTGACATGACTGCCACTGGAGAGACGCATGAGCCCCGCGTGGGGGTCTGGTCCGAGGCCGGACGGCTGCGCACGGTGCTCGTCTGTGCACCGGGTCTGGCCCACCAGCGACTGACCCCGGCGAACTGCGACGAGCTGCTGTTCGACGACGTGATCTGGGTCCAGCAGGCCCGCCGAGACCACTTCGACTTCGTCGCGAAGATGGAGGAGCGCGACGTCGAGGTGCTCGAGCTGCACGACCTGCTCGCCGAGGTCCTCGGCCAGCCCGACGCTCGCACCTGGGTCCTGGACCGCACGATCACCGACCGGCTCGTGGGCGCCGGGCTCACGCGAGAGGTCCGCGCCTGGCTCGAGCAGCTCCCGGGTGAGCGGCTGGCCGAGCTCCTCATCGGCGGGGTGTCCTACCAGGACGTCCCCGAGGACCTGGGGGGCGGCTTCCTGGCCGCCTTCCGCGAGCTGGACCCGACGGGCTTCGTCATCCGGCCGCTGCCGAACACCCAGTTCATGCGCGACAACTCGTCCTGGATCTTCCGCGGGGTGACGCTCAACCCGATGTTCTGGCCCGCGCGTCGCCAGGAGACCCTGCTCACGACGGCGGTGTACCGGTTCCACCCGGCATTCGCCGGCGAGGACTACGCCGTGTGGCTCGGTGACCTGGACGGTGACACCGGTGAACAGGGGCTGGCCACGCTCGAGGGCGGGGACGTCATGCCGATCGGGCGAGGGGTGGTCGTCATCGGGATGGGCGAGCGCTCGTCGCACCAGGCGATCACCCAGGTCGCCAGGAACCTCTTCGCGGCGGGGGCAGCCGAACGCGTCATCGTCGCGAGCCTGCCCCGGGTCCGGGCGGCGATGCACCTCGACACGGTGTTCACCTTCGCCGACCACGACCTGGTGACGACCTACTCGCCGGTCGTCGACGGCATCGTCCCGTTCAGCCTCCGGCCCGGGGACGGCCCCTCCGACCTCGACATCCGTCGGGAACCCAAGGGGCTCGTGGAGACGATCGGCGACGCCATCGACGTGGACTTCCGGGTGGTCACCGCCGCCGGCGACCTCTACGGGGTCCAGCGCGAGCAGTGGGACGACGGCAACAACGTCGTGGCGCTGCAGCCCGGGGTCGTCATCGGCTACGACCGCAACATCCAGACCAACACGGCCCTGCGCAAGGCCGGTGTCGAGGTCGTCACCATCACCGCCAGCGAGCTCGGTCGGGGCAGGGGCGGCGGCCGCTGCATGACCTGCCCGATCCTGCGGGATCCGCTCTACACCTGACCGACACGAGGTACGCCATGCCCTTCAACAACCGCAACCGCAACCTGCTCTCCCTGGTGCACCACACCGAGCGCGACCTGCACTACCTCCTCGACCTCTCCCGCGACCTCAAGCGGGCGAAGTACTCCGGGGTCACGCGGCGCAGCCTGGAGGGCAAGAACATCGCCTTGATCTTCGAGAAGACCTCCACCCGCACGCGGTGCGCCTTCGAGGTGGCGGCGTACGACGAGGGGGCGCACGTGACGTACATCGACCCGGCGTCCTCGCAGATCGGGCACAAGGAGTCGATGAAGGACACCGCGCGCGTCCTCGGCCGGATGTACGACGCCATCGAGTACCGCGGTGCCGGCCAGGAGATCGTCGAGGAGCTCGCGGAGTATGCCGGGGTGCCGGTCTTCAACGGGCTCACCAACGAGTTCCACCCGACCCAGATGCTGGCCGACGTGCTCACGATGACGGAGCACAGCAGCAAGCCGATGCACCAGATCGCCTACGCCTTCGTCGGCGACGGCCGCAACAACGTGGCGAACTCCCTCCTGCTCGTCGGAGCCAAGCTGGGCATGGACGTCCGGATCGGGGCGCCACGCGCGCTGTGGCCGAGCGACGAGCACGTCGCGATGTGCCGGGAGTTCGCCGCGGAGTCCGGCGCCCGGTTGACGATCACCGACGACCCCGCCGAGGCCGTGCGCGGCGCCGACTTCATCCACACCGACGTCTGGGTGTCGATGGGCGAGCCGATCGAGACCTGGGCCGAGCGGATCACGATGCTGCTCCCCTACCAGGTCAACAAGGAGCTGATGGCAGCGGCCGAGAACCCCCGGGTCCGCTTCATGCACTGCCTGCCGGCGTTCCACAACGCCGAGACGACCGTGGGCGCCCGGATCGCCGAGCAGTACCCCCACCTGGCGAACGGGGTCGAGGTCACCGACGACGTGTTCGAGAGCCCGGCCAACATCGCCTTCGAGCAGGCGGAGAACCGGATGCACACCATCAAGGCGATCCTCGTCGCCGCACTCGGCTGAAGCGACCTCGGGTAGGAGGAACGAGCATGCGCATCGTGATCGCCCTGGGCGGCAACGCCCTGCTGGTGCGGGGGGAGCCGTTGACGGCAGAGAACCAACGAGCGAACATCCGGGTCGCCGCGGAGAAGATCGCTCTCGTCGCACCCGGCAACGAGATCGTCGTCGCGCACGGGAACGGGCCCCAGGTCGGCCTGCTGTCCCTCCAGGCGGCTGCCTACGCGGCCGTGGCCCCCTACCCCCTGGACGTCCTCGGGGCCCAGACGGAGGCGATGATCGGGTACGTCATCGAACAGGAGCTGGGCAACCTCCTGCCGGTCGAACAGCCCTTCGCCACCGTGCTCACGATGGTGGAGGTCGACCCCGAGGACCCGGCGTTCGACGATCCCAGCAAGCCCATCGGTCCCGTCTACGACCGCGCGACGGCCGAGAGCCTCGCCGAGAAGAACGGGTGGACCGTCGCGCCGGACGGCAGCCGGTTCCGCCGGGTCGTGGCCAGCCCGAAACCGCGGCGGATCATCGAGATCGGCCCGATCCGAACCCTGCTCGAGCACGGGACGATCGTCATCTGTGCCGGGGGCGGCGGCATCCCGACGATGTACGACGAGAACCGGAGGCTCCAGGGAGTGGAGGCGGTCATCGACAAGGACCTGGCCTCCTCCCTCCTGGCTCGGGAGCTCTCGGCGGACCTCCTCGTCATCGCCACCGACGTCGACGGCGTGTACGTCGACTGGGGGACGCCTCACCAGCAGCGGCTGGGCACGGTCACCCCGGGCGATCTGGCAGGGCTCGACCTGCCCCGGGGCTCGATGGGGCCCAAGGTCGACGCGGCGTGCAGCTTCGTGGACGCCACCGGCAACGACGCCGTCATCGGGTCCCTCGCCGACATCGCGGACATCGTGGCCGGGAGGGCCGGGACCCGGGTGCGGCTCCGGACCACCCCGCGGTGACGGCTACCCGGATCGGACGAACTCGACGCGCCCGGCGGCGACGTCGGCCCGCTCGAGGCGCACGGAGACGGTCGACCCCAGGGCACCCCGGTTCGCCGGTGACCTTCGCGAGGACGGGGAGGTCGACGAGCTGGACCTCCATCCCCTTCTCGAGGTGGTCGACGACGACGGCGGCGAACCGCTCCCCCTCACGACCGGTGAGGACGGCGGCCTCGGCGGCGTCGGCGCAGGCCCGCTCGGCGGCACGCGCGGTGCGGTCCGAGGCCGTCATCAGCCCGGGCACCTCGGGGAGGGCGGCGCGGACGGCGTCGGGGACCTCGGCGCCCCGGCACAGCGCCTCGCAGACGACGAGCCCGAAGCGGTCGACGAGGCGTCGCAGCGGCGCGGTGACGTGGGCGTAGGGCGCCGCGACCGCGGCGTGCTCGTGCTCCTCCGGAACCGCGCCGTCGAAGGCGGTGTACGACGCCCCCCGGAAGAGCGTCGTGGCCTCGTGGATGAGGGCGAGGTGCCGGGGGTCGGTGCGGTCGAGGCCGCGGACGAGGTCGCCGTAGGGGACGTCGTGCGGCCACTCCACCCCGAGGCCGTGCGCGGCGCGACGGAACCGGGCGATGGCCTCGTCGGTGGGCGCCGGCATGGTCCGCAGCACGCCCACCCCGCCGTCGGTCATCATCCGCGCCGCGGCCATCCCGGTGAGCAGCGAGAGCTGGGCGTTCCACTCCTCGGCCGCCACCGGGGGCCGGAACTCGAGGGTGAAGCCGCCGTCGGGACGGGGCGAGACCTGCTGCTCGGGCATCGGCAGGCTCGCACCCCCGCGCTCGCGCTCGCGGGCGACACGGCGCTCCCCCACCTCGCGGAGCAGCACGAGGAGCTCGTCGGCCGTCCCCGCGTCGACCTCGGCCTGCACCGTCGCGTAGTCGAGCCGCGCCGTGCTCCGCACGAGGGCGCGCCGGACCTCGGCGGTCGTCAGGGCACCGGAGCCGTCGAGGCGCAGGTCCCAGACGTAGGCCGGGCGCACCTCGCCGGGGAGCAGGCTCGCGGCCGCCTCGGAGAGCACCGTCGGGTGCAGGGGGACGCGCTCGTCGGGGCAGTAGACGGTCTGGCCGCGTTCGCGCGTCACCCGGTCGAGGTCGCCGCCGAGCGCGACGAAGGCGGGGACGTCGGCGATGGCGTAGCGGACGCGGTGACCGTCACCGTCACGGGCGATGTGGAGGGCCTGGTCGAGGTCCATCGACCCGGGCGGGTCGAGCGTGACGTAGGGGACGTCGGTCTCGTCCGGGTGACCTCCGTCCGGCGGGGCGGCGGCCACGCGCTCGGCCTCGACGAGGGCCTCGGCGGGGTACGGGCCGTCGATCCCGAGCTCGGCGCGGACTGCGGCGAACCGGTCGCGGAGGGCCTGCTGGACGGCGCGGGTGGTCTCGGCGTCGGTGGGGCGGAGGACGACCCGGGGATGCGGCATGGAACCCAACCTAACGTCCGTAGGCTGTGCCGGTGCTGATCCTCCTCCCGCCGTCGGAGTCGAAGTGGAACCGCCCCCGCGGCGCCCCGGCAGACCCCGCGACCTGGTCCTTCCCCGAGCTCGCCCCGGTGCGCGCAGAGGTGGCGAACGCCCTCGCGGAGGCCAGTGCGGCGCCGGACGCCGCCGCCGTCCTCGGCGTCTCCGAGGGTCTGCTCGGCGAGGTCGCCCGCAACCTGGCGCTCGACAGCCTGCCGGCCACACCGGCGGCGCAGGTGTACACCGGCGTCCTCTACGACGCCCTCGACCTCGCGTCCCTCGAGACCGCGGCGCGACGGCGGGCGAACCGGTGGCTCGTCGTCGTCTCGGCCCTGCACGGCGCCGTCCGCCCGACCGACCGGATCACCGCCTACCGCCTCGCGATGGGGGTGAGCCTGCCCGCGACCGGGCCGCTCGCCCAGCGCTGGCGCGCGGCCCTCGACGGCCCCCTCACCGAGGCCGCCGGGCGCGGCGCCGTCGTCGACTGCCGGTCCGCGGCCTACGCGGCGGCCTGGCGCCCCGGCCGCGACGTGGCCGACCGGTGGGTCCAGGTCCGGGTCCCCGGAGCGAGCCACCAGGCCAAGCACACCCGCGGCCTCGTCGCCCGCCACCTCTGCGTCGAGGGGATCGCCGCCCGCAGCGCTGCGGCCGTCGCCGAGGTCGTCGGGCGGGGGTTCGACGTCGAGCTCCACCGGCCGCCGCGCGCCGGTGCCCCGTGGGTGCTCGACGTGCGGGCCCCGTGACGGCGGCCGCCGGGGCCGACCTCATCACGCGGCTGGCGCCCATCGTCGTCTTCCTGCTGGCCATCACGGTCACCGCCGAGCTCGCCGAGCGTGCAGGGGTCTTCGACGTCGCGGGCCAGGCCGTCGCGCGCCTGGGAGGGGGCCGACGATGGGTGCTCTGGGCGCTCTTCGCGGCCCTCGCGGTGGGAGCCACGGTCGTGCTCTCCCTCGACACGACCGCCGTGCTCCTGACACCGGTGGGCCTGGCGATGGCGGCCCAGGTCGGCCTCGACCCCCGGTTGCTCGCCGTGACGACGCTCTGGATCGCGAACACCGGCTCGCTCCTCCTCCCGGTCTCCAACCTCACGAACCTCCTGGCCCTGCACACCCTCGCTCGTGCCGGTATGGGCCACGCGGACTACGTGCGTGCTGCCTGGGCGCCCGCCGTCGTGGCCGTGGTCGTCACCCTGGGCCTCGTCGCCGTCCTGCACCGCCGCAGCCTGCGGGGCCGGTACACCGTGGCGCCGAGCCCGGCGCCGCAGGACCCGGTGCTGCTGCGCGCCGCGGGAGCCGTCTGCCTCGTCATCGGCCCCCTCTTCGCACTCGGCGCCGCCCCGTGGCTCGTGGCCCTCGGGTCCGCGGGGGTGCTCGGCGCGGTGACGTGGGGCCGCGACCGGCGACTCCTGCGGGACCTGCCCGTGCCGTGGCTCATGGCCGCCGGATTCGTCGCGGTGTCCGTGGCGGTCGAGGTGCTGCAGCGTCACGGCCTCGCCGACCTCGTCACCCGAGCCCTCCCCGGCGGCGGGTCGGCGGGTGCCCTGCTGGCCCTCGGAGCGTCGGGGGCGGCACTCTCGAACGTCGCGAACAACCTCCCGGCCTACCTCGCCCTCGAACCGGCGGCCGAGGGCTCGGCGACCCGCCTCCTGGCGCTCCTCGTCGGGACGAACGCGGGCCCGCTGGTGACCCCGTGGGCCTCGCTCGCGACGTTGCTGTGGATGCAGCGCTGCCGGTCCCGCGGCGTCGTCGTCCCGTGGCGGTGGCTGGCCCCGGCGGGGCTGCTCTGCGCCGTCCTCGTCGTGGCCGCCGCGACGTCGGCGCTCGCCGTCGGCAGCTGACCAACCTTCGACAGCCCCGGAAGGCGGACGCGTCCTCGACCGTTGTGCCGGTGCCAGGTCCACACGGTGAGCGGAGGAACATGGGCGTCGTCGACGAGATCGGACGGGCCGCGCAGCGACGGCTGGGGGGAGCGCTGCGGGCCCGGGTGGCCGGTGACGACGCCGCGGAGCGCGCGGCCGTCATCTGGGGCCGCACGGGCGAGCGGTGGTTCACGCCGGAGGACCCGGTCTGGCGGGTGCACGCCGACGCCGCGATGTTCCCCGGGGGCGTCGCCGCCCTGCTGCTGCAGTCGCTCCACCCGTCCGCGATGGCCGGGGTCGCGGGGCACAGCGGCTACCGCGGGGACCCGTGGGGACGGCTCCAGCGCACCTCGCACTTCCTCGCGACGACGACGTTCGGCACGGTCGAGGACGCGGAGGCCGTCATCGCCCGCGTGCGCGGCATCCACGAGCGGGTCCGCGGCCGCGACGACGGGGGTGTCCCGTACCGGGCGTCGGATCCCGACCTCCTGGCCTGGGTGCACGTCGCGGAGGCGTGGAGCTTCCTGTCCGCCTACCAGCGGTACGCCACGACCCCGCTCACCGCGGAGGAGGCCGACCGCTACGTCGAGCAGTCCGGGGTGGTGGCCCGGCGGCTCGGCGCGCTCGAGGTCCCGACCGACGTCACCGGGCTGGTCGGCGCCCTCGAGGGGTACCGGCCGGCACTGCGCGCGACGGCGGCGGCGCGGGACGCGGCGCGCTTCCTCCTCCTCGACCCGCCCCTGCCCTGGGCGGCCCGCCCGGGCTACGGGCTGCTGGCCTCCGGCGGGGTCGCGGTGCTCCCGCCGTGGGCGCGACGCCAGCTGCGGCTGCCGCTCACGGGGGTGGCCGCCGGCGCCGCGGGCACGCTGGGGCTGGTGGGCACCAAGGCCGTCCGGTGGGCGATGGCCGGGGTCGCGCAGGAGCGTCAGGTGGCGCTGGACGCCGGGTGAGGCGGGAGGCGGCGGTCGGGGCTCAGGCGCCGGCGGCGACGAGTGACTCGATGCGCTCGAGGGTCGCCGCCATGTTCTTGCGGGTCATCCCCTCCATCCGCCGCACGAACGGCTTGCTCGTCGCCGCCTCCCGGGAGATGTCCCAGGACTCGGTGACGAGGGTGCCGCCCTCGACGGGCTCGAGCTCGTAGCGCCAGATCCGGCCGCCGAGGAGCGAGGCGAGCGGCCCCGTCGTCGTGGTCTGCCACGCGATGCGCCGGTTCTCGTCGAGCTCGACGACCGTGTTGCTCGTGGCGTACGCCACGCCGATCTTCATGTCCATCCCGAAGCGGTCGCCGAGGCCGAGCCGGCGCCCACCGCTGCGGGCGGCCTGCACCGAGTCGCCGCCGTCGATCCGCGCGTGGCCGGCCGGGTCGACCAGGAGGTCGAAGATCGGTTCCGGCGGGGACGGGATGAGGCGCTGGACGGAGACGACGTCACGGGTGGGCATGGCCGCGACGCTAACAGCCGGACCTGCGTCAGGACCGGGCGGTCTCGGCCGCGGAGAGCGCACGGTCGAGGTCGTCCACGAGGTCGGCGGGGTCCTCGAGGCCGATCGACAGGCGCACGGTGCCGTCCGTGATGCCGACGGCGGCGCGGGCCTCCGGGGTGAGCCGACGGTGCGTGGTCGTCGCGGGGTGGGTCGTCAGGGACTTCGCGTCGCCGAGGTTGTTCGAGATGTCGACGAGGAGGAGCGCGTCGAGGAAGGCGAACGCGGCGTCCTTCCCCCCGGCGAGGTCGACCGTCACCACGGTCCCCCCGCCGCCGTCGAGCTGTCGCAGGGCCAGCTCGTGCTGCGGGTGGCTCGGCAGGTACGGGTGGACGACGCGGGTCACGCCGCGACCGTCGACCTGCCACTGCTCGAGCGTGCGGGCGATGTCGAGCGCGGCGTCGGCCATCGCCCGGACCCGCAGGTCGAGGGTCTCCAGGCCCTTGGTCATCACCCACGCGTTGAAGGGCGACATGGAGGGCCCCGTGTGCCGCATGAGGTTCTTGACCGGCCCCTCGATGAAGTCCCGGGGGCCGAGGACGGCACCGCCGAGCGCCCGCCCCTGGCCGTCGATGTGCTTGGTCGCGGAGTAGACGACGACGTCGGCGCCGTGCTCGAGCGGGTGGCTGAACACCGGTGTCCCGAAGACGTTGTCGACGACCACCGTGGCCCCGGCGGCGTGTGCGAGGTCGGCGACGGCCCGGATGTCGACCAGCTCCTGCATCGGGTTGCTCGGGGTCTCGAAGAAGACGGCCGTGGTCGAGGTGGACAGCGCCTCACGCCACTGGTCGAGGTCCGCGCCGTCGACGAAGACGGTCTCGACACCCCAGCGCGGGAGGATCTCGTCGAGGATGACGAAGCACGAGCCGAAGAGGGCGCGCGAGGCGACGACCCGGTCGCCGGCGCCGCAGAGTGCCGCCATCGTCGTGAACACGGCGGCCATGCCGGACGCCGTCGCGAAGCAGGCCTCGGCGCCCTCGAGCAGGCGCATCCGCTCCTCGAAGACCGAGACCGTGGGGTTGCCGTACCGGCTGTAGATGTAGTGGTCGACCTCGTCCTTGAACGCCGCCTCGGCCTGGGCCGCCGACTCGTAGACGAACCCGGAGGTGAGGTACATCGCCTCGGCGGTCTCGTCGAACACACTGCGCTGCAGCCCACCCCGTACGGCGAGGGTGCGGGGGCGCAGGCCTTGGATCCCGTCGGGACCGCTCACTGCTGCCGCCACGGGAGTCCGTCGTTCTTCCAGCCGGCGACGCTGCGGTGGCCGGCGGCGTCGACCGGCCCCTCGAACCCCTCGAGGATGTTGTACGCGGGGCCGAGTCCGGCGGCGGTGGCCGCCTCGGCGGCGGCGACCGAGCGGACGCCCGAGCGGCAGAGGAAGTAGACGCGCTGCCCGGGCCGCAGACCCCGGTCGCGGAGCTCGTCGACGAAGCGGTCGTTGACGGCACCCCCGGGGTAGCGGGACCACTCGACGAGAGCCACCTCGCGTCCGGACCCGGAGAGGTCCGGGACGCCGACGTACGTCCACTCCGCGGCGGTGCGTACGTCGACGAGCAGCGCCTCGTCCGGGCCGGTGGCCGCGGCGTAGGCCTCGGGCGGCGTGACGTCTCCTGCGTAGCTCATGCCCACGAGGGTAGGACGCGGCCGGGGCGGGGGCGGCGGGCGTCTCAGGTCGGTGGGTCCACGGGCCCGCCGCCGAACGCCCGACTGTCACGGAATCGACGAATGTGTCACTTCGTGTACGCGGACGGCGGCCGTCGGACGGGTGGGCGAGCTGCGGGCCGTCGGGTGGCGTACACGAATCGACGAATGTGTCACTTCGTGTACGCGGACGGCGGCCGTCGGACGGGTGGGCGAGCTGCGGGCCGTCGGGTGGCGTACACGAATCGACGAATGTGTCACTTCGTGTACGCGAGGCAAACTCGTTCTGCTGTAGGTGAACAGGTGTGGATCGGGTCTTGTGCCTCGAACAGGTGTTCGGTACGATGAGGCATGGACAGGGGGCAGCTCAGCAGCCGCATCGCGGCACTGCGTGAGGGGTGCGCGGCGGTGGGTCGCGAGCTGGTCGAGGCCGGCCGGGGGCTCGATGCCGTGGAGGCGTTCGAGCTCGCCGGTGAGCTGCAGGGCGTGGTGAACGCGGCCGAAGGTGCCCAGGCCGTGGCGGGTGCGTGGGGTGCGCGGGTGGAGACCACGATGCGGGAGTCGGGTCCGTGGGAGCGGGTCCACCCGGTCGGGTACGTCGACGCGATGGCGGCGGCGGAGATGAGCCTGGCGACCGGGGTGACCGAGGGGCTGGCCGGGCGGAAGGCCGCGCTCGGCGCGGCGCTCGGTGAGCGGTTCCCGGCGATGCGGGACCTCGTGCTCTCGGGGGACCTGCCGGTGTCCTCGGCGCACAAGGTCGTCGAGGCCTGCGCCGGTCTCGACGTCCAGGCGTGCCTGCGGGTGGATGCCGAGCTCGCGCCGCGGCTGGCGGCGATGGACCCGGCCCGGGTGACCAGTGCCGCCCGGACGGTGGCGGCGCGGGTCGCGGCGGACCAGGTCGCCGCGCACGCCGCGACGACCCGGAGGTGCCGCACCGTCGAGGTCCGGCCGGGGGTCGACGGGTTGACGGAGTGGTTCGCCTCGCCTGCCGACCGCGACCAGTGCTGCCGCGTGGTCGGCGGTCGAGAGCCTCGCCGGGGAGTACCGGGCGATGGACCCGGCTGCTCTCGGTCCCGAGTCACGGGCCGACGCGTTCGGTGACCTGCTGCTGCGGAACGTGGACGTCACCGCGAAGGTCACCCTCGGGGTGCCGGTCGTCACCGGGGTGCCCGAGCCGGCGCCGGCTGCCGCACCGGTGCGGTTCAGGTACGACTGGGACGACGACGACACCATCGTCGACCACGACACCGGCGAGCTGGTCCGCTTCGGTGACCTGGCCCGGAGTCGCGCGAGGAGCTGTCCTGGATCGAGATGGGCCCCGAACCCGAGGGCGACGTCGCCACCGTCGTCTCCCCCGTGACCACTGGGTACGCGGTCTCCGGCACCCACCTGCGCGGGCCTCGGCTGGGTCGAGGCGGCCACCGTCGCCGGGCTCCTGAAGACCCTCCCGCTGGACGTCGCGAGGGCGGTCCTGGACGCCGACACCGGCACCCTCGCCTCCCACACCACCGCCGCGTACCGGCCACCGGCGGCGATGCGGGAGTTCGTCACCACCAGGGACGGCACCTGCCGCATGTGGGGCTGCGCCCGCCGCGCCGACCACGTCGACCTCGACCACACCCGCCCCTGGCCCACCGGCCCCACCACCCCCGCCAACCTCGCCGGCCTCTGCCGACGACACCACCGCCTCAAGCAGACCGGCCGCTGGCGCTACACCCTCGACCCCGACGGCACCATCACCTGGACCTCCACCACCGGCAAGACCCGCACCACCGAGCCCCAGCACCGCCTCGACCATCGGATCTGAGCGGAGCAACCTGGGCCGGTGGACCCGGTTCGGGTTGCCAGCACCGGTGCCCCGTCATCCACCATGACCGTCAGTCGAGCGCGAGCTCGTAGTGCCGGAGCACCGGATAGGGCGGAAAGGTCGTCCGCGTCGTCCGCGCGGTGGCCGACCATCCACGCCTCTCGTAGAACCGGATGGCCCGCCGGTTCTCCGCGAAGACGCGCAGGACTGCCACCGGGTGACCCTGGCGCCGGAGGTGCCCGAGCAGCTCGTCATGAGCGCGTGCAGCCAGACCGCTCCCCCAGGTGCTGACGGCGGTCCCGAAGTGCAGGAACTCGTTCTGACGTGCCGCCGCGAAGCCGGCGAGCCGCCGATCCTGCACGACCACCCAGCACCGGGTCTCGAGGTCGTCGAGCTCCACCGACCAGCGAGCTCGCACCTCCGCCATGGGAAAGGGGAACTCGTCCTGCGGGAAGATGTGGTTCAGCGCGGCGACCGCGCCCGCGCGCTGGACCTCGAGCAGGGCGTCGAGGTCGTCGTGGGTCATCGGCCGGAGCACCGACATCGGTCGGCTGCGCTCAGCTGCGGTTGGTGAACGCGACCGAGACGTCGTCCTCGGACCAGACCTCGACCCCGGCCAGCGACCCCGGCGCCACCGCGAGCCGGCCCAGCCGGGCAGCGGGCATGCCGAGGACGTGGCCGAGGACGGCGCGCACCGTGTCGGCGGAGCACACGACGACGGTCGTCCCACCCCGGGCGACCACGCGGTCCCAGACGTCCGCGACGTCACCGCTCCCGGACCAGGCGGCGTCCACGACCGGGTCGGCCCCGAGCGCGTCCCCGATGTCGGCCGCCGTCTCCACGGAGTCCTCCCCGGGGGCCGTGAGGAGGCAACGCGGGGCGCCGCCGAGAAGGCGCTGGACGGCCGCGGAGGCCGTGCCCACCGCGTCGCCGGTCGCCCCGGCGACGAGGACGACGCGGACGGGGGTGCCCTCCCGGCGAGGCACCGGCGCGCAGGCCGCGGACTGCCCGGCTCCTCGAATCCTCGGGCACCCCGTCCTCGCCGTCGAGCCGCCGGTCGATGGTCAGCCCGTCCATCCCGTCGTTCGACAGGGCGTCGGCGTCCTTGTTCTCGGCGCGCGGGATCCACTCGTAGCGCACCGAGCCGCCCGCCTCGCGGATCGCGGTGACGAGGTCGCGGGCCTGGAGGGCGAGGCGGCGCATGTCCTCGTGCTTGATCTTCCAGTTCCCGGACATCTGCTCGACGACGAGCTTGGAGTCCATCCGGACGAGCACGTCGGCCCCCGGCTCGATGGCGTGCGCCGCCTCGAGCCCGGCGATGAGCCCGCGGTACTCGGCGACGTTGTTCGAGGCCTTGCCGAGCGGCTCGGCCCGCTCGGCGAGCAGGGCGCCGGTGGCGGTGTCCCGGACCAGCGCGCCGTACCCGGCCACACCGGGGTTGCCGCGCGACCCGCCGTCCGCCTCGACCGTGAGGCGCCGGCTCACAGCCCGGACTCGGGCGTGCGGACGAGGA
The DNA here is from genome assembly GCA_963709785.1 of uncultured Actinomycetota bacterium. Classification (GTDB taxonomy): domain Bacteria; phylum Actinomycetota; class Actinomycetes; order Actinomycetales; family Dermatophilaceae; genus Phycicoccus. The sequence goes on along the minus strand of CAVPXT010000002.1, from coordinate 22,247 downwards.
TCCGGTTGCACTCCTCGCAGCGGACCACCTCGTCCTCGTCGGTGCCGCGGATGCGCTGCAGGTCGACCGGGTTGAGCTCGAGCTGGCACCCCTCGCACCGGCGCTGCCGGAGCGCCGCGGCACCGGTGCCCGAGGTGCGCCGGATCTTCTCGTAGAGCGCGACGAGGTCCTCGCCCACCACTTCGACGAGCCCGTCCCGCGGTGCGCCGACCTCACGCTCCTCGGCGGCGAGGCGCTCCAGCGCGGCGTCGCGGTCGGTCTCGAGGGCCGTGATCCGCTCGGCCAGCTCGGCGCGCCCCCGCTCCAGCTCGGAGACGTCGTGCTCGGCGTTCTCGGCCCGCTCCATCACCTCGAGCTCGACCTCCTCGAGCTCGGCCTGGCGTCGCGCGAGCGACTCGAGCTCGTGCTGGAGGGCCTGGAGGTCCTTGGCCGTGCCGGTCCCGGCGTCGAGGCGCGCCCGGTCACGCGCCGCCCGGTCGCGGACGAGCTGGACGTCCGCCTCGGCCTTGGCGACCTCCCGCTGCACGTCCCCCATCTCGGTGCGCGAGCGGACCAGCTGGTCGTCGAGCAGGTGGGCCTTGTGCTCGAGGTCGGCGAGCTCGGCGAGCTGCGGCAGGGTGCGCCGCGCGTGGGCGATCTGGTCCAGCCGCGTGTCGACGGCCTGGAGGTCGAGCAGCCGCTGTTGGCGGGCGGACTCGGCTCTCACGGGGTACCTCCCTCGTCGGCACCGACGACGAACGTCCAGGGGTCGGTGCGCACTGTGCTGATGTGGGTCTCCACCCTAGTGGCGTCCTCCCCGAGCGCCGTGCGCAGTGCCCGGTCGGCCCGGGCGAGCCAGACCTGCTCGCTCGCCCAGTGCCCGGCGTCGACGAGGTAGGGCGCGCCGCCGCGGGCCTCCTCGCGCGCCTCGAGCGCCGGGTGGTGCCGCAGGTCGGCGGTGACGTACACGTCCGCGCCACTCGCGCGCACCGCGTCGAAGAGGTCGTCGCCCGCTCCACCGAGCACGGCGACCCGGCGCACGAGGGCCTCCGGTGGCCCCGCCACGCGCAGTCCGCCCGCCGTGGCGGGCAGGTGCACGGCGAGGTCCTCGACGAACTGCCGCAGGGGCAGCGCCACGGGCAGCTCACCGACCCGCCCGAGGGGCTGCTCCTCGACGACGGCCAGCGGGTCGGTGTGCCCCAGCCCGCAGGCCTCGGCGAGCGCCTCGCAGACGCCGTCGGCGGCGACGTCGGCGTTCGTGTGCGCCACGTAGAGCGCGACGTCCCCGACGACGAGCCCGGTGACGGTCGCCCCCTTGGCCGAGGTCGTCGCGACGGAGTGCACCCCGCGCAGCAGCAGGGGGTGGTGGGTCAGGAGGAGATCGGCCCCGAGGGTCCGGGCCTCCTCGACCACCGCGAGCGTCGGGTCGACCGCGAGGTGGATGCGGCGCACCGGCTGGTCGGGGTCGCCCGTCACGAGGCCGACGCGGTCCCAGGACTGGGCGGTGCGCGGCGGGTAGAGGCGCTCGAGGACGTCGAGCACCTCACGGAGGGTCGGTGCGGTGTCCTCGCTCATGTGGGCCCGGCCGGGATCGAACCGACGACCGACGCGGTGTAAACGCGGCGCTCTACCAGCTGAGCTACAGGCCCCGGACGGCCGTCACCCGCGGGGGGCGTCCGGACCGACCGCGGACAGTCTGGCAGGTCCGGTGCCGCCGGCCCCACCGGGCCGCGGGGTCGCCGGGCCGCGGGGTCAGCCCGCGAGGGCGGCGACGGCGGACGGGATGGCCGAGAAGTCGCGCGGCTCCCCCGTGCCGTTGACGAGCGTCCAGGCGACGCGACCGTCCCGGCCGACGAGGAAGGTGCCCGCGCTGCGCCGCGCCCGTCGTCTCGTTGAGCACCCCGTAGGCCCGCGCGACGGCCCCGTGCGGCCACGCGTCCGACAGAAGGGGGAAGAAGTAGCCCTGGATGTCCGCCCACGCCCGGATGCTGAAGACCGCGTCGCACGACACGCAGAGGACCTGGAGGTCGTCGGTGACGAACCGCTCGAGGTGGTCGCGGATCTCGTCGAGCTCGCCGGTGCAGATCCCCGAGAACGCCCACGGGTAGAAGACGAGGACGACGTTCTTCTCGGCCGTCAGCTCGGACAGCGTGACGGGTGCGCCGTTCTGGTCGCGCAGCGTGAAGTCCGGTGCGACGTCCCCGACGGTGAGCGGGTTCGGGGCGGAGGTCATGCACTCATCCTGCCAGCCCCCGCGGCCCGCGGCCGTCCGAGGTCCGCATACCCCCCGTGGTGTGCGTCACGCCGGTCAGCGACGGGCACCCTTCGGGGCCACGAGCTTGTGGGCGCGCCAGCCGGCCGCCGCGTTGAAGGTGCCGGCGAGGTGGAGGCCGGTGACGACCGCGGCCTCGTCGATGTCGGTCGGGTCGACCTCGCCGTGGTCACCGCGCGGCGTGAGGAGCACGACGAAGCCGCCCTCCTCGAGCACCCCGACCATGTCGACGAGTGCGTCACCGAGGTCGCCGTCCTCGGCGCGGAACCACAGCAGCACCGCGTCGGCGACGCCGGTGTACTCGTCGTCCTCCATCTCGGCACCGCAGAGGTCCTCGACGGCGAAGCGGAAGGCGTCGTCGACATCGTCGTCGTAGCCGAACTCCTGGACGACCTGGTCCTTGGCGAACCCGATGCGCTCCACGGCGCCGTTCACGGTCGACCCGGGGTCCACCGGGGGCGGTACAGGGGTGTTCACGCGGTCAAACCTCTCATGATCGGATGTCCTTCACGTGCCTAGTCCACCAACGGGGCACGGTCGGGTGCAAGCGGCTCGGCCTCGGGCGCGCCGAAGGGGTGGGTCGCGGGGCTCGCCGGACGGCGTGCCAGCCGCGCGCGCCGCCCGACCTCCTCGAGGAAGATCTCGGCCTGGGCGGCGTCGAGGTGCGGCAGCGAGGCGCCGACCGGGCCGGGGGTCGAGACCACGCGGGCGCTCGACAGCCCGAGCCGACGCTGCAGCGGTCCCTGCTGGAGCCCGAGCGACTGGACCCGGGCATGGGGCACGACGACGGCGCGGTGGGTCCACCGGCCGGTGCGCAGGTAGACCGCCTGTGCGGCGAGGGCGTACCCGGTGCGGCGCCAGGACCACGGGTCGAGCCAGCGCGCGACCCGGGGCGGCCCGACCCATCCGGGCTCACCCCCGTCGCCGTGGAGCGCCTCGAGGAGCACGGGGTCCTCGGGGTGGGCACCGAGGGCGGACAGGACCCGCAAGGCCTCCTCCACCGTCCCGACCGGCAGGAGGGTCGTCTCGTCGCCGCCACCCTCCCCGCCGGCGACGCCGGCGACGTTGACCCGGACCCGCCACCAGCCCCAGGGCCGCCACCACAGCGGTTGCAGCACCTCGACGGCCTGGACCCGGTGCAGGGGCACCGAGGCCACCCGGAGGTCGGTGAGGCCGTGCCGCACGCGCAGCGCCGTCGCCGACCTCGCGATGGAGAAGTTGCCGTGGACGAGCAGCTCCTTGACCCGGGAGGCCCCGAGCCCGAAGACGACGGGGATGAGGGCCGGTGCCCCGGCGAGCACCGCGACGCCCGCCCGGGCGACCCCGACGGTCAGGGCGGCGCCGACGAGGACGATCCCGAGCACGATCGTCGACCCGTGGAGGATCGTCGCGACGAACAGCCGGCCGTTCGGCACCGTGACGAGCGCCTCGGCGTCCTCGGCGGGGCCGCGCCCGGCGGGCGCCGGAACCTCGCCGGGACCCGTCGCGGGGACCACCCCGGCGGGCGGCACGGCGGCGCGCTCGTCGGAACGCCCGGCGAGCTCGAGGAGGTGCTCGCGGACCTCCTCGGCACGGCCGGCGTCGAGGAAGGCGAGGGTGAGGTGGGAGTCGGAACCGCCGGCGGACTGCACGACGACCTGGCTCAGCCCGATGACGCGTGCCAGGAGCGGGCGGGTCGTCTCGACGGCCTGCACCCGCTCGAGGGGCACCTGGCGGTGCTGGCGGAAGAGCACCCCGGAGCGGAGCTCGACCTGGCCGTGGGCGACCCGGAAGCGGGAGAACCGCCAGCTGACCCAGCTGACCCCGGCGACGGCCCCGATGACGAGGACGAGGGCCGCCAGACCGAGCAGCGGGTGCGAGGTGAACGCCCACTGCGACCCGGACTCGTCCTGGATGCCCCCGGGCAGCGAGGCGTCGGGCTCGATCGAGCCCAGGACGGTGTCGACGAGCTGGCTCACGACGTAGCCGAGGACCGCGAGGAGGACGACGCCCCCGCGCAGGAGCGGAGAGAGCGGGTGCAGTCGCTGCCACCCCTCGTCGGTGGGCTCCGCGGCCACGGGGTAGGGCTCGGTCACAGGCCCGCCCGCTGCGCCTCGCCGCGGGCCGCGAGCCGCGTGCGGAGCGCCTCGGCCTCGGCGGTGGGGAGCCCGGGCAGCGAGCCGCCGCTCTCGGGCGAGGCCGTGTGGATCTCGCAGGACGCGATCCCGAAGGCGCGCGCGAGCGGCCCGGACTGGATGTCGACGTACTGGAGGCGGCCGTAGGGGACGCTCACGAGGCTGCGGAAGAGCCGCCCCTTGCGGATGACGATCTCCTCGTCCAGCTCGACCCACGAGATGGCCGAGACCTGGCGGCGGACGAGCCAGGCGCCCCAGAGCCCGACGACCGCGAGCGCGATGGTGCCGATCCACACCCAGCCGGTGACGAGCAGCGCGACGACGACGGTCGCCAGCAGCGGGACGACGAGCACCACCGCGAGGGTGACGAGGCGCACCGTGGCGAGCGCCGGGGAGACGGGGCGCCAGGTCAGGTCGCCGCCGCGCAGGGTGACCGCGGCGGTCGTCGACGGTGCGGGCGCGGGCTGGCTCGGCTGGGCCGGGTCGGTCATGGCGCCCAGTCTGCCCCAGCACCCCGACGCGGTCGGCCCGTGCCGGGCAACCGGTGTGTTTGGATGCGGTCATGGGCCGGGTGACGACACGAGTACCCCGCACGCGGGTCGACGTGACGCGCGACGTCGTCGTCGAGCGCCCCGACACCGTCGCCGTCGAGGAGCCGCTCGAGGTGCGGGTCGACGGCACCGCGGTGACCACGACGATGCGCACCCCGGGCGACGACTTCGACCTGGCCCTCGGCCACCTCCTCACCGAGGGGATGGTCGCCTCCGCCCACGACGTCGCGACGATGATGCACTGCACCGACGTCGGCCCCGACGGCTCGCCGACCTTCAACGTCGTCGAGGCCGCCCTCTCCCCCGGCAGCGTGCTGCTGCGGCCGGCCCGCGAGCGCACCGAGTCGATGACGAGCGCCTGCGGGGTGTGCGGGTCCGCGTCCCTCGACGCGGTCCGCACGGCGAGCCGGTTCGACGTGGCGGCCGACGCCGTCGTCCTCGACCGCGAGGTCCTCGCCGCCCTGCCCGACTCCGTGCGCGCCCGCCAGCCGGTCTTCGACCGCACCGGTGGCGTGCACGCCGCGGGAGTCGCCACCCCCGACGGCACGCTGCTCGCGGTCCGTGAGGACGTCGGCCGGCACAACGCCGTCGACAAGGTGGTCGGCGCGCTGGCCCGCGAGCGCGAGCTGCCCCTCGCGGGAACGGTGCTCGTCGTCAGTGCCCGGGCGTCCTTCGAGATCGTCCAGAAGGCGGCGGTCGCGGGCATCCCCGCGGTCGTCGCCGTGGGGGCGCCGACGTCCCTGGCGGTCGAGCTCGCCGCCGACGCCGGGATCACCCTGGCGGCCTTCACCCGGGACGCCCGCTTCTCCCTCTACGCCCGCCCCGACCGCGTCGCGGGCCTTCCCTGACCCTCCACGTACCGGCCAGTAGACGGGGCGGATTGCCACGCAGGCCTCCCGAGGGTGAAAGATGGGAGCCCGGCCCCCGACCGGGGCGCGGATCGCGACCCCTGAAAGGACGAGCGCGTGGCCCTGCACGAAGACGTCGGCCCCATCCTCAACGGCATCCCCACGCACCTGCCGGACATCGACCCGGACGAGACCGAGGAGTGGCTGGACAGCCTCGACGCGGTCATCGACGGGCCGGGTCGGACGCGGGCGCGGTACCTGATGCTCCGACTCCTGGAGCGGGCCCGGGCCATGCAGGTGGGCGTGCCGTCGCTGACGACGACCGACTACGTCAACACGATCAGCCCCGAGCAGGAGCCCTGGTTCCCGGGCGACGAGGACGTCGAGCGGCGCTTCCGGGCGTACCTGCGGTGGAACGCCGCGATGGTGGTGCACCGCGCCCAGCGGCCGGGTGTGGGCGTCGGCGGTCACATCTCCACGTACGCGTCCGCCGCGACGCTGTACGAGGTGGGGATGAACCACTTCTTCCGCGGCAAGGACCACCCCGGCGGCGGTGACCACGTCTTCTTCCAGGGGCACGCCTCCCCCGGCATGTACGCCCGCGCCTTCCTCGAGGGCCGGATCAGCGAGGACCGCCTCGACGGCTTCCGCCAGGAGCACAGCCACGTCGTCGACGGCGAGCCGCTCGCCCTCCCGAGCTACCCCCACCCGCGCCTCATGCCGGACTTCTGGGAGTTCCCGACCGTGTCGATGGGCATCGGCCCGATGAACGCCATCTACCAGGCCCAGTTCGACAAGTACCTCCACAACCGCGGCCTCAAGGACACCAGCCAGCAGCACACGTGGGCCTTCCTCGGCGACGGCGAGATGGACGAGCCCGAGTCCCGCGGCCTGCTGCAGCTCGCGGCGCAGGAGGAGCTCGACAACCTCACCTTCGTGGTCAACTGCAACCTCCAGCGCCTCGACGGCCCGGTGCGCGGCAACGGCAAGATCGTCCAGGAGCTCGAGGCGTTCTTCCGCGGCGCCGGCTGGAACGTCATCAAGGTCGTCTGGGGCCGGGGCTGGGACCCGCTGCTCGCCGCCGACGGCGACGGCGCGCTCGTCCACCTCATGAACTCCACCTCGGACGGCGACTACCAGACCTTCCGGGCCAACGACGGCGCGTACGTGCGGGAGCACTTCTTCAACCGCGACCCGCGCACCCGCAAGCTCGTCGCGGACTGGTCCGACGAGGACGTGTGGTGGAAGCTCAAGCGGGGGGGCCACGACTACCGCAAGGTCTACGCGGCGTACAAGGCCGCCATGGGCCACACCGGCCAGCCGACCGTCATCCTCGCGAAGACGATCAAGGGCTACGGCCTGGGGCAGAACTTCGCCGGGCGCAACGCGACCCACCAGATGAAGAAGTTCACCCTCGAGGACCTCAAGAGCTTCCGCGACTCCCTCGACCTCCCGATCAGCGACGAGCAGCTCGAGAAGGACCCGTACAACGCGCCGTACTACCACCCGGGGGCCGACGACGACGTCATCCAGTACGCGATGGAACGCCGGCAGAAGCTGGGCGGGGGTCTGCCCGAGCGACGCTCGAAGCACGTCCCGATCCACCTGCCGGACGACTCCGCGTACGCCCAGGTGAAGAAGGGCTCCGGCAAGCAGGAGGTCGCCACGACGATGGCCTTCGTGCGGCTCCTCAAGGACCTGATGCGGGACAAGGAGTTCGGCAGCCGGATCGTGCCGATCATCCCGGACGAGGCCCGCACCTTCGGGATGGACTCGTTCTTCTCGACGATCAAGATCTACAACCCGCACGGCCAGCGCTACACGCCGGTCGACGCCGACCTCATGCTCGCCTACCGCGAGGCCACCGACGGGCAGATCCTCCACCTCGGGATCAACGAGGCCGGGTCGATGGCCGCCTTCACCGCGGCCGCCACGTCGTACGCGACGCACGGCGAGCCGATGATCCCGATCTACATCTTCTACTCGATGTTCGGGTTCCAGCGCACCGGCGACTCGATCTGGGCGGCCGCCGACCAGATGAGCCGCGGGTTCCTCATCGGCGCCACCGCGGGCCGCACGACCCTCACGGGCGAGGGCCTCCAGCACGCCGACGGCCACTCCCCGCTGCTGGCCTCGACCAACCCGGCCGTCGTCCACTACGACCCCGCGTACGCCTACGAGCTGGCGCACATCGTGCAGGACGGCCTGCACCGGATGTACGGCACCGACGAGTCGCTCACCGACGACCAGCGCAACGTCATCTACTACCTCACGGTCTACAACGAGCCGATGCGCCAGCCGGCCCAGCCGGAGGACGTCGACCGTGAGGGCATCCTCCGGGGCATGCACCTCGTCGCCGAGGGCTCCACCGAGGGCCTTCCCGACGACGCCCCCCGGGTGCAGCTGCTCGCCTCGGGTGTCGCGCTGCCGTGGGCCCTGGAGGCCCAGGAGCTGTTGCGCAACGACTGGCACGTCGCGGCCGACGTGTGGTCGGTGACGTCGTGGAACGAGCTGCGTCGCGACGGGCTGCGCTGCGACGAGGCGGCCTTCCTCGGCACCGAGGGCGAGGTCCCGGTGCCGTGGGTCACCCAGAAGCTCGCCGACCGCCCGGGCCCGGTGCTCGCGGTGTCCGACTACATGCGGGCCGTGCAGGACCAGATCCGGCAGTGGGTGCCCGGTGACTTCGCGTCGCTCGGGGCGGACGGGTTCGGCTTCTCCGACACCCGCCCCGCCGCCCGCCGGTTCTTCCACATCGACGGCCCGTCGATGGCGGTGCGCGCCCTCCAGGTGCTCGCCGACCGCGGCGAGCTCGAGCGCTCCGTCCCGGAGGAGGCCACCAGCCGGTACCGCCTCCACGACGTCACCGCCGGGGCCTCCGGCAGCACCGAGGGCGGCTCGGAGTGATCGCGGCGTTCAGCATCGCCCCGGCGAGCCCGGACGACACCGGGTCCTACGCCGAGGCGGTGGCCGAGGCCGTGGGCATCGTCCGCGCCTCGGGGCTGCCGCACGAGACGAACGCGATGTTCACGAACCTCGAGGGCGAGTGGGCCGAGGTGTTCGGGGTCATCGAGCAGTGCGTCGACGCGATGACGGCCCGGCACCCGCGGGTCTCGCTCGTCGTCAAGGCCGACATCCGGCCGGGCCACGACGGCATGCTCGAGTCCAAGGTCCGCCGGGTCGACGAGGTGCTCGACCGCGGCTGAGCCGGGTCACGCCGCGGTCAGCGCCCGGGCCGCCTCGACCCACCGGGTCGCCTCCGCGAGGCTCGGGGTGGTGCCGAGGGCCCGGCGCGGCTTCGCGGCCACCCGGTAGGCCTCGACGAGGTCGGCCGGGTCCGTGGCGGCGAGCGTCGCGGCGTCGGTGAGACCGGCGTCGTGCAGCACGGCGGCGTTCGTCCCGTCGACCCCCGGCACCGCGAGCAGGCCGGCGAGGAGGGTGAACCGGCCGAGCGCGTCCCGGTCGACCCCGAGCAGGCTGACGAGCGAGGCCGAGGCGGTGGCGCGCGTGGCGAGCCGGGCGAAGGACCCCGTCGTCGTCACGTGCGCCGCACGCAGCGCCCGGACCTGCTCGTCGCTCAGCCCGTCGATGTCCTCCACCGGGCGGTCCGCGACGGGGGTGGCCGGCACGTCCTCCGGCGGCGGCTTCGGCACGGGGACGACGGTGAGGGTCACCGTCGACAGCGCGGCCGCGTTGACCTGCTCCCCCGGCCGGACGAACTGGAAGCCGAGGGTGCCGACGGACGTCACGTCGACGTGCACCTTGGACTCCAGGACGAACTCGCGCACGGCGAAGTCCGAGGTGCCGTTGGCCATCGAGCCGAGCCGCTCCGACACCGAGTCGAGCGCGTGCTGGAGGCCGTCGGCGAGGTCGTCCGAGGAGCGCGGCGGGTCCTGGAGGTCGGCGATCCTCGCCTCGAGCGCGGCGTTCTCCGAGCGTGCGGCGGCCAGCTCGCCCCGGAGCAGGTCGACGATCTTCTCGAGGTTGTCCGTCGAGGTGTCGACGTCGGCGCCGGTGACGGGGGTGAAGACACCGGTCTGGCCGTCGACGGTGACGAGGCGGTCCACCGCCACCCGCTCGAGCGAGGGCAGCCGGCCGGTGGCGACGGTGAGGGTCGTGCCGTCGAGGGCGGCGCGGGTCGGGGGCGGGGTCATGGCGTGGGGGGTCCTTCCTCGGGCGCCGGGACGGGGGTCACGGCGACGCGTTGGGGGGCGAGGGTGAGGCGGACCCGGGTCCCGGCCGCCGAGCGGTAGCCGTAGACGCCGACGGTCACGGGGTTGACCGTCCGGCAGAGCAGCCGGGTGCGGGCGGGTCCCCCGTCGTCGGGGGTCACCCGCACCGCCTCGGCGGAGAGCTCGATGTCGACCGAGGCCGAGTCGAAGGCGTACCAGAGCGGCGGCAGGGCGAGGCTGCCCGGCTCCGCCGCCGCGTACTCGGCGGCGCGGGCGCGGGCGTGCTCGTCGAGGAGGTCCTGCGCCTCGACGACGGCGGTCACCGTGCCCGCGAGGAGGGCGCCCAGCTCGGTCTGCCGGGTGCCGCTCCCCGCGGTCGACGGAGGGTCGGCGGCCACGGTCAGAAGGTGACCGTCGTGGCTTCGCCGACGATGCCCTTGCGGGCGCTGACGACGACGTCGGCCGGTGTGCGGTCGGCGGTGTCGTCGACGAACGTACGGGTGAGCAGGATCGTCAGCTGTCCGTTGGCGTCGGTCACGTCGACCCCGCCCACGTAGGACCAGGCGACGCCCTGGCTGTCGACGGCCAGCGTCTTGCCGGCGATCGGGTCACCGTCGGAGGTCAGGTAGGTGAGGACGACCTCCATGGTGCGCGAGGTCGCCGGCGGACCGCCGACGTCCGTGATCGGCCCGCCGTCGATGCTGATCTGCGGGCCGACGACCGCCTGCCGGGGCTTGGGCACCCCGATGTCGTGCCGCGGCTCGAGGATCGCGTTCATCCGCATCAGGCCGACCGAGCTCTCGACACGGACGTCGCTCTCGACGTGCGCCTGCGACGAGTCGTACTGGAAGTTGTTGTACCCCCCGCCGAAGATCAGCCCGATCCCGGCCTGACCGTGGCTGTCCGTGCTGTGGTGCGAGGAGGTGTCCGTCGACTGGCTCGCCGCGAACTGGGACGCGGTGAACCGGCCCTGGAGCCGGACCTGGGACCACTGGTAGAGGACCGGGTCGATGACGTCGATGAGCGGCAGCTTCTGGGTGAAGGTCTGCGACCCCGTCACCTGCCCGTCGTCGTCGTAGTCGACCTCCTGGACGGCGATGACGTCGACGAGCGTCTCCGCGAGCGCGGACGTGCTCGCCGCCGCCGTCTTGTTGAGCTCCTGCTGGGTGTTCGCGACGGACTGCCCGGTCAGCCGGACGAGGTCGCCGAAGGCCATGCCCGCGGTGTTGAGCTGGCCGCTCACATCGGTGTTCGCCATGGTGCGCTCATCTCCTTCAGATGGTGAGGTCGTAGGACTGGCTCATCGCGCCGAGGCGGGCGACGAGGGTCTGCCGCAGCCCGGAGGCGCCGGCGTTGGGGACGTTGCGGATCACCGTGACGAGGACCTGCCCGTCGGCGTTCGTGATGTTCCCCGTGTAGGGCGCGGTCGCCGAGAAGCTCGTGCGCAGCCCGCCCGCCTCGACCCTGACCGGCTTCGTCGGGTTCGGGTCGCCGGCCGCCTTGAGCACGGTGACGAGCACGTCGACGGAGCGGTTGACCCCCGCGCCGGCGACGGCGACCTCCTTGACCGGCCCCTGCGAGAAGACGATCTGCGGCCCGACCGAGACCTGGCTCGGGACGGGCAGCTTGCCCGTGGTCCGTGGCCCGAGGATCGCGTCGAGGCGCACCTCGCCGGAGGACCAGCTGGCCTCCTGCTCGTGCTGGCGCGAGCCGTCCTGCCGGTTGTCGTAGCCGTACTCGTAGTTGACGCCGAGGAACCCCCAGAACAGCCCCGCGCCCCCGATGCCGCCGCCCGACTGCTTGGCGTTGAAGGAGAGCCCGTCGGTCTCGGAGAACGCCCCGCACGACAGGTCCATCGAGATCGCGACGCGCTTCCACTCGTGGATCGTCGGCGTGAAGAAGTTGAGCACCGACAGGTCGCTCGTGACGAGCTCGGTCCTCGACGGGTCGGGCAGGCCGTCCTCGTCGAGGTACTGGATGACGTCCGTGACGACGGTGATGTCGGTGTCGGCGAGCTCGGTGACGGTGGCGATGACGCCCTCGTCGAGTGCGGTCTGGGAGTCGGCGACCCCGATGCCGATCGACCCGAGCACCTCGCCGAAGGTCGGTGCGACGGCCTTGAGCTGACCGCTGACGTCGGCGCCGAGGGCCCCGGCGCCGAAGCCGGCGGGCAACCCCGCGAAGCCGGCCCCGGCGAGGGCTGCCGCGGGAGCCGGGACGACGGGCGCCGCGGCTCGTGGTGCCGGGACGACCGGCACGGTGGTGGTGGGGGCGGGCTCGGGCTTCCGGGCTCGCGCGGCCGTCTTCGCGGGACGGCGCCGGGTCTCTGCCATGGCTGTTCTCCTTCGGTGGGGTGTGGGTGTCAGCCCGCGGCCCAGGTCCGGACGACGAGGGCGAAGGGCTGCGGTCCCTGGGGGACGTTCGCGCCGTGGACGGCGAGGACCCAGGTGCCGCCGGTCAGCCCGTCGACGTCGACGACCTCGACCGTGTTGGCACGGTCGGGCTCGCCGGGACGGTCGGGCCGACCGGGTTCGTGGTTGCCGTGGACCGACGGCGCCGGGCCGGGCCCGGTGAGGGTGAGGTCGAGGTCGTCGACGAGCCGCTCCCCGGGCACGTCGTACCAGCACAGGACGGCACGCAGCCGTCCTCCGTGCCGGAGCGGCAGGCGGAACCGGCGTGAGCCCCCGGTCCCGACGGCGCCGGATCGGGTGGCGTTCTCGAGGATGCGGACCTCGCTCCCGTCGGCCGGGTGGGGCAGCGCCCCGTCGACGTCGAGGCGCCCGAAACCGCAGACGCGGGGGTCCTCGAGGTCGGCGCCGTCCCGGGTGAGCACGGGCGCGGCCCCGACGAGGAGGAGCGCCTTGAGGGTGGCCCCGGCCGGGGCGTGCCCCCCGCGGGCCTGGCGCCATCCCTGCCGCACGAGGGCGAGCCCTCCGGCCGCGGCCGCCACGGCGGCGGAGGTGCCGCCGTCGACGACGTAGTGCGGGGCCGGCGACGCGTAGCCCCAGCCGCGCCCCTGGGCCCGGGTGGAGCGGGGGCCGACGAGGTTGGTCCCCGGGGCGCAGAGGTCGGGCTTGCGCCGCCCGTCCCGCGTCGGACCGGCCGCCGAGAGCGGCGCCATCCGGTCGGGCTGCCCGGAGACGGGGTCGGCCCGGTCGGCGGGGTCGGTGAAGCGCCGCCCCTCGGACTCGAACCGTGCCCAGGTGGCCGGGAAGCCGTTCGGGGCCGAGCCCTCCGTCGCGCCGACGGTGAGGACGTTCTTCGCGGTCGCGGGCGACTCGACCGAGCCGGGGTCGGCCCGGCGGTCACCGGTGCGGTCGCTCCCCCCGTTCCCCGCGGCGACGAGGACGACGGCGTCCGGGTTCTCGCGCAGGAAGAGGTCGGCCTCGTAGGCGTCGTTGTCGTAGGCGCCCGCCGCGGGTGTTCCCCACGCCGTGACGTGGGTCCGCGCCCCGTAGCGCCGGGCCTGGGCGAAGAGCTCACGCAGGTCGGTGGGCCGGCCCGCGAGCGCGTACCGGGACGCGCCGACCTCCGGGTGCCCCGGGGCCACCGAGACCCACTGCTCGATCGCCTGGACGACGAGCTCGGCGCCGGGAGCCACGCCGCGGTTCGTGCCCCCGCTGCCGGCACCGTCCCCCGCGACGACGCCGGCCACGAAGGTGCCGTGCCCGCTCGCGACATCGGCTCCGCCGTCGTCGGCGCCGGGGTTCGTCACGTACGGCGACCACGAGGGCCCGAGCGGCCAGGAGACCAGGGCCCGCACCCGGCCGCCGAGGTCGGGGACGACCGTGTCGGGGTCGCCGGTGTCGAGACCGGTGTCGGCGACCGCGAGGACCTCGCCGCGCCCGTCGAGGTCGTCGCGCCACCCCCCGCCGCCGGACACCCAGCCGATGTCCGGGGCGAGCCCGACCGCACTCGTGGACGGCAGCCGGGGTCGCTCGACCAGCTTGACTCCGACGACGTCGCGGACCACGGCCGGGTCGCCGACCCACTCGATGCGGACCTTGCTGCTGCCCTCGTCGAGGACGGTGGCGCCGAGCTCGCGGAGACGGAGGACGACGTCGGGGCGCTGGCGGCGCGAGAAGCAGATGACGTCGAGCCACGAGGAGCCGGGCTCGCCCTGGGGCCGCCCGAGCCCGCGGTCGCACTGCGCCTCGTCGTACGGGACGTAGCCCGCGACGAACGGGAGGGCCGCGACCCGCGTGGCCACCCGGTCGCTCGGGAGGGTGACGCAGGCGCCGGTCGGCGGGCACCAGAACTCGATCCGGGCTCCGCTGGCGACGATCCGCTGCCGCCAGGCCGAGCGGACCGGCCCCGCGAGGCGGAGCACGACCCGGGGGCCGGACCCGCGCCGGGCGTCACCGTCCCGGACGACGACGGGCGTGCCGTTGACGTGGACGATGGGCGGGGACGGATCGGTGGCCACGCCCTGAGGAGGGATGCGGAAGCCACGGTGATACGACTTTGGAAGTATGCAGGACTCTGTATATGCTTGCATCGTGTCCAAGGTCCTGACTTCCCTGCCCGTCGGCGAGCGCGTCGGCATCGCCTTCTCCGGAGGTCTCGACACCTCCGTCGCCGTCGCGTGGATGCGCGAGAAGGGCGCCGTCCCCTGCACGTACACGGCCGACCTCGGCCAGTACGACGAGCCCGAGATCGACACCGTCCCGGAGCGCGCCGGGCAGTACGGCGCCGAGGTCGCGCGCCTCGTCGACTGCCGGTCCGCGCTCGTCGAGGAGGGGCTGTCGGCCATCGCCTGCGGCGCCTTCCACATCCGCAGCGGCGGCCGGACGTACTTCAACACCACCCCCCTCGGTCGCGCCGTCACCGGGACCCTCCTCGTGCGCGCCATGCAGGCCGACGACGTCGAGATCTGGGGCGACGGGTCGACCTTCAAGGGCAACGACATCGAGCGCTTCTACCGGTACGGGCTGCTCGCGAACCCGAACCTGCGGATCTACAAGCCGTGGCTCGACGCCGACTTCGTCCACGAGCTCGGCGGGCGGCACGAGATGAGCGCCTGGCTCACGGAGCGGGACCTCCCCTACCGGCAGAGCCAGGAGAAGGCCTACTCGACCGACGCGAACATCTGGGGCGCCACGCACGAGGCGAAGACGCTCGAGCACCTCGACGAGTCGCTCGAGGTCGTCGAGCCGATCATGGGCGTCCGCTTCTGGGACCCCGCGGTCGCCATCGAGACCGAGGACGTGACGATCCGGTTCGCCGAGGGGCGCCCGGTCGCGGTCAACGGCCGCGACCTCGACCCCGTCGCGCTCGTCCACGAGGCGAACACCATCGGCGGCCGGCACGGCCTCGGGATGTCGGACCAGATCGAGAACCGGATCATCGAGGCCAAGTCCCGCGGCGTCTACGAGGCTCCGGGGATGGCGCTGCTGCACATCGCCTACGAGCGGCTGCTCAACGCCGTGCACAACGAGGACACCATCGCGAGCTACCACACGGAGGGCCGGCGGCTCGGCCGGCTGCTCTACGAGGGCCGCTGGCTGGACCCGCAGGCGCTCATGGTGCGCGAGTCGATCCAGCGCTGGATCGCGTCCGTGGTCACCGGCGAGGTCACGCTGCGGCTGCGACGGGGCGAGGACTACACGGTCCTCGACACCCGGGGCGAGAACTTCTCGTACCACCCCGACCGGCTCTCGATGGAGCGCACCGAGAACGCCGCCTTCGGCCCGATCGACCGGATCGGGCAGCTGACGATGCGCAACCTCGACATCGCCGACAGCCGGGCCAAGCTCGAGCTGTACGCCGCCCAGCCGGTCACCCAGGGCCAGCTGCTCGTCGAGAACGGCACCCTCTTCGGCGACCTGCCCGCGGGCGGCTACGACCGGATCACCGACAACCCGGCGGCCGGGGGCGACGAGGAACAGGCCCTCGACCACGCCGCGATGGAGTTCGGCACCGACTGACGCCGCGCACCGGTGTTGTCCGGGGCGCACAAATAGACTGCGCCCATGCCCACCTCGGAGACCCGCACCCGCGTCGCCCGCGCCGCCGGTGACCTCGGGGCCGCCGCGGTGCGCCAGATGGAGGCCGACCACGAGTGGTTCCGGGCGCTGTCGGCGGAGGACCGGTCGTGGGTGGGGCTCGTCGCGCAGGCGGGCATCACGAGCTTCGTCGACTGGTTCGGCGGCGACCAGTCCCGGGCGGCCGTCACCGCCGACGTCTTCGGCACGGCTCCGCGCGAGCTGACCCGTTCGATCAGCCTGGCCCAGACCCTCGACCTCATCCGCACCGTCATCGCCGTCGTCGAGCGCGACATCGCGGGGATCGCCGTACCGGGCGAGGGCGACCAGGCGCGTGAGGCGGTCCTGCGCTACAGCCGCGAGGTGGCCTTCGCCGCGGCGGAGGTGTATGCCGAGGCCGCCGAGGCACGCGGCGCCTGGGACGCCCGGCTCGAGTCCCTCGTCGTCGACGCCGTCATCCGGGGCGAGGCCGACGAGTCGATGCAGTCGCGCGCGGCGGCCCTCGGGTGGGGGGCGGTGAACCACGTGGCCGTCGTCGTCGGCTCCACCCCGCGCGGCGCCACCGGTGCGGTCCTCGGCGACCTGCACCGCACCGCCCGGCCCTCGGGTGTCGAGCTGCTCGTGGCGATCCACGGTCCCCGCGTGGTGTGCATCGGTGGTGGCGTGACCGACCCGATGGCGTTCGCCGGCACCCTCGACCCGCACCTCGGGGACGGCCCGCTCGTCGTCGGGCCGACCGTCCCGCACCTCTTCGCGGCCGGCCGGAGCGCCCGGGCGGCGATCTCGGGCCACACCGCGGCCCCGGCGTGGCCGTCCGCGCCGCGACCGGTCCTCGCCGACGACCTCCTCGCCGAACGGGCCCTCCTCGGCGACCTCCCCGCGCGCAACGCGCTGGCCGCGCGCATCCTGCGCCCCCTCCAGGAGGCGAGCGGCGGGTCGCTCCTGGAGACCGCCGAGGCATGGCTCGACGGCGGCCTCGGCGTCGAGGGCACCGCCCGCGCCCTCATCGTCCACCCGAACACGGTCCGCTACCGGCTGGCGGGCATCGCCAAGGCCATCGGCTACGACCTCACCGACGCGCACGACGCGCAGACGGTACGGATGGCCCTCGCGCTCCACCGGCTCGGGCCCGTGACCCGCACCACGTCCCGCCCCTGACCCGTGCTCGCTTTGTCGGGTTCCTCCAAAACGAGCGCCCGAGGTTCGTCCCCCCTCGTCACGATCCCGCCCCCCTGCAGCAGCCACGCTGGGAGCGTGATCGTCATCGTCTGTCCCGGCCAGGGCTCGCAGACCCCGGGGTTCCTCGCTCCGTGGCTCGAGCTGCCCGGTGCGCGTGAGCACCTCACCGCCCTCTCCGACGCCGCGGGGGTCGACCTCGTCGCCCACGGCACGACCTCGGACGAGGAGACCATCAAGGACACCGCCGTCGCCCAGCCGCTCCTCGTCGGCGCCGGGCTGCTCGCCCTGCGCGCCCTCGGCGGCACCGCCGGCGTCGGGGCCCTCGCGGGCCACTCGGTCGGCGAGTTCACGGCCACCGCCGCGGCCGGCGTGCTCCCCGAGGACGACGCGATGCGCCTCGTCGCGCTCCGCGGCCGGGCGATGGCCGAGGCCAGCGCCGCCACCCCCACCGGCATGAGCGCGGTCCTCGGCGGCGACCCCGCCGACGTCCTCGCCACCCTCGAGCGGCACGGCCTCACCCCGGCCAACGTCAACGGCGCCGGCCAGGTGGTCGCCGCCGGCGCGCTCGACGCCCTCACCGCCCTCGCCGCCGACCCCCCGGCCAGGGCCCGGGTCATCCCGCTCAAGGTCGCCGGCGCGTTCCACACGAGCTACATGCAGCCGGCCGTCGACGCCCTCGCCGCGGCCGCTGCCGACCTCTCCCCCGCCGACGCGTCGCTCCCGCTCGTCTCGAACCGCGACGGCGAGCCCGTCACGGCCGGGCGCGAGGTGCTGGACCGCCTCGTCGCGCAGGTGTCCAACCCGGTCCGCTGGGACCTGTGCATGGAACGGTTCGCCGACCTCGGTGTCACCGCGGTCATCGAGCTTCCGCCGGCCGGCACCCTCGTCGGCCTCGCCAAGCGCGCCCTCAAGGGCGTCGAGCTGCTCGCCGTCAAGACGCCGGACGACCTCGACGCCGCCCGCACCCTCATCGAGGAGCACTCCGCATGACCGTCACCCCCAAGGGCACCGGCCACCTCTCGGCCGCCCCGGTCACGAACTCGCGCATCAGCGGCATCGGCGGCTACCGGCCGCGCCGGGTCGTCCCCAACAGCGAGCTCGTCGAGCGGATCGACTCCTCCGACGAGTGGATCCGCGAACGCTCCGGCATCATCGAGCGGCGCTTCGCCGGAGAGGGCGAGTCGGTCATCGACATGTCCGTCTTCGCCGCGACGCCCGCGCTCGAGATGGCCGGGATCGCCGCCGAGGACCTCGACGCGATCATCGTGGCGACCGTCTCCTGGCCGTACCAGACGCCGGCCGCCGCGCCGATGCTCGCGGAGCGGCTCGGCAGCAAGGCCGCCGCCTTCGACATCTCCGCCGCGTGCGCCGGGTACTGCCACGGCATCTCGCTCGCCTCGGACATGGTCCGCACCGGCACCGCCCGCCACGTCCTCGTCGTCGGGGTCGAGCGGCTCTCCGACTTCACCTCGCTCGACGACCGCGGCACGGCCTTCATCTTCGCCGACGGCGCGGGTGCGGCCGTGGTCAGCCAGTCCGACACCGTCGGCATCGGCCCCACGGTGTGGGGCTCGGACGGCGCGCAGTGGGAGGCGATCTCGCAGACCGAGTCGTGGATCGACGTCCACGAGAAGAACCTCGGCTGGCCGCACATCGGGATGGCGGGCCAGTCCGTCTTCCGCTGGGCCGTGTGGGGGATGTCCCCGGTCGCCCAGCAGGCGCTCGACGCCGCGGGTGTCACCGCCGACCAGCTCGACGCGTTCATCCCGCACCAGGCGAACGTCCGGATCATCGACGCGATGGTCAAGAAGCTGGGCCTGCCCGCCGACCTCCCCGTCGCGCGCGACATCGCCTACACCGGCAACACCTCCGCCGCCTCGGTCCCACTGGCGATGGAGCGGATGGTGCGGCACGGTGAGATCCCGAGCGGCGGGCTCGCCCTCCAGATCGGGTTCGGCGCCGGCCTGTCCTACGCGGCACAGGTCGTCGTCATCCCCTGACGAACTCCCGTGGGCCCACGGGTCACCCGGGCCGAGCAGCACCCTCACCACACCGAAGGAGAGCAGCACATGGCAGACCAGCAGGAGATCCTCAGCGGCCTCGCGGAGATCGTCAACGAGGAGACCGGCCTCGACCCGGCCGAGGTCCAGATGGACAAGTCCTTCACCGACGACCTCGACATCGACTCGCTGTCCATGATGACGATCGTCGTCAACGCCGAGGAGAAGTTCGGCGTCCGCATCCCCGACGACGAGGTCAAGAACCTCACCACGGTCGGCGACGCGGTGAACTTCATCCAGTCCAACCAGGACTGACCGACCCGCCCCGCCCTTCCCCGACTTCTCATGCTCAGGTCCGCCGACACGCCGCCCCGGCGGCGGGGCTCGCGGCTGGCAGCATGAGAAGTCGGGGAAGCACCCCCGCGGGACATCCCCGCACCGACCCCCCAAGGAGCAGCTGACACCATGAGCGAGCGTCGCGTCGTCGTCACCGGACTCGGTGCCACCACGCCCCTCGGCGGCACCATCGCCGAGACGTGGGAGGGCATCCTCGCCGGCCGGTCAGGGGCCAAGCCGCTCTCCCAGGAGATGCTCGACCGCTACGAGCTGCCGGTCCACTTCGCGTGCACGATCGCGCAGGACCCGCTCGAGGTGCTCACCAAGGTGCAGGTCCGCCGGATGGACCCCAGTGCCCAGTACGCGGTCATCGCGTCGCTGGCCGCGATGGAGGACGCCGGATCCCCCGAGGTGGACCCGGAGCGCCTCGGCGTCGCGATCGGTACGGGCATCGGCGGTGTCTGGACCCTCCTCGACCAGTGGGACAACCTGCGCGAGAAGGGCGTGCGCCGGGTCTTCCCGCTCGCCGTCCCGATGCTCATGCCGAACACCTCCGCCGGCAACGTCTCGCTGCTCCTCGGCGCCCGGGCCGGCGCGCACACCACCGTCTCGGCCTGCGCGTCGGGCGCGGAGTCGATGGGCACCGCCTACGACATGATCCGCGGCGGTCGCGCGGACATGGTCGTCGCGGGCGGCACCGAGTGCGCCACACACCCGATCTGCTTCGCCGGCTTCTCCCAGATGCAGGCGCTCTCGACCCGCAACGACGACCCGGCCGCCGCCTCGCGGCCCTACGACACCGGCCGCGACGGCTTCGTCATGGGCGAGGGGGCGGCCGTCATGGTGCTCGAGGAGTACGAGCACGCGAAGGCCCGCGGTGCCCGCATCTACGCCGAGTTCGCCTCGATCGGGATGTCCGCCGACGCCCACCACATCACGGCCCCGGAGCCCGAGGGTGCCGGCGCCAGCCGTGCGATGCGCGAGGCGGTCGAGCGCGCCGGGCTCACCGACTCCGACATCATCCACATCAACGCGCACGCCACCTCGACCCCTGTGGGCGACGTCGCCGAGGCCAACGCCATCCGCCGGGCCTTCGGCGCGGCGGCCGACGGGATGCCCGTCAGCGCGACGAAGTCGATGACCGGCCACCTGCTCGGTGCCGCCGGTGCCCTCGAGGGGCTGCTCACCGTCCTTGCCGTGCACCACCGCACCGCACCGGCCGCCATCAACATCGACGACTTCGACCCGGCGATCGACCTCGACGTCGTCCGTGGCGAGCACCGCGCACTGCCGGACGGCGACATCGCGGCCCTCAACAACTCGTTCGGCTTCGGCGGCCACAACGTCGCGCTGGTCATCAAGAGCGTCTGACCCCGACCACCCGCGCGGCCTCCCCATCTCGGATATCGTCCGCCGCGTGGGGTGGGTGGATGACGGTGCGCCGGGAGGCGGCACGACCGACCCCCCATGCGTCGAGACCTCGTACACGTCCTCCCTCGAGGTGATCGAGCGCGAGACGCAGTACGTGCACCGGAGGGAGCTCTCGCGACCGGGCACCTGGCGTCGGTTCGCGATCCGGAGGGTGGTCGTTGCTGCCGGGATCGTGGCGATGGGTGGGTGGCTGCTGACCCTGGACCAGATGCAGCCGCTCCGAGTCGTGACGTCGACGGTGCTGTTCCTCGTCGTCTTCGCGGGGCTGTGCGCCCTCGACGTCTGGCTGACCCGCCGCCGCGACCTCCGCTCGCGGCGCGCGCTGGCTCGGACCGGCCTCCCCCCGGGGACGCTGGTCCGGGCGTGCTACACCCCGACCGAGGTGACCTTCGTCCTGCCGGAGCAGCAGGTCGTCCTCCAGTGGTCCGGCATCGTGGGGGCGCTCCGGGAGCGCGGCCTCCTCGTGCTCGAGCAGACCGACGACGAGACGTGGGTCATCCCGGACGAGGCGCTCGGGGCTGCCGCCCTCGACGTCGTGCGAGGCGCTCTGGGGCCCCGGCTCGTCGAGCGCTGAGCCGAGCAGCCCGCCGGTCAGCCGACCTTGTGCAGCCAGCGCACGGGAGCGCCCTCGCCGGCGTAGCGGAAGGACTCGAGCTCCTCGTCCCAGTCGAGCCCGAGCAGCTCCTCGATCATCTCCTGCATCGCCTCCGAGCTGCCCTGGGCGAGGACGACGACCTCGCGGAGCCGGTCCTCGTTGATGACGGCGTCACCGTTGGCCGAGGTCCACGTGTGGTGGATCCCGAGTCGCGGGGTGTGCGACCAGCGGGAGCCGTCGCATCCGGCACTCGGCTCCTCGGTGACCTCGTAGCGCAGGTGCTCCCAGCCGCGCAGGGACGAGGCGATGCGGGCGCCGGTGCCCGCGGGGCCGGCCCAGCTCAGCTCGGTGCGCACGAGCCCCGGGGCGGCGGGCTGCTCGGTCCAGTGCACGTTGACCTCGGCGCCGAGGACTCCCTCGATCGCCCAGACCACGTGGGGGCACAGCGCCTTGGGCGTGGAGTGGACGTAGACCACCCCGCGCGTGGCGGTGCGCGACATCGCGACAGACATCCTGGTCTCCTTCGGTGCGGTGGACGTCTTCCCCAACGCCGTCGACTCCGGGAGACCGGGTGTGTTGCCGGTGTGCTGATCTGCGGGCACGCGCACGTGCCGTTGTGGGTCACATTGTGCACCACGTGGCGCACCGGCACCAGTGATCACACGAAACCCGTCCGCCCCGGCGATAGGCTCGCCGGGCCGCGGCGAGAGCCGCGCCGGGGCGTTAGCTCAGTCGGTCAGAGCAGCGGACTCATAATCCGTCGGTCGTCGGTTCAAGCCCGACACGCCC
>CAVPXT010000001.1:0-102104 GCA_963709785.1 uncultured Actinomycetota bacterium | reverse complement strand
GGGCCAGCCAGTGCGGGTCGGCGCCGTCGACCCACGTGTACACGGCGTCGACCGGGAAGCCCACGGTGGTGGCGTGCGGGCGGCGCTGGTGGGCCAGCACCGGCCGGGGGACCCCGCCCACCTCCCGCGTCGTGGTCGCCTGCTCGGCGGGTCGGAGGAGGTCGGCCCACCGGTTCGCGCGAGGGGCGACGAGCGTCCCCGCCGGGAGCGGCTCCCCCGTCTCGGCGAGGCTCTCGGCGCGCGTCACGGACCAGAACTCGAGGTCGCACCCGAGCGTGGGACCGGCGACGAACCCGCCCCCGGGCCCCGCGTGGGCCCGGAAGACGCGCAGGACGGAGGCACCGCGCGGGAGGGACCGCGCGGAGCGCAGCACCCTCGGCGAGCGGACGTCGTCACCGGCCGGCCGCCCGACGTAGACGACGTCGTCGGCGCAGGCCGCCGCGAGCGCCTCGAGGGCCCGGGCGCGGTCGGGCCCGCGGACGACGACGACGCGGCGCTCCCCCGGTGCCGCCTCCAGGACCAGGTGCGCCACCTCGGCGGCGACGAGCGCGTCGGCGACGAGCGCGAGGTTGTCGTCGAGGGCGGCCCCCGCCGTGAACGTGTCGGCCTCGTGCGCGACGTAGGTACGGCCGCCCACCCGGACGGCGGTCAGGTTCGGGCGGTGACCCGCGAGCAGGGCGCCGGTGGCCCGGGTCCGTCCCTCACGCAGGGCCCGCTGCGGGGCGGTGCGGCCGACGGCGACGTCACGGATGGCCCCCCAGACCGACCGCGGGACGTGTCGGCGGACCCACTCGCGGACGGGGACGGGCACGGCACGTGCACCGCGCACGGACCACTCCCTTCCTCCTCGCCCGGGCCCTTCGCGCCGCGGGTCGGCTCCCGGCATCGTAGGCCCGGAACGCACCGGGGAGCCGGAGGGGAGAACTCCCCATCGTGCCGTCGGGGCATCAGGTCTACGCTCGTCCGGACACCCGTCGCCGTCACGAGGGGAACCCTCCATGCCCGTCCTCGCCCACCCCGGTCCGAGCGCTCCGGCGCCCCCGGGGGTGCGCCTCGAGGTGCCGGAGTCGTGGGCGGCGACCCCCGCGGGCGAGGCCCTGCTGCGCGCCGCGGGTCCGGGCGCCGGCGGGCCGGTCGAGGTCGTCGTCCGGCACCGCGCCGGTGAGCCCGGGGAGTCCGCCGACACCGTGCTCGCGGCGGTCGCCACCGCCGCCGGGGGTGGCGCCGCCGAGGTCGAGGAGCCCTTCGTGGTCGAGATCGGCGGCCGGGAGTGGCTCGCCCGCAACGTGTCGTGGGACGACGACGGCCCCGTGGTCGAGGTCCACCTCGTGTCGGGGCTCGAGCCGGCCCCCGGTGCGAGCCGGCTCGTCCACGTCGCGGGGCGGGTCAGCGGCTCCGGCATCGACGGCGACTACGACGTCCTCCAGCAGGTGCTCGAGACCCTCACCGTCGACGAGGCCGGCGCGTGAGGGCGGGGGGCCGCGTGCTGCGCGGCAGCTCGATGCTCGTGAGGTCGGGCAGCGCCACCGACGTCGGGCGCGTGCGGGACCACAACGAGGACAGCATCGTCGCCGGGGGCCGGGTCTTCGCCGTCGCCGACGGGATGGGCGGGCACGCCGCCGGCGAGGTGGCGTCACGGATCGCCGTCGAGGCGCTCGCCGCCCTCGAGGAGCAGCCCCCGAGCCGCCCGGAGGACGTCGCCGAGGTCCTCCGTGAGGCCAACCGCCGCATCCTGCAGGCCCAGGCCGAGGACCCCCAGCTCCGCGGCATGGGCACGACGGTCACGGGGCTCACCGTCGTCGACACCGGCGGGCGCGAGCACTGGGTGGTCTTCAACATCGGCGACTCCCGGGTCTACCGGCTCGCCGAGCACCGGATGCACCAGGTGACCCGCGACCACTCCGAGGTGCGCGAGCTCGTCGACGCCGGCCTGCTCGACGCCTCCGAGGTCTCCCGGCACCCGCTGCGCAACGTCATCACGCGCGCCCTCGGGTCCGACCCGGCGCCCGAGCCCGACGTCTGGGTGCTCGCGCCGACGCCGGGGGAGCGGTTCGTCCTGTGCAGCGACGGCCTGAGCGGCGAGCTCGACGACCGCGACATCATGCTGCTCGCCCGCCGGCACGACGACCCCCAGGAGGCGGCCGACGAGCTCGTCGCCGCGGCGGTGCGGGCCGGGGGGCGCGACAACGTCTCCGTCGTCGTCGTCACCGTCGACGCGGGGGACGGTGACGACGAGGCGGACACCGCCCCGAGGTCGGGCCTCTCCCGCCGCTGAGCGTCCGCCGCTCAGGTCGTCGGCAGGGACGCGAACGGTGCGAAGGCCGACCCGTCCCCGTGGACGCGCTGCTGCACGTCCACGGTCGTGACCTCCCACGTCCGGCTGCGGTAGCCGTCGAGGGCGTCGACCACCTCCTGCAGCACGGGCAGGGTCGTCCGGTCGGTCACGCGTGCGACGGTCAGCCGCGGGACGAAGCGGCGCCGGTCGACGAAGTACCCGCGCTCGGCGGCGAAGGTCGGCAGGGAGGTGGCGATGCCGGTCAGGGCGTCGACGTCACCGACGACGCGCAGGGCGACGCTCGGGTCGTCTCCGTCCTCGAGCGCCCAGGCGCCCGACAGCGCGATCGTCGCGCGGGCGCGGAGCCGGACGACCCGGTCGGCGAGGGCGGTGCACAGGGCCGCCGCGTCGGGGCGGGTCAGGTTGCCCAGGCCGATCACCGGGAGCCGCAGGGACCCGCTGCCGACGAGCGTGAGCTCCTCGGCGGCGCCCGTCACGCGGGCCAGCAGGTCGGAGACCTCCGCCACGACGTCGGCGGGCGGGACGACGGCCACGGAGACCAGCACCGGTTCACCTCCAGCAGTCCGGGCGCGCACCATCGGTTCCGCGTCGCCCCCTGCTGGCCGGTCGGCCGCGCCCCGTCGAGCGCCGCACCGACGGGTGCTCCACACTACGGGTGCG
Organism: uncultured Actinomycetota bacterium; assembly: GCA_963709785.1. GTDB lineage: Bacteria > Actinomycetota > Actinomycetes > Actinomycetales > Dermatophilaceae > Phycicoccus. The sequence goes on along the minus strand of CAVPXT010000001.1, from coordinate 99,148 downwards.
CGGGAGTCGACTTCAGTACGCTGAGGCGCGTGTCCGCCCGCCCATCGACCCCGACGAGGAGCCGACCGTGACCGATGTGCGGAGCACGGCGCACCCGGGATGGGTCGAGGTCGCGGGCACCGACCTCGTCGCGGTCGTCGAGGTGGCCGACCGGCACGCCGACGCGCTCGCGGACGCCGCGTCCACGGGCTTCGTCGACCTCCTCGACATCCTCTGCTCCCGGGGACTGCACGTGCTGCCGCCCTTCGCGCTCGTCGTGCGGACCGACGACGGCGTGCGTGCCTTCCTCCGGGGCGGGGGACGGCTGCACCTCGCCGACGGGACGGTTCTCGGGTCGCTGGACCGGCTGCCGTGGCGCGAGGTCGAGCTCGACGCCGCGACCGCCGGTGACGCGGTCACGGTCGGGGGACCGGAGGCGACGCTCGCGCGCGGCTGGCGCCGGCCCGCACGGCTGGGTGGCGCGGCCGTGGCCCCGCCCGACGAGGCCGCCCCGGAGACCCCGCCCGAGCGCGAGCCCGAGCCCGAGCCCGAGCCCGAGCCGGAGCCCGAGGTGGCGGAAGCGACCCCGGAGGAGCCCTCCGCGCCCGGGGCCGACCTGACCCTCCCGCCGCCGGAGGACTCCGTGGGCCGGGCACCGGTCGAGCGCGTGCCCGCGTCACCGGCCCCGGACCGGGGCATCATCGACTCCGTGCCGTGGCGGCGGGCCGGCGGCGCCGCACCCGCACCCCCGCCTGCTCCCGCGGTGCCGACCCCGCCCGTCCAGGGAGGGACCGAGCGGCTCCCCGGCCCGGTCGAGGCCACGCCCGAGCCGCTCGCGGACGAGCCCGACCAGGCCCCCCCGTCCGACGAGGCTCCCGTCGTCGACGTCACGACGTCGCGCGGCACCCTGCCCCGCTCCGACGAGGACCTCGACCGCCCGGTCGTGCTCGCCGTGCTCTGCCCGGCGGGCCACCACTCCGCCCCGCACGCCGGACGCTGCCGCACCTGCGGGCGCGAGATCCCGCCGCAGCAACCGACCCCCATCCCGCGTCCGCCGCTCGGCGTCCTGCGGATCTCCACCGGCGGGGTCGTCCCCCTCGACCGCGGGGTCCTCCTCGGCCGCTCCCCGCGGGTCAACGAGGAGCTCGCGCCCAACCAGCGGCCGCACCTCATCCGGGTCGGCGGCGTCGACCGCGACATCAGCCGCAACCACGCGGAGGTCGTCCTCGAGGGCTGGCACGTCCTCGTCCGTGACCTCGGCTCGACGAACGGCACCACCGTCGCGCTGCCCGGCGAGGAGCCGGTGCGGCTGCGACCCACCGAGGACCAGGGCATCGAGCCCGGCACCGTCATCACGCTCGCCGACGAGGTCTCGCTGACCTACGAGGTCGAGGGATGAGCGCAGCCGACGCCCCGGTGATCCCGGGCCTGACCGTCGTGCGCCCGCTCGGCTCCGGGGGCTACGCCGACGTCTACCTCTACGAGCAGCAGTCGCCGCGGATGAACGTCGCGGTCAAGGTGCTCAAGCGGCAGGGGCTCACCGCGGCGATCCGGCGGCAGTTCGTCGACGAGGCGAACACGATGGCCCAGCTCGCCGACCACCCGTTCATCGTCCAGGTGTTCCGCTCCGAGCAGACCGCGGACGGGGGGGCGTACCTCGTCATGAAGTACTACCCGCCGCCGAACCTCGCCCAGCGGGCCAAGGCCGAGCGGCTGTCCGTCGAGGAGGTGCTGCGCAGCGGCATCCAGCTCGCGAGCGCGGTCGAGACCGCGCACCGCGCCGGCATCATCCACCGCGACATCAAGCCGGCGAACGTGCTCGTCAGCCAGTACGGCCAGCCGGGCCTCACCGACTTCGGCATCGCCGGGCGGGGCGGGCACGCCGAGGACGTCGACGAGGACGTCGGGGTCTCGGTGCCGTGGTCGGCTCCCGAGGTGCTCTACGGGCAGTCCAACGGCGACTCCCGCAGCGACGTCTACTCGCTCGCCGCGACGCTCTGGCACCTGCTCGTCGGCCGCTCGCCGTTCGAGCAGCCGGGCGGCGACAACTCGGCGTACGCCCTCATGCCGCGCATCCGGGCGACCCCCGTGCCGACCACCGGCCGCGCGGACGTGCCGGTCTCCCTCGAGCGCCTCCTCTCGCACGCCATGGCCAAGAACCCGGACGCCCGCCCGCAGACGGCGTTCGAGCTGGCCCGGGGGCTGCAGGCGGTCGAGCAGGAGCAGCGGCTCCCGCGGACCCCCGTCCTCGTCCTCGACGAGGAGGGCCGGACCACGGAGTCCGACGCCCCGACGGCCAGGCCACCCGGGGCCGAGGACCACGACCGGACGAGCGTGCGCGCGGTCTCGGTGCCGACCGCCCCGGACCCGGTGCACGCCCCCACCGGGGCGGTCGACGAGGACGACGACGCGCCCGCGACGGTGAGCGGCGGGGTCGTCCTCGGGGCGCTCGCGGTCCTCGTCGCCGTGACCGTGGGGGTCGTCGTGTGGGCGGTGAACCGCGGGGACGAGCCGTCGCCGACACCGGCCGCGAACACGCTGACCCGCACCGCCGCCCCGAGCCGCGCCGTCGACTACCCCGAGCAGCCGGCGATCGACGCCCGCGCCTCCGCCGGCTCGGTCACCTTCTCCTGGAACTACGTCGGGGCCGAGGAGGGTGACTTCTTCCAGCTGCGCGTCGCGGGCACCGAGGCGGCGGTGGCCGACGCGGACGTCGTCACGGTCTCGGACGGCGCGTCCCACCGGGTCGGGGCCCGGGCCGGGGAGACGGTGTGCGCCCAGGTGTCGGTGTCGCGGAGGTCGGGGCTCACCTCCCCCCGGTCCCCGATCCGCTGCGAGGCTGCCGGATGAGGACACCCGAGGAGAGGGGCACCAGGTGGGTGTGACCATCGAGTTCTGCGGCGAGGAGTTCGTCGCACCGGAGGACCGTCCGCTGACCATCGGCCGGGTCGCGGACGTCGAGGTCGACGACAACCCGTACCTGCACCGGGTGTTCCTCCAGGTGCACCACGAGCACGGGCTGTGGTGGCTGAGCAACGTCGGCTCCACGCTCACCGCCACGGTGGCCGACACCAAGGGCCTCTTCCAGGCGTGGCTCTCCCCGGGCGCCCGGATCCCGCTCGCGCTCGAGGCGTTCACCGTGTGGTTCACCGCGGGCCCGACGACCTACGACTTCGACATCCACGTCGACGACACCCCGTTCGTCTCCATCGAGACGGCGGCAGAGCTCGAGCCGGAGGACTCCGCGGCGGAGACCACCGTCGGCCGGGTGTCGATGACGCCGGACCAGAAGCTGCTCGTCATCGCCCTCTGCGAGAGCTTCCTGCGGACGACCTATGCCGGCGGCGGGCAGATCCCGTCGTCCGCCGACGCGGCGGCACGGCTGGGCTGGGCGGTCACGAAGTTCAACCGCAAGCTCGACAACGTCTGCCAGAAGCTCGCCGACGCCGGGACGCGGGGGTTGCACGGCGGGCCGGGCAAGCTCGCGAGCAACCGGAAGTCGCGGCTCGTCGAGCACGCGCTCTCGACCCGGATGGTGACCGAGGCCGACCTCGCCCTGCTGCCCGCACCGGAGGAGCTCTCCCGCGGCTGACCTCGCCGGGCGGCCCCCCGCTCGCCGCGCCTGCGCGGGCTCGCCCCGCCGGGGTGCCATGGCGCCGGTGCGGCGCGAGATCGCCGCGGCGGGGCGACGTCGCCGGTGCAGAACGATCTCACCCCGGCCGAGCGGACCCGGCGTGTGACGTCGCGCAGCCGCTCCGACCGCACCGTGCCGCCGCGATCTCGCAGTGGCGGGGTGCCATGGCGCCGGTGCGGGACAGGATCACCGGTGCGGGACAGGATCGCTGGTGCGCGACGGCCGAGCGCCCGGGGAGTGCTCCCCATCGGACTCGCCCCCGCGGTCGGGACCCCGCGGTTACGCTGGGACCGCGTCGCCCCGAGGGGAGCACAGGGCACGCCGTCCCCACCACTGACGAGGAGAACACGTGACTCGGGCCGGTGCCGCGCGCGCCCGCGTGGCGAGGAACCGCGCACGTCGGCGCACCGCCGGCGGGCTCGTCGTCGCCCTCGTCGTCGGGGGCCTCGGCTACGCCGCCGTCGCGAGTGACGGCTCGACCGTGCACGAGGCCGACCTCAACGACGCCGGGGTCTGGGTCTCCTCCGCGCAGCAGGCGAAGTTCGCGAAGGCCAACGTGCCCATCGGCCAGCTCGAGACCGGTGTCGCGACCGACGCCTCGGCCGGTGCCGGGCTCGACGTGCTCCAGGACGGCGCGGTCGTCCTCGGCCTGAACACCGGCACGGGAGAGCTGTTCCCGCTCGATGCCCGCACGTCCACCGCGGGCGAGCCGGTGGCACAGGTCGCGGCCGTCTCCGGTGCGAAGGGGCGGTTCGTCCCCCGCCCGGTCGACCTCCGGGGCGGCACCCTCGCCGTGCTCGACCCCGCGAGCGGCAAGGTCTTCGCGCAGAAGGTCGACCCGAAGGCCGGCACGACCGCGTTCCCCGACGTCGCGGTCGGGGCCAAGCCGGTGGCCACGGTCGGGAAGAACGCCGCACTCGCGGTCGGGGTCGACGGCACCGTCCACGTCGTCTCTGGCCTGGACGGCGCGGTCACGACGATCGCCGCGACCCCCACCGGCTTCGCGGCCCCGGTCGTCACCGACTCCGGGCTGCGCTCCACCCTCCCGGACCTCACGGCCGTCGGCACGACGTGGGTGGCCTACGACGCCGAGACCGACCGGGTGTTCACGGCGGCCACGCCGGAGGGCCTCGACGCCCAGGCGACCGTCGACGGCAACCGGGTCGCCGCCCTGCAGCAGCCCGGCCCCGATGCCGACACCGTCGTCGTGGAGTCCGCGCAGCGGGCGACCCAGGTGCCGCTCGACGGCGGGGCCTCACCCGGTGGCGTCGTCGTCGGCGAGCAGGTCAACCGGGTGCCGGGGGCCACGCTCATCACCCGGCCGGTCGTCCTCGGGGGCTGCGTCCACGCCGCCTGGGCCGAGCAGAACCAGGTCTTCTACGGCGCGAACTGCGGTCGCACCGGCGACGAGCCGACGGCCACCCTCCCCGCCGACGGCGAGGAGCCCACCCGCGACGGCGTCGCGTTCCGCGTCAACCGCGGGCTCGTCGTCCTCAACGACCTCGACAACGGGGGCGTCTGGGACCTCGACGACAAGCCGACGAAGATCGACAACTGGGACGCCCTGACCCCGCCGACCCGCCAGGACGACGAGAACGACAAGAAGGACGAGAACCTCCTCGACGAGGCCGCCCTCCAGCAGCCGCCGACGGCGACGCCCGACTCGCTCCAGGTGCGGCCCGGGCGCACCTCGAAGCTCCACGTCCTCGACAACGACACCGACGTCGCCGGCTCGGTCCTGGCCATCGACCAGCGCGACGTCACCGAGCCGAGCCTCGACGGCGTCGCGGCCAGTGTCTCCGCCGACGGACAGGCCATCGACGTGTCGGTGCCGGAGGGGAGTGAGAACCGGTCGTTCGAGTTCTCCTACAAGGTCAACAACGGCAAGACCGTCTCGAAGGAGTCGGCGAGGGTCAGCGTCCGCATCGTCCCCGACTCGGTGAACGGCGCCCCGGCCCTGCGGCAGGGCGGCGCGAAGCTCGCGGCGCAGGTCTACCCCGTCATCGCGGGCAAGCGGCTCTCGGTCCCGGTCCTCGCCGACTGGCGCGATCCCGAGAACGACGTCCTCGCGGCCCGGGCCGACGTCGAGGGCGCCGTCGTCGACGGCCAGGGCCGGGTGACCCTGGCCGCGCCGACGACCGAGGGGAAGCAGCCCGTCGGCTACCTCGTCACCGACGGCCGGGGCGGGACGACGAAGGGCTCCGTCACCGCGCTGGTCATCTCCCCGAGCGGCGACAGCTCCTTCGTCGCGCCCAAGACCCAGCCGGATGCCGTGCGCGGGGTCGTCGGCAAGCCGCTCCAGGTGGAGCCGCTCGGCAACGACGTCGCCGGCGCCGACCCGGGGGAGCCGGACGCCACGCTCCGCCTGCGCAGCGAGGTGCGCCCGGTCGGTCCGCTCCAGGTCGACACCGACCTGGCGACCGGCCAGGTCACCGTCACGGGCTCGGCCCCCGGCACCTTCGAGCTGTCCTACTCCGCGACGACGGGCGCCGGCGCGGCGCCGGGGCGCATCCGCGTCGACCTCGTCGCGCCACCGAAGGGTGCGCCGCCGGTCTCGGTGCCGGACACCGCGACCCTGCACGACCAGGCGCCGGCGATGGTCGACGTCCTCGCCAACGACTACTCGCCGCGCGGCGACGTCCTCGTGACGGCATCGGTCTCGAGCAGCGGCGACTCGTCGTGGATCCAGCCGTCGATCTACCAGGGCCGCTGGGTCCGGCTCGAGGCCACCCAGCCGGCGCCGACCGGGGACCAGGGGCGCCGCGGCACCGTCACCTACACGGTCAGCGACGGGACGCAGCGGGTCACCGGTCAGGTGTCGGTGCTCCAGCAGGGCGCCGTCACCGACTCGCTGCCGATCGTCGTCGACGACACCGCCACCGTCCGCGAGGGTGACACCGTCTCGATCCCGGTGCTCGACAACGACACCATGGCCGACGGGATCCCGTTGCGGCTCGACCCGGCGAGCGTGAAGGTCGTCTCGAAGGGTGACGCCCAGCGCGCGTTCGCCTCGGGCAACGTCATCCGGTACGTGCCGGAGGCCACCGGGCTGACCGCCGAGAGGTTCGTGACGATCGAGTACGCGGCCTACGCCGACGGGATGAAGGAGCGCGCCCAGACCGCGCGGGCGCGCGTGCAGGTCACCCCGCTGCCGAGCGCCCAGCGGCCCAACCAGTCACCGGTGGCTCGCAGCTTCACCGCGACGGTGACGGCCGGTGACCCGTTGACGATGACCGTCCCGACCTTCGGGGTCGACCCGGACGGCGACAGCGTCAGCGTGGCCGGTGTCGTCGGCCAGGACGGCAAGGCCGTCGACCTCACGTACGGCCGCGTCGTCGGCATCGGCCCGTCGACCATCAGGTACGAGGCGTACCCCCTCGCCGCCGGCACCGAGGTCATCACCTACGAGGTCACCGACCGGTTCGGGGCGACGTCGCGGGCGTTCGTCCGGGTCGGGGTCGTGCAGCCGGGCGACCCCCAGCCGCCGGTCGCCGTGGCGGACGAGGTCTTCGCCGCACCGGGCAAGACGGTCACCGTCAAGCCGCTCGTCAACGACCTCATCGCCCGCGGCGACGTCGTCGAGGTCGACGTGGAGTCCCTCAACGACGCGGCGACGCGCAAGGACTGGGACGTCGACGAGGACCACACCGTCACCACGACGGTGCCGGCCGACACGACCGCCCTCCACCAGCTCGTCTACGGCATCAGCGACGGCCTCTTCGACCCGTCCCGCGCCAGCATCCTCGTGCGCGCCGTCAGGGACTGGGTCAACCCGCCGGTCGCCAACGACGACGTCGCGGCGCCGAAGCCGGGGGAGACCTCGACGCTCGTCGACGTCCTCGCCAACGACACCGACGTCGACTCCGACCCGGCCACCCTGAAGATCGTCGAGGTGCTCTCCTCGAGCGCCGTCGTCGAGAACGGCCGGGTGCGCGTGCAGGTGCTCGACCACCCGTACTCGGTGCCGTACGTCATCGAGGACGAGGACGGCGCGCGGGCGATGGCGCTCGTGCACGTCCCCACCGGCGCGAACGGGCAGCCGTTCGTCGTCGCCGGCACGGTCATCCAGATGGACCCGGACTCCACGGCGACGGTCGCGCTGGGCGACCACGTGAGGTCACCGCGTGGCCGCGTGGTCTCGGTGACCACCGCCGACACCCTCTCGGCCTCGCCGGCCGAGAACCTCGGCGTGTCGATGCCCGACAACCGGACCCTCGAGCTCACCTCGTCGAACGGGTACGTCGGGCCGGCGGCGGTCATGGTCGAGGTCACCGACCAGGACGCCGTCGACCAGAAGGACTTCGGCACCGCGTACGTGTCGATCCCGGTGCAGGTCGGGCCGAAGGTGCCGTTGCTGCGCTGCCCGGACGGCGCGGTCACGGTCACCGCCGGCGGCCTCGACCGCACCGTCGACATCCCGACCTTCTGCCACGCCTGGCTGCCGGTCGGGATGAGCCTGGACGACGTCACGTTCGACACCCGCTGGGAGACCGAGCCGGATGCCGACCTCGCCGTCGACGGCCCGGGCAACCGCACGCTGACCCTGCACGCCGGCCCGGACGCGAAGAGCTCGACCGGGCAGCTGAGCGTCACCTCGCGCGGCCTGGCCACGCCCTCGACCATCGCCGTGCGCGTGGTCGGGGCTCCCGCCGACGGCTCGTCGGCGGAGGACCCGGTCCCGCCGCCGACGCTGCGGCCGATCAGCGTCACCGGGCTGAAGGAGGGCGAGTCGCGCACCGTCGACGTGCGTCCCTACCTCGACTCCCCGCTCCCGCAACCCGAGTGCTCGATCACCGACGACCAGCGTCGAGTCCGGCACGGCCCTCACGGCCACCGCCTCCGGCTGCACCCTCACGCTCGCCGTCGGCGCGAAGCCCTCGCTCACGGCCTCCGTCGCGATCACGGTCAGCGACGGCCCGGACCGCACCGCGCAGGGCCGCGTCTCCGTGACGATGCTCGGGCGGCCCTCGGCCCCACGGCAGGTCACCGCCGTGGCCGACCGCGACGCCGGCGGTCAGGCGCGCGTGTCGTGGCTGCCGCCCACCTACGACGGCGGTTCGGTCGTCACCCGGTACGTCGTCCGGCACACCGGCGGGTCCACCGGGCAGACCGAGTGCAGCGCCTCCCCGTGCACGGTCACCGGCCTCACCAACGGCGAGGACTACCGGTTCACCGTCGCCGCGGTCAACGGCATCGGCGAGGGCGAGGAGTCGGCGGCCAGTGCGGCCGTCCGCCCCGACCGGCTCCCGGAGCGGGTCACGGGGGTGCGGATGGTGACCCGCGGCGACGGCACGCTGACCATCGCCTGGGACGCCCCCGTCAACGAGGGCAGCGCCCTGCGCAAGTACGTCGTGCGGCTCATCTCCTCGACCGGGCAGACCAGGACACAGGACGTCGCCGCCCCCACGCAGCAGGCCGTGGTCACCGGGCTCGACAACATGGCCGAGCAGTCCGTGCAGGTGCAGGCGTGGAACGAGCTCGGGGCCGGGCCGTTCGGGCCGGCGGTGACGATGCAGTCCGCCGGCACCCCGCCGGCGCTGCCCCAGCCGGCCATCCAGGCGAGCGGCCCGGGCCCCGCGGCGTCCTCGGCGACGTTGACGATCTCGTGGGCCCAGGGGTCGCCGAACGGCCCGCCGACGACGAGGTACACCCTCTACCAGCGCGTCGGCGGGGGCGCCTGGACCTCGGTCGCGACGACCGCCCCCGACGTGCGCTCGGCCAAGGTCGTCATCCCCTACGACGGCCGCACCTACGAGTACGTGGCGACCCTGACCAACGGCGCGGACCTGGAGTCGCCGAAGACGAACAGCTCGACGTTCACGTCCAACGGTGTCCCCTCGGACCCGTCGGTGACCGCGTCGACACCGGCGAGCAACCAGAAGATCCGGCTCACCGTCACGGTCGGCCAGCCGCGCGCGGCCTCCTTCACGGCCATCCGCTGGTCCGGTGGCGGGAAGACGGGCACCGTCACCTGCGGGTGCGCAGCCGGCTCCCAGAAGGTCTTCGACGTCGGCCCGTTCGACACCAACCCGACGAAGAACCACACGATCACCATCCGGACCGAGAACTCCGGAGGCAGCCAGTCGAACCCGGCATCCGCGTCGGCGACTCCCTACGGCCCGACCCTCACCCCGACGAGTCTGCGAAGCACCCGGAGCGGCAACACGATCACGTGGTCGTGGAACCTGCCCGAGAACGGGCGTCCGATCACCGGGGTCAACGTCCGGGGCGCCGTCAACCAGAGCTTCGGTGGCGGTCGCACGTCGGTCAGCTTCACGGGGCAGGCGGGCAGGACGTACCAGCTCGAGGTCCAGGCCGAGTCGGCAGCCGGCAGGTCCGGATGGGCTGGGCCCAGTTCGCAGTCGATCCCCAACCCGACGCCGGACGTCTACAACGTGCGCAAGGGCCCCTACGGGGTCGACCCGAACGGCCAGGGCTCGTGCTCCTACTCGCCGGGATGCCCGCGCGTGCTCTTCGACATCCGCGACTTCCCACCGGGCTCGACGTGGAGCGTGGACTGCCAGAGCGCCAGGGCCGGTGGCTTCGTGTCGAGCTCGCGCCTCACCGTCAACGGCTCGGGCACCGGGTACTCGTGGAACGGCATGTGCCTGTTCGGCAACGGCACGGGGCCGGTGACGATCCGCCTGTTCAACGGGTCCGGCTCCCACTCGGGGAGCACACCGTGGTGACCTCGCGCGTCCCGACCCACCACCCCATCGGAAGGAACCCCACCGCATGACCGTCTCGCCCGACCAGTCCGCCTGGTTCTCCCAGACGTTCTCCGCCATGGTCGCCAACATCGACAAGGCGGTGCTCGGCAAGGAGCACGTCATCCGGCTCGCCCTCACCTGCATGCTCTCCGAGGGCCACCTCCTCCTCGAGGACTTCCCCGGCACCGGCAAGACCCAGCTCGCGCGGGCGATGGCCGGCACCGTCAAGGGCACGAACGCGCGCATCCAGTTCACCCCCGACCTGCTGCCGAGCGACGTCACCGGCGTGACGATCTACGACCCGAACACCAAGCAGTTCGAGTTCCACCAGGGCCCGATCTTCGCGACCATCGTCCTCGCCGACGAGATCAACCGCGCCTCGCCGAAGACCCAGTCGGCCCTGCTCGAGGTGATGGAGGAGGGCCACGTCACCGTCGACCGGACGCGGCACAGCGTCGGTGAGCCGTTCATGGTCATCGCCACCCAGAACCCCATCGAGCAGGCGGGCACCTACCGGCTCCCCGAGGCCCAGCTCGACCGCTTCCTCATGAAGACCACACTCGGCTACCCCGACCACGACGCGACCGTGCGGGTGCTGCGCGACGCCGCCGTGCGCGACCGCACGAAGGCGCTGGAGCCCGTCGTCACCTCGCAGGTCGTCAGCGACATGGCCGAGCTCGCCGACGAGGTGCACGTCGACGACGCGATCCTCGACTACGTCTCACGCCTCGCCGAGGAGACCCGGCGCCACGTGAGCATCCGGCTCGGCGTCTCCGTCCGCGGGTGCCTCGCGTTCGTCCGCTGCGCGAAGACATGGGCGATCAGCCAGGGTCGCGACCACGTCGTCCCCGACGACATCAAGATGCTCGCCCAGCCGGTGCTCAACCACCGGCTCCTCGTCACCGCCGAGGCCCAGTTCGCCGGCATCACCGTCCAGCAGGTCATCGACCAGATCCTCGCGGAGGTCACGCCGCCGACGGAGCGCGTCCCCGCATGAGCGACCCCACCGGGCCCCCCGAGGACACCGAGTCGACGGTCCGTCGCTCGGACCTCACGCCACCCCCCGCGCCGCGAGGCGACGCGGGGGCGGCGGCTCGCCCGGTGGCCGACCCGTCCGCCGAGCCCTCCGCCGGGCCACGGCCCCAGCCGCGACCCAGGCCACGGCCCCGGCGGCGCCCGCTCCGTGACCGGCTGCCCACCCGTCGACCGGCGGTGGCACGGGCCGGCGCCGCCTCCCGGACCCGTGCCGACGGCAGCACCCGCACCATCACCCTCCCGCGCGTGCAGGTCCCGAGCGCCCTCACCGACACCGGCGCCCGCATCCTCGTCCTCACCGGGAGCCGGGTCCGACCGCTCGCGGAGCAGACCCGGCCGGTGTGGCGGCCGGTGGTCGAGGTGCTGCGCTGGGTCTCACCGCTCGGCTGGACGGTGCTCGGGGTCGGGCTGCTCGCCTGGTGGCTCACCGCGCGCTTCGCGTGGGCCGAGCTCGCGATGGTCGCCGCCGCCTGCCTCGTGCTCGTCGGCGCCTGCCTGCTGCTCGCGCTCGACCGGGCCAGGGTGCGCATCCACGCCGACGTCGAGCCCGGCCGCGTCGCCGTCGGGGACCCCGCCACCGGCCGGATCGCGGTGACCAACAGCTCCCGGCGCGCGATGCTGCCGCTGCTCGTCGAGCTGCCGGTCGGACGCACCGCCGCCCGGTTCACCCTCCCGGCGCTGGCCCCCGGCCGCACCCACGAGGAGCTCTTCGTCGTGCCCACGCACCAGCGCGGTGTCGTCCCGGTCGGCCCCGCGACCACCGTGCACGGCGACCCGCTCGGCCTCGTCCGCCGCACCATCGCGTGGACCGAGCGCACCGAGCTCGTCGTCCACCCGCGCACCATCTCCCTCGACGGCCTCGGCGCCGGCCTGCTCCGCGACCTCGAGGGCGAGGTGACCCCCGACCTGTCGATGTCCGACCTCGCGTTCCACGCGCTGCGCGAGTACCAGCCCGGTGACGATCGGCGCTACGTGCACTGGCGGTCCTCCGCGAAGCACGGTCGGCTGCTCGTCCGGCAGTTCCTCGACACCCGGCGCTCGCACCTCGCCGTCGTCGTCGACACCGCGCCCGAGGTCTACGCGAACGCCGAGGACGACGTCGAGGTCGCCATCTCGTGCGCCGCCTCCCTCGCCGTCCGCTCCATCCTCGACGAGCAGGACACGACGGTCGTCTGCCACGGCGAGAGCGCCTCGCGCACGACGGCCCCGCTCACCCTCGACGCCCTCTCCCGTGCGGAGGTCGGGCCGCTCGACCTCTACGCGTCCGTCGGCCAGGCCGCGGCCCTCGCGCCCGACGCGAGCATCGCGGTCCTCGTCACCGGTGTCGAGCGCGCCTTCATCCAGGTGCAGCGCACCCTCGACCAGTTCGAGCCGGAAGTGGTCAAGGTCGCGCTCGTCGTCGACCCGGAGGTGCCGGTCGGGGTCCGGCGGCTCGGGTCGATCGTCATCCTCCACGTCCGCGAGCTCACCGACGTCCGGCGCGTCCTGTTCTCCGGGGCCCTCGCGTGAGCGGCACCGCACCGGCGGGCCCGCCGAGCCTCGCGACCGCGCTGCGCGGTGGCGCGGCCCCGAGGCGGCGCGTGCCACGCGACCCCGAGGCCCCCGGGGTGCTCCGGACGGCGCTGCCGGACCGCGACGCCCTCGTCGACCTCGGGTTCGCCGCCGCACTCGTGAGCATCGCGCTCGTCGGGATGCGCACCGGCTTCCTCGGGGTCGAGTGGGTCGTCGCGGCCTGGGTCGGGCTGCTGCTCGGGCTGGTCATCGGCCACCTGGCGGGCGCGTTCCGGTGGATGGCGCTCACGACCTTCCTCGTGCTCGCCGCCACCTACCTCCTGCTCGGCGGGCCGGTCGCGGTGCGCGACCACCTCGTCGGCGGGGTGCTCCCCACTCCGCGGACCTTCCTCGACCTCGGCACCTGGGCCGTCACCGGCTGGAAGCAGTGGCTCACCCTGTTGCCGCCGGTCGACGCGCGGGGTCCCGTCGTCGCGCTGCCCTGGCTGGCGGGCCTGCTCGGTGGTGCCGTGACACTCGGCGTCGCCCGCCGGTGGGCGAGCGTGCCGCTCAGCGCGGTGGCGCCGGTCGCGCTGCTCGCGGGGTCGATCTGGTTCGGCACCCTCCAGCCGGCGGCACTGCTGCTCCAGGGCGTCGGCTTCTCGGCGGTGCTCGTCGCGTGGCTCGTCGTGCGGGCCCACCGCTCGAGGCCGCCCGTCCAGAACGGTGCCGGCCGTGGGGTGCGCCTGGCCACCGGGGCGGGCCTGGCGCTGGTCGCCCTGGCGGCCGGGGCGTTTGCCGGGCCGCTGCTGCCCGGGACGTCCGCGGTCGAGCGCCGCGAGGTGGTCCGCACCGAGCTCGTCCCCCCGCTCGACGTCTCGCAGTTCCCCAGCCCGCTGCCCGGCTTCCGCCGCTACACCGAGCCGAACGACGCGAAGCTCTACGACGAGGTCGTGCTGCGGGTGGCCGGGCTGCCCACCGGGGGCCTCGTGCGGTTCGCGACGCTCGACCGGTACGACGGGCTCGTCTGGGGGGCGGCCGACCGCACGGCCGACGGTGTGCCCTTCCAGCAGGTCGGCTCGCGGATCGCCGCGTCCACCAGCGGGGGCCGCACCGCCGACGTCGACGTCACCGTGCCGGACGGCGGGTACCGCGGGACGTGGCTGCCGACGGTGGGTGACCCGACGCGCATCGAGTTCTCCGGCCCCCGTGCCGACGAGCTGGCCTCCGAGCTGTGGCTCAACACCGAGACCGACACCGCGGTCGTCCCCGCCGGGCTGGCCGGCGGCGAGACGTACTCGATGACCGCGGTCCTGCCCCCGACCCCCGCCGCCGAGCTGCCCGAGGACCTCGACGTCGCCTCGGGTGCCTCGACGGGCGTGGACACCGACTTCCTCGACGCGCGGATCGACGCGTGGACCAGCCGCGCCGACGGTGGTGCGTGGTCGAGGCTGCGGGCCTTCGCGACGGCGATGCGTACCGAGGGCACCTACACCGACGGCGGCACCCCCAACAGCTTCGAGAAGGTCTACCTGCCGGGGCACGCGGTCTCCCGGCTCGTCCGGTTCGTCGGCTCGACCAAGCTCGCCGGCAACGACGAGCAGTACGCGGCGACCCTCGCGCTCGTCGGCCAGCGCCTCGGCATCCCGTCGCGGGTCGTCATGGGGGCGGCCCCGGAGGCGAACGGCGACGTCCGCGGCCGGGACGTCCACGCCTGGGTCGAGGTGCAGCGTGCCGACGGGACGTGGTTCGCCCTCGGCGCGAGCACCTTCGTCCCCGACCGGGACAAGACACCGAGCGAGCAGCAGCTGAAGACCGAGGAGCAGAAGGTCGGCGCGCAGGTACCGCCCCCGGCCGGGGTGAGCCCGCCGTCGGTGCTCCAGGGCCCCGACCAGGCGCAGAACGCCACGGACGTCACCAAGCGGAAGAAGAACCCGTTCGACGTCACGGCGTGGCCGTGGTGGCTGCAGGTCCTGGCGGGCATCGCGACGCTCGCCCTGCTCGCCGCCCTGTACCTCCTCGTCGTGGGGCGGCTCAAGGCCCGGCGCCGGCGCCTGCACGCCACCCTCGGTCCGGTGCCCGGGCGGGCGGCCTGGGTGTGGCGCGACCTCGTCGCCGAGGCCCGCTCGCTCGGTGTCGCCGTGCCGCGGGGGGTCACCCGGCGGGAGCAGGCGAGCGCCCTCGGCGCGGACCCGTCGGCGGTCGCGGCGTCCGTCGACACGGTGGTCTTCGGGCCGGGCCAGGGTGACCCGGAGGCGACGGACCGGCTGCACACCGAGGCCGAGGCCGCCCGCGCCACGCTGCGCGCGGAGGTCGGACGCTGGGCCCGGCTCCGGTCCGACGCCGACCCGCGTCCGCTGCTCGTCCGGCGCGAGCGCACCGGCCAGCGCGTCCGCCGGTGGCGGCGCCGCCCCGGACACGACTCCGCCCCGGGTGCCGAGGTGGCTGCCGGGGCAACCACCTGAGCACCCGAGGCGGGGACGTGTGGGGCGTGCGGGAGGTGCTGGGGGTCAGCGCTCCTCGGTGCCCGCGATGAACGCCTCGAGCTTGGTGCGGCCGAGGTCGTCGGGGCGCTGCTCCGGCGGGGACTTCATGAGGTAGGACGACGCCGACAGCAGGGCGCCGCCGATGCCGCGGTCCTTGGCGATCTTCGCCGCGCGGATGGCGTCGATGATGATGCCGGCCGAGTTCGGGGAGTCCCAGACCTCGAGCTTGTACTCGAGGTTGAGCGGCACGTCACCGAAGGCGCGACCCTCGAGGCGGACGTACGCCCACTTGCGGTCGTCGAGCCACGCGACGTAGTCCGACGGGCCGATGTGCACGTTGCGGTCGTCGGTCTTGCCGGCGAGGGCGCCGGTGAGGTTCGAGGTGACCGACTGGGTCTTGGAGATCTTCTTGGACTCCAGGCGCTCGCGCTCGAGCATGTTCTTGAAGTCCATGTTCCCGCCGACGTTCAGCTGGTAGGTGCGGTCGAGCTGCACGCCGCGGTCCTCGAACAGCTTGGCCATGACACGGTGCGTGATGGTCGCGCCGACCTGGCTCTTGATGTCGTCGCCGATGACGGGCACGCCGGCGGCCTCGAACTTCGCGGCCCACTCCGGGTCGGACGCGATGAACACCGGGAGCGCGTTGACGAACGCGACACCCGCGTCGATGGCGCACTGGGCGTAGAACTTGTCGGCGTTCTCGGAGCCCACCGGGAGGTAGGAGACGAGCACGTCGACCTCGGCGTCCTTGAGCGCCTGCACGACGTCGACCGGCTCGGCGCCGGACTCGTCGATGGTCTGGCGGTAGTACTTGCCGAGCCCGTCGTGGGTGTGGCCGCGCTGCACCGTGACACCCGTGGTGGGGACGTCGGCGATCTTGATGGTGTTGTTCTCGGAGGCGTTGATGGCCTCGGCGAGGTCCTTGCCGACCTTCTTGTCGTCGACGTCGAAGGCGGCGACGAACTCGACGTCGCTGACGTGGTACTCGCCGAAGACGACGTGCATGAGGCCGGGGACGGTCTGGGTGGGGTCGGCGTCCCGGTAGTACTGGACTCCCTGGACGAGGGAGGACGCACAGTTGCCGACACCGACGACGGCGACGCGGATGGAACCCATGGATGTTCTCCTGTGGAGGTCTGGACGACGGGTGGACGGGAGCGGTCGGAGCCGGCGGGTGCCGGCCCGACCTCCTACGGCTGGGGGCCGGGGTCTGTGGGGTGACGCCGCTCGGCGTCGATGAGCTCGGTGAGCCAGCGCACCTCGCGCTCGGCGGTCTCCTCGCCGTGCTGCTGGAGGGCCGTGGTGTAGGAGTCGAGGCGCTCGCGGCTGCGGGCGGCGCGCTCGCGCACCCGCTCGAGGTTCTCCTCGAGACGGGAGCGACGCCCCTCGAGGATCCGGAGCCGCACCTCGCTCTCGGTGCGGGCGAAGAAGGCGAAGCGGACGTCGAAGCCGTCGTCGTCGTAGGCCGAGGGATCGGTGCGGGCGACGAGGTCGGCGAACTGCTCCTTGCCGGACGCGGTCAGCTGGTAGACGACCCGGGCGCGCTTGGAGATGCTGCGGGTGTCCTCGGCCTCGGCGATGAGGCCGCGGCCGAGCAGCGACTTCAGGGCCGGGTAGAGCGTGCCGTAGGACAGCGCACGGAACGGGCCGAGGGCCGTGTTGAGCCGCCGGCGCAGGTCGTAGCCGTGCGTCGGACCCTCGTGGAGGAGCCCGAGGACGGCGAACTCGAGGAGGTGGGCGCGGCGCGAGACCACGGGGCGCTCCTCTCGACGGTCGGGGGCGGCCGGCTGACATGCCCGGGCCTTGTCACCTCGACGGTAACACGGATATATCGGAGCGATACATCCGTGGTCGGCGGTACCCGGCCTGCTCGTCCTCCCGAGTTTGAGGTTTTCCCAGACTTCCCGGCCATACTTGCCGGTGGACGCGGCCCCACCCCGGCCGCGTCGCCCCTGCCCCCGTCACCCGGAAGCCCATGAGCCAACGACAGCCCCGTAGCCGCGCCGAGGCCAAGACGCGCCGCACCGCCCGATCGACCACGGGCGGAGCCGCCGCGACGACGTCCCGACGACGCACCTGGGTCCGGCGCGGGCTCTGGACCGCGCTCGGGGCCTTCGTCCTCGGCATCGTCGGGTTCGGGATCGCGTACGCGCTCACCGACATCCCGAAGCCGAACGAGATGGTCAACGCGCAGGCGAGCATCGTCTACTACTCGGACGGCAAGACCGAGCTCGCGCGGCTGTCCGACGACGGCGGCAACCGCGAGTCGGTGCCGCTCTCGGAGATCAGCATCAACATGCAGCACGCGATCCTCGCCGCGGAGGACCGTGACTTCTACCAGAACAGCGGGATCAGCCCGACGGGCATCGCCCGCGCGGTGTGGGTCGCGGTCAAGGGCGGCTCGGCCACCCAGGGCGGCTCGACCATCACCCAGCAGTACGTCAAGAACTACTTCCTCACCCAGGACCGCACGATCACCCGCAAGGCCAAGGAGATCCTCATCTCCCTGAAGATCGACAAGCAGCAGTCCAAGGACCAGATCCTCGAGAACTACCTCAACACCATCTACTACGGCCGCGGTGCCTACGGCATCGAGACCGCCTCGCAGGCGTACTTCGGGCCCAAGGTCCACGCCAAGGACCTCACCCCGGCCCAGGCGGCGCTGCTCGCGTCGGTGATCCGCGGCCCGTCGCTCTACGACCCCACGCTCGGCGCGGACCAGCAGTCCAACGCCGAGAAGCGCAGCGCCTACATCCTCGACGCGATGGTCGACAAGGGCTGGCTCACCCCCGACGAGCGCCAGCAGGCCGAGTTCCCCGAGGTCATCAAGTACAAGGCCAAGCAGCTGAGCGGTGTCGGCGGGTACATCGTCGACCTCGTGAAGAAGGAGCTCGTCGACAAGTACAAGCTCTCCGAGTCCGACGTCCAGCGTGGCGGCCTGCGCGTCGTCTCGACGATCGACAGGTCCAAGCAGGCGGCGGCCGTCAAGGCGGTGCGCGAGGAGAAGCCGACCGACCAGCCCGACATCCACGAGGGGCTGGTCTCGATCCTGCCCGGCGACGGCGCCGTCGTCGCCCTCTACGGCGGCGAGGACTTCGCGAAGCGGGCGTTCAACGACGCGACCCAGGCGACGATGCAGGCGGGGTCGACCTTCAAGATCTTCTCGCTCATCGCGGCCCTGCAGTCCGGTGACGTCAGCACCTCGAGCCGGTTCAACGGCAGCAGCCCGCAGTACTTCAAGGAGTTCGCGGCCGCCGGTGCCGCCGACGAGAACTCGCGTCGAGGTCGGGTCAAGAACTTCGGCAACGAGCAGTTCGGGAACATCGACCTCCTGACGGCGACCGGGCACTCCGTGAACACGGTGTACGCCCAGGTCAACATCGAGGCGGGCCCGGAGAACACGATGAAGGCCGCCCAGGACGCCGGGGTCCGCTCCACGCTGCAGCCGAACATGGCCAACGTCCTCGGCACCGACTCCGTCACCGTCATGGACATGGCCAACGCGTACGCGACGATCGCCGCCGAGGGCGTGCGGGCCGACCCGTACCTCGTCCGGTCGATCAGCTTCGCCGACGGGTCCGCGGACACCATCAAGGTCAAGCCGAAGACGCAGCAGGTCTTCGACAAGGACCTGATGTCCGACGTCATCGACGCGATGCAGGAGCCGGTCAACGGTGGCACCGCCCGGTACGTGGGGCAGAACCTCGGGCGTCCGGCCGCCGGCAAGACCGGTACCTCCGAGAGCTTCCGCTCGGCGTGGTTCGACGGCTACGTGCCGCAGCTGGCCACGGCCGTCGGGATGTACCGCTCCGACCCGGAGACCGGGGACCAGCTGGCGATGGAGAACCTGCCGACCGCCGGCAGCATCACCGGTGGCACCTTCCCGACCCGGATCTGGACCGCCTACATGAAGGCCGCCCTCGACGGCACGGACGTCGTGAAGTTCCCGAACCCGGCCCACATCAACAAGGACGCCAACCCGCCGCCGCCCCCGCCCCCGTCGACCACGCAGGCCCCGTCGACGAGCGCCCCGCCGACGACGAGCGCCCCGCCGACGACGAGCGCCCCGCCGTCGCCGACGGACAGCCCGAGCCCGTCGGGCACCCCCCCGTTGCCGACCGGGAAGCCCACCCGGAGCCCCACCCAGAGCCCCACGGGTGTCGCCACGCCGCCCGCCTCGGGCTGACCGGCTCCGCCCGCGCCCCGTGCCCGCCGCGCCGGGACCCGCGTCGCTGCTCCCCGACCGCCTCGTGACGGCGGTCGGGGGAGTGCGCGGCGCCCGCGCCCGGGGGGTGGGCGCCCTCGCCCGGCTGGCCCCGGTCGTCCTGCTGCTCGGGGTGCCGCTCGTCGTCGCGGCCCTCCGGCAGGCGGCGTGCGCGGGCTCCGGGTGGGAGGGCCGTGCCCCCGTGTGGCGGCAGTGCGCCTCCCCGATGCTCGCCTCGCTCGTCGAGGACGGTGCGGGCCGTGGGATCGGCGCCTTCCTCACCGGCGGGACCTCGCTCGACGCCCCGGTCCTCGGCGGCACGGTGACCACCGTGCTCGCGTCCCTCGCACCGGGCACCGGCCTCGCGCAGCAGCGCTGGGTCCTCGTGCTCTGGACGCTCGCCGCCGCCGTCGTCCTCGCGCTGCTCGTCGTCGTGGTCGCCACCACGGCGGGCCACCCGCTCGCCGACCCGGTGGCGCTCGCCCTCTCGCCGGTGCTCGCCCTGACCGTCCTGCTCTCCACGGACCTCGTCCCGCTGGCCCTCGCCGTGGTGGCGGTCTGGGCCTGGTCCCGCGGGCGTCCGGTCCTCGCGGGTGCGCTCGCCACGGTGGCGCTGCTGGGCTCGCCCCTCGCCGGGGCCGTCCTCCTCGCGATGGCCCTCGTCCCGCCGCCGGGAGTCGCCCACGCCCGGCGCCGGCTGCTCGTCGCGGCCGGGGCCACGCTCGTGCTCGTCACCGGTCCGGTGGCGGCGGTCGACCTCGGGCTCCTCGTGCGCCCCGTCCTCGCGTGGTTCCGCGCCGGAGCCGGGGCGGGCTCCCCGTGGTTCGTCCCCACCCTGGCGCAGCGCCCCGTCGGCGCCGGCCACGTCGCGGCCGTCGCCCTGCTCGGGATGCTGGCCGCGGCCGGCCTCGCCGTCGTCCTGGCCCGCCGCCGGCCCCGGCCGCCGGTCGCGGACGTCGCGCTCCTCGCCCTGGTCGTGGTCCTCCTCACGGCACCGGCACTGCCGCCGCTCGTCGCCATCTGGCTCGTGCCGTTCGTCGCCCTCGCCGGGGTCCCGTGGCGCGACCACCTCCTCTGGGCCGGGGCCGAGGTGGTCCACGCGGTCGCCCTCTTCGGGTGGCTGACCAGCGCGACCGACCCCGGCCACGGGCTGCCGGCCGGGTGGTACGCCGTCGCGGCGACCCTGCGGCTCGTCGCGATCGGACGCATCGGCTGGGTCGTCTGGGCCCGCGCCACCTGGGGTGTGCTCCTGCCCCCGGTGGCCGGGAGTTGGGAGGAGCCCTCCGGGCCCGGTACGCTGGGGCGGTTGCCCGCCGGGCGCCCTGTGGACATCTCGACGGGGGCCGTGGGCGACACCGCATACCCTCCTGTCACGGAGAGACCGTGACCGCTTGAGACCGAAGGAGGCGGGTTAGCGCATGCGTCAGTACGAACTCATGGTGATTCTCGACCCCGAGCTCGACGACCGGACCGTCCAGCCCTCGCTGGAGAAGTTCCTCGGCGTCGTCACCACCGACGGCGGGTCCGTCGACACGATCGACGTCTGGGGCCGCCGTCGCCTCGCGTACGAGATCAAGAAGAAGGCCGAGGGCATCTACGCCGTCGTCAACTTCACCTCCGAGCCGGCCACGGCCAAGGAGCTCGACCGTCAGCTCGGCCTCAACGAGTCGGTCATGCGGACCAAGCTCCTGCGCCCCGGCGCCTGAGCCCGCGTCACCAGTCCACGACCCGAAGGGACCCCCGTCATGGCAGGCGACACCGTCATCACCGTCATCGGCAACCTCACCGCCGACCCCGAGCTCCGCTTCACCCCCTCGGGTGCCGCGGTCGCCAACTTCACCGTCGCGTCCACCCCCCGGCAGTTCGACCGTCAGTCGAACGACTGGAAGGACGGCGAGACCCTCTTCATGCGGTGCTCCATCTGGCGTGACGCGGCCGAGAACGTGGCCGAGTCGCTCCACCGGGGCACCCGCGTCGTCGTCACGGGCCGGCTGAAGTCGCGCTCGTACGAGACCAAGGAGGGCGAGAAGCGCACCGTCATGGAGCTCGAGGTCGACGAGGTCGGCCCCTCGCTCCGCTACGCCTCCGCGAAGGTCACCAAGGCCGAGCGCGGCGGCGGGTCCGGCGGCGGCTTCGGCGGCGGCGGTGGCGGCGGCCAGCAGAACGACCCGTGGGCCACCGGTGGCGCCGCCCCCCAGGGCGGCGGCCAGCAGGGCGGCTTCGGCGGTGGCCAGCCGGCCCCGCAGCAGCCGCAGGGTGGCCAACAGGGTGGCGGTTGGGGCCAGGCCCCGAGCTACGACGAGCCCCCCTTCTGACCGACCCGGGCCACCAGCCCGTGCCGGTCGACACGACACGACAGACACACACCATCCCCGGGTGACCGGGGCTCATCCGCCGGCTCGGCCGGCAGAAGGAGAGCACCACGATGGCCAAGCCCGCCATTCGCAAGCCGAAGAAGAAGGCCAACCCGCTCAAGGCGGCGAAGGTCGAGAACATCGACTACAAGGACGTCGCGCTGCTGCGCAAGTTCATCTCCGACCGCGGCAAGATCCGCGCGCGTCGGGTGACCGGCGTCTCCGTCCAGGAGCAGCGTCTCATCGCCAACGCGGTGAAGAACGCGCGTGAGATGGCGCTCCTGCCGTACTCGAGCTCGTCCCGCTGACCCGCCTGAGAAGGAGCCACAGACAATGAAGGTCATCCTCACCCACGAGGTCACCGGCCTCGGTGAAGCCGGCGACATCGTCGACGTCAAGGACGGCTACGCCCGGAACTTCCTGTTCAAGCGTGGCCTCGCCACGGCGTGGACCAAGGGCGGCCAGAAGCAGGTCGACGCCATCGCCAAGGGTCGCGAGACCCGTGCGGTCCGCTCCCTCGAGGAGGCGAAGTCCATCAAGGGCAACCTCGAGGCCGGCACCGTCCAGGTCACCGCGCACGCCGGCACCGGGGGCCGCCTCTTCGGCGCCGTCTCCACCGCCGACATCGCGGACGCGGTCAAGGCCTCGGGCGGCCCCGAGCTCGACCGTCGACGCATCGAGGTCCCCACCCCGATCAAGTCCACGGGCACGCACACGGCGCTCGTCCGCCTCCACCCGGAGGTCCAGGCGACCGTCGAGCTCGACGTCGTCGCCGGCTGACGCCGACACCTCGCCCAGGAGGCCCCGGACCCCGGTCCGGGGCCTCCTGCCGTCCCCGGCACCTTCACCCCGCCCACAGATCGTCCGTCACGCAGATTGGCCCGAGCCGTCCTCGGCCGATAGCGTGATGGGTTGACCGAGATCCCAGACCGCCGTCCCCGGAGGAGCAAGAGAACGTGTCCGTCACCGATCGCCCCGAATCCCGCGTCCCCGACGCGGGCCTGCCCCCGGAGCCGTCACGCACCGAGAAGCGGATCACCGCTCCGCGCGTGTTCTGGCCCGCCCTCGCCATCATCGGCACCTTCGTCGTCCTCGCGCTCGCTGCACCCACGCGCATGGGCGACCTCTTCACGACGCTCAACAACACCGTCGTCGGAGACCTCGGCTGGTACTACATCCTCATCGTCAGCGGCTTCGTCGCCTTCTCGGTGTGGATCGCCGTCTCCCCGATGGGCCGCGTCGTCCTCGGCAAGGACGAGGAGAAGCCCGAGTACTCCCTGACGGCCTGGTTCGCGATGCTCTTCGCGGCCGGGATGGGCATCGGCCTCGTCTTCTGGGGCGTCGCCGAGCCGCTCAACCACTTCGCCTCGCCCGCGCCGGGCACCGGTGAGGCGGCCGCCGAGCGAGCCCGCGCCGCCACCGACGTCACGTACCTGCACTGGGGCCTGCACGCCTGGGGGATCTACGTCGTGGTCGGCCTCGCGATGGCCTACGCCATCCACCGCAAGGGCCGTCCGGTCTCGATCCGCTGGGCGCTCGAGCCGCTCCTCGGCGACCGGGTCAAGGGCGCGCTCGGTGACGTCATCGACGTCATCGCCGTCGTCGGCACGCTCTTCGGCGTCGCCACCTCGCTCGGCTTCGGCGTCAAGCAGGTCGGCGCCGGCCTCGCGTACCTCGGTGTCGTCGGCGAGGCCACGACGGGCCTGCTCGTCGTCCTCATCATCATCATCACCGCCATGGCGACCACCTCGGTCGTCACCGGGCTCGACAAGGGCATCAAGTTCCTCTCGAACCTCAACATGGGCATCGCCGGCGGGCTGATGCTCCTCGTGCTCGTCCTCGGCCCGACGGTGTTCCTGCTCGGGGACTTCGTCTCCTCCGTCGGCAGCTACGTGTCGAACTTCTTCACGCTCTCGTTCCGGACGCTGTCCTTCCAGGGTGACGACGGCACGTCGTGGCTCTCCGGCTGGACGACGTTCTACTGGGGCTGGTGGATGAGCTGGGCGCCCTTCGTCGGTGTCTTCATCGCCCGCATCTCCCGCGGCCGCACCGTCCGTGAGTTCGTCACCGGCGTCCTCCTCGTCCCGACGATCGTCACGTTCCTCTGGTTCGCCGTGTTCGGCGGCTCGGCCATCCACCGCGAGATCTTCGGTGCGGGTGGCCTCGTCGGCCCCGACGGCGCCGTCGACACCGACAGCGCCCTGTTCCAGCTGCTCGGCGGGCTGCCGCTCTCCGGGCTGCTCAGCGTCGTCGCCATCGTGCTCGTCGTCGTCTTCTTCGTCACGAGCTCGGACTCCGGGTCCTTCGTCGTCGACATGCTGGCCAGCGGTGGCGACCCCGAGCCCCCGACGTGGAGCCGGGTCCTGTGGGCCGTCCTCGAGGGTGCCGTGGCGATCGCGCTGCTGCTCTCCGGCGGGGGAGGCCTCACGGCCCTGCAGACCGCGGCGATCCTCCTCGCCCTGCCGTTCAGCGTCGTGATGATCGCGATGGTCGTCGCGACGACCAAGGCCCTGCTCCAGGAGCACGGCCGGATGGAACGCGCGGAGCGCCGGCTGCTCGCCGACGAGATCGCGGGGCACATCGCCCGCACGCCGGACCTGCGCGAGCAGGTCAACGGCAACGAGTCCCCGAACGACCATCCGGCCGCCACGCCGGACCCGTCCGAGACCCGTGAGGTGCCGGCGCGCGGCTGACCGCCCGACGCGCCGCGACGGAGGCCCCGCCGACCCCGTGTCGGCGGGGCCTCGTCGTGCGCCGGGCCGGCTGTCGCGGTGCGCCGCCGGGCGATGTGGGTGGCGCCACCTACCGTGGGGTCCATGGCATCGACCGCGACACGACGCAGCGCCCGGGGGGCGGCGGCGTACCGCTGCTCCGAGTGCGGGTGGCAGACCGCCAAGTGGGTCGGCCGGTGCGGGGAGTGCCAGGCCTGGGGCGCGGTCGGTGAGGTGGGCGCCACCACGGTGCGCACCACGGCGGCCACGTCCGTGCAGCGGCCGGCCGTGCCGATCGGCGAGGTCGACCTCACCCGGGCCGAGGCCCGCCCGACGGGCGTCCCCGAGTTCGACCGGGTCCTCGGCGGCGGCATCGTGCCGGGGGCGGTCGTCCTCGTGGCGGGCGAGCCGGGTATCGGCAAGTCCACCCTGCTCCTCGACGTCGCCGGCCGCGCAGCGCGCTCCGGCGAGCACGGCGAGCGGCGGGTCCTCTACGTCAGCGGCGAGGAGTCCTCGGCCCAGGTCCGCTCCCGCGCCGAGCGCATCGAGGCGATGGCCCGCACCCTCTTCCTCGCGAGTGAGACCGACCTCGCCACCGTCCTCGGGCAGATCGACCAGGTCGAGCCCGAGCTGCTCGTCGTCGACTCCGTGCAGACCATCTCGAGCGGCGAGGTCGAGGGCTCGGCCGGCAACGTCGCCCAGGTGCGCGAGGTCGCGGCCTCCCTCATCCAGGTCGCCAAGGCCCGCGGCATCGCGGTCCTGCTGGTCGGTCACGTCACGAAGGACGGCTCGATCGCCGGCCCGCGCGTGCTCGAGCACCTCGTCGACGTCGTCGTCCAGTTCGAGGGAGACCGGCACTCGCGGCTGCGGCTCGTGCGCGCGGTGAAGAACCGGTTCGGGCCCACCGACGAGGTCGGCTGCTTCGACCTCTCCGACGTGGGCATCGTCGGGCTCGCCGACCCCAGCGGGCTGTTCCTCTCCGGCCGCACCGCGGCGGTGGCCGGTACCTGCGTCACCGTCACCCTCGAGGGGCGGCGTCCGCTCGTCACGGAGGTGCAGGCCCTCGTCACCCGCTCCCAGCTCGCGCAGCCGCGGCGCGCGACGAGCGGGCTCGACACGGCGCGGGTCAACATGGTCCTCGCCGTGCTCGACAAGCGGGCCCAGGCCCCGATCGGCGGCAGCGACGCCTACCTCTCGACGGTGGGCGGGGTGCGGCTCACCGAGCCGGCGGCCGACCTCGCGATCACGTTGGCGCTGGCCGGCGCCATCACCGACCGCCCGCTCCCGCCGGGCACGGTCGCCTTCGGCGAGGTCGGTCTCGCGGGCGAGGTGCGGCCGGTCACCGGCGCGCACCGGCGGCTCGCCGAGGCGGCGCGCCTCGGGTTCGTCCGGGCCGTCGTGCCGCCGGGGGTGCTCGGGGCCGGTCCGGTGCCCGACGGCGTCACCGTCCTCGAGGTCGGCACGGTCGCCGAGGCCGTCGGTCGGGCCCTGCACGAGGTGCCCACCCGCTGAGCACCGCTGCGAGGTCCCGCAGATCGAGACCACCCCGTGACCGGCCGCCCGTTAGGATCCAGCGGGACAGGCCCGACGCGGGCCCGGGGAGTCCAGGACCCGCGAAGGAGGAGGAGTGAGCGTGCCGCAGAGCGAGGACGACCTCCTGCGCGCCACCCTCGCCGCCGTCGCCCCCGGCACCGAGCTGCGCGACGGCCTCGAACGGATCCTCCGCGGCCGCACCGGCGCCCTCATCGTGCTCGGCCACGACAAGGTCATCGACCAGATCGCCACGGGCGGCTTCCCGCTCGACATCGAGTTCTCCGCCACCCGCCTGCGCGAGCTCGCCAAGATGGACGGCGGTGTCGTCGTGGACCGCGACGTCACCCGCATCCTGCGCGCGGCCACCCAGCTGCTGCCCGACGCCGGCATCGAGACGATGGAGTCCGGCACCCGGCACCGCACCGCCGAGCGGGTCGCCAAGCAGACCGGCTACCCCGTCGTCTCGGTGAGCCAGTCGATGCGGATCATCCAGCTCTACGTCGCCGGCCGCCGCGTCGTGCTCGAGGACTCCAGCGCGATCCTCTCCCGGGCCAACCAGGCGCTGCAGACCCTCGAGCGGTACAAGTCGCGCCTCGACGAGGTCACCGGCACGCTGTCGGCGCTCGAGATCGAGGACCTCGTCACCGTCCGCGACGTCGCGAACGTGCTCCAGCGCCTCGAGATGGTCCGCCGGATCAAGGACGAGATCGCCGAGTACGTCGTCCAGCTCGGCACCGACGGGCGGCTGCTCAGCCTCCAGCTCGAGGAGCTCACCGGCGGCCTGTCCGACGACCTCGACCTCGTGATCCGCGACTACATCTCCGAGGCCAAGGCCGGGTTCAGCCTCGAGGAGGCGATCGGCAACCTCACGGCCATCGACAGCACCGAGCTGCTCGACCCCGCCGCCGGGGCCAAGGCGATGGGCTTCACCGTCGTCGGCGACTCCCTCGACTCCTCGGTCAGCCCGCACGGGCACCGGCTGCTCTCGAAGGTGCCGCGCCTGCCGGGCGCCATCGTCGACCGTCTCGTCACCCACTTCGGGTCGCTCCAGAAGCTGCTCGCCGCCAACATCGACGACCTCATGGACGTCGACGGCGTCGGCGAGGGCCGGGCGCGGCTGGTCCGCGAGGGGCTCTCCCGCCTCGCCGAGACGAGCATCCTCGAGCGCTACGTCTGACGTGCCGGGCGCTGCGCCGGACCGTGAGGTCCTCCACCGCCGGGTGCTCGACTGGTATGCCGAGCACGCCCGGCCGCTCCCGTGGCGCGACCCGTCGACGACCCCGTGGGGCGTGCACGTCTCGGAGGTGATGGCGCAGCAGACCCCCGTCGGCCGCGTCGAGCCGGTCTGGCGGGAGTGGATGCGGCGCTGGCCGACGCCGGCGGCCCTGGCGGCGGAGTCACCGGGCGAGGTGGTCCGGGCGTGGGGCCGGCTCGGATATCCGCGGCGGGCGCTGCGGCTGCGCGAGGCCGCGGTGGCGGTGCTCGAGCGGCACGGGGGCGAGCTGCCGGCCGACGAGGAGGCGCTGCGGGCCCTGCCGGGGGTCGGCGCCTACA
This sequence comes from uncultured Actinomycetota bacterium, assembly GCA_963709785.1. Classification (GTDB taxonomy): domain Bacteria; phylum Actinomycetota; class Actinomycetes; order Actinomycetales; family Dermatophilaceae; genus Phycicoccus. The sequence continues at coordinate 71,457 of CAVPXT010000001.1, read as the reverse complement.
CGGCGGCCGCCGTCGCCGCGTTCGCGTTCGGGCGTCGGGCGGTCGTCGTCGACACCAACGTGCGCCGGGTGCTCGCGCGGGCCGTCCAGGGGCGGGCGCTGGCGTCACCGTCGCTCACCGCCGCCGAGTCGCGGCTCGCGGCCTCGCTCGTCCCGGAGGACGCCGAGACGTCGGCGGTGTGGAACGTCGCGGTGATGGAGCTGGGGGCGCTGGTCTGCCGGGCCAGGGGTCCGGAGTGCGGGGCCTGCCCGCTGGAGGACGTCTGCGCCTGGGTCGCGGCGGGCAGCCCGCCGGACGACGGCCCGCCGCGGCGGGGGCAGGCGTGGCACGGCACCGACCGCCAGGTGCGGGGGGCGCTGGTCCAGGTGCTCCGGGAGACCGAGCGGCCGGTGGGGCGGGCCGAGCTCGAGGCGACGGTGGGGGAGCGACTGGCCCGGCGATCGGAGCAGGGCGCCGAGCAGGTCGACCGGTGCCTCGCCTCGCTCGTCGAGGACGGCCTCGTCGAGCCGGTCGGCGACGGCGCGTACGCCCTCCCGGCCTGACCCGCTCGCCCTCCCCGCCGTACACGAATCGTCGAATGTGTCAGTTCGTGTACGCGGGGACCGGACGACCCGTACACGAATCGTCGAATGTGTCAGTTCGTGTACGCGGGACGGCGGACGTGGAACGGGGATGCGGGGCCGGGCCGGGACGGGTGAGAATCCTCGGGTGACCGAGACTCCCGTCGTCCACCGCACCCCCGAGGAGCTCGGGGCCTTCCTGCCCGAGCTGCTCGCCGCGACCCCGCGGGACGTCGGCACCCTCGAGCTCGTCGTCCGCCGCCCCGCGCCGGGTGAGCGTGACGTCCTCGACGAGGGTGCGCTCGACCTCACCGCGGGACTGGTCGGCGACGGCTGGCCGGTCCGCGGCAGCGGCCGCACCGCCGACGGCAGCGCGCACCCGGACATGCAGCTCAACGTGATGAACGCCCGGCTCGTCGCCTTCCTCGCCGTCGACCCCGCCCGCCGCGCGCTCGCCGGCGACCAGCTGTACCTCGACCTCGACCTCTCCCACGCCAACCTCCCCACCGGGTCGCGGCTCGTCATCGGCGACCCCGCCACCCGCGGCGCCGTCATCGAGGTGACCGACCAGGCACACACCGGCTGCGCCAAGTTCGTCGAGCGCTTCGGGGCCGAGGCGATGCGTTTCGTCAACGGCCCCGAGGGGCGGCCCCTGCGCCTGCGCGGTCTCAACGCGCGGGTCGTCAGCCCCGGGCGCATCCGCCCCGGCGACACCGTCACCGTGGTCCGTCCCGCCTGATGCCCGAGGGACACACGCTCTTCGCGCTGGCCCGCGACCTCCACGCCGCATTCGCGGGCACCCGGCCCACGGTGACGAGCCCGCAGGGACGATTCGTCGAGGGCGCGGCGCAGGTCTCCGGGCGTGAGCTGCTCGCGGCGACCTCGCGGGGCAAGCACCTGTTCCTCGAGTTCGACGGCGAGCGGTGGGTCCACGTCCACCTCGGGCTCATCGGCACGTTCACCGTCGACGAGCGGGAGTGGACCGCCGAGGCCCCGGTGGTCGGGCAGGTCCGGATGCGACTGGCGACCGACGAACACGTCGCCGACCTGCGCGGACCGAACCTCTGTGCCGTCGTCACGCCCGACGAGGTCGCCGCCGTCCTCGACCGGCTGGGCCCCGACCCGCTGCGTCCGGATGCCGACCCGGAGCGGGCGTGGCGCCGCATCTCCCGCTCCAGCCGGACCATCGGCGAGCTGCTCATGGACCAGTCCGTGCTGGCGGGGGTCGGCAACGTCTACCGGTCCGAGGTGCTCTTCCGGCACCGGCTCTCGCCCGCCACCGAGGGGCGCCGCGTCAAGCGGGCGTCCTGGCGGCTCGTCTGGGACGACCTCGTCCGGCTGCTCCCGCTCGGGGTGGCGACCGGGCGCATCGTCACCGTCGAGGAGCAGGTGCTCGAGGTGGAGGCCGCCCTCGGTCGCGGTGAGCGGCCCCGGCTCACCGAGCGCACCTCGTACGTCTACAAGCGCGACGGCCAGGAGTGCGTGCGCTGCGGCTCCCGCGTCCGCACCCGGGTGGTCGCCGGCCGCAACCTCTTCTGGTGCGGCCGCTGCCAGCGCCGCGCCTAGCGGCCCCTCCCCGCCCCTCTCACTCCACCCACGTTCGCGATCGGGCCGCGCGGTGGACGGATGTTCGTGACCGGGCCGGATGGCCACGGGCCCACCGCTACGCTCCAGAGGTGACGGACGCGGGCTGGCGGGAGGTCGACGGCCTCGCCCTGCCACGCCCGGTCGCCGACCACCCGGCCCTCGAGCTCGTCAACACGTACTCCGGCTGGGACGGCGCCGGCGCCCGCGACCACCTGGCGTCCTACGACCACCTCGCCGCGCTCGCCGGTGCCCTGGACCTGCTCCCGCCCGGCGACGTGAGCCGGCTCCGCCGTGCGGCCCACCGGCAGCCCGAGGCCGCCTCGAGTGCCCTCGGCCGTGCCCGGACCGTCCGCGCGGTGGTCCGTGCCGCCGTGCTCGACCCGACCGACCCCGAGGCCCTCGGCGAGCTCACGGTCGCCGCCCGCTCCGCCGGGACCACCGTCGAGCTCGTCCCCGGGCGCCCGGCCCGCTGGCGGGTCGCCGGGATCATGGCCGAGGACCTCGACCGCGCCGCCGACGCCTTCGCGTGGTCGGCCGCCGAGCTCGTGACCCGCCCCGAGGTGGAGCAGGTCCGCGCCTGCCCCGGTACCGGCTGCGGCTGGGTGTTCCTCGACGCGGGGGGCGCCCGCCGCTGGTGCGGCCCGGAGTCCTGCGAGGCGTCGGCCCGCACCCGCACCGGCACGGCCGGTGGGTCGGCGCCCCACCACCCCTGACCAGCGAGGGGGCCGACGCCGCCCGGTTCTACGCCGTGGGCGAACGCGGAACAGCACGGCCCGGTCCGCGCGTTGGACCTCTCGAAGCACGCGTGACCAGCGGTGTCGTCGAACGATCGCGCCCCGCTCAGGTCACGCGACTAGCATCGAGGTGACTCGACGTCAGGAGAAGCACCATGTTCGAACGGTTCACCGACCGCGCTCGGCGCGTCGTCGTGCTCGCCCAGGAGGAGGCACGCGGTCTCAACCACAACTACATCGGGACCGAGCACATCCTCCTCGGCCTCATCCACGAGGGTGAGGGCGTCGCGAGCAAGGCCCTGGAGAGCCTCGGGATCAGCCTCGAGGCCGTCCGCGAGCAGGTGCAGGAGATCATCGGCCAGGGTCAGCAGGCCCCGACCGGGCACATCCCGTTCACCCCGCGGGCCAAGAAGGTCCTCGAGCTGAGCCTGCGCGAGGCGCTGCAGCTCGGCCACAACTACATCGGCACCGAGCACATCCTGCTCGGCCTCATCCGTGAGGGCGAGGGCGTCGCCGCGCAGGTGCTCGTCAAGCTCGGCGCCGACCTCTCCCGCGTGCGCCAGCAGGTCATCCAGCTCATCTCGGGCTACCAGGGTGGCAAGGAGGGCGCTGCCCAGGGCGCCGGCCCCAGCCAGGGTGGCGCGGCCGAGGGCACGCCCGCCGGCTCCCTCGTCCTCGACCAGTTCGGCCGCAACCTCACCCAGGCGGCCCGCGAGGGCAAGCTCGACCCGGTCATCGGGCGCGAGAAGGAGATCGAGCGGGTCATGCAGGTGCTGTCCCGCCGCACCAAGAACAACCCCGTCCTCATCGGCGAGCCCGGTGTCGGCAAGACCGCGGTCGTCGAGGGCCTGGCCCAGGACGTCGTCAAGGGCGAGGTGCCCGAGACGCTCAAGGACAAGCAGCTCTACACCCTCGACCTCGGCGCGCTCGTCGCCGGCAGCCGCTACCGCGGTGACTTCGAGGAGCGGCTCAAGAAGGTCCTCAAGGAGATCCGCACCCGCGGCGACATCGTCCTGTTCATCGACGAGATCCACACCCTCGTCGGGGCCGGTGCGGCGGAGGGCGCCATCGACGCCGCGAGCATCCTCAAGCCGATGCTCGCCCGCGGTGAGCTCCAGGTCATCGGGGCCACGACCCTCGACGAGTACCGCAAGCACATCGAGAAGGACGCAGCGCTCGAGCGCCGCTTCCAGCCGATCCAGGTGGCCGAGCCGACGCTGGCCCACGCCATCGAGATCCTCAAGGGCCTGCGCGACCGCTACGAGGCGCACCACCGCGTGTCGATCACCGACGGCGCGCTCGTCGCCGCGGCCAACATGGCCGACCGGTACGTCAACGACCGCTTCCTCCCGGACAAGGCGATCGACCTCATCGACGAGGCGGGCGCCCGGTTGCGCATCCGCCGGATGACCGCACCGCCGGACCTGCGCGAGTTCGACGAGAAGATCGCCGCCGTGGTCCGCGAGAAGGAGTCGGCCATCGACGGCCAGGACTTCGAGAAGGCCGCGCGCCTGCGGGACGACGAGAAGAACCTGCGCGGCGAGAAGGCCAAGCGTGAGGCCGAGTGGAAGTCCGGCGACATGGACGTCATCGCCGAGGTCGACGAGGAGCTCATCGCCGAGGTCCTCGCCGCCTCGACGGGCATCCCGGTCTTCAAGCTGACCGAGGAGGAGTCCAGCCGCCTGCTCCACATGGAGGACGAGCTGCACAAGCGGGTCGTCGGCATGGACGAGGCCATCAAGTCGCTCTCCCAGGCGATCCGCCGCACCCGCGCCGGCCTCAAGGACCCCCGTCGTCCGGGCGGCTCGTTCATCTTCGCCGGCCCCACCGGTGTCGGGAAGACCGAGCTCGCCAAGACCCTCGCCGAGTTCCTGTTCGGCGACGAGGACGCCCTCATCCAGCTCGACATGTCGGAGTACAGCGAGAAGCACACCGTCTCGCGGCTCTTCGGCAGCCCCCCCGGCTACGTCGGGTACGAGGAGGGCGGCCAGCTCACCGAGAAGGTGCGCCGCAAGCCGTTCTCCGTCGTGCTCTTCGACGAGGTCGAGAAGGCCCACCCGGAGATCTTCAACTCCCTCCTGCAGGTGCTCGAGGACGGCCGCCTCACCGACTCCCAGGGTCGGATGGTCGACTTCAAGAACACGGTCATCATCATGACGACCAACCTCGGGACCCGGGACATCTCCAAGGGCTCGCTCGGCTTCTCGGCCGGCCCGGACACGCGCTCGGACTACGACCGGATGAAGAACAAGGTCATCGACGAGCTCAAGCAGCACTTCCGTCCCGAGTTCCTCAACCGCGTCGACGACACGATCGTCTTCCCGCAGCTGTCGCAGGCCGAGATCGTCCAGATCGTCGACCTCGAGACCGCCAAGCTCGACAAGCGGCTCAAGGACAAGGACATGGGGATGGTGCTCACCCCGGCCGCCAAGAACCTCCTGGCGACCAAGGGGTACGACCCGGTGCTCGGTGCCCGTCCGCTGCGTCGGACGATCCAGCGCGAGATCGAGGACGTGCTCTCCGAGAAGATCCTCTTCGGCGAGCTGAAGTCCGGCGAGATCGTCGCGGTCGACGCCACGGGCGAGACCAAGGACGACACGTTCACCTTCCAGGGCACGCCGCACAGCCGGGGCATCGAGCTCCCGGTCGTGGCGGCCGAGGCCGGCGAGGGCTGACCCACCGCGACCCCGCGTCGCGCACACCGAGGGCCCTCGACCACCCGGTCGGGGGCCCTCGGGCGTACCCGACCGACGTGCGAATTTCCACACGCGACGACGGAATCCGAAGGCTTCCGGAACTGTGGTGAATCCTTACGGTCCCTTTACCCATTTCGTCAACCACGTGCCGCACACTGGAGAACGCAAGGGCCTCCGGGGCTCCTTGCAGCGGCCCGCCACCACCCCTGCGGTGGCGGGCCGCACCCCTGCCCGTCGGCAGTCGGCGTCCGGCTGGTGGGGCTCCGCGACCGGACACCCTGCGGCGCGGCTACGCTGCCGAGGTGTCCTCTCCCACGACCGGATCCGCACCGCTCGACGGCGGAATCGGGGGCCTGCCCCCCGAGGTGACCGTCCGGCCGGCCCGCACGGCCGACGTCCGGGCGATCCGGGGCCTCGTCGCCCCCCTCGCGGAGCAGCGGGTGCTGCTGCAGAAGGAGGCCGTCGCCTACTACGAGTCGGTGGGGGACTTCGTCGTCGCGGAGCTGGGCGGCAGGGTCGTCGGGTGCGGCGCGGTGCACGTGCTGTGGGAGGACCTCGGCGAGGTCCGCACCCTGGCGGTCGAGCGCGGGGCGCTCGGCCGGGGGATCGGCACGGCGATCCTGGCGCGCCTGGTCGTGCGGGCGCAGGAGCTCGGCCTCTCGCGGCTCTTCTGCCTCACCTTCGAGACCGCCTTCTTCGAGCGACACGGGTTCGCCCCGATCGAGGGCCAGGCGGTCGATCCGGCGGTGTACGCGGAGCTGCTGCGCTCCTACGACGAGGGCGTCGCGGAGTTCCTCGACCTGGAACGGGTCAAGCCGAACACGCTCGGCAACACCCGGATGCTCCGCGTCCTCTGAGCGGGGCGATCGGCCTCAGCCGACGGCACGGTCCACGGGGCGAGCGGCGGGGTCGTCCTCGCTCCGTGTGGGGTCCGCCGTGTCGTCGGGGGCCTCCGTCCGCTGGGGAGGCGCGTGACGCGGCGCGGGGCGACGCACGGCGACGACGACGAGGGTGACCGCGCTCGCCAGGAGCACGAGGCAGAACAGGGCCAGGCCGAGACCGAGGGGCAGGGCCCATCCGGCGCGCGTGCTCGCATCGTCCGCGAGGGTCGCGGCCCGCGCGATCTCGCCGGCGCCGAGGGCGGAGACCGCACGGTTCGCGACGTCCCGGACGCCGAGGAGGTCCGCGCCGAGCCCGCTCAGCGGGTCACGGTCGGCCTCGGCCGTCCGCTGCGCCGCACCGACGTCGGTGATGGCCGCGGCCGCGGCCGGGAGCGAGGTCGCCAGGTCCGAGTAGTCGTCCTCGAGCGAGGCCTGCTCGTAGGACTCGCGGACCACCTTCGGCACGGGCAGTCCGGTCCGCTCCGAGGCCCGCTGCACGGCGACGGCGGCAGCGCCGAGTGGTGCGACGGCCTGCTCCACGCTCCGGGCACGGTCGAAGTCCCACACCGTCATCGCGTCGCGGAGCCCTTCCGGCGGGATCCAGGCGCCGTCCCCGGCGTCGAGCGCTGCGTAGGCCGTGCGGGCGGCGGCGCGCGGGGCGAGCTGCTTGGCCTGCGCGGGGGTGAGCACCCACTGCTTGAACACGTCCGGGGCGTCCTGGACCCCACCGCGCCCCTGCACGAGGTCGAGCCAGTCGGCCCAGTTGGTCCGGCCACCGCTCGGCGTGACGAGCCCGGCCGGGTCGTAGGCCCGCTCGCCGCGCACTCCCGCGCCCACGACCGCGGCGAACTGCTCGTCGTCGAGCCCGCCGAGCAGCTCGGTCATCACGCGGTAGGAGGCGGGGTACGCGTAGCCGTCGACGTCCGCGGACCGGCTCCCGGCGTCGCCCTCCCAGGAGTTCAGGGGCACCGCGTCGGAACCGGACCGGGTGACCTTCGCGTGCGGGCGGGGCGTGCCGCCGGTGTCCTTGACGGCGCGCTCGGCGACCGACTGGGCCAGGCCCTCGTAGAGCCAGCGCTCCTCGAAGCTCTCACCGGACACCCAGGCGTGCGACAGCTCGTGGAAGATCAGGTCGTCGTCGAGCTGCTCGCCGACGACGATCTCGTCGCCCGTGGGGTCGAACCACCCGTCGTAGCCGCGCAGGGACGGGGAGGCGTCCTCGCGGATGCGCTGGAGGCCGCCCGGCCAGGGGTTGCCGACGAGGTCCTCGAGGGCGGGGAGGCCACGGCTCACGGTGTCCTCGACGAAGGAGGCCCACTTGGCGTCGTCGGGGAAGGACTCGAGGGTCAGGGAGAGGTCCTCGACGGCGACGGTCCGCTCGCTCGTCTGCTTCGGGTCCCGGAGGGAGACCGCCGCCCAGAGACCGCCCTCGAAGGTGTTCTCGGTGGCGGTGTACGTCGTGGTGTCGCCGTCCCCGGTGGGCAGGAAGCCGTCGATGGTGCTCGTGAACGTCATGGCCGACGGGGCGACCACCTCGACGGTGTTCTTGCCCTCGTCGCCGGGGCCGTAGGCCACGAACGTCGCGTAGCCGGGACCGACGCGCGTGCCGTTGGGCGAACGCGGCGGGGCCCCGGGGACGTCGAAGGTGAGGACGATCCGGCGGGTCTGCCCGTAGCGCAGGTTGGGGAAGCCGATCCGGACCACCTGGGTGCTCGGGTCGTCGGTGTCGGACACGGAGACCGCGAGCGCGGTCGTGCCGGTGCTCGCGCGCACCCGCTGGGCACCCGCCGGGACGGGCACGGTGTAGGCGTCGAAGTAGTACGTGTAGACGCCGTCGGAGGCCTTCTTGTCCGGGCTGGTGTTGCGCAGGTCGAGGGTCATCGTCGCGTGGACGACCTCGTTGCCCGGGTCGAGGACGTACCGGCTCGTCGCACTCGCCGACAGCCCGTCGGCGGCGCTCGCGGCGGGCGCGCCCAGGAGGACCGCGGTGCCGGTGACCACGGAGGTGAGGCCCACGGCGAGGACGCGTCGCAGCATCGTCGTCATGCGTCCCTCCGTGGTGCGGGGCCCCGCGACGGAGGCCTTCGACCGATGCTAGGCAGAAAGTGCGGGAGAAATCAGGACAACTGCGGATGCAGGGGCCCTCGGAGGCGCTCCCGGGACACCCTGCTCGTCCCATTCTCGCGCACTTCCCGCGGTCGCGCCCACCATGACAACCCGCTCCCGCGGCATCTTCTTCCCGGGCCGACCCGTCCGCGGGGCGCCTCAGCTCGCCTTCTTCTCGGCCTTCTTGTCGGACTTCCCCGCCGCGGACTTCTTCGCCGCGGTCTTCTTGGCCGGCGCCTTCTTCGCGGCGGACTTCCTCGCCCCCGACGAGCGGTCGGACGACGGGGCCTCGCCCCGGGCGGCCTTGGCCTTCTCGACCGAGCGGGACAGCGCCGCGAGCAGGTCGACGACCTCGCCGGACTCCTCCTCCTCGGGCGCAGCGACCCGGACCTCGCCGCCCTCGACCTTGGCGCGGACGAGCTCCTTGACGGCGACGGCGTAGTCGTCCTCGTACTCCTCGGGGTGGAAGTCGCCGGCGAGCTGGTCGATGAGGGTCTTGGCCATCGCCATCTCCTGCTTCGTGGCGTGCTGCTCCTCCTCGACGTGGGCGAAGTCGGCGGCGCGCACCTCGTCCGGCCAGAGCATGGTCTGCATGACGATGACCCCGTCGCGCACGCGCAGCACCGCCATCGTCATCCGCGTCCGGATGGAGACGGTGACGATCGCCATCCGCTTCTCCTTCTCGAGCGCGTCGCGCAGCAGGACGTAGGCCTTGGTCGCCGACTTGTCGGGCTCGAGGTAGTAGCTCTTGTCGAGCCACATCGGGTCGATCTGGTCGGCGGGGACGAACTTGGTGACGCCGATCTCCTTGGAGGTCTTGCTCGGCAGGTCGGCGAAGTCCTCGTCGGTGAGGACGACCATGTCGCCGTCCTCGGTCTCGTACCCCTTGGCGATGTCGTCGTAGCTGACCTCCTCGCCGTCGATCGAGCAGGTGCGCTTGTACTTGATCCGGCCACCGTCCTCACGGTGCACCTGCCGGAACTGGACGTCGTGGTTCTCGGTGGCGGAGTAGAGCCGCACCGGCACGTTGACGAGGCCGAAGGAGACCGCGCCCTTCCAGATCGCCCGCATCGTGCTCACGTCCCTTCCCGTCGGCCGTCGGCCGTGGCGGGGTCGCCGACGGCACGTCTCCCCAGCGTAGGCGCGTCGCCCCGTCCCTGGGGAGCCCTGCGCATCCCGCTCGCTCCAGCGTCGGGTGCTCAGGTGGTCGCCGGGGCAGCCACCTGGGCACCCGACCCGGGGGGTGGAGGTGGAGGGGGTCACGGCGCGGCGAGTACCGCCTCGAGGAGGGCGTCGAGCGGGGCGGGGAGGTGCTGCGGGTCGAGCCGCCGGACGAGCCGCGCGGCGAGCCGGGCCTTGCGCCCCGAGCCGGACCCGGCGAAGCGGTGCAGCTGCTCCGCGACCGGCCGGTCCCGCCACTGCGGCATCTGCGCGAGGGTCCGGAAGGCGGCGAGCTCGCCCATCCCGGCGAGCTCGTCGAGCACGGTGTCGGTGCCGAGCGCGCGGATGAGGACGTCCTCGAGGTCGCGCTCGCAGACGAACACCCCGTGCCAGGCGAGCTGCTCCGCGCCCTCCGCACGTACCCCGTGCCGGCGCAGTGCGCCCTCGGCGAAGCGCAGCTCGCCGGCGTCGACGAGCGCGATCACGTGGTCGGCCGGGCCGCCGAGCTCCTCGAGGTGGTGGGCGAGGTTCGTGACACCGCCCATCGGCCGGACGTCGGCGTCGCCGTCGCGGGCCGCGATCAGCGCACGCACGACCACCGCGTCGCTCTCGCCCTCGACGAGGACCACGACCGCCTCGGGGGCGCGGGCCGGCTCCATCCCCGGACGGTACCCGCGCCACGTCCACCACCGCCTTGCTCCGTCACGGACGTCGGCGCGGCAGGATGGGCGCGTGCGCCCGATGCTCGCGACCGCCGCGGACTCCCCTCCGCGCGGTGACGCGTGGGTGCACGAGGTGAAGTGGGACGGGATGCGCGTGCTCGTCGACGTGCACGGCGGACGGGTCACCGTGACGTCCCGCACCGAGCGCGACGTGACGGCGGCGTTCCCCGAGCTCGACGGGCTGGCCGACACCTACGACGACCTGCTCCTGGACGGCGAGGTGGTCGCCCTCGACGAGGGGCTGCCGAGCTTCCACGCGCTCACCGAGCGGATGCACGTCGGGGAGCGCCGCCGCGCCGAGAAGCTCGCCCGCAGCCGACCGGTGACCCTCATGGTCTTCGACCTGCTGCGCCTCTTCGGTGAGGACCTCACCGGCCAGCCCTGGTCCACCCGCCGGGCGCTGCTCGAGCGTCTCGAGCTCGACGGGCGCTCCTGGCAGGTCCCCGCCGTGCACGACGACGGCGAGGTGCTGCTCGGGGTCACCGCCGAGCAGGGGCTCGAGGGCGTCGTGAGCAAGCGCCGCAGCGCGAGGTACCTGGCCGGTCGCCGGTCGCCGGACTGGCGCAAGGTCGCCCACCGGCGCACCTACTCCGTCGTCGTCGGGGGCTGGCGGCCCGAGGTCGGCTCGGGGGCCTCGTCGGCGGACCGGCTCGGGGCCGTGCTCGTCGGCCTCCCCGACGGCGACGGCGGCTGGCGCTACGCGGGCCGGGTCGGCTCCGGCCTGGCCGGCTCCGCGGGGGTGGCCCTGCTCCGGCGGCTGCACGCGGCCGAGCGCGCCGACTCGCCGTTCGTCGACGAGGTGCCCCGCCTCGACGCCGACGGCACGACGTGGGTGGAGCCCCGGGTCGTCGTCGAGGTGCGCACCCTCCAGCTGACGAGCGGGCACCGGCTGCGCCAGCCGACCTACCTCGGTGTGCGGCACGACCTGACCCCCGAGGAGCTGCAGGAGGTCGAGGATGGCGGCTGACCCGCAGGTGACCCGGGTCGAGGTGGCGGGCCGCCGGCTGCGGCTGTCCAGCCTCGACAAGGTGATGTACCCCGCCACGGAGACGACCAAGGGCGAGGTGCTCGACTACTACGCGCGCGTCAGCGAGGTGCTGCTGCCGCACCTCGCGCACCGCCCGGTGACCCGCGTCCGGTGGCCGCACGGCGTCGAGGACCAGCAGTTCTTCGAGAAGAACGTGCCGAGCGGGGCGCCGTCGTGGCTCCCGCGTGTCCCCGTCGACGACGTCACCTACCCGCTCGTCCCGGGGATGGCCGAGCTCACCTACCTCGTGAACCTCAACTCCCTCGAGCTGCACGTCCCGCAGTGGACCGTCGACGAGGACGGCGAGCGGCAGAACCCCGACCGGCTCGTCATCGACCTCGACCCGGGCAAGCCGGCCGGGCTGCACGAGTGCGCGCGGGTCGCCCTGCTCGTGCGCGACCGGCTCGACACCCTCGGCCTGGAGATGTACCCCGTCACCTCCGGCAGCAAGGGGATGCAGCTCTACGCGGCGCTCGGCGGCGACCTCACCTCGGACCAGGTGCGCGACCTCGCCCAGCAGCTGGCGCAGGAGATGACCAAGAAGCACCCCGACCTCGTCCTGTGGAAGATGACGAAGTCGCTGCGCCCCGGCAAGGTGTTCCTCGACTGGAGCCAGAACGTCGCCGCGAAGACGACCATCAGCCCGTACTCCCTGCGTGGCCGCGAGCTGCCGCAGGTCGCGGCCCCGCGGACGTGGGAGGAGGTCGAGGCCGGTGCCGAGCGGCCGGGCGCCCTCACCCAGCTGATGTTCGACGAGGTGCTCGAGCGGGTCGAGCGCGACGGCGACCTCCTCGCCGACCTCCCCTGACCCCCGCACTCCCCCCGCCGCCCCCCCGCGACCGGTCACACGCCCCCCGGGACCGTGGACCCGTACGGACCGACCGCCGCGTCAGCGCGACGGGGAGCGGCGCAACCGAGGGCAGCCGGCGCACTCGACGCAGCCGGGCAGGGCGTAGATGAGGCAGCACGAGGCCCGCGGGAGGGCGGCCGGGCGGACCAGCCCCGCGGCGGCCTCCGCCTCGCGCCGGGCCGCGGCCCACATGTCGTCGACGAGCCCGGCCCGCACCCGGGGGCCGAGCCGGACCTGTGCGGTGTAGCCGGACGCCAACGGTCCGGCCACCGCGTGGTAGTCGGCCTCCGCGGCGTCGAGGCGCTCCGCCGTGGCGCGGTCGTCGGCCGTGATGCCGGTCATCCGCACGACGGCGGGGACGAGCGCGCCGCCGAGCGAGAAGGAGAGGTCGTCGAGGCGGGCGCGCCACGGGCCACAGGCGGCGGCGTGGGCCGCGGTGTGGGCGGGCACCTGGAGCACCCACTGGAGGACGAAGACGGCGGCCACCGCGGGTGGCGCCTGCCCGTCGTACCACCGGGCGTGGAGGGCACCGAGCTGCTGCTGCCAGCGCACGGTGTCGGACCCGGCGTCATGGGCCAGACGGGGACCGCCGACGGTGAAGCGCAGCCAGGCGTGGCGCCGGGACATGCGCGCAGCGGCGGCACCCGGGTCGGGTGCCGCCGCCGCGCTCGGCTGGACCGGGTCGGTCAGGAGTTCGCCTTCTCGTAGGCCTCCTGGACCTCCGTGGAGATCCGGCCGCGGTCGCTGATGTCGTAGCCGTTGTTCTTGGCCCACTCGCGGATGGCGCTGACGTCCCGACGCCCGCCGCTCTTGCTCCCGCCACCACGGGTGGCGTTGCGGCGTCCCCCGGTGCGCTCGGCGTGGCCGATCCACACGGCGAAGGAGTCGCGCAGCCTGGTCGCGTTCTCCGTCGTGAGGTCGATCTCGTAGCTGACGCCGTCGAGGGCGAACGTCACCGTCTCGTCGGCGGCCGACTCCTTGTCGACGTCGTCGACGAGCAGGACCTGGACCTTCTTGGCCATGGGATTGTTCCTCCGGGGTGGGGAGATTTTCGGGGCGCCACGAGCATGGCTCATGACGATTATGTCATGGGTATAGTAGAGGTAAAGGAACCGTAAAGAAGGGTTTTTCTTCGGTATCCTTCAGCCGCTTTCTTCCGGGTGAGGCCCGTCGACGTCGGCGGAGTCGGCCCCCGACGGTCGCTCCGCGGCAAGACGGCGGTCCTCCTCGGCCTCGAACTTGCTCTGCGCCAATCGCTCCCGACGGTCACCCTCGATCATCCGCTTGATCAGCGCGTAGAAGAAGCCGGCGACCACGATCGTCGGGATGATCGCGACGAGGTAGGGGATCACGGAATCCACGGTGCTCAGGCCTCCGGCTTCAGGTGCGGGAACAGGATGGTCTCGCGGATGTTCGCTCCGGTGAAGAGCATGACGAGCCGGTCGATTCCGAGCCCGAGACCGCCCATCGGGGGCGCGCCGTATTCGAGGGCGCGCAGGAAGTCCTCGTCGAGCTGCATCGCTTCCGGGTCCCCGCCGGCCGCCCGCAGCGACTGCTCGGTGAGCACCTGACGCTGCACGACCGGGTCGACGAGCTCGGAGAAGCCAGTCCCGCGCTCGACCCCGCCGATGATGAGGTCCCACGCCTCGATGAGGCCCGGCGCGCTGCGGTGCGGGCGGGCCAGCGGCTGGGCGATGGCCGGGTAGTCGCAGAGGAAGGTCGGCTGGAGCAGCCCCGGCTCGACGACCTCGCCGAGGAGCTCGAGGAAGACCTTGTCCTTCTCCAGGGCCGGGTCGACCTCCACGCCGTGGCGCTCCGCGTGGCGGAGCAGGTCCTCCGTCGGGGTGTCGATGGTGACCGGCTCCCCGACGGCCTCGCTCACCGCGTCGTACACCGGCAGCCAGCGCCACTCCCCGTCGAGGTCGACGGTGCCGGCCGGCGTCTCGACCTGCCGGGACCCCAGGGCATCGGCGACGCCCAGGTAGATGTCGCGCATCAGGGCGCCGATCGAGGTCTGGTCGCCCCACGCCTGGTACGCCTCGAGCATCGTGAACTCGGGGGAGTGGGTGGCGTCGACCCCCTCGTTGCGGAAGATCCGGCCCATCTCGTAGACCCGGTCGACCCCACCGACCACGGCCTTCTTGAGGTTGAGCTCGAGGGCGATCCGCAGGACCATCTCGTGGTCGAAGGCGTTCATGTGCGTCCGGAACGGCCGGGCCGCGGCGCCGCCGTGGACGAGCTGGATGACCGGGGTCTCGACCTCGACGTAGCCCTGCCCGTCGAGGACGCCCCGGACGGCCCGGAGCGCGGCGGCCTTGGTGCGCACCATGTCCCGCGACTCCTGGCGCACGACGAGGTCGGCATAGCGCTGGCGGACCCGGGCCTCCTCCGACAGCTCCTTGTGCAGGACCGGGAGGGGGCGCAGCGCCTTGCTCGCCATGCCCCACCGGGCCGCCATGACGGAGAGCTCGCCGCGGCGGGAGGAGATGACGCGTCCCTCGACCCAGACGTGGTCGCCGAGGTCGACGTCGGCCTTCCACGCGGCGAGCGCGTCCTCACCGACCTCGGCGAGGCTGAGCATCACCTGCAGGCGGGTGCCGACCCCCTCCTGGAGGGTCGCGAAGGCGAGCTTGCCGGTGTTCCGCACGAACACGACGCGACCGGCCACGGAGACGACGTCGGTCGTCTCCTCGCCGGTCTCCAGGTGGCCCCAGGAGTCACGGACCTCCTCGAGGGAGTGGGTGCGCGGCACCTCGACCGGGTAGGCCTGGCCGCCGGCGGCGAGGATGCGGTCGCGCTTGTCGCGGCGGACCCGCATCTGCTCGGGCAGGTCGGCCTCGGGGACGGCGGGCGCGGCGTTCTCGGTCACGGTGGTCAAGCGTACGGGGCCCGTCACCGCCTCCCTCCCGGTCCTCGGCACGGGCCGCCGCGTCGGGTCGGAGGTCAGGCGGGCAGGGCGCGGGCGAGAAGGGCGGTCGCCGCCTGGTGGGCGGCACGCAGCCCCTCCTCCACGGGGCGCGCCCGGTGCTCGGCCGAGAGGATCTCGACGCCCCAGGGCCCGTCGAACCCGGTGCCCGTGAGGACCCCGACCAGGCCGTCGAGGTCGAAGCAGCCCTCGCCGGGGTACCGGCGCCGGTCGACGGTGTCCTCGAGGAGGGTGCCGACGACGACCGGGTCGGCATCGGTGAGCTCGACCCCGAACACGCTGCCCGGTCCCAGTGCGGCGGCGAGGTCGGCGAGCGATGTCCCCGCGCGGAACACGTGCCAGGCGTCGACGAGGAGCCCGAGGTTCGGCTCGTCGACCTCCTCGACCAGCCGGGCGCCGAGCGGAACCGTCGCCACGGTCGAGAAGGGGAGCGGCTCCAGGGCGACCCGCACCCCGCGGTCGGCGGCGGCGCGCGAGAGGCCGCGGAGCGCCGGGACGAGCTCGCGAGGGTCGGTGGGTCCCGTGGCGATGGGCGGGCCGGCCTTGACCTGTCGGGCGCCGAGTGCCACGGCGGCGTCGAGGAGGAGGTCGCGGCGGCGGTCGGCCTCCTCCTTCTGCACGCCGGTGGTCCACCAGTCCTCGACGAGCTCGACCTCCGCGTGGAGCAGGCCCGCGGCCTCGACGAGCTCACGCAGCCCGGTGAAGCCGATGGTGTCGCGGACGGGGACGAGGTCGGCGAGGACGAGGCCGAGGCCCTGCCAGCCGGTCGCGCCGACCGCACGGACCCGCTCGGCCATCGGGAGCGGGCTGCGCGGGTGCCCGACCGGGGACGCGTCGCCGGCGCTCGTCCAGCACGTCGCGAGCAGCTCGGGCACCGCCCGGTGCGGCGCCGTCACCGGAGCGCCCTGTCCGGGCCGGGGGGCTGCACGAGCGCGGGGGCGGCGGTCGAGGTGCGCACGACGAGGCGCGGCTCGATGACGACGTCCCCCACGGCGTCCGCGCCCTCGATGAGGGCCAGCACGGTGCGCACGCTCTCCCCGGCCATCGTCGCCGGGTCCTGGCTGACGCTCGTCAGCCGCACCGTGTCGAGGCGGGCGAGCGGGCTGTCGTCGTAGCCGACGACGGAGACGTCACCGGGGACGGCGAGGCCGTCGCGCAGCAGGGCGTCGCGCAGACCGAGGGCGCACCGGTCGTTGAAGGTGACCACCGCGGTCGGACGGGTCGCCAGGGGCTCGGCCGCCACGCGCTCGCCGGCCTCCAGCCCGCCGGACTCGGTGGCGCCGGCCCGCAGCACGGTGGCCTCGTCCCCGAGCCCCCGCGCACGCATCGCGGCGCGGTAGCCGCGACGTCGGGCGGTCGCGATCGGCCCCCGCCCCCCGTCGGCGTACGCGATCCGGTGGTGCCCGAGGTCGACGAGGTGGTCGACGGCCAGGCGCATCCCCGCCGCGTCGTCGGCCCACACGCCCCGCGCGCGGGCGGCCCCCGGACGGCCGAGGACGACGACGGGGCGCTGCGCCGCCAGGGCGTCGAGGGCGGCCGCGCCCAGCGTGGTCCCGAGCATGAGGACGGCCGCGCAGCGCGAGTCGAGCAGGGTGTCGGCGGCGGCGCGCTCGTCGCGGCGCGTCGTCGTGGAGGCCAGGACGAGGTCGAGGCCGGTCCCGGCCAGCGCACCGTCGAGCGCGTCGACGAGGGCCCCGTGGAAGGGGTGGCTGACGTCGAGCACCACCCCGAGGAGGTGGGACCGCTTGCGCGCCAAGGCGCTCGCGGACCGGTCGGCCCGGTACCCCAGGGCCGCGGCGGCCTCGTGGACCGTGGCCCGGGTGGCCTCGCTCGGCCCGGGCCGGCCGCGCAGGACGAGCGAGGCCGTCGCGGGCGAGACGCCTGCCCGGACGGCGACGTCGGCGAGACGGGCGCGCGGCATGGCGGCATCCTCCCACCGGTCGACCCGTTGACAGGGGGCGACGGCGACGACCACACTGGCTTAAAGCGCTTTAACTCCGCTGTGCCGCCGACCCGACCCGCGGGAGCCCCGATGACCGTCACCGCCACCCGACGCGAGTACGACCCGTTCTCCGACGACTTCAAGGCCGACCCGTTCCCGGTCTACGACTGGATGCGCGAGCACGCGCCGGTCTACCACTCGCAGCGGTGGGGATGGTGGGCGCTCTCCCGCTTCGAGGACGTCCGGGCCGCGGCGACCGACCCCGAGACGTTCCGCTCGTTCGAGGGCATCGACATCGACGACACCGCGAAGGACCAGTCCGGGCCGGGCTTCCTCCCGGACCTCGACAACCCCCGCCACGACGAGGTGCGCCAGGTCATCCAGCCATTCTTCCTGCCCCGCCGGATCGCCGAGCGGGAGGACGCGATCCGGGCGGTCATCCGCGAGCACGTGGCGCCGTGGCGCGACCGCGGGCACGTCGACCTCGCGCAGGAGCTCGCCTGGCCGGTCCCGAACGACGTCTTCTTCGCGGTGCTGGGGCTCCCCGGCCGGAGCGAGGACCCGCAGACCCGCGCCCGGCTCGACACCTGGGTCCACCAGCTGAAGGACCGCCGCCCCGGCGACCAGCGGCTCACCCCGCTCGCGACCGCCGCCACCGAGGGCATCCGCGACTACTTCGTCGAGCTGCTCCGCGACCGCCGCGCCCACCCCCGCGACGACGTGCTCACCCACCTCGTGCAGGCCGAGGTGGGCGGTCGCCCGTTCGCGCAGGAGCACATCACCCCGGCCTCGGAGGTCCTCGGGCTGATGATGGTCCTCTTCCTCGGCGGCGTGGAGTCGACCGCCGGCCTCATCGCCACGACCCTCGAGCTGCTCGCCGACCACCCGGACCAGCGCGAGCTCGTCCTCGCCGACCCGTCGCTCATCCCGGCCGCCGTCGACGAGGCGGTGCGCTGGAACACCCCGCTCCAGCTCGTCGGCCGGACGACGTCGCGCGAGGTGACCCTCCACGGAACGACCATCCCGGAGGGCGGGCGCGTCGTCCTCGTCTACGGCGCGGCGAACCGCGACGAGCGGCAGTTCGCCGACGCGGACCGCTACCTCGTGACGCGTGGGCGCTCCCGCCACCTCGGCTTCGGGGAGGGGCTGCACGGCTGCCTCGGCCGACCCCTCGCGCTCCTCGAGACCCAGATCGTCCTCGAGGAGGTGCTGCCGGTGCTCGGCCGGTACGAGCTGGCGGCGCCGCCCGAGAGGTACCGCAGCACGCCGAACATGCACGTGCGGTGGCACCTGCCGGTGTCGTTCACCCCGCCCCGCGAGAGGGGTGAGGCCGGTGAGGCCGTCTCGCGGCTCACCGGCGAGACGATGACCGAGGCCGTCGTCGAGGCCAAGGAGGTGGCGAGCGACGGCGTGGTCACCCTCACCCTGCGCCCTGCCTCGGGTGGGTCGTTCCCGGCGTGGCAGCCGGGGGCGCACGTCGACCTCGCCCTCCCGGGTGTGCGCACCCGGCAGTACTCACTGTCCGGCGACCCCGCCGACCGCTCGACGTACCGGCTCGGCGTTCTGCGCGAGCCGGCGAGCAGGGGCACGTCGGAGTACGTCCACGCCGACCTCCGGCCGGGCGACCCCGTCCGGGTCGTGGGCCCGCGCAACCACTTCCGGCTCGTGGAGTCGGCGCGCCACGTCTTCGTGGCCGGTGGCATCGGCATCACGCCGATCCTGCCGATGGTGCGGGAGGCGCAGGCCCGGGGCTCCGACTGGCACCTCACGTACGGGGGGCGGAGCCGGTCCTCGATGGCCTTCCTCGACGAGCTGGCCGAGTACGGGGAGCGGGTCACCGTGGCGCCGCAGGACGAGGTCGGGCTGCTCGACCTGCCGAGCACCATCGGCGCGCCGCGAGCCGACACCACCGTGTACTGCTGCGGCCCGGGCCCGCTGCTGGACGCGGTGGAGGTGGCCTGCGCGCCGTGGCCCCGGGGGTCGCTGCACACCGAGCGCTTCGCGGCCCGGCCGCTCACCGAGCCGGTGCGGTCCGGGGCGTTCGAGGTCGAGCTGCGCGCGAGCGGGCGCACCGTGACGGTCGGGCCCGACGTCTCGGTGCTCGACGCGCTCGGCGCTGCCGGGGTCACGACCGTCTCCTCGTGCAACGAGGGCACCTGCGGCACCTGCGAGACGACCGTGCTCGAAGGGGTTCCGGACCACCGGGACTCGGTCCTGGACGACACCGAGCGCGAGGCCAACGACTGCCTGATGATCTGCGTCTCGCGGTCGTGCACGGCGCGACTCGTCCTGGACCTGTGACCGAGCCCGCCCTGCATGACAGAATGACCTGACATTTCGCATCACAGGCGCACCCCAGCACCGTCGAGAGGACCTCCCGTGGCCGAGTCCAAGGCACGCAACACGACCGACCCGCGCTACGCGAAGCTGACCCTCGGGGTCTGCCCCGACCAGTGGGGGGTGTGGTTCCCGCAGGACGAGCGGCAGATCGACTGGGACGTCGCCCTCGACGAGATGGCCGAGGCCGGCTTCTCCGTCATGGAGACCGGCCCGTTCGGCTACTTCCCGACCGACCCGGTGCGGCTGCAGGACGAGATGGATGCCCGCGGCTTCCGGGTCGTCGCCGGCACCGGCTGGGGTGTCCTGCACCGGGAGGAGGCGTGGCCGGACACCGAGCGGCTGTTCCGCTCGATCGGCGAGACGCATGCTGCGGTCGGTGCCGAGTACGTCGTCCACCTGCCCCCGATGTTCCGCGACGAGAAGACCGGCGCGTACACCGACGACCGCGTGCTGTCCGCGAGCGCCTGGGACCTCTACATCCGCAATGCCGACCGGCTCGGGCGGATCATGAAGGAGGACTACGGCCTCCGGATGGTCCTGCACCCCCACGGCGACAGCCACATCGAGACGCCGGAGGACATCGACCGCGTCTTCCAGGCGACCGACCCCGAGTACGTGGGGTTCTGCCTCGACACCGGGCACGTCGTCTACGGCGGCGGCGACCCGATGGAGCTCTGCCGCCGGTACCCGGAGCGGATCTCGTACGTGCACATCAAGGCGATGGACCCCACGCTCGTCCGGCAGGCGCACGACGAGGACTGGCCGTTCGTCAGGGCCGTGCACGCCGGCTGCTCGGTCACCCCGCCGGCCGGTCTGCCGGACATGGGTGAGCTCGTCGAGGCGCTCGCCGACCTCGACAAGGAGCTGTACGTCGTGTGCGAGCAGGACATGTACGGCTGCCCCAAGGACCACCCGAAGCCGAACGCCGTCCGCACCCGCGAGTACCTCGCGTCGCTGGGCCTCGGTCTGCCCTGACCCTTCCCCGACTTTTCATGCCGCCGTCCGCGCGACACCCCGCTCAGGCGGGGTGTCGCGCGGAGGCTGGCATGAAAAGTCGGGGAAGCCGGGCGGGGCTCAGCGCTCGTCGACCATGATGTCGATGGAGTAGTCCTCGGCCCGGTAGCAGTGGTCGCCGAACTCGACGGCGTTGCCGGAGGCGTCGAAGGCCATCCGGGTCATCGTGAGGACGGGGTGCTGGCCGCGGATCCCGAGGTGCTTGCGCTCCGTGGGGGTGGGCATCCGCGCCCCGATCGTCTGCTGCGCGACGACGGGCTTGACGCCGCGGGAGCGCAGGGCGGCGTACAGCCCCGTCGACTCGAGCTCCTCGAGGCTGACGTCGGCGTACTGCGGCGGCAGCCAGTTCTGCATGAACGCGATCGGGATGTCGTCGGCCGATCGGACCCGGACCACGAGGAGCAGGGGGGTGTCCGGCTCGAGGTCGAGTGCGGCGGCGGCACGTTCGTCGGTGACGGTCTCGTGCCGCACGATGTCGGTCCGGGGGTGCCGACCGTCGCGGCTCAGGTCGTCCCACAGTGAGGTCAGCTCGGCCCGCCGGTGCACCTTGCGGTTCGCGACGTGCGTGCCGAGGCCCCGTCGGCGCACGAGGAGGCCCTGGTCGACCATCTCCTGGATGGCACGCCGGACGGTCGGTCGCGACAGCCGAAGCCGCTCGGCGAGGGCCACCTCGTTCTCGAACGGGTCGCCGGGCTGGAGGGTCCCGTCGCTGACCGCTGCGCTCAGCTGCTCGGCGAGCTGGTGGTAGAGCGGCACGGGGGAGTCGCGGTCGATCCGGACGTCCACGAGGTGCGTGCTCACGATGAGCACTGTAGGACAGTCACGGCGCCCATGTCCGGGCCACGTGTTGTCCCGCCCTCCTGAGGTTCATAGATCAGAATGTCAGGACAAATGCTTGACATGGCCTTCGTGCTCCCAGCAGAGTGGACGGACGGCAGCGCCCCGCAGGCACGTGGCGCTCGACACGAAGGAGTGGCGGATGCGGATCGGTCTGTCCGGGACGTCAGGGGCCGCACTCGACCTCCTGGCGATCGGCCGCACCGGTGTCGACGTCTACCCCCTCGAGCACGGCGTGGGCCTCGAGGACGTGCAGACCTTCCGGAAGTTCCTCGGGGGGAGCGCGACGAACGTGGCCGTCGCCACGGCCCGCCACGGCCGACGCGTCGCCCTCGTCACCAAGGTGGGGGACGACCCCTTCGGCCGCTACGTGCGTCGCGAGGCCGCCCGGCTCGGCGTCGACCCCCGCTACGTGTCCGCCGTCGAGGGCGCCGGCCCGCCGACCCCGGTGACCTTCTGCGAGGTCTTCCCCCCCGACGACTTCCCGCTCCACTTCTACCGGTACCCGGTCGCCCCGGACCTGCTGCTGACCACCGACGACCTCCCCCTCGACGCCGTGCGCGACGCGCAGGTGTTCTGGGCCACCGTCACCGGCCTCTCCCAGGAGCCTTCGCGGGGCACGCACTTCGCGGCGTGGGAGGCGCGGGCCCGCCGTCCGCACACCATCCTCGACCTCGACTACCGGCCGATGTTCTGGGGTGACCCCGCCGAGGCGAGCGAGCAGGTCGGCCGGGCGCTCGAGCACGTGACGGTCGCCGTCGGCAACCGCGAGGAGTGCGAGGTCGCCGTCGGCGAGACCGACCCGCAGCGCGCCGCCGATGCCCTGCTGGACCGCGGGCTCGAGCTGGCCGTCGTCAAGCAGGGCCCCAAGGGGGTGCTGGCCGTCACCCGCGAGGAGCGCATCGAGGTGGCCCCCAGCCCGGTCACCGTCGTCAACGGCCTCGGGGCGGGTGACTCCTTCGGGGGCGCGCTCGTCCACGGGCTGCTCGCCGGGTGGGACCTGCAGCGCACCATCGAGTTCGCCAACGTCGCCGGGGCCATCGTCGCCTCCCGCCTCGAGTGCTCCACGGCGATGCCGACGACGTACGAGATCGAGGCCGTCCTCGCCGAGCGGGGGGCCGGGTCGTGAGCCCCTCCCACCCCGTGTCGCGTGCCGAGCTCAGCACGGTCCGCGCCGGCGCACCGCACCGCATCGCCGAGGCGTGGGGGGCTCGCTCCCGCCGCCCCCTGCTCGGCGACGACGGCCGCCTCCTCGTCGTGGCGGCGGACCACCCGGCTCGCGGCGCGCTCGGGGTACGGGAGGACCCGATGGCGATGGCGAGCCGGTCCGACCTGCTCGACCGCCTCGCGACGGCCGTCTCGCGCCCCGGCGTCGACGGCGTGCTCGGGACCGCGGACGTCCTCGACGACCTCCTGCTCATGGGCGCCCTCGAGGGCAAGGTGGCCATCGGCTCGATGAACCGCGGGGGCCTGCAGGGCGCGGTCTTCGAGCTCGACGACCGGTTCACCGGCTACACGGCCGACGAGATCGCGGCCCGCGGACTCGACGGCGGCAAGATGCTCACCCGGGTGGCCCTCGGTGACCCCGGCACGGCCGCCACCCTCGAGGCGAGCGCGCGGGCCGTCACCGACCTCGCCGACCGCGGGCTGATGGCGATGGTCGAGCCGTTCTGGTCGGTCGTCGAGGACGGTCGGGTGCGCAACCTGCTCGACCCCGACTCCACGATCCGGTCGATCCACGTCGCGTCCGGCCTCGGCGCCTCGAGCGCCCACACCTGGCTCAAGCTGCCGGTCGTCGACGACCTCCCCCGCGTCATGGACGCCACGACCTTGCCCACGCTGCTCCTCGGCGGTGACCCACAGGGCCACCCCGACGACACCTATGCCGCGTGGGGCCGGGCGCTCGAGATCCCGGCGGTCCGGGGCCTGGTCGTCGGCCGGGCGCTGCTGTACCCGCCGGGCGGCGACGTCGCCGCCGCCGTCGACGTCGCCGCCGACCTCGTCCACGGAGCCGAGCGATGAGCGCCGCGCCCGGCACCGTGCGGCTCACCGTCGCCCAGGCGACCGTCCGCTTCCTGGCGCAGCAGTGGTCCGAGCGCGACGGCGAGCGCCGGCGCCTCTTCGCGGGGTGCTTCGGCATCTTCGGCCACGGCAACGTCGCGGGCATCGGCCAGGCGCTGCTCCAGGAGGAGGTCCGCGCCACCGACGCCGGTGAGGTCCCCGGCCTGCCCTACGTCCTGGCCCGCAACGAGCAGGCGATGGTGCACACCTCCGTCGCCTACGCGCGCCAGAAGGACCGCCTCCAGACCTGGGCCTGCACCGCCTCCGTCGGGCCGGGGTCGACGAACATGCTCACCGGGGCCGCGCTCGCGACGATCAACCGGCTGCCGGTCCTCCTCCTGCCGTCGGGCACCTTCGCGACCCGGGTCGCGGCGCCCGTCCTCCAGGAGCTCGAGCTGCCCTGGGCCGGCGACGTCACCGTCAACGACGCCTTCCGTCCGCTGTCGAGGTTCTTCGACGAGGTGAACCGTCCCGAGCAGCTGCCGGCGGCGCTCCTCGGCGCGATGCGGGTCCTCACCGACCCGGCCGAGACCGGGGCGGTGACGGTCTCGCTCCCCCAGGACGTCCAGGCCGAGGCCTTCGACTGGCCGGAGGAGCTCTTCGCCGAGCGCACCTGGCACGTCGCGCGCCCCGTCCCCGAGGCCTCCCGGATCGAGGCCGCCGCCGCCGTCATCCGCTCCGCCGAGAGGCCGATGGTCGTCGCGGGGGGAGGGGTCCACTACTCCGGTGCCGAGGAGGCGCTGCGCACGTTCTGCGAGGCCACCGGCATCCCGGTCGGCGAGGCCCAGGCGGGCAAGGGCTCGCTGCCGCACGGCCACCCCCAGCAGATGGGCGCGGTCGGGTCCACCGGCACGACCGCCGCGAACGCGCTGGCCCGCGAGGCCGACGTCGTCATCGGCATCGGTACCCGGTACAGCGACTTCACGACCGCGTCGCGCACCGCCTTCCGGGCCGACGGGGTGCGGTTCGTCAACCTCAACGTCGCGGCCTTCGACGCCGGCAAGCACAGCGGGCTCTCGGTGGTCGCCGACGCCCGCGAGGCACTCACCGCCCTCACCGCGGCCCTCGACGGGTGGTCCGTCCCGGGCGGCCACCGCCGCCGTCAGGCGAGGCTGTGGGCGGAGTGGGACGCGGCCGTGGACGCCGCCTACGACCCGCCCGCCGACGTCACCCGCAGGCTCGCCGACGGGCTGCTCACCCAGGGCCAGGTCCTCGGTGCGGTCAACGAGCTCACCGACCCGCGCGACGTCGTCCTCTGCGCCGCCGGCTCGATGCCCGGCGACCTCCACAAGCTGTGGCGCGTGCGTGACCGCAAGGCGTACCACGTCGAGTACGGCTACTCCTGCATGGGCTACGAGGTGCCGGCCTCCCTCGGCATCAAGCTCGCCGACCCCACCCGCGAGGTGTTCGCGATGGTCGGCGACGGCGGCTACCTCATGATGCCGACCGAGCTCGTCACCGCGGTCCAGGAGCGGCTCAAGGTCATCGTCGTGCTCGTCCAGAACCACGGGTTCCACTCGATCGGCTCGCTCTCGGAGAGCCTCGGGTCGCAGCGCTTCGGCACGAGCTACCGGATGCGCGGTGAGGGCAGCCACCGCCTCGACGGTGCCCGCCTGCCCGTCGACCTCGCCGCGAACGCGCGCAGCCTCGGCTGCCACGTCATCGAGGTCCACTCCCGGGCCGACCTCGAGGCCGCGATCGCCGAGGCCCGGGCCCGGCCCCAGGACGGCGGCCCGGTCGTCATCCACGTCGAGACCGACCCCCTCGTCCACGCCCCCGACGGCGACAGCTGGTGGGACGTCCCCGTCAGCGAGGTCAGCGAGCTGGCCTCGACCGCCCGGGCCCACCGGGACTACGTCCGGCACAAGGCCGACCAGCGGCCGCTCATCACCCCCACGATCGCACCACCACGACCGCACGACCCGCAGTTCCCCACCCAGGACACCGCCTCGACGAAGCGGTGACATTCGAAAGGCACCTCATCATGATCCGCAAGAAGCCCACCGCGGTGGTCGCCCTCACGCTGGCGACCGCGCTCTCCCTCGCGGCCTGCTCCTCCTCCGGGGGCAAGCAGGACACGACGACGGCCGGCAGCAACGCCGGCAAGGCCGACACCCCCCAGATGACCGTCGCGATGATCACCCACCAGGCACCGGGTGACACCTTCTGGGACATCATCCGCAAGGGCGCCGAGGCCGCCGCCGCCAAGGACAACGTCACCCTCGAGTACACCAACGACCCCGACGCCACGAAGCAGGCCCAGCTGATCCAGGCCGCGATCGACAAGAAGGTCGACGGCATCGCCGTCACCGACCCGAACACCGGGGCGCTCGGCGGGGCCATCAAGGCGGCCGTCGCCGCGGGCATCCCCGTCACGATGTTCAACGCCGGCGGCAACGACGCGATCGGTCTGGGCGCCATCGGCTACTTCGGCCAGGGCGAGAAGGACGCCGGTATCGGCGCCGGCAAGAAGATCGTCGACGAGGGTGGCAAGAACATCCTCTGCGTCATCCAGGAGCAGGGCCAGCAGCAGCTCGAGGACCGCTGCGACGGCGTCACCGAGGGCGCCGCCGGCGCCAACGTCCAGCGCGTCTACGTCAACGGCCGGGACGACTCGGCCGTCACCACCTCGGTCCAGGCCAAGCTGACCGAGGACAAGACCATCGACTTCGTCCTCACCCTCGGCGCACCGTTCGCCCTCGACGCCGTCAAGTCGGTCGAGGGTGCGGGCAGCTCGGCGAAGATCGGCACCTTCGACACGAACAAGGAGCTCGTCGGGGCGATCAAGGACGGCAAGGTCGGTTTCGCGATCGACCAGCAGCCGTACCTGCAGGGCTACCTCGCGGTCGACGCGCTGTGGCTGTTCAAGACCAACGGCAACACCATCGGTGGCGGCACCAACGTCGCGACCGGGCCGGCGTTCATCGACGCCTCGAACGTCGACAAGGTGTCGGAGTTCGCGGCCAACGGGACCCGGTGACCTGATGTCCAGCGTCACGACCACACCCGCCGACGACAGGGTCGGCACCCGCTCGGTGCTCTCGACCGTCCTCGCCCGTCCCGAGGTGGGCGCGCTCATCGGCGCCGTCGCCGTCGCCGTGCTCTTCATGGCGGTTGCCCCGGCGTTCCGCAGCGTCGGGAACATCGGCACGATCCTCTACGGCTCCTCGACGATCGGCATCATGGCCGTCGTCGTCGCGCTGCTCATGATCGGCGGAGAGTTCGACCTGTCGGCGGGTGTGGCCGTGACGACCTCGGGCCTGACGGCCGCGCACGTCGCCTGGTACTTCAGCCTCAACGTGTGGGTCGGGATCATCGCAGCGTTGCTCTTCTCGCTCGCGATCGGCGCCTTCAACGGGTGGCTGCTCCACGTGACCGGGCTGCCGAGCTTCCTCGTCACCCTCGGGACGTTCTTCGTCCTCCAGGGGGTCAACCTCGCGATGACCCGCCTCATCGCCGGGGGCGTCTCGTCCAACTCGCTGAACGACCTCGACGGCTTCGACAGCGCCCATGCGGTCTTCGCGTCCTCGTTCAGGCTCGGGTCGATCGAGGTGAAGATCCCGGTCATCTACTGGATCGCGATGACCCTCATCGGCGCGATGCTGCTGCTGCGCACCCGCTACGGCAACTGGATCTTCGCCGTCGGCGGTGACTCGGCGGCCGCCCGCGCCGTGGGTGTCCCGGTCGTCGTCACGAAGATCGCCCTCTTCATGGGCGTCGGCTTCGGCGCCTGGATGCTCGGCATGCACAACCTCTTCGAGTACAACAACCTGCAGTCCGGGCAGGGCGTCGGCTACGAGTTCATCTACATCATCGCGGCCGTCATCGGCGGCTGCCTCCTCACCGGCGGGTACGGCTCGGTGGTGGGCGCCACGATCGGAGCACTGATCTTCGGCATGACCCAGCTCGGCATCACCTACGCCGGGTGGAACGTCGACTGGTTCAAGACCTTCCTCGGCGTCATGCTCATCGCCTCGGTGCTCGTCAACATGTACGTCAAGCGGAAGGCGGAGGGCCGATGAGCGCTCTGGAGGAGACCACGGCCACGACGTCCGACCGCCCGGTCCTCGAGCTCGAGAACTGCGGCAAGAGCTACGGCAACGTCCACGCCCTCCGGGGGGTCAACATCAGCGTCCGTCAGGGCGAGGTCACCTGCGTCCTCGGCGACAACGGGGCCGGCAAGTCGACCCTCATCAAGATCATCGCCGGGCTCCACGAGTACACCGAGGGCTCGATGAAGCTCAACGGGATCGTGCGGCAGTTCAACAGCCCCCGTGTCGCTCAGTCGCTCGGCATCGCGACGGTCTACCAGGACCTCGCGCTCGCACCGCTCATGGCGGTGTGGCGCAACTTCTTCCTCGGCAACGAGGTGCGCAAGGGCCTCTTCCTCGACATCCCGGAGATGAAGCGCGTCGCCGGCGAGGAGCTGACCAAGATGGGGATCGTCATCCCCGACCTCGACCGTCCGGTCGGCAGCCTCTCCGGCGGCCAGCGGCAGGTCATCGCCATCGCCCGCGCCATCTACTTCGGGGCGAAGGTCATCATCCTCGACGAGCCGACGGCGGCGCTGGGTGTCAAGCAGTCCGGTGTGGTCCTCAAGTACATCGTCAAGGCGCGTGACGCCGGGCTCGGGGTCATCTTCATCACCCACAACCCGCACCACGCCTACCTCGTGGGCAACCACTTCGTCATCCTCAAGCTCGGCCGCGTCGTCCTCGACGCGCACCGCGACGAGCTGACCCTGGAGCAGCTGACCGGCGAGATGGCCGGTGGCCAGGAGCTCGACGAGCTGAGCCACGAGCTCGCCGGGGTCGACCCCGGCAAGGTCGTCGAGGGGCACGACGTCGAGCGCGGGGCCGTCTTCGACAGCGGGCCGGTCCCGCCCGAGGCGGACGGGACGGAGCCTCGGTGACCGACTCCGACCTGCGCGTCGGGATCGTCGGCGTCGGGATGATGGGTGCCGACCACGCCGAGCGCGTCGCCCGCCGCGTCTCGGGCGCCCGGCTCGTGGCGGTGTCCGACCCGGACACCGCCCGGGCCGGGGCCCTGGCGGACCGCTTCGCCGGCGTGCGTGCGATCGGCGACCCACTGGACCTCGTCGCCGACGACGACGTCGACGCGGTCGTCATCGCCTCGCCGGGGTTCGTCCACGAGGAGCAGGTGCTCGCCTGCCTCGAGCACGGCAAGCCGACGCTCTGCGAGAAGCCGTTGACGATGGACGGTGAGTCCTCGCTGCGCCTCGTCGAGGCCGAGCGGGCCGGTGGCCGGCCGCTCGTCCAGCTCGGGTTCATGCGGCGCTTCGACCCGGAGTACGCCCGGCTCAAGGCCCTGCTCGACTCCCAGCGGTTCGGGCGGATGCTCGTGCTGCACAACACCCACCGCAACAAGGACGTCCCGGACACCTTCCGCTCCGAGATGATCGTGCGCGACAGCCTCGTCCACGAGGTCGACGTCGCCCGCTTCCTCTTCGGCGAGGAGATCACCGAGGTGACGGTGTACTCCCCGACCCCCACCGCCGCAGCGGCCGAGGGGGTCCTCGACCCCCAGGTCTCGGTGTTCCGGATGGCCGGCGGGGCCGTCGTCACCAACGAGGTCTTCGTCCGCAACCAGGTCGGTTACGAGGTGCGCTGCGAGGCCGTGTGCGAGCGCGGGACCGCGATCGTCGGTCGCCCGTGGGGCGAGCTCTACACGACCGCCGCTGACGGTGGTGGGGTCTGGGGCGGCATGGTGCCGCCGGACTTCACGGCCCGCTTCGCCACGGCGTACGACCTCGAGCTCCAGGCCTGGGCGGACTCGGCCCGCCGGGGAGAGGTCGTCGGCCCGACGACGTGGGACGGCTACGCCGCGACCGTCGTCTGCGAGGCGGGGATGGAGTCCCTCGCCTCCGGGGCCCCGGTGTCCGTCCGGCTGGCCGACCGGGGAGCCCCCGCGTGAGGCTCGCCCTCGACCCGTACATGATCCGGGAGACGACGACGCTCGAGTCGCTGCCCGGGGTGGTGGCCGACCTCGGGTACGAGTGGATCGAGCTCTCGCCCCGCGAGGACTTCACGCCGTTCTTCACCCATCCCCGCACCGACGACGCCGGCGCGCTCGCGTTCCGCACGGCGCTGTCCGCGGCCGGGGTCGGGGTCGCGTCGATCCTGCCGCTCTACCGGTGGGCGGGCCCGGACGAGGATGCCCGCCAGGCGGCGGTCCGGTACTGGAAGCGCGCGATCCGGCTCGCCTCGCTGCTCGGGGTCGACACGATGAACTCGGAGTTCAACGGCAACCCGCGTGAGGCCGACGTCTGCGAGGCGCAGTTCTGGAGGTCGATGGAGGAGCTGCTCCCGGAGTTCGAGAAGGAGGGGATCCGGCTCGTCCTCGAGCCGCACCCCGACGACTTCGAGGAGGACGGGAAGCGGGCGATCGACCTCATCCGGGCGGTCAACTCCCCGAACGTCTCCTTCCTCTACTGCACGCCGCACACCTTCCACCAGGGGAACGACGTCGACGGCATCCTCGACAAGGCGGGCCCGCTCACGACGATGTGCCACGTCGCCGACGCCTACGACCACACGGCGTCCTCGGGCCTGCGCTACATCGTCAACCCTCCCGGCTCGCAGGTCACGGTGCACCAGCACCTCGACATCGGGCAGGGGGAGGTCGACTTCGGGGCGTTCTTCCGGGCGCTGGAGCGCCACGGCTTCGACGGCATCCTCACCGCGTGCGTCTTCGCGTGGGAGGAGCGGGCCGAGGCCTCGAGCCGCTACATGCTCGAGACCATCAGGGGCTACCTTGCCGAGTGGGAGTCCCCGCCGGTCCTGGAGTCCCCGCGCTAGGCGGTCACGCCGGTGCATGTTAGTATGTAAGTACATTTAGTCTCCCCGGAGGATCACCATGAGCACCCCGACCCGCATCACCCACCTCGTCGCCGGGAAGCCCTGGGAGGGCGTTGCCGAGCGGACGAGTGCTGTGTTCAACCCGGCGACGGGTGAGCAGTCCGGTGTGCTGGACCTGGCGTCGGCCGATCTGGTCGGTGAGGTCGTGGCGGGGGCGAAGGCGGCGTGGGCCAGTGAGTGGCGGGACTCCTCGTTGACCAGGCGCACGCAGGTGTTGTTCAGGTTCCGTCAGCTGTTGGATGAGCGCAAGGAGGAGATCGCGGCGCTGATCACGGCGGAGCACGGCAAGGTGCTCTCGGATGCGCTCGGTGAGGTGACCCGGGGGCTGGAGGTCGCGGAGTTCGCGTGTGGGATCCCGCACCTGCTCAAGGGGGGGTTCACCGAGAACGCCTCGACGAAGGTCGACGTGTACTCGATCCGGCAGAGCCTGGGCGTGGTCGCGGTGATCAGCCCGTTCAACTTCCCGGCGATGGTCCCGATGTGGTTCGTCCCGGTCGCGATCGCCACCGGCAACGCGGTGGTGCTCAAGCCGTCGGAGAAGGACCCGTCGGCGGCGATCGCGATCGCGCGGTTGTGGACCGAGGCGGGGCTGCCGGACGGGGTGATGAACGTCGTCAACGGTGACAAGGAGGCGGTCGACGCACTGTTGACCCACCCGGACGTGAAGTCGGTGTCGTTCGTGGGGTCGACCCCGATCGCGCGGTACGTGTACGAGACCGGGACCGCGCACGGCAAGCGGGTCCAGGCCCTGGGTGGGGCGAAGAACCACATGATCGTGCTGCCCGACGCGGACCTGGACCTGGCGGCGGACGCGGCGGTCAACGCCGGGTTCGGCTCGGCCGGGGAGCGGTGCATGGCGATCTCGGCGCTGGTGGCGGTCGAGCCGATCGCCGACGAGCTGGTCGCGAAGATCACGGACCGGATGGGCAAGCTGGTCACCGGTGACGGGACCCGCGGCTGCGACATGGGTCCGCTGGTCACCGCGCAGCACCGCGACAAGGTGGCCTCCTACCTGGACTCCGGTGTGGCCGACGGTGCCACGCTGGTGGTGGACGGCCGGGAGGGTGATGTCGACGCCGACGGTCAGGGCTACTTCCTGCGTCCGACGCTGTTCGACCACGTCGAGCGGGGGATGAGCGTCTATGACGACGAGATCTTCGGTCCGGTGCTCTCGGTGGTGCGGGTGAGGAGCTACGAGGAGGCGCTGGAGCTGATCAACTCCAACCCGTACGGCAACGGCACCGCGATCTTCACCAACGACGGCGGCGCGGCCCGGCGCTTCCAGAACGAGGTCGAGGTGGGCATGGTCGGGATCAACGTCCCGATCCCGGTCCCGATGGCGTACTACTCCTTCGGGGGGTGGAAGAACAGCCTGTTCGGCGACACCCACGCCCACGGCATGGAGGGCGTGCACTTCTTCACCCGCGGCAAGGTCGTCACCTCCCGGTGGCTGGACCCCAGCCACGGCGGCATCGAGCTCGGCTTCCCCCAGAACGCCTGACGCGGCCGTCGCCGCGGCCCCGGAGGGTCCGCGGCGACCGGCCCGGATCGCGGATCCCGGTGGCCCGCGGGCCCCCGGTGCCGCATCATGGAGGTGTGCGTGCGTCGAGGACCGTGCGCCCGGGCCCGCAGAACAGGTAGGACACGACGATGGCCTCGCACCGGAAGGCGCTGCTGGGCGCCGCCCTCGCGATCCCCATGGTGCTCGGGGGCGCCGGCACGGCGTACGCCGCGCACTACCAGAGCCGTGCCCTGCCGGGCAGCGCCCTCGCGGGGGTCCCCGTCGCGGGAATGACCCGTGCCGAGGTCGGCGCCGCCGTCCGCGAGCGGGCCGCCGAGGTGACCGTCACCGTCTCCGCCGGGGGCTCCACGCGCACCGAGCACCTCGCCGACCTCGGGTACGGCGTCGACGTCGACCGGACGGTCGATGCGGTCTTCGCCGCCAACGCGTCGTGGTCGAGCTACGCGACGTCGCTCGTGTCCTCCCGCGACGTCGACGCCGTCGTCACGACGGACACCGAGAAGGTCGACGCCGTCGTCGCCGAGATCGTCGCGCAGGCCGAGAAGGTCGGCACCGACGCGAGCGTCTCCCTGGCCCCGAGCAAGAAGTCGTTCGTCGTCACCCCTGCGGTGACCGGTCAGGTGGTCGTGCCGTCGAGCTTCCAGGACGTCGTGGCCGCCGCCGCGCGCGACCTCGCCCCGGCCGCCGCCACGGTCGAGTTCGTCGACACCGTCCCGGCCGTCACGACCGAGGCCGCCCAGCAGGTCGCCGACACGGCCAACGCGATCGTCTCCCACCCCGTCGTGATCTCCGACGGCGAGGGCAAGCACACCGCCACCGCCGCGCAGAAGGCCTCGTGGGTGAGCATCCCGAGCTCCGCCGACGGCCTCGGGGCCCCGACCGTCGACGCCGCCAAGGTGACGGCGTGGGTCGAGTCCGTCGCGAAGGACGTCGCGCGCGAGCCGCGCAACGGCCTGCGCTACCTCGACTCGGCCGGAGCGGTCCGCCTCGTCGTGACCGAGCGCCGCGAGGGCCGCACGGTGTCCAACGCCTCCGCCCTGGCCGAGGCCGCTGCCGCCGCGATCGCCGGCGGCAAGAAGTTCACGAAGGCCTTCGAGTACACGACGACGCCGGCCACGTGGGAGGAACGCCGCATCGCCGCCGGCGCCGAGAACCTCGCCTACCCGGCCGCCGAGGGCGAGAAGTGGATCGACGTCAACCTCTCCCGGCACACCATGACCGCGTACGTCGGGGCGAAGGTCGTCTACGGCCCCATCTCGATGGTCAACGGGTCGGCCGAGAAGCCCACCGTCACCGGCCTGTTCCACGTCTACTACAAGAACCCCCTGATGACGATGCGGGGCAGCAACGCCGACGGCACGAACTACGAGACGCCGGACGTGCCGTGGAGCTCGTTCTTCCACCGCGGGTTCGCCCTCCACGGGGCTCCGTGGCGCGAGAGCTTCGGGTACTCGGCCTCCCACGGGTGCGTCAACCTGCCCGTGAGCGTCGCGAAGTGGGTCTACGACTTCGCGCCCGTCGGGACCCCGGTCTCCTCGCACTACTGACGCGGCCGGCTCCGGGTCGCGGCCCGGAGCCGGGTGCTCAGGGCGCCGGGGTGATGACGTCGCGCACGAGCTGGTCCAGCTCCTCGTCGGCGGCGAGGAACTGGCGGAGCGTCTTGAGGGTGGCCCCGAAGGTGTCGAACTCCGCCGGCGCCATCCCGTCCGGCTCGTAGGCGCGACGGAAGTCCTCGATCCGCTCGAGCGACTCGATGACCTCGGGCGCGACCGGCACGTCGATCCGCGGGGTCGGCTCGATCCCGGAGTCCTGGAAGCGCTGCTGCCACGCGAAGGGCGGGGAGAGGACGAGGTCGCCGCCGACGAGCTCGGTCCACTGGAGCTGGTTGCGGTACGCGGCGGCGAGGACCCGGGCGCGCAGCCCGCGCTCACGGAACAGCTCGTAGGCGCGCTTGACCGCGGCGACGCCGGCCCACTCCAGGTGGGCGGGGTCGATGTCGAGGCCGTCGCGGGCGACGACCTCCTTGAGCCAGTCGTCGAGCCGGCCCACCATGATCGTGACCACGGGGCCGATGCCGCTGACGTCGTGGCCGTCCTCCTCGCGGCGGCGCAGGCCCCGCTCGATCGCCTGCCCGGCGGCCAGGGCCTGCGGCACGGAGAAGGACACCGTGACGTTGATGTCGACGCCGCGGTAGGTCGCCTCCTCGATCGCCTCGATCCCCACCTCGGTGGCCGGGATCTTGACGATGATGTTCGGCGCGAGCGAGGCGAAGTGCTCGGCCTGGTCGGCGAGCGCGGTGGCCGAGCGGCGCAGGCGCGGGTCGGTCTGCATCGAGCACCGGCCGTTGCGGCCACGGTGCGCCGCGAACACGGGCTCGAGCAGGCGAGCCGCCTCGAGGGAGACCTCCTCGACGACGAGCCAGCCGATCTCCGACTCGGTCGCGGTGGGCCGCTCGGCGGCGATCTCGGCGATGCGGGCCTCCCAGCGCGGCTGGTCGGTCGCGGATCGCGGCGAGCGCGATGACCGGGTTGCACGTCGCCCCGACCGCGCCCCACCCGATGGCGGTGGCCAGCTCCGTGGGGTCCGCGCTGTCGTTCCACAGCGCCGTGGGGGTGGTCTCGGTCATCGTGAGCAGCGGCGTCCGCGCGCCGGTCGTCGTCTCGGTCGCGCCCGCCATGTCGTCTCCCTCGAGGGTATTCCAAATGTCCTGACATATAGACTAACCTACAAACCGGCACCCGGAAAGGGTGGCCGACCCGGACGAGGAGCACGGCCATGACGGTGTCGCACGATCGCGGAGCGCACGGACCGTTCACCCTGGCGGTGTGCGCGGAGATGGTCTACCGGGACCTCCCGGTCGCGGAGCGGGTCCGGCGGCTCGTCGACCTCGACGTGCAGGTCGAGATCTGGGACTGGACGGCCCACGACGTCGACGCCCTCGAGGCCCTGCGCGAGGAGGGGGCGGTGTACTCCTCGATGACGGGCTACGTCCGCGGCGGCCTCGTCGAGCCGGACGCCGTCGCCGAGCTGCTGGCCACGGCCGAGGCGTCCATCCCCGTCGCCCAGCGCCTCGGCATCCCCCGCCTCAACCTCCACGGCACCGGGCTCGACGGCCGTGGGCTCCCGGTCGTGCCGGTGCACGAGGTCACCGGCGCCATGTGGCTCACGGCCCGGGACACGCTCTCACGCGTCGCCGAGCTCGGTGCGCGGCACGGGGTGCAGTTCGTCCTCGAGAACCTCAACCTCGCCGTCGACCACCCCGGCGTGCCGTTCGCCCGCGCCGAGGACACCCTCGCCCTCGTCCGCGCCGTCGACTCCCCGCACCTGCGGATGATGCTCGACCTCTACCACGCGCAGATCGGCGAGGGGAACCTCATCGAGCTCTGCCGGCAGGCGCTGCCGTGGATCGGCGAGATCCAGGTCGCCGACGTCCCCGGGCGGTGCGAGCCGGGCACGGGTGAGATCGCCTACCCCGCCGTGGCCCGGGCCCTCGCCGCGATGGGCTACACCGGGACCATCGGGATGGAGGCCTTCGCGAGCGGCGACCCGACGACCGCCGTGGAGCGCTTCCGGGAGGCCTTCACCGTCCTCGGCTGAGGGCCCACGGCATGCGGGCCGAGGGAGGCGCTCATGTCCCCTTGTGCAGACATGGACCGGTGTGCCATTCTTGCTGGACCGTTCCAGCAGACATCGGAGTCTCCCCCCATGGCCTTCCTCGACCGCATCGCCTCGGCACCCATCTCGTGGGGGATCTGCGAGGTCCCCGGGTGGGGGCACATGCTCCCCACGGACCGGGTGCTCACCGAGATGACGGACCTGGGGATCACCGCCACGGAGTACGGCGCACCGGGGTTCCTGCCGACCGATCCGGACGGCATCCGCACCGTCCTGGACCGGCACGGCATGACCCTCCTCGGCGGGTTCACCCCCCTCGTGCTGCACGACCCCGCGCGCCGCGACTCCGAGCTCGCCAGGGTCCGTGAGGTGGCCGAGCTGTTCGGCCGCGCCGGCGCCTCGACCTTCGTGTCGTGCCCGGTCATGGACGACGACTGGTCCGTGCCCCGTCCCCTGGACCGCGAGGAGCACCGGCAGCTGGTCCGGATGCTCGGCGAGGTCGACGCCATCTGCGCCGACGCCGGCCTGCGGCAGGTGCTGCACCCGCACCTCCAGACCGTCGTCGAGACCTCGGCCGACGTCCACCGGGTCCTCGACGACTGCGACGTCGCGTGGTGCCTCGACACCGGCCACCTCGCCATCGGGGGGACCGACCCCGTCGAGTTCGCCCGGCAGGCCGCCGACCGGGTCGGCCACGTGCACCTCAAGGACGTCCGGATGGACCTCGTGCCGCGGATGCTCGACCGCTCCACCTCGATCATGGAGGGCGTCCAGGAGGGCCTGTTCCCACCCCTCGGCCAGGGCGACCTCGCCCTCGCCGACGTCGTCGTCACCCTCGAGCGGGCCGGCTACGAGGGCTGGTACGTCATCGAGCAGGACACCGCCATCACCGCAGACCTCCCCGCCGAGGGGCAGGGCCCGGTGGACGACGTCCGGGACTCGATGCGCTACCTCCGCGACGTGGTCGCGCCCCTGGTGGGGCAGGGCGCGTGACGACCGAGCCGCTCGACCTGCTGACCCTGGGGCGGGTCAGCGTCGACCTCTACGCGCAGGAGGCCGGGGCGTCCTTCCTCGAGCCGCAGACCTTCGTGAAGTCGATCGGCGGCAGCCCGACCAACGTCGCCGTCGCCGGGGCCCGGCTGGGCCTGCGGGCCGCGCTCGTCACCGCCGTCGGCGAGGACCCCCTCGGCGACTACGCGGTCGCCCGGCTGGCGGCTCTCGGGGTGCAGACGCGCTTCGTCGGGCGGCAGGCCGGCGGCCGGACCCCGGTGGTCCTCGTGGCGCTCGAGGACCCCGCCGAGCCGACCATCACGTTCCTGCGCGCGGTGGACGCCCCCGACACCGCCATCACTCCGGACGCCGTCGACGACCAGACCCTCGCCGCGGCACGGGTGCTGTGGATGAGCGGCAGCGCGCTGGCCACCGGGGCCACGGCCACCACGGCCGCGCACTGGATGGAGGACCGGGCGGGCCGGCCGCACACGGTCCTCGACCTCGACCTGCGACCGGACCTGTGGGCCGACCCGTCGGAGGCGACCGCCGCCGCCCAGCGGGCGATCGCCCACAGCACCGTGGTCATCGGCAACCGCGCCGAGTGCGCGATGGCCGTCGGTGCGAGCGACCCGCACGAGGCGGCCGACGCCCTGCTGGCGCGAGGGGTCTCGGTCGCCGTCGTCAAGATGGGCGCCGACGGGGTCCTCCTGGCCTCCGCCGAGGAGCGGGTCGTCGTCGCGCCGATCCGCGTCACGGTGCGCTGTGGCTCCGGGGCCGGGGACGCGTTCGGGGGCGCCCTCGCGACCGGTCTGGTGCGCGGCTGGTCCCTGGCGCGGACCGGCGAGCTCGCCAACGCCGCCGGTGCACTCGTCACCTCGCGGCTCACCTGCGCGGACGCGATGCCGACGCTGCCCGAGCTCGAGGCGTTCGAGGCGAGCTCGGCGACCATCCGGGAGCGGGTCCCCGGCCATGGCTGAGCACCAGGTGACGCTGAGCGACCCGGACTTCCGCGCGCTGACCGAGGCGCGGGTCCGTGACCCCCGCAGCCTGCCCGAGGCGCTGGCCGGGCGTCGGCGCCGCCCCCTGGTGGGGGCCGACGGGCGGATGCTCCTCCTCGCCGCCGACCACACCTCCCGCGGCAAGCTCGCGATCGGCGGGGACCCCATGGCCGCGGCCGACCGCCGCTCCCTGCTCGACCGCCTCCTCACCGGCCTGGCCGACCCGCGGGTCGACGGCGTGCTCGGCAGCGCGGACGTCCTCGAGGAGCTCGCCCTGCTCGGGGCGCTCGACGGCCGGCTGGCGGTCGGCACGATGAACCGGGGCGGCATCGCCGGTGCCCAGTGGGAGATGGACGACCGGCTCACCGCCTACGACGCCGAGCACGTCGTCTCGCTCGGGCTCGACGGTGGCAAGACGCTGCTGCGGGTCGAGCCGACCGACCCCGGGGTGCCGCGCACCCTCGAGACGGTCGCCCGGCTCACGACGGCGCTCGCGGACGCCGGGGTCATGGCGCTCGTCGAGCCGCTCCCGTACCGGCGGCGGGAGGACGGTGGCTTCGAGCTCGACCCGTCCGAGGACGCGCTGGTCCGGATGGTCGCCATCGCCAGCGGCCTCGGGTCCTCCTCGGGCCACACCTGGCTCAAGCTCCCCGCCACCGCCGACCCGGCCCGCGTCGCCGCCGCCACGACCTGCCCCATCCTGCTGCTCGGCGGTGACGCCGGCCGCGAGCACGAGCAGGTCTTCGGCGCCTGGGAGCGCGCGCTGACCGTGCCGAACATCCGGGGCCTGGTCCCCGGACGAGCGCTGCTCTACCCCGAGGTGCTGACCGTGGGCGATGCCGTCGCCCGCGCTGGTGCCCTCGTCCACCCCACTGCCGCACCGTCCCCCGAGGAGATCCTTCCATGAGCAACCACCACCGTGCCGGCGCCCTGGCCGGCCCCGACACCCTCGTCACCGTCACGCCCGAGCAGGCCGGCTGGGCCTACAGCGGGCTCGAGGTCTTCGACCTCGCGGCCGGCCCCGCCGTGCGGACCCTCGACGGCATCGAGGGCGTCCTCGTGCCGCTGTCCGCCACCGACCTCCGCGTCACGGTCGACGGCGAGACGCACACCCTGCGCGGCCGCACCGGCGTCTTCGAGTCCGTCTCGGACTGGATGTACCTCCCGCTCGGCTCCGAGGTCGAGGTCGTCGCGGCCGGCGGTGAGGTCGCGCTGTGCACGGCCCGCGCGACCGAGCGCCTCCCGCTGCACGTCACGGCCGCCGAGGACGTGCCGGTGGAGGTCCGCGGTGGGGGCCGCGCCTCCCGCCAGGTGACGAACATCGCGACCCCCGGCTCCTTCACCGGCGCCCAGAAGATCAACGTGTGCGAGGTGCTCACCCCCGGCGGCAACGTGTCGTCGTGGCCGCCGCACCGGCACGACGGCATCGGCGACTGCGCGCCGACCAACGAGGAGATCTACTACTTCCGGATGGGCCGCCTCGACGCCCCGCACGGCCACCCGCACGGGCAGGGCCTGTTCCGCGTCTACACCGTCGACGGGTCCTCGGACGAGACGGTGACCGTGCTCGACGGCGACGTCCACCTCGTCCCCGAGGGCTACCACGGCCCCTCGACGGCCCAGCCGGAGTACCCGATGTACTTCCTCAACGTCCTCGCCGGCCCGGCCGAGGACCGCACCATGGCGTTCTGCGACGACCCGGACCACCACTGGATCCGCGAGGCCTGGGAGGAGCAGGGCCAGGACCCGCGGCTCCCGATGACCTCCGCCTCGGGCCGGGTGACCCGGTGACGTCCCGCATCGGCATCGCCGTGCTCGGCCTCGGCTGGATGGGCCAGGCCCACTCCCGGTCCGCGCGCCGCATCCCCGGCCACTTCCCGCAGCGTTCCTTCGACCCGCACCTCGTCGTGTGCGCCGACCCGGTGGCCGAGCGTCGTCGCCAGGCGACCTCGGACTTCGGGTTCGAGCGGGCCACCCCGGACTGGCAGGAGGCCGTCACCGCACCCGACGTGGATGCCGTGTGGGTCACCGCGCCCAACATGCTGCACCTGCCGATGATCGAGGCCGCGACGGCCGCCGGCAAGGCGGTCTTCAGCGAGAAGCCGATCGGCGGCAAGCCGGAGCACGCCGTGGCCGCCCTCGGCCACGCGCAGGCGGCGGGCGTTGCCACCGGCGTCGGCTACTGCTACCTGTGGTCCCCGCTCGTCCTGCACGCCCGCGAGCTCATCGCCAGCGGTGCCCTCGGCGAGGTCACCCACTACCGGGGGCGCTTCCTCTCGATGTACGGCAGCGACCCGATGGGCCTGCTCACGTGGCGCTTCTTCCTCGACCAGGCGGGCTACGGGGTCACGAGCGACATCCTCAGCCACTCCGTGGCCATGGCCCAGTTCCTCGTCGGCCCCATCACCGAGGTCGTCGGGATGGCCAACACGACGATCCCGCGCCGCCCGCTCCCGACCGGTGCCGCCAGCCACTACGGCGTCGGCAGCCCGCAGGACCCCACGGGCGAGGTGGAGAACGAGGACTTCGCCTCGATGCTGTGCCGCTTCGAGGCCGGCGCCACCGGCACCTTCGAGGCCAGCCGCACGGTCGTCGGCCCCGAGAGCCAGAACGCGTTCGAGGTCTACGGCACCAAGGGCTCGCTCATCTGGAACCACGAGCGGATCAACGAGCTGCAGTACTACTCGGTGACCGACTCGCCGAACTCCGGCTACACGACGATCTTCGGCGGGGAGCGCTTCCCCTTCCACGGAGCCTTCGTCCCGGGGCAGGCCAACAGCATCGGCTTCGAGGACCTCATCACCATCCAGGACTTCGCCTTCCTGGAGTCCCTCGCCACCGGCGAGCGGTTCAGCCCGGGCTTCGCCGAGGCCGTCGACGTCGTCAGCGTGCAGCAGGCCCTCATCGACTCGTGGGAGTCGCGGGGCTGGCAGGGCGTGCAGGACCTGAAGGAGCCCACCTCGATGAGCACCGTCCGCATCACCACCGCCGAGGCGCTGGTGCGTTACCTCGTCGCCCAGCGCACCGTGGTCGACGGGGAGGAGGTGCCCCTCTACCCCGGGGTCTTCGCGATCTTCGGGCACGGCAACGTCACGAGCCTGGGCCACGCCCTGGAGCAGCACCGCGACGAGATGCCGGTGTGGCGCGGGCAGACCGAGGAGGGCATGGGCCTGGCCGCGGTCGCCTTCGGCAAGGCGACCCGTCGCCGACAGGTCATGGTCGCCACGAGCTCGATCGGTCCCGGTGCCACGAACATGGTCACGGCCGCCGGTGTCGCCATGTCCAACCGCATCCCCGCCCTGTTCATCTCGGGCGACGCCTTCACCTCGCGCCTGCCCGACCCCGTGCTCCAGCAGGTCGAGCACTTCGGTGACCCGACGACGACGGTCAACGACGCCTTCCGCCCCGTCGTGCGCTACTGGGACCGGATCAGCCACCCGGCGCAGCTGCTGAGCTCGCTCCCGCAGGTGACCCGGACCCTGCTCGACCCCGCCGACTGCGGCCCCGCGTTCATCGGCCTCCCGCAGGACGTCGCGGCCACGGCCTACGACTACCCGGAGGCCTTCTTCGAGCCGGTGGTGCACACCGTGCCCCGGCCCCGTGCGGCGAGCGCCGAGCTCGCGCGCGCGGCGGAGGTCCTGGCGGCTGCCGAGCGTCCGGTCATCGTCGCGGGCGGCGGGGTGCACTACTCCCTCGCCGAGGCCGAGCTCGCGGAGTTCGCGACCCGTCACGGCATCCCGGTCGTCGAGACGGTCGCCGGGAAGTCCTGCCTCGTGGGGGACCACCCCCGCTACACCGGCCCGCTCGGGGTGACCGGCGCGGACGAGGCCAACGAGGCCGCCGCCCGGGCCGACGTCGTGCTCGCCGTCGGCACCCGGCTGGGCGACTTCAACACCGGCTCCTGGACGCTCTTCCCCGAGAGCGCCACGCTGATCGGCCTCAACACGGCGCGGTTCGACGCGACGAAGCACCGCTCGATCCCGGTCGTCGGGGACGCGCGGGAGAGCCTCGTCGAGCTGTCAGGGCTCCTCGGCGACTGGGCCGCACCCGAGGAGTGGACGAACGTGGGCGTGGCGCTGCGCGAGCGGCTCGGCCGCTTCATCGCCGGCCGGGTCGCCGACGACGGTGCCCTGCCGCTCAGCTACGCGCAGGTCATCGGTGCGCTGCACCGCTCGGCCACACCGCAGGACTACGTGATGACCGCTGCCGGGGGCCTGCCCGGCGAGCTGAACATCAACTGGCTCAGCAAGGCGGTCGCGACCTTCGACTGCGAGTACGGCTTCTCCTGCATGGGCTACGAGACGGCCGGGGCCTGGGGTGCCGCGTTCGCGCGCACCGAGGGCGAGGTGCTCTGCCTCGTCGGTGACGGCTCCTACCTCATGCTCAACAGCGAGATCTACTCCTCGGTGCTGTCGGGCAGGAAGTTCATCCTCCTCGTCTGCGACAACGCGGGGTTCGCCGTCATCGAGCGGCTCCAGCGGGGCCAGGGTGGCAACTCCTACAACAACATGCTGCGCGACGCGCGTGGGCCGAACAGCGACGTGCGGGTCGACTTCGTCGCCCACGCGGCGTCGCTGGGCGCGCACGCGACGCGCGCGTCCTCGATCGCCGAGCTCGAGACCGCGATCGAGACGGCGCGCGGGCACGACCGCACCAGCGTCATCGTCGTCGACGTGCGCGAGTCCGACTGGACCGAGGGAAACCTCTTCTGGCAGGTCGGGGTCCCCGAGGTCAGCGACCTGGCGTCGGTCCGCGAGGCCCGCGCGGTGCATGATGCGGGCATGGCGAACCAGCGACGCGGCACCTGACGTCGATGGGGAGCACCGAGCCCGCGCGGGGCGCCGACCGGCCCGCGCACCCGACGATCCGTGACGTCGCGGCCCGCGCCGGAGTCTCCAAGTCGCTCGTCTCGCTCGCCCTCCAGAACGCACCGAGGGTCGCCCCCGAGACGCGGGAGGCGATCCTCGCCGCCGCGGAGGAGATCGGCTACCGGCGCAACGCGGCCGCTCGCGCCCTCGTGGCGCGGCGCACCCGCACCATCGGGGTGTTCGTCCTCGACCTGCACAACCCGATGACGGCCGACGTGCTGGACGCCGTCCAGGCCGAGGCGCGGCGGCGGGACTACCGCACCCTCGTCGTCGTCGGGGGCGAGGACGCCGTCGCCGAGCGCGCCGAGCTCGAGAAGCTGCTCGAGTTCCGGGTCGAGGGGATCATCGCGCTCGGGCACCGGCTGCCGCACGGGGTCGAGGAGGCGGTCGGCGAGGCCTGTCCGGCCGTCAGCATCGGCAGCGCGCCCCGCGGTGTCGAGCACCTGGGCTCGATGAGCACCGACGACGTGATGGGGGCCGGGCTCGCCGTCGACCACCTCGTCGCGCTCGGGCACGAGCGCATCGTCCACGTCGACGGAGGGTCCAGCCTCGTGGCGCGTGACCGGCGCCGCGGCTACCGGGCGGCGATGAAGCGGCACGGCCTCGGGGGGCTCGCCACCGTGGTCCCCGGGTCGTTCAGCGACGAGGGTGGCTACCGCGGGGCGCAGGCGGCGCTCGCGCTGGTGCCCCCGCCGACCGCGCTGTTCGTCGTCAACGACCTGGCGGCGATGGGGGCCCTGGCCGCGGTCGCGGACGCCGGGCTGGCGGTG
This sequence comes from uncultured Actinomycetota bacterium, assembly GCA_963709785.1. Lineage (GTDB taxonomy): Bacteria > Actinomycetota > Actinomycetes > Actinomycetales > Dermatophilaceae > Phycicoccus. The sequence goes on along the minus strand of CAVPXT010000001.1, from coordinate 28,369 downwards.
CCCGAGGACGTCTCGGTCGTCGGGTACGACGGCACGCGGCTCGCCGGTCTGCGACCCATCGCGCTGACCACCGTGGGGCAGCCGCTCCAGGAGCTGGGGGTGCGGGCCGCCGCCCAGCTGTGCGGCCAGCTCGACGGTGACCCGCCCGTCACCCCGCACACGCAGCTGCGCCCCACGCTCGTCGAGCGCCGCACGACGGCACCGCCCGCGGCCGGCGGCTCCGCGGGTCAGAGGTCGCGGGCGGCCGTGAGCAGCGTGGACGCGGCGAACGAGAGCCCCTCGAGCTGACCGAGCTCGAGGTCCTCGTGCTCGATGTTCACCGGCATGTCGGGGTCGACCTCGCGCAGGGCGCGGAGGAACTCGGTCCACCACGACACCTCGTGCCCGCGGCCGACGGCGACGAAGTCCCACGAGGACCCGCTCGGCCAGCCGGCGAGGGAGGTGCCGCCCCCGAGCGGGAGGTAGCCGTCGCGGCCCTCGGGGATGCGGACGAACCGGTCGTCGAGGACGCCGTTGACGCGGGCGGCCGGGTTGATCCGGGTGTCCTTGGCGGCGGCGTTGACGACCAGGCCGCCGAGGTCCCGGATCGCCTCGACCGGGTCGATCCCCTGCCAGAAGAGGTGGCTCGGGTCCATCTCGGCGCCGACGTGCGTCGCGCCGATCTCCTCGGCGAGGCGGTGCATCGTCGCCGGGTTGAAGACGACGTTGCCGGGGTGCATCTCGATGGCGACGCGGACGTCGGCGTCGGCGGCGCGGGCCTGGACGTCGCGCCAGAACGGGAGCGCGACACCCCACTGGTGGTCGCGGACGTCGAGGAAGGGGCTCCACCACGGCAGGGGGTTCCACACCGGGTTGGTGCCGCCGGGGCTGCCCGCGGGCGTGCCCGACATCGTGACCACCCGGCCGACCCCGAGCAGGGCAGCGAGCTCGATCGAGTCCAGGAGGTCCTGGGTGTGTGGGAATCCCCCGCGCGGGAACAGCGGGTTGCCGTTGCAGTTGAGGGCGGTGAGGGCCAGTCCGCGCGAGGCGAACTCGCCGAGGTACTGCTGGCGCGCGTCCTCGCTGGCTCGGAGCTCCTCGACCGGGAGGTGGATCGGGGGCAGGAACCCGCCGGAGTTCACCTCGACGCTCGTGAGGCCGAGCCCGACGACGACGTCGAGCGCCTCCGTGAGCGACCGGTCGCCGAGGCAGGCGTTGTAGACACCGAGCTGCACGGGGACTCCTTCGTCGGTGGGTGGGCCGGACTAGCGCGCGACCTCGTCGATGCGCACGGGGCGTCCCTCGAGGGCGGACCGCGTCGCGGCCTCCGCGATCCAGGCGGTGCCCATGGCGTCCTCGACGGTGCACGGCGACGGGATCTCGCCGGCGGCGACCTCGCAGAAGGCGGCGAGCTCGCGCCGGAAGGCCTCGGTCAGCCGGTCGACGAAGAAGGTGTGCGGGGGCCCGGCGGGCCAGGTGATGCCCGGCTGGGTGGAGCGCAGCGGCAGCCCCTCGTCGAGGCCCGCGGCGACCGAGTCGAGGACGCCGTGCACCTCGAGCCGGACGTCGTAGCCGCGGGCGTTGGTCCGGGTGTTGCTCACGATGCCGATGGTGCCGTCGGCGAGGGTGACGAGCGTCGCGGCGCTCGACCAGTCGCCGTTGTCGGTGTACAGCTCGGCGGGGGCATCGGGGTCGACGGCGCCGACGGCGTAGACCTCGACGGCCTCCTGCCCGGTGACCCAGCGGATGGCGTCGTAGTCGTGGACGGCGCAGTCGCGGAACATCCCGCCGGAGACGGCCAGGTACGCCGCCGGGGGCGGGGCCGGGTCGAGGGTGGTCGAGCGGACGGTGTGGACCCGCCCGAGCTCGCCCGAGCGGACGGCGTCGCGGGCGGCGACGAAGGCGGGGTCGAAGCGGCGCGGGTAGCCGATCTGGACCGGGACGTCGGAGCCCTGCAGGCGGTCGCGCACCGCGACGGCCTCGTCGGCCGACCCGGCGATCGGCTTCTCGCAGAACGTGGGGATGCCGCGCTCGACCGCTGCGAGCAACAGCTCGGCGTGCGCGCTCGTCGCGGCGGCGATGACGACGCCGTCGACGCCCGCGTCGAGCAGCGCCTCGGGGGAGGCCACGGCGGTGGCCTTGCCGATCCTGGTCGTCACGGCGTCGACCGCGGCGGCGACGGGGTCGGTGACGACCAGCTCCGTGACGCGGTCCAGTGCGGCGAGGGTGTCGGCGTGGAAGCCGCCGATCCGGCCGAGTCCGATGAGTCCGATGCGCATCCCTGGTGACACCCTCCGCCTGGTCGTGGTCGTGCAGATGCTATCAGCCTAATGTCCTGACAAATAGCCCCGACTCTTCATGCTGCCGTCCGCCCCCGACACGCGTGTCGCGGCGTGTCTGCGGACCGTGGCATGAGAAGTCGGGGAGGCCGGGGGGGGGTCAGTGGCTCAGCTTGGCCCGGGCGACGGCGTCCAGGCGCTCGGCGAGCACCTGCGGCTCCAGCTCGTCGGCGAGGGCCCGGCGCACGACGTCGGCCTGGCTGCGCGGCGTCATCCCGTCGACCGGGGTGTCGCGGTCGAGGTTGGTCGGGAAGGCGTACCCCTCGGCCGCCGACGCGACGACCCGGTGCTGGTCGGCCTCCGGCATGCCGGCGGCCCGTGCGGCGAGGAGGGACGGGTAGACGCTGCGCACGATGCGGTCGCGGTCGACGGTCTCCATCGCCCGGCCGAACGCCGAGGAGATCTGGAGCAGGTTGGCCATGCGGCGCACGTCGGTGGTGTGGTTGGAGCCGGCGGCGTGGAAGAGCGCGGGGTTGAAGAAGACCGCGTCCCCGGCCCGCAGCGGCAGCTGGACGTGGTGGTCGGTGAAGTACTCCTGGAACTCCGGCAGCCAGTAGGCGAGGTAGCCGTGCGAGTACTTCTGGCTGTGGGGGAGGTAGAGGGTCGGGCCGGACTCGACCGGCATGTCGCAGTGCGCCACCGCTCCCTGGAGGGTCAGCAGGGAGGACAGGTCGTGGACCCGCCCCGGGTACCGGCCGGTGGCCTCCGGCGGCTGGAACCCGAGGTGGTAGTCGCGGTGCACCGTCTGCCCCTTGCCCCCGGGGTTGACGACGTTGACCTGGGAGGTCACCTGGTACGCCGGCCCGAGCCAGGCCTCCGCCGCGAGGGCGATGACGTCGTTGGCGTAGTAGGCCACGAAGGTCGCGGGGTCCGCGACGGCGAGCTTCTCGAGGGCGTTCCACACCCGGTCGTTGGCGCCGGGGCTCGCGAAGTGGTCGCCGGCCATCTGGCCGGAGGCCTTCTCCCGCGCGATGACCGCCTCGAAGGCGGTCGTCGCCCGGTCGACGACCTCGACGTCGACGGCGCCCTCGAGCACGACGATGCCCGGCCCGTCGGCGAGGGCGTCGGCGAGCTCGGCCCGCACCGCGTCGGCCTCGGCGGCATCGGCGAGGGCCGGGCGCAGCGTCGGGGCGTCGTACACGGGGACGCCCTGCTCGACCCGGACCGCGTGGGGGTGGCGGGCCGGGTCGGTGCGGTCCTCGAGCACCCGCACGAGGTCGTCGAGGCGGCAGTCCTCGGCCCGGCGGTAGCCGTGGGCGGCCGGGTGCGTCGGGGTCGTCGTCATCGTGGTCTCCTTCGGGGCGGCGGAGCGGAGCGGACCTCGGGGTCCGCGCCGGTACCTGCGCGTCGTGAGGTCCAGCCTGACGCCCGGACCACGGCCGGGACCGGGTCGAACCACCTCAGAAAGACCTCAGCGCGGATGACCCGCACGGCTGGTGCGCCGCGCCGCGACCGACGACGATGGGCCCGTGCCCCGACGCAGCCACCGGATCCGCGACGTCGCGGAGCAGGCGGGCCTGTCCGTCGCCACCGTCGACCGGGTCCTGCACGGACGCGCGGGGGCCAGCCCGCGTGCCGTCCGCGCCGTCGAGACCGCCCTCGTCGAGCTCGACCGCCAGACGACGCGTCTCCGACTCTCGCGCCGGACGCTGCTCGTCGACGTCGTGCTCGACGCCCCGCCCCGCTTCCGGGACGCCGTCCGCGCCGCCACCGAGGAGTCCCTCACGACGATCCGCCCCGCGACCGTCCGGGCCCGCTTCCACGAGCACGACGGAGCCGACCCGGCCGAGCTCGCCCGGGGCCTCGACCGGCTGGGGTCCGGGGGCCGGGTCAGTCACGGGCTGGTCCTCAAGGCGCCCGACGACCCGCAGGTCGCGGCCGCCGTGGGCCGGGCCGCCGAGCGGGGCATCCCCACCGTCACGCTCGTCACCGACCTCCCCGGCTCGGGCCGGGTCGCGTACGTCGGGCTCGACAACCGGGCGGCCGGTGCGACGGCGGCGCACCTCCTCGGGGCGTTCCTCCGGGGAGGCGCCGGGGCGGTGCTCGCCTCGGTGAGCCACCGGGCCTTCCAGGGGGAGCAGGAGCGGGTGGAGGGCCTCGTGGAGCGGCTCCGCGCCGTGGACCCGCGGCGGGAGGTCGTGCGGGTCGGCGACGCCCACGGGGAGGACGACGCGATGGCCGAGGTCGTCGCCGAGGCGCTCACCCGGCGCCCGGACATCGCCGGGGTCTACTCGATGGGCGGGGGCAACACCGGCATCGCCCGCGCGCTCGCGCAGGCAGGACGTGCGGGCGTGCCCTTCGTCGGGCACGACCTCGACGCCGACAACCGGGTGCTCCTGCGCACCGGGGTGCTGACCGCCGTGCTGCACCACGACCTCAGGGACGACCTGCGGGCCGGGCTGATCCAGCTGTTGCGGGCGCACCGGGTGGTCCCGGGCGCGCCGACGTCGACCGTGTCGGCGCCCCAGGTCGTCACGCCGTGGAACATGCCGCCGCGCCTGCGGCCCTGAGCCGGTCCGACCCGTAGTCCACCTGTCCTGATGTCCTGACATGAGGCTACGGTGGCCGCATGACGACGGAGTCCCTGCCCACGCCCCGCACCCCGGACTCCGCGCAGGCCCCGGCCCTGCGGTGGGGAGTCCTCGGGACCGGCTGGATCGCCGATGCCTTCGTCCGCTCGCTGCAGGGTCACACCCGGCAGGTGGTGCACGCCGTCGGGTCCCGGACCGTCGAGTCCGCGGAGCGTGCGGCCCGGACGTGGGGGGCGCCGGTGGCGCACGGGTCGTACGAGGCCCTCGTCGCCGACCCCGACGTCGACGTCGTCTACGTCACGACACCGCACAACTACCACCTGCCCCACGCCCTGCTGGCCATCGAGGCGGGCAAGCACGTCCTCGTCGAGAAGCCGGTCGGGCTCGACGCCGCGGAGGCCCGGGCCATCGGGGATGCCGCCGAGCGCGCCGGTGTCTTCTGCATGGAGGCGATGTGGACCCTCTTCCTCCCGAAGTTCGACGTCGTGCGCCAGCTCCTCGCCGACGGCGTGCTCGGGCGGGTCGTCATCGCGCAGGCCGACATGGGCGAACGCTTCGACCCCCCGCACCGGGTCACCCGCGCCGACCTCGCGGGCGGCCCGCTCCTGGACCTCGGCACCTACGCGGCGACCTTCGCGACCTGGGTGCTCGGCGACCCCGACGAGGTCACCGCGGTGGCCACGCCGGGCCCCGAGGGGGTCAACGGGCAGCTGGCCGTCGCACTGCGCACCGCATCGGGCGCCATCGGGTCACTGCACACCTCGATCCTCGCCGACACCGCGACGACCGCGAACGTCGTCGGCACCGAGGGTCGGATCGACCTCGGCACCCGGTACTACCTCCCCGGGCCGATGACCCTCCACCAGCGCTCCGGCCCCACGCTGTCCTGGTCCGAGCCGATGGTCGAGCACGCCGCGCTCCACTTCGAGGCCGCCGAGGTCGCGCGGCGCATCACCGCCGGGGAGACCGGTTCCCCGCTGCGCCCGTGGGCCGACACCGTCGCCACGCTCGAGCTGATGGACCGGGTCCGGGCCGCCACGGGGCTGGACTTCGAGGAGGCCCGGGCCGTCCGGGGCCGCTGACTCAGCCGCGGGCGGCGTCGCGCAGCACCTTCGCCAGCGCGGCGAGGTCGCCCCCGGCGGCGCCCGCCGCCTCGAGGTCGACACCGGCCCCGGCGGCGACCGCGGCCGCGGCGGCACGCACCGGCCGCGCCACGGACGGTCCGTGCGACGCCCCGCTGACACCGACGAGCCGGTCCCCCGCGAACGACAGGACGACCGGAGCCTCCGGACCCCCGACGACGACCTCGCGGGCCTCCGGGGGCGGGACCCCCATCGTCTGCAGCATCGCGTCGTACTGGTCGGACCAGCTCCACGGGACGTCGCGGAACGACTCCTCGCCGCCCATCGCCACCGCCGCCGCGACCGCGCCCTGCTGCCCGGCCGCGGTGAAGGACTCGAGCCGCAGGCCGCGGGTGCCCCCGACGGCTCCGACCATCCGCACGGCGTCACCCGCGGCGAGCACCGCCGGGTGGGACGTGCGCATCGAGGTGTCGACGACGATGCCGTCGTCCACCGCGAGACCCGCCGATGCCGCGAGCGCGGTCCGCGGGGTGATGCCGATTCCCGCGACGACCGTGTCGGCGGGCAGCACCGTGTCGTCGGACAGGTGGACCCCGGCGACGAGGCCACCGTGGCGCAGCACCTCCTGGGGCGAGACGCCCGTGTGGATCCGGACGCCGTGCTCGGCGTGCAGCCGGGCCAGCCAGTCGGCCACCGGCGCCGGTACACCGCGCTCGAGGATGCGGGCGCCGGCCTCGACGACGTCGACCGTGACACCCCGGCGCACGGCGGCAGCGGCGACCTCGAGCCCGATGACCCCTCCGCCGACGACGACGAGCCGCTGCGTCGAGCCGAGCGCCCTCGCCAGCCCGGTGGCGTCCGCGGCGTCCCGCAGGTGGTGCACCCCGGGCCCGTCGGCTCCCGGGACCACGAGGCGCCGCGGCTCGGCCCCGGTCGCGAGGACGACCGCCTCGAAGGCCCACGTCGTCCCGTCGTCGGTGGTCAGCGTGCCGGCTGCCGGGTCGAGCGCCTCGACGAGGGTCCGCGTCCGGACGAAGATCTCGTCGCGCCACGGGGCATCGTCGGGCCAGAGCGCGGGGATCGGGTCGGCCGGGTCGTCGAGGCCGCCCTTGGAGAGCACCGTGCGGTCGTACGGCGGGAGCGGCTCGGCGGTGAGGACCGCGACGGGCTCGCCGGCGACGGCGAAGCATCGTGCCGCGGCGGCGGCAGCCGGGCCGCCCCCGACGACGACGTACCGCGGTGACTTCATCGGGTCGAACCTAGCCGAGGAGCAGTGCCGCGGCCGCGACGGCCGAGGCCAGGAGCACGGCGACGTCGAAGCCGCGCTGGCTGATCCGCTTCACCGTCGCGTAACCGAGCAGGCCGCCGAGGACGACGAGGGGTGCGAGCAGGGCCGCGCGGCCGGCGTCGGACGGGTGCATGAGGCCCAGGGCCACCGAGAACGGCACCTTGACGAGGTTGACGATGAGGAAGAACCACGCGTTGGTGCCGACGAAGCGGCGCTTGGGGATGCCCGCTGCCGAGAGGTAGAGCGTCATCACGGCCCCGGCGGCGTTGGCGGTCATCGTCGCGAACCCGACGCCGGTGCCCGCTGCCCACGCGGCGGCCCGGCGTTCGTGGGCGGTCGAGGGCTCACCGTCGGCGCGCGACTTCACCCAGAGCTGGAGCAGGACGAGGACGAGCAGGGTCGCGCCGATGCTGCGACGGAGCGTGGAGTCGTCGACGGCGCGCAGGAACAGCGACCCGATGACGAGTCCGGGGAGCACCGCCGGCAGCAGGCGCCGGATGAGCGTCCAGTCCGCGTCGCGCCGGTAGTGCCAGACGGCGACGAGGTCGCCGACGATGAGCACGGCGAGGATGGCGGCGGTGGACTCGCGCGCCGGCAGGATCGTGGCGAAGATCGCGACGGCGACGACGGCCAGCCCGCCGAGGGCGGTCTTGGAGTAGCCGATGACGAGCGCGGCGATCCCCATGAGCACCGCCGCGCCCAGCGACCCTCCGAGGACCTCGAGCACCCCCGCAGGCTACGGATGCGGCGCTCGCGGCGGGGGCGCCGTCCGCGGTCGGCGGCCACGACACCACCGCGCTTCCCCCCGGAACCCCGCAGGGGTGGGGGCGGGGGCAGGGCTGTCGGGACGCTCAGGAGCGGAGGCTGCGCTTCTTCTTGCGCCAGGCCTTCCTCAGCTCGAGGCGGACGATGTCGCGGCGGCGCCGGCCCTCGACCTTGTTCGGGAGGGAGAGCTCGACGACCTTCCAGTACACCGACGCCGACTGCTTGCCGAGGCTGCCGGTGACGTACGGCAGGTCGTGGCGCTCCATGAGGTCACGGATCCGCGGGGCGATCTCGGCGTACCGGTTGCTCGGCATGTCCGGGAAGAGGTGGTGCTCGATCTGGTGGCTGAGGTTGCCGGACAGCACGTGCATCGCCTTGCTGCCGCTGATGTTGCCCGAGCCGAGCATCTGGCGCAGGTACCACTCGCCGCGGGTCTCGCCCTCGATCGAGGTCTTCTCGAAGGTGGCGATGCCGGGCGGGAAGTGGCCGCAGATGATGACCGTGTTGGTCCACACGTTGCGCACGAGGTTGGCGACGACGTTCGCGGTGAGCGTCGTGCGGGCCGAGCCGGTGGCGGCGGACAGCGCCGGGTGCACGACGTAGTCCTTGGTCGCCTGGCGCTTGATCTTCTGCAGCACCTCGTCGCGGTTCGCGCGGAACTCGGCCTTCTGCTCCTCGCTCATCCGGTCCTTCTTCGCGAGGTACGCCCCGAGCTCGAGGTCGTAGGCGGCGATCGAGTACTCGAAGAGCAGGGCGTTGCCCACGTGCCAGATCGGCTGGAAGAGCGAGAAGAGGCTCCAGCGCTGGTCCTCGTCGACGCGGAGGATGCCGTAGCCGAGGTCGTTGTCCCGGCCGAGGACGTTCGTGAAGGTGTGGTGGATCTCGTTGTGGCTGTGCTTCCACTGGCTCGCGGGGGAGGCGTTGTCCCACTCCCAGGCGGTCGAGTGGATCTTCGGGTCACGCATCCAGTCCCACTGGCCGTGCATGACGTTGTGGCCGATCTCCATGTTCTCGAGGATCTTGGCGACCGAGAGGCCGGCGGTACCGATCCACCAGGCAGGGCGGAAGCCCTTGACCTTGACGCCCGAGAAGAGGAGGGCGGCGCGGCTGCCCATCTCGAGGTAGCGCTGCACCGCGATCACCTTGCGGATGTAGGCGGCGTCGCGGGCCCCGCGGGAGTCCATGACCTCCTTGCGGAGGGCGTCGAGCTCGTGCCCGATCCCCTCGATCTGCTCGGGGGTCAGGTGCGCGGCCGGGTTGGGGCGACCGGACTTCTTGAGGGCGGGGCGCTGCGGGCGCGGGGTGTCGCTCTCGACCCGCAGGCGGGGGTTGATGCCCTGGGGCTTGGTCGAGGCGTGGAGCTCGGGGGCGAGGGTCATGAGGTGGGTCCTTCCGTGAGGCTCGCGGTGGGGGAGGGGTGCGTCGGAGGGAGCGCCGGGCGGCGGCTCCGGGGTCGGGTCAGAGGTCGAGCTCGCAGGAGCCCGCGACGGCGTTGACGCAGGTCTGCACCTGGAGCGGCTCGTCGGACTCGTGGACGGTGACCTCGCCGGTGCGCAGGTCACGGATCGCTCCGGCCCGCATCGGGACGACGCAGCCGAAGCAGATGCCCATCCGGCACCCGCTCGGCATGAGGACGCCGGCATCCTCGCCGGCGTCGAGGATCGCGGTCGCGCCGTCGGCGTCGACGACCCGGCTGCTGCGGGTGAAGGTGACGGTGCCGCCCTCGCCCGGCTCGACGATGCTCGGCCGGAAGCGCTCGACGTGGAGGCGGTCGGGGAGCCCGGCGTCGGCCCAGTGCTTCTCGGCGGCGTCGAGGAGGGCGGTGGGACCGCACAGCCAGGTGTCGCGCTCCTGCCAGTCCGGCACGAGGGTGTCGAGACGGGCGAGGTCGAGGACGCCGTGGACGTCGTCGAGGTTGAGGCTCAGGGCGAGGCGTCCGGCGTCGTGGTGCCCGGCGAGCTCGGTGGCGAAGATGACGTCCTTCTCGCTCGGTGCGCAGTGCACGTGCGCGACGTCGGCGAGCTCGTCGAGGTGGTTGCGCAGCATCCCCATGACCGGGGTGATGCCGCTGCCGGCCGTGAGGAAGAGGACCTTGTCCGGCGCGGGGGTCGAGAGGGTGAAGTCGCCGGTGGCCTGGTCGAGCATCACGAGGGTGCCGGGGGTGGCGTGCCGCACGAGGTGGGTCGAGACCTTGCCCTCGGGGATGGCCTTGGTCGTGATCGCGATGCACCCGTCGGGGATGCCGGCCGCGGCCGAGCCGTCGGCGCGGTGGGTCAGGCTGTAGGCGCGCCAGTGCCGCACACCGTCGATGTCGACGCCGATCCGGATGTACTGGCCGGGGACGTGGCCGAGCCAGCCTCGGCCGGGCCGGATGACCACGGTGGCGGCGTCGGCGGTCTCGGGGCGGACCTCGACGATGCGGCCGCGCAGGTCGGCGCCGGAGCGCATCGGGTCGAGGAGGTCGAGGTAGTCGTCGGGGACGAGGGGGGTGGCGAGGGCCTCGGCCACCCTGCGCGCCCCGCGCACCAGGCCGCCGAGCGGCCCGGGGGCGTGGGCGCCGAGGCGCGGCCGGGGGGACCCCTGGGGGGTCACGCGGTCGATCGTCTCTGTGCTCACTACGTCAGCGTAACCTACGTTCGCGTAGGTTACGACAGCGTAGGCTGTCTTCTCAGGAAGGCATCAGATCCCCCCGGGCTTCCCCCACTTTTCATGCCAGCAGCCGCGCGACCCCCCGCCGGAACGGCGGGTCGCGCGGCTGCGAGCATGAAAAGTCGGGGAAGTGGGGGGAGGTGCGGGTCAGTGGTCGCCGGCCATGAGGCGGCCGATCTCCGTCCGGTCGGCGTCCTTGCCGTCCATCTCCGCGACGACGGTGCCGCCATGGACCACCGCGATCCGGTCCGACAGCGACAGGATCTCGTCGAGCTCCGCAGACACGAGGAGCACGGCGGCCCCGTCGTCGCGGGCGTCGACGATCCGGCGGTGGATGAACTCGATCGAGCCGACGTCGACGCCGCGCGTCGGCTGCGCCGCCATGAGCAGGCGCGGCTTGAACGACATCTCCCGGGCCACGACGACCTTCTGCTTGTTGCCGCCGGAGAGCGACCCGGCCGACTGCATGACCCCGGAGGAGCGGATGTCGAACTCGTCGCGCAGCCGCTCGGCGTTCGCCCGGACCGCGTCGAACTGGCGCACCCCGCTCTTCGCGTACGGCGCCTGGTCGAACTCGTTGAGCACGAGGTTGTCGGCGATGGAGTACGACCCGACGAGCCCGTGCTTCTCGCGGTTCTCCGGCACGTGGCCGACCCCTGCGTGGTGGGTCTCGTGCGGGTTCGCCTTGGTGAGGTCGAGGTCCCCGAGGGCCATCCGGCCGGAGACGACCTTGCGCATCCCGGCGAGGGCCTCGACGAGCTCGCGCTGGCCGTTGCCCTCGACCCCGGCCACGCCGACGATCTCGCCCGCCCGGACCGTGAGGGAGAAGCCCTTGACCGCCTCGAGGCCGCGGTCGTCGCGGACGTGGAGGTTCTCGATCTCGAGCACCGTCTCGCCCGGGCTGGCCTCGGCCTTGTCGATGGAGAGCACGACCTCGCGGCCGACCATCATCGTCGCGAGGCCCGTGGCGTCGGTGTCCTTCGTCGCGACCTCGCCGACGACCGCGCCCTGACGCAGCACGTAGACGCGGTCGCTCACGGCGAGCACCTCGCGCAGCTTGTGGGTGATGAAGACGATCGAGGTGCCGGAGTCGGCGAGCTCGCGCATCACCCCGAGCAGCTCGTCGGTCTCCTGGGGGGTGAGCACCGCCGTCGGCTCGTCGAGGATCAGCAGGTCGACCTCGCGGGAGAGCGCCTTGAGGATCTCGACCCGCTGCTGGGTGCCCACCGGGAGGTCGTCGACCTCGGCGTCGGGGTCGACGGCGAGCCCGTGCTTCTCGGAGAGCGTGCGGACCATGGTGCGGGCGCGGTCGAGGTCGAGCACCCCGCCCCCGCGGGTGGTCTCGTGGCCGAGCATGAGGTTCTCGGCGACCGTCATGACCGGGACGAGCTGGAAGTGCTGGTGCACCATCCCGATGCCACGGTTGATGGCGTCACGCGGGTCCTTGATGGCCGTGGTGTCGCCCTTGATGCCCACCGTGCCGGTGTCCGGGGTGATGAGCCCGAAGATCTGGTTCACCAGGGTCGACTTGCCGGCGCCGTTCTCGCCGAGCAGTGCGACGATCTCGCCCCGGTCGACGTGGAGGGTGATGTCACGGTTGGCGTGTACCGAGCCGAAGCTCTTCGAGAGGTTCTCGATCTCGAGGAGCCGCTCGCCGACGACGCCGGCCCCGAAGCCCGACTGCTCCGGCGGCAGGACCCGGGCGGCCTCGGTGGTCGCGATCGCCTCGAGGTGCTCGGTGCTCGGGCCGTCGTGGGCCTCGGACCTGGGCTGGTCGGCCATCACTGGTCTCCCTTCACGTAGGGCTGCCCGACGGCGCCCGGTGGTCGCACCCGGCCCGCGGCGAGGGCGAGGACGACGAGCGTCGCGACGTAGGGGAGGGTGCCGGTGAGCTGGGGCGGGATGGCGAAGCCACCGGTCTGCTGGAGCTGGGAGGCGACGGCGTTGATGAACCCGAAGAAGAGCGCCATCGCGAACGCGCGCAGCGGGCGCCACCCGCCCATGATCATGATCGCCAGCGCGAGGAAGCCCCGGCCGGCGGTCATGCCGCGCTCGAACGACGACGACGCGTCCATCGAGAGGTAGACCCCCGCGAGTCCGGCGAGCGACCCGGCGATGGTGACGTTGACGAGGCGCAGCCGCTCGACGTTGATCCCCGCCGTGTCGGCGGCGGAGGGGTACTCGCCGACCGCGCGGGTGCGCAGGCCCCACCGGGTCTGGAAGAGCAGGAGGTGGACGCCGATGGCCGCGAGGATCGCGACCGTCGCGATCCAGCTGCGGCCGCTGAAGAAGACCTCCCCGAGCAGGGGGATGTCCTGGAGCAGCGGGATGTCGAGGTTCGGGATGACGCCCGGGAGGATCTTGCCGGGCGAGTAGTAGAAGGAGGTGATCCCGGTGGCGACGATGTTGAGGACGACACCGGCGATGATCTGGTCCATCCGCCAGCGGACGGTGGTCCACGCGAGGAAGCCCCCGGCGACCAGCCCGCTGCCGACACCGGCGAGGACGCCGACGAGCATCGACCCGCTGTAGGCGGCGGCGAAGAAGCCGGCGAACGCGGCGATGAGCATCTGCCCCTCGATGCCGATGTTCACGACGCCGGAGCGCTCGCCGATGACACCGACGAGGGCGGCGAGGACGAGGGGGATGGCGTAGCCCCACGCCGAGACGAACATCGACGGCGCGATGTCGTGCTTGGCGTAGTAGAAGACGTACGCGGCGACGACGACGGCGGCGAGGACGCCGAGCGTCGTCCGGTTCTTGGTGGCCCAGGCGACCATGTCAGCTCCCCCAGCTCGTCGACGCGACGCTGACCTTGTCGGCGCGGCTCCGGAAGAGCCACTTGCCGAGGACCGGGATCGAGACCATGAGCAGGATGATCGCGAGCAGCAGGTCGACGATCTCGGGCGCGATGCCCGTGGAGAACTGCAGGCCCGCGGCGCCGGTGCGCAGGATGCCGACGAGGAAGGCCGCCGGGATCGTCGCGAGCGGGTTCGCCCGGGCGAGCAGGGCGATGGTGATGCCGTCGAAGCCGAGGCTGCCGGTGATGGCCGGCTCGAACCGGTGCAGCGTGCCCTCGGCCTCGAGCGCGCCGCCGAGCCCCGCGAGCCCGGCGCCCAGCGCCATCGAGAGGACGACGACCCGGTTGATCGAGATGCCCGCGTAGCCGGCGGCGGTCTTGTTGGCGCCGACCGTGTTGAACCGGAAGCCCATCGTCGTGCGGGTGAGCATCCACCAGCAGCCGATCGCGAGCGCGACCGCGACGATGAAGCCGATCGGGACACCCGCGACCGCGCCGATCTGCGCGGCCTCGGGGATGGGCTCGGTCTGGGGGATGCCGCTCGTCTTGGAGCTCTCGGCCTGGAGCGGCCCGACGACCAGCCAGAAGGTCACGCCCGCGACGATGTAGTTGAGCATGATGGTCGAGATGACCTCGTGGACGCCGCGGTAGGACTTGAGGACGCCGACGAGGACGCCGACGAGGGCGCCGAAGACGATGCCGACGACCATCCCGAGCAGGGCGCCGACGAAGCCGGCACCACCGGCGAGGTAGGCGACCCACGCGCCGAAGATCGCGCCCATGGCGAACTGGCCCTGGCCGCCGATGTTGAACAGCCCGACGCGCAGCGGCAGCACGACCGCGAGGCCGGTGAGGACGAGCGGCGCCGTCTTCTGGAGCGTGCGGGTGAAGGCCCCGTCGTAGACGAGGGCCTCCCGCAGCAGGGTCTCGTACGCGTACAGGGGGCTGACGCCCTGGTACCGGATCAGCGCTGCACCGATCGCGAGCGAGATGACCAGGGCCACGATGATGACGACGGCGCTCTGGTTCGCGACGAGGTAGGCGAGCGCGCCACCGCGGGAGCGCTCCTCCTCGGGAGGCGGCCCGTCGGCCGGCGGCGGGGCAGCCGGCTCGGCCGTGCTGGTGGTGTCGGACATGGGTCTCCAAAGGGCTCGGGTGCCCACAGTCTGGCGTGAGCACCCTGCGGACGGAAGTAGCGGGGCGATGGGTCGTGTCGCACGGCGTCGGCACATTGTGCCGAAGCCGGGGGGTGCGGGCCCCACGGGTGGCCGGCGGTGGTCGGGCGGTGGTCGGACGGTCCCGGCTCCGGGACCGACGAAGGGGCGGGCACCCGGTCCGGGTGCCCGCCCCCTCGGTCGTGGCTCAGGTCACGCGAGGTGACCCGGAGGCCGTCGTCAGAGCGTGACGCCGGTCTTCAGCGAGCCGTCCTGGAGCTGCTTGACGATCTCGTCGACCTTGGACTTGACGTCGGCAGGGATCTTGCTGTCGAAGTCGTGGTACGGCGCGAGGCCGGCCTCGCCGAGGGTCTGGACACCCTCGAAGCTGCCGTCCTTGGCGGTCGTGACCGTCTCGGTGACGCCCTTGGTGATGAGCTTCATCGCCGAGGTGATGAGGCACGGGTGGGCGGCCGGGACGGTGTCCCACTGGTCGAGGTCGACACCGATGCAGAAGACGTCGGTCCCGGCGCCGGAGGTCTTGGCGACCTCCTGGAGCGCACCGTTGCCGGTGCCACCACCGGCGCCGAAGATGACGTCGGCACCCTGGGCGAGCTGCTTCTTGGCCTCGCTGGCGCCCCACACCGGGTCGTTGAAGGCGTTGTCGCCGGCGGGGTGGTAGACGGTCGCGACGGTGACCTTGGGGTTGGCGGCCTTGGCGCCCGCCTCGTAGCCCTTCGCGTACTTCTGCACCGGGGGGATCTCGAGGCCGAGGACCTGGCCGAGCTTGTTGGTCTTGGTCATCAGCCCGGCGAGGTAGCCGGCGGAGTAGCCCGCCTGGTCCTCGGGGAAGATCAGGCCGGTGAGGTTGGTCTCGGTGGTGCCCTCGGGGTAGGTCTGGTCGACCCCGATGAACTTGGTGTCGGGGGTGGCCTTGGCGGCCGCGACGGTGGCGTCGGTCATGAGGAAGCCCACGGTGACGACGACGTCGTACTTCTTGTTGGTGAACTGCGCCATGTTGGCGGCGTAGTCCTTCGCGTCCTGGGTCTCGACGTACTTGTAGAAGCCGTCGAGGTCGGCCGCGGCGGCCTTCGCACCCTCGTGAGCGGCCTGGTTGAACGACTTGTCGTCGACCTTCCCGGTGTCGGTGACCAGGCCGATGCAGAACACGGCCGCGTCGGCGCAGTTCGAGTCGTCGGTGGGGGCGCCGGCGGCGGCCGAGCCGGTGTCGGTGCTCCCACTGTCGGTGTTGCCGGTGCTGCCGCCACAGCCCGCAAGGGCCAGGGCGAGCGCCGCGGGAACCGCGACGAGGTAACGCGTGGACTTCATGGAGGATCTCCTCGGGGGTCGGGTCAGACGAGCGAATGCTACGGCCAGAACGGGCCGACACCGCACGCGGCTCGGCTTCGTTGTGGTGTCGTTACCGAGGAGTTGGGTCCGTTCACCAGCCCGGCGAGGCCGACCACCCGGCGTCGACGGTGACGGTGGTGCCGGTGAGGCCGGACGCGGCTCCTGAGGCGAGGAAGGCGACGGTGGCGGCCACCTCGTCCGCCGTGACCGGGCGGCCGAGGGCGGAGGCCGCCCGGTAGCGCGCGACCCCCTCGGGCCAGGCCTCCTCGAGGCCCTCGCGGTCGACGAGCCCCGGGGCGACACCGAGGACGCGGACGCCGCGCGGCCCGAGCTCGTGCGCGGCGGCGGCGACGAGGTGGTGCACGGCAGCCTTGGCGACGGCGTACGGCGCGTGCGTCGGCATCGCCCGGAGGCCCTCGATGGACCCGATGACGACGACCGCGCCCCCCTCGCTCATCCGGGCGGCGGCGCGCTGGAGCAGCACGGCGGTCGGGCGCAGCCCGCCGCGGTGGTAGCCGTCCCACGCGGCCGCGTCGAGGTCGTCCCACGCCACGTGGTGCTGGGGGAAGGCGTTGAGCACGACGACGTCCGGCGCGCCGACGGCCGTGGCGCAGCGGTCGAGGAGGTCCTCGCAGCGGGCGTCGAGCTCCGCGGCGTCCTCGACGTCGAGGTCGGCGTGCAGCGTCGCGGCGGTGCGCCCGGCGTCCTCGACCCCGGCGGCCGTCGTCGAAGCGCCCTCGGCGTCCCCGCGGTAGTGCACCGCCACGTCGTGGCCGGCCTCCGCGAGGGCCAGGGCCACCGCGCGGCCGAGCCCCCCGCTCGCCCCGGTGACGAGCGCCGTCACCGCATCCGCCCGACCGGCTCGTCGCGGGTCAGGGTGAGGATCTCGGTCGTGAACGAGGGGTAGCCGGCGACGAGGGTGGCCCGGTCGCCGAGCTCGAAGTGCTCGGGTCGGAAGGCGGGCGCGCACCAGCAGGACAGGAGGGTCCAGTGCCCGAGGGTCGTCGCACCCATCCACGTGTTCTCCCGGACGAGGATCTGCGCGTGCTCCTCGCCGACGTAGTTGAGCACCCCGGAGCCACCGGGCCGCAGCCGCAGCAGGGCCGCCGGGGCACCACCGAGCCACTGCCAGCCCTCGTCGACGGTCAGCCGGTGCATCGCCGAGAACCCGTCCGGCTGGTTGGTGAGCAGCACCGTGATGGCGTTGAGCCCCTGGGTCCGCGGCCCGGCGACGTACCAGGCGCCCTCCTCGGGGATGGGCACCATGCCGAGCCGTTCGATGACCTCCGCGGCGCTCTCGTCGGGGGGCTCGACGGCCGGGATCTCGGGGCTCACGAGACCGCCGCCGCGGCCCGGCCGGCCTCCGCGCCGCGTGCCCGGGCGCGGGCCAGCAGGTCGCGGGTGTCGAGGCGGGTGCTGCGCCCGTCGCGGACGACCGGCTCGCCGTCGACGAGGACGTCGGTGACGTCGGCGCGGCCGGCGGCGAAGACGAGCAGGGCGTGCACGTCGTGCACGGGGGTCAGGTGCGGCTTCTCGAGGTCGAGGAGCACGAGGTCGGCGCGCTTGCCCACCTCGACCGAGCCGACGATCCCGCCGAGGCCGAGCGCCCGCGCCCCGTCGATCGTCGCCGCCCGCACCACCTCGTGGGCGCTCGCGACGTCCGGCCGGCCGCTCGTGAGCCGGGCCAGCAGCGCCGCCTGCCGCATGGCCTGCCACATGTCGAGGTCGTTCGACGACGAGCACCCGTCGGTGCCGATGCCGAGCCGGACGCCGGCGGACCGGTACTCGTCCCAGTGCAGCGCCCCGCTGGCGAGCTTCTGGTTGGACCCGGCGCAGTGCGCGACCGTGCCACCGCCCGCGACGAGGAGGGCGAGGTCGTCCGCGGTGAGGTGCACCCCGTGGCCGGCGACGAACGGCACGTCACCGGCCAGCCAGCCGGCGCCGTCGAGGATGGCGGTCGGTGTCGTGCCGTACCGCCCGGCGATGTCGGCGTTCTCGGCGGCGTTCTCGGAGACGTGGGTCGTGAGCAGCGCCATCGGCGCCGGGACGTCGGTGATGATGTCGGCGCAGGTCTCGCGGAGCGTCGCGACGACCTCGGCGAGGTGCTCGGGGGAGCACGTGTACGTCGCGTGGGGCATCGCGGCGACCGGCACCTCGGGGCCGCCGATGTCGAGGAGCTCGCCGCGCCAGGCGCGCATCAGGGCGAGGCGCTGCTCCCAGGCCAGGCCGTCGGGCCCGGGGCCGTCCATGAAGACGGGGCCGATGACGTGCCGGCTGCCCGCCGCGACCGCACCGCGGTGCGCGGCGTCGTGGTGGAAGTACATGTCGAGCTGGGTGGTGCAGCCGCCGAGCAGCGACTCGAGCGCGCCGAGCGTGGCGCCGAGCTCGACCGTCGCGGGGTCCATCACGGCGCCCTCGGCCGCCCAGACCCGGCCGAGGAACCCCTGGAGGTCGACGTCCTCGGCGAGCCCGCGCAGCAGGGTCATCGGCAGGTGCGTGTGGAGGTTGACCAGCCCCGGCATGACGAGCCGTCCGCGCCCGTCGAGCGTGGTCGTCTCGTCGGGGGTCCCTCCCTCGGTGGGGTGCGGCGGGGCGGGGGCGACCCGCTCGTCGCCGACCCCCGTGATGACGCCGTCCTCGACGACCACGGTGGTGTCGGTGAGCACGGTGTCGGCGTCGTCGACGGTGACGACGTACGACGCGTTCTCGATGACGACGGTCCTCACGCGGTGGTCTCCTCGTCGGTGAAGGTGGCCCGGGTGTGGACCAGCTCGTCGAGCACGGCGAGCACCGCCTCGCGGCTGCGGGCGAGCACCGTGTCGATCTCGGCCATCGTGATCGGCTCGTCCGCGTCGCCGACCCCCGTGGCGGGGTTGACGACGAGCGAGACGGCGGCGTAGCGCAGCCCGGCCTCGCGGGCGAGGGTGACCTCGGGGACCCCCGTCATCCCGGCGACGTCGGCGCCGGCGAGCCGGGCCAGCCGGATCTCCGCGGCCGTCTCGAAGCGTGGCCCCTCGAAGGCCGCGTACACCCCACCGTCACGCAGCGGTCGACCGGCGGCCGCGGCGGCCTCGAGGAGCTCGCGACGCAGCTCCGGGTCGTAGGGGTGGCCGACGTCGACGTGGACGACGCCCTCGGGCCCCGAGCCGTCGAAGAAGGTGAGCGGCCGCTGCTTCGTGAGGTCGAGGAAGTCGTCGAGGCAGAGGAGGTCGCCGGGGGCCAGGTCGGGGTCGATCGACCCGGTGACGTTGACGGCGACGACGTCGTGGCACCCGAGGTCGGCGAGGGCGCGGACGTTCGCCCGGTAGTTCACGAGGTGCGGCGGCACGGAGTGGCCGGGGCCGTGCCGGGTGAGGAAGACGACGGGGAGCCCGTGCCACCGGCCGCGCGTGACCCGGGCCGGGCCCCAGGCGGTCTCGACGGTCTCCTCGGTGGGGTCCTCGAGGGCCTCGAGGTCGTAGAACCCGGTGCCGGCGACGATGGCGAGGGGCGGGCGGGTCATGGTCCCGCACGCTACCGTCCGACCGCGGACGGGGCCACGGAACGGTCGCGGGCGGTGGCAGGATGCGAGCCCATGGTGGACGTGGCGCTCGCGGCGACCGGACCGGTCTCGCTCGCGGCGGGCCGGGGGATGGCGCGGGCCGGGGGCAACGCGGTCGACGTCGCGGTGGCCGCGGCGGTCGCGGCGATGGCCACCGAGCCGGGCATCGTCTCGCTCGGGGGCGGCGCGTTCGTCGCGGTGTGGCGCCCCGGGGAGGAGCCGGTCGTCGTCGACGGCAACGTCGAGATGCCCGGCCGCGGCCTCCCGCGCGAGGCCTTCGGCGCCGGGGTGCGCGAGGTCTTCACCGAGTACGGGGGCGGGGTGACGATGTTCGCCGGCCACGGGTCCGTGGCCACCCCGGGTGCGGCGGCCGCGTGCGAGGACGCCGTCCGCCGCTTCGGCGGCGCCCCCTGGGCCGAGGTCGTGGCCCCGGCGGCTGCCGCCTGCCGCGACGGGTACCCCGTGGGTGGGGCCGCCGCGCGGTACCTCGGGTTCGTCGGCGGCACGCTGTTCGGCACCGACGCGGAGGCGCACGCGCTCGTGACCCGGGCCGACGGCAGCCCGCTGCGCGCGGGCGAGGTCGTGACCAACGGGATGCTCGCCGACGTCCTCGAGCTCCTCGGGACCACCGGGCCGGAGCTCCTGACCACCGGCGAGGTCGGGCGGGCGATGGTCGAGGACATGGGCCGCCACGGCGGACTCGTCACCGCGGCGGACCTCGCGGCGTACGCGCCCGTCGAGCGCGTCCCGGTGCGGCGGCGGGTCGGCGCCTGGGACCTCGCGGTCAACCCGCCTCCGTCGGTCGGCGGCCCGATGCTCGCCGTGATGCTCGGTGAGCTCGCCCGGCGCGGCGACTACGACTGGGCGGACGTGCTGACCGTCCAGCAGGCCGTCCTGCGGTACCGGCTCGAGGTGCACGACGTCGCGACCGACCTCGACGCCGCCGGGCACGCGCTGCTCGCGTCGGTCGACCGGCAGGGGCTCTCCGGGCTGCCGACGTCGGCGTCCACCGCCCACGTGTCGGCGGTCGACGCCGACGGGCTGGCCTGCGCGGTGACCATGTCCGCCGGCTACGGGGCGGGCATCACGGTGCCCGGCACCGGGATGCTGCTCAACAACGCCCTCGGCGAGCCCGAGCTCAACCGGCTCGGGCTGCACGCCCTCCGCCCGGGGACCCGGCTCGCCTCGAACATGGCCCCGACGACCGGCCGGACCGACGACGGACGGGTCATCGCCGTCGGGTCGCCCGGCGCCGACCGCATCACGACCGCGCTGATGCAGGTCCTCGGCCAGGGCTGCCTCCACGGGGCCGACCTGCGGGCCGCGATCGAGGCGCCCCGGATGCACGTCCGGTTCGACGCCTCCGGCGCCGCCGTCGTCGAGCACGAGTCCGACCCCGCCATCACGGCCGCCGTGCACGCCGCCGGACTCGCGGCGACCGACCACGGCGCGTTGTCGATGTACTTCGGTGGCGTGGGCGCCGCGTACCGGCACGCGGACGGCGAGCTCGTCGCCGCGGGCGACCCCCGGCGCGAGGCCGCGGTGGACGTCCTCCGCCACACCTGACCCGCCGGGCTGCGGGGTGTCCTGAGAGGCCGCCCGCCCCGGCCGTGCCAGAGTTCCGGGGTGGGCGCACCGCGAGAGGGGCAGCACCGGGAGGTGCTCCGGCTCGCCGTCCCCGCGTTCCTCGCGCTCGTCGCCGAGCCGATGTTCCTCCTCGTGGACTCCGCCGTGGTCGGCCGGCTCGGGGTGGAGCCCCTGGCCGGCCTGGGCGTCGCGAGCGCCGTCCTGCTCACCGCCGCGAACATCTTCGTCTTCCTCGCCTACGGGACCACGAGCGTCGTCGCGCGCCAGCTGGGAGCAGGGTCGCGTGGGGGCGCCGTCACCGCGGGGATCGACGGCACGTGGCTGGCGCTGCTCCTCGGGGCGGTGACGACCGGGGTCGTCGCCCTCGGGGCCCGCCCCCTCGCCGGGCTCTTCGGTGCCTCCGCGGCCGCCCTCGACCAGGCGACCACCTACCTGCGGATCTCCGCGTTCGGCATCCCTGCCATGCTCGTCGTCCTCGCGACGACCGGCGTGCTGCGCGGCCTCCAGGACACCCGGACCCCGCTCGTCGCCGCCGTCACCGGCTTCACCGCGAACGCCGCGCTGAGCATCTGGTTCGTCCACGGCCTCGGCTGGGGCATCGCCGGCTCCGCCTGGGGCACGGTCATCGCGCAGACGGGGATGGCGGTCGCGCTCGTCGTCGTGCTCGTCCGCGAGGCCGGGCGCACCCGGGTGCCGCTGCGGGCCCACCCGGGGCGCGTCCTCGCGGCGGCCCGGGGTGGGGTGCCGCTGCTCGTGCGCACCCTCGCGCTGCGGGCCGTGCTCGTCCTCACGACGTGGGTCGCCGCCGGCCTCGGGGACGTGCCGCTCGCGTCCTACCAGGTGACCGCGACGATCTGGTCCTTCCTCACCTTCGCCCTCGACGCGCTCGCGATCGCCGCCCAGGCCATCACCGGCCGCGCCCTCGGTGCCGGCGACGTCGCGACGACCCGGGCCGCGACCCGCCTCATGCTGCGCTGGGGGATGCTCGCAGGGGTCGTCCTCGGGCTGCTCGTCCTCCTCGTGCGGCCGTGGGTGGGCCCGTTCTTCTCGGCGGACCCGGGGGTGCAGGCGGCGATCGCCGGAGGGCTCGTCGTCGTGGCGCTCGGGCAGCCCCTGTCGGGCTTCGTCTTCGTCGTCGACGGCGTCCTCATCGGCGCGGGCGACGGCCGGTGGCTGGCCCGCGCGATGATCGTCACGCTCGTCGCGTACCTCCCCGTGGCGCTCGCGGTGCACCTCGCCGGGGACTGGCTGCTCGCCGGCAACACGACCTCGGGGCAGGTCGACGCCGTGACGTGGCTCTGGCTCGCGTTCACCGTCTTCATGTCGGTGCGCGCCACGCTCATGTGGCTGCGGGTCCGCACCGACCGGTGGATGGTCACGGGCGCCACCCGCTGACCGAGGCCCGGGCAGCCCTGCGGCTCAGGCGAGCCCGAGGACGTGGGCCTCTTCCCACAGCTCGTCGCGGACCCGGGGGTGTGCGGCGTCGCGGATGATGTGCCGGCACTGCCCGGCCTGGTCGTAGCCGAAGAGCTCGGCGACGCCCTGCTCGGTGACGATGGCGCTCTGCTGCACGCTCGTGACCGGCTCGTCGAGCAGCGGGACGACCGTGGAGACGTCGGCCTTGGGGTGCCAGGACCGCAGCGCGATGAACGACTGGCCCCCGGGCGAGTGCAGCGCCCCGACGACGAAGTCGGTCTGGCCGCCGAAGCCGGAGTGGATGCGGGCGTCGATGCGGGAGGCGTTGGCCTGCCCGAAGAGGTCGACCTCGAGCGCGGAGTTGACCGAGGTCATGGCGCGCTGGCGGGCGATGAGGCCGGGGTCGTTGGTCGTCTCGGTGCGGGTCATCCGCACACGGGGGTTGGCGTCGACCCAGGAGTAGAGCTCCTCGGAGCCGAAGAGGAACGAGGTCGTCAGCGGGTGGTCCGCCTCGAGGGCTCCGGCGCGGTCGAGGGCGACGACACCGTCGGAGAACATCTCGGTCCACACGCGCAGGCCGCGGCGCCCGGCCAGGGCGGCGATCGTGGCGTCGGGGATGCCGCCGATGCCCGCCTGGAGCGTGGCGCCGTCGGCGACGCGGTCGGCGACCCGCTCCCCGATGAGCCGGCTGTCGTCGTCGGGGGTGAGCGGCTCGTGCGACGGCAGGGGCACGGACACCTCGACGGCGAGGTCGACGGCCGAGACGTCGAGGAGCGCGTCGCCGCCGGTGTACGGCATCTGGTCGTTGACGACCGCGACGACGAGGCCGGAGCGCGCCCGGCAGGCCTCGATGGCCGCGGGGAGGACGTTGACCTCGATGCCGAGCGAGAACATCCGGTCGCGGGCGGGCGCGCAGTGGACGATGACGACGTCGGGGGCGAGGGGGCCGCCGTAGAGCACGGGGACGAGGGAGAGCCGGCTCGGTACGTACGAGAGGTTCGAGTGGTGGCGCATGCCGCCACCGACGAAGCACGTCTCGGCGGTGACGCCGGGCCGGTCCGGGATGCCCTTCGGCGCGTTGAGGGCGTGGATGACGTACTGCTCGCGCCCCTCGTCGAGGGCGCGCACGGCCTCCCACGGGACGGCGACGTTGCCGGAGACGACGACGCGGGGGTTCCCGGGAAGGGCTCCGAGGTGGCGGCCGAGCTGCTCGAGACTCACGGTCCTCATGACCCCATCATCCCCGCTCCGGGCCTCCGGCACAGCACAGGTGAGGCTGTCCTGAGACGGCGCGCCCGTCCTACCGTGGAGGCATGTGCCGCAACATCCGCCAGCTCCACAACTTCGCTCCCCCCGCGACGACCGACGAGGTCCGGGCCGCGGCGACGCAGTACGTCCGCAAGGTCAGCGGGTCGACGAGGCCGTCACAGGCCAACGAGGCGGCCTTCGCGCGCGCCGTCGAGGAGGTCGCGGAGGCGACCCAGCGGCTGCTCGACTCCCTCGTCACCGCGGCGCCGCCGAAGGACCGGGAGGCCGAGGCCGCCAAGGCGCGGGCCCGCGCCGCGGAGCGCTACGGCCGCACCGGCTGAGCCCGAACGGCCGATCCACCCCTGTGGACCGCAACACGCCCGAAACTTTCTTGGATGCACATGCCGTGGAGGGAGTCCGTGCAGGTCAGGGGCTTGCTGGGAGTTCACCGAGAGGTCTGTCCACAGGGTTCTCCACCGACGGTGCACAACGACGTGCGGCGTTTTCCCCACGTTCTCCACAGGCTGTCCCCAGCCGTTCGGCCGATGTCGCCCGCCGGACTTGGAGGCGTCGCCGGTGGAGTCCTACGGTGACACCGCAGCCCCGATGTCGGTGGCCTCTGGTGTTCTGGACCAGACCTCGGGTGTCGGTGCGAACCGCCTCGGCAGGGGCCACGACGAGTCGGTGAGAGGGGAGCGCGGGTGAGCATCGCGGAGCTGAGCGAGGCCTTCTCCGGCCCCTCCGAACGACCCGACGAGCGGGTGCCCCCGCAGGACCTCCACGCCGAGCAGTCGGTGCTCGGCTCGATGCTCCTCGACAAGGACGCGATCGCGGACTGCCTCGAGGAGGTCAAGGCCCACGACTTCTACCGGCCGGCGCACGAGGCGATCTTCGATGCCGTGCTCGACCTCTTCGGGCGCGGCGAGCCCGCCGACGCGATCACCGTGGCCGACGAGCTGTCCAAGCGCGGTGACCTCGCCCGGGTCGGCGGGCAGGCCTACCTCCACCAGCTGATCCAGTCGGTGCCCACTGCGGCGAACGCCGGCTACTACGCCGAGATCGTCCACGAGCGCGCGGTGCTGCGGCGGCTCGTCGAGGCCGGCACGCGCATCGTCCAGATGGGCTACGGCCAGGGCGAGGGCGACATCGACGAGATCGTCAACCGCGCGCAGGCCGAGGTGTACTCGGTCGCCGAGAAGCGCGGCGGCGAGGACTACCACGTCCTCGGCGAGCTGCTCAACGAGACGATGGAGGAGATCGAGGCCGCCTCCGGGCGCACCGACGACCTCATCGGGGTGCCCACCGGCTTCATCGAGCTCGACGAGCTGACCCACGGGCTGCACCCCGGCCAGATGATCGTCGTCGCGGCGCGACCCGCGGTCGGCAAGTCCACGCTCGGCATCGACATCGTCCGCGCGGCGGCGATCAAGCACGACATGGCGGCGGCGGTGTTCTCGCTCGAGATGAGCCGTACCGAGATCACGATGCGCATCCTCTCGGCCGAGGCGACCATCCAGCTCCAGGACCTCCGCCGCGGCCTGAAGAACCAGGACCAGTGGACCAAGCTCGCGCGGATCATGGGGAAGATCTCCAACGCCCCGCTGTTCATCGACGACAGCCCGAACATGTCGCTCATGGAGATCCGGGCCAAGTGCCGGCGCCTCAAGCAGCAGCACAACCTCAAGCTGGTCGTCATCGACTACCTCCAGCTCATGACGAGCGGCAAGAAGGTCGAGTCGCGCCAGCAGGAGGTCGCGGAGTTCTCCCGGGCGCTGAAGCTGCTCGCCAAGGAGATCGAGGTTCCGGTCATCGCGATCAGCCAGCTGAACCGTGGCCCCGAGCAGCGCACCGACAAGCGCCCGCAGATGTCGGACCTGCGCGAGTCCGGCTCGATCGAGCAGGACGCCGACGTCGTCATCCTCCTGCACCGCGACCGTTCCGACCCCGAGCGCGACGGGGAGGCCGACGTCATCGTCGCCAAGCACCGCAACGGGCCGACCAAGGACCTCGTCCTCGCGTTCCAGGGCCACTACTCCCGGTTCAACAACATGGCCCGCGACGGCGGCTTCTGACCCCCGGCAGCCGCGCCTGCGGTGCACGCCAGACCTGCTGCACACCGCCCACAGTGGGCTACCTCGGCTCCACCCCGTCGAGTGAACAGAACACGCCGCCTGGGGCCCCCGCAGACGGCGTGTCCTACTCACTCGACTCGGCGGGTCAGCGTCTTCCCGCCAGCGAAGCGCCCTACCCCGGCGACGGCGCGTCGGGGCGCCATTTTGTGCGGGTGGGGCGATCCGATCTCGACTGGCCTGAAGGACTGTTCGTCGGGGCATCTGACGGGGAGAGTGCCACCGAGGACCCGCCGACAGATGAGGACGTCCGCTCCATCGAACTCGAACTCGAACTAATTTTTTTTTTCCCCCCCAAAAAAATTATGAACTCGGGTACCGCCTCCCCGCTGCATACGTTGATCTCGCCCGAAGGCACAACGGAGGTCTGCTTCGGCTGAACGCGCACCCGAGCCCGGCCCCGACATCCTGGGCGCCAGACCACGTAGCCTTGACAGTCATCTTCGCCATCGGCCGTACAGCCCGCTCCAGCTTGTGCGGCGACTCCGGTCAACGCTTGTGGCTTGAGGAGTGGCGCTACCCCCGATCGGCGTCTACTTCGCCGATACCCCGTCCGCCGGCCACGAGATGATCGCTCTTGACTACCGCGCCTGTGGCCCGCTGGGTGAGCCCGCTGTGGTCCACGTGGACCAGGAACTCGGATACGCGCTCATGTCCCTGGCGGTGTCTCTCGACGCATTCCTCGCCGGTCTCGTCGACGTCGACTCCTTCGCCGACTGAGTCGCCTCTCGTTCTGCCCACCGGCAGCGAGAATGTGCGTCAAAACGCCGCCATGGCGCGCTTCGTGGCGGCTGCTGAGGGCCAGGGTGGGGAGCTAGGCCCAGGGGTCATTCCTCAAGCGTCGATGCGGAAGGACGCGCTGCACGCGGGGTAGATGACCTGGGCGAAGGAGAGTGCGGCGAGCCGGGACAGAGGGCGCTTCCACGGTGTCGGTGGCGGGCCATGGAGAGAAGTCCGGCCGCCGAGGTCGTCCGCGGTGGACGGCTTTGCCGTCCGTGGGTGCCGTCGGAACAGATTGAGGGCTCTTCGTACCTGAGGGTGGGGTGAGCACGGCGCGCCGAGGAGTGGGCTGAGCGGGGTTGTGGTCGAGGTCCCCGAGGATCAGAGGACTCTCACATCTTCTGCTCACGAGGACCTCGACGATGCCCGAGCCTACGTCGTGCTGCCGTGCCCGCGGCTGCTACTGCGACCGTTGCGACCTGCTGGTCGGCCTGAACAACCTGCGTGTGGTCGATGTCGACCGCGACGACGAGGGCGCGCTGACCGTGACGGTGGAGTCCGCCCCGGAGCCGATGGGCTGCCCCGCCTGTGGGGTCGTCGCGCACCGCCACGGCCGGCGGGAGGTGCGGCTGGTCGACGCGCCGGCGTTCGGGAAGCCGACCACGGTCGTGTGGCGCAAGCGCCGCTGGCGGTGTCCCGAGCCGGCGTGCCCGATCGGGGCGTTCGTGGAGCAGGACGAGGCGGTCGCTCGGCCCCGAGGTCTGTTGACGGCGCGGGCGTGCCGGTGGGCGATCGCCGAGCTGGGCGGTGAGCATGCCTCGGTGCAGGGGTTGGCGCGCCGGCTCGGGACGACGTGGCGGACGGTGTGGACCTCGATCGAGCCGATCCTGGCCGCGGCCGCCGCGGATGAGTCCCGCTTCGAGAACGTCACCATCCTGGGGGTCGACGAGCACGTGTGGCACCACGTGTCGACCAAGCCGATCGTGGACGGCGGGCGGGGTCCGAAGGAGCTGACCGGGATGGTCGACTTGACCCGCGACGCCCAGGGCCGGGTCCATGCCCGGCTGCTGGACCTGGTCCCGGGCCGCTCCGGGGAGACCTACAAGAGCTGGCTGCACGAGCGGGGCGAGTCGTTCCGGGCCGGCGTCGAGATCGCCACGTTGGACCCGTTCCACGGGTACAAGAACGCGATCGATGACCAGCTCGAGGATGCCCGCTCGGTGCTCGATGCGTTCCACGTCGTCAAGCTCGCCACCCAGGTCGTTGACGACGTCCGGCGCCGGGTGCAGCAGGACACCACCGGCCACCGCGGCCGACGCGGCGACCCGCTGTACCGGATCCGCAACACCCTGCGCGCCGGGCAGGAGCACCTGACCGACCGGCAGCGCACCCGCCTCCATGCGGCGTTCACCGCCCGCGAGGAGCACCTCGAGGTCGAGCTCGCCTGGCGGTGCGCCCAACAGGTCCGCTCCGCCTACCACCAGGACAGCCACGCCGCCGGCCGCGCGGTCGCCGAGACCATCGTCGCGACGCTGCACACCTGCCCGATCCCCGAGGTCGCCCGCCTCGGCACGACCCTGCGCCGATGGCGCACGAGAGTTCCTGGGCTACTTCGACACCGGCGGCGCGAGCCAACGGCGGCACCGAAGCCGTCAACGGGCTCATCGAGCTCCACCGCCGCATCGCCCGCGGCTTCCGCAACCGAAACAACTACCGCCTCCGGATGCTCCTCATCGCCGGCGGCCTACCCCTGTGACCCCACCCTCAGGTACGAAGAGCCGGATTGGGCTG